>NZ_JARAXP010000001.1:0-442753 GCF_033793965.1 Streptomyces sp. ME02-8801-2C | reverse complement strand
TGCTGCAATGACACGACTTCGGCGGTACGCTTGAGCCCCGCTACATTGTCGGCGCGGAATCACTAGACCAGTGAGCTATTACGCACTCTTTCAAGGGTGGCTGCTTCTAAGCCAACCTCCTGGTTGTCTCTGCGACTCCACATCCTTTCCCACTTAGCGTACGCTTAGGGGCCTTAGTCGATGCTCTGGGCTGTTTCCCTCTCGACCATGGAGCTTATCCCCCACAGTCTCACTGCCGCGCTCTCACTTACCGGCATTCGGAGTTTGGCTAAGGTCAGTAACCCGGTAGGGCCCATCGCCTATCCAGTGCTCTACCTCCGGCAAGAAACACACGACGCTGCACCTAAATGCATTTCGGGGAGAACCAGCTATCACGGAGTTTGATTGGCCTTTCACCCCTAACCACAGGTCATCCCCCAGGTTTTCAACCCTGGTGGGTTCGGTCCTCCACGAAGTCTTACCTCCGCTTCAACCTGCCCATGGCTAGATCACTCCGCTTCGGGTCTTGAGCGCGCTACTATACCGCCCTATTCGGACTCGCTTTCGCTACGGCTTCCCCACACGGGTTAACCTCGCAACACACCGCAAACTCGCAGGCTCATTCTTCAAAAGGCACGCAGTCACGACGCACCAAGTAAACTTGATGCGCGACGCTCCCACGGCTTGTAGGCACACGGTTTCAGGTACTATTTCACTCCGCTCCCGCGGTACTTTTCACCATTCCCTCACGGTACTATCCGCTATCGGTCACCAGGGAATATTTAGGCTTAACGGGTGGTCCCGCCAGATTCACACGGGATTTCTCGGGCCCCGTGCTACTTGGGTGTCTCTCAAACGAGCCGCTGATGTTTCGACTACGGGGGTCTTACCCTCTACGCCGGACCTTTCGCATGTCCTTCGCCTACATCAACGGTTTCTGACTCGTCTCACAGCCGGCAGACTGTGAAAGAGAGATCCCACAACCCCGCACACGCAACCCCTGCCGGGTCTCACACGTATACGGTTTGGCCTCATCCGGTTTCGCTCGCCACTACTCCCGGAATCACGGTTGTTTTCTCTTCCTGCGGGTACTGAGATGTTTCACTTCCCCGCGTTCCCTCCACACACCCTATGTGTTCAGATGTGGGTGACAGCCCATGACGACTGCCGGGTTTCCCCATTCGGAAACCCCCGGATCAAAGCCTGGTTGACGACTCCCCGGGGACTATCGTGGCCTCCCACGTCCTTCATCGGTTCCTGGTGCCAAGGCATCCACCGTGCGCCCTTAAAAACTTGGCCACAGATGCTCGCGTCCACTGTGCAGTTCTCAAACAACGACCAACCACCCGTCACAACCCGCCGAAGCAGATTTTTACCGGGGTCGGCATCGAGGGGGTTCATTCCCTCAGACACCCAACAGCGTGCCCGACCAGTCCCCGTCCGGAGATCATGCTTTCCACGCCCTCTTGCGAGAGCAGTACTTGCAGCCTCCGACCCGTGAAACCGGCCGAATAATCAACGTTCCACCCATGAGCAACCAGCACCGGACATTCGCCGATGTACTGGCCTCTGGACCGTCAGACAAGTCTGCCGGCCAAGAAGTGCTCCTTAGAAAGGAGGTGATCCAGCCGCACCTTCCGGTACGGCTACCTTGTTACGACTTCGTCCCAATCGCCAGTCCCACCTTCGACAGCTCCCTCCCACAAGGGGTTGGGCCACCGGCTTCGGGTGTTACCGACTTTCGTGACGTGACGGGCGGTGTGTACAAGGCCCGGGAACGTATTCACCGCAGCAATGCTGATCTGCGATTACTAGCAACTCCGACTTCATGGGGTCGAGTTGCAGACCCCAATCCGAACTGAGACCGGCTTTTTGAGATTCGCTCCGCCTCACGGCATCGCAGCTCATTGTACCGGCCATTGTAGCACGTGTGCAGCCCAAGACATAAGGGGCATGATGACTTGACGTCGTCCCCACCTTCCTCCGAGTTGACCCCGGCAGTCTCCTGTGAGTCCCCATCACCCCGAAGGGCATGCTGGCAACACAGAACAAGGGTTGCGCTCGTTGCGGGACTTAACCCAACATCTCACGACACGAGCTGACGACAGCCATGCACCACCTGTACACCGACCACAAGGGGGCACCCATCTCTGGATGTTTCCGGTGTATGTCAAGCCTTGGTAAGGTTCTTCGCGTTGCGTCGAATTAAGCCACATGCTCCGCTGCTTGTGCGGGCCCCCGTCAATTCCTTTGAGTTTTAGCC
Source organism: Streptomyces sp. ME02-8801-2C (assembly GCF_033793965.1). Taxonomy (NCBI): domain Bacteria; kingdom Bacillati; phylum Actinomycetota; class Actinomycetes; order Kitasatosporales; family Streptomycetaceae; genus Streptomyces; species Streptomyces sp. ME02-8801-2C. The sequence continues at coordinate 440,511 of NZ_JARAXP010000001.1, read as the reverse complement.
TTGCGGCCGTACTCCCCAGGCGGGGAACTTAATGCGTTAGCTGCGGCACCGACGACGTGGAATGTCGCCAACACCTAGTTCCCACCGTTTACGGCGTGGACTACCAGGGTATCTAATCCTGTTCGCTCCCCACGCTTTCGCTCCTCAGCGTCAGTAATGGCCCAGAGATCCGCCTTCGCCACCGGTGTTCCTCCTGATATCTGCGCATTTCACCGCTACACCAGGAATTCCGATCTCCCCTACCACACTCTAGTCTGCCCGTATCGAATGCAGACCCGGGGTTAAGCCCCGGGCTTTCACATCCGACGCGACAGACCGCCTACGAGCTCTTTACGCCCAATAATTCCGGACAACGCTTGCGCCCTACGTATTACCGCGGCTGCTGGCACGTAGTTAGCCGGCGCTTCTTCTGCAGGTACCGTCACTTGCGCTTCTTCCCTGCTGAAAGAGGTTTACAACCCGAAGGCCGTCATCCCTCACGCGGCGTCGCTGCATCAGGCTTTCGCCCATTGTGCAATATTCCCCACTGCTGCCTCCCGTAGGAGTCTGGGCCGTGTCTCAGTCCCAGTGTGGCCGGTCGCCCTCTCAGGCCGGCTACCCGTCGTCGCCTTGGTGAGCCACTACCTCACCAACAAGCTGATAGGCCGCGGGCTCATCCTGCACCGCCGGAGCTTTGAACCCACCCCCATGCGAGGGAAGGTATTATCCGGTATTAGACCCCGTTTCCAGGGCTTGTCCCAGAGTGCAGGGCAGATTGCCCACGTGTTACTCACCCGTTCGCCACTAATCCACCCCGAAAGGCTTCATCGTTCGACTTGCATGTGTTAAGCACGCCGCCAGCGTTCGTCCTGAGCCAGGATCAAACTCTCCGTGAATGTCAACCCGTAATCGGGTCACACCACGAGAGCGGAACAGTCAGGCGGAATAAGCCCGACCGTTCACAGCGTCCTCGCTGTGTTTACTTCAAAGGAACCTCGAACCCACAGAACATTCTGTGAGCCGGGGTATCAACATATCTGGCGTTGATTTTTGGCACGCTGTTGAGTTCTCAAGGAACGGACGCTTCCTTCGTACTCACCCAAGAGACTCTCTCAGGCTTTCCTCCGGGCAGTTTCCCTTCGGTTCTTGCTGTCTTGCGTTTCCGACTCTATCAGATCATTTTCTGATCCGATTCCCTGTCGGCGGGCTCGTCTCGGGCTTTTCAGCTTTCGCCTGTCGGCCTTTCGACATTCACTACGTTAGCCGATTCTCTCGGTAACTCATAATCGAGTTCCTCGCGTTCGCAATTCAGCATGCAGGCACGCCGAAATTGCCCCCGCTGAGAGGGAGTTGTAGGTAGTGGGTTGGCCACTTCCGGCTGCAGGCGATCGCCGTACCCGGTTCAAGCGGCTCGGGCTACATTACGGACCCCCCAAGGGCGCGTCAAGTTGAGCGAAGACGGGGCGCATGGGCCCGATACGGGCTCACCGTAGGGTCGTTGGTGATCCAGAAGCGCCAGGGGTGGACGCCTCCGTCGCCGGCCACACCGGTGCGCGGACCACTGCTCACCTGGCCCGGGCCGACGGGGGTGCCCGTCAGGACCGTGATCGGCGCGGCCCCGACTGCGCAGGCGTCCGTACCGTCGAGTGCTCTGTCCACGCCCAGGGCCGTGGCCAGGCGGGCCGGCCCTTTGGCCAGTTCGTTGCCGTTTCGGGCCGAAATTCGACGTTTGTGGGCGAGGTCGGCGCCCTCGATGATCTCGCCGGCGCGGAGCAGGACCCCGCTCGCCGTGCCCTCGGGGCCGCACACCAGGTTCATGCAGTGCCACATGCCGTAGGTGAAGTAGACGTACACATGACCGGGCGGACCGAACATCACGCTGTTGCGGGGCGTGGGGCCCCGATAGGCGTGGGAGCCGGGGTCGTTCGGGCCGTCGTACGCCTCCACCTCGGTGAGGCGCAGTTCGATCGGACCTTCCGGGGAGGTCCGTACGAGGATTCGACCCAGGAGATCCGGGGCGACCTCCAGGACCGGCCGGTCGAAGAACTCCCTGGGGAGGGGCGTACGGTCAGCGGGCGCGATCATGCCGTCCGAGCGTAGTGCAGGCGTGTCCGGGTGAACGGGGTGGCCAGGAGGCGTCCGCCTTGCCAGGGTGAGAGCGGAACCGGCCACGGCCGGATCGCGTTTCTAAGGATCAAGGGATCGCTAAGGATCGCTGGAGAAGGAGAGACATGGCGTTCAAGAAGCTGCTCGCGAGCCTGGGTGCCGGCGGGGCCTCGGTCGAGACGGTGTTGACGGAGGTCAACGTCGTTCCGGGTGGTGTGGTCCAGGGTGAGGTACGAATCCAGGGCGGTTCCGTCAACCAGCAGATCGAGGGGCTGTCGGTCGGGCTTCAGGCCAAGGTCGAGGTCGAGGGCGGCGACCAGGAGTACAAGCAGGACGTCGAGTTCACGAAGGTACGGCTGGGCGGCGCCTTCGAGGTACAGGCCGGAGCTGTGCATGTCGTGCCGTTCGGGCTGGAGATCCCCTGGGAGACGCCGATCACGATGATCGACGGCCAGCCGCTGCGCGGGATGCACATCGGCGTGACCACCGAGCTGGCGATCGCCCGTGCCATCGACTCCGGTGACCTGGACCCCATCAACGTGCACCCGTTGCCCGCGCAGAAGGCGATCCTGGACGCCTTCATCCAGTTGGGCTTCCGCTTCAAGAACGCGGACATGGAGCGCGGCCACGTCCGCGGTACCCGGCAGAAGCTCCCCTTCTACCAGGAGATCGAGTTCTTCCCGCCGGCGCAGTACCGGGGCCTGAACCAGGTCGAGTTGACCTTCGTCGCCGACGAGCACTCGATGGACGTCGTGCTGGAGATGGACAAGAAGCCGGGGCTGTTCAGCGAGGGCAGTGACACCTTCCGCTCGTTCCAGGTGGGGCTGCACGACTACCAGGGGACGGACTGGGCCGCGTACCTGAACCAGTGGCTGGCCGAGGTCGGCAGCAAGCGCAACTGGTTCTAGTGGCCGGAGAAGGCCGCAAGGACAACCGATCCCACCAGGAGGTACCGAGGTGACCGAACTCAAGAGGCCGCCGCTGCCGCACGACTTCCATCCGCCCGTGCCGTCGTTCACGGTCACGAGTGAGGATGTCGAGGCGGGTTCGACCCTCAAGGACGCTCAGGTCTACGCAGCTGGCAACACCTCGCCGCAGCTGCGGTGGGAGGGGTTCCCGCCGGAGACCAAGAGCTTCGCCGTGACCTGCTACGACCCGGACGCGCCTACGGGCAGCGGGTTCTGGCACTGGGTCGCGTTCGACATCCCGGCCTCGGTGACCGAGTTGCCGACAGGTGCGGGCAGTGACAAGTTCGAGGGGCTGCCGGACGGTGTGGTCCAGGCGCGCAACGACTACGGCACCAAGGACTTCGGCGGTGCGGCGCCGCCGGCCGGGGACGGCCCGCACCGGTATGTGTTCACGGTGTACGCCGTGGATCAGGAGAAGTTGGGTCCGGACGCGGACGCGTCGCCCGCGGTCGTCGGGTTCAACCTGCGGTTCCACACGCTCGCGCGGGCCCAACTCGTCGCCGAGTACGAGGTTCCCGCCGAAGACTGACGTTCATTGAACGTTTGCCCGCCTCTGGTCATGGAAGTGATCAGAGGCGGGCATTTTTTATTGCGTTGTCCATCTCGGCGTGCCCGGCCAGAGTTGATCCAAGCCCGCCAGGCGGTGGGCCGGTGAGCATAGGAGGTGGGCTGGATGCGAGACACGCTGGTGCTGAACGCGAGCTTCGAGCCGCTGTCGACGGTGACGTTGAACCGAGCCGTCGTTCTGGTGCTGCAGGACAAGGCTGTTGTCGAGCAGGCCCACCCCGAGATCCGTATGCGTGGAGCCGCTGTCGACATACCGGCGCCGCGGGTGATCAGGCTCTGCCGCTACGTCCGGGTGCCGTTCCGAAGACAAGCACCGTGGTCGAGGCGCGGTGTGCTGGTCCGGGACCGGCACAGGTGCGCGTACTGCGGTCGGCGGGCGACGACCGTGGACCACGTGGTGCCGCGGGCGCAGGGCGGGCAGGACTCCTGGCTGAACACCGTCGCGTCGTGCGCGGAGGACAACCACCGCAAGGCGGCGCGGACTCCGGAGCAGGCGGGGATGCCGCTGTTGCGGCTGCCGTTCGAGCCGTCGCCCGCGGACGCGATGCTTTTGGCTTTGGGGCAGGAGGACTTCGAGGCGCTGCCGGAGTGGCTGGCTCAGCCGGCTGCGTAGGTTTGTGCCGGTCGAGCTTGTTCGGGGTCCACTGGTTGTTTCGTTCGCTGCGGGTTGCTGGTGGCTTGTCGCGCAGTTCCCCGCGCCCCTGGGCGGGGCGCGGGGGTAGCCGTACGTCAATCAGTGATGGACGGCTTCTCTCGGCGTTCCGAGCCGCCGCCCGTGTTGCCTCCGCCGCCCGAACCGCCGCCCAGGTTACCGAAGTTGCCCATGGCGCCGGAGAGGCCCTTGAGGGCGTCGCCGATTTCGCTGGGGACGATCCAGAGCTTGTTGGCGTCGCCCTCGGCGATCTTCGGGAGCATCTGGAGGTACTGGTAGGAGAGAAGCTTCTGGTCCGGGTCGCCGGCGTGGATGGCCTCGAAGACCGTACGGACGGCCTGGGCCTCGCCCTCGGCGCGCAGGGCGGCCGCCTTGGCCTCACCTTCGGCGCGCAGGATCGCGGACTGCTTCTCACCTTCCGCCGTGAGGATCTGGGACTGGCGGATACCTTCGGCGGTGAGGATCGCGGCGCGCTTGTCACGGTCGGCGCGCATCTGCTTCTCCATCGAGTCCTGGATGGAGGTCGGCGGCTCGATCGCCTTCAGCTCGACGCGGTTGACGCGGATACCCCACTTGCCGGTGGCCTCGTCGAGCACTCCGCGCAGGGCTGCGTTGATCTCCTCGCGGGAGGTCAGGGTCCGCTCCAGGTCCATGCCACCGATGATGTTGCGGAGGGTGGTGACGGTGAGCTGCTCGATGGCCTGGATGTAGCTGGCGACCTCGTACGTCGCCGCGCGCGCGTCCGTCACCTGGTAGTAGATGACGGTGTCGATGTTGACGACCAGGTTGTCCTGGGTGATCACCGGCTGCGGCGGGAACGGCACGACCTGCTCGCGGAGGTCGATGCGGTTGCGGATGGTGTCGATGAACGGGACGACGATGTTCAGGCCCGCGTTGAGTGTCCGCGTGTAGCGGCCGAACCGCTCCACGATGGCGGCGCTCGCCTGTGGAATGACCTGGATGGTCTTGATCAGGGCGATGAAGACCAACACCACCAGAATGATCAGGACGATGATGATGGGTTCCATCGTGGCTCCCCGTACCCTTCTCCGCCTTGGCGCTTACGGAAAGATCGTATGCCTGTTGAAGATCTTGCTTGTGAAGATCTTGCTGGACGAGTGTGACAGACCGTCGGCTGCCCCGTGGACGTTCCGTTCACTTACGTCGTGCGAGGTCACATGACGATCGCCGTGGCCCCCTCGATCTCGACGACGTCCACCTCCTGGCCTACTTCGTAAGCGAGTTGGGTGTCCAGGGAGCGGGCCGACCAGACCTCTCCGGCGAGCTTGATCCGGCCACCGGAACCGTCGACGCGTTCCAGGACGACGGCCTGTTTGCCCTTCAACGCGTCGATTCCGGACAGGAGTCGGGGCCGGTCGGCGCGGTGCCGGGTCGCGATGGGCCGTACGACGGCGATGAGCGCGGTCGACACTACGGCGAACACGAGCACCTGGACGACGACTCCGGCGCCGAGTCCCGCCGCGCCGGCAGCGGCCAGCGCGCCCACCGCGAGCATGCCGAGTTCCGGCATCGCGGTCACGACGAGCGGGATACCCAGCGCCACCGCGCCGACGAGCCACCACACCCATGCGTCGATGTCGTTCACACCGTCATGGTAGGTCCGCGGGCCTGGTCACCGACAGTACGCCGATCAACTTGGCACAGGCTTCTTCCAGTTGTTCCAGTCGTTCCTCAGGGTGGTTCGTGTGGTGTCAGGACATCGAGAGGCCCTGAGCGGTCCACCGTTCGCCGACCTGTTCGACGACGAGGGGCAGGCCGAAGCACAACGACAGGTTGCGGGAGGTGAGTTCGAGCTCCAGGGGGCCGGCGGCGAGCACCTTGCCCTGGCGGATCATCAGCACGTGGGTGAAGCCCGGGGCGATCTCCTCGACATGGTGCGTGACCATGATCATGGAGGGGGCGATCGGGTCGCGGGCGAGACGGCCGAGACGGCGTACGAGGTCCTCACGGCCGCCGAGGTCGAGGCCGGCGGCGGGCTCGTCGAGGAGCAACAGCTCGGGGTCGGTCATCAGCGCGCGGGCGATCAGGGTCCGCTTGCGTTCGCCCTCGGAGAGGGTGCCGAAGCGGCGGTCGAGGTAGTCGCTCATGCCGAGGCGGTCGAGGAAGGCGCGGGCGCGCTGCTCGTCGATGTCCTCGTACTCCTCCTGCCAGCCGGCCGTCATGCCGTACGCGGCGGTCAGTACCGTCTGCAGCACGGTCTGGCGCTTGGGGAGCTTGTCCGCCATGGCGATGCCGGCCATGCCGATGCGCGGGCGCAGGTCGAAGACGTCGACCTTGCCGAGGGTCTCGCCGAGGATGCTGGCCGTGCCCTGGCTGGGGAAGAGGTAGCTGGAAGCGAGGTTCAGGAGGGTGGTCTTCCCGGCGCCGTTCGGGCCGAGGATGACCCAGCGCTCGCCCTCCTTGACCGACCAGGAGACCTGGTCCACCAGAGCCCGGCCCTCGCGGACCACGGATACGTCCTCCAGCTCCAGAACATCGCTCATGAGCGGGTTGTCTCCCAATGCAGTGTCGGCCAGTCTCACGAATCGTGTGCGCCCGTGGGCGCAGCCCCCCACGAAATCTACGCCACCGGTCGCCCGGTCCCGCCCCTCGGTCGGTCCTTAGGGTGGGGGCATGCTCTCGGAACCACGCTCAGGACGACTGGCCGCATGGGGAAATGCCCTTTTGGCCGGACTTGTTTCGCCGGACGACGCGGTGACGGCCGTCATCGGGGAGGACGCGGTGCACCGGGTCGAGGGGCTGCCCGGTGAGTCGGCGCCCGTCGGTCTCACGCTCGCGCTGGGGCGGCTGCGGGCGCTCGGCGCGTCCGGACTGCGGATCGCCCTGCCGGCACCCGGGCATCCGCTCGGGCTGAGCGGGCCCCCCGAGTTCAACACGCGGGCGCTGGAGGCGGAGGAGGCGGTGCTCTGCGAGGGCGCCGCGCTGGGGCTGGTGCCTGAGGTGTACGAGGCCGGGCCTGCCGGGGACGTGCACGTCGAGGTCGTCTGGCACTGTCTGCCGGTACGGGAGGCGCCGCCCGCCGATGTGCCGTCCCTCGGGGAGGCCGAGCGGGAGCTCGCGGAGGCGCTGCGGGACGCGACGGCACTGTTGTCCCGGCTGGACCTCGCCGGGTCGGGGCCGGTCGCGGAGGCGGCGATCGACGCGTACCGGGCGCGGGCGGAGCGGGGGCGCGAGGTGTTGGCGCCGGGGTATCCGCCACGGGCTGTACGGGTGCTGGAGCTGGCGCAGCGCGTGGGGCTGCTGGTCTCGGTGGCGTCCGAGAACGGGCCCGGCGGGGCGGTGAGCGCATCGGAGATCGCGGCTCGGGCGGAGGCGTTGCGGCCGGTGGAGCGGACGGCTCGGCGGGCGCAGGTCGCGGCGTACAACTCCGTTGTGGTGGAGCGGGGGGTGCGGTGAGGTTTGTTGTGTTGTGCGGTGCGGGGCTGTTGGTGTGGGCGTCGCTGGGGGCTGCCGCCCCCAGGCCCCCGCTTCGGCCCTGAACGGGCCTTGTCCTCAAACGCCGGACGGGCTGAGATGCCTGGACCGGCGCTGAAATACCTGCTCCGGCCACGACGGTTGCCCCGACCGGCCTCCCGGGCGTACCCAGGAGGCCGGAGGTCAGGTCCTCAGTGGTTGAGGCCGAGGTTGCCGAAGGCGGGGTTCAGCACGCCGATGACGTTGACGCTGTTGCCCACCACGTTCACCGGGATGTGCACCGGGGCCTGGACGAGGTTGCCCGAGGCGACGCCGGGCGAGCCGACGGCCTGGCCGTTGGCGTGCGCGCCCTCGGTGGCGGAGGCGAAACCGGCGCCGGCGGCGACCAGGCTGCCCGCCACCATCGTCACGGCGGCGGCCTTCTTCAGGTTCTTCATGTCTGTGCCCTCCCTTTGCGTTCACCGCGGCAGGTCGCCGCGGCACGCACTGAAGAACGCCGGAAATCCACGAAGGATGCGCCATCTGGGGGACATTCCCACGACGGTATGAATCTCAGCCCGGAAGGGAACGTTCCGAATTGCCGGTCATCCGGTCACACCGTGACGTACCGCCCACAACGCCGCCTGGGTGCGGTCCGCCAGGTCGAGTTTCATCAGGATGTTCGAGACGTGTGTCTTGACCGTCTTCTCGGACAGCACCAGGGCTCGGGCTATCTCCCGGTTCGACCGGCCGTCCGCGATCAAGGTCAGCACCTCCCGTTCCCGCTCGGTGAGCGAGCCGCCCCTCCCCTGGCCCGAGTGGGTCTCCTCCTGGGTCAGCAGCGCGCCGGCGACCTCGGGCTGGAGCAGGATGTGTCCGGCGTGGACGGAGCGGATGGCGCCGGCGAGGGCGTCCGGGTCGATGTCCTTGTAGACGTAACCGGCGGCGCCCGCGCGGAGGGCCGGGATCACCGTGCGCTGCTCGGTGAAGCTCGTGACGATCAGCACGCGCGCGGGGTTGTCGAGTTCACGGAGTCTGCGCAGCGCCTCGACGCCGTCCATCCCCGGCATCTTGACGTCCATGAGGACGATGTCGGGTTTCAGTTCCTGCGCGCGGTCGACTCCCTCGGCGCCGTCCGACGCCTCGCCCACGACCTCGATGTCGTCCTGCACTTCGAGGAACGTGCGCAGGCCCCGCCGGACCACCTGGTGGTCGTCGACCAGCAGCACCCTGATTGCGTCAGCCACCGGGGACCTCCATCTCGATCGTGGTGCCCTTTCCGGGCGCCGATTCCACGTCCAGGCTGCCGCCGACGCCGCTCGCCCGGTCCCGCATGGAGACCAGTCCCAGGTGGCGTCCGGCGCTGCGGACCGCCGTCGGGTCGAAGCCGCTGCCGTCGTCGGTGACACGCAGGGCGGCGCCCGGTCCTCGCTTTGTCAGGGTCACCTCCACCAGGGCGGCCCCGGAGTGTCGCAGGGCGTTGTGCAGGGCCTCCTGGGCGACCCTGAGCAGCGCCTCCTCCTGGGCCGCCGGCAGGGCGCGGACCCCGCGACTGTCGAAGGTCACGCGCGCGGAGTGCGCGCGGTCGAGGACCTGGACGTGGGTGCGCAGCGTGGCGATCAGACCGTCCTCGTCCAGGCCCGTGGGGCGCAGCTCCACGACCGCCGCGCGCAGTTCGTCGGCCGCTTCCGCGGCCAGCGCGGCCACCTGTTGCAGTTCGCCCTTGGCGCGGGCGGGGTCGCGGTCCACCAGGGTGGTGGCGGCCTGGGCGGTCAGGCGCAGGGAGAACAGTTTCTGGCTGACCGCGTCGTGCAGTTCGTGGGCGAGTCGGGAGCGTTCCTCGACGATGGTCAGTTCGCGGCTGCGTTCGTAGAGGCGGGCGTTGGTCAGGGCGATCGCCGCGTGCTGGGCCAGGATGGAGAGGAGCTCCTCGTCGTCCTCGGTGAAGCCGCAGTCTCCGGAGGACTTCGCGCAGTTCTTGTTGGCCAGGAACAGTGCGCCCAGTACCTCCTCGCCGTCCCGGATCGGCAGGCCGAGGAAGTCGGACATGTCGGGGTGGGCGGCGGGCCAGCCTTCGAAGCGCGGGTCCTTGCGGACGTCGGCCAGGCGTTCGGGGCGGGCCTCGTGCAGCATCGCGGCGAGGATGCCGTGCTGGCGCGGGAGCGGGCCGATGGCCTTCCACTGGGCGTCGCTGACCCCGTCGACCACGAACTGGGCGAAGCCGCCGTGGTCGTCCGGGACGCCCAGCGCCGCGTACTGCGCGTCGAGCAGCTCTCTGGCGGAGGCGACGATCGTCTTGAGGACGTCGCGCACCTCGAGGTGCCTGCTCATGGCCAGCAGCGCGGCGCTCACCGCGGCCAGGCCGGACCGGGGTCCTTGACTCATGCCCTCACGGTACCGGCGGGGTGTGACAGTGCGTATCCGACCTGTGGCGGCCCCGCCTGCGACGAAGGGCCTAGGGCGAAGGGCCCCGCCGTATTGCGGCCCTTGGACGAGGCGGCCGGGAGGGTCCCGTTCCTACGTTGGGTGTGCTGCCACTTCGGCAGCCGGGGACGAGGGGACAGGTTGTCATGCCGGTAGCGATCATCACGGGGGCTTCCAAGGGGCTGGGGCGGGCGCTCGCCTCGGCGCTGGCGCAACGGGGCTGGGATCTCGTCCTGGATGCCAGGACCCCGGAGGTGCTGCACGCCACCGCGGAGGCGCTCGGTGCGTACGGAGGGCGGGTGGAGGCCCTTGCCGGCGATGTCACGGACGCCGGTCACCGCGCCGGGCTGGCGTCGGCCGCGCAGAAGCTGGGTGGCCTCGATCTCCTGGTGAGCAACGCGAGCGCGTTGGGCGCCGAACCGCTCGTACGGCTGGAGGAGCTGCCCCTGGAGGGGCTGCGGCGGGCTCTCGAGGTGAACGTGGTGGCCGCGCTGGGGCTGGTTCAGGAGGCGTTGCCGCTGCTCAGGGGGGCTGCGGCCGGGGCGGTGATCGCCGTGAGTTCGGATGCGGCGGCCGAGGCGTACGAGACGTGGGGCGGCTACGGGGCGTCCAAGGCGGCGCTCGACCAGCTGGCGGCGGTGCTCGGGGAGGAGGAGCCGGGCTTGCGGGTCTGGGCGGTCGATCCCGGTGACATGGGGACGGATCTGTACGCGGCGGCCGTGCCTGGAGACGCTGAGCCGCGGCCGGCGCCCGGCAGTGTCGTACCCGCGTTTCTGCGGCTGCTGGACGAGCGGCCGGCGAGCGGGCGGTACTCGGCGCCGTCCCTGGTGGAGGGGCGATGACGCTGGCCGTGCGGGTGCCGGAGGAGCTGTCGGCGCGGGTGCCCGCCGAGCAGCGGGGGCCGGGGCTGGACCGGGACGCCGTGAGGCTGCTGGTGTCGCGGGGGACGGCGGTGACACATCACGCGTTCTCGGAGTTGCCCCGGCAGTTGCGGGCGGGGGATCTGCTGGTCGTCAACACGTCGTCGACGTTGGCCGCCGCTGTGGACGGGTGGGTCGGGTACGCGCGCGTGGTGGTGCATTTCTCGACGCTCGGGGACGACGGGCGATGGGCCGTCGAGCTGCGGGATCCCGACGGGACGGGCTCCACGCGCGCGCGTGCGGGCGGGGCCGCGGGGACGGTGGTGCGGTTGCCCGGCGGCTCGGAGCTGGTCATGGAGGAGCCGCTGAGCGTGCGCGGCCCCCGACTGTGGTGGGCGCGGGTGGACGGGCAGGTGCTGTCTCTTCTGCGGGAGCACGGGCGGCCCATCCGGTACTCCTACACGGAACGCGATCAGCCGTTGTCCGTATATCAGACGGTGTTCGCGCTGCCGTCCCGCGACGGGGCGGGCAGCGCGGAGATGCCGAGTGCCGCGCGGCCCTTCACCGCGCGGCTGGTGGCGCAGCTGGTGAGCCGGGGTGTGCAGTTCGCGCCTGTCAGGCTGCACACCGGGGTCGCGTCCGCGGAGGCGCACGAGCCGCCGTATCCGGAGCGATTCGCGGTGCCTGAGTCCTCGGCGCGGCTGATCAACGCCGTGCGGGCCGGGGGTGGGCGGGTCGTGGCGGTCGGTACGACGGCGGTGCGGGCCGTGGAGTCCGCGGCCGGGCCGGCGGGTGTGGTCCGGGCGGCCGGCGGCTGGACGGACCTGGTGGTGACGCCCGAGCGCGGGGTACAGGTGGTCGACGGACTGCTGACGGGGCTGCACGAGCCGGAGGCCTCGCATCTTCTGATGCTGGAGGCGGTCGCGGGACGGGCGGCGATCGACCGGGGGTACGAGGAGGCGTTGCGTGAGCGGTATCTGTGGCACGAGTTCGGGGACGTACACCTCCTTCTTCCGGGGGAGGCGCGCAGCAGCGCCTCACACTGAGCATTGCTCTCGCAACCAGCAGTGAGGCGAACGGTCGACGCATGTGACCCCGAACATAGGGCGCACATCACTTACTAGGGGCCATAGGAGACAAACGTCCACTGGGTGAGCGGGAAAGACGCTCCGATCTGTCCTATTTTGCCCTTCCTGGATCCACTACCCCTCGTAGTACGTCACACCTTTGCCACATTATTTTGCGGCCGCTAAGAATGGCAGCCGTCGCTCAGCGCCGCGGGTTCCGCCCGCGGCGTTTGTGCCGGAAGCACCCCTGTCCCCGGACATCGAGCGACCTCCGCGCTATTCGAAGAGGTCCATCCGCCATGCCCGAGAACACCGCCACTTCTGGTCGTAGTCGTACGTCGGCCAGGACCCGCAAGCTCGCGATCGCCGGTGCCGCCACGCTCAGCGCCGCCGCCCTCGCGTTCACCCTCGTACCGAGCGGCGACACCCGGCCCGCCTCCGAGGCCGTCACCACCGCTCCCGTGGTGTTCAGCCAGGAGCAGGTCAGGGACGTGAAGGCGAGCATCACCGACCAGCTGGCCGGCGCGACCGTCAAGGCCGAGGCCGCCGCCGCGAAGAAGAAGGCGGCCGACGCCGCTGCCGCCAAGAAGGCCGCAGCGAAGAAGGCCGCGGCGAAGAAGGCTGCCGCCAAGAAGGCCGCGAAGAAGAAGGCCGCAAAGAAGAAGGCCGCGGCGAAGGCGGCCAAGGAGCGCAAGGCGAGGGAGGCCGCGAGCCGGTCCGCCAAGCGTGCCGCGCTCAGGAAGGCCGCCAAGAAGTCGTACGCGAACAACCTCGACGGCTGGATCCGCGAGGCCCTCGACATCATGGGCCGCAAGGGCATCCCGGGTTCCTACAACGGCCTGTACCGCAACATCATGCGGGAGTCCACGGGCAACCCGAACGCCGTGAACGGCTGGGACATCAACGCCCAGAACGGCACCCCGTCGATCGGTCTGCTCCAGGTCATCCAGCCGACCTTCAACGCGTACCACGTCTCCGGTACCTCGACGAGCATCTACGACCCGGTCGCCAACATCACGGCCGCCGCCAACTACGCGGCCGACAGGTACGGCTCGATCGACAACGTCAACGGCGCGTACTGAGGCTTGCGCGGACCTCTGACTCGTACAGGGCGAAAGGGCGGCACCCCCACCGGGGTGCCGCCCTTCACCGTCGTACGGCCGTGGTCACTTGCGCATGACCTCGGGCTCGTGGCGGCGCAGGAAGCGGGCCACGAAGAAGCCGCAGATCACGCCGAGGGCGATCAGGGCGACCATGTCCATGCCCCAGGCAGCGGCCGTGTGGTCCCAGAGGGGGTCCGTGTTGGAAGGGTCGTCGACGTTCGGGCTGATCTTGTTGAAGTCCAGCGTGGCGCCGGCGGCGGCGACCGCCCAGCGGGACGGCATCAGATACGAGAACTCGTTGACGCCCATGCTGCCGTGCAGGATGAACAGGCAGCCGGTGAACACGACCTGGATGATCGCGAACATGACGAGCAGCGGCATGGTCTTCTCGGACGTCTTCACCAGCGACGAGATGACCAGGCCGAACATCATCGAGGAGAAGCCGAGCGCCATGATCGGGATGGAGAGCTCGAGCAGCACGAGCTTGCCGAAGATCACGCCCTCGTCCGGGATCGTCCGGCTGGAGAAGCCGATCGCGCCGACCATGAGGCCCTGCAGGACCGTGATGAGGCCGAGGACGATCACCTTGGACATCAGATACGCCGAGCGTGACAGGCCGGTCGCGCGCTCCCGTTCGTAGATGACCCGTTCCTTGATCAGTTCGCGGACCGAGTTCGCGGCGCCGGCGAAGCAGGCACCGACCGCGAGGATCAGGAGCACCGTGGTGGCGGTGCCGTTGGGCACGATGGTGCCGTTCTTGCGCGGGGGGTTGGGCAGGAGGCTGTTGTCCGGGTCGATGAGCAGGCTGACCGCGCCGAGGACGGCCGGCAGGATCACCGTCAGCGCCAGGAAGCCCTTGTCGGAGACGATGACCGCCGCGTAGCGCCGGATCAGGGTCATCAGCTGGGAGCCCCAGCCCTGCGGCTTGGGCGGGCGCATGGCCTGCGCGCTGGGCATGTCTACGGACTGCGGGGCTACGGCGTCGATGTCCGCGGCGTACATCTGGTAGTGCTGCGAGCCCTTCCAGCGTCCGGCCCAGTCGTAGTCGCGGTAGTTCTCGAAGGCGGAGAAGACATCGGCCCAGGAGTCGTAGCCGAAGAAGTTCAGGGCCTCCTCGGGCGGGCCGAAGTACGCCACCGCGCCGCCCGGCGCCATCACCAGGAGCTTGTCACACAGGGCCAGTTCGGCCACGGAGTGGGTGACGACCAGGACCGTACGGCCGTCGTCGGCGAGGCCGCGCAGCAACTGCATGACATCTCTGTCCATGCCCGGGTCGAGGCCGGAGGTCGGCTCGTCCAGGAAGATCAGCGACGGCTTGGTGAGGAGCTCCAGGGCCACCGAGACGCGCTTGCGCTGGCCGCCGGAGAGGGAGGTGACCTTCTTCTCCTTGTGGATGTCGAGCTTCAGCTCGCGCAGCACCTCGTCGATACGGTGCTCGCGCTCCTGCGTCGTGGTGTCGGCGGGGAAGCGCAGTTTGGCCGCGTACTTGAGGGCCTTCTTGACGGTCAGTTCCTTGTGCAGGATGTCGTCCTGCGGGACCAGACCGATGCGCTGGCGCAGCTCGGCGAACTGCTTGTACAGGTTGCGGTTGTCGTAGAGGACGTCGCCCTGGTTGGCGGGCCGGTAGCCGGTGAGCGCCTTCAGGAGCGTCGACTTGCCGGAGCCGGACGGGCCGATGACCGCGATCAGCGACTTCTCCGGGACGCCGAAGGAGACGTCCTTGAGGATCTGCTTGCCGCCGTCCACGGTGACCGTCAGATGGCGGGCCGAGAAGGAGATCTCACCGGTGTCGACGAACTCCTCGAGATGGTCGCCGACCAGCCGGAACGTGGAGTGGCCGACGCCGACGATGTCGTTCGGGCCGAGCAGGGCGGTGCCGCCCTTGGCGATCGGCATGCCGTTGACGTACGTGCCGTTGTGCGAGCCCAGGTCGCGGATCTCGAAGCGGCTGTCGGGGGTCGCGTGGAACTCGGCGTGGTGGCGCGAGACCTGGAGGTCGGAGACGACCAGGTCGTTCTCCAGCGCGCGGCCGATGCGCATCACGCGGCCGAGGAGCAGCTGGTGGAAGGTGGTCGGGCTGCGGTCGCCGTACACCGGCGGCGCGCCCGCGCCCGGGCCTGCCGCGCCCGGTCCGGGGCTCTGCTGCTGCGGGATCGCGGCGGCGTGCTGCTGCGGCTCGGGCCGCGGCCAGCCCTGTTCCGGCGCCTGCTGCTGGGGCTGCTGTGCCCAGCCGGGGCTCGCGCCCTGGGCCGCGAACGGCTGTTGCTGAACCTGTGCCACCTGCGGTGTCGCGACCGAGGCGGCGCCGCTGGAGAGATTCAGCCGCGGGCCGTCGGTCGCGTTGCCGAGATGGACGGCCGAGCCCGGCCCGACCTCCATCTGGTGGACGCGCTGCCCCTGCACGAAGGTGCCGTTGGTGCTGCCGTGGTCCTCGATGGCCCAGCTCCGGCCGCCCCAGCTGATCGTGGCGTGCCGCCAGGAGACCCTGGCGTCATCGAGCACGATGTCACCCTGCGGATCGCGTCCGAGGGTGTAGGGCCTGGACGAATCGAGCGTCCAGGTCCGTCCGTTCAATTCCAGTACGAGTTCCGGCACTCCATGCCCCACTGTGTTGTCCCCCGAATATCTGCCCCAACACGGGGAGTCTAGGGATGTCGAACATCGTGGGGAACTATTTCAGGCTCAGTCCCCTGACCGAAAGTCGGGCCTTGCGCGCGGGGCGTAAAAGCGGACAGCGACGCGCCGTTGACGGGGTGGAGACAGGCCCGGAGAGTGGTAATCCCACGCGAGGGGGACACGCGCGGTGGACGCCGCCGCGCGGATCGGGGGGCCGACGATGAACATCGGGACATCCGAGCGGGACCGTAGGCCGCCGCGGGGGGACGTGGCGCTCTCCGCGATCGTCGCCGTGAGCTGGGCGTTGATCGGAATGGCGGGAACGGCGGCGCTCGGACTGCATCTGCTGGAGGCGGACTCCACGGCCTCGCTGGGGCCGATGACCGCGGCGGTCGTGGCGCTTGGGGCTGGTGGTTCGGTCACACCGTCCGGTGATGTGTCGGCCTTCGGCCTGCAAGGGGCGGAGGCGGCCACCGCCATCGAGATCGCGCCACTGGGCGTCGGCCTGGTGGGTGCGCTGCTTCTGTCGTGGTTCTTCCTACGGTCCCTGCGCGGGGCGGGAGTTGTGATCTCCCCGTCCGAACTCCTCGCGCGCGCGGGCACGATGGTCGCCTTCTTCGTGGCGACCCTGGGCGGGCTGGCGTGGGCCGGACACGACGTCATCACGATCGACGGCGGCAGCCTGGGCCTCGACGATCTGCCGGGTACGGGCGGAGGCGGCGGCGGGGGCATCGAGATCCCCGGGGTCGGTGACATCGGGGGGCTGCTGCCCGACCGGGTCGGCGACCTGATCGGCGCGAAGGCAGCGGTCGGCTTCACCGTCGACACCGTCCCCACTCTGCTCGGCGGCCTGGTGTGGGCGGCCGCGGTCCTGACGATCGCGCTTCTGGCGTCCCGCCGTACTCCCCTGCCGCGCGGTTGGGAGGCCGTCCATCGCGTCGTCCGTCCGGCGGTGTCCGCATTCGTCACCGTCGCTCTGGTGGCGGTGGCCGCGGGACTCGCGGCGGCCGCGTACGCGGCGATCGACGACGCCCACCCCAAACGCATCGCGGGCGCGGCCCTGCTCGGCGCGCCCAACGGCGTCTGGCTCGGCATCCCGATCGGTCTGTTCGTCCCGTACGACGGCAGCGCGTCCGGGGTGCTGGTGAACTTCCTGCCGGATCCCCTTGACCGGCTGCTCAGCTCGCCGGACGACCAGTCGGTGAGCCTCGGCCGGCTGGCCGAACTGGACAGCCGGGTATGGCTGCTGGGGGTCGCGGCGGCCTTGATGATGCTGCTCGCGGGCATCCTGACGGCGGCACGGACACCACTGGCACGCGGGGTCGGCTCCGCCGACGTCAAGGGGTGGGTGCCTCTCGCCGTACGGGACCCGGGTGCCCTGCGTTTCGCCGGCCGCTGCGCGCTACGGCTGGGGGCGGTGACCGCGGTGGCGTTGCCGCTGCTCGCCTGGCTGGCGGAGGTGTCCGTGGACGCCTCGATCTCGGTACTGGGCTTCGACGCGTTCGGCGCCGGAATCGAACTGCACGGGCAACTGATCGCGGCCCTGCTGCTGGGTGCCCTGTGGGGCGCGGGCACGGGAGCGTTGGGCGCCCTACTGGCGTACGCGAGCGGGGCGGCGGGGTGGCGGGCGGTCCCGTTGGCACTGGGTGACGCGTGGGCCGGGCCGGCGGGGCCGGGTGGGGCAGAGGGGGGTATGGCGGGCGGGGTGGCGGGCGGAGCGCCTGCGCTGGTGGGGGCAGGCTGGGGGCCGGGATCTGCGGGTGGGGCGCCTGGGCCGGTGAGGGCGGACTGGGGGCCCGGTTCCGAGGGTGGGACGCCTGGACCAGTGGAAACAGGCTGGGGGCCGAGTTCTGCGGGCGGAGCGCCTGGTGCGGTGGGAACAGGCTGGGGACCAGGCTCGGCGGGCGGAACGCCTGGACCAGCGGGAGCGGGTGGAGTGCCGAGTTCGGGGGCCGGTGCGCGGGGGACGGCGGGAAGCGGCGGGGTGCCAGGCGTGGCGGACGAGGAAGGGAGGTACGGCGTTCGTCCGGAGCAGGTCGGTGGCGGCGGGCCGCACCCCGGCCCGTACGTTCCCAGCTCGCCCTACCGGCCGCCCAACCGCGAGACCAATCCGTACCTACGGCTGCCCGAGGGCCTCTCGGAACCCGAGGACGCGCGACCGGCCGGGTGGGGGCAGCCGTATGGGGGCGGGCCGGGTGCCGGCGCGGGGTCCGGAGCCGAGCAGTCGCGGGAGAGCGGTTGGAGTCCTGAGGGGCGACAGCCGTACGAGGGTGGGTGGGCGCCCGATCCCCCGCGTACGGGGGCGCGGTCGCCCGATGGGAGCAGCGCGCCCGAGTGGGCCGGTTCCGGCGGGGCTAGTGGGCCGGGGCCGGGTGACCGTTCTCGTGGATGGGGCGGCGGCCCGGGTGAGCCGGGCGGCGCCGACGGACGAGGCGGGCCAGGCACAGGTAGCAGCTCGGGATGGAGCTCCGGCCCCGGCGAGCCCAGCGGCCCCGACCGACGACGCGCGCCAGGCACAGACGGCAGCTCCGGGCGGAGCACCGACCCCGGCGAGCCCAGCGGCCCCGACCGACGACGCGCGCCAGGCACAGACGGCAGCTCCGGGCGGAGCACCGACCCCGGCGAGCCGGGTGGCTCCGGCGGGCGGCGTGGGCCGGCCGCCGACGGTGGGTCGGGCGGGCAGCAGGGCTCGGGCAAAGGCGGTGGCCCGGCTGACGGGCGTGGTTCGGGGGAAGGTGGCGGGTCGGGTGACGGGCGTGGTTCGGGGGACGAGGAGTCGCCGCCCGAGAACCTGTACGGGCTGCCGACCATGGCCAGGCCCCTCTCCCCGCCGCCGCGGCGGCCCGGATGGCGCAGGGGCGGGTCATCGGGATCCGAGCCCCAGAAGCGGACTCCTCCCCCGCCGCCGCCTCCGCCCCCGCCGCCCGGCACGCCCAAGGGGCGGCGCTGACCTGCGCGTAAGCTGCTCGCCACCCGGGCGAAACGTACTGTTCCCTGTCCGTCAGTCGGACCGCGTGCGCGGAAGGCACTGGGTGCCGGATACGGTGGAAACACCATGAACGCTACGCAGACCGCTGACGTACCCACCCTTCTCGTCAAAATCTTCGGCAAGGACAGGCCGGGCATCACCGCCGGTCTGTTCGACACACTTGCCGCCTACTCCGTTGACGTGGTCGACATCGAGCAGGTCGTCACGCGTGGCCGCATGGTGCTGTGCGCGCTCGTGACGCAGCCGCCTGCCGGGCTCGAAGGCGATCTGCGGGCCACCGTCCACAGCTGGGCGGAGTCCATGAAGATGCAGGCGGAGATCATCTCCGGGCTCGGTGACAACCGGCCGCGTGGGCTCGGACGTTCGCTCGTCACTGTGCTCGGGCATCCGCTGACCGCCGCGTCGACTGCCGCGATCGCCGCGCGGATCACCAGGACCGGCGGCAACATCGACCGTATCTTCCGGCTCGCCAAGTACCCCGTGACGGCGGTCGAGTTCGCCGTCTCCGGTGTCGCGACCGAGCAGTTGCGCACCGCCCTGGTCACCGACGCGGCGGCACTCGGTGTCGATGTCGCGGTCGTCGCGGCGGGGCTGCACCGGCGGGCACAGCGGCTGGTCGTCATGGATGTGGACTCCACGCTCATCCAGGACGAGGTGATCGAGCTCTTCGCCGCGCACGCGGGCTGTGAGGACGAGGTCGCCCAGGTGACCGCCGCCGCGATGCGCGGGGAGCTGGACTTCGAGCAGTCGCTGCACGCGCGGGTGGCGCTGCTCAAGGGGCTCGACGCGTCGGTGGTGGACAAGGTGCGCAGCGAGGTCCGGCTCACTCCGGGTGCGCGCACGCTGATCCGTACGCTGAAGCGGCTCGGCTTCGAAGTGGGTGTCGTCTCGGGTGGGTTCACCCAGGTCACCGACGATCTGAAGGAGCGGCTCGGGCTGGACTTCGCCCAGGCCAACACATTGGAGATCGTCGACGGGAAGCTGACGGGCAAGGTCGTCGGCGAGATCGTGGACCGGGCAGGCAAGGCTCGGCTACTGCGGCGGTTCGCGGCGGAGGCGGGGGTGCCGCTGGATCAGACCGTGGCGATCGGCGACGGGGCGAACGACCTGGACATGCTGAACGCGGCGGGGCTCGGTGTCGCCTTCAACGCCAAGCCGGTCGTGCGGGAGGCCGCGCACACCGCGGTGAACTTCCCCTTCCTGGACACCGTGCTGTATCTGCTGGGGGTCACCCGCGAAGAGGTCGAGGCGGCGGACACCCAGGAGTAGTTTTCTGGGTTGCGGGTGGCAGGCCTGGTGCCGCCGGTCGGCACCAGGCCCCGGTGCTACTCCGTCGGTGCCCAGAAGTCGAGCAGTGTCGCCGTCTTCGGCTCCAGGCCCTTCCAGGAGCCTGTGAAGGACAGGGTCGCGAAGGCCGCCGCGGGGAAGCCTCGTCGGGTGAGCCTGGTGCGGGAGTCGCTCTCGGACTCTTCGGCCAGGATGTCGGTGAGTGCCTGCACTCCTGGGTTGTGGCCGATCAGGACCACGTTCTGGGTGTCGTCCGGGGTTTCGTTGAGCAGGGCGATGAGTTCGCCCGGTGAGGCTTCGTAGATCCGCTCCTCATAGACGGTCTTCGGCCGTTGCGGGAGTTCCTGGACCGCCAGTTTCCAGGTCTCGCGGGTCCGGGTGGCGGTGGAGCAGAGGGCCAGGCCGAAGGGGATGCCGGTGTCGGCCAGCTTGCGCCCGGCGACAGCGGCGTCCTTGCGGCCCCGATCAGCGAGCGGCCGCTCGTGATCGGTCACCTGGGGCCAGTCGGCCTTCGCATGCCGGAAGAGGACGATCCTGCGGGGTTCTGCGACGCTCATGGCATCCAGCTTCGCATGAAACACGCCATCAGGCGCAGGGAGTTGACGGGCGGCTCCGCAGGTGGGAATGGGGCGTCCACAGTGCTCAGCGCGTCACCAGCTCCCGGGCTCGCTCAAGGAGGTGGGCGATCATCGGGTCGCCGCTCGCGGCCTGCGCGCCGGTCGGGTTCAGCATCAGGACGAGCAGCGCGACGAACGCGAGCGTCGGCAGGGCCAGGGCCCACCAGGGCAGCCGTATGTCGACGTCACGCCTGGTCGGCGAAAGGGGCCGGGAGTGCGTGCGGGCCGACATGATGCCTCCGTGGGTCTTCGAGCCGTCTGTGGCCCGCGTCTCGCGGCCACACCACGAAGTTACGGAACCCGCGGCCCTCAACCCATCCGGTGATCCACCCACTTGACCCTGAGACTCACCCCCTAGGGGATGGTGGGGCTACCCCCACCCAGCGCCGTCACGGTGAGGCGATCGTCGCGATGACGGCGATGATCACGAAGATGGCGAAGAACGAGCCGAAGACGAGCAGCATCTTCTTCTGGCCGTTCTGGGGATTCGGATCGAGCACTGGCATACGGCCAGTCTCGCACCTGTCCCCCCGACTCCTTCCTGCGGGGTGCGCGCACCCGGTGGGGCGGGGTCAGCGGGCCGCGGCCTCGTCCTCCACCGTGCGGTCACGTCCCGCGAGTACGCCGACGACCATCTGCGGCAGCATCAGGCCGGCCATCAGCGCCAGCGGCAGTCCCCAGCCGCCGCTGTGCTGGTAGAGGACACCTACGAGGAGCGGCCCGGGGATGGAGATGAGATAGCCGGTGCTCTGGGCGAAGGCCGACAGCTGGGCGACGCCCGCGCCCGTCCTGGCCCGCATCCCGACCATCGTGAGGGCCAGCGGGAAGGCGCAGTTGGCGATGCCGAGCAGTACGGCCCAGATCCAGGCTCCGTCGGCTGGCGCGAGGTACAGGCCCGCGTACCCGAGGAGTCCGCAGCCGCCGAGTGCGATCACGATGGGCCCCTGGTGGGGCAGGCGCGTGGCCACGCGCGGGATGACGAAGGCGAGGGGCACGCCCATCGCCATGGTCACGGCGAGCAGCAGTCCCGCGGTGCCGGCCGGGACGCCGGCGTCCCGGAAGATCTGGGCCATCCAGCCCATGGTGATGTAGGCGGCGGTCGCCTGCAGCCCGAAGAACACCGCGAGCGCCCAGGCGGTACGGCTCCGGGTGATGCGCAGGGCGCCGGCCTCCCGACTCCTGGCGGACGTCCCGCGCGCGGGAGGCGCCGCCCGCCTCGGTCCGCCCGCGCCCCGATCCCGTACCAACGGGATCCAGGGCACCACCGCGGCCGCCGCGAGGACCGCCCAGAGGGTCAGTCCCGTCTGCCAGCCGCCGCCCAGCGCCTCGGTCATGGGCACGGTGATCGCCGCCGCGGCGGCGGTGCCGAGGGCGATGGCCATCGAGTACACGCCCGTCATGGAACCGACCCGGTCCGGGAACCAGTGCTTGACGACGACCGGCATCAGGACGTTGCTGACCGCGATCCCCATGAGGGCGAGCGCGGTGGCGGCCAGGAAGCCTACGGCGGTGCCCGTCCAGGGGCGGATCGCCAGGCCGGCGGCGATGGCGACCATGCCCGCGCAGACCACCGCCCCGACGCCGAAGCGGCGGGCCAGGCGGGGTGCCAGGCCGCCGAAGAGGGCGAAACAGAGCGGTGGTACGGAGGTGAGCACTCCGGCGGCGGTACCGCTCATGCCGAGTGCGTCGCGCACCTCTTCGAGGAGGGCGCCGAGGCTGGTGACGGCCGGGCGGAGGTTGAGGGCGGACAGCACGATGCCGACGACGACCAGCCGCGTGAGCCACACGCGCGCGCGTGGTCTCACAGTCGCTGTCGACGTGGATGTGGACTCCGTCGTCCGGGTTTCCTCGCTCACCATGACATCCAGCATAGGATCATAGGATGATTGGTTGTAGTCCTCCGACCGAAGGTGCGCCATGCCGCCGCTGAGCCATCCCCGTCGATCGGTCCTCTCCGAGCAGGTCATCGCGGCCCTGCGCAACCAGATCACCTCGGGCGAGTGGCCCGTCGGCTCGCGCATTCCGACGGAGCCGGAGCTGGTCGAGCAGCTCGGGGTGGCGCGGAACACGGTCCGGGAGGCGGTCCGGGCCCTCGCGCACAACGGGCTCCTGGCCATCCGCCAGGGCTCGGGCACGTACGTCGTGGCTACCAGCGAGCTGGCCGGTGTCATGCACCGCCGGTTCGCCGACGCGGACCCCCGGCACATCGCCGAGCTGCGTTCCACGCTGGAGTCGGGCGCGGCCGAACTGGCGGCCCTGCGGCGCACCGAACGCGACCTGAAGCAGCTGGACGCGCTTCTGGAGCGCCGGGAGGAGGCCTGGGCGTCCGGCGACGCGGAGGCGTTCGTGACGGCCGACGCGAGCCTGCACATGGCCGTGGTGGCCGCTTCCCACAACGACGTGATGACGGCGATGTACGCGGACCTGGGCGAGGTCCTGCGGGACTGGCTGCGCGACGACGTGGGTGAGGAGCTGACTCCCCGGTCGTACGTGGACCACGCACCGCTCGTCGACGCGATCCGCGCGGGCGACGCGGCGGCCGCCGCCAGGGAGGCCGCGGGTTATCCGTTCGTGTGCCGGTTCAGGGCGTCCGCCGCTGGTGGCTGACCCACACCGAGCGGACCTCCTTCCAGCAGCGGCCGGTGAGCCGTACGGTCTGTGCCGGGCCGGCCTCCACAAGGGCGCCGTCACTGTCCAGGTCCCACCAGCGGGCGCACTCGATGTGCAGACGCACGCGGTCGGCGGGCACATAGGGGTTGTGGCAGTACGCGGTCACCTCGGAGCCGGTGACCCGGGTGTAGCAGGTGGCACCGAAGGGCTCGGGCCGTTCCGGCTGCCGGGCCGCCACGCGCGCGTGGGGCGCGGCCTCGTACGGAACAGCCGTTATGAGCGCGGCGGCGGTGAGCAGCGGGGCGAAGCTGCGGGACAGGCGCACAAGGGGGACCTCCTCGGCCGTGCTGGGGAGGAAACGCGAGGTCAACGCGTACTCCAGCGTGCCCGGTCACCCCTCCCCCGCGCCCGGCCGGATGCGCCGAACGGGTGAAGGCGTACCGACGTGCCGAGGGCCCGCGCCGGAAGCGGCGCGGGCCCTCGGGATGTCGGCCGTGCCCCGAGGCAGCGGCAGCGGTGTCACGCGCCGATCGCGTGCAACCCGCCGTCGACGTGGATGATCTCGCCGGTGGTCTTCGGGAACCAGTCGCTGAGCAGGGCGACGATGGCACGGCCGGCCGGCTCGGGGTCCTTGAGGTCCCACTCCAGGGGCGACCGGGCGTCCCACACGGAGGCCAGCTCGCCGAAGCCCGGGATGGACTTGGCGGCCATGGAGGCGAGGGGGCCGGCGGAGACGAGGTTGCAGCGGATGTTCTGCTTGCCCAGGTCACGGGCGACGTAACGGCTGGTGGCCTCCAGGGCGGCCTTGGCCGGGCCCATCCAGTCGTACTGCGGCCAGGCGAACTTCGCGTCGAAGGTGAGGCCGACGACCGAGCCGCCGTTCTGCATCAGCGGAAGGCAGGCCATGGTGAGCGACTTCAGGGAGTACGCCGAGACATGCATGGCCGTGGCGACCGACTCGAACGGCGTGTTCAGGAAGTTGCCGCCGAGGGCGTCCTGCGGGGCGAAGCCGATGGAGTGGACGACGCCGTCGAGGCCGCCGAGCTCCTCGCCGACGAGGTCGGCCAGCCGTCCGAGGTGCTCGTCGTTGGTGACGTCGAGCTCGATGACCTTGGTGGGCTTGGGCAGCTTCTTGGCGATGCGCTCGGTCAGCGTGGGCCGCGGGAACGCGGTCAGAATGATCTCGGCGCCCTCTTCCTGAGCCAGCTTGGCGGCGTGGAAGGCGATGGAGGACTCCATCAGTACACCGGAGATGAGGACGCGCTTGCCCTCGAGAATTCCGCTCATGGTGATCAGTGACCCATTCCCAGTCCGCCGTCAACGGGGATGACGGCTCCAGTGATGTACGAGGCGTCGTCCGAGGCGAGGAACCGCACCGTTGCGGCGATCTCCTCCGGCTGCGCGTACCGGCCGAGCGGCACCTGCTTCACGATGCTCTCGCGCTGCTCGTCGGTGAGGACCTTGGTCATGTCGGTGTCGACGAAGCCGGGCGCGACCACGTTGAAGGTGATGTTGCGCGAGCCCAGCTCACGGGCGAGGGACCGCGCGAAGCCGACCAGACCGGCCTTGGAGGCGGCGTAGTTGGCCTGACCGGGACCGCCGAACAGACCGACAACCGACGAGATGAGGACGACGCGGCCTTTCCTGGCGCGCAGCATGCCGCGGTTGGCACGCTTGACGACGCGGAAGGTGCCGGTGAGGTTGGTGTCGAGGACGGAGGTGAAATCCTCCTCGGACATACGCATCAGGAGCTGGTCCTTGGTGACGCCGGCGTTGGCGACGAGGACCTCGACCGGACCGTGCTCGGCCTCGATCTCCTTGTAGGCCTGCTCCACCTGCTCGGTGTCGGTGATGTCGCACTTGACGGCCAGGCAGCCCAGCTCTGTCAGGGCGGCCGGCGGCTCACCGGAACGGTATGTGATGGCGACCTTGTCGCCGGCCTCGGCGAACGCGCGGGCGATGGCGAGGCCGATGCCCCGATTGCCTCCGGTGACGAGAACCGAGCGGCTCAACGGATCACCCTTTCGTTAGCGGTTCAACACCTGTCCGAACAGCAGGGTTGACAGGCTGCTTCTGCGAAAATCTATCGGCCCGTCCACACCGGCGGACATTCGGGCACCGACAGTGGCTCACCCCTGGTCCTGTCGGGTCCCTACAGTCGACGCCCTTTCGGCTCCCGTCTCCCGCACTGTCCTGATCGAGGCCAATCCGTTGGAAGCCGTGCTGTCGGACCTGCATGATTCACTGCGAGACAGACGCATCACACTGCGCATCACACTCACCGTGACAAGGAGAGGCCGCTCATGGCCCATGAGGTCGATCAGTCATTCCTGGCACTGCCCCTCCGTGCCCTGGCCGACGCCGCCCTCGCACGCGCGCGTGCGCTCGGTGCCGAGCACGCGGACTTCCGGTTCGAGCGGGTGCGCAGCGCGTCCTGGCGGCTGCGGGACGCCAAGCCGTCCGGATCGTCGGACACCACGGACCTGGGGTACGCGGTGCGGGTGGTGCACGGCGGTACCTGGGGGTTCGCGTCGGGTGTGGACCTGAGCATGGACGCCGCCGCGAAGGTCGCCTCGCAGGCCGTGGCCATGGCGAAGCTCTCCGCCCAGGTGATCAAGGCGGCTGGGTCCGACGAGCGGGTGCAGCTGGCCGGGGAGCCGGTGCACGCCGACAAGACGTGGATCTCGTCGTACGAGATCGATCCGTTCTCCGTGCCGGATGAGGAGAAGGCCGGGCTGCTGGCCGAGTGGAGCGCCCGGCTGCTCGCGGCGAACGGGGTCAACCATGTCGACGCCTCGCTGCTCACGGTGCACGAGAACAAGTTCTACGCCGACACCGCGGGGACCGTCACCACCCAGCAGCGGGTGCGGCTGCACCCGCAGTTCACGGCCGTCTCCGTCGACGAGTCGAGCGGCGAGTTCGACTCGATGCGGACCATCGCGCCGCCCGTCGGGCGCGGCTGGGAGTACCTCACGGGCACGGGATGGGACTGGGATTCCGAGCTCGAACAGATCCCTGAGCTGCTCGCCGAGAAGATGCGGGCGCCGAGCGTCGAGGCGGGGCTCTACGACCTGGTCGTCGACCCGTCCAACCTGTGGCTGACCATCCACGAGTCCATCGGCCACGCCACCGAACTGGACCGGGCGCTGGGTTACGAGGCCGCGTACGCCGGTACGTCCTTCGCGACCTTCGACCAGCTCGGCAAGCTCCGGTACGGTTCCGAGCTGATGAACGTCACCGGCGACCGTACCGCCGAACACGGTCTGGCGACCATCGGCTACGACGACGAGGGCGTCGCCGGTCAGTCGTGGGACCTGGTCAAGGACGGGACGCTGGTGGGCTACCAGCTGGACCGGCGGATCGCGGAGCTCACCGGGTTCGAGCGGTCCAACGGGTGCGCGTACGCCGACTCGCCCGGGCATGTGCCCGTGCAGCGCATGGCCAATGTGTCGTTGCAGCCCGATCCGGGCGGGCTGGCGACCGAGGATCTCATCGGCGGGGTCGACCGCGGGATCTATGTCGTCGGGGACCGGTCCTGGTCCATCGACATGCAGCGCTACAACTTCCAGTTCACCGGTCAGCGGTTCTTCAGGATCGAGAACGGCCGGATCACCGGGCAGCTGCGGGACGTGGCCTACCAGGCGACGACCACCGACTTCTGGGGCTCCATGGCGGCCGTCGGCGGTCCGCAGACGTACGTCCTCGGCGGTGCCTTCAACTGTGGCAAGGCCCAGCCGGGGCAGGTCGCGGCCGTGTCCCACGGGTGCCCGTCGGCCCTCTTCAGGGGCGTCAACATTCTGAACACCACGCAGGAGGCCGGTCGATGAGCGCTCACCCCAACAAGGCGAACAAGCCGCACGAGATCGTCGAGCGGGCCCTCGAGCTGTCCCGGGCGGACGGGTGCGTCGTCATCGCCGACGAGCAGTCGACCGCCAACCTGCGCTGGGCCGGCAACGCCCTCACCACCAACGGGGTCACGCGCGGGCGCACGCTCACCGTCGTCGCGACCGTCGGCGGCAAGCAGGGCACGGCCTCGGGGGTCGTCTCCCGCGCGGCCGTCACCGCCGACGAGCTGGAACCGCTCGTACGGGCCGCGGAGGCCGCCGCGCGCGGCGCCGGGCCGGCGGAGGACGCCCAGCCACTGGTCGGGGGCGTGCCGGAGTCCCCGGACTTCACGGACGCGCCCGCCGAGACCTCCTCCGCGGTGTTCACCGACTTCGCGCCGACGCTCGGCGAGGCCTTCGCACGCGCGCGGGCGGGCGGCCGGGAGCTGTACGGCTTCGCCAACCACGAGCTGGTGTCGAGCTACATGGGTACGTCGACGGGGCTGCGCCTGCGCCATGACCAGCCCAACGGGACGCTGGAGCTGAACGCCAAGTCCCCGGACCGTACGCGGTCGGCGTGGGCCGGGCGGTCGACGCGGGACTTCAAGGACGTCGACCCGGCCGCCCTCGACGCCGAACTGGCCGTACGACTCGGCTGGGCGGAGCGGCGCATCGAGCTGCCGGCCGGACGGTACGAGACGCTGCTGCCGCCGACCGCGGTCGCCGACCTGCTGATCTACCAGATGTGGTCGGCGTCGGCGCGGGACGCCGCCGAGGGGCGCACGGTGTTCTCCAAGCCGGGCGGTGGGACACGTCTCGGCGAGAAGCTCACCGAGCTGCCGCTGACCCTGCGCAGCGACCCGAACGAGCCGGGCCTGGAGACCTCCCCCTTCCTGCTCGCCCACTCCTCCGGCGACGACCAGTCGGTGTTCGACAACGGGCTGCCGCTCAGCGCCACGGAGTGGATCCGCGAGGGCGAGCTGAACCGGCTGATCACCTCCCGGCACACTGCCGGACTGACCAGCCTGCCGGTGTCCCCGGCGATCGGGAACATCGTCCTGGACGGGGGCGAGGACAGGTCTCTGGAGGAGATGGTCGCGAACACGGAGCGCGGGCTGCTGCTGACCTGCCTCTGGTACATCCGCGAGGTCGACCCGGCCACCCTGCTGCTGACCGGCCTGACCCGCGACGGGGTGTACCTCGTGGAGAACGGCGAGGTCAGCGGAGAGGTCAACAACTTCCGCTTCAACGAGTCACCGGTGGACCTGCTCGGGCGGGCCGTTGAGGCGGGGCGTACGGAGAAGACGCTGCCCCGGGAGTGGAGCGACTGGTTCACCAGGGCCGCGATGCCGGCGCTGCGGGTGCCGGACTTCAATATGAGCTCTGTCAGTCAGGGCGTATAACCTCGTTGCCGGTAGTCCCTCGGCTGCCGTAGAACTGCAAGAAGACCACTCAAGGAGATACGAGAACCGTGACGGACATCGTCGACGAGCTGAAGTGGCGGGGGCTTTTCGCCCTGTCCACTGACGAGGACGCTTTGCGCAAGGCGCTCGCGGACGGTCCCGTCACGTTCTATTGCGGTTTCGACCCGACGGCGGCCAGTCTGCACGTCGGCCACCTGGTGCAGGTGCTCACCATGCGCCGTCTCCAGCAGGCCGGCCTGCGTCCGCTGGCCCTGGTCGGCGGGGCGACCGGTCAGATCGGCGACCCGCGTCCGACCGCGGAGCGCACGCTGAACGACCCGCAGACGGTCGCGAACTGGGTGACCCGGCTCCGCGCGCAGATCGAACCGTTCCTGTCCTTCGAGGGCGAGAACGCCGCCGTGATGGTGAACAACCTGGACTGGACGGCCGGCCTGTCGGCGATCGAGTTCCTCCGGGACATCGGCAAGCACTTCCGCGTCAACAAGATGCTGACCAAGGACTCGGTCGCCCGGCGGCTCGAGTCCCAGGAAGGCATCAGCTACACGGAGTTCAGCTACCAGCTGCTCCAGGGCATGGACTTCCTGGAGCTGTACCGACGCTACGGCTGCACGCTCCAGCAGGGCGGCAGCGACCAGTGGGGCAACCTCACGGCTGGCCTGGACCTGATCCACCGGCTGGAGCCCGAGGCCGAGGCGCACTGTCTGGCGACGCCGCTGATGGTCAAGGCGGACGGCACCAAGTTCGGCAAGACCGAGGGTGGCGCCATCTGGCTCGACCCGGAGATGACGACGCCGTACGCGTTCTACCAGTTCTGGCTGAACGTGGACGACCGGGACATCTCGACGTACATGCGCATCCTGTCCTTCCAGTCCCCGGAGCAGTTGGAGGCGCTGGAGGCGCAGACCGCTGAGCGTCCGCAGGCGCGGGCCGCGCAGCGGGCGCTCGCGGAGGAGCTGACGACGCTGGTGCACGGCGCCGAGCAGACGGCCGCCGTGATCGCCGCGTCCAAGGCCCTCTTCGGCCAGGGCGAGCTGGGTGAGCTGGACGAGCGGACGCTGAGCGCGGCCCTCTCCGAGGTACCGCACATCCAGGTCGCCGAGGCGGGGCTGGTCGTCGACCTGTTTGCCGAGGTCGGGCTGGTGGCCAGCAAGTCGGCCGCGCGGCGCACGGTGAAGGAGGGCGGCGCCTACGTGAACAACGCGAAGGTCACCGCCGAGGACGCGGTTCCCGCGAAGGAGGACCTGCTGCACGGGAAGTGGCTGGTCCTGCGCCGGGGCAAGAAGAACCTGGCGGCGGTCGAGGTCACCGGCTGATCAGTACGTGTGTGAGGGGGGCGGCCCGATCGACAGGGCCGCCCTCTCACGCACGTACATCTGTCGCTTAAGCGCGGTGTCTCTTGCCTCGCATCGACGAGTACGCCATGTCGCCCAGCATCACGATCACGACGGCCGCGGCGAGCTGGAGCGCGTGGCGGCCCCAGTCGATGCCGCTCGTCTCGTCGATGCCGAACCCTCGCGCCATCGCGTTGCCGGCGATGGCGCCGAGGATGCCGAAGATGGTCGTCAGCCAGAGCGGGCTGTGCTGCTTGCCAGGAATGATCAACTTGGCCAGCACACCCAGCACGAGTCCCACGATGATCGCCCAAAACCAGCCCATTTGGTGCCTCCTCGTACGGCTCCGGTGAGCATTACGCCCAGTGTCGGTCCGTTCGCGCTACGGCGCATGTCGGGGGCCTCGGTACGCGGTACGGCGCAGAGCGCTCACCCCGGGGGAAGGTGCCCCGGTCTCGTAGGCGGCGCAGACGCGGCGTAACGTGGAAGACGTCCGGGCCTGGTTCCCCGACCGGGTTCGGCGCGGGGTACGGGCCGGGGCGTGTCCGATTCGGGTGGATGGTGGAACGTGATGCGGAAGCAGAGCAACGGTGGCGGCGCCCAGGTTTTCCGGATCACCGGGGCCCGGCAGGGGCTTGCGGACGATGTGCGCGCCAGACAGCGCCGGTACGTCATTTCCATGTCCGTGCGCACGGTGGCGGTGGTCCTCGCGGCGGTGCTCTGGAACGTCGAACGGCACGTCGCGTTCGTGGCACTTGTACTCGGCATGGTCCTCCCCTACATCGCCGTGGTGATCGCCAACGCGGGCCGTGAGAACGCGCCGGGGCTTCCGTCGACCTTCGTGACGGTTCCGGTACGACCGATGATCGCGCCGACGCGACCGGAAGAGGACCACGCGGAACCCGCAGCGGAAGACGTCGAGGGCGATCAGGGAGCCGGTGCGCGGGCCAATCCGCGCGAGCGGGCCTGACCGGAAGTCAGTGCGCGTGGCTTCGCCAAGCTCAAGAAAAGCTCAGATCAATCATGGAGTTCCGGTGCCGGGCGGACGGGTACCCGTGACATACTTCGTACGCGCTCCGCATCCCCCGTCGGAGCGACAGACCGACGCCGGGCAGCTCCCCCCGTGGCTGCTCGGCGTCGCCTTTTTGAGCGTGGTTTCCGCCGGGTTAAGGTCGGAAAATGATCGGCCCTGACCCTGACTCCCCCATCTGTTCCGCCAAGGCATGCCGGGCGGACGCCGTGTGGGTGCTCGCCTGGAACAACCCGAAGCTGCACACTCCCGAGCGGCGCAAGACATGGCTGGCGTGCGAGGAGCATCGCGAGCACCTGTCCCAGTTTCTGGGGGTGCGGGGGTTTCTCAAGGACGTGGTGAGGCTTGAGTCGTGGGGGACTCCTCCGGAGGGGTGAGGGGAGCGTCTTTTCGTCGTCTGCGGGTCGTGTGTGGCTTGTCGCGCAGTTCCCCGCGCCCCTTACAGCCAGCCCCCGATATCAACTAGCCGCCGATCGCTGACATCGGTCTGTCCGGCTGGACGAACGACGGGTCGTCCAGGCCCGCGCCTGCCTTCTTGCCCCACATCGCCTCGCGCCAGAGGCGGGCTATCTCCTCGTCCGGAGCGTCGGAGCGGAGGGCCGCGCGGAGGTCGGTCTCCTCGCGGGCGAAGAGGCAGGTGCGGATCTGGCCGTCGGCCGTCAGCCGGGTGCGGTCGCAGGCCGCGCAGAACGGGCGGGTGACGGAGGCTATGACGCCCACGCGATACGGGCCGCCGTCCACCAGCCAGCGCTCGGCGGGGGCCGAGCCTCGTTCGTCGGTGCCCTCGGGGGTGAGGTCGAAGCGGGTGCGGAGGGAGGCGAGGATGTCCCCTGCCGTGACCATGCCGTCGCGCTTCCAGCCGTGCTGGGCGTCCAGGGGCATCTGCTCGATGAAGCGCAGCTCGTATTCGTGCTCGACCGCCCAGGCCAGCAGGTCAGGGGCCTCGTCCGCGTTGAGCCCCGGCATCAGGACCGCGTTGACCTTCACCGGGGTCAGGCCGGCGTCCCGGGCCGCTTCCAGGCCCGCGATGACGTCATGGTGGCGGTCGCGGCGGGTGAGCGTCTTGAAGACGTCCGGGCGCAGGGTGTCCAGGGAGACGTTGACCCGGTCCAGGCCTGCCGCCTTCAGCGCGGTCGCCGTACGGACCAGGCCGATGCCGTTGGTCGTCAGGGACATCTGGGGGCGGGGGGCCAGGGCCGCGACCCGCTCCACTATGCCCACCAGGCCCGGGCGCAGCAGCGGCTCGCCGCCCGTGAAGCGGACCTCCTCGATACCGAGTGAGGTGACGGCGATGTCGATCAGGCGGACGATCTCGTCATCGGTGAGCAGGTCGGGCTTGGCCAGCCACTGCAGGCCCTCCTCGGGCATGCAGTACGTGCACCGCAGGTTGCAGCGGTCGGTCAAGGAGACGCGCAGGTCGGTGGCCACCCGGCCGAAGGTGTCGATGAGCACGTGGGCCCCCTCCCTCGTAGCGGATCTTGTGCGGATCGGAGTTTCTCGTACACCTGCGAGCCTACGTGACACCGCTGACAACACGGCATGCCATGGGCCACAGGATGCGGCGCGGGGCCGCCGTGGATCTCGTGGATCCTACGGCGGCCCCGCGTGACGCCTTCACCGCGGAAACGGCTTCTAGTGCGCGCCGGTTCCCGTGAGGGATCGCACCTCCAGCTCCGCGTACTTGCCGGCGTCCGGCTCCTCCTTGGAAAGGATGGTGCCGAGCCAGCCCATGAAGAAGCCGAACGGGATGGAGATGATGCCGGGGTTCTTCAGCGGGAACCAGTGGAAGTCGACGCCCGGGAACATCGCCTTCGGGTCGCCGGAGACGACCGGCGAGAACAGCACCAGGCCGACCGCCACGATCAGGCCGCCGTAGATCGACCACAGGGCGCCCTGGGTGGTGAACCGCTTCCAGAACAGGCTGTAGAGGATCGTGGGCAGGTTGGCGGACGCGGCCACCGCGAACGCCAGTGCGACCAGGCCGGCCACGTTGAGGTCGCGGGCGAGGGCGCCCAGGGCGATGGAGACGATGCCGATGAAGACGGTGGACCAGCGGGCCGCCTTCATCTCCTCCTTCTCGGTGGCCTTCCCCTTGCGGATGACGTTGGCGTAGATGTCGTGCGCGAACGACGACGACGAGGCCAGCGTCAGGCCGGCGACCACGGCGAGGATCGTCGCGAAGGCGACCGCCGAGATCGTCGCGAGCAGCACCGCGCCCCAGGCGGAGTCGACGCCGCCGATGTGCAGGGCGAGCAGCGGCGCCGCCGTGTTGCCCGAGGGGTTGGAGTCGGTGATCTCTTTCTGGTCGATCAGTGCGGCGGCGCCGAAGCCGAGCGCGATCGTCATCAGGTAGAAGCCGCCGATGATGCCGATCGCCCAGTTCACGGACTTCCGGGCGGCCTTGGCCGTGGGGACCGTGTAGAAGCGGATCAGGATGTGCGGCAGACCGGCGGTGCCGAGGACCAGGGCGATGCCCAGGGAGATGAAGTCCAGCTTGGTGGTGCCGGAGGCGCCGTACTGGAGGCCGGGCTCCAGGAAGGCGTCGCCCTTGCCGCTGCGTTCGGCGGCGGTGCCGAGCAGATCGGAGATGTTGAAGTTGAACTTCAGCAGCACCAGGAACGTAATGAGGATCGTGCCGCTGATGAGCAGCACGGCCTTGACCATCTGGACCCAGGTGGTGCCCTTCATGCCGCCGATGGAGACGTACACGATCATCAGGACCCCGACGAGGGCGACGATGGCGACCTTGCCCGCGTCGGAGGTGATGCCGAGGAGGAGCGAGACGAGGACGCCCGCGCCCGCCATCTGGGCCAGCAGGTAGAAGATCGAGACAACGATCGTCGACGTGCCGGCGGCCGTGCGGACCGGGCGCTGGCGCATGCGGTACGCGAGGACGTCACCCATGGTGTAGCGGCCGGAGTTGCGCAGCGGCTCGGCCACCAGGAGCAGGGCGACCAGCCAGGCGACGAGGAAGCCGATGGAGTACAGGAAGCCGTCGTACCCGAAGAGGGCGATCGCGCCCGCGATGCCGAGGAAGGACGCGGCGGACATGTAGTCGCCGGAGACCGCGAGGCCGTTCTGGAAGGCGCTGAACTGGCGCCCGCCGGCGTAGAAGTCGGCGGCGCTCTTGGTCTGACGGCCCGCCCAGACGGTGATGACGAGGGTCGCGACGACGAACACCGCGAACAGGGAGATGATCAGTGGCCGATGCTCGCTGGCCTCGCCCGCGGCGAGAACACTCTGCTGTACGGGGCTCATGCGCCGCCCTCCATCCGGGACTTGATCGCCTCACCCTTCGGGTCGAGGTTCGCGGAGGAGTACCGCGCGTACCACCAGGCGATGAGGAACGTGGTGACGAACTGGGCGATACCGAGGACGAAGGCGACGTTGATGTGGCCGACGAGCTTGGTGCCCATGAAGCCGCCCGCGTAGTTCGACAGCAGGACGTACAGCAGGTACCAGGCGATGAAGCCGATGGTCAGCGGGAAGGCGAAGGAGCGGTGGGCGCGGCGCAGTTCGCCGAACTCGGCGCTCTGCTGCACCTCGACGAACTCCTCCGTGGAGGGGAAGTGGCGCTCTGTCTTCGAGGGGGGCGGTGCGTCGGTGGCCACGGAGTCTCCTCGCGTTGCGGGTGCGGCGGTGGACGGCGGTGGGTGGTCGTTCTCGGACGGCGTCGGGCTCGGTTCGGACATGGCTCTTCTCTGACCTCGCGGTGATCTGGATCACGGTGGTCGGCTCGCGATGGTAGGGCCCCCACGCGTGATCCGACAGCGGGCTCGATGGTCCTCGCGCCCTCTGCCCAAGGTCACGGCGCCACGCGAGGAGCGGTTCAACTCGCCGCGCTTCTTTCCGAACTGGTCTCCGGAAGTCATTGCTGGCCAGCGGCGATGCGGGATAGCTTCGCCCTGTACCACCCGTCATGTACCTGCAAAATCGAAGGTGCGGGCCACGCGTCCGTGCCCGCTTTTTCGCGTGTACCCGCTTGTTGTCCGTTCCTGCTACGCGCTTGCCCGGCAACCATCCTTGCCCGGGTGAGCCTCGCCTCCGGATGATGTGGAGAACCCATGGCTCATCTGCGCTCCAGACGTCGGCTCGCTCTCGCGGTGCCGGTCGTGCTGTCCCTGACCGCCTCCCTCGGCTTCCTGCCCGTGGCCGCGTCGGCCGCCGAGCCGGCCGCCCCCGTCGCCGCTCCGGCCGCGGAAGGTCCGAACCTCGCGTATGTCGTCAACACCAAGAGCACCGACCGTCACACGATCGGGGCGGTGACCAAGGCGATCTCCAAGGCCGGCGGCACCGTCGTGATCACGTACCGCAGGATCGGTGTGATCGTCGTCCACTCCGCGAACCCCTCATTCGGGGCGCAGATCCGCGCGGTGCGCGGGGTGAGGTCCGCGGGTGCCACCCGGACCACACCGCTGGTCGCGGCCGGGACGACCGACGAGGGCGCGGCGGACTATCTGACGGCCGCGGAGGCAGCCAAGGTCGAGGCCGTGTCGGCGAAGACCCCCGAGAGCGAGCCCCTCGAAGCCGACCAGTGGGACCTGCGGTCGATCGGCGCCGACAAGGCCGCGAAGATCAACCCGGGCAGCCGCAGGGTGACCGTCGCCGTGATCGACACCGGCGTGGACGACACCCACCCGGACCTCGCCCCCAACTTCTCCGCCGCCCAGTCGGCGAACTGCGTCGGCGGCGTCGCGGACACCAGCGCGGGGGCGTGGCGCCCGTACACCGCCGAGGACTACCACGGCACGCATGTGGCCGGTGAGATCGCCGCCGCCCGCAACGGCATCGGGGTGGCCGGGGTCGCGCCCGGTGTAAAGGTCTCCGGCATCAAGGTGAGCGACCCGAACAACGGGCTCTTCTACCCGGAGAGCGTCGTCTGCGCCTTCGTGTTCGCCGCCGACCACGGCGTCGAGATCACGAACAACAGCTACTACGTTGATCCATGGCTGTACAACTGCATGGACGACCCCGATCAGCGGGCCATTGTCGACGCGGTCAACAGGGCACAGCTGTACGCGCAGAACAAGGGCACCCTCAACCTGGCGTCGGCGGGCAACTCCAGCCACGACCTGGACTCCGACGCGATCGTCGACGACACCAGCCCCGACGACTCGACGACGGTCACCCGTACGATCGACCCGCACGAGTGCTTCGACGTGCCCACCCAGCTCCCGGGTGTCGTCACGGTGAGCGCCACGGGTGTCGACAACGTCAAGTCGTACTACTCCACGTACGGCAACGGCGTCATCGACATCGCGGCTCCCGGCGGCGACCGCAAATACCAGATACCCGACACGCCGTCGAAGAACGGCCGCATCCTGTCGACCATGCCGAACGGTGAGTACGGCTTCCTCCAGGGCACCTCGATGGCCTCGCCGCACGCCGCGGGCGTCGCCGCGCTGCTGAAGTCGAAGCACCCGTGGGCCACCCCGGCCCAGTTGCAGACACTGCTCAAGGTCCAGGCGGACAACCCGGGCTGCCCCGCGTCGTACGACCAGGACGGTGACGGCACGCAGGACGCGGTGTGCGAGGGCGGCAAACGGGTCAACGGATTCTTCGGGTTCGGGATCGTCAACGCGCTGCGCGCGGTCAAGTGACCGGCACTGTTTCCGAGCTTCCCGCACGGTCCGCACGTACCACGAACGAAGGAACTGGAGACTCTCTATGACAGCGCCTCACTCACGCTCCCGTCGCGCCGTGGCGATACCGGTCGGCATGGTCATGGCGTCGGCGTTCGCCTTCCTGCCGAACATCCAGGCTGCCGCGGCCGACGCCACCGCCGGTGCCACCGGTACCGCCGCTGTCACGGCCGACGCCACCTCGCTGAGCTATGTCGTCAACGTGTTCCCCGGGTTCGGCCCTTCCCCGCACGTGAAGAAGGCCATCGCCAAGGCCGGCGGCACGATCGTGACGTCGTACGACCGGATCGGCGTGATCGTCGTCCACTCGGCGAACCCCGACTTCGCGAAGATCATCCGCAAGGTGCACGGCGTGCAGTCGGCGGGCAACACGCGCAACGCGCCGCTGCCCGCGCAGTCGACCACCGACGAGGGCGCCCCGAAGGTGCTCTCCGCGGCGGAGATGGCGAGCGCCACCGCCAGTGCCACCGCGGCCCAGGACCCGCTGGAGCCGTTGCAGTGGGACCTGCCCGCCATCAAGGCGGACAAGGCGCACGAGAAGACGCTCGGCAGCCGCAAGGTCACCGTCGCCGTGATCGACACCGGCGTCGACGACACCCACCCCGACATCGCGCCGAACTTCGACCGCGGCGCCTCCGTCAACTGCGTGACGGGCAAGCCCGACACCACCGACGGAGCCTGGCGGCCGACCACGGGCGAGAGCCCGCACGGCACGCACGTGGCCGGTGAGATCGCCGCCGCCAAGAACGGCGTCGGCGTCACGGGCGTCGCGCCGGGCGTGAAGGTGTCCGGCATCAAGGTGTCGACCACGGCCGGCTACTTCTACACCGAGGCCGTCGTCTGCGGCTTCGTGTGGGCGGCCGAGCACGGCGTCGACGTCACGAACAACAGCTATTACACCGACCCGTGGTACTTCAACTGCAAGAACGACCCGGACCAGAAGGCCCTGGTCGACGCCATCACGCGGGCCTCGCAGTACGCCGAGCACAGGGGTGTCGTCAACGTCGCGGCGGCCGGCAACGAGAACTACGACCTCGCGGCCGACGAGATCACCGACCCGGTCTCCCCCAACGACGCGACGCCCTCGGACCGGGTCATCGACCCGTCCAAGTGCTACGACATCCCGACCCAGCTCCCGGGCGTGGTGACGGTCGCCTCGACCGGCGCCAAGGGCGTCAAGTCGTCCTTCTCCAACCACGGCCGGGGCGTCATCGACATCGCCGCCCCCGGCGGCGACTCGACCCGTCTGCAGACCCCGGCCCCGCCGGCCACCAGCGGTCTGATCCTCGGCCCGCTGCCCGGCGGCACCTGGGGCTACATGGCCGGTACGTCGATGGCGTCCCCGCATGTCGCGGGCGTGGCCGCCCTGATCAAGTCGACGCACCCGCACGCGTCGGCAGCCCTGGTGAAGGCGCTCCTGTACGCCGAGGCGGACGCCACACCGTGCACGGACCCGTACGACCTCGACGGTGACGGCAAGGTCGACGCGGTGTGCGAGGGCCCGAAGAACTACAACGGCTTCTACGGCCACGGCATCGCGGACGCGTTGGACGCGGTGACGAAGTAACACACCTCTTCGATGGGCCGGGCAGTGTCGCACTGTCCGGCCCATCGTGTTGATTCAGTGCATATGTTGATACCCGGTGCAGGAAACGTGGCATTGGGGTGGGCTTGATAGGACCGACCGACGCGGCGTCCGACGAGGACGGGCCCGCGCGTACGCCCGACGGCGAACGCCCCGCCATCGCACGGGCGGTCGCCGTGCTCGTGCTGGTGGCCCTGGCCGCGCTGATACCGCTGCTCGGACCGTCCGTCGCACTGGACGGCACCGGGGAGGCCGCCGCGCCCGGCGTCGGCGGGATCGGGCTGCTGCGGACGGTGCTGTTCGCCGCGCTGTGTGTCCCTTTGGGCGAGTTGTTCGTCCACCGGCTGGCCGGCAGGCTGCCGGGGGCGCCCCCGGACCGGGCGCGCCCCTGGGCGCCGTACGCGGCCGGTGCCGGTTTCGTCGCCGCGTTGGGGCTCGCCTCGGTGGTGTCGACCGGGAACCTCGTACCGCACAGCCTGGGCGCGATCGACGTCGGCGGTCTGTACGAGTCCCGGGACGGGAAGCTCGCTCTGGTGGAGGTCAACGGGTTCGCGGCGGCGGGCCTGTGCGCCCTGTCGGCCCGCCCGGCCACCCAGATCTGGCCGTTGGCCGTGGTGGCCGTGGCGGAGGCGCTGCGGGCCCATCCGGCGCCGGAGCTCGATCCGCTGACCGGTTCGGCGCTGACGTTCGTCCATGTCGTCTGCGCGGCGCTGTGGGTGGGCGGACTGCTTTACGTACTGCGGACGTTGTCCCTCTGGGGGGAGGCCCGTGCGGCGGGCGTGGCGTTGTTGGGTCTCTACGCGCGCGTGGCTGCCGTTCTGCTCGCGCTGATCACCGCGACGGGCGTCTGGAGCACCCTGCGCCGGATGCCGCCGGACACGGTCCTGGACCAGCTGACGTCGACGGCGTACGGCCGCACGCTGCTCGCCAAGGTGCTCGTCGTGGCCGCCGTCGCCGTGCTCGCCCTGTGGGCGCGGCTGCGGCTGCGCCGGGCGGCCGATCCGCTGACGGCCTGCTCCCCCGCACGCGCGGAGGTGGTCGCGCTGGGAGTGGTGGTCGCGGTGTCGGGGCTGCTCACGGCGTTGCCGGTGCCGATCCGCTGGACGTGACGGGCAGGTGACGGCCCGTCCGTGCGGCTCTGAGCACGCCTTCGGTCAGCGCCCACTGCGCGGCGAGGTACGTGAGCATGATCCAGAAGTCGGGGACCGGCAGCTGGGGCAGGTCCGCCACGCCGGTCGCGATGAGCGTGTCGGAGAGCAGGAAGAGCGCGCCGCCCGTGCCGGCGAGCAGGCCGAGTGCGGTGGCCCGGTAGGCCATCCCGGCCAGCAGGAGGCTGTATCCGGCCACGGGGACCCGGAGTTCGGCGGGAAGGCCCGGCCAGAGGGCGGCGAGGGTGCCGGCCAGGGCCAGGAGATAGCCGCCACCGAGCCGGTTTCGCCGGGCACGCGCGCGTGAGACGTACGTACGTGAGCCGTACGTCCTGAACAGGGCGAGGTAACACACGTGGCCGGCCTCGAAGGAGCCCATGCCCGCCAGGAACGCCGGGTCGGTGCCGGAGAGGAGCAGGACGTCGCCGGCCCAGCCGAAAAGGAGGGCCGGAGGAAGGAGGCGGGGGGCGCCGCGCAGGTGGGCGTGGGCGGCCAGGAGGGGCATCAGCAGGGGTTTGGCGAGGGTGTGTCCGGTGTCGGAGCCGGCCGCGAGGGAGATCAGGTCGACGGCCGCGGTGAGGGCGAAGGCGATGAGGAAAACGCGGGCCCGTCTCACACGCCGACGGCCTCCTCGGCCGGTTCCCGCGGCACGGGCGCGGGCTGCCGGCCCGGCCCCCGGAACGCCCCGCCCCGCGCGCTCACGCCAACTGCCCGCCGCCTTGATGTCCTTGACGATCGCGACGTACTGGATCCGGACGCTGATCATCTCGATGACGGCGAGCAGCACGAAGGCGGGTATCGACCGGACCACGACGTCGGAGAGGTTGGGCATGACTGCACGTTAGGACGGCTCGCGGACGGCGCACAGACGTTGTTACTGACAAGTATTCAGGGCAGTACGCGCTTGCTTGTTGGCGGTCTCCACCAATGGGCGCGCGACGGAGTGTCAGTCGCGGCCCGTATTCTCTGTGACCATGCTCGAAGACCTGACGCCCACGCCGTCCTCCGCCCCGTGGCCGACCGCATACCCCCAGGGATACGCGGTCGTTGACGTCGAGACGACCGGTCTGTCCCGGGACGACCGGATAATCTCCGCCGCCGTCTACCGGCTCGACGCGCGCGGCGAGGTCGAGGACCACTGGTACACAACGGTCAATCCGGAGCGTGATCCCGGTCCGGTGTGGATCCATGGGCTGACGAGCGACGCCCTGGAGGGTTCCCCCCTCTTCGCCGACATCGCCGAGGAGTTCGCGTCCCGGCTCGCCGACCGCGTGCTCGTCGCGCACAACGCCGTCTTCGACTGGTCGATGATCGCCCGGGAGTACGCGCGCGCGGAGCGCGAGGCGCCGGTGCGGCAGCGGCTGTGCACCATCGCGCTGTCCAAGGAGTTGGGGCTGCCGCTGCCCAACCACAAGCTGGAGACGCTCGCCGCGCACTACGGGGTCGTCCAGCAGCGGGCCCACCACGCGCTGGACGACGCGCGCGTGCTCGCCGAGGCGTTCCGGCCCAGCCTGCACGCTGCGGCCCGGGGCGGCGTACGGCTGCCGCTGCTGGAGTGCCGTCCGCTGACGGAGTGGTCGGGGTCGGCGGCGACAGGCGGCTCTCCGCGCCCGCAGATCGGACGGCAGGCCTCCGGGGGCTACGGGGGCTATCAGCCGACGAGTTGGCGGCCGTCCCGCAAGCGGCCCGCGTGCCCGTACCCCAACCCGGGGCGGTACCAGGACGGCGAGCCGCTCAGGCAGGGCATGCGGGTGGCCTTCTCCGGGGACACGTCGGTCGAGCGCGACCTCCTGGAGGACCGGGCCGTCGAGGCGGGGCTGCATGTCGCGACGAGCCTGTCCCGGCTGACCAGCCTGCTCGTCACCAACGACCCCGACTCCATGACCTCGAAGGTGGTCAAGGCCCGGCAGTACGGCACACCGGTCGTCGACGAGGCGGCCTTCGGGCAGCTGCTGCGGGACGTGGAACCCGCGGCGGAGGGATGACCGTACGGACGGGTGATTGGCGCCCGACTCGCCCGGTGCGGTCTCGCTCGGACGGCACCGACGGCCCACCCTGTGGCCCATGGCGACCTGTGAAGTCTGCGGCAACAGTTACGGCATGACCTTCGAGGTGCACGCGCAGGGCGCGGTGCACGTCTTCGACTGCTTCTCCTGCGCGATCCACCGCATGGCACCCATCTGCGAGCACTGCCGGGTCCAGATCATCGGACAGGGTGTCGAGGCCGAGGGCCACTGGTACTGCGGGGCGCACTGCGCACGCGCGGAGGGAAGGGTGGGGATCATCGACCGGGTCTGAGAGGGACCCGGAGCCACTGGGAACGAGAGCCCCCATCCACCTGCCGGCACCCCCCTGAAAGCACCCCACGGACGAGTTGTACCGTCAGTGGGGTGTACCGCTTCCTCTTGTCCCGGCAGTGGGTGATCCTCACGCTGGTCGCCCTCCTCCTCATCCCCACGATGATCAGGCTGGGCATCTGGCAGATGCACCGCTACGAAGAGCGCACCGCCCGCAACCAGCTCGTCGCCGACGCGCTGTCCGCCGAGCCGGTACCCGTGGAGAAGCTGACCTCGCCCGGACACACCGTCACCACCGACGAGCGGTACCACACCGTCAGCGCGAAGGGCCGCTTCGACACCGCCGACGAGGTGGTCGTCCGGCGCCGCACCAACTCCGACGACGAGGTCGGCTACCACGTCCTGACCCCCTTCGTCCTCGCCGACGGCAAGGTCCTGCTGGTCAACCGGGGCTGGATCCCCGCGGACGGTCCGAGCCAGACCGCGTTCCCCGCCATCCCGGCGCCCCCGAAGGGCGAGATCACCGTCACCGGGCGGCTGATGCCCGCCGAGACGACCGCGGCGAGCGGCATCAAGGACCTCAAGGGCCTCCCGGACCGGCAGGTCATGCTGATCAACAGCGCGCAGGAGGCCCGGCGGCTCGGGGCGGAGGTGCTCGGCGGCTACATCGTGCTGACGACCCCCGAGCCGAAGGGCGACACCCCGGAGCTGCTGGGCAAGCCGGGCGACGAGAACGCCGCGCTGAACTACGCCTACGCCATCCAGTGGTGGCTGTTCGCCGCCGGTGTCCCCCTGGGCTGGGTGATTCTCGTGCGCCGGGAACGCCGGGACCGGGCGGAGGCCGAGGCAGCGGCGCGTGCGGCGCGGGAATCGCCGGACACCGAGCCCGCCGCCGTGTGACAGACCCCTGTCCGGCGTGAGAGCCCGTGTGACGTAACCGGCGGATCTCGGCGTGTGACAGGACGTCTTCGCCCGAATGCCGAGGCCCTACACCGGGAACCCGCTCCTGGTGCATCCCCACCAGAACCACCGCATCCCCCGTATCGAGGACTACGCCCTCGTCGGCGACCACCAGACCGCCGCGCTCGTCGGCATGGACGGCAGTATCGACTGGCTCTGTCTGCCCCGCTTCGACTCGGCCGCCTGTTTCGCCGCGCTGCTCGGCGACGAGCGCAACGGACACTGGCGGATGGCCCCCGAGGGCG
Source organism: Streptomyces sp. ME02-8801-2C (assembly GCF_033793965.1). Classification (NCBI taxonomy): domain Bacteria; kingdom Bacillati; phylum Actinomycetota; class Actinomycetes; order Kitasatosporales; family Streptomycetaceae; genus Streptomyces; species Streptomyces sp. ME02-8801-2C. The sequence goes on along the minus strand of NZ_JARAXP010000001.1, from coordinate 397,766 downwards.
CCGACCGCTGCGTACGGCGCGCCTACCGGCCCGGCACCCTCGTCCTCGACACCGTGTGGGAGACCGAGGACGGCGCGGTGCGCGTCACCGACCTGATGCCCCAGCGCGACCGCGCCCCCGATCTCGTACGGATCGTCGAGGGCGTACGCGGCGAGGTGACCGTCCGCAGCACGCTGCGGCTGCGCTTCGACTACGGGGCGATCGTGCCCTGGATGCGCAGGGCGAACGGGCACCGGGTGGCCGTCGCCGGGCCGGACGCCGTGTGGCTGCGCACCGACGACGGAGTCCGCACCTGGGGCCGGGACTTCACCACGTACTCGGAGTTCACCGTCGCCGAGGGCGAGCGGGTCGCGTTCGTGCTGACCTGGCATCCCTCGCACGAACCGCATCCGCCGTTCGTCGACCCGTACGAGGCGCTGGAGACGGCCGTCTCGGACTGGAAGGACTGGTCGGCGCGCTGTACGTACGACGGTCCGCACCGGGACGCCGTCGTGCGCTCGCTGATCACCCTGAAGGCGCTGACGTACGCGCCGACCGGCGGCATCGTGGCCGCCGCCACCACCTCCCTCCCCGAGGAACTGGGCGGCGTACGCAACTGGGACTACCGCTACTGCTGGCTGCGCGACTCCACGCTCACCCTCAACGCGCTGCTGTCGGTGGGATATCACGAGGAGGCCGAGTGCTGGCGCGACTGGCTGCTGCGGGCGGTGGCCGGCGATCCGGCGGACCTTCAGATCATGTACGGGCTCGCCGGTGAGCGCCGGCTGCCCGAGTTCGAGCTGGACTGGCTGCCCGGATTCGGCGGCTCGGCCCCCGTGCGGATCGGCAACGCGGCCGTACGGCAGCTCCAGCTCGACGTGTACGGCGAGGTGATCGACTCGCTCGCGCTGGCCCGGCGTTCGGGGCTGCCGTCGAAGCCGCACATGTGGCGGGTGCAGTGCGCGCTCATGGAGTTCCTGAAGTCGGCGTGGCGCCTGCCCGACGAGGGGCTGTGGGAGGTGCGCGGTCCGCGCCGGCACTTCGTGCACTCGAAGGTGATGGCCTGGGTCGCCGCCGACCGCGCGGTGCGTCAGCTCGAGCTCAACCCGAAGCTCAACGGCGGCGACCTGGAGGGCTGGCGGGCCATGCGCGACGAGGTGCACCGGGAGGTGTGCGAGCGTGGCTACGACCCGGAGCGGAACACGTTCACCCAGTTCTACGGCTCCCGCGAACTCGACGCCGCCGTACTGCTCCTGCCCCGCGTCGGCTTCCTGCCGCCGGACGACCCGCGGATCATCGGCACCATCGACGCCGTCCGGGACGAGCTGGGACACGGCGGATTCGTCCGCCGCTACAGCACGGACGGTCCCGTGGTCGACGGACTGCCCGGCGACGAGGGCGTGTTCCTGGCCTGCTCGTTCTGGCTGGCGGACGCCCTGCACATGACCGGCCGGACGAAGGAGGCACGCGAGCTGTTCGAACGACTGCTCGGCCTCACCAACGACGTGGGCCTGCTGGCGGAGGAGTACGACCCGGTCGCCGGCCGCCTGCTCGGCAACTTCCCCCAGGCGTTCAGCCACATCGGCCTCGTCAACACCGCCCTCGCCCTGTACGGCGAGGACCAGGCAGGATAGGGACCATGGATCTTGGACTGAAGGACCGGGTGTATGTCGTCACCGGAGCCACCCGGGGACTGGGCAACGCCACCGCGCGCGAGCTCGTCGCCGACGGCGCGAAGGTGGTCATCACGGGGCGGGACGAGAAGACGGTCACGGAGGCCGCGGCGGCCCTCGGCCCGGGGGCCGTCGGTGTGGCCGCGGACAACTCCGACCCCGAGGTCGCGCAGCGGCTCGTCGCGGCGGCCCGCGAGCACTTCGGGCGCTTCAACGGCATCCTCATCAGCGTGGGCGGTCCGGCGCCCGGGTTCGTCGCCGACAACACCGACGAGCAGTGGCAGGCCGCGTTCGACTCGGTGTTCCTGGGGGCGGTACGGCTGGCCCGTACGGCTGTGGCGGAGCTGGAGGCGGGCGGGGTCGTCGGGTTCGTGCTCTCCGGCTCGGTGCACGAGCCGATTCCGGGGCTGACCATCTCCAACGGCCTGCGGCCGGGGCTCGCCGGGTTCGCCAAGTCGCTCGCCGACGAGGTGGGGCCGCGGGGGGTGCGGGTGGTGGGGTTGCTGCCGGCGCGCATCGACACGGATCGCGTGCGCGAGCTGGACGGGTTGTCGGCGGATCCGGCGGCGACGCGGGTCGCCAACGAGTCGCGGATTCCGTTGCGGCGGTACGGGAGGCCGGAGGAGTTCGGGCGGGCGGCGGCGTTTCTGCTGTCGCCCGCGGCGAGCTATCTGACGGGGGTCATGGTGCCTGTTGACGGGGGGATGCGGCACGGGTTCTGAGGGCCTGTGGTTGCGCGTCTGCGGGTGCGTTGTGGCTTGTCGCGCCCACGCGGCGGAGCCGCAAAATGTCGCAGCCCCGCGCCCCTGGGGGTTTTCCCGTGCCGCCTGCTTGTCAGTTGACCCGTTCCGCTCTGTGTTTGACCGCCCTCAGGTCCACCTCTGTCGGTAGGGACTTGAGGCCTGCCGAGTCGCGGGCGTTCGTGAGGGCCTCCGTGGTCAGGCGGGTCAGCGTCTCCCCGGGGGAGGCGTGGGGCTGCAGGAGGAGTTGGACTCGGGCCTCGGGGGATGCGCGGCGGCCCGTCAGGGTCACCCGGGCTCGTGCCACGCCCTCCTGGCGGGCCACCTCTCCCGCGACCGCGGTTTCCATGGCCCGGCCCCGCAGGAGCGCTCCCTCGCCGTCGCCCGTGTCCACCAGGACCTCGGTGAGGCGGCGTCGGCGGAGTACGGCGGCCAGCCACCACAGGGACAGCAGGACCAGGGCGGCCAGGACGGCGAGTACCGTCGGCCACCACCAGCCGGCGTCCCGGTAGTGGGTGCGTTCGGCGGCGCTGAGCAGTACGTCGTGGCGGTCGTCGTGGATCCACCACGTCGGCCACCGGCTGCCCAGGCCCACGGCCAGTACCGAGCCGCCGACGACGATCAGGGCCAGGCCGGCGAGACCCAGCAGGACGCGGTTGACGACGCGCTGCATCCGTCCTCACCTCTTCCGGCCGGGCCGGACGACACGTACCGACAGAGCGGGCGGCCGGGACAGACCGAGGCTCCTGACCGCGCCGGCGAGCACCTCGTCCAGGTCGGCCCGTACGTCGTCGAGTTCCCGGAAGTGGGAGATGGCGAGGACATCGGCCCTGGTCCGGGTCATCCGGACCCGGACCGACTGGACGCCGGACACCTCGACGGCCCAGTCGCGCAGCACCATCGCGGCGGCGGCCCGGTGCAGGCCCGCCCGGACGTCCGTGTGGGGGCGCCGCATCGGCAGGACACCGCGCAGACCGGGCGTCACAGCCAGGACGAGCAGCCAGGCGCCGAGGGCTGCGGCGACACCGGCGCCGACCAGGACCCAGGTGTCGTCGAGGGGGCGCCGCGCGAGCTGCCCGGCCAGTGACCTGCGCCAGCTCATGGCGGGGCGGTGGGCGCGTACGGCGGTGATGTCGTAGAGGAACGCGCCCGCGACAAGCAGGAGCAGCAGCGCGAGGATGCCGGCGGGGACCCGGCGCGCCGACCAGAAGCGGCCGTTTCCGTCCTTCCCGTCGCCGAGGGTGGGCAGGGGGTCGTAGGCGGCGGTGGAGGATGCCTGCCCCGATCCGATGGGGTCGGGCGGCGGGTCTTCCGGTTTCTCGAGTACTGGCAGCCGTCGGGTGGTCTTCTGGAATGCGTCGAAGCCGTCCGAGCCGTCCGAGCCGCCGTGGGGCTCGCTCATCGCGTCCTCCCCTGTGCCTTCCCTGGTGCCGCACCGTGCGGCGGTGCCAGGTGCAGCCGCTCGACCTCGACGGCGACCTCCGGCACGTCCATTCCCGCCAGAGCGTGTACCCGCGAAGCGACCCGATCACGCACCGTCGCGCACTGGCCACCGATATCGGAGGGATACGGGAGTTCGAGGCTCACACGGACGCGGGCCCTGTCGTGGTGGACGACGACGGTGGCGTGCGGAGGCACCGCGTCCGGGGGCAGTTCGGTCAGCGCCTCGCGGGCCGCCTGCGCGGCGATCTTCGCGACGACCCGGTCCGCGATCCGGGTGGCGCCGCGTTCGCCCGGCGGCACGGTCGTCGTCGTGATCCTGCCGGGCGTACGAACGTTCCCCGGCCGCCCCTCACCGGGCTGCTCCTCGGCCACGGGACGTCACCGTCGTCTGTCGTCGCGGGTGCGGAAGAAGTCACCCAGATCGAGGTCGCCCTCGATGAACCGGCCGATCACGAAGCCGAGGGCGCCCAGGGCGGCCACCAGCAGAAACGCGCCGAAACCGCCGAAGTACCCGGCGAATCCCAGCGCCATTCCGGCGATCATGCCGATGACGGCGATGCTCATGCTGCCCTGCCTTCCCGGTACCTTGCCGATGCCCCGACCCCGTCACTGCAGACGGGGCTCGGGCTCCTCTTCCTCTTCGTCGGGCAGCTTGACGTCCGTCACCGCGATGTTGACCTCGACCACCTCCAGGCCGGTCATGCGCTCCACGGCCGCGATGACGTTCTCACGCACGGCACGGGCGACCTCGCCGATCGAGACGCCGTACTCGACGACGATCTCCAGGTCGAGGGCCGTCTGCACCTCGCCGACCTCGGCCTTCACCCCACGGGTGACGGATTTCGAGGCGCCTCCCGGCACCCGGTCGCGGACCGCGCCGAAGGTCCGCGAGAAGCCGCTGCCCATGGCGTGCACGCCGAGGACGTCACGGGCAGCGAGCCCGGCGATCTTCTCGACGACTCCGTCGGCGATCGTGGTGCGCCCCCGGTCCGCCGGGGCACCACCGCCTCGCTTGGTGACGTTCGATTTCCGGAGCTGCGTGGGACGCGGGTCGTCGCCCGCGCTCCCGGGCTGCTCCGGCTGGCTCCGCTGGGTCATGTCGGTCATCGCCGTACATCCCTTTCGGTCGTCCTCCACGATCCACAGTAGGCGGGGTCGGCCGGACGCGCGGCCGGGGATGCGGCAGGCAGGCGAAGCGGGCGGGGCGGACGGTGTTGGGTCACATTCCTTTCGGGCCGTGGGCGGTTGCCACCGCCACCACCAGTGAGGCCGACTGGATCGCCCCGGAGACACGGGCATCGGCCACCGCGACCAGCGCCGCCGCGCTGCTCGGTTCGAGCGGCAGACCGGTGCGCCACAGCCGGCGCGCCTCGGCGGTCACCGTGTCGTCGTCCACCACCTGCGCCCGGCCACCGGACCGGCGTACGACCTCCACCGCCTGGAGCGTCACCGCGTTACCGCCGAGGGAGGGCATCACGGCGGTCACCCCCGGGGGAGGTCGCCGTGCGGGTCGGCGCCCTCGATGACGGCCGACACGGAAACCGGTGTGCGGGACCGCTGCCCATCGGCAGGGCCCCTCACACGCGTGCGCCCCCGGCGGGTCAGTCGCCGACGCCCGCCAGGTCGCGCAACCGGCGTCCCTGGGCGGCGCGCTCGGCGGTGCGCTGTTCGTCGTACGTCCGGCCCTGGACGCCACGCAGCAGCGCCTTCGTCTCGATGAGGGCGTCGCGGGGCGCGGCGAGCAGCGCGGCCGACAGTTCGCGTACGGCGTCGTCGAGGCCCTCGGCCGGTACGGCGATGTTGGCGAGGCCCGTGTGCACGGCCTCCTCGGCCTGGACGAAGCGGCCGGTCGCGCAGATCTCCAGCGCGCGGGCGTAGCCGACGAGGCCCACGAGCGGATGGGTGCCCGTCAGGTCGGGGACGAGGCCCAGGCTGGTCTCGCGCATGGCGAACTGCACATCGTCCGCGACGATGCGCAGGTCACAGGCGAGCGCGAGCTGGAAGCCCGCGCCGACGGCGTGGCCCTGGACGACGGCGATGGACACGATCTCGCTGCGCCGCCACCAGGTGAAGCCCTCCTGGTACGAGGCGATCGTGCCGTCCAGCGTGGCGTCGTCACTGCGTGCGAGGTCGATGAACGACGGCTCGCCGTCGAACCCCTCGGGCGTGAACGCCTGTCGGTCGAGTCCGGCCGAGAACGACTTGCCCTCGGCGCGCAGCACGACGACCCGCACGGTGCCCGGCAGCAGCCGACCCGCCTCGGCCAGCGCCCGCCACAGAGCGGGGCTCTGCGCGTTGCGCTTGGCCGGGTTGGTCAGCGTCACCGTGGCGACCGTGTCGTCGACGGTGAGCCGTACGCCGTCCTTGTCGAGTACGGAAACTTCGGGACCTCGGTCAGTAACGTCCTGGTCGAACGAAGTCATGGGGCGCCTCCGATGAGTGCGGTCGGATCAGGTGTCCGCCCTGTACGGGGGGAGCACCTAAGTGACTGCACAGTAACCACCCAGCCGGTCGGTCGACCGACCGGGTGGTCACCATCGAAGCCGACGAGTCGGCGGGGGGTCAGGCCGAAGCGGCCTTCTTGCCCCTGGTCGCCCCACCCCGTCCACGGAGCGTGACGCCCGACTCGCTGAGCATCCGGTGTACGAAGCCATACGAGCGACCGGTTTCTTCGGCCAGCGCTCGAATGCTCGCACCGGAGTCGTACTTCTTCTTCAGGTCTGCCGCGAGCTTGTCGCGCGCGGCGCCGGTTACCCGGCTGCCCTTCTTCAGAGTCTCGGCCACCCGTGCCTCCTCGTGGGAAGTGCGCTCTGGTCCTCTCATGATCACCCCTCAAGCGCGTCATGGCCACCCATTCGGCAAGGTCCGTGAGACAAGGTTTTGACGACAGGAGCGCATCCCCACAAGCGGAATTTGCAATTCCATAGCCGGGCGTCCGTACGGCCGAACGAGTTGTTTCGCGAAATGCCTGGTCAGGGACGCGCAACGGCCGGGCCCTTGTCGATGAAGGACCCGGCCGTGAAATGGATGTAGGACACACCTCGGTATGAGGAGATCTCACACAGATGATGGATCACGGATCGGCCGAATGATCCATAGGGAGTGGATCAGCGATTCGATCAAGTGACCGTGACCGTCAGGCGAGGGCCACCAGGTCCGCGTAGTCGGCTCCCCACAGGTCCTCGACGCCGTCCGGCAGCAGGATGATCCGCTCCGGCTGGAGCGCCTCGACGGCGCCCTCGTCGTGGGTGACGAGGACGACAGCGCCCTTGTAGGTGCGCAGCGCGCCGAGGATCTCCTCGCGGCTGGCCGGGTCGAGGTTGTTCGTCGGCTCGTCGAGGAGCAGCACGTTCGCGGAGGAGACCACGAGGGTCGCGAGGGCCAGGCGGGTCTTCTCGCCGCCGGAGAGGACGCCGGCGGGCTTGTCGACATCGTCGCCGGAGAACAGGAACGAGCCGAGCGTCTTGCGGACCTCGACCAGGTCGAGGTCGGGGTTGGCGGAGCGCATGTTCTCCAGGACCGTGCGCTCGGGGTCGAGGGTCTCGTGCTCCTGCGCGTAGTAGCCGAGCTTGAGTCCGTGGCCCTCGATGACCTCGCCGGTGTCGGGCGTCTCGGCGCCGCCGAGGAGCCGCAGGAGGGTGGTCTTCCCGGCGCCGTTGAGGCCGAGGATGACAACCCTCGACCCCTTGTCGATGGCCAGGTCGACATCGGTGAAGATCTCCAGCGATCCGTACGACTTCGACAGGCCCTCGGCCATCAGCGGGGTCTTGCCGCAGGGCGCGGGCTCCGGGAAGCGCAACTTGGCGACCTTGTCGGAGACGCGGACCGCGTCGAGCCCGGCGAGCAGCCGGTCGGCGCGCTTGGCCATGTTCTGCGCGGCGACCGTCTTGGTGGCCTTGGCGCGCATCTTGTCGGCCTGCGCGTTCAGCGCGGCGGCCTTCTTCTCGGCGTTCTGGCGCTCGCGCTTGCGGCGCTTCTCGTCGGCCTCGCGCTGCTGCTGGTAGAGCTTCCAGCCCATGTTGTAGACGTCGATCTGGGCGCGGTTGGCGTCCAGGTAGAACACCTTGTTGACGACCGTCTCGACCAGGTCGACGTCGTGGGAGATCACGATGAAGCCGCCGCGGTAGGTCTTCAGGTAGTCGCGCAGCCAGACGATGGAGTCCGCGTCGAGGTGGTTGGTCGGCTCGTCGAGCAGCAGGGTGTCCGCGTCCGAGAACAGGATGCGGGCCAGCTCGATACGGCGGCGCTGACCGCCGGAGAGGGTGTGCAGGGGCTGACCGAGCACCCGGTCGGGCAGGTTGAGCGCGGCGGCGATGGTCGCGGCCTCGGCCTCGGCGGAGTAGCCGCCCTTGGTGAGGAACTCCGTCTCCTGGCGCTCGTACTGGCGCAGGGCCTTCTCGCGGGTGGCGCCCGATCCGTTGGCGATGCGCTGCTCGTTCTCGCGCATCTTGCGGATCAGGACGTCCAGGCCGCGCGCGGAGAGGATGCGGTCGCTCGCCAGCACGTCGAGGTCGCCGGTGCGGGGGTCCTGTGGGAGGTAGCCGACCTCGCCGGAGCGGGCTACCTGGCCGGCCGCGGGGATGCCCTCGCCCGCGAGGACCTTGGTGAGGGTCGTTTTGCCGGCGCCGTTGCGGCCGACCAGGCCGATGCGGTCGCCCTTGGCGATACGGAAGGTGGCGGACTCGATGAGGACACGGGCACCGGCGCGCAGCTCGATACCGGAGGCGGAGATCACGGACAGACTCCAGGGCGGGGAGGATTGGCGGGGTGGGCGGCTGAGGACTTTCCCGCCGTCTAATGCGCGAGGAGACAGGCCATGGGACAAGTCTAACGGGGTCGCGCAAGCACATTTCCTGCGCGCGGGTGTTCGAGGCTGTGGGAGGCGTCTCGACGGGGCGTTGTCAGTGGCCGGTGCCAGACTGGGCGCAGACGACTTTTCCGGTGGGAGTGATGGTTATGGCAGGCACGGGCAGCGGGCGTCCCAGCATCTATCCGACGGTGTTGTACGCGGACGCGAAAGCGGCGATCCGGCAGCTCACAGAGGCGTTCGGCTTCACCGAGGTGACGGTGTACGAGGGGGAGGACGGTTTGGTGCTGCACGCCGAACTGGTGCAGGGGAACGGCGCGGTGATGCTCGGTTCGAAGGGGCGGGGCGGCGTCTTCGACACGGCGATGAAGGACGCGGGCCCGTGCGGGGTGTACGTCGTCGTGGACGACGTCGACGCACACCACCAGCAGGCCGTCGCACACGGCGCCGACATCCTGATGCCCCCGACGGACCAGGACTACGGTTCACGCGACTACATGGCGCGCGACGCCGAGGGCAACATCTGGAGCTTCGGCACGTACACGCCCGAGATACAGGCCTGAGCTTCCCCGTCGGGCCGTGCGCCCGGCCTAGTTGCCTCCGGTGTGCACCTGGAAGGCGGCCCGGCGTACGGCCTTCGCGAGGGCGGGGTCGGGGTGGGCGGCGGCGAGGGCGACCAAGACCTGGACGGTGCGGGGGTGGCCCACCGCGCGCACCTCGTCGAGGAGCGCGGGGATCGTGGGCTGCACCGCGGCCTCCAGATGACGTACGAGCAGCGGTGCCTCGCCGTGGTCGGCGACGGCCGCGGCGGTGTCCACCCACATCCAGGTGGCCTCCTCGCGGGTGAGCACCTCGTGTGCGTCCTCCGGGTCGATCCCGTCGTGCTCGGCCAGCCACAGCAGGGCGTACGGCCGCAGCGGGTTCTTCTCCGCGACCGCGCGCACATCGGGCTCCGCCGGGCCGCCGACCACGCGGAGAGCCTCGAAGGCGAGACCGCGCAGCAGGGCGTCCTCGCCCCGGGCGGCGTCGAGGAGTTCGGCGACGGCACTGCCGACGGGGCGGGCGGCGAGCCAGGCCCGGTACTCGGCGCGGGCCGCGTTGGGACGCAGCTGGGAGCAGCCGCGCAGCATGTCCTCGGCGCTCTGCTCGATGTTGCCGGCCGGGCTCTGCGCGGCGACGCAGATCTGCTCCAGCTTGACCCACACCGCCCAGCTGCCGAGCGGGGTGAGCGTGGCGTGGCCGTCGCCGTAGGTGAGGGCGCCGACGGAGGCCAGGGCGTGCAGGGCCCAGTCGAGGAGGGGGGCGAGCGGGGTGTCGACGGCGGCGTTGGCCTCGGGCTGCTGCGGCAGCGGCTCGGGCTGGGGGCCGTACGGGATCTCGCAGCGTTCGGTGCGCAGTTCGACGACCCGCTGCTCCAGCAGGTCCAGGAGCTGCTCCATGGGGACGGGCCCCGCGGACAGCTGGAGGAAGGAGAGCACCTGGGGCATCGCGGAGACGACTTCCGCGACGGCGGCGGGCTCGTGGTCCGCGGCCTCGGGGTGGGCGATGGACCAGGCGTCGAACAGGGCGACCCAGCCGCGCAGTACGGCGCTGTCATCACGGTTCCAGGCGCGCAGGCGCCAGCCGGGGCGGGCGATGTCGCCGTGCACCTCGACCAGGCCGGCGAGCCGGGCGGTGTCCCAGTCGTGGCGGACCTGATCCGGGGTCAGCCCCAGTTCGGCGGCGGCCCGTTCGGCGGTGGCGTCGGACAGGGTGCCCCTGCCGTCGGAGGACCCGCCGTCATGGCCGGGTTTGAGCGAGGGGTCGGCCCAGCGGGCGACGCGGACCGCGCCGGCCAGTCCGGAGCGGGCCATTCTGGCCAGTTCCGCCGGGGCAGGTGTGCCCTCGGGCGGACGCGGGGCGGGGCGGCGCGAGCGCCGCTGGTTCATCGCTCGTGGGGCGGCGGCCAGGGGTCGCGGGCGGACGAGTCGAAGCCTGGAGTCGCGCGGGATACGGGACGTCACGGGTGCAGTCTTCCGGTTGACGGTCCGAAAACCCAAACGGAATGGCCTGACGGGCCATGGACCGGACCGAGGGAGGGGTCCGGGGCGGGGGCCGAGGGGGACGTTCAAGCCAGTGGTCCAGCCTTAAACGGAACGCGGTGGGCGACGGGGTTACGCACCGGCGAAGGCACGCGGACCAGGGGTTTCACCCGGGGCCGCAGTGCGCGGGGCGCCGTGCCGCCGGGTCGCTGGGGCGACGGGCGGCGGGTGGACGGACGGGCGGCGAGGTGGACTGGCGGCGGGCCGCCGAGGACGGGCGGGTGGTGGACGCCAAGTCGCCGGGCGCCGTGCCGCCGAGTCGCTGAATGGACGGGCGGCGGGCGACGGGCGGGCGGCGAGGTGGCGCCGGAGCGGCGGACGCCAACGCAGCAGGGCGGCAGGCCGCCGGGGCGCCGGAGCGGCGGACGCCAACGCAGCAGGGCGGCAGGCCGCTGAGGCGCCGGAGCGGCGGACGCCAACGCAGCAGGGCGCCGGGGCGCCGGAGCGGTGGGCGCCAAGGCAGCAGGGGCCGCTACATGAGTGGGGTCAGGAAGCGGCGCAGGGTTTCTTCGTAGGTTGTTGGGTCTGCGTTCCACATCGCGCCGTGTGGGGCTTCCGGGACCTGGTGGAGGGTTACCAGGTCTGGGCGGTGGGCCGCCAGGCGGCGGGAGGGGGTCCACGGGGCGATCGTGTCCGCCGGGCCGTGGAGGATCAGGGCCGGGACGGTGAGCCGGGTGAGGCCGGCGGCCTCGGCCTCGTGGGTGGGGATGCCGTGCAGGCCGGTGCGGCCCTGGGCGGCGCGTACCGCCAGCGGCAGCAGCGCGCCCGGGGTGCGGCGGGCCGTGGCAAGGGCGCGCAGGGTGGTCTGCCAGTCCAGCACCGGCGAGTCCATGACCAGCCCGGAGACCCGGTCGCGCAGCGCGGAGCGGGTGGCGGCCCGCAGGGCCATGGTCGCGCCGGTGGACCAGCCGTACAGGACGACGTTCTCGGCGCCCTCGCGCAGGGCGTACCGGATCGCCGCGTCGAGGTCGCGCCACTCCGTTTCGCCGAGGTGGCCGAGCCCGTCCTGGGGCCGGGGCGCGCCGGGGTCGCCCCGGTAGGCGAGGTCGAGGACCGGGAACTGCTGGCGGTGCAGGAACGGCAGCACGTTCAGGGGGTGCTCGCGGGTGGTGCCGAGGCCGTGCGCGGTGATCACCCAGGTGCTGCGGGCGCCGGGCACGAACCACGCGGGCAGGGCGCCGAGTTCACCGGGGATCTCGATGTCGAGGTGTTCGAGTCCGAGAGCGGTTCCGGGGTCGCCGAAGTGCACGTTCGGGGTGAGCCAGACCTTGTCGCGGGGTTCCAGGGTGCCGTGGGTGACCCGTTCGAGGCGGCGTACGACGGTGTCGGCGGAGTGGGTGGCGTGGTTCAGGACGGGACCGACGACCGCGTGGGTCCCCTCGCCCGCGAGGCCGTAGGTGCCGGGGCGCTGGGAGGCCAGGGCGCGCGTGAGGGCGACCCGGCCGGCGGCGGTGGAGTGCACCGTGAGCCGGGGTTCGGTGGGCAGGGGCCTACCGGGGGGCGCCTTGAGCGCGGCGTCGCTGGCGTAACGGCCGGCGGCGACACTGGCGGCGCCGGCTGCCAGGGCTGCGGTGACGGCAGCGGCCGTCGCGGTGACTGGACGCACCCACCCAGTGTCCTTGCGCAGCCCTCCGAGGGCCAGCGGGAGAGGAGAACGGGGCGAACAAGTCTCTTTCGGGTGGCGCCCCGCCTGCTGGTCGGCTGCTGGTCGGCCTGGTCGACCCGCCCCTTATCCCCGCTGCCCGTACCCTTCGAGCCGCTCCCCCGCCTCGCTCACCTGTGCCTCCGACAGCAGCGTGGGAGACAGCCCTGGCACGGAGGACGCGGTCAGCCAGACCCGGCACATCCACTCCAGCTGGGCGGTTCGGTCGTACGCCTGGCCGAGGGTGGCGCCGTGGGCGAGCGTGCCGTGGTTCTGGAGGATGCAGGCCGTGCGGTCGGTCAGTGCGCGGAGCGTGTTCCCGGCCAGCTCCTCCGTGCCGTACGTCGCGTACGGGGCGACCCGGACCGGGCCGCCGAGGTCGCCCGCCATGTAGTGGATCAGCGGCAGCTCCCGTACGAGGGTCGAGACCGCGGTCGCGTGGACGGCGTGGGTGTGGACGATCGCGCGGGCGTCGGTGGCGCGGTACACGGCGAGGTGCATGGGCAGTTCACTCGTCGGGGTGAGAGTGCCGAGGAGTTGGCGGCCGGTCAGGTCGACACCTACGACGTCCTCCGGGGTGAGCCGGTCGTACGGCACGCCGGACGGGGTGACCAGGACGGTGTCCCCGACGCGGACGGAGACGTTGCCGGAGGTGCCGACCACCAGCCCGTCGGCCACCGTACGGCGGGCCGTCGCGACGAGCGCGGCCCAGGCACGCGCCGTCTCGTCGGAAACGGAACCCCCTTGTGCCGCCTCCGCTTCCCGCACACCGTCCCGCATGTCACGCCCGTCCCGTCGCCGCTCAGCCATGCCCTGATCCTGCCAGGCCACCTGGTGATCGATGCCCCGCGCAGGGGCGACGAGCACGGGTGCCGCCCGCACCGCGACCGGGCGGGAAACGGCGCTCCGTTTTCGGCCACCCAGGATCCCCCGCCAGTTCATCTTCCGTTCATCCGGATTGCCTACGGTCCAACTGCCAATACCGTACGGAAGAAATCTGGGTAAATGGAAAGCTTCTCGCTGATCCTCGCGATCGTGGTCGTCACCGCGCTTGCGTTCGATTTCACGAACGGTTTCCACGACACCGCCAACGCGATGGCCACCACCATCTCGACCGGTGCGCTCAAGCCCAAGGTCGCGGTCGCCATGTCGGCCGTGCTCAACCTCGTGGGCGCCTTCCTTTCCGTCGAGGTCGCGAACACGATCTCCAAGGGCCTCGTGGACGAAAGTGGTATCCGTCCCGAGGTGATCTTCGCCGCGCTGGTAGGCGCGATCCTCTGGAACCTGCTGACCTGGCTGGTCGGGCTCCCCTCCAGCTCCTCGCACGCCCTGATGGGCGGCCTGATCGGCGCGACCATCGCCTCGGCGGGCACAGGCGCGGTCCACGGCGACGTGCTGGTGACGAAGGTGCTGATCCCGGCGATCGCCGCACCACTCGTCGCGGGCATCGCGGCCATGCTCGCAACCCGGCTTTCGTACACCATCGGCGCCAAGCGGGCCGAGGGCAAGGCGGCGGAGAAGGGCTTCCGGGCCGGTCAGATCGCCTCCGCCGGCCTGGTCTCGCTGGCCCACGGCACCAACGACGCGCAGAAGACCATGGGCATCATCACCCTCGCCCTGGTCGCCGGCGGCGCCGTCTCCCCCGACTCCGATCCCCCGGTGTGGGTCATCCTCTCCGCGGGCCTGGCCATCGCGCTCGGCACCTACCTGGGCGGCTGGCGCATCATCCGTACGATGGGCAAGGGTCTGACCGACCTTCAGCCCCAGCAGGGCTTCGCCGCACAGACCAGCGCGGCGACGGTCATCCTGGCCTCCTCCCACCTCGGTTTCTCCCTCTCCACCACGCACTCGGTGTCGGGTTCGGTGATGGGTGCCGGCCTCGGCCGCAAGGGTGGCGTGGTCCGCTGGTCGACGGCGACCCGCATGTTCGTCGCGTGGGGGCTCACGCTGCCCGCGGCGGCCCTCGTCGGCGCGCTCGCGGAGTACGTCACCGGGTTCGGGGACTGGGGTACGGCTCTGGTGGCCGTCTTCCTCATCGCCTCGAGCGCGGCGATCTGGGTCGTCTCGCGCCGCGAGGTGATCGACCACACCAACGTCAACGACGTCCAGGAGGCCGACGCCGAGCCCGCGGGCGTCATCACGACGGCCATCGCCGCCGTCACCCCGCCTCCGACGGGCACCGTCACCGAGGGTCTGACGGCCACCATCCCCGCCCCGGCCGAGGTCACGGCGAAGCCGTCGGCCACGGCCCTCTGAGTCCGGCTCCCGGTCCGAGCGAGAAGCAGAAGGAAGCAACATGAAGATCGACTGGGCAGCCCTCGGCTCCGTCTTCGGTGTCAGTCTCGTCATCACCGTGGCCATGGTGGGCGTGTTCACGCTGGGCATCGCCGGACTCTCGCGCCGCGAACGGGCGGCCGCACAGGGAGAGTCGGCGGGACTGGCGGTCACGGGTGCGTACGCGTGCTTCGCCGCCTGTGCGGCCGTGGTGGCGTACGGGATCTATCTGATCGTGGCCTGACAGCAGTATCAATCGTCTCCTCCTCGTCGCCCGCTCCGTCCGTGGCCGTCTCGTCGGTGGTCGTGGACGGGGCGGGCGTTTTTCGTCGCCCCGATCCGGTCGCGATGTGGGGCACAGCACAGTCCTCCCTTCCAGGTCAACGGCAAGTTGACGGGTGTTCCGGGCCCGTGGTGGACTGCCGGAGCCATGTACGGCAGCAGAAGAGGAAGCCGGTGTGAATCCGGCGCGGTCCCGCCACTGTCACCGGGGTAGGTAACCCCGGGAGCCAGGAACTCTCGCCGCCGGTCTCGTCGAACCAGGGCGTGGACACCCTGAGTGAGGACATATCGCCATGCTCGGCTGCCGTTCGAGGTACAGCACCGGATCGCTGCCCGCTTCCACGGCCGGCTGAGCCGTGCGTGCCGATCGCGTCTTCGCGTACGGCGCCACCACCGGACTCCTCGGTGACCTGATCCTGGGCGACCCTCGCCGCGGGCATCCGGTCGCCGTGTTCGGGCGGGCCGCCGGCGCCGTGGAGCGGATGCTTTGGCGGGACCACCGGGGCTGGGGCGCGCTGCACACCGCCGTGTGCGCGGGAGGCGCTGTCGCCCTTTCCGCGGCGGCCACGCGCCTCGTACGTCCGTCCGGTGCCGCTTCCGTCGCGCTCACCGCCGCCGCCACCTGGGCCGTCGTCGGCGGGACTTCGCTCGCGCGCGAGGCCCGGACCATCGGACGTTCGCTGGAGACCGGGGACATCGAGGGGGCGCGGGAGCGGCTGCCCCATCTCTGCGGACGGGATCCACAGGCCCTCGACGCCGACGGGATCGCCCGGGCCGTCGTCGAGTCCGTCGCCGAGAACACCTCCGACGCCGTCGTGGGCGCGCTGGTCTGGGGTGCCGTGGGCGGGGTGCCCGGGCTGGTCGGGTTCCGGGCCGTCAACACCCTTGACGCCATGGTCGGGCACAAGTCCGCCCGTTACCGGCGGTACGGGTGGGCCTCCGCCCGGCTGGACGACGTGGCGGGCTGGCCGGGGGCGCGGCTCACCGCCGTACTGGCCGCGCTCACCGGCGGTGATCCTCGCGGGGCCGTGCGGGCCTGGCGGGACGACGCCGGGAAGCATCCGAGCCCCAACGCCGGGCCCGTGGAGGCCTCTTTCGCGGGCGCCCTGGGTGTGCGGCTCGGCGGCACCCTGTCCTACGGCGGACGTGTCGAGCATCGGCCGGTGCTGAACCAGAAGGGGCGTTCCGTGGAGGTCCACGACATCGAGCGGGCCGTACGGCTGTCCCGTCGCGTCGGTCTGCTCGCGCTCGGCGTCGGTGTCGCCGGGCGGGTCGGAGTCAGGGTCGCCGGGCGGGTTCTCGTGAACGCGAAGGGGCGTGCCTCATGAGCGGCGGCACGGTCGGTGGCGGACTGCTCGTCGCCGGGACCACCTCCGACGCCGGCAAGAGCGTCGTCACCGCCGGGATCTGCCGGTGGCTCGTGCGACAGGGAGTCAAGGTCGCGCCGTTCAAGGCGCAGAACATGTCCCTCAACTCCTTCGTCACACGGGAGGGTGCCGAGATCGGGCGGGCGCAGGCCATGCAGGCGCAGGCGTGCCGCGTGGAACCCAGCGCGCTCATGAACCCCGTACTGCTGAAGCCGGGCGGCGACCAGAGCAGTCAGGTCGTGCTCATGGGGAAGCCCGTGGGGGAGATGAGCGCGCGCGGGTACCACGGAGGGCGGCAGCAGCGACTTCTCGGGACCGTGCTGGAGTGCCTCGCCGAACTGCGGGGCACGTATGACGCGGTGATCTGTGAGGGGGCCGGCAGCCCGGCTGAGATCAACCTCAGGCGGACCGACATCGTCAACATGGGAATCGCGCGGGGCGCCCGGCTCCCGGTGCTCGTCGTCGGCGACATCGACCGCGGCGGCGTCTTCGCCTCCTTCTTCGGCACGGTAGCCCTGCTGTCCCCCGAGGACCAGGCGCTTGTCGCCGGGTTCCTCGTGAACAAGTTCCGGGGCGACGTGTCCCTGCTGGAACCCGGCCTCGACATGCTCCGCGGGCTCACCGGACGGCCGACCTACGGTGTGCTGCCCTTCCGGCACGGGCTCGGTATCGACGAGGAGGACGGGCTGCGGGTCTCGCTGCGGGGGACCGTGCGGGAGTCGAACGTCTCGCCACCCGTCGGTGAGGACGTCCTGCGGGTCGCCGTGTGCGCGGTCCCGCTGATGTCCAACTTCACCGACGTGGACGCGCTCGCCGCCGAACCCGGCGTCGTCGTGCGGTTCGTGGACCGGCCCGAGGAACTCGCCGACGCCGACCTCGTCGTCATCCCGGGGACACGGGGGACCGTGAAGGCGCTGGCCTGGCTGCGGGAACGCGGGCTCGCGGACGCCATCACACGCCGGGCCGCCGAGGGACGACCTGTACTGGGCATCTGCGGTGGCTTCCAGATCCTCGGCGAGCACATCGACGACGAGGTCGAGAGCCGGCAGGGCCAGGTCGACGCGCTCGGGGTCCTGCCCGTCCGGGTGCGGTTCGCCCGGGAGAAGACCCTCACCCGGCCCGTCGGCACCGCCCTCGGCGAAACGGTCGAGGGGTACGAGATCCACCACGGGGTCGCCGAAGTCACGGGAGGAGACCGGTTCATCTCTGATGACAGTGGACACAGCCTGGACGGGTGCCGGGTCGGGAGCGTCTGGGGCACGCACTGGCACGGCTCGCTCGAGTCCGACGGGTTCCGGCGGGCGTTCCTGCGCGAGGTGGCCGCCGCCGCGGGCCGCCGCTTCATACCGGCCGCCGACACCTCCTTCGCCGCGCTGCGCGAGGAGCAGCTCGACCTGCTCGGCGATCTCATCGAACAGCACGCGGACACCGACGCGCTCTGGCGGCTCATCGAGTCGGGCGCGCCGCAAGGACTGCCATTCATTCCACCGGGAGCGCCCGCATGAGCACAGTGTTGTTGTTGTCGACCGCCGACACGGACCTGCTGGCGGCCCGGGCCGCTTCCGGTGCCTCGTACCGGATCGGCAATCCGACCCGGGTGGACGTCACGGAGGAGCTGCCCGCGCTCGTCGAGGGCGCGGACATCGCCGTCGTACGGCTGCTGGGCGGGAAGCGGGCCTGGGAGGACGGGCTCGCCTATCTGAAGACGTCCGGTGTGCCCACCGTGCTGCTCGGCGGGGAGACCGTGCCCGACGCCGAGTTGATGGCCGAGTCGTCCGTGCCCGCCGGGGTCGTCGCGGAGGCGCTGCGGTATCTCGTCGAGGGCGGGCCCGCCAACCTCCTGGAGATGGCACGGTTCCTGTCCGACACCGTGTTGCTGACCGGTGAGGGGTTCGTCGAGCCGCAGAAGATGCCGGAGTACGGGGTCCACGGCTCGTACGCGCGGGAGAGCGGCCGTCCGACGGTCGGGGTGCTCTTCTACCGGGCCCACGAGCTCAGCGGCAACACCGGCTTCGTCGACACGCTGTGCGACGCGATCGAGGCGCGGGGCGCCAACGCCCTTCCCGTGTACTGCGGTTCACTGCGCGGGGCCGACGCGGGCCTGTACGAGCTGCTCGCCGGCGCCGATGCCCTGGTCGCCACCGTGCTCGCCGCAGGCGGTACGCACGCCTCCGAGGCCTCGGCCGGCGGTGACGAGGAGGCCTGGGACATCGGGGCGCTCGCCGACCTCGACGTGCCTGTGCTGCAAGGGCTCTGTCTTACGTCGTCCAGGGCCACCTGGGACGGGTCCGACGCCGCCCTCTCCCCCATGGACGCGGCGATGCAGGTCGCGATCCCCGAGTTCGACGGCCGGCTGATCACCGTGCCGTTCTCCTTCAAGGAGGACGGCCCGGGTGGCGTACCGGTGTACGTCGCCGACCCCGAGCGGGCCGCCCGCGTCGCCGGAATCGCCGTACGGCACGCCCGGTTGAGGCACAAGCCGAACGCCGACAAAAAGCTCGCGCTCGTCTTCACCGCCTACCCGACCAAGCACTCGCGCGTCGGCAACGCGGTAGGCCTGGACACGCCCGCCTCGGCGGTACGGGTCCTGGACGCGCTGCGCGACGCCGGGTACTCCCTCACCCAATACCCCGACAACGGCGACGAGTTGATCCACCGGCTCATCGAGGCCGGCGGTCATGACGTGGAGTGGCTGACGGAGGATCAGCTGGCCGCTGCCCCGGCACGCGTGCCGCTCGCCGACTACCAGGCGTGGTTCGACAAGCTGGACGGCGAACTGCGCGACGGGATGCTGGAGGCGTGGGGCGAGCCTCCAGGCTCCCTGTACGTCGACGGGGACGACATCGTGCTGGCCTCCCTCCAGTTCGGGAACGTCGTCGTGATGATCCAGCCGCCGCGCGGCTTCGGCGAGAACCCGATCGCGATCTACCACGACCCGGACATGCCGCCCTCGCACCACTACATGGCGGCCTACCGCTGGCTGGAGAATTCTTTCGGCGCCGATGCCGTGGTCCACATGGGCAAGCACGGCACCATGGAATGGCTGCCCGGCAAGGGACTTGGGCTGAGTCGCGGGTGCGGGCCGGACGCCGTGCTCGGTGAACTGCCCCTCGTCTACCCCTTCATCGTCAACGACCCCGGCGAGGGCACCCAGGCCAAGCGGCGCGGCCACGCCACCGTCGTCGACCACCTCGTACCGCCGATGGCCCGCGCGGACACCTACGGCGACCTGGCGAAGCTGGAGCAGCTCCTCGACGAGTACGCGCTCGTCTCCGACCTGGACCCGACGAAGGCGCCTGCGGTGCGCGCGCAGATCTGGACGCTGGTCAAGGCGGCCGAGCTGCACCATGACCTGCATGTGGACGACCAGCCGGACGACGACGCGTTCGACGAGTTCGTCATGCACATCGACGGCTATCTGTGCGAGATCAAGGACGTGCAGATCCGGGACGGCCTGCACATCCTGGGTGGCGGCCCGGAGGCCGAGCCGCGCGTGAACCTCGTCCTGGCCGTGCTGCGCGCCTCGCAGGTGTGGGGCGGACAGGCGAACGCCCTGCCGGGCCTGCGGGCTTCGCTCGCCGCTCATTACGGGCTGGTGGAGAAGGAGTTGCTGGCCGAGCCGGGAGCCCCGGTGAAGCTGCCCATCGAACTGACGGATCTCGTCGAGGGGCCGTCGCGCTCGGCCGCCGACGCGATCGACCTGCTGGAGCAGCTGTGCCGGCGGCTCGCCGAGGGCATGGAGGAGCGGGCCTGGGAGGTCGCGACTGTCCCTGCTCTGGTGCGGGACGTACTGGGGCTCGAACTCCCGGACGCCGTCGCGGTGTTGGAGTTCGCCTGCCGTGAGGTGGTGCCCCGGCTGGCCCGTACGACGGACGAGATCGACCACATCCTCAAGGCACTTGACGGCGGTTACGTCCCGGCGGGGCCCTCGGGTTCGCCCACGCGCGGCCTTGTGAACGTCCTGCCGACGGGCCGCAACTTCTACTCCGTCGACCCCAAGGCCATCCCGTCCAGGCTGAGTTGGGAGGTCGGGCAGGCGCTCGCCGACTCGCTCGTGCAGCGGTATCTGACCGACAACGGCGAATACCCGACATCTGTCGGCCTGACGGTCTGGGGTACGTCGGCCATGCGGACCCAGGGCGACGACATCGCCGAGATCCTGGCGCTGCTCGGCTGCCGTCCCGTGTGGGACGACGCGTCGAGGCGGGTGACCGGGTTCGAGGTGGTGCCGGTGGCCGAGCTGGGGCGGCCTCGTATCGACGTCACGGTCCGTATCTCCGGGTTCTTCCGGGACGCGTTCCCGCACGTGGTCGGGCTGATCGACGACGCGGTGCGGGCGGTCGCGGAGCTGGACGAGCCGGCCGAGTCGAACTTCGTACGGGCCCACGTGGACGCCGACGCGGCGGAGCACGGGGACCGGCGTCGGGCGACGGCGCGGATCTTCGGGTCGAAGCCGGGGGCGTACGGGGCCGGTCTGCTGCCGTTGATCGACGCGCGCAACTGGCGGTCGGACGCCGACCTCGCCGAGGTGTACGCGGTGTGGGGCGGTTACGCATACGGGCGCGGGCTGGACGGGCGGGCTGCCCGGGGGGACATGGAGACGGCGTTCCGGCGGATCGCGGTGGCGGCGAAGAACGTGGACACCAGAGAACATGACATTCACGACGCAGACGACTATTTCCAGTATCACGGCGGCATGGTCGCCATGGTGCGGCATCTGACAGGGGCGAGCCCCGAGGCGTACGTCGGGGACTCCGCGACTCCCGACCAGGTGAAGACCCGCACGCTGGGCGAGGAGACCCACCGGGTGTTCCGGGCGCGGGTGGTCAACCCGCGCTGGATGGCGGCGATGCGGCGGCACGGGTACAAGGGCGCGTTCGAGATGGCCGCGACCGTGGACTACCTGTTCGGGTACGACGCCACGGCCGGGGTCGTGGACGACTGGATGTACGAGAAGTTGTCGGCGGAGTACGTCTTCTCGCCGGAGAACCAGGACTTCATGCGGAAGTCCAACCCCTGGGCGTTGAGGGGGATCACCGAACGCCTTTTGGAGGCCGCCGATCGCGGGCTGTGGGCGGAGCCGGACCAAGAGACTCTGGACCGGCTCCGACAGACCTACCTCGAACTTGAGGGCGATCTGGAGGGAGACGCGTGATCTCCCGCAGAATCCCCGCGTCGGCGGGGACAAGTCGACCAGCTCGTGTTCCCGCGTGTCGACGTTCGGACCACCCCCGCATCGGCGGGGAGCAAATCCCTATCTTGCCCAACCCACACGCAGCGCTCGGCCAGTTCCGACCCGATCCACTCGAAGGAGTGATCCGCGCATGAGCACGCCCTACCCGTTTTCCTCGATCGTCGGGCAGGACGAACTGCGGCTCGCGCTGCTGCTGAACGCCGTCTCGCCGGCGGTGGGTGGTGTATTGGTTCGCGGCGAGAAGGGGACCGCCAAGTCCACTGCCGTGCGTGCCCTTTCGGTGCTGCTGCCCGAGGTCGATGTCGTCTCCGGGTGCCGGTTCTCGTGTGATCCCGGGGCGCCCGATCCGGCCTGTCCCGACGGGCCGCACGAGGCCGGGGCCCACGAATCCCGGGCCGCCCGGATGGTCGAGCTGCCCGTCGGTGCTTCCGAGGACCGGCTCGTCGGAGCGCTCGACATCGAGCGGGCGCTCGCGGAGGGCGTGAAGGCGTTCGAGCCGGGGTTGTTGGCAGACGCGCATCGCGGGATTCTCTACGTCGACGAGGTCAATCTCCTTCATGACCATCTCGTCGACCTGCTCCTCGACGCCGCCGCGATGGGCGCCTCGTACGTCGAACGTGAAGGCGTCTCCGTACGACATGCCGCACGCTTCCTGCTCGTCGGGACCATGAATCCCGAAGAAGGCGAGTTGAGGCCCCAGCTCCTCGACCGGTTCGGGCTGACCGTCGAGGTCGCGGCCTCGCGGGAGCCCGATCAGCGGGTGGAGGTCGTCCGGCGGCGGCTCGCGTACGACGACGATCCCGCCGGGTTCGCCGCTCGCTGGGCCGATGAGGAGGCCGCCGTACGGGCCCGGATCATGGCCGCGCGGAAGCTGTTGCCGTCGGTGCGGCTGGGCGACGGGGCGCTCCGGCAGATCGCCGCCACCTGTGCCGCCTTCGAGGTGGACGGGATGCGCGCCGACATCGTGATGGCGCGGACCGCCGTCGCGCTGGCCGCCTGGGCGGGTCGTACGGACGTGCTCGCGGAGGATGTCCGACAGGCCGCGTTGCTCGCGCTGCCCCACCGGCGGCGGCGGAATCCCTTTGACGCGCCCGGACTTGACGAGAACAAGCTCGACGAGACGTTGGAGGAGTTCGGCGGACAGGGGTCGGGTGAGGACGAGGACCCCGACCCTGATCCCGACCGTGACCCTGATCCTGGGACCGACGGGCCCGGTGGTGGCGGTGGGCAGGCGCCGGAGTCCGACGGGCCGCAAGGGGGCGACGCGGGTGCGCGGCCCGAGGCCGGGGAGGGCGGGGAGCCGCAGTCTTCGGGGGCCCCTTCCGCTGAGCAGCAACCCGTGCGGGCCGGTGAGCCCTTTCGTACCAAGGTGCTGAGTGTGCCGGGTGTCGGCGAGGGCGCTGCCGGGCGGCGGTCGCGGGCGCGTACCGAGCGGGGGCGGACCACGGGGTCGCGGAGGCCTCAAGGGGCACTCACCAAGCTGCACTTGGCGGCCACCGTGCAGGCCGCGGCGCCGCACCAGCGGGCGCGGGGGCGGGCCGGGCGTGGCCTGGTCGTGCGGCGGGACGATCTTCGGCAGGTCACCCGGGAGGGGCGCGAGGGGAATCTGGTCCTGTTCGTCGTCGACGCCTCGGGGTCGATGGCTGCCCGGCAGCGGATGAGTGCCGTCAAGGGGGCAGTGCTGTCGTTGCTGCTCGACGCGTATCAGCGGCGGGACAAGGTGGGGCTCGTGACGTTTCGGGGCACGGGTGCCGAGGTCGCGTTGCCGCCGACCTCCTCGGTCGACGCGGCCGCGGCCCGGCTGGAGTCGTTGCCGACGGGTGGCCGTACGCCGCTCGCGGCCGGGCTGCTCAAGGCGCATGACGTACTGCGGGTCGAGCGGCTCCGGGATCCGGCGCGGCGGGCGCTCGTCGTGGTCGTGACCGATGGACGGGCCACCGGCGGGCCGGAACCGGTCGCGCTCGGGGCGCGGGCGGCCCGGTTGTTCGCGGCGGAGCAGGTCGCCTCGGTCGTCGTCGACTGTGAGTCGGGGGCGGTGCGGCTCGGGTTGGCCGCTCAGCTCGCCGGCGACCTGGGCGGTACCGCGGTGACGCTGGACGAGCTGCGGGCCGATTCGATCGCCGGGCTGGTCAGGGACGTACAGGGTGACAGGCAGAGCAACAGGCACAGCAACAGGAGGGCCGCGTAATGCCTCAGGGACAGCCGAGTGTCGTGCCGGAGGACGGGCTGACGACCAGGCAGCGGCGTAATCGGCCGCTTGTCGTCGTCCATACGGGGGTCGGGAAGGGCAAGTCCACCGCCGCCTTCGGGCTGGCGCTGCGCGCCTGGAACCAGGGGTGGCCCATCGGGGTGTTCCAGTTCGTCAAGTCGGCGAAGTGGAAGGTCGGGGAAGAGAACGCGCTGCGGGTGCTGGGGGCCAGTGGCGAGGGCGGGTCCGTCGACTGGCACAAGATGGGCGAGGGCTGGTCGTGGGTCCAGCGCGACGCGCAGCTCGACAACGAGGAGAAGGCCCGGGAGGGCTGGGAGCAGGTCAAGCGGGATCTCGCCGCCGAGACGTACAAGCTGTACGTGCTGGACGAGTTCGCCTATCCCATGCACTGGGGGTGGGTCGATGTCGACGAGGTCGTGTCGGTGCTGCGTGACCGGCCGGGGACCCAGCATGTGGTGATCACCGGGCGTAACGCGCCGGAGAAGCTGGTCGAGTTCGCGGATCTGGTGACCGACATGTCCAAGGTCAAGCATCCGATGGACGCCGGGCAGAAGGGGCAGCGGGGGATCGAGTGGTGACATCGGTGCCCCGGCTGGTCATTGCCGCGCCGTCCTCGGGCAGCGGCAAGACCACCGTCGCCACGGGGTTGATGGCCGCGTTCGCCGCGCGGGGGCTTGCCGTGTCCGCGCACAAGGTCGGGCCGGACTACATCGACCCCGGGTATCACGCGCTCGCCACCGGGCGGGTGGGGCGGAATCTCGACGCGTACATGTGCGGGCCCGAGTTGGTCGGGCCGTTGTTCCTGCACGGGGCGCAGAGGTGTGACCTCGCCGTGGTCGAGGGCGTGATGGGGCTGTACGACGGGGCCGCGGGCGAGGGTGAGCTCGCGTCGACGGCTCAGGTGGCCAAGTTGCTGCGGGCGCCTGTGGTGCTGGTGGTGGACGCCTCTTCGCAGTCTCGGTCCGTGGCGGCTCTCGTGCACGGGTTCGTGTCGTGGGATCCGGATGTGCGGGTCGGGGGCGTGATCCTCAACAAGGTCGCGTCGGATCGGCATGAGGAGATGTTGCGGGAGGCGTTGGAGTCTGTGGGGGTGCCTGTGTTGGGGGTGCTTCGGCGGGTTTCGCAGGTGGATGTGCCTTCTCGGCATCTGGGGTTGGTACCTGTTGGTGAGCGGCGGGGGGAGGCGGTGTCTGCGGTTGCGGCTATGGCTGCGCAGGTTGCGGCCGGGTGTGATCTCGAGGCGGTTTTGGGGGTGGCTCGGGGGGCGGGGGCGTTGTCGTGTGTGGGGTGGGATGCGGGTGCGGCTTTGGTTTCCTCGCCCCCGCCGCGCCTACCCGTCCCATCCCTGGGGGCTGTGCCCCCAGACCCCCCTACGGCCCTGAACGGTCCTCGTCCTCAAGCGCCGGACGGGCTGGAGGTGCCGGGCGGCGACTCGAAAGTGGTCGTCGCTCTCGCCGGCGGAGCCGCGTTCACCTTTTCCTATGCCGAGCAGGTGGAGTTGTTGCGGGCCGCCGGGGCCGAGGTCGTTGTGTTTGATCCGCTTCGGGATGAGCAACTGCCTGACGGGACTCGGGGGTTGGTTGTCGGGGGTGGGTTTCCTGAGGTGTTCGCCGGTGAGTTGTCCGCCAATGAGCCGTTGCGGAAGTCCGTTGCCGATCTTGCCTTGAGTGGTGCGCCCGTTGCCGCCGAGTGTGCCGGGTTGCTGTATCTGTGCCGGGAGTTGGACGGGCTGCCCATGTGCGGGGTGCTCGATGCCGACGCCCGGATGACCGATCGGCTCACCCTCGGTTATCGGGACGCCGTGGCCGTGAGTGACAGTTCGCTCGCGGTGGCCGGGGCCCGGATGCGGGGGCACGAGTTTCATCGGACCGTCGTCGAGCCGGGGGCGGGGGCGGCTCCCGCCTGGGGGGTGCGTGCGCCGGGGCGGCGGGTCGAGGGGTTCGTACAGCGTGGTGTGCACGCGAGTTATCTGCATACGCACTGGGCGTCGGCGCCCGGTGTCGCCCGTCGGTTCGTGGAGAGGTGCCGCGCGTCATGAGCAGCAGCGTCAGCAGGCTGGTAGGGGTGGGGGTCGGGCCCGGTGATCCGGAGCTGGTGACCGTCAAGGGCGTCAACGCGTTGCGTGCCGCCGATGTGGTCGTCGTACCGGTGATGGACACGGGTGAGCGGGGGCGGGCCGAGGCCACCGTGCTGCACTATGTGCCCGTCGAGAAGATCGTCCGGGTCGTCTTCGCGCTCAACGAGCGGTCCGATCGTGGGCGGCGTGAGGCGGCCTGGGATGCCGCCGGTGCTCGGGTCGCCGAGTTGCTCGGGGCGCATTCCGTCGTCGCCTTCGCGACCATCGGTGATCCCAACGTGTACTCGACGTTCACCTATCTCGCCCACACGATCGGGGAGCTGGTGCCGTCGGTCGTCGTCGAGACCGTGCCCGGTATCACCGCGATGCAGGATCTGGCGGCGCGGTCGGGGGCCGTGCTCACCGAGGGGACCGAGCCGTTGACGCTCGTGCCGGTGACCGCGGGGGCCGCCGTGCTGAAGGAGGCGCTTCAGGGGCCGGGCACTGTCGTGGCGTACAAGTTCGGGCGGCAGGCCCAGGAGGTCGCCGAGGCGTTGCGGGAGAGCGGGCGGATCGGCGACGCGGTGTGGGGGTCGGCTCTGGGGCTGGCGGAGGAGTCCATCCGGCCCGCCGGTGAACTCGACGGTGAGCCGCTCCCCTATCTGTCGACGCTCATCGCGCCCGCGCCGCGCGACGGCGGGCGGGGCGGCAAGTTGTGAACCACCGCCTCGACGGCGCACGTTCGGGCTCAGCCCGACAGGCCGACCACCAGCCATATGAACGCCACGCCCGCGATCGTGCACAGCACTGTCGAGTGGGCGGGGTGTTCGTGGTGGGCCTCGGGGAGGATCTCGGCGGCGGCGAGGTAGAGCAGTCCGCCGCCGAACAGGCCGAGGTAGCCGCCGAGCGCCTGTTCGGGGATGGTGAGGAGGAGGGTCGAGGCCGCGCCGACGACCGGTGCCGCCGCGTCGGCGAACAGCATGGCCACGGCCTTGCGGCGGGCGTTTCCGTACAGGCTTGTGATCGTGTACGTGTTGAAGCCGTCGGCGAAGTCGTGGGCGATCACGGCGAGCGCGACCGCGAGGCCCATGCCGCCGCCCACCTGGAAGGCGGCGCCGATCGCGACGCCGTCCATCGCGCTGTGGCCGACCATGGCGGCGGCGGCCGTCAGGCCCACCTGGGGCGTCCGGCCGCCGTTCGGCCGGTGCTCGCCGCTCTCCGTGGTGGCGCCGTGCGCGGCCTGCCGTACCGCGAGGAGACGTTCCACCAGATGGGCCAGCAGAAATCCGGCGACGAACAGCAGCAGGGCCGCCGGTACACCGAACACCTCCTCGCCCGCCGCGTTCAGCGCCTCGGGCAGCAGGTCGAGGCCGACCACGCCCAGCATCAGGCCGCCGGCCAGGCCCAGGACGAGATGGCGGCGGTCGGTCACACGCAGTGCCGTCCAGCCGCCGGCCAGCGTCATCAGGAACGCGCCGAGCGCGACGAAGACCGCCATGTGCTCTTGCTATCCGATCGACCGGCCTTCGCGCACCTCCACACCGACCCACACAATCACTGACGTTTTCGACATTCCGTACGAGAGGATCTCGCCCCATGGCTCCCACGGCCGACATTTCGACCGGCGCTACCACCGGCAAGGTGACGTTCGTCGGTGCCGGCCCCGGCGCCGCCGATCTGCTGACGTTCCGCGCGGCCCGCGCCATCACCGAGGCGGACATCGTGATCTGGGCGGCCAGCCTCGTACAGGAGGCGGTTCTCGAACACGCGCGCGATGGGGCGGAGATCCTTGACTCGGCGACGATGTCGCTCGAGGACGTCATCGCCGTGTACGAGCGTGCCGTGCGGGAAGGGCTGCGCGTTGCGCGTATCCACTCCGGCGATCCCGCGCTCTGGGGCGGGACCCAGGAGCAGGTCGACCGGTGTGCCGAGATCGGGATCGAGACCGAGATCGTCCCCGGTGTCTCCTCCTTCTCCGCGGTCGCCGCCCTCGCCCAGCGCGAGCTGACCATCCCCGAGGTCGCACAGTCCGTGATCCTCACCCGGCTGGGCGGCGGCAAGACCCCGATGCCGCCCGGCGAGGAGGTACGGGAGTTCGCACGGCACGGGACGACCATGGCGATCTTCCTGTCGGCCGCCCGTAGTGGGCAGTTGGTGCGGGAGCTGCTGGAGGGCGGCTATCCGACCACGACCCCGGTCGTCATCGCCTACCAGGCGACCTGGCCCGAGGAACTGGTCGTGCGGTGCACGATCGAGACGCTCGAGGAGACGGTCAAGGAGCACAAGCTGTGGAAGCACACCTTGTTCCTGGTCGGCCCGGCCCTCGACGCCAGCGGCACCCGCTCCCACCTCTACCACCCCGGCCACTTCCACGGCTTCCGCAAGGCCGACCCGGCGGCCCGGCGGGCGCTGCGCGAGCGAGGGGCCAGTACGTGATCACCGTGATCGGTACGGGGACGGGGGCGCCGCTCGCTCCGGACGCCGCGGCCGTCGTCGCCGGGGCCGCGCTGGTCGTGGGCGGTCGGCGGCATCTGGCCGCGGTGTCGGGGGCGATGGCGGAGGGCGCCGAGCGGGTCGTCCTCGGGGCGTTGGCTCCGGCGCTCGACACCGTCGAGGAGTACGTCGTCAAGGAACTGCCCGTTGTCGTACTCGCGTCTGGTGATCCGGGGTTCTTCGGGATCGTGCGGGCGCTGGCCGAGCGGTTCGGGGCCGGGCGACTCGATGTCCGGCCGGGGGTGTCCTCCGTCGCGACGGCGTTCGCCCGGCTGGGGCTGACCTGGGACGACGCGGTGATCGTCAGCGCGCACGGGCGGGCGCTGCGCACGGCGGTGAATGTGTGCCGGGCGCGGCCCAAGGTGGCGGTGCTGACCGGGCCGGGGGCCGGGCCCGCCGAGTTGGGTGCGGCCCTGGCCGATGAGCCCAGGGCGCGTGTCCTTGTCGTCGCCTCGGCGCTGGGTGACCCGGACCTCGAACGGGTGGAGCGGGTCACGCCTGCCGAGGCGGCGGCGCGGGACTGGGGTGACGCGGTCAGCGTGGTTCTCTGTCTGGACGAGGCGCGGGCGCTCGCGCCGGCCCCGGTCACGGTCGGCGGAGGGTTCACAGGGCCTGCCCAATGGGCCCTGGTGGAAGGGGAGTTCGCGCACCGCGACTCCATGATCACCAAGCTCGAGGTACGTGCCCTCGCGCTGGCCCGGCTCGGGCCGCGCCTCGGCGACCTGGTCTGGGACGTCGGCGCGGGCTCCGGGTCCGTGGCCGTGGAGTGCGCGCGGCTCGGGGCCGCCGTGGTCGCCGTCGAGAAGACGGCGGACGGGGCGGAGCGGGTGCGGGCGAACGCCGCCGCGCACGGCATCGATGTCCGGGTGGTGGAGGGGGTCGCTCCTGGTGACCTCCCTGCGGCATCCGAACTGGACGACCCCGACGCCGTGTTCATCGGCGGAGGCGGGCGCGAGCTGCCCGCCATCGTCGCCGCGTGTGCGCCGCGGGCCCGGCGGACGGTGGTGGTCGCGATGGCCGCCCTCGACCGGGTGCCGGCGGTACGCGAGGCGCTCACCGGGGCCGGACTCGACTGCGACGGTGTCCTCCTCCAGTCGTCCCGGCTCGCACCGCTCCCGGGTGAGGTGACCCGGCTCGCGGCGACCAACCCCGTTTTCCTGCTGTGGGGCACGCGCCCCACAACACACCCAGTCAGCAAAGGAGTTGCTCTGTGATCGGCCTGATTTCCGCGACGGCGGCGGGCGCGGCGGCGCGTGATCGGCTTGCCGCCGCCTGGCCCGACCGTACGCGTGTGTACGAGGGGCCGGTCGTCGACGCCGTCCGGCGCGCGTTCGGCGAGTGCGAGCAGCTCGTGTGCTTCCTGGCGACGGGGGCGGTCGTACGGCTGGTCGCGCCGTTGCTGTCCGACAAGGCGTCCGACCCCGGTGTGGTGTGCGTCGACGAGGGCGGGCGGTTCGCCGTGTCGCTGGTGGGCGGCCATGGTGGCGGGGCCAATGAACTCGCCCGTGCGGTCGGGGGGTTGCTGGGTGCGGAGCCGGTGGTGACCACCGCGACGGACGCCGTGGGCGTGCCGGGTCTCGACACGCTCGGGTTGCCCGTGGAGGGGGATGTCGCGGGGGTGTCGCGGGCGCTGCTCGACGGTGAACCCGTCGCGCTGGAGCTGGAGTCGGGCTGGCCGCTGCCCGCGCTGCCGGCCAACGTCGGGCGTGGGGTGCCGGGCAGTGGGCCGACGATCCGGGTGACCGACCGGTTGACGGACGGACCTGGTGCGGGCGAGGTCGTGTTGCGGCCGCCGTCGCTCGTCGTCGGTGTGGGCGCCTCCAAGGGGGCTCCGCTCGACGAGGTACTCGGCCTGGTCCAGGAGGCGTTGGCGGACGCGGGGCTCTCGCCGGCCTCGGTCGCCGCGCTGGCCACCGTCGACGCGAAGGCGACCGAGCCCGGGATCGTCGGGGCCGCCGGGCGGCTCGGGGTGCCCGTGGTGACGTACTCCGCCGACGAGTTGGCCGGCGTCGAGGTGCCCAATCCCTCCGACGCGCCGCTCGCCGCCGTCGGTACGCCGTCCGTGGCGGAGGCGGCCGCGCTGGTCGGCGGGGGTGAACTCCTCGTACCCAAGCGGAAGTCGGAACGTGCGGACGGGGCGCCGGCCATGGCGACCTGTGCCGTCGTACGGCGGCCGGGGCGCGGGCGGCTCGCGGTTGTGGGGCTCGGGCCCGGGGCACGGGATCTGCTGACGCCGCGCGCGGAGGCGGAGTTGCGGCGGGCTTCCGTGGTCGTCGGGCTCGATCAGTACGTCGACCAGATCCGTGATCTGCTGCGGCCCGGTACCCGGATCCTGGAGTCGGGGCTCGGCGCCGAGGAGGAGCGGGCGCGGACGGCGGTGGCGGAGGCCCGGAAGGGGCAGGCGGTCGCGCTGATCGGCAGCGGGGACGCGGGCGTGTACGCGATGGCGTCGCCCGCGCTCGCCGAGGCGTCCGACGACATCGACGTGATCGGGGTGCCGGGTGTCACCGCGGCCCTCGCCGCAGGCGCGATCCTCGGCGCCCCGCTCGGCCACGACCACGTCTCCATCAGCCTCTCCGACCTGCACACTCCCTGGCCCGTCATCGAACGGCGGGTGCGGGCCGCGGCCGAGGCGGACATCGTCGTGACGTTCTACAACCCGCGCAGCCGGGGCCGTGACTGGCAACTGCCCAAGGCGCTGGCCGTCCTGGGCGAGCACCGGGAGCCGACGACGCCCGTGGGTGTCGTACGCAACGCGTCCCGGCCAGACGAGTCCAGCCGCGTCACGACGCTGGCCGACCTCGACCCGGCGACGGTCGACATGATGACGGTGGTGACCGTCGGCAACACCGCCACCCGCAATATCGCGGGCCGTATGGTCACGCCTCGCGGGTACCGCTGGCAGGAGGCGAAGCGATGAACCCACCGCACCGTCCGGCGACGCTGCCGGAATCTGCAGCTGCCGACAACTCCCTTCCCTTTCCCTTCACTTCACAGTCCGAGGAGACATCGTGACGACCCCGCCGCCCGCCCTGCTCATCGCCGGCCACGGCACCCGGGACGAGGCCGG
Source organism: Streptomyces sp. ME02-8801-2C (assembly GCF_033793965.1). Taxonomy (NCBI): domain Bacteria; kingdom Bacillati; phylum Actinomycetota; class Actinomycetes; order Kitasatosporales; family Streptomycetaceae; genus Streptomyces; species Streptomyces sp. ME02-8801-2C. Next base: position 366,456 of record NZ_JARAXP010000001.1, on the reverse strand, counting down.
GGCCGAGGCGTTCCGTGACTTCGTCGAGGAGTTGGGGCGCCGCCACCCCGAACTGCCCGTCGCGGGCGGCTTCATCGAGCTGTCGCCGCCGCCCCTGGGCGACGCCGTGACCGAGCTGGTGGAGCGGGGCGTACGGCGGTTCGCCGCCGTTCCGCTGATGCTGGTCTCCGCCGGACACGCCAAGGGGGACATCCCGGCAGCGCTGGCCCGCGAGAAGGAACGGCACCCGGGCATCTCCTACACGTACGGGCGTCCGCTGGGCCCGCACCCGGCGCTGCTGGCCGTGCTGGAGCGACGTCTGGAGGAGGCCCTGGGCGGTGGGGAGCGTACGCCCGAGGACCGGGCCGACGTGACCGTCCTGCTGGTGGGGCGCGGCTCCACCGACCCGGACGCCAACGCCGAGGTGCTCAAGGCGGCTCGTCTGCTGTGGGAGGGACGCGCGTATGCCGGTGTGGAGACGGCGTTCGTGTCGCTCGCGGCGCCGGACGTGCCGACGGGGCTCGACCGGTGCGTGAAGCTGGGGGCGCGGCGGATCGTGGTCCTGCCCTACTTCCTGTTCACCGGGATCCTGCCGGACCGTGTACGACAGCAGACGGACGGCTGGGCGGCCGCGCACCCGGAGATCGAGGTGCGGTCCGCCGAAGTCATCGGTCCGGAGCCGGAGTTGCTCGATCTGGTGATGGAGCGCTACCGGGAGGCCGTGCAGGGGGACCTGCGGATGAACTGCGACTCGTGCGTGTACCGGATCGCGCTGCCCGGTTTCGAGGACAAGGTCGGACTGCCTCAGCAGCCGCACTTCCATCCGGACGACGACGGCCACCACGATGGTCACCATCATGGACATCACTCACACGGGCACTCGCACTCCCATGCACACTGACGAAGACACCGGCGGACACGATCTACGGCACCACGGGGACGCCGAAGTACGTGACGACGGCGCCAAGTTGGTCGACCTCGCGGTGAACGTCCGGGCCGGTACTCCCCCGGCCTGGCTCCGCGAGCACATCGCCGGTTCGCTCGGCGAACTGGCCGCGTATCCCGACGGGCGGGCCGCGCGGGCGGCGGTGGCGGCCCGGCACGGGGTGCCCGTGGAGCGGGTGCTGCTCACCGCCGGGGCCGCGGAGGCCTTCGTGCTGCTGGCGCGCGCCCTGAAGGTGCGTCGGCCCGTGGTCGTGCACCCCCAGTTCACCGAGCCGGAGGCGGCCCTGCGGGATGCCGGGCACAGTGTGGACCGGGTGCTGCTGCGGGCCGAGGACGGGTTCCGGCTGGACCCTGCGCTGGTGCCCGAGGAGGCCGACCTGGTCGTGATCGGCAACCCGACGAACCCGACGTCGATCCTGCATCCGGCGGCCCTTGTCGCCCGCCTCGCCCGTCCCTGGCGGACGTTGGTGGTCGACGAGGCGTTCATGGACGCGGTGCCGGGCGAGCGGGAGGCACTGGCCGGGCGTACCGACGTGCCCGGTCTTGTGGTGCTGCGGAGTCTGACGAAGACGTGGGGGCTGGCGGGGCTGCGCATCGGCTACGTGCTGGCGTCGCCGGAGACGATCGGGGAGCTGGAGCGGGCGCAGCCGTTGTGGCCGGTGTCCACGCCGGCGCTGGCGGCGGCGGAGGTGTGCGTGTCCGGGCGGGCGTTGGCGGAGGCGGCGGAGGCGGCGCGGCGGATCGCCGCGGACCGGGCTCATCTTGTTGCCGGGCTTGCGGAGTTCGGGGCGGACGGGGTGCGGGTGGTGGGGGCGGCGGAGGGGCCGTTCGTGTTGGTGCGGGTGGAGCGGGGTGGGGTTGTTCGGGGGCATTTGCGGGGGTTGGGGTATGCGGTGCGGCGGGGGGATACGTTTCCTGGGCTGGGGGAGGGGTGGTTGCGGGTGGCGGTGCGGGATCGGGTGACGGTGAATGGGTTTTTGCAGGCGTTCGATCGGGCGGTGATGTTGGCTGGGCGGTAGTTTTCTTCGCCCCCGCCGCCCCTACCCGTCCCATCCTTCTCGGGGGCGCTGCCCCCGAACCCCCGCTCCTCAAACGCCGGAGGGGCTAATGATCAGCCCGTCCGGCGTTTGAGGACGAGCGCGTTCAGCGCGAAACCCGGCCGGGGTCAGTTCTTGCTGCGCCTGCGGGCCAGGGCTACCGCGCCCGCGCCCGCTGTGAGCAGGGCTGCCGATCCCGCCGCGAGGTACGGCGTCATCGAGCTGCCACCCGTTTCCGCGAGGCCCGCCTCGGCCGGGGACGGGGCCGGGGCCCCCTGCGGCTTCACCTCCGCCGCCGGCTCCTTCGGCGGAGCCGCCGGTGCCTCGCAGGTCGCCTTCGCCAAGGTCACCGTGCCCTCGACCTCCGCCACCCCCAGGTTCAACGGGTTGACGGACACCTTGAGTTCGAGCGCGGTCGCCGCCGCCGTACGAGTCGTCGTCTCCGTCTGCGACAGGTCGAGGCGTACCTCACCGACTCCCGGCACCTTCACCTCGACCGGCCCGCTCGGCGTCAGCGTCACCTTCTTGCCGAGTGCCGTCACCGAACCCAGGAGGTTCGCGGCGGCGACCGGCTTCTCCCCGGCCACACAGGTCGCCTTCGACGTGACCTGCTCCACCTCGAGGAGGGACAGGAGGGGCAGACCGGGCAGGTGGAGCTTCGCGTGGGTGAGCCGGGTGGACGCCTCCGCCCTGCCGTCCGCGACCGTCGCCTTCGCCTCCGCGACCTCCGCACCGAGCACGTTGAACGGCTTTCCGCCGTCCACGCCGTCCAACGAGGCGGTCAGCGCCGTCTGTTCGGCGCTCTGCGGTGCCTGCACCTCGTTCAGCGCGACAGCGAGCGGGGCGCTCACGCTCTTGTTGAGGAGGGACACGTTCAGCCCCGTGCGGAGGACGACCGCGCTCGCGCTGCCCTGATCCTCCGTGGCGTGGGCCAGGGTGGCGGGGCCGACGGCCGCCAGAGCCGTGGCGGCCGCGACGGTGGCCAGACGGCGTGCGGGCAGGCGGAAGTTGTTCGCGTTCACGGTTTGGGGACCCCTCGGAGAGACACGCTTGGGACCCGGTAAGAATTACGTACCGCGAGCTAGCGGTCAGCAATCTGACGCGACTTCACTCCTACGTGAGGTTTCCGTGCAGATTTTCGAATCTCAGGCCACAATCCGTCCGTTCAGCACCACCCGGCGCGGCGCCCCCAGCACCCGTACGTCCGCCCGCGGATCGCTCTCGTACACCACCAGGTCCGCCGCCTCCCCCTCCGCCAGCCCGGGCCGGCCCAGCCACTCCCGCGCGCCCCAGGTCGTCGCCGACAGCGCCTCCACCGCCGGGATGCCGGCCTTGGTCAGCTCGGCCACCTCCGCCGCGACCAGCCCGTGCGGCAAGCTGCCCCCCGCGTCCGTGCCGACGTACACCGCGATCCCGGCGTCGTACGCGGCACGCACGGTGTCGTAGCGGCGTTCGTGCAGGCGGCGCATATGGGCCGACCAGGTCGGGAACTTGGCGTCGCCGGATGCCGCCAGGTTCGGGAACGTCGCGATGTTCACCAGAGTCGGGACGATCGCCACGCCACGTGAGGCGAACAGGGGGATCGTGTCCTCGGTCAGGCCCGTCGCGTGCTCGACGCAGTCGATGCCCGCCTCGACCAGGTCCCGCAGGGAGTCCTCCGCGAAGCAGTGCGCCGTGACCCGCGCGCCCAGGCGGTGGGCCTCCGTGATCGCCGCTTCCACCGCCTCGCGCGGCCAGCAGGCGGAGAGGTCGCCGGTGCCCCGGTCCAGCCAGTCGCCCACCAGCTTCACCCAGCCGTCGCCGCGCCGGGCCTCCTGGGCGACGTACGCCACCAGGTCCTCCGGTTCGATCTCGTGGGCGAAGCCGCGGATGTAGCGGCGGGTGCGGGCGATGTGCCGCCCCGCCCTGATGATCTTCGGGAGGTCCTCACGGGCGTCCGTCCAGCGCGTGTCCGAGGGTGAGCCCGCGTCCCGGATGAGCAGGGTGCCGGCGTCCCGGTCGGTCAGCGCCTGCTTCTCGGCCGCGTCCTCGGGCACCGGGCCGTGCGGTCCCAGGCCCACATGGCAGTGCGCGTCGACCAGACCGGGCAGGGCCCAGCCCTCCACCGTACGGACGTCACGGGCGCCGGGCGGGCGGTCGTACGCGATCCTGCCGTCGACCACCCACAGCTCGTCCCGGATCTCCTCCGGGCCGACCAGCACCCGCCCCTTCACATGCAGCACCGCCTGATCGCTCATGGACGGCACCTTAGTTCGGCCGGTCCCGCGGTTCCTCGTCCGGCTCCTCCCCGTCCGTCTCCTCCACGTCCGCCATCGCCGGATCCAGCAGGCGGGAGAGGAAGTGGCGGGTGCGTTCGTGGGAGGGGTTGGTGATGACCTGCGCGGGGGTGCCGTCCTCGACGATCACTCCGCCGTCCATGAAGACGACCCGGTCGGCGACCTCGCGGGCGAACGTCATCTCGTGCGTGACGACCATCATGGTCATGCCCTCGTTCGCCAGTCTGCGCATGACCGCCAGTACGTCCCCCACCAGCTCGGGGTCGAGTGCCGAGGTCGGCTCGTCGAACAGCATGACCTCGGGGCCCATCGCCAACGCCCGCGCGATGGCGACCCGTTGCTGCTGACCGCCGGAGAGGGAGGAGGGATACGCGTCGGCCTTCTCGGAGAGGCCCACGCGCTCCAGGTTCTCCGCGGCCACCCGCGCCGCCTCGGCCTTGTCCCGCTTCAGCACCCGGCGTTGCGGCAGCGTCAGGTTCTCCGTCACCGTCAGATGCGGGAAGAGGTTGAACTGCTGGAAAACCATGCCGATACGGCGGCGGACCTCGTCGATGTCGACGTCGGGGTGCGTGACCTCCGTACCGCCCACGAACACCTGGCCCTTGGACGGCTCCTCCAGCAGGTTCACACAGCGCAGGAGGGTCGACTTGCCGGAGCCGGACGGGCCGATCACGCACACGACCTCACCCTGGCCGATCTCCAGGTCGATACCGCGCAGCACCTCGTTGTCGCCGAACGACTTGTACAGGTCCCGGACCTGGATCTCCGGCACCGTCGCGTCCTTGCTGCGGTCGCTCATCCCGTCGCTCATCGCGTCGCCTCCCCCGCCTTCGTCTCCAGCCGCCGGACGACGAAGCCCAGCGGCACCGTCACCAGCAGATAGCACAGGCCCGCCACCAGGATCGGCGTGGAGTTGGCGGTCTGGCTGGCCAAGTCACGGCCGTACTTGGCCAGTTCGCGTTCCTCCAGGGTGACGCCCAGGAACAGCACCAGCGAGGAGTCCTTGAAGAGGAGCACCAACTCGTTGGTGAGCGGCGGGATCACGATCCGGAACGCCTGCGGGATGATGATCGAGACCATCGCCCGGGCGTGCGAGAAGCCCAGTGAACGCGCCGCCTCCATCTGGCCCTTGGGCACCGCCTGGATGCCCGCGCGGATCGTCTCCGCCATGTACGCGGCCGACACCAGTCCGAGTGCCAGCGCCACCTTGCCGTACGTCCCGCCGGGGATCTCCGTGCCGGGGAAGGCGAGGGGTACCGCCACGCCCACGAAGATGAAGATCAGCAGGGCGGGCAGACCCCGGAAGATCTCGATGTAGATGCCCGCGACCCAGCGGTAGGGGCCCACCGGGGACAGCCGCATCAGGGCGATCACCATCCCCAGCACCAGGCCGAAGACAAAGCCCGACAGGGTGTAGAGGACGGTGTTCTTGAGGGCGAGCGTGATGATGTCCGGGAACATCTCCTTCGCCAGGTCCGCCTGCGCGAACTGGTTCTTCAGCCGGGCCCAGTCGGCCGACACCGCGAGGGCGACGATCGCCGCGACGAACAGCGCGTACTGGGCGCCACGGGACAGCGCCCGCTTCTGCGTACGGCTCAACCCCTGCTTGCGGGGCTGTACTTGCTTCGTGGAGGTCTCGGTCATGACGCGGAAGGAGCTGCCGCGGACTCGTCGTACGGGCCGATCCACTGCTCGTACAGCTTCTTGTACGTGCCGTCGGCCTTCGCGTCGGCGATCGCCTTGTCGATGGCGGCGAGCAGCTTGGTGTTGCCCTTCTTCACCGTGAAGCCGTACTGCTCACCGGTGTTGAGGTTGGCCACCACCTTGAAGGCGTCCGCGTTGGCCGGGGTCTTCAGCCAGCCCTGGACGACCGGGTAGTCGATGATGACGGCGTCGACCTGGCCGGTGCGCAGGCCGTTGAGGACCGCGTCGGAGGACTCGAAGGAGACCGGGTCGTAGTCCTTGCTCTTGGCGTAGTCCTCGCCGGTGGTCTGCGCCTGGGCGCCGATCTTCTTGCCCTTGAGGTCGGCGGCGGAGGCGATGCCGCTCTTCTTGTCGACGAGGACGGCCTGCGTCGCGTTGAAGTAGGGGTCGGAGAAGTCGACGTTCTTCTTGCGTTCCTCGGTGATGGTCATGCCGGCCGCGCCGAGGTCGCACTGGTCGGAGTTGAGGAAGGCGCCCGTCTTGAAGTTCTCGAACGGCGTGTCGAGGATCTTCTGCTTCACGCCGAGGTTCTTGGCGACGAGATCGATGAGCGACACGTCGAAGCCCTGCTCCTTGCCGTCGATCTCCGACTGGAAGGGCGGATAGGGGAGATGGGTGCAGACGGTGAGCTGCCCGCCCTTGACGAGTTCGACCCCGCCGGCGGCGGTCTTCGAGGCGCCGCCGCTGTCGTCGTCCGAGGAGCAGCCGGCCACGAGCAGGAGCCCGGCCGTCGCGGTGGTGGCGGCCAGGATGCGGGACCGTCGTCCGAGGACCGTGTTCACGGGGACCTCCTGTGGGGGGAATGTGAGTTCTGATTATAAGGAAACGTTTGACTATCTCAAATCATTCTGATGGTTGCGACGCCCTGCGACCTGTGGTTTTGAGGCGGCGCGGGCTCGAATGGCATCGGCCGGGGGCGGGAAGGATCTCCCGTTAGTCTCGACTCGACGTACCTGTTCCCGCGATCCGAAGAGAGCAACACCGTGACCACGCACCCCTTCCTGGACCTGGCGCCGCTGACCGCCGCCCGCTTCGCGTCGATCGAGGACCGCGTGGCGCGGCTGCTCTCCACCGAGCAGGACGTCGTGATCACGCAGGGCGAGGCGCTGCTGCCCCTGGAGGGTGCCATCAGGGGGACGGCGGGACCGGGCACGACGGCCCTCAACATCGTCACCGGCCCCTACGGGCAGACCTTCGGTGACTGGCTGCGGGACTGCGGGGCAACGGTCGTCGACCTAACGGTGCCCTTCCACACCGCGGTCACGGCCGCCCAGATCCGGGAGGCGTTCGCCGAGCACCCGGAGATCGACTTCGTCTCGCTGGTGCACGCGGAGGCGGCGACCGGCAACACCAACCCGGTCGCGGAGATCGGCGAGGCGGTACGGGAACAGGGTGCCCTCTTCTACCTCGACGCCGTCGCGTCGGTCGGCGCCGAGCCGGTGCTGCCGGACGCGTGGGGTGTCGACCTGTGTGTGATCGGGGCGCAGAAGGCGATGGGCGGGCCGGCCGGGGTGTCGGCGGTGTCGGTGAGCGAGCGCGCGTGGGCCCGGATGGCGGCGAATCCGGGGGCGCCGCGCCGGTCGTACCTCTCACTGCTGGACTGGAAGGAGCGGTGGATCGACGGCGGCCGTCGAACCCTTCTGCACGCGCCCGCCCAGTTGGAGATGCTCGCGCTGGAGGCGTGCGTCGAGCGGATCGAGGCGGCGGGGCTGGACACGGTGATCGCCCGGCACACCGCCGCGGCGGCGGCCACCCGGGCGGGGGCGCTCGCGCTGGGCGGCGGCCTCGAGCCGTATGTGTACGAGGCGAAGGACGCGGCGCCGGTCGCGACGACCCTGCGGGTGCCCGCCGGGGTCGTCGCGTCGGAACTGGTGGCGAGCGCGCTGGCCGTCGAGCCGGCACTGCCCCTGGCGGCGGGTGGCGGCGCCCTGGCCAAGGAGATGATCCGGGTCAACCACTACGGGGCCGACGCGACACGGGAGGCGGTCCTCGGGAGCCTGACCGCGCTGGGGGCGGCCCTGGCGGACCGAGGGCTCACGGTGGACGTCGATGGGGCCCGGCGGGCGATCGCGAATTTCTCGTGAATGCGCGATGAAATTGGGTACTTGAATTCCTGGCAGCTTCCCGCATTCTTCTGCCCGCTTTTCTTCGCTCTAAACGCAAAGGTTTCGCGAACGAATCAAGTGAATTACATGAGTGTGACGCATGCAACAACCTGCCCGCTTTGTCTGGCTATTCGCCACACAAAGCGGGCATTTCAGTGCCCGGTCGATAACATATTCACGACCGTTACGTAACCCCGATCGGCGATGCATTTTTGATTTTCCCTGGGTAAGTTCGATTTGCATGAGCGCCGTACGGACAGACCTGCAAATTGACCGACCGATGGTTTCCGACGGGGCCGCGCTGTGGCGGATCGCCAGGGACTCGAAGGTTCTCGACCTCAACTCGTCGTACAGCTATCTGCTCTGGTGCCGGGACTTCGCCGCCACCTCGGTCGTCGCCCGGGACGCCGACGGCGATCCGGTCGGCTTCGTCACCGGGTACGCCCGGCCGGACCGGCCGCGCACCCTGGTCGTCTGGCAGGTGGCCGTCGACGCCGGCCACCAGGGGCGCGGACTCGCCGGCGCGCTGCTCGACGCGCTGGCCCGGCGGGTCGCCGCCGAGCAGGGGCTGACCACCCTCGAGACCACCATCACGCCGGACAACACCGCCTCGCAGCGCCTGTTCACGTCGTTCGCGCGACGGCACGGCGCCTCCGTCGAGCGGGAGGTGCTGTTCGAGGCGGACCTGTTCCCGAGCGACCCGGCGGGTCCGGCCGGGCCGGCCGACCCGCACGACCCCGAGGTCCTGTACCGCATCGGTCCTCTCACCGGTCTCTCCGGCTGACCCGGCCGGCCACCTAGGAGCGACCCGGGCAGGCCAGCACCTCCAGCACTCAAGCACCTCAGCACTCCCGCACCTCCAGCACCTCCAGCACCTCCAGCACCTCCAGCACCTCCAGCACCTCCAGCACCGCAAGGAGTTCATCGCCGTGACCATCACCCAGCCCGACCTGAGCGTCTTCGAAACAGTCGAGTCCGAGGTGCGCAGCTACTGCCGCAGCTGGCCCGCCGTGTTCGACCGGGCGCAGGGCAGCCGGATGTACGACGAGGACGGCCATGCCTACCTCGACTTCTTCGCGGGCGCCGGATCACTCAACTACGGGCACAACAACCCGGTGCTGAAACGGGCGTTGATCGACTATCTGGAACGGGACGGTGTCACGCACGGCCTCGACATGTCGACCGTCGCCAAGCGCGCGTTCCTGGAGTCCTTCCAGGAACTCGTGCTGCGGCCCCGCGACCTGCCGTACAAGGTCATGTTCCCGGGTCCGACCGGCACCAACGCCGTCGAGTCGGCGCTGAAGTTGGCGCGGAAGGTGAAGGGGCGGGAGGCCATCGTGTCCTTCACCAACGCCTTCCACGGAATGTCCCTCGGGTCGCTCGCGGTGACCGGCAACGCCTTCAAGCGGGCCGGCGCGGGCATTCCGCTGGTGCACGGGACGCCGATGCCGTTCGACAACTACTTCGACGGGACCGTCCCCGACTTCCTGTGGTTCGAGCGGCTGTTGGAGGACCAGGGCTCCGGTCTCAACAAGCCGGCCGCGGTGATCGTGGAGACCGTGCAGGGCGAGGGCGGCATCAACGTGGCGCGCCCGGAGTGGCTGCGGGCCCTGGCCGAGCTGTGCGAGCGGCAGGACATGCTGCTGATCGTCGACGACATCCAGATGGGCTGCGGGCGGACCGGTGCCTTCTTCTCCTTCGAGGAGGCGGGCATCGTGCCCGACATCGTCACCGTGTCGAAGTCCATCAGCGGGTACGGGCTGCCCATGTCGCTGTGCCTGTTCAGGCCGGAGCTGGACGTGTGGGAGCCGGGCGAGCACAACGGCACGTTCCGCGGCAACAACCCGGCGTTCGTGACGGCCGCCGCCGCGCTGGAGACGTACTGGTCCGACGGTTCGGCCATGGAGAAGCAGACGCGCGCGCGGGGTGAGCAGGTCGAGGAGGCGCTGATCTCGATCACCGAGGAGAACCTCGCCGACGTCAAGGAGTACCGGGGCCGGGGGCTGGTGTGGGGCATGGAGTTCCACGAGAAGGAGCGCGCGGGGCGGGTCGCCCGGCGGGCCTTCGAACTCGGGCTGCTCGTCGAGACGTCCGGCCCGGAGAGCGAGGTCGTGAAGCTGCTGCCGGCGCTCACCATCACGCCGGAGGAACTGGACGAGGGGCTGCGGGTCGTTGCCCGTGCCGTCCGCGAGACCGTCAAGTCTGTCTGAGATCAAGTCACTCTGAGAGAGGGGTTGTTGAGCACGTGATCGTCCGTTCGTTCAAGGACATCGAGGGCACCGACCGGCATGTGAGGGCGGCGTCCGGCACCTGGGAGAGCAAACGCATCGTCCTCGCCAAGGAGCGGGTCGGTTTCTCGCTGCACGAGACCGTCCTGTACGCGGGCACGAAGACGTCGATGTGGTACGCGAACCATGTCGAGGCCGTCGTGTGCGTCGAGGGCAAGGCCCTGCTGACCGACGACGAGACCGGGCGGACGTACACGATCACCCCCGGCACCATGTACCTCCTCGACGGGCACGAGCGGCACACGATGCGGATCAAGGAGGACTTCCGCTGCCTGTGCGTCTTCAACCCGCCCGTGACCGGCCGCGAGGACCACGACGAGAACGGCGTCTATCCCCTGCTGACGGAACCCGACTTCACCCCCGACTCCGAGGAGGTCTGACACCCATGTCACTCACGTCCACGTCCACGTCCGCTTCCACGTCGACGTCCGCTCTCACCGACCTGTACCCCACCCGGGGCGCAGTCGAGGTGACCGTCCCGCGTCAGGACCCGGTCGTCTGGGGGGCGCCGGACACGCCCGGACCGTTCGCCGCAGCCGAGCTCATGGCGTACGAGCGTGATGGCTTCCGGGCGATCAACCAGCTCCTCGACGATGACGAAGTGGCGCTCTACCGAGCCGAGTTGGAGCGGCTGATCGCTGATCCGGCCGTCCGGGCCGACGAGCGGTCGATCATCGAGCCGAAGTCGAAGGAGATCCGCTCGGTCTTCGAGGTGCACCGGATCAGCGAGGTGTTCGCGCGGCTCGTGCGGGACGAGCGGGTCGTCGGGCGGGCCCGGCAGCTCCTCGGCTCCGACGTGTACGTCCACCAGTCGCGGATCAACGTCAAGCCGGGGTTCGGGGCGGGCGGCTTCTACTGGCACTCCGACTTCGAGACCTGGCATGCGGAGGACGGCCTGCCGAACATGCGGACGGTGTCCGTGTCGATCGCGCTGACGGAGAACCTGGACACCAACGGCGGCCTCATGATCATGCCGGGTTCGCACCGGACGTTCCTCGGCTGCGCCGGGGCGACGCCCGAGGACAACTACAAGAAGTCGCTCCAGATGCAGGACGCGGGCACCCCGTCCGACGAGGCGCTGACCTCGCTGGCCGACGAGCACGGGATCAAGTTGTTCACGGGCAGGGCGGGTTCGGCGACCTGGTTCGACTGCAACTGCATGCACGGCTCCGGGGACAACATCACGCCGTACCCGCGCAGCAACGTCTTCATCGTGTTCAACAGCGTGGAGAACCGGGCGGTGGAACCGTTCGCGGCACCGGTACGCAGGCCGGAGTTCATCGGGGCTCGGGACTTCACGCCGGTGAGGTGACTTCTCGGGGCCGTGGACCTCAGGCCGTGGACCTCAGAGCCACGCGAGTGCGGCCGCGCGCTCCAGTACGTTGCGTACGGCCGTGCCGTCCCCACTCTCGCCGCGCGGCACCTCGTCCGGTGTGTGACGGCCGCCCACGAGCAGGCAGAAGTCGACCGGATCCAGGACGAGTTCGGCTTGTACGGGCTCGTCCTCCGAGCCCAGCACCCATTCCTCGCCGCCGGTGACGGCGAAGAGGACCGGGGGCGCTTCGGGCCCGAGCGCCGCGCCGAGGACACGGACGGCGAGGTGGACCAGTCGCCACAGGTGCGGGTCGGGCAGGGGTGGTACGGCGAGGCCGAGGGCGCGGCCGATGTCGTCGGTGTGGATCCACGCCTCGAAGGCCCGGATCATGAAGTGGTCGGCGACGGGCAGCCGCGCGCCCGTCAAGGTCATGGCGACGGCGGCGGGTTCGGGGTCGCGGGCCTCGGGTGTGCCGAGCAGGGCGGCGGCCTGGGCGGCCCAGGTGGCGACGGTCTCCCCGGGGTCGTGGCGCCGCCGCTCGTGGGCAATCACCTCGGCGGTCCGCTCGGCCCAGGCGGTCTCCCAGCCGCCGTCGTCCTCGGCAGGCGAGGGCGTCCGCAGGACGGGAACACGGGGATCCAGCCCGAGCCCCAGGGCCAGCGGTTCGTCGGCCGCGATGAGATGGGCGACGGTGTCGTGCACATCCCAGTCGTGCACGACGGGCGTACGCCAGCCCCCACGCCCCTCCGCGCCCACCTCACGCAGGAGAGCCTGAAGCGCGGAAACCGCGCCGGCATAGGGCGCGGCGTACGGAGCGACACCAAAGCCGGAGACGGGCCGACGGGAGCGCAGGGCGAGCGCGAGCACACCGCCCTCCTCCCCCACCCCCACGGGCCTGCTCCCACCGACGGGCCCACCCGCACCCCCGTCCGCCAGCAGGTCGGCGGGGGGACCGTCCAGCATTCGTACCGTTTCGCGCAGGCGTTCTGCCTCCGCCCTGCAGGTGTCGCACTCTGCCAGGTGTGGCCGGATCGTGTGTTCGTCGGCCGGTTGCAGGGCGCCGAAGGCCCACGCGGGGAGCAGCTCCCGTACCGTCTCGTGGTCGTGATCGCCCGTCACCCCGCACCTCCTTCTCCCACCGCTGCCATCATGCGCCTCTTTCCAGTGCGGGGTCGGGCGGCTCGGCCAAAGTCTGTGCCAAGGTCCGAAGTGCCGTGCGCAGGCGGGTCTTCGCCGTGCCCTCGGGGATGCCGAGTTCGACCGCGGCCTGCCGGTAGGTGCGGCCGGCGAAGTAGGCGAGGTGGACCACCTCCCGCTGGGAGAGGGGAAGTTCGGCGAGCGCGGTGTGCAGTTGCAGGGAGCGTTCGCGGTGTACGAGGGTCTCGTCGGGGCCTGGTGAGGCGTCGGGGATCGCGTGCAGCGCGAGGTCGTCGGCGCGGGTGTCTTTTCGGTGCCGGGCCTCGCTGCGCACCCAGTCGACGGCCCGCCGGTGGGCGAGCATCGACAGCCAGGTGCGCAGCGACCCGCGGCGCGCGTCGAAGGCGTACGGCCTGGTCCAGAGCTGGGCGAAGACCTCCTGGGCCACGTCCTCGGCGGCGACCTGGCTCTGTGTGACGCGCACGGCGACGGCGCGCACCAGAGCGCCGTACGCCGAGTACGCCTCGGCCAGCGCGGACTCGTCCCCGTACACCAGCCGCCGATGCAGTTCCGCGTCGGCGGGCGGTTTCACGGACCTGACGGTCCTGTCTGGCCTCGACTCCACCCGCACCACCACCCCTTGGTGCCAATTCCTAGCGCCCTTGGGGATCTCGCGCCACCGGTTCAGCCGGACAGGGCGTCCAGGAGTCGGTCCACGTCCGAAGTCGTGTTGTAGAGATGGAAGGCGGCGCGCAGATTTCCGGCCCGGTCGGAGATCTCGATCCCGGCCCGGCTCAACTCGGCCTGGCGGTAACCGAGTTGTGGGACGGACACGATGGCGGAAGAGGGGGCGGGGACGGGCTGGTGCCCCAGGCGGTCCAGGCCCGCGCGGAAGCGGTCGGCGAGTGCGAGGTCGTGCTCGCGTACGGTCTCCACGCCCAACTCCTCGATGAGGGCGAGGGAGTGGCGGGCGCCGGCGTACGAGAACAGGCTCGGGCTCTCGTCGAACCGCCTTGCCGAGTGGGCGAGTTCGCGCACCGGGCCGTAGCAGCTGTCCCAGGGTTCCTCCCCCGCGACCCAGCCCGCGAACACGGGTGTCAGTCCGCCCAGGTCCTCGGGTACGACGAGGAAGGCCACGCCTCGCGGGCAGACGAGCCACTTGAAGGCGACGGAGGCGACATAGTCGTAGGCGTCCGCGTCGACGGGCAGCCAGCCGGCGGCCTGGGAGGCGTCGACATACGTACGGGCGCCGTGTTCGCGGGCGGCCTCGCGCAGCGCGGGCAGGTCGACGATGCGTCCGTCGGCGGACTGGGCGGCGCTGACGGCGACGAGGGCGGTGCCGGGGCGGACGGACTCGGGGATCCGCTCGAGCGGCACGGTCCGCACCTTGAGGTCCCCGCGTACGTGGAACGGGTTGAGGACGGAGGTGAAGTCGTCCTCGGCGGTGAGGACTTCGGCGCCGGCGGGCAGCGAGGCGGCGATCAGCCCGCTGTAGACGGCGACGGACGCGCCCGCCGCGACCCTGCGGTCGGACACCCCGACGAGCCGGGCGAAGGCGGCGCGCGAGGCCTCCACGTCGGCGAACATGTCCTGCGGCAGTCCGTCGGCCACGGACTGCACGGCGTCGCGCATGGCGGCCACGGCGCGGGCGGGGAGCAGGCCGGTGCTCGCGGTGTTCAGATAGGTGTTCTTGGGGGCGAACTCGGCACGGACGAGGTTGCGTAGGTTCTCGGACGTCGAGGCTTTCGCGGAGGTTGCCATGGGACCACTGTGCGGCCCGGAGATCTCCTCGTCCATTGCCGAATTCTGCGCGGCACCGCTAAGGGCCGCTTATACGTTGCCCCTGACCTGCGGTTTTCCAGCCAGTGTCACTTCTGGGGCACGGCGCATCCGTCGGGGCCGCAGACCTCGGCGCCGTCGCCCTCCGGCTGGACGATCTTGAGGGGAGCGGGCCGCTCGCCCCACGCCTGGGTGAGGGCCTGGGCGAAGACCTCGGCGGGCTGGGCGCCGGAGACGCCGTACTTGCGGTCGAGGACGAAGAAGGGGACGCCGTTCGCGCCCAGTTCGGCGGCCTCGCGCTCGTCGGCGCGCACGGCGTCGGCGTACGCGTCCGGGTCGGCGAGTACCCGCCGGGCGTCGTCGGCGTCGATACCGGCGGCGACGGCCACCGACACGAGCCGCTCGTCGTCGCCGAAGACGGACTCCTCCTCGGCGAAGTTCGCCTGGTAGAAGAGCTGGATCAGCTCGTCCTGCCGCCCCTTGTCCTTCGCGAGGTGGAGCAGGCGGTGCATGTCGAAGGTGTTGCCGTGGTCACGGTCCCGGGTGCGGTACGCGAGCCCCTCGGCGGCGGCCAGCGATCCCAGGTTCTCCTCGCCGGCCTGGGCCTGCGCCTCGCTCATGCCGTACTTCTTGGTGAGCATCTTGAGAACGGGTTCGATGTCGCCCTTGGCGCGCCCCGGGTCCAGCTCGAACGACCGGTGCACGACCTCGACGCCCTCGCGGTGCGGGAAGGCGTCCAGCGCCTTCTCGAAGCGGGCCTTGCCCACGTAGCACCAGGGGCAGGCGATGTCGCTCCAGATCTCGACGCGCATGTTTCGGCTCTCTCCAGGTCGAACGGCTACAGGATTGTGTGAACGTTCAAGCGGCCGGTTTCATTCCTCGGCCCCGCCGTCCCTCAGCTGCCGTCCGCTCAGCTGCCGTCCCGCAGGTCCTTCGGCCAGTCCGGGCGGAACTCGATGTGGTCGTACGTCACCACGCACCCCTCCCCCATCGGGGACTGGGTCATGAAGCCGATCAGGGCCGCGTCCGTCTCCTTCTCGTCGCCCAGGGTGAACAGACGGATGAAGGTCCACTTCTCGCCGTCGCGCGAGGCGTGGAAGGCGAAGGCGCGGCCGGTGCGGCTGATCCGGAGCCAGACCGAACTGCCGTCCACGGTGAAGGAGTTGGCGTCGTCGGAATGTCCCCGGGTGACCACTGTGCAGACGGTGGGCACGTCCGGGGAGTACTCCAGGCAGAGCTTGGCCCAGGCCCGCTCGCCGACATGGACGTAGAGCACACCCGCGTCGAACGAGGCCGAGAAGCCGACGGTGACGCGGGCGATCAGCTGGAAGTCGCCGTGCGGTGCCCCGAGCAGACGCGGCGCGTCGGCGGCGGGATCCAGCGCCTCCCCGGTCGGCGGCACGAACCGGTCCTGCCGGGGCCCGGCCCACCCGGTGAGCACCCCGTCCTCGAAGGACCAGTGCCCATCGGGCCCGTAAGTACGGAGGGGAAACGGCAGCGGGGAAAGCTCCAAGTCCATTTCCCGATTATCGCAGGGCAAGATGGGCGCCCCGAAAGGGGCGCGGGGAACTGCGCGACAAGCCACAACGGACCCGTCGGCCGCATATTCCACCGCACCCCAACGGCGTGTCAGCGCTCCAGACGACCGTTGAACCGCCGCGGCAGCCCCAGCTCGTTCTCGTCCCGCAACTCGACCGGCAGCAGCGCGGCAGGCGCGTTCTGGTACGCCACCGGCCGCAGCCACCGCTCAACAGCCGTCCCGCCGACCGAAGTCGACGTCGACGTGGTGGCCGGGTACGGCCCCCCGTGATGCTGGGCCGCGGCCACGGCGACCCCGGTCGGCCACGCGTTCACCAGCACGCGACCCGCGAGCGGCGTCAGCTCGGCCAGGATCTCCGCTCCGCGCCCCTCCCCCGCGGCCTCTTCGGCCGAGAGGTGAACCGTCGCGGTGAGGTTCCCCGGCAGACGCGACAGAACGGCGTTCGCCTCGGCCTCGTCCGTGTAGCGGGCCACGACGGTGACCGGCCCGAAGCACTCCTCCAGGAGCAGGTCGTACGCCCCCTCCGTCGTCAGCTTGTCCGCGGCCACCGTGAGGAACCCGGCGCTGACGGTGTGCTCGTCGCCCGCGCCCGGGGTGACCGGGGTCTCGACCTCGGGCAGCTCGGCGCGCTCGGCGACCCCGGCGACGAAGTTGTCACGCATCCGGTGGTCGAGAAGGACACCGGCGGCGGTGTCGCCGACCGCGTCCGTGAGGGACTTCAGCAGCTGGTCGCCCGCCGCGCCGGCCGGCGCGAGCACCAGGCCGGGCTTCACGCAGAACTGGCCGACGCCGAGGGTCATGGAGCCCGCGAGCCCCGTACCGATCGCCTCGGGGCGCTCGGCGGCCGCCGCCTCCGTGATCACGACGGGGTTCAGGGAGCCCAGCTCGCCGTGGAACGGGATCGGGACCGGACGGGCCGCCGCCGCGTCGAAGAGGGCACGGCCGCCGCGGATGGAACCGGTGAAGCCGGCCGCCGCGACCAGCGGGTGCTTGACCAGCTCGACGCCCGCCTCGAAGCCGTGGACCAGGCCGACGACGCCCTCGGGGATGCCGTGCGAGGCCGCGGCCCGGCGCAGGACCGCCGCGACCTGCTCGGACAGGCCCGGGTGGTCCGGGTGCGCCTTGACGACGACCGGGCAGCCCGCCCCGAGCGCGCTCGCGGTGTCACCGCCGGCCACGGAGAAGGCGAAGGGGAAGTTGGAGGCCGAGTACACGGCCACGACGCCCAGCGGGACCTTGTAGCGGCGCAGGTCCGGGATCGGCGGGGTCGCGGTGTCGTCGGGGTGGTTGATGACGACGTCGAGGTAGGCGCCCTCGTCGACGATGTCCGCGAAGGCCCGCAGCTGGTAGCAGGTGCGGGCGAGTTCGCCGGTCAGCCGGACCAGGCCGAGCGCGGTCTCCGCGTCAGCGGTCTCGACGAGCTGCTCCTTGGCCGCCTCGAGCTCGTCGGCGGCGCTGCGCAGGAAGGCGGCACGGACCGTGCGGTCCACGAGGGCCGGGCGGGCTGCGTGGGCCGCGCGGACGGCGGCGTCCACCTCCTGCGCTGTGGCCTCGACCGCGACCTGCTCCCGCTGCTTCCCGGTACGGGGGTCGACACTCCAGACTGGTGTTGCTGCCACCGGGGGTCCCTCCAGATTGTGTTGCCATTTGTGATGCGTATTTTTTACGTCATTCACCAGGTGCGTTCGATATGCTGAACAGCGTCTCTGATGATGAATATGCTGTTGGAGACTATTTCCCGTCGAACGAAGGGGTCAAGGGCGATGTCGACAGCCGAGACAGGCGGCGGGGCGCAGGTCAAGTCCGCGGTACGGACCGTTGAACTGCTGGAATACTTCGCCGGACGTCCCGGCATGCACTCCCTGGCGTCGGTCCAGGAGGCTGTCGGTTACCCCAAATCCAGCCTTTACATGTTGCTGCGTACGCTCGTCGACCTCGGTTGGGTCGAGACCGATGCTACGGGTACGCGCTACGGCATCGGCGTACGGGCACTGCTGGTCGGCACCTCGTACATCGACGGTGACGAGGTGGTCGCGGTGGCCCGCCCGACCCTCGACCGGCTCTCCGACGACACCACCGAGACCATCCACCTGGCGCGGCTCGACGGCACGAACGTGGTCTACCTCGCCACCCGCCAGTCGCAGCACTATCTGCGCCCCTTCACCCGCGTCGGCCGTCGGCTGCCCGCCCACTCGACCTCCCTCGGCAAGGCGCTGCTGGCCACCCACACCGACGAGCAGGTGCGCAAGCTGCTCCCGGAGACGCTGCCCGCGCTGACCGAGCACACCATCACCGACCGGGAGAAGCTCATCGAGGAGCTGCGTCTGGTGCGCGAGCAGGGCTTCGCGGTGGACCGCGAGGAGAACACGCTGGGGCTGCGCTGTTTCGGCGTGGCGGTCCCCTACCGCACGCCCGCGCGGGACGCGATCAGTTGCTCCGTGCCGGTCGCCCGGCTCACCCCGGCCCACGAGCAGATGGTCAAGGACGCCCTGTTCGACGCGAGAGACCGGCTGACCCTGGCCACCCGGAGGCTCTGAACGATGCGGTACTCGGCTTCCATGGACGTCGTGCTCCGCGAGGTCCACACCAGTGACCTGCCGGTCTTCTTCCGGCAGACGAACGACCCGGAATCGCTGTGGATGGCCGCGTTCACGGCGAAGGACCCCACCGACCGGGAGGCCTTCGAGGCCCACTGGGAGCGGATCCGCGCCGCCCCTGACGTGCTGCCGCGGACGGTCCTGGTCGACGGTGACGTGGTGGGCAGTGCGGCGGTGTACGGGGAGCCGGGCTCGCGCGAGGTGACGTACTGGATCGACCGCGCCTACTGGGGGCGGGGGATCGCGACGGCCGCCCTGCGCGCGCTCGTCGCCGAGGTCCCGGAGCGTCCGCTGCACGCGCGTGCCGCCGCCGACAACGCGGGCTCGCTGCGGGTGCTGGAGAAATGCGGTTTCCGCGTTTCCGGGCACGACCGGGGGTTCGCGCAGGCGCGCGGCACGGAGATCGACGAGGTCGTGCTGACGCTGGAGGCGTGAGCGTCGTCAGCGACACCGGTGGCCCTTACAACCTCCCGGGTTTCCTGAATTGGCCATGAGAAATCGGGAGAAGGGGAACGCCACGTGCCGCGCCGCTCGTCTTTCGAGCGGGATGAACAAAACGATCAGGCGCGCCTCCGTCTTCACACTGCTGCTTGTGCTCGCTCTGCTGGTGAGAGCGACATGGGTGCAGTTCTACGACGCCAAGGCGCTCGCGGACGACAGCGACAACCGGCGGAACGCGATCGCGCTGTACGCGAACCCGCTCGGGAACATCATCGTGGCCGGCGAGTCGGTCACCGGCTCGAAGGAGACGAACAGTGGCGACCTGAAGTACCAGCGGACGTACACGGACGGCGAGCTCTACGCGGCCGTGACCGGGTACAGCACACCGCTGTTCACGCCGACGCAGCTGGAGGGCATCTACAAGAACGTCCTCGACGGCTCGGACAACAGACTCACGACGTTCATGGACACGGTCACCAAGGAGCACGCCGCTCCGGGGAACGTGATCACGACGATCGACCCTGACGTCCAGAAGGCGGCGTACTCGGCGCTCGGCGACAAGAAGGGCGCCGCGGTCGCCATCGACCCGAGGACCGGCAGGATCCTCGCCATGGTCTCCACTCCGTCCTACGACCCCTCGACGATCACCGGGGCGGGCGACGGCACCACCTGGACCAAGCTCAACGAGGACCCCGACAAGCCGCTGGTCAACCGGGCGATACGGCAGCCGTTGCCGCCGGGTTCGACGTTCAAACTGGTGGTCGCGGCGGCGGCCCTGGAGGACGGGCTGTACGGGTCGGTGGACGACCGTACGGTCAGCCCGGACCCGTACACGCTGCCGGGCACGACCCGGGAGCTGTCCAACGAGAACCCGAACGCGCCCTGTGAGAACGCGACGATCCGGGTCGCGCTGCAGTACTCCTGCAACAACGTCTTCGCGAAGATGGCCGTCGACCTCGGGCAGGACAAGGTCAGGGCGATGGCGGAGAAGTTCGGCTTCAACGACGACAAGCAGGACGTGCCGGTGCGGGCGTATCCGAGCGTGTACCCCTCGGACATGGAGAAGTCGCAGACCGCCCTGACGGGCATCGGGCAGTTCGATGTCACGGCGACGCCGTTGCAGATGGCCATGGTGTCCGCGGCGATAGCCAACGGCGGCAAGCTGGTCTCGCCGCACATGGTGTCGCAGGTCACGAAGGCGGACGGGGATGTGCTGGAGGACTACGACAGCGAGGCGTCGACGAAGGAGATCATCAGCGCGGGGACGGCCGAGCAGTTGCAGTCGGCCATGCAGACGGTTGTCTCCGACGGGACGGGGACCAACGCGCGGGTGGCGGGGGCGACGGTGGGAGGCAAGACGGGTACGGCTCAGCACGGGGAGAACAACAGCAAGACGCCTTATGCCTGGTTCACGTCCTATGCGAAGTCCCAGTCCAATGGGAAGGAGGTCGCCGTGACGGTGCTGGTCGAGCAGTCGGGGGCGGCTCGGTCCGAGGTGAGTGGGAATGGGTTGGCCGCGCCTGTGGCCAAGGCGATGATGCAGGCCGCGTTGGCTGGGTGAGTTGTCTTGGGTGAGCTCTCTCGGGTGAGTGCTTCGGGTGCTGCGCCGTTGGGGCTGGTCGCGCAGTTCCCCGCGCCCCTGAAAGACGGCGCGGGGAACCCGGACCCCGTTTACTTCGTGCCGAAGAGCTGTTCGATCGGGTCGATCGCGAAGTAGATCAGGAACAGGGCGCTCGTGCCCCACAGGAGCCAGTGGACCTCCTTGGCCTTGCCGAGGACGGCCTTGATGAGGACGTAGGCCAGGAAGCCGGCGCCGATGCCGTTGGTGATGGAGTACGTGAACGGCATCACGGCGATCGTCAGGAACGCGGGTATGGCGATCTCGTACTTGTCCCAGTCGATGTGCTTGACCTGGGTCATCATCAGGAAGCCGACCGCGACCAGGGCGGGGGCGGCGGCCTGCATCGGGACGATCGTCAGGATCGGCGTCAGGAACAGCGCGCAGGCGAACAGGCCACCCGTGATCAGGTTGGCGAAGCCGGTGCGCGCGCCCTCGCCGACGCCCGCCGCCGACTCGATGTAGGCGGTCGCCGAGGACGAGGAGCTCGCGCCGCCCGCCACCGCTGCCGCGCCGTCGATGAGCAGGACGCGGCCGAGGTTCGGGACCTTGCCCTCCTCGTCGAGCAGGCCGGCCTCGGCGGTGATGCCGACGACGGTGCCCATCGTGTCGAAGAAGTCCGACAGGATCAGGGTGAAGATCAGCAGGACCACGGTGATCACCGTGGTCTCGCCGAACGCGCCGAACAGACTGAAGTGGCCGATCAGCCCGAAGTCGGGGGTGTCCGCGATCTTGTCGGGCCAGGCCGGCGTGGTCAGGCCCCAGCTCTTGACGTCGGCGACCGAGTTGATGATCAGCGCGAGGAGCGTCATCGTGACGATGCTGATCAGGATCGCGCCCCTCACCTTGCGCGCGATCAGACCGATGGTCAGCAGGACGCCGAGACAGAAGACCAGGACGGGCCAGCCGCTGAGGCTGCCCGTGCCGCCGAGCTGCACCGGGACGGTGGTGTTCGCGGCGTCCGGGATCCGGCTGACGAAACCGGCATCGACGAAGCCGATGAAGGCGATGAACAGGCCGATGCCCACGCCTATCGCCGCCTTGAGCGGTCCCGGGATCGCGTGCATGATCGCTTCGCGGAGGCCGGTCACCACTAGGACGCAGATCACCAGGCCCTCGAGGACGACCAGACCCATCGCGTCGTCCCAGCTCATCAGCGGGGCGATCTGGAAGGCGACCACCGCGTTGAGGCCGAGGCCCGCGGCGAGGGCGAGCGGGAGGTTGCCGCCGACGCCCATGATGATCGTCATCACCGCGGCGACCAGGGCGGTGGCGGTGACGAGCTGGACGCTGTCGAGCTGGTGGCCGAACTTGTCCTTGGCGCTGCCCAGGATGATGGGATTCAGGACAAGGATGTAGGCCATCGTGAAGAACGTGGCGAAGCCGCCGCGTACTTCACGGGCGAAGGTGGACCCCCGTTCGGAGATCTTGAAGAAGCCGTCGACGCTGTTCGCCGCCGGGGGCGCGGCGCCGGGTCGGTCGGCCACCTTCTGTGGTTCGGACATGGGGGTTACTCCTCGTTGCCTGTTTGATCTGTGTGCGGGTACTGGCTGGATTGTTCCTGCGTTGAACCGTTCTCAGGTTTTCTCCGTGTTACGGAATCAGGATCGACCTGTCGTACGGCGCTCGAAGGGCCGTACGACAGCCTGATACTCTCTCGGCTCTCGCGCCAAATGATCACCACCTCTTCACCGGCGCACCACAGTGGCCGTATACGCAGGCACCCGGCTTCGGCCGACAGCCGCCGCCGGCCTGGGAAAACTCAGTGAATAAGGGGGTCAGGTCGCCCGTGGGCACTGTCGTCGACGACGCAGCCGCCGTGGAGTTCCATGCCTTCTTCGAGCGGCACTACGCCGAACTCGCCCGCCTGGCCCACCTGTTGACGGGCGAGGCGGACGCCGCCGACGACCTCGCGGCGGACGCGCTGCTCGCGCTGTGGAACCGCTGGGACCGGGTACGGGCCGCCGACCACCCGGTGGCGTACGCGCGTGGCGTGGTCGCGAATCTGGCCAAGACCCGTATACGCAGCGCGATCCGGGAGCGCCGGAGGATCACTCTGTTCTGGTCCCAACGGGAAGAGAAGACGGAGAATCCCGACATACCCGGCGTCATCGATGTCCAGGAGGCCCTGCGCAGACTGCCGTTCCGCAAGCGGGCGTGTGTGGTGCTCCGGCATGCCTTCGACCTCTCGGAGAAGGACACGGCGCTCGCCCTGGGAGTTACTGTCGGTACGGTTAAGAGCCAGACGTCCAAGGGAATGGCCGAACTGCAGCGGCTCCTTGGCACCGACGAGGCCCCGCTTCGAATGCGCACCCCTGTGCGCACCACCGGCGGAGCGGGAGGGACGAACCGATGAGGACGCCGCACGACGAGCTGCGTGCCGGGCTGCGTGAAGCGGCCGAGGCGTACGAGCCCGACCGCGCGCGCATCCTCGCGCGGGTCGAGCGCGGTATGGCCGCCGGGCCCGAGGAGAAGCGTCGCTCGCGCCGCCGGGCAGCACGTACGCCACTGCTGGCCTGGGCCCGGGTCGCGGGTGCCACCGCCGCGGTCTCCGGGATCCTGGCGATGGGCGGGTACGCGCTGGCCTCCGTGGTGAAGAACGACGAGACCCCGGCCGATCCGACCGTCTCGGTCTCGCCACTGCCGACCCCGTCGCCGGACGCGACCAGCCGGGCACCGGTCCAGCCGGCTCCCGAACCGTCCCAAGGCGACACCGAGGACGAGAAGCCGAGGTCCACGCCGACGCCGACACCCACTCCGACGCCGAAGGCCTCGAACACGGCGCCGGCGCCTGCCGCCAAGGGTGTCGAGGACGGGCCCCTGTGGTCGGACGGCTCGATCGATCCGCACAGCAACGACTTCTGGGCGCAGAGCAATGTCACGATCAAGACGACCGAACGACTGACCGCGCTCACGGTCGAGTTGAAGGTCGCCGACACCGGCGGGGTCACCTCCACGGGTGCGTGGCGGTCGGCCCCGGAGGACGACTTCGAGCTGACGGTCGCCCAGCGCGACGGGTTCCTGGTCTACACGTGGGTGCTCAAGGAGGGCCGCACGGTCCTGCCGGGCGAGTGGGTCTTCGCGGGCCAGTACGACCACACGCGCGGCGGCCGGGACGCGAAGGACGACACGTACACGGTGACGGCCCGGGCGGGGAGCGAACAGCTCGCCGTGAAGGGCGACTTCGCGGGCCAGGACGACAAGGACAAGTCCGACGAGGGTGATTCGTGAAGGCGTGACCCGCCGCGTGGAAAGAATTCCGCGGACTCGGCAACCTTTCTCGCGCGGGCGGCGACCAGGAGACGCACACATCTCCTCACCGCCCAGGTGATCGGTAGTGGTGCGGACGGAACCACGGGCGAATTTTCGCCATCTGTCATCACGTACGAGCAAGTGATCCTTCAAGCACGACCGGAGTCGGCAGCCGTGAGCACGCACAAGAGAAAACTCAGTCGCCGCAGGCTGCTGGCCGCTTCCGCGGTGGGAGTGGCCGGTACGGGTGCCGCGGTGGCGGCGGGCAGCGGACTGCTCTCGTCCGCGTCGGCGGCTACTTTCGGCCACACCGACGACGGCTCGAACTTCGTGGTCAACACCGGCGCCTCACTCGTTTTCAAGATCTCCAAGAAGACCGGCGACCTCACCTCCCTCGTCTACCGGGGCAAGGAGTACGAGGGCTACGGCGGCCGGCACTCGCACGTCGAGTCGGGGCTCGGGGCGTCCACGGTGACCGTCAGGCAGTCCGGCTCGACGATCCTGGTCAAGGCCGTGCACGGTCCGATCACCCAGTGGTACGCGGCGCGTAGCGGCCAGAACAACGTCTACATGTGGACGAACAAGGCGGACGCCTCCTTCACGGCGACCCGTTTCATCGTCCGTCTCAAGCCGGGGATGTTCCCGAACGAGGGGTCGGACTCCTGGATCGAGGCCTCCGACAAGATCATCGAGGCCGGTGACGTCTGGCGGCGCGCGGACGGCACCACGCACTCCAAGCACTACTCCGGCAAGCGGGTCATCGACTACGACCACATCGGCTTCACCACCGGCTCGGTCGGTCTGTGGATCGTGCCCTCCAACCACGAGAAGGCGTCCGGCGGCCCCTTCTACCGCTCGCTGCTGCGCCACTCGAACGACAAGGGCGCGGGGCTGTACGAGATCCTGCACTACAACCAGGCCCAGACGGAGAAGGAACGTTTCGGCCTCCAGGGTCCCTACGTGCTCGCCTTCACTGACGGCGGCGCCCCCGCCGCCTCCCTCGCCGCCGGGCGCCTCGACACCTCCTGGGTGGACGGGCTCGGCATCACCGGCTGGGTCGGGGCGGCCGGACGCGGCAAGGTGGCCGGGGTCGGCATCAAGGGGATGGACGCGAAGCACCCCTACACCGTGGGCTTCGCGAACGCGGACGCCCAGTACTGGGCGAAGGCCGCCTCGGGCACCGGCGCCTTCTCCTGCAAGGGGATGCTGCCGGGGGCGTACACGCTGACCGTGTACAAGGGCGAACTGGCCGTGCACACCACCCCGGTGACCGTGAAGGCGGGCGGCACGACCACGCTGCACAGCATCACCGTGACCGGGGACCCGTCGACCGCGAGGACGATCTGGCGGCTCGGGGACTGGGACGGCACGCCCGGCGAGTTCAAGAACGCGAAGCTGATGACGTACGCGCACCCCTCGGACGCCCGCGCGGCGAAGTGGACGGGGAACGTCACCATCGGCGACGGCTCCTCCGCCGCGACCTTCCCGGCGTACATGTGGAGCGGCGTCAACGACGGCATCCTCGTGTACTTCAGGCTGACCGCCGCCCAGGCCGCCGCCGCGCACACCCTGCGCATCGGTGTGACGGACGCGTTCTCGGGCGGGCGCCCGCGGGTCACCGTCAACGACTGGGTGTCGCCCGTCCCCACGGCCACCGCGCAGCCCTCGACGCGTTCCCTCACCACTGGTTCCTACCGGGGGAACAACCGTACGATCACCTACAGCGTCCCCAGGAGTGCGTGGAAGACGGACGTGAGTCAGTACAACGTACTGAAGATCAACATCGTCAGTGGTTCGAGCGGCACGGCGTTCCTCAGCCCGGGCACCTCGTTCGACTGCCTGGATCTGCTGGCCTGAGCCCCCCTCGGCCAGACAGAGAGAGCCCCCGCCGGTGACGACCGGCGGGGGCTCGGTTCTGCGTCACTCAATTCTTCTGTGCGGTACGTCAGTTCATGGTCGAGCCGATGGCCGTGGAGCCCACGGTGAGAAACGTGGTCGCCGGCAGCGACCCGTTCGACCGCCGGGCGCCGTACGCGGCAGACGCGTCCTTCGACTTCAGCGCCGGTGTCGCGACACCCGAGTCCCAGTTGTTGGCCGCCGAGACGGCGGACGGGCCCAGCCTGGACAGGGCGCCCTTGTTGGCCATCGCGAGGTTTCTCGCGAGGCGGGCCCTGCCGGTGGCGAAGTAGAAGCCGGTTCGCGCGTTGCCGTAGGCGGTGTTGCGGTTGAGGACGATCGCGCCGGTGTTGGAGTTCTCCGTGAAGCCGTGCAGGTTGTTGTCCCAGGCCGCGTTGTTGTTGACGACGTGGGCGACCGACACTCCGCCGCCGCCCAGCTTGAAGCCGTTGCCGTTGCCCTCGAACGCGCGGTCGTGCCAGCGGTTTTTGCCGTTACCGAAGGCCCAGGTGTGCTCGACGGTGACGGGGGTGGAGAACTGCCAGAGGTCGATGCCGTCGTCCGCGTTGTCGTAGAGGCGCGCCCCGGTGACCCTGTTGCCGGTGCCCGAGCCGAACTTGATGGCGAGGCCGTCGGCGTTCTGGCCGTGGCCCGCGGCATCGTAGTTGAGGTAACTGTCCAGGTTCTGCACGAGGTTGTCGCTGGTGCCGTCGCCGCGCAGGGTGAAACCGGAGTCGCCGTTGCGCGCGGTGACGAGGTTCCTGAAGATCCCGCCGACGGACGAGGTGGCGACGAAGCCCTGGGCCGGGGAGTTGGTGAAGGTGAGGTTCTGGACGGTCCAGTAGTCGCCGTAGATCCCGGCCAGCCAGGAACCGGCGGGCAGCCTGGACCCGTCGATCCGCACCTTCTCGTCGCCGTACGCCTGGAGGGTGATCCGCGCCGAACTCGTGCCGTTCGCCGTCGACTTGAGGGTGGCCGTCGGGTAGTACGTGCCCGCGCGCACCTGGATGACGCGGCCCGCCGCCGCGTTGCGCACCGCCGCCTCCAGCTGCGCCGTGCTGGACACGGTGACCGTGGCGCCTGCGGCGCTCGCTCCGTCGGGCGAGAGGCCGAGGTACACGCCGCCGGCACCGGAGGAGAGGGCCACCGCCGCGGCGATGGAGAGGGTGCGGGTTCTGCGGTGGCGGCCGGTGCCGATGCGCACGGACGTTCCTTTCCTCGGGGCTGGGACTGTGTGGTTCCCCGGACAGGAACCGGGCTGCGGCCTCGATGAGGTGAGGCCGCAGCCCGGCTCTGCTGTCCTGTCGCCGCCCGGCTGAAAAGGGTTGCCGCATTCCCTGTGAAAGATCGAGATCCCGGTCAGGGACCGATGTTCAGCTGACGAAGTACGTCGGGTTCGGGAACTTGTACGTGCGGTCGGCGTAGCCGCCGTCGAGGTCCGAGTACTGGTCGCCGAAGTTGGCGATGACGTCGTAGCCGAGGTCCTGCTCGATGTGCTTGCGGGTGCCGGCCTTGTACTGCACGGTCGTGCAGGTCCAGGCGGTGGTCGTGGCGCAGTCGCTCAGGTAGGCGGGCGGGTTGGCCGCGTCCTTGAGGAACATGTGCCCGGCGTCGAGGTTGATGTCGGCGCCGACCTTCTTCAGGTTCGCGACGGCCGCGGCGCGCTGCGACTCCTTCAGTCCGGAGTTGTAGAACACCTCGACGCCCTTGGCCTTGGCGTAGGCGACCAGCTCGGGCGTGCCGAAGACGGCCGGACGGTCGGCCTTGGCCACGTAGTCGGTCCAAGTGGCCGAGTTGTACGTGTAGTTGGTTCTCTTCTCGTAGTCGAGGGAGAGCAGCAGCGTGTCGTCGATGTCGAAGACGACAGCGGGCTTCTTGCCCTTGTGCAGCGCCTTGCGGGCCGTCTTGTCGATGTAGCTCTTCGCCGCGGACTCGATACGCGCCAGGTCCTTGGCGTACGGGCTGGTCGTCGAGGCCTGGTACACGCCGTTGGCGTCGGCCGTGGTGCCGTAGTAGGTGTCGATGTCCTTGACCAGGAGCCCGATGTTGTAGGGCTCACGGGTGGAGTTGGCCGTGGACTGGTGGGCGGTGGCCGCGCCGGTGCCGTACAGCGCGGCGCCCGCGACAGCGCAGGTGACGGTGAGTGTCGCGAACCGAAGTGACTTATGCATGCCAGGTTTCTACGCGCGTCACCCTCGCGGTTGCCAGACCTTTTGCCTGATCTATATCAAGTCAATAGGGGACGGAAACCGGCCATTGAGGAGCGAGGGGTGCGGGCGGACCGCACCGCACCCCTCACTCGGCTTTCCGTTCGCAACTCGCGGCAGCGGACGGTCAGTTCATCGTCGAGCCGATCGTGGTGCTGCCCGTCGTCAGGAACGTCGTCGCCGGCAGCGTGCCGTCCGAGGCGCGGGAGTTGAACGTGGTCGACGCGTTCGTGGACGCGAAGGACGGTGTCGAGATCCCCGAGTCCCAGTTGTTGCCGGCCGAGGTGACCGACGAGCCCTTGTTCACCGACCCGGAACTGTTGCCGACGGCCAGGTTCTTGCCGAGTTTGGCCGCACCCGTCGCGAAGTAGTAGCCCCACTTGGCGTTGGCGTAGGCGGTGGTGCGGTTGATGACGATGGCACCCTTGTTGCTGTTCTCGGTGAAGCCGTTGCCCGCGTTGTCCCAGGCGGCCGAGTTGTTGACGACATGGGCCACGACCTCGCCGTCACCGCCCAGCTTGTAGCCGTTGCCGTCGCCCGCGAACGCCGAGTCGGACCAGCGGTTTTTGCCGTTGCCCATCGCCCAGGTGTGCTCGACGGTGACGGGGGACGAGAAGGACCAGAAGTCCATCCCGTCGTCCGAGTTGTTGTAGAGGCGGGCGCCGGTGATCAGGTTGCCGGTGCCGGAGCCGAACTTCACCGCGATGCCGTCGGCGTTCTCGCCGTGGTTGGCGGGGTCGTAGTGGCCGTAGGAGTCGATGTTCCTGACGGTGTTGTTGGTGGTGTTGTCCCCGGTGAGCGTGAAGCCGGAGTCGCCGCCGTTGATGGTCTTGATGTTGCTCCACACCGTCGAGGCGCAGGACTGGCAGACGACCGCGCTGTCCGGGGAGTTCTGGAACGTGATGTTGGAGACGGTCCAGTAGTCCGCGGTCAGCTTGAAGATCCAGTCGCCGTCGGGCAGGTTCGACCCGTCGATCTTGACGCTCTCCGAGCCGTACGGCTGGAGGTAGATCCGGCTGGCTGACGTGCCGTTGGCCGTCGACTGGAGGGTGGCCGTCGGGTAGTACGTCCCGGCGCGCACCTGGATGGTCGTGCCGGCGGTGGCGCTCGAGATGGCGCTGCTCAGCTGCGCCGAGGTGGAGACGACCACGGTCGCTGCCTGGGCGGGAGTGGGGAGCACCGCGAGGCCGATACCGGCGGTGGTGACGGCGAGAGCGGTCAGTGAGCTGTTGACACGAGTAATACGCATACGACGCATGACGTGCGGGTCCTTTCGTCGCAAGGGGGACGCGGGTTGAGGAGCGGTTGGGGGGTTACAGCACGGCGTCCAGCCAGGTGAAGACGTCGTCCTGCATGGGTGCGGTGAACACATGGCCGAGGTCGGGCCAGATCCTGGTGTGCAGCCGCTCCCCGGCGCGGCGCGAGCGCCAGACGGCGCGCAGCTTCTCGTGGGCCACGCGTACGCCCTCCGCCGGGAACAGCGGGTCCTGGGCGCCGTGGAAGAACAGCATCGGCCTGGGTGCGGCGATGCTCGCCACGTCGGGGAAGTCGAGGTGCCGGGCGAGCCCGGGGTGGAGCATGTGGTAACTGGACTGGCCGCGCAGGGTGTTGTTGCCGGGGACCATCATTTCCTTCAGCCCGGTCATCCAGCAGACGCTGGCCGCGGCGGCGATGTCGACGCTGAGCGCGGCGGTCTGCCAGGCGCGGTAGGCGCCCATGGAGAACCCCACGGCCGCGACCCGCCGCTCGTCCACCCGGTCGAGCCCGGCGAGGAAGCGGGCGGCGCGTACGTCCTCGCGGGCCATGAGTCCGGCGAGGGACGAGCCTAGGTTGTACATGTTGCTCGCGAGGGCCTGCTGCTGGTCGTAGGCGAGTGGGCCCCGGTCGGCCCAGCCGAGCGCGTCGAGCGCCAGCACGACGTATCCGCGCCTGGCCAGTTCGTCGCCGACGAACCGTCCGCTGAAGTAGCGGTCCGCCCAGGCCTCGGCGGAGGCCAGCCGGGTGTCGTCGTACCAGGGCCGGACGAGCTTCTCCTTCCCGATGTCGAACTTCGCCCCGTGGTCGTGGAGCAGCAGTACGGCGGGGAAGGGCCCGGTGCCGTGCGGGGTGAGCAGCGCGCCGCGCACGGGCTCGTACCGGGTGAGGGCGAGGGTCACCAACTCCCTTCGGTAGATGGGGTTCTCGGTCCGGTCGCTGAACTCCGGGTCGAACGGGACGCCGTCGCCGTCCGGCTCCACGAGGAGGGTCTCCTCCACCTTGGCGCGGGCGATGCGCCGCCAGGCCCCGAAGTCCCGGATGCCGGAGCGGCCCCAGGCGAGCGGGAAGTCCAGCTCGTCCTTGAGCGCCGGGTGGAAGCCGGGTAAGGGCCCCTCGACGACCGCCGACTCCGACTCCGGGTCCTGCTCCGAACCCGCATCGGCATCGGCATCGGCATCCGCGAGTGCGGGCTGGGCGGCACCCCCGTTGATCAGAGCCACCCCCGCCCCCACGACGAACGCCCGCCGTCCCACCGCCGGATCACTGCCGCTCATACGGGCGCCAGTCGCCGAGATACGTCCGCCGCGTGTGCTCGCCGGCCTCCGCCGCCGTGAGCTGAGGCCGGTTCTCCGGCACCGTGATCAGCGCGCCGGGACCGGAGTTGCCGTACTCGCGAAAGCGCATGGTCTGCCACGGATAGGCCTCACGCATGTTGGTGTACGGGGTCACGGCGTCGATGCCCCGGCCGAGCCAGGTGTCCCGGACCACCAGCGAGGGCCAGGCGGTGGTCTCGTACGAGGGCACCCAGGGCCGGGCGATCTTGTACGCGCCGTCCTCCGCGCCCGAGGTCACCAGCCCGCGCACGGCCAGGAAGCCGTACGGGTTGGCGCGGGCCGTGGCGGGGGCGAAGACCATGCCCTCGGGCTTGAAGGAGACGTCCCGGTCGAGGGTGTGGAAGTGGCAGCGCTCGAAGACGGCCCGCGCCCGGCCGAAGACGAAGTCGACGTCGCCCTCGATGTAGCAGTCGCGGTAGTAGTGCCGGTCGAAGGCGGTCAGTGCCGTCGTGTCCGCGAACAGGGTGTCCTGGTGGGCGAGGAACCGGACCCGCCGGAACTGCGAGCGGTCCCCCGTGACATACGCGGCGACGGCCTGCGTCCCGGTGATCTCCGGGTGGTCGGCGCGCAGCCAGTCGTTGGCGAGGGTCAGGTCGCGTACGGTCAGGCCGGGCGCCGCCGAGGTGAAGGTGGCGGAGCCCGCGGTGCCGTAGGTGCCCGAACCGTCGGGTTTCTGGGTGCCGTTGGCGTTGTCGTACACGATGACGGTGTCGCGGGGGTCGCCGGTGGCGCCGCGCAGGGTCAACTCGGCTGCTTGGGCCGGGATGTTGACGAACTCGCGGTACGTACCCGGGTGCACGACGATCGTCCGGCCGGTGCCGCCCGTCGCGACCACCGCGTCCACTGCGGCCTGGATGGAGTCGCCGGGGCGGACGTGCAGGACGCGGTGCCGGTGCGCGGCGGACGCGAGGGCGGGAGTCGTGCCGGTGACCATCAGCCCACCGGCGAGCCCGGTCAGCCCGGTCAGCAGCGTGCGTCGGCGCATCTCAGCACCACCGCCCCTGCCATGGCGCCCAGTCGCCGAGATACGCCTCGCGGGTCGCCGACTCGGCCTCGGTGGCCGTGAGTTGGGGCCGGTTCTCCGGCACCGTGATCACCGCGCCCGGCCCCGAGTTGCGGTACTCGGCGAACCGCTGGCTCTGCCACGGGAAGCTGTCCGACATGTTGGTGTAGGGCGCGACCGCGTCGATGCCGGGGCCGAGGTGGGTGCCGCGGACGGTGAGCATCGGGCGGGCGGTGGTGTCGGAGCTGGGCACCCAGGGGCGGGCCAACTTGTAGGCGGCATCCGGGGCTTCGCTGGTGACGCGGCTGCCGGTGACCAGGTAGCCGCGCGGGTTGGTACCCACGGTGGAGGGCGCGAAGACGAAACCGTAGGGGGCGCCGCCGAGGTCGGTGCGGTTCAGGGTGCGGAAGTGGCAGTGTTCGTACACGGCGGTGGCCCGGCCGAAGACGAAGTCGACGTCGCCCTCGGCGTAACAGTGCGCGAAGTACTGCCGGGCATACGCCTCACGGCTCATCGAGTCGGCGTACAGGGTGTCCTGGTGGCCGAGGAACCGGCAGTGGTGGAACGCCGAACGGTCGCCCTGCACCTTGATGGCGACGGCCTGGGTACCCGCGATGTCCGGGTGGTCGGCGCGCAGCCAGTCGTTGGCGAAGGTGATCCAGCGGGCCGTGAACCCGGCTGCCTGCACCAGGGTGGTGGCGGAGCCGGTGGTGCCGTAGGTGCCGCCGCCGGGTTTCGGGGTGCCGGCGGCGTTGTCGTACACGATGACGACGTCACGCGGGTTCTCCGAGGCGCCGACGAGGGTCAGCTCCGTACGGGTGGAGCTGACGGCGACGGTCTCGCGGTAGACGCCCGGTGCGACAACCAGGGTGAATCCGGTGCCGCTGACGGCGTTCACGGCGGCCTGGACGCCGGTGAAGTCGCCGGTGCCTGCCGCGTCGACGTACAGCGTCTGCTCGGTCAGACGGCGGGCCGGGGAGCCGTAGCGGCCGAAGCGGGTCCGGCCGGCCGCGCGGGCGGGGGCCGCGAGCCCCAGGGCCAGAGCGGCCCCGGTGCTCGCGACGACGAACGACCTCCTGCTGAGCGGGAGTCGAGGGTTCGCCATGGTCAGCAGACCTTGCCCGCGCCCGCGCCACGGGCGACGACGGACGGCACGGCGCGCGGTGAGTCGACCTTCGTGCGGAGGGTGGGCGTCCAGCCGGCGCCCGACTGGAGGGTCTCGGCCGGGATCTCGGCGTTGTGGACGGCGATCAGGTCGGTCAGCTTGCCGTTGACGTAGTTGTTCACCGCGGTGAGCGGCGACTCGTTCCACTTCTTCAGGACCTTGCCGACCTGGGCGCCGGCCGGCAGCGAGATGGCGTTGTCGCTGGCGTGCAGCTGCGAGGAGATGCCGACACCGAAGACGTAGTAGTCGGACTTCTGCGCCTCGCCCACCACGTAGTGGTTGTTGTAGACGTCGACCTGTCCGAAGCGCACGCGCGGGGAGCGCTGGAGGATCCCGTCGAACCGGTTGTGGTGCATGGTGACCTTGAGCTTGCCGCCGTCGGTGGTGGCGGTGCTGTCGCTGTTGCCGATCAGCATGTTCTTGTCGTGGTCCTTGAAGGAGTTCCAGGACACGGTGACGTAGTTGGCGCCGCGCACGATGTCGGTGAGCCCGTCGTGCTGCTGGAAGACCTTGCCGAAGTAGACCGGCCGCTCGCTGTCGGGGAAGCGGCCGTCGGTGAGGGTGTTGTGGTCGATCCACACGTGGTCGGTGCCGTAGACGACCACGGCGTCGTACTCGGAGTTCCAGTTCCCGGTGTTCTTGTCGTCGGTCGGGTCCCACTTCGGGAAGCAGTCGAGGGGGGCCTCGATGGTGAGGTTGCGCAGGATGACGTTGGAGACACCCTTGATCTGGAGGCTGCCGCCGAGGATGCCGGAGTTCTTCCCGACGCCGACGATGGTTGTGTTGCTGGGGACGGCGGCCTTGATCGCCGAGTCCTGGTTGGCCATGGAGGCGACCCGCGCGTCCTCCTGCGGGCCCATGGCGACCTTGTCGTTGCCGTAGACGGCCGGGTCGTAGTCCTTGAGGTACTGCTGGAGGTCGTATCCCCCGGTGACGAAGGCCTCGCAGCCCTCGGACACGGCGTCGATCATGCCCTTGACCTGGATGATCTTGGGCGCGCTGCCGCCGTCCTTCAGCGCGGCCTTGAACTGGGCCCAGGTGGTGACCGTGTAGACGTGGTCGGCGTCGGCGGCCGAACCACCGGTCGTGCCGCCCGCGTCGGACCCCCAGCCGTCACCGGCGGCGAGGGTCTGGCGGCCGAGGTCCTGGGCGGCGGCGGGGGCGGCAGCCTGGGCCGCGGGGCCGGTGAGGGACAGGACGAGGGCGGTGCAGCCGAGCAGTACGGCGGACTTCACGGTGACATGATCATGACATGCGCGAGCGTTCATGGTACGGCTCTCTTTCTGAATGACTGGGGGGAAAGCGCTTTCACGGACTGCAGGTGTCAAGACCTGGAGACCTGGAGACCCAGGAGACCTGGAGGTCAGGGAGAAACGGGTGTTACACGTCAGGCGGTGGCCTGCGGCCAGGTGATCCAGGACTCCGGGATCACGTCGTCGAGGCGGCGCACGTCCCGGCGCGCCAGCACCCGGCGCCGTACCAGCTCGGCGGCGACGAGCCGGGCCACGGCGATGGCTCCCGGCGGATTGAAGTGCGTGTTGTCCTGCTCGGTGGCGGTCCAGTTGAAGTACTTCTTCGTCTCCTCGACCCCCAACTGCTGCCAGAGCGCTATCGACAGGGCCTGGATGTCGAGCAGCGCCACGCCCTCCTCCTGGGCGAACGCGCGCATCGACGCCGGGTAGTCGCCGTGGGTCGGCTGCGCGTTGCCGCTCGCGTCGAACTTTCTGCGCTCGACGGAGGTGGCCAGCACCGGACGGGCCCCACGGGCCCGCGCACCGTCGACGTACAGCCGCAGATAGTCCTGGTACGTGGTCCAGGGCTCGGTGTAACGGACGGGATCGGCGCTCTTCTCGTCGTTGTGCCCGAACTGGATGAGCAGGAAGTCACCGGGGGCGATGACATCGAGAATGGCGTCCAGGCGCCCTTCGTCGAAGAAACTCTTGGAACTGCGCCCGTTCACCGCGTGATTGGCGACGACCAGATCCTTCTGGAGAAAGAAGGGGAGCGCCATTCCCCACCCGGTTTCCGGGGCGGCGTCGGCGTATTTCTGGGCGGCCGTGGAATCACCGGCGATGTAGAGCGTGCGGGCACGACGACCGGAATGCGCCGAGGCACTCCCGGACGCCCCGGCAACAGCAAGAGGAACAGCGGCAAGAGCAGCCGCGGCCACCTGTCTACGACTAAGAGACACGACGTTGTGCCTTTCAATAAGGGGCAGGGGGACCCGCGCCCCTGTTTTTGGTCTTTTAGGGGCGCGGGGCTGTATCTATTTGCGGCTCCGCCGCGGGGCGCGACCAGCCACGACGAACCCGCAGCCGGCGACGAACGAGAGGAACCCCTAGCCCATCTGCTCATTCCACTCAGCCTGCGCAGCATTCAGCTGCTCGGCCAACGTGTCCAGGAATTCCTTCGCACTCATCTTCTTCAGCAGCACCTTCTGAAGATTCGGCTCGTTGTCCGCCTTGGAGATGGTGTTCCAGTCGGGCAGGTAGTACGGCAGCTGCACGATCTTGATGGTGCCGCTGTTCAGCGACTCCGCCGCCAGCTTCGTCGCCTCCGCGGACTGGATCCACGGGTCCTTCGCCGCCTCCATGTTGGACGGAATGGCGCCCGCGGACTCGTTCCACTTGCTGTTGGACTCGTGGGAGACGGCGAACTCGATGAACTTCCACGCGGCCGTCTTGTTCTTGCTGGACTTGAACAGACCCAGCCCGTCGACCGGGTTGGAGACCTGAACCTTGGTTCCATCCTCCAGCGTCGGGTTCGGAATTCCCCGGAACTTGCCGTCAAGCGCCTTCACATGGTCCTGGTAGGAACCCAGGTTGTGGCTCAGCATGCCGATCTCGCCGCTGTCCCACTGGGCGACCATCTTCTTGAAGTCGTTGTTGACGTCGGCGGACGGGGTGTCCTTCTTGTACAGCGCCGCGTACTTCTCCAGCGCCGCCACGTTCTTCGGGTCGTTGACGGTGGTCTTCGCCTCCTTCCAGAAGGAGGTGATCCCCGACTGCCCGTACATCGCGTCCAGGGCCTGGGCGATCGACCCCTCGCCGCCGCGAATGGTGTAGCCGAACTTGTTCTTGCTCGCGTCGGTGAGCTTGTCGGCGGCCTCGTAGAACTTCGGCCAGGTCGTGGGCGGGTCCAGCTTCGCCGCCTCGAACAGGTCGGTCCGGTACCAGAGCGTGCCGTTGTTCGCGGAGGTCGGGACGGTGAACAGCTCGTCGCCGCCGCCCGCGCTGCGCACGCTGTCGATCATGCCAGGGGTCAGCTTGCCGTTGAGCGTGCTGCTCTTGAGCCGGTCGTCCAGCGGCTCGAGGGCGTTCTGCGCGGCGATGCCGGCGAGCATGGCGGCGCCGACCCCGCCGACGTCGGGCAGGCCGCCGCCCTGGATCGCGGTGTCGTACTTGGACTGGACGCTCTCGGACGGTATCCCGACGTACTTGACCTTGATGTCGGGGTTGGCCTTCTCGAAGTCGGCGATGATCTCCTTCCAGACGTCGGTACGCACACCGCCGTTGTTGTCCCAGAAGGTGATCTGGCCCTTGCCCGAGCCCTCGTTGCCCTTGTCCCCGCCCGCTCCGCTGCCGTCGTCGCCGCAGGCGGTGGCGGTCAGGGCGAGCACGGAACCCAGGGCCACGGCGATGGCCGCGCGCCTGCTTCTGCGGATGCTGATCTTCATTGGTCGGCACTCTCTCTTCTGGATCAAACGGAACTATGAAGTTGTGGGGGGTCAGCGGCGGGCGTACGGAGCCCAGCCGTCCGTACCGTTCAGGTAGTCGGCGACGGTGTGCACGGCCGCGTCCGCGTCGCTCAACTGCGGGCGGTCGGCGGTCACCTGGGCGCCTGGACCGTAGGTCCGGTACTCGGTGAAGCGGGCGTCCTTCCACGAGAAGCCGCCCATGTCGGTCCACGGCGACGTTTTGACCGCGGCGGGCAACTCGGTGTCCCGGAACAGGACCTGGGCCACGGCGTTCGGCTCGCCACCGGGGTGCCAGGGCCGGCCGAGGTGGAAGGAGTCGGCGGGGGCGTCGCTCACGACCTTCGAGCGGGTGATCAGGAAGCCGTGGGGGTTTCCCGTCCAGGTCGAAGCGGCCGTGATGTAGCCGTTGTTGGTGGTGGAGCCCCGGCTCAGCGCGCGGATCACCGACCGCTCGATGACGGTCGTCGCGCGCCCGTAGATGAAGTCGACGTCGCCCTCGATGTACGAGTCGCGGACGTAGACCCGGCTGATCACGTCCAGCTTGGGGCTGTCGGTCATCAGGGTGTCCTGGTTGCCGAGGAAGGCGGTGTTCTCGAAGACGATCCGGTCGCCGGTCGTCTTCATCGCGAGCGCCTGCTCGCCCTTCAGCTCGACTGCGGCCTCGTCGAAGTCGTTGCTGAAGGTGAGGTTGCGGGCGGTGACGTCGTTCGCGGCGATCCGGACCGTCGCGCTCCCCGTCGAACCCCCGTACTCGGCAGGCGTGTCGAACACGATGACGGTGTCGGAGCGGTTCCGGCCGGTCCCCTGGAGCAGGATGTCGGACTTGCCGGCCGGGATGAACACCTTCGCGCGGTACGTGCCCGGCGCGACAGCGACGGTCACCGGACTGTCGTTGCCGGCGGGCACCGCGTCCACGGCGGCCTGGACGGTCGGATAGTCGGCGGGGACATGGAGCGTCACCCCGGCGCCGATCCGCTGCTGCGGCCCGGAGAACCGCTTCACCAGCGCGGGTACGGCGGCGGCCGGGTCCAGCCGGTAGGCGTAGAAGTCGCGCGGCCGGAAGGCTGTGCCCCAGGTGTCCTGGCGCCCGGTCACGTTCTTCAGGATGGACCCGCGCTGCACCAACTCGGCGGTGGCGTCGGCCTGGTAGGGGTGCTGGACACCGTCGTAGTAGCTGTTCTCGATGACCATCTTGGTCTTGCCGCGCGACCAGTTCCCGTAGGTCCAGACGGGATCGCCGTCGGTGACCTGTGCCGACACGTAGTTGTTGTAGAGGTGCGCGTAGGCGCAGTTGTCGGCGGACGGGTTGCGCTGCTTGGTGCCCGTGAACCAGTTGTGGTCGATGGTGATCTCGGTGAGCACGTTGGACGTCCAGCCGATCCCGAACGCCTTGTTGTGGTTGGCGAACTGGTTGTTGGAGACGGTGATGTACCGGCTGTCCTTGCGGATGTCGAGCAGTCCGTCGCCCATGTGCGTGAAGCGGTTGTGGTCGATCCACACGTGGTCGGCCGTGTCCATCTGGATCGCGTCGAAGTCGGTCGTCTTGCCGTCCCAGTCGCCCTCGACGTACGAGTCGCGGATCGTCAGGTTGCGGATGATGACGTTGCTGGTGCCCGGGTTGAGGTGCAGTTCGCCGTGGACGATCTCGCCGGTGTCGCCGACGCCGATGACCGTCTTGTTCGAGGCGACGACGACGTCCGCGCCGAAGGGCGCCACGGCGATCGAGCCCGCGACCCGGATGATGTACGGCTCCTCGGCCGCCGCGTACTTCACCAGCGAGGCCTGGTCGGTGACCGTGACGACCTTGCCGCCCGCGCCGCCGGTGGTGCCGCCGGCGAGGGAGGCGAAGCCGTGCGGCCGGTCGGTCCAGTGGGCGACTGTCGTCGTGGTCCTGGTGACCGGGGCCGAGGGACCGGCGGCCGTCGCCTCGTCGACCGACCCGAGGCACAGGGCGGCCACCAGACCCACGACGGCGGTCAGGGTTCTACCGGCGCCCAGTAAGCGCTTGCTCGGGAAGTGCGTCATTGCGGCTCCCAACAGGCATACGAATCAAGGTGAGTTACGAGGGACTGACTCTGAACTGTGTGAACGTGGCCGCGCCGGCGTGTCCCCCGCCGACGGGCGCGAGCGCGAACAGACCGAGCAGGGCGCCGACCCAGCGCCAGGGGGTGGCCGCGAACACGGGCCCGGACGGCTCCCACCCGTCCCCGACGTCGCGGAAGAACCGGCAGCGCGCCCCCGCCCCGATCACGATCCGCAGCCGGGCCCGCCCCTCGGGAGCCGCCTTCGGACGTTCCGCGTCCCGCTCCTTCTTGGCCACGGACTCGACGAACCGGTGGACCAGGCGGGCCGTCCCGTCGTCCGCCCGCTCCAGCCCGATCCACCCGAAGGAGTCACCGAGCACGGCGAGCCCGGCCCGAGCTCCCGGTTCCTCGCTGTCGAGGCGCAGCTCCACCTCGACCACGCACTCGACGCCGGGCAGCCGCTGGGTCAGCACGTTCGGGAGTTTGCGCAGGTCATGGGCGTCGGCACTGCGTACGCAGCTCAGCCGCAGCCCGTCCCCCGAGTGCTGGGTGGCCCAGCCGTCCTGCGGGTTGGCCGTCCACTGCCACTGACGGCCGAACCGTCCGCCGGGGAAGTCGTCGTCGGTGGCGGGCGCGGCGGGCGGCTGCGCGGGCAGCTCGGGCTTGCGGTGTACGGCGACGGGGGTGCCCGCGTCGCCCAGCACGGGCCAGCCGTCCGCACCGCCCGCGCCGTCCGCGCCCCAGCTCATCGGCTGGAGGTGCACGACACGGCCGTACGGGCCGCGCTGCTGGAAGTGGAGGAACCAGTCCTCGCCGGCCTGCGTGCGCACCCAGCCGCCCTGATGGGGCCCGTTGACGTCGGTGTCCCCCTGCTCCAGGACGATCCGCTCCTCGTACGGCCCGAAGAAGTCGCGGGAACGGAAGGCGCCCTGCCAGCCGGTCTCCACTCCCCCGGCGGGTGCCAGGATCCAGAACCAGCCGTCGTGCTGGTACAGCTTCGGGCCCTCGAGGGTGAACCAGCCGGGGATGCGGTCGCCGTCGACGATCACCTTGCCCTCGTCGAGGAGGCTGCTGCCGTCGGGATGCATCCGGTGGCCAGTGAGCCTGTTCTTCACGCCCGACCGGGACTTCGCCCAGGCGTGCACGAGATACGCCTCGCCGGTCTCCTCGTCCCACAGCGGGCACGCGTCGATGAGTCCCTTGCCCTCCTTGACCAGGTGCGGGCTGGTCCAAGGGCCGCGTACAGCGGGGGCGTTGACCTGGAAGATGCCGTGGTCGGGATCGCCCCAGAAGATCCAGAAGCGGTCGTCGTGATGCCTCAACGAGGGTGCCCAGACACCGCAGTCGTGGCGCGGAACCGTGAACTCGGCCGCCGGTCGCAGGCGTTCGAGCGCATGGCCGACGAGGGTCCAGTTGACCAGGTCGCGGGAGTGGAGCAGGGGCAGTCCCGGCGCCCGGCCGAAGCTGGAGGCCGTGAGGTAGAAGTCGTCGCCGACACGGACCACGTCCGGGTCGGACCAGTCGGCGTTCAGGACCGGGTTGCGGTAGGTCCCGTCACCGAGATCGGCGCCGGTGATCACGGGCTCACCGCCTTCCGTACGAGAGCCGCGGCCTCGTCCCGGTCGAGGCGCCCGTCGGCGACGACGGTGACGATCCGGCGTACGGCGGTCTCGCCCGGTTCGATCGGCAGGCGTTCGTCGAAGGCGAGCGACGAGCCGACCCCCGGATACTCCTCGGCGCGGACGAACCACGGGTCGCGGCGCGTCTGTTCGGTGGCGCCGGCGAAGACGAGCGTCCAGGTGGTGCCGGCCAGGGCGAGCCAGTCGGCGCGGGTGCCGTGGACAGCCGACTCGCCCTCGGTGGTGGCCGTGAACACGTCGGGGGCGCCGGCCTCCTTGCGTGCCCGCCAGAAGAAGCCGCCGTAGGCCGCGCCGGGGCGGCCGTTGGTGGCGGGGCTGCCGATGGAGAGGGGGGCGTCCGTGATGTTGGTGAGGGAGAACGTGAAGTCCAACGCCCAGGCCGTGCTGGTGAGTTCGGTGGCGGCGACCGTCCGGCGCTCGCGCAGCAGTTCACCGCCGCCGACCATCCAGCGCAGCTCCTCGACGAAGCCGTCCGGGTCACGGAGCTGGTAGGCGGTGTGCCGCTGGGCTCCGTGGTTGTCCAGCTCGGTCGGTCCCTGGTCCCGTACGTAGGTGCGCCCGCCCCAGAAGTTGTGCCCCCCGACGTCGGGTATGGCGACACCGACGCCGAGGTGGTGGGTGTGGTCGGCGGGGCTGAGTTCGGTGACAGCGGTGCCGGCCAGGGTGGTGACGGGGTGCAGATACGGGCGGGGCGCGTGGCGGAGCGGCAGCTCCGGCCGGCCGGTGTAGCGGCCGACCGGGCGGCCAGCGACCCGCAGTACCAGTGACTCGTTGGGCATCTGGTTCATCAGGTGCTCACCTCTTTCGGGAGCGCCCAGGGGGCGCCCAGCTCGGAGTAGAGGGAGAGGGTGTCGGCTGCGGCGGCGACGAGGCCGTCAATGCCGGGGACCACTCGACGGCGCGCATTCCGGTCCTCGCCGGGCGCGAACTCCCAGGCGTCGACCGGGAGTTCGGCCGGGTCGGGGGCCTGCCTGATCGCCTCGACGACCCGCATGAAGGCGCCCGTCACGTCGGGCACGACGAGCAGTTCGGCGCCCTCGGTGAGGTGGTCGACGAGGTTCTCCAGCAGGTCGGTGCGGTCGTACTCGTACTCCTCCGGGCCGTGTCCGGAGCGCTGGAGGAGGACCCGGTCCTGCTTGTACCAGAAGGTGATCCGGCCGCTGGTGCCGTGCACGAGGACGTACGGGTCGTCCGGGTGCTGGGCGCACAGGGTGGCGGCGACGGTGACCGGGACACCGTTCGTGGTGCTCACGCGGACGCACGAGGTGTCGTCGGACTCGATGTCGTTGGCGCGCAGCAGCTCGGTCTCGATGCCGGTGACGTCCTCGGCGCGGGTGCTGCCGCCGAGGGCGAGGCCGGTGGCGACGGCGTGCGCGAGCGGGTTGGTGAGGGCGCCGTCGATGACGTCCACACCGTTCAGCCTGCGCTTGCCCGCCCAGGGCGCACGCCGGTAGTACGCCTCGTCGCGCGCCCACGCGCCGGCCCCGCCGATGCCCGTCACGGTGCCGATGGCGCCCTCGGCGATCAGTTCCCGGATCGCGGGCAGGGCGTGCGAGCCGAGCGACTGGAAGCCGATCTGGCAGGCGACCCCGGCCGTCGCGACCCCGTCGGCCATCCGGCGGAACTCGACGTAGGAGGGCGCCGGCGGCTTCTCCAGGAGCAGGTGCACGCCCTTGGCGGCGGCGATCAGCGCGAGGTCGGTGTGGGTGGGGATCGGCGTGCAGATCACCGCGACGGCGGCCCCGGTGGAGTCGAGGAGCGCGCCGAAGTCGGCGGACTGCTCGGGCGTGCCGAGCCCGTCCAGCTCCTCGTCGCTCAGCGGGGTCAGCTCGCAGACGCCCGCCAGCCGTACGAGGCCCTTGTCCTGGAGCCTGCGGATGTTCGCGAGGTGCCAGTGACCGTGACCGCGCGCTCCCGCGAGAACCACCGGTACCGGGGTGCCCAGCCCTGTGGCCGTCGGTGTCGTGCTCATGTGTGCCTCCCTGCGCCCGCGCCGCGTGCCACCTCTCGGTCGGCCGTGTCGGCGCTGTCGATCTTTGTGTGCAGGGTAGGCGTCCAGCCGACGTCAGCCGTGAGGTCGCGCTCGCTGCCCGAGTTGTACGCGTTGTGGATGGTCAGAAGATCTACCGGGAAGCCGTTGAAGAGGGTGCCGGTCTGGTGCAGCGCGGTGCCGTTCCAGCTCTTGACCAGGTCGGCGGCCTCGACGTGCCCCGGGGTGGTGAAGGCGTTGTTCTCCGCGTACACGGCGGACTCGGTGGAGACGCCGACCGAGTAGCGGTAGTCGTCGCCGTGGTCGATCAGGTAGCGGTTGTTGTAGAGGTGCACCTGTCCGAAGCGGACGCGCGGGGCGCGCTGGGTCACCGAGCGGAACTCGTTGTGGTGCAGGGTGACGCGGAGTTTCCCGCGGTCTCCGGTGGCCGTGTCGCCGGAGCCGATGAGCATCGCCTTGTCGTGGTCGGCGAACTTGCTCCAGGAGACGGTGACCAGGTCGGAGGCGTTGGTGATGTCCAACAGGCCGTCGTGGCGCAGGTAGTTGCGGGCGAAGTAGGTGGGCTCGTCGGCGTCTGCGTGGCCCTTGTCGGAGGCGGTGACGTGGTCGACCCAGACATGGGTGGCGCCGTTGAGCCACAGGGTGTCGTACGCCGTCTTCCAGTCGCCCAGGCCACCGGAGTTGGGCTGCCAGACGGGGAAGCAGTCGTAGGCGTCGCGGAGTTCGAGGTTGCGGACGATGACGTTGTCCGCCTGTCGGACCTGAAGGCTGGCTCCCTTCAGCACCGCGCCCGAACCGAGCCCGAGGATCGTCGTGTTGGACCCGACGGGCAGCACGACCCGCTCGGCCTGCTTGGCCGCCTCCTGGGGCCCGCTCGGTTTGGCGGAACCCCAGGTGCAGGGGTCGTACGCGGCCAGGTACTTCTTCAGCCCTTGACGCCCTCGCCTACCCGAGGGCAGGAGATTCCGGTCCGCACCGCTACGCGGTACCACCTTGGGTTCCTGTTTCACGGGCCTCTGCCGACCGGTGAGGGTCGGTCTTACGTGGCCTCCGCAGGCCTGACTTCCCGCCCGTCCGGCGGTAGGTCCGACAACTCCGTTGTTGGACAAGGCGATTCTAGCCTTGCCGCGGCGACCCTCCGGGCCGCTATGCACAGGATGCCCTTCACCTCCACCCTTTGGGGTGGAGCGCTGGGCAAGCGTTCGACAGCCGGTCCCGGTAGCGTAGTTGTCGCAGCCCAACTTGCCGCCGCCGGCGAAAGCCCAGCCGTCGTTCGCGGGCAGCGTGTCGCGGCTGAGGTCGCGGGCGTCGGCACCGGCCGGGGTGCTCAGCACGGCACCCAACAGGCCGATGGCGGCGGCGACTTGAAGGACCCGGGCCTGTCTCATCCCTTCACCGCCCCGGCGCTGAAGCCGGTGATCAGCCACTTCTGGATGAAGGCGAAGACGATCACCACGGGTACGGCGGCGATGATGCCGCCGGCCGCGAGCGCGCCCAGGTCGACGCTGTCCGCGCTCATCAGGGTGTTGAGGCCGACCGGGATGGTCTGCTTGCCCTGGTCGCTGAGGAACATCAGGGCGAACAGGAAGTGGTTCCAGGAGTGCACGAACGCGAAGGAGCCGACAGCGATCAACCCGGGCCGCAGCAACGGCAGTACGACGATGCGGAACGCGGTGAAGCGGTTGCAGCCGTCGACCCAGGCGGCCTCCTCCAGGGTGTACGGC
The DNA here is from genome assembly GCF_033793965.1 of Streptomyces sp. ME02-8801-2C. Taxonomy (NCBI): domain Bacteria; kingdom Bacillati; phylum Actinomycetota; class Actinomycetes; order Kitasatosporales; family Streptomycetaceae; genus Streptomyces; species Streptomyces sp. ME02-8801-2C. The sequence goes on along the minus strand of NZ_JARAXP010000001.1, from coordinate 322,506 downwards.
ACGTTCTTGATGAAGCCGCTGATCAGGATCATCGACAACGGCAGTTGGAACACCGTCTCGGCGATGATGACCGCGCCCAGCGAGTTGATCATCTGGAGCTCGGCGAAGATCTGGAACAGCGGCACCAGCAGCAGGGCGCCCGGCACGAACTGGGAGCAGAGCAGGGCCAGCATGAAGGCACGCTTGACCTTGAAGTCGAAGCGGGCGAGGGCGTACCCGCCGGCGAGGGCGACGAGCGTCGTCATCAGGAGCGTGGCGACGCCGACGAGGATGCTGTTCTCGAAGTAGGTGCCGAAGCTTCTCTCGGTCCACACCTTCTCGAAGTGGTCGAAGGTCATCGGCCAGGGCACCAGGGAGGTCGAGCCGGCCGGGCGCAGCGCGAAGAGGAGGATCCAGTAGAAGGGGATGAGGGTGAAGACGAGGTAGATCCCGAGGGGGAGGTAGATCTGCCAGCGGGGGGCCTCGTCCCAGGCGCGCCGCTGCTTCTTGTTCGGGCGGGGCGGCTCGGGAATCTCGTCCACGGGCATGGGCACGATCGCGGTGGCTTCCTTGGTGCTCACTTGTTCTCCCCTCCGAACTTGCTCAGCCGCAGGTAGACGATCGAGAAGAAGAGCAGGATCACGAACGCGACCGTCGTCAGGGCCGATGCGTAGCCGAAGTTGTGGGCGTCGACGCTGGTGTTGGCGATGTAGAGCGGGAGTGTCGTGGTCTCGCCGGCCGGTCCGCCGCCCGTGAGGGTGTAGAGCAGGTCGACGTTGTTGAACTCCCAGACCGCGCGCAGCAGCGTGGACAGGACGATGGCGTCCTTGAGGTGGGGCAGTGTGATGTGCCAGAACTGCTTGATCCGGCTGGCGCCGTCGACCTCGGCGGCCTCGTACAGGTCCTTCGACACGGACTGGAGGTCGGCGAGGATGAGGATCGCGAAGAAGGGCACGCCTCTCCACAGGTCGGCGACGATCGCCGCCGGGAACACGGTGGAGGTGTCCGAGAGCCAGCTGGTGCCGTATGTTCCGATGCCCGCGTCGGCGAGGTAACGGGTGATGCCTGTCTGGGAGTTGTAGAGGAGCACCCAGATCGCGGAGGTGAGTACGCCCGAGACGGCCCAGGGTGAGAAGACGAGCGCGCGGCCGATCGACCGGCCCACGAAGGTCTGGTTGACGATGAGCGCGAGTGCCAGACCGAACAGCAGCTGCAGTCCGACCTCGACGACGACCCACTTGGCGCTGAAGACGAGGGTGTCCCAGAACTGGGGGTCGTCGGTGAAGGCGTGGGTGAAGTTCTCGAAACCCGCGAAGCCGTTGCGCCAGGGCTTGGTGGGGTTGAAGTGCTGCAGGCTGTAGTAGAAGACGCTGAGCACCGGGTAGGCGATGAAGCCCAGCATGAGCAGGGCGGCCGGTGCGATCAGCAGGTAGGGGAGCCTTCGCGGCGTCGCGGAGGCACGCCGCCGCCGGGGTGGCGCGGGCGGTTTCGCCACGACTGCGGCTTGGGCCATGACAGGGTCTCCGATCTCGGTACGTCGTGCGTAGGTCGTACGGGAAGCGCTTTCTCGCTGTGCGGAGGTCGGCCCCTTTCGCGGTACGGAGTGGCTCTTGCTGTGGTGCGGCGGGTGCGGGTGGGTGGTGGCTTGTCGCGCGCCGCGGCGGAGCCGCTGATCGATACAGCCCCGCACCCCTGGGTGGGCTGACTCAACCCGCGTAAGGATCTGGGGACTTGCCGGGCCTGGCCAGGAACTCGAAGTCGCAGCCGGTGTCGGCCTGCGTGATCTGCTCGTTGTAGAGCGCTCCGTAGCCACGCTCGTACCGTTCGGCCGGCGGCGTCCACTCCGCCCGCCTGCGCGCCAACTCGTCTTCGTCCACGTTGAGTTGAAGCGACCGTCCCTCGACATCGAGGGTGATGGTGTCGCCGGTGCGGACCAGCGCGAGCGGCCCGCCGACATGCGACTCCGGCGCCACGTGCAGCACGCACGTGCCGTAGCTCGTTCCGCTCATCCGGGCGTCGGAGATCCGCACCATGTCCCGTACACCCTGCTTGAGCAGGTGGTCGGGGATGGGCAGCATCCCGTACTCGGGCATGCCCGGGCCGCCCTTGGGTCCGGACCCGCGCAGCACCAGGACGGTGTCGGCGGTGATGCCCAACTCCGGGTCGTTGATGGTGCGTTGCATGGTCTTGTAGTCGTCGAAGACGACCGCGCGTCCGGTGTGCTTCAGCAGGTGCGGCTCGGCGGCGATGTGCTTGATGACGGCGCCGTCCGGACAGAGGTTGCCGCGCAGGACCGCGACCCCGCCCTCGTGCGCGACCGGCTTGTCGCGTGGGCGGATGACCTCGTCGTTGTGGACCAGGGCACCTTCGAGCTGCTCGCGCATGCTGTCGTACGACACCGTCGGCCGGTCCAGATGGAGCAGGTCCGTGATCCGGGAGAGGAACCCCGGCAGGCCCCCGGCGAAGTGGAAGTCCTCCATGAGGTACGTCTGTCCACCGGGCCGTACGTTGGCCAGCACCGGTACGGTCCGCGCGATGCGGTCGAAGTCGTCGAGGGTGAGCCGGACGCCGGCCCGGCCCGCCATGGCGATCAGATGGATCACCGCGTTGGTGGAGCCGCCGAGACCGAGGACGGTGGTGACCGCGTCGGTGAAGGCGTCGGCGGTCAGGATGTCGCTCAACTTCCGGCCCTGGTGGACCAGTTCGACGATCCTCAGGCCCGACGCGGCGGCCATCCGGTCGTGCCCGGAGTCGACGGCCGGGATGCTGGACGCCCCCGGCACGGTCACCCCGAGTGCCTCGGCGGCGGCGGTGAGCGTGGACGCCGTACCCATGGTCATGCAGTGCCCGGGGGAACGGGCGAGCCCGCTCTCCAGCTCGGTCATCTCGCAGTCGCCGATGAGGCCGGCGCGCTTGTCGTCCCAGTACTTCCACATGTCGGTGCCGGAACCGAGCACCTCGTTGCGCCAGTGGCCCGGCAGCATGGGCCCGGCGGGCACGAAGACGGTCGGCAGGTCGACGCTGGCCGCCCCCATGAGCAGGGCGGGCGTGGACTTGTCGCAGCCGCCCATCAGGACGGCACCGTCGACCGGGTACGAGCGCAGCAACTCCTCCGTCTCCATGGCGAGGAGGTTGCGGTAGAGCATGGGGGTCGGCTTCTGGAAGGTCTCGCTGAGCGTCGACACCGGGAATTCCAGCGGGAATCCGCCCGCCTGCCATACGCCCCGCTTCACGGCCTGTGCCCGGTCACGGAGGTGCACATGACAGGGGTTGATGTCCGACCAGGTGTTGAGGATCGCGATGACGGGCTTGCCGAGGTGCTCCTCGGGGAGGTAGCCGAGCTGCCGGGTGCGGGCCCGGTGACTGAAGGAGCGCAGCCCCTCGGTCCCGTACCACTGGTGGCTCCTGAGCTCCTCCGGTGCTTTTCGTGCCTGGGCGGGCTTCATATGGACCACCCGGCGGCAATCGCGGCGACCTCTGCACGTTCGTCCTCGGGCAGCGCGCGGCTCGGCGGACGGACGTCGCGGCGGCACAGGCCCAGGGAGGCGAGGGCCTCCTTGACGACGGTCACGTTGTTCGCGGAGGCGTTCGAGCCACGCAGTTCCTCGAAGCGGCGGATCTGCTCCCAGACCTTCATGGCGGCCGGGTAGTCGCCCGATCGAAGCGCTTCGATCATGTTCAGCGAGACGGCCGGGGCGACGTTCACCAGCCCGGAGGTGAAGCCGGTGGCACCGGCCGAGAAGTAGGAGGGCGCGTAGGGCTCGGCGAGCCCCGCCACCCACACGAAGCGTTCGAGGCCGGCGTCCCGCGCGAAGGCCGCGAACCGGGAGGCGTCGGGGACCGCGTACTTCACGCCGATGACGTTCGGGCAGACGTCGGCGAGTTCGGCGAGCCGCAGACCGCTCAGCGAGGTGTTGCGGATATAGGGGACGACCCCGAGTTCGGGGACGGCCTCGGCGATGGCCCGGTGGTAGTCGATCCAGCCGCCCTCGGAGACGTACGGGTGGATGGGCTGATGGACCATCACCATCGCGGCCCCGTGCTCCCGGGCGTGCCGGGCGGCGGCGACGGCGGTGGGTACGTCGTGTCCGACACCGACGAGGATCACACCCCGGTCGCCGGCCTCGTCGATGGTCAACTCGGTGACCAGGCGCCGCTCTTCGGGGTCGAGGGCGTAGAACTCGCCCGTGTTGCCGTTGGGCGTAAGGGTGGTGACGCCGCCGTCGAGCAACCGGCGCAGCAGGGCCCGGTGAGCGGGCTGGTCGACGGTGCCGTCCTCGGCGAACGGGGTCACCGGGATGGCCACCACGTCGGCCAGAGCCGCCCGTTGCGTCTCGAACGCCACGCCGCTCATTCCTGACCGTCCTCTCCCTGGACCTCGGACTCCCCTGCGGGGAAAGCCCGTTGCACGAACGAAGCGATATGGGCGTGCAGCGCGCGGGCCGCGCCGTCCGAGTCACCGTCGAGCGCGAGCCGCAGAATCTCCCGGTGCTCGTCCGCCTCCCGATCCCAGGAGGGGTTCGCGGCCCAGGCGACGGCGGAGACCAGGGCGGCCTGGTCGCGCACCTCGTCGAGCATCCGGCCGAGCAGCGGGTTGCCGCACCGGACATAGAGGGAACGGTGGAACTCCCGGTTGGCCAGGGAGCGTTCGGCGGTGTCGGTGGCCTCGTCGGCCCGGGTGAGCGCGTCCCGGGCCGCGTCGAGCGACGCCCCTCTGCGTACGGAACGCCTGAGGGCCTCCGGCTCCAGAAGCAGCCGTACGTCGTAGACCTCGCGCGCCATGTCCGCGTCCACCATGCGCACCGTGACGCCCTTGTACTGGTTCATCACGACGAGCCCGGTACCGGCCAGCGTCTTGAGCGCCTCGCGCACGGGGGTCTTCGACACCCCGAACTGTGCGGCGAGCTCGGTCTCGACCAGGGCCTGACCCGGCGTCAACTGCCCGGTGAGGATGCGGTGTTTGATGCCCTCCAGCACGAACTGCGTGCGGGACGGGATCGGCGTGGGCACAGAGGTCATGCGTGCCTCTCGGATGTGGACGGACCGAACCCGTGGGGAACCTAGAACCCTCGGATCAGATCTCGCGTATCGGATCTCACATATCGCGTCTCATATATGACGTACGAAGTACGACGGGGTTGAAGGTAAAAGGGGGTTCAGTGGTTCGTCAACGCTTGTGACAGAGGAAGTTGAGACGGGAAGTTGAGACGCCTCGATCAGATGATCTTCGTGGTGCCCTCGTATGCACTGTCGGTGGGCCCGCCGAAGACGGCGGCTGCGCGGTCGGTGGCCGCGTCGACGGTGAGCGTGGGTCCGACATGGGTGACGAGCAGCGAGCCGGCCCCCTTGGCGTACGCGCCCGCGTCCTCAGGCGTCAGATGCACCTGTTCGCCATCGCCATCGTCGTGCCGGTCGATGTCGGCCTCGCACAGGAAAAGGTCGGCGCCCCTGGCGAGTTCGGCGAGCGCCTCGCAGGGCCCGGTGTCGCCGGAGTACGCGAGGGCCTTGCCCTGCGACTCGGCCCGCAACCCGTACGCCTCGACGCCGTGCGAGACGGCACGCGTGGTGAGGCGCAGGTTCCAGTGCCGGACGGTGTGGCCGTCGTACAACGGCCTGAAGTCGAGGATTCCGCTGAGGAAGCCGAGGTTGGGCTGCCCGAAGAACCCCGCGATGCGGCGGGCGCACTCGCGGGGCGCGTACACGGGAATGGGCGCCGGCGGGGTGAGCCCGCCGTACGCGAACCCGTAGACGGCGGCGAGCAGATCGGCGTTGTGGTCGGCGTGCAGATGCGAGATCCAGATCGCGGTGAGCCGTGCGGGATCCGTGTGCCGCTGCAACTCCGCGAAGGTGCCGGGCCCGGCGTCCACCCACACCTCGGCCCCACCGCCACGCACCAGATACCCGGAGCAGGGGCGCCCCGGCGCCGGATGCGGAGAGGCGGTGCCGAGGACGGTGAGGCTCAGGGGCATGCGGGGAGCGTACGGGGCGGGACGGTCGGGCGTACGGGGTTTGACAGGCCACGCGGGCGAGCGCGCTGCCGCCGCGCCCGGTGAGGCGGGCGCCGCCCGGACGACGGACGTTCGCCGACCGGTCGCCACAGCACCCCCGTACGGCGGGAACGCACCCCCCGGATGGCGGGAATGTCCGTTCGAGCCGCCGCATCGGGCGGTTGCCGCCCTACCGTCGAGACGGTGACAATCAACACCGACGTGCGGCCCGAGACCGACGCACAACGACAAACGGGCGGAGCGCACGTGATCCGGGTAGTGGTGGTGGACGACGAGGCACTCGTGCGCTCCGGCTTCAAGCTCATCCTGAGCGCGGCCGGGGACCTCGAGGTCGTCGCGACCGCGACCGGCGCCGAGGCGGTCGACACCGTACGTCGGGAGGCTCCCGACGTCGTGCTGCTGGACATCCGGATGCCGGACGTGGACGGGCTGACCGTGCTGCGGGAGCTGCGCGCCCTCCCCAAGCCTCCGGTGGTGGCCATGCTGACGACCTTCGACGCCGACGAGTACGTCCTCACCGCCCTGCGCTCGGGCGCGGCCGGGTTCCTGCTGAAGGACACCGAGCCCGATCAGCTCGCCCAGATCGTGCGCACACTCGCGGCGGGCGGGGTCGTGATGTCACCGAAGGCGTCCCGTGCCGTCTGGGAGAGTCACCCCGGCACCGCCGCCGTCGACGACGAGGAGGCCGCCCGCGTCGACCGGCTCACCGAACGCGAACGCGAGGTCCTGGTGCTGATCGCGCAGGGACTGTCCAACGTCGAGATCGGTGCGCTCGTCCACCTCAGCGCCGGCACCGTCAAGGACCATGTCAGCGCGATCCTCACCAAGCTCCGGGTCGCCGGCCGGGTGCAGGCGGCCCTGCTCGCCCAGCGGGCCGGACTGCTCGACGAAGGGCAGCGGCCTTCGGGGGTCGGGCGATGACCGCGTCCAGAGCCTGGTGGGCGCGGATCCCAGAGCCGGTGCTCGACCTCGTGGTCCTCGCCGTCGCCGTCGTGGACGTCCTGCTCTGCCTGCCGGACTCCGGCCGCCCCGAGCAGGGCACGGCCGCGCTGGCGTGCGCCGCCCTCGTGGTGCGTCGGCGTTTCCCCCTGCCGGCCTTCCTGCTCACGCTTCCCGCGAGTCTCATGCTGGACATCGTGTTCGCCCCGGTCGCGGCCCTGTTCGCGCTGGCCGAAAGCTCCCGCGACCGCCGGCTGCTCGTCACCTGCGCCGTGCTGTTCGGCGTCGCCTCCGCCGCGCCGTGGCCGTTGAACGACCTCAGCGCGCACGAGCGCACCTGGACACTGGTCTACTTCTTCTACACCCTCGCCACCGCCGCGGCCCCCGTCCTGCTCGGGCAGCTCGTGCAGGCCCGCCGGGACCTGGCCCGCCGGCTCGTCGACATCGAGGAGGCGCGCGAGCACGAACGCCTGCTGCACTCCCAGGCCGTCCTCGCCCGCGAACGGGCCCAGCTCGCCCGCGAGATGCACGACGTCGTCTCCCACCAGGTCAGCCTGATCGCCGTACAGGCCGGCGCCCTTCAAGTCGCCTCCACCGACCCCGACTTCAAGGAAGGGGCGCGCACGATCCGTTCCCTGAGCGTCGACACCCTCGACGAACTGCGGCACATGGTGACCCTGTTGCGCGCCTCCGGCGGCCGGGCCAGCGAGCTCACCCCGCAGCCCACCCTCGCCGACCTCCACAGACTCGTCAGCACCAGCGGCATCGACACCGAACTGACCGGCGAACTCCCGCCGGAGGTGGGCACCACGGCACAGCGCGCCGTCTACCGCACCGTCCAGGAAGCCCTCACCAACGTCCGCAAACACGCGCCGGGCGCCCGGGCGACCGTACGGCTGTGGAGCGCCGACGACCACTCCGCCTTCGGCGTGACCGTCAGCAACACGCCCCCCACCCGTCCCTCGCTCCCCCTCCCCGGCTCCCAGCAGGGCCTGATCGGCCTCAGGGAACGCGCCGAGCTGCTCGGCGGCACCTTCCGGTCCGGGCCCGCCCCGGGCGGCGGCTACGAAGTGAGCCTGCGGATCCCGGCCCGGACCGAGTTCGCCGGTCGGGAGGCTCGGTGAGGCCCCCGCACTGGACTCGGCTCTGGACAGCCTGCGACCGGCGGCGCAGCCGCTGACCACCCCGATCAGCCGGTCGCGGTCCCGGCGGCGCGCCACGCTCCGCGTGCTGGGGCTGCCGGAGACGGCGGGTTTCCCTACCCGGAGCCTGGCTGCCACCGCCGAACGGGTGCCGGCCGGCCTCGGCATCGGCGCCGATCCGCGCCTCGCGCACCAGGTCTGCCGGATCGACCGCAACCCAACGACCCTGATCGGCCGGACCGCCGTACGAGGCGAGAACGACGCCGCGCTCGTGGACGGTCCCGGGATTCCACCCGGCTTGGAGCGGGCGGGGGCGAGGGCGGGGCCCGTGCCGAGGACGTCAACGCGACGCGACGGGTCCTTGCGCCACCTCCGACACGTGGACGAGTGCGCATCGAGCCTCGCTCGGACGCCTCGGCAGCCCGTCCGCGAGGACTCCTGACGCGGGCACCGGCGCGACCGTCAACGGGAGGTGCGGCAGCGCGGCGCTACCGGGTGTTCGTCGACGTCGGAAAACGCCGCATCGGCCCCGAGGATGTCCTCGGGGCCGGTGCGACGGCGCACGGCACGTGTCGGGGGGAAGCACGGCGGCGCGTTGCCCACCCGGCCCTACGGCCTCGCGGAGCCGGGGTGGGTGCCCAGACGGCCGGGCGTCGGGTCGCCCTTGACCTCGCCGATGTACACGGTCATCTGCTGACGCATGCGCTCGGCCTCGGCCCGGTCGCGCATGAACGCCGGGAAGCCGTCGATGTCGGCGTTCCGGTACTGCCAGACCTTCTTCAGCCCGGCAGGCGGGGCGACATCGGTGCGTACGGACCACCCGCCGCTGGTCTGGCGCTCCTTGGAGAGCTGCCAGTTGAGGAACAGCTTGGCGGCGGCAGGGTGCCGGGCCTCGCGCATGATCGCTTCACGCTGGCCCCAGGCGACGAACGGGTCGTCGGTGTCGGGGAGCATCCCGACCGTCTCGGCCCCGGGGTCGTTGCCGGCGTCCGGGGTGACCCAGCCGCCGAGGCCGATGGCCTTCTTCCCGGCGGCCATCTGGTTGCCGGCGGAGTCGGAGCCGCGCAGGAACTGGGTGTTGCGGGCCGTGCCCTGCAGCCACTTCCAGCCGAACCTCTTCACGTACTGGCTGTAGAGGTAGAGCGTCGCGTCGTCGTCGTTCGGGTAGGCCGAGGCGATCTTCCCCTTCCACCGGGAGTTCGCGAAGTCCCTGACGCTGTGGGGCGCGTCCTTGCCCACCAGGGCCTTGTTGTAGGCGGCGCCGAAGGCCAGGACATCGGTGGCGATCCAGGCACCGTCCTCGTCCTTGAACCTGCCTTCGACCTTGCCGAAGCCGGCCGGCTTGTACGGCAGCAGGACTCCGCGCGTCTTCCAGCGCTCGAAGTCCTGGAGCGTCTGGAGTTGTACGACGTCGGGCACGAGGCTGTGCGTCGCGAGCTGGTTGTCGACACGGGCGTCCTGGTACTTGCTGTAGTCGACGACCATCTCGACCTTGATGCCCGGGAAGCGCTTCTCGAAGGCGTTCTTGGTGTCGTCCTGCTGGTCCTTCCAGTCGCCGCCCGCGTAGACGACGAGGTGACCGCCCTCCGCCTTTGCCGCCGCGTACAGCTGGTCGAGCGACCTGGTCTCCTCTTTCATGGGCCTGGCGTCGGAGTGGGCGGCGGCCCCGAGGGTGAGTCCGGCAGCGGCCACGCTCGTCGCCACGGTGGCGGCGACCAGGGCTCTCGGGAAGGGCGCCGACCGCGCGGAGCGGTTCCGGCTCGGGTTCGGGAGCGGGTTGAGCAGCATAGGGAGTTCCGATCGGTACGAGGGAAGGGAGGAAAGGGAAGGAAGGAAGGGTCAGCGGACGAGTTCGGCGGGCTTGGTGGCCTTGCCGAGGACCCACTCCAGGGGGCCGCGCCGGAAGAAGCGGGACCAGCAGGTCGCGAACAGCGTCACGGCGGCGATGAAGCCCAGCAGGACGTGCAGCGGGGAGCCGGGCAGCTCCTCTATGCCGAGCAGGCGGATGCCGACGATGTGGAAGACGTACGCGGTCAGCGACATCGTGCCGACCGCGATCACCGGACGGGCCGGACCGTGCAGGCGGGGGAAGCTGTCGACGGCGGCGACGCAGGCGACCAGGACCGCGATGGCGACGCCGGTGTTGCCCAGGATCGACAGGGTCGTCTCGCTGTGCGGCGACGCCACCAGCAGGCCGGCGGGGTTCCCCTCCGGGTAGCCCCAGGTGTCCGACCACCAGGCCGACGCCACCGAACCACCGTCGCCCCAGCCGCCCTCGCCCAGGTTCTCCAGCGCGCCGGGAACCAGACGCAGGGCCAGGAACGAGCCCCCGTGGCCGAGCACGGCCAGGCCCGCGCCGGTGATCGCCAGCCGTACGCGTACGGCACCGGCGGCCAGGTCGAGACGGGCCACGGCCATACCGGCGATGACGAACGGGATCCAGGTCAGGACCGGGTAGCTCCCGGTGAACAGCAGAGCGAGGATGCCGCCGGTCTCCGTGGGCCAGGTCCAGACGCCGCCGGGTGCGCTGTCCTCGAGCGCGCGCTGGATCACGTACAGGACCTGCGGCAGCACCAGGGCGCAGGTCGCGGCGACGACGGCCAGCGGGCGGGCGCTGAGCCGGTGGAGGGGCAGGACGATCAGGAAGTACAGGCCGTAGAAGGCGAGGATCACCTCGACCGGCGTACCGGACAGGGTGAGGGCGGTGCCCACGACCAGCAGGACCAGGGCCCGGATGACGACCTTGGCGACCGCCTGGCGGCCCGCACGGCCCGTCTTCGGAGCCCGACGGCCGGTCATCAGGATGATCGAGAAACCGGCCAGGAAGGCGAAGAGCGCGGAGGCCCGGCCGTGCGCCAGTTCCATGAGGAAGCCGATCGTGCCGCCCTCGGCGGGGTCGGGGCCGACGTGGGCCGCGTACATCCCGAAGACCGCGAGCCCCCGGGCCAGGTCCACCCCGATCAGCCGCCCCACCTGCGAACTCCTGGTCTCGGCCACGGCGTTCGGCGCGCCGGCCGGGGCCTCGGCCGAAGTGGCACCCGGTGGGACGGCCACCGTGCCGTCTGCGTTCTGGCTCATGCATCCAGGCTGGGGCGCGACCCGCGCGCGAGGTATCCGGCGACTGTCCGGCCCTCCCCCGCCACCCGGCGGGTACGGGCCCCGCCGGGTGGCGGTCCCGGCCGGTCGGACCGCGCCGGCACCGGGCAGCCACCACGACCGGATGGCGAGCCTCGCGGCGTCATACGCCGGGCAGTCCACTCCCAAGGCGATGTAAGGCATCTTCCCGATCCCCGCGCCCACCCCTTAGCCCCACGATGACCAGGTATGAAGACGCGCAACTCATCCCTGGTGCGCGTGCTGCGCGACCGCGACGCCGGGCTTTGTCTCGCCGGAATCCTGGTCTCCGGCTTCGGTACGTCGGCGCTGTGGCTGGCTTCCGGGATCTGGGTCAAGGACCTCACCGGCTCGGACGGCCTCGCCGCGCTCTGTCTGTTCGCTCTGTGGGCGCCGAGTCTGGCGGGCCCGCTGCTGGGCACGCTCGCCGACCGCGCCCGACGCAAACGGCTGCTGATCCGCACGAACCTGGCCCTGGCGGCCCTCCTGCCGGCCCTGTTCGTGGTCGACGCCGCAGGTCGCGTGTGGATCGTCTTCGCGGTCCTGCTGGTGTACGGCGCGCTGGGCGTCGTCCAGGACGCGGCCGAGGCGGCACTGGTCGCCACGGCTCTCGACCCGTCGCTGCTGGGCGATTTCAACGGCCTGCGCATGACGGCGAACGAGGGCATGAAACTGGTCGCCCCACTGGCCGGTGCGGGCCTCTATGCGGCGTACGGCGGCCCGAGCGTGGCCCTCCTGGACGCCGTCACTTTCGTCCTCGCCACCCTTCTGTACGCCTGTCTGCGCGTCCGCGAGGGCGCCCCGCCGCCCCCGGCGACCGGCTGGCGCACCCGGACCGCCGAGGGCGCCGCCTTCCTGTGGCGGCACGACCGGCTGCGCCCACTGGTCCTGGCGGGCGGCACGACGATGTTCCTGTCGGGCCTCGCCTCCGCCACCCTGTACGCGGTCGTCGAAGGGCTCGGCCACTCCCCCGCGTACTCCGGCGCGCTGTATGTCCTTCAGGGCGTCGGCTCGGTGGCGGTCGGCCTGGCCTCGGGGCCGCTGCTGCGCCGCCTCGGGGAGCGTGCGTTCGCCGCGTACGGGATCGCCCTGACCGGCGCCGCCACCGCTCTGCGGGCGGTCCCGGCCGACCTCGCCGTGCTGGGCTCTGCTGTGGCCATCGGGACGGGCCTGCCGTGCGTACTGATCGCGGGCCTCACCGCCGTACAGCGGGAGACCCCCGAAGAGTTGCTCGGGCGTACCGCCGCCACCGCCAACACCCTGATGTTCGCGCCCACGGCGGTCGGTCTGGCCGTGGGCGCGGTGCTGGTCGAACTCGTCGGCCACCGGGTGCTTCTGCTGGGTTGCGCCCTCGCCCTGCCGCTGACGGCGGTCCCGCTGTTTCAGCGCCGCGCGAGCGCGTCCCGTACCGAGGCCAGGTCGGCGTCGGACACCAACCCGGCGCGATAAAGCCGCAGTTCAGACAACGACATGGGCCGCGCGCTCCGCATCCGCGACGAGGGCGCTCTGTCGGGATGCGCCCTCGCCCTGCCACGGACACCGGTCCCGCTGTTCAACGCCGGGCAGGCGCGTCCCGCACACAGTCCAGATCCACGTCAGACTGGTTATGCCCCGGCGCTGCCACTCACAGCGCTCCCGCTGCCTCAGCGCCGCGCGAGCGCCTCCCGTACCGAGTCCAGATCCGCGTCGGACGCCAACCCGGCGTGATACAACCGCAGTTCGGTGGCCCCGAGGCCGGCCGCGCGCTCCGCGTCCGCCGCGAGGGTGTTCGGTCTGCCGCCCATGCCGGAGACCACGACGAAGTTGGCGGCCAGCACAGCGCCCCCGGCGACCGTGCCGCCGGCCTCCGCGAACGGCGTCAGCAGGCCCGCCCCGCCGGTGCAGGGCACCACCACACCGTCCGCGACGGACAGGATGTGCGCGGGGTCCACGCCCGCGTTGGCGCCGACGTGGTACCAGACGGGGTCGGCGTGCAGCAGGACCTGGAAGCCGGCCGGGGCCGCCGCACGGACCGCCGCTACGGCCTCCTCCTGGAGCGTGCGGGCCGTTTCCTCACGCCACGCGCGCGTGAGGGCCGCTTTGTCGTCACCGAGAGCCTTCTCGACGCCCGCCCATCCCCTGTGATCCGGCTCGCCCCGCCACAGCGGCTCCAGCGCGGCGCGTACGGCCACCGCCAGCTCGTCGGGATCCAGGCCCTGGCCGGCGTATCCGGCCCGGCAGGAGGGGCAGAAGCAGAGCGCCATCAGATACTGGCCGGCGTCACCGAGCCCGATCGCGCCGGTCTTGTCGTGGGCGTGCAGATGCGTGAGCCCGTACCAGCCGAGGGACTCCAGTTCCGTACCGCGTGCGCCGGGCCTGACGGCGGCTTCGGCGGCGAGATCGACGAGGTACGCGCGCGTGGCGGGCTGCGCGATGCAGGGCGCCCACGGATAGCGGTCCCCGTAGGCGTTGACCACGGAGGTGTCCGGATGTTCGGCGCCCAGGCGGGAGTTGTGAGCGAGGACGACCCAGGTGTGCACGTCGAGACCGGCGTCGGCGAGCGCGGCGGCGGCCTCGCCGTACGCGTCATCGGGGGCCCAGGATCCGGCGGCGTACGGCCGCAGTTCGCGGCCCGCCCAGCGGTCGTCCGTGGGGTACAGCACCGCCGCGTGCTCGGCGGTGACGATGCGGTGGCGCGGGTGGCGGGGCGTCAACGCGCGCGTGGAGTGGTACGCGGAGGCGAGGGTGACCTGTTCCACGCCGAGTGCGGCGATCCGCCGGGCGGCGTCGGGGTCGCCGTTGACGTCCCAGGGGTAGACGAACGCGGACGCCTTCACATGCTCTCCTCGAACTCGGAACCAACTTCTGCCCCTGTACCCACGGCCCCCTGCCTCGACCCCCTACTCGAGCAGGGTGTGGCCGCGCTCGACGAGCCGCGCGAGCCGCTTCACATGGTCCTCGGTCGGCTCGTGCAGCGGCGGCCGGACCTCCCCGACGTCCAGGCCGGTCTGCCGCACCCCGGCCTTGACGAGGGAGACGGCGTAGCCGCGCCCCTGCGCCCGCAGTTCGACGAACGGCCGGTAGAAGCCGTCCACGAGCCGGTTCGCGGTCACGTCGTCGCCGGTGTTGAGCGCCTTGTGGAAGGCCAGGGCGATCTCGGGCGCGAAGCAGAAGACGGCCGACGAATAGAGGGTGACGCCGATGCCCCGGTAGGCGAGCCCGGTCAGTTCGGCGGTCGGCAGTCCGTTGAAGTACAGGAAGTCGCCGGGCACCTCGGTACGTACGGCGCTCACGATCCGCTGCATCAGGTCGAGGTCGCCGAGCCCGTCCTTGAGCCCGATGATCTTCTCGGTGCGCGCCAGTTCGACGACGGTCCCGGGCGTGAACACGGCGTTGTCGCGCTGGTAGACGATGACCGGCAGGTCGGTGGCGGCCGCCAGCTCCCGGTAGTGGCGCAGCAGCCCCTCCTGCCCGGCCACCACCAGATACGGCGGCATGGCGAGCAGCCCGTCGGCCCCGGCCTCCGCCGCCAGACGCGCGAAGCGTACGGCGAGGGCGGTGCCGTATCCGGCGCCCGCGACCACGGGCACACGCCCGGCGGTCTCCTCCACCGCCGCCCGCACGCAGGCCTGGAACTCCTCGGGTGTCAGCGCGTGGAACTCCCCGGTGCCGCAGCACGCGAAGACGGCCGCGGCCCCCGCCGCCACGCCCCGGCGCACATGCGCGCGGAAGACGTCGAGGTCGAGCGAACCGTCGGGGCCGTAGGCGGTGACGGGGAAGAACAGCGGACCACTCGGGACGGTGAGTCGCGTGGCAAGGTCGGCGGCGAGCGGGGCTGGCGTCACGGGCTCTCCCTGTGGCATGCAGTCGTGCACGCTTCTGATTCACGTCTACATTTCTGAACGGTTTCACGCTAAGCGCCCATCGCGGGGCGGGTCAAGCCGACCGACGGCCAACCGGGCGACAGAATCCGCAGGTCTGCGTCACACTTGACGGCACCGGCCACCCCTCCCTAGCGTGTCCACAGATGTGAATTCCGTACACGCATACGGCCGTCGCATCGAGGAGATCCCGCCAGGCGCCACAAGGAGACCCGAGGATGCCCGCTCCCCGCACCGTTCTGCTCACCGGCGCCGCCGGCGGCCTCGGCACCCTGATGCGGGACCTGCTCCCGGCCTACGGCTACGAACTGCGCCTGCTCGACCTGCTCCCCATCGAGGGCGAGCCCGACGCGATCACCGCGGACCTCACCGACAGGGCGGCGCTGCGCGAGGCCGTGCGGGGCGTCGACGCGATCGTCCACCTCGCGGGCATCTCGCTGGAGTCGACCTTCGACAAGATCCTGAAGGCGAACATCGAGGGCACGTACAACCTGTACGAGGCCGCACGCGAAGAGGGCGTCGCGCGCATCGTCTTCGCATCCTCGAACCACGCGGTCGGCTACACCCCCCGCCCCCAGGGAGCCGACCCCCTGATCCCCGTCGACACCCCGCACCGCCCGGACACCTTCTACGGCCTCTCCAAGTCCTTCGGCGAGGACCTGGCCCAGCTCTACTGGGACAAGCACGGCCTGGAGACCGTCTCCGTCCGCATCGGCTCCTGCTTCGCCGAGCCGACCAACGTGCGCATGCTGTCGCTGTGGATGAGCCCCGCCGACGCCGCCCGCCTCCTGCACGCGTCCCTGACCGCCGAGAACGTCGGCCACACCGTCGTCTACGGCTCGTCCGCCAACACGCGCCTGTGGTGGGACCTGAGCAGCGCACGAGCCCTCGGCTACGAACCGCAGGACGACTCCGAGCCGTACGCCGAGAAACTGATCGCCGACCAGGGCGACCTCGACCCGACGAACCCGGCCCACGCCAACCTGGGCGGCCACTTCGTGAACGACCCCCCGATCTGGCCCCACTGAACACACGCCTGAACCGGGCGGGCACCGAACGGGCCCGCCCGCAGGCGTATCCGGGCACACGAACACCTTCTGCCGCGCTCCTGGAACGGGCGCGGCAGCGCCCCGTCCAGGGGCGCGGGGAACTGCGCGACCAGCCACATCGCACCCGCGGCCGCCACACGACAGCACCCACCGAGCTCGTAGGCCCACACGAAACCCGACCGGCCCGAACGGGCACACGCGGTCACTTTCACTCCCGTAACAGACCTGGTCACCACCACCCACCCCCTGTAGAACTTCCCCCACAGGGCCCGAACGGGCAGAGACTGCACGGCAAGGCGGGTGAGCCCATGACCAACACCGCGCAAGACCGCCAGCGGCACATCGTGCGCACCGCCCGCACCACCGGCTCGGTCGACGTGACCACCCTCGCCGCCGAGTTGGGCGTGGCAAAGGAGACCGTACGGCGCGATCTGCGCGCCCTGGAGGACCACGGCCTGATCCGCCGCACCCACGGCGGCGCCTACCCCGTGGAGAGCGCCGGTTTCGAGACGACCCTCGCCTTCCGCGCCACCAGCCACGTCCCCGAGAAGCGCCGGATCGCCGCCGCGGCGGCCGACCTGCTCGGGGACGCCGAAACGGTCTTCGTCGACGAGGGGTTCACCCCGCAGCTCATCGCCGAGACCCTGCCCAGGGACCGGCCGCTGACCGTGGTCACCGCGTCCCTGCCCGTCGCGGGCACCCTCGCCGAGGCCGAGAACACCTCGGTCCTGCTCCTCGGCGGCCGGGTCCGCCCGGGCACCCTCGCGACGGTCGATCACTGGACGACGAAGATGCTGGCCGGCTTCGTCCTGGACCTGGCCTACATCGGCGCCAACGGCATCTCCCGCGAACACGGTCTGACCACGCCCGACCCGGCGGTCGGCGAGGTCAAGGCACAGGCGATCCGGGCGTCGCGACGCACGGTGTTCGCGGGCGTGCACACCAAGTTCGGGGCGGTCAGCTTCTGCCGGTTCGCCGACATCGGCGACCTGGACACGATCGTCACGAGCACCCTGCTGCCCACCGCGGAAGCCCACCGCTACTCACTGCGGGGCCCGCAGGTCATCCGAGTCTGAAACCCCCACTAACCCCTTCCCCTTCCCCTTCCCCTCCCCCTCAGACACCCCCTCAGGCTGGGCGCCCCCATCCCCAAACGCGCCCGTTATACACCCCATAAACGCCATACACCCCATAAATCCTGGAGCGGTCCATGCGAACCCCGAGCCGACGGAGGCCGCGAGCCACGCTCGCCCTGGCCGCCGCAGGGACGCTGCTCGCCCCGCTGCTCTCCGGCTGCTGGGCCGGAGCGGGCGGGTCCGGTTCCGGCGGCGACGCCGTCAACGTCCTGATGGTCAACAACCCGCAGATGGTGGAGTTGCAGAAGCTCACCGCGGCCCACTTCACCGAAGAGACCGGCATCAGGGTCAACTTCACCGTGCTGCCCGAGAACGACGTCCGCGACAAGATCAGTCAGGACTTCGCCAACCAGGCGGGCCAGTACGACGTGGCGACCCTCTCCAACTACGAGATACCGATCTACGCCCGCAACGGCTGGCTGCACGAGATGAACACGTACGTCGCGAAGGACAGCGCGTACGACGAACAGGACGTCCTCACCCCGATGCGCCAGTCGCTCACCGGCGACGACGGGAAGCTGTACGGCCAGCCCTTCTACGGTGAGTCGTCCTTCCTGATGTACCGCAAGGACGTGTTCGAGGCGAAGGGCCTCACCATGCCCCCGCATCCCACCTGGACCCAGGTCGCCGACCTGGCGGCGAAGGCCGACGGCGCCGAGCCGGGCATGAAGGGCATCTGTCTGCGCGGACTGCCCGGCTGGGGCGAGGTCATGGCCCCGCTGACGACGGTCGTGAACACCTTCGGCGGCACCTGGTTCGACAAGGACTGGAAGGCGCGGCTCGACTCCCCGGAGTGGAAGCGGGCGGTGACGTTCTACGTCGACCTCGTCCGCGACCACGGTGAGTCCGGCGCCCCCCAGGCCGGCTTCGCCGAGTGCCTCAACAACATGACCCAGGGCAAGGTCGCCATGTGGTACGACGCCACGTCCGCGGCCGGTTCCCTGGAGTCGGCGAACTCACCGGTCAAGGGCAAGATCGGATACGTACCGGCCCCCGTGGAGAAGACGGAGTCCTCCGGCTGGCTCTACACCTGGGCCTGGGGCATCCAGAAGGCCTCCCGGAACCCTGACGACGCCTGGAAGTTCGTGTCCTGGGCGTCCGGCAAGCAGTACGAGCAGCTGGTCGGCGACAAGGTCGGCTGGTCCGACGTACCGGCGGGCAAGCGCGCGTCGACGTACGAGAACCCCGCCTACCGCCAAGAGGCCGCCGCCTTCCAGGAGATGACGAAGGAGGCCATCGAGGGCGCCCGCCCGAACGCTCCCGGAGTGCAGCCGCGCCCCGCGCCCGGCATCCAGTTCGTCGGCATCCCCGAGTTCACGGATCTCGGCACCAAGGTGTCGCAGGAGATCAGCGCGGCCATCGCCGGACGCCAGTCCGTCGAATCGGCCCTGAGGAAGTCCCAGAAGCTGGCAGAGGAGATCTCCGAGGAGTACGAGGGACGATGACCGCGACCACGACAGCCCCGACGGCCACCGCACCAGCCGTACGCGTCCAGCGGCCCCCCTCGGGCCGACTGCGCTCCTGGGCCACCCGGGCCCCACTGCTCCCCGCCCTGATCTTCATGATCGCCGTGACCCAACTCCCGTTCGTGGCCACGCTAGTGATCTCGTTCTTCGACTGGAACGCCCTCTACCCGGACGCCCGCCGGTTCACCGGCTTCGCCAACTACACAGAAGTCCTCACCGACACGGACCTGCGCCACTCCGTGTGGACGACCATCCTGCTCACGGCGGCGGTGGTCATCGCCAGCCTGATCCTGGGTCTGGGCCTGGCGCTCCTCCTGGACCACCGGTTCCGCGGCCGGGGCATCGTCCGCACGCTCCTGATCGCCCCCTTCCTGGTGGTCCCGGTGGCGGCGGCCCTGCTCTGGAAGCACGTGCTCTACAACCCCGAATACGGCCTGCTCAACGGCCTGTTGCACTACGTGGGAGGCCCCCAGCCGGACTGGATCTCGAACACCCCGCTGCTCGCGGTGGAGGCGTCGCTGGTCTGGCAGTGGACGCCGTTCATGATGCTGATCCTGCTGGCGGGACTGCAGAGCCGCGACCAGCAGCAGATCGAGGCGGCCAAGGTGGACGGCGCGAACGACTGGCAGATCTTCCGCCACCTCACCCTCCCCCATCTGCGCCGCTACCTCGAACTCGGCGCACTGCTGGGCTCGATCTACATCGTCCAGAACTTCGACGCGGTCTTCACGATCACTTCCGGGGGCCTGGGCACGGCGAACCTTCCCTACACCGTCTACCAGAGCTTCTACCAGGCCCACGAGAACGGTCTGGCCTCCGCGGCCGGCGTCCTGGTGGTCATCGGCTCGATCATCATCGCGACCTTCGCGCTGCGCGTGGTCTCGTCCCTGTTCCGCGAGGAGGCGTCCCGCGCATGAACGTCGTACGCCGTAGCCCACTCGGTCTGCTGGCCTGGCTGGCGGGCATCCTGTTCTTCCTCCCCATCGCGTGGATGGCCCTGACCTCCTTCCACTCGGAGGAGGACGCGGCGACCAACCCCCCGTCCTTCGGCGCCGCGCTGACCCTCGACGGCTACCGGGAGTTCTTCGGCACGGGAGGCGGCGCGAGCCCCTGGCCGTCCCTGATCAACTCGACGGTGGCATCGGTGACTTCGACCCTGTGCGTCCTACTCCTGGCGCTCCCGGCGGCATACGCACTCTCCATCCGCCCGGTGCGGAAATGGACGGACGTCCTCTTCTTCTTCCTGTCGACGAAGATGCTGCCGGTGGTGGCGGGCCTGCTCCCGATCTACCTGTTCGCGAAGCACACGGACATGCTGGACAACATCTGGCTGCTGGTCATCCTCTACACCTCCATGAACCTGCCGATCGCGGTGTGGATGATGCAGTCCTTCCTCTCCGAGGTTCCGGTGGCGATCATCGAGGCGGCAAGGGTGGACGGAGCACGCCTGCCCACGGTCCTGACCCGGGTGGTAGCCCCCATCGCGCTCCCCGGCATAGCCGCGACGGCCCTGATCTGCTTCATCTTCAGCTGGAACGAGCTGCTGTTCGCACGCGTGCTGACGGGTGTGGTCGCGGAGACGGCCCCCGTCTTCCTGACCGGCTTCATCACCAGCCAAGGCCTGTTCCTGGCGAAGGTGTGCGCCGCGTCGCTCGTCATCTCCCTGCCGGTGCTCGCCGCGGGGTTCGCCGCCCAGGACAAACTGGTCCAGGGCCTGTCGCTGGGAGCCGTGAAGTGAAGGCAGCCGTCATCGAGTCCGTGGGCAAGGCCGTCGTCACCGAGGTCCCCGACCCGACCCCCGGCCCCCGCGAGGTCGTCGTCCAGGTCGCGGCCTGCGGCCTGTGCGGCACCGACCTGCACATCCTCCAGGGCGAGTTCGCCCCCGCGCTGCCGATCGTGCCGGGGCACGAGTTCGCCGGCGAGGTGGTGGGCGTGGGCACGGCGGTCACGGAACTGACCGTGGGCGACCGGGTCGCGGTGGACCCCTCCCTCTACTGCCACGAGTGCCGCTACTGCCGTACGGGCCACAACAACCTCTGCGAACGCTGGGCGGCGATCGGCGTGACCACGGCGGGCGGCGCGGCCGAGTACGCGGTCGCCCCCGTCGCCAACTGCGTACGCCTGCCCGAGCACATCCGCACCGAGGACGCGGCGCTGGTGGAGCCACTGTCGTGCGCGGTACGGGGGTACGACGTCCTGCGCGCCCGCCTCGGCGCCCATGTGCTGATCTACGGCTCGGGCACGATGGGCCTGATGATGCTGGAGCTGGCGAAGCGGACGGGCGCGGCGAGTGTCGACATGGTCGACATCAACGAGCGACGCCTGTCGACGGCCCAACTGCTGGGCGTGTCGGGCTCGGCGACGAACGCGGACGAGCTGGAGCGTCCGCAGGGCTGGGACGTGGTGGTGGACGCCACGGGCAACGCGGCGGCAATCCAGGACGGCCTGGACCGGGTCGCGAAGGCGGGCACGTTCCTCCAGTTCGGCGTCGCGGACTACGCGACCCGGGTCACGATCGACCCGTACCGCATCTACAACCAGGAGATCACCATCACGGGTTCGATGGCGGTCCTGCACAGCTTCGAACGAGCGGCGGAATTGTTCGCGGCGGGTGTCCTGGACCCGGAGGTGTTCATCAGCGACCGCCTGCCCCTGGAAAGCTATCCACAGGCACTGGAGCAGTTCGCGGCGGGGGCGGGGCGAAAGATCGTGGTGACACCGTAACCATCACTCGCCCCCCGAACCCCCGCTCCTCAAACGCCGGAGGGGCTAATTTTTAGCCCGTCCGGCGTTTGAGGACGAGGCCGTTCAGGCCGAAAGCGGGGGTCTGGGGGCGGCAGCCCCCAGGGATGGGACGGGTAGGGGCGGCGGGGGCGAAAACCCTTGGCCAGCCAATTGCCCACCGGGTAAGGGAACGGTAAAGCGGGTCCGGTCGTTCACCGGTCATGACAGCTATGACCCCCGGCTCGAACATCCCTCTCCCCGTCACCCGAGTGACGGTGGACGTCGCCGCCCCAGTACGGCTCGACGTATCGAGCCTGCTGCTCACCGCCGACGGCAAGGTGCGCTCCGACGACGACTTCATCTTCTACAACCAGCCGACCGGCCCCGGCGTGACGTACCGCTCCGGTGGCGGCACCACCCCCGACTCGATCACGGTCGACACCACCGCCGTCCCCCCGGGCATCGAGAAGATCGTCGTCACGGCGAGCCCGGACGCGGCGGGCCAGACCTTCCAGGGCATCGAGCCCACGGCCACGATCCGCAACGCGGACGACAACTCGGTCCTGGCGACGTTCACACCCCCGCAGCTCGGCTCGGAAACAGCGCTGGTGATCGTCGAGGTCTATCTGCGCAACGGCGCCTGGAAGGCCCGCGCGGTGGGCCAGGGGTACGCGAACGGCCTGGCCGGCATCGCCACGGACTTCGGCGTGAGCGTGGAGGAACCGGCCCCGGCCCCTGCCGTGCAGCCGGCCCCGGTCCAGCCCCCGGCGCCCCCGATGGCCCCGCCCGCCCCGGCAGGATCGTTCTCCGCTCCCCCCGCGCCCGCCGCACCCCCGGCTCCCCCCGCCCCGACGCCCGGCGCCGGGAAGATCAACCTCGACAAGGGCCGCGTAAGCCTCCAGAAGAACCAGACCGTCTCCCTGGTCAAGGGCGGCCGCCCGCTCCTCTCCCAGGTCAAGATGGGCCTCGGCTGGGAGCCGGCGTACCGGGGCAAGGACATCGACCTGGACGCGTCGGTCATCGCGTACGGCCCGCAGCGCAACCACATCGACAGCTGCTACTTCGGCAAGCTCTCCATCGTGGGCGGCGCGATCAAGCACTCCGGCGACAACCTCACGGGCGAGGGCGGCGGTGACGACGAGGTCATCGTGGTCGACCTGGGCCGTCTCCCCCAGGAGGTCACCGGTCTGGTCTTCACGGTGAACTCCTTCTCCGGCCAGAAGTTCACCGAGGTGGCGAAGGCGTACTGCCGTCTCCTGGACGCGGCGACGGGCGAGGAACTGGTCCGCTTCGACCTGACCAGCGCCGAGGCACAGACCGGCGTGATGATGGCCAAGATGATCAAGCAGTTCTCCGGCGAGTGGGAGATGACGGCGATCGGCGACTTCGTCAAGTCCCGCACCGTCAGGGGCATGGTGAAGCCGGCGGCCCAGGCTCTGTAACGACGTACGACCACGCACCGAACCGGACCGTGGGCGTCAAGCCGTCACCTTGGCGATGAACGCGGCGACGTTCCCCACGGTCCGCCGGATCTTCTCCTCCAGAGTGATCGTCTCGTGGAGCCGCGACCCGGCGCCCGCGTCCTTCCTGCCGCGCAGATACAGGGAGCAGCAGAGGTCGTCGCAGATGTACGCGCCCACGGAGTTGCCCTGTTTCCCGGCCTTCCCCGCCTTCGGGGCGACCATCAGGGAGACACCTCCGGTGTGCGAGGTCAAGCACATCGAGCACAGGCTGCGCCGCGTCTGACCGAAGGCGGGCGCGGAGGCGCGCAGCGCGAGGGCGGTCGGACGGCCGTCGAGTTCGGTGACGAGGTAGGCGCGGTCGGGGGCCTGCGGATCCCGCCAGCCCAGGAAGTCCAGGTCCTCCCAGGGACGGTCGGCCAGGTCGTGCGGCACGGCCAGGCGGCGCGCCTCACCCTTCGTGCAGTTCACGAACGCGGCACGGATCTCTTGCTCGGTCAACGATTCCATAAGCGCAGGCTAATTTGCCTAAACAGTTTAGGCAAACCTATATTCTCCTTAGCCAAACACAAGGAGGGTCATGGCACGCGCAGGACTGACCCCGGATCGCCTGACCAGAGCCGGAGCGGAACTGGCCGACGAGATCGGCTTCGACCAGGTGACGGCCTCCGAGCTGGCCCGGCGGTTCGGCGTCAAGGTCGCGAGTCTGTACTCGCATGTGAGGAACACCCAGGACCTCAGGACCAGGATCGCGCTGTTCGCCCTGGAGGAACTCGCCGACCTGGCTTCCGACGCCGTGGCCGGACGGGCCGGCAAGGACGCCCTGACCGCCTTCGCGAACGTCTACCGCGACTACGGCCGGGAGCATCCGGGCCGCGCCGCCGCAGCCCGGATGAGGCTCGACCCCGAGACGGCGGCGGCCAGTGCGGGCGTACGGCACTCCCAGCTGACGCGGGCGATCCTGCGCGGCTACGACCTGACGGAGCCGGACCAGACCCACGCGGTCCGCCTGCTGGGCAGCGTCCTCCACGGTTACGTCAGCCTGGAGACGGCGGGCGGCTTCAGCCACAGCGCCCCCGACTCGGACGAGAGCTGGACCCGCACCCTGGACGCCCTCGACGCCCTGCTGCGCAACTGGCCCGCCCCTTCCGCCCCGTGACCGACAGTCCGAGGACAGACATGCACCCCGAGCACGACCGGACCACCACCCCGAGCACGCCACCGACCACGATGCCGAACACAACGCCGCACGCCTCCTCCAGCACCACCCCGATCACCACCCCCATCACCGAGGACCTCGTCCACGGCGCCCTCGACCTCGAGCACACGGCCCAAGGGGTACTCCCCCACCGCCTGCCCACCCGAGCCCGCGCCCAGAACACGGACCCCCAACTCGCCATGGCGGAGGCCCAGTCCTCCGGCGTACGGCTGGTCTTCCGCACCCGGGCGACCTCCGTCGAGCTGGACTCGCTGCCCACCAAGCGGGCCTATGTGGGCGCCCCACCCCGCCCCGACGGCATCTACGATCTGCTCGTCGACGGCCGCCAGGCCGGTCAGGGCATTGTGCGGGGCGGCAACACCATCACCGTCGACATGGCCGCCGGAACCGCCGAGACGCGGCCGGGCCCGTTCGGCACGCTCCGCTTCACGGGCCTGCCGGACCATCCGAAGGTCGTCGAGATCTGGCTGCCCCACAACGAGACCACCGAGCTGGTCGCCCTGCGCACCGACGCCCCCGTCGAACCCGTACCGCTCCGCGCCCGGGGCCGCAGGATCTGGCTGCACCACGGCAGCTCGATCAGCCACGGCTCCGACGCGGCGAGCCCCACCGCCATCTGGCCGGCGCTCGCCGCCTCGCTCGGCGGTGTGGAACTCATCAACCTGGGCCTGGCCGGCGGTGCGCTGCTCGACCCGTTCACCGCCCGCGCGATGCGCGACACCCCCGCCGACCTGATCAGCGTCAAGATCGGTATCAACCTGGTCAACACCGATCTGATGCGTCTGCGCGCCTTCGGCCCGGCGGTCCACGGCTTCCTCGACACCATCCGCGACGGCCACCCGACCACACCGCTGCTGGTCGTCTCCCCCATCCACTGCCCCATGCACGAGGACACCCCCGGCCCCACCGCCCTGGACCTCGGCACCATGGACGCCGGCCGACTGCGCTTCCAGGCGATGGGTGCCCCCGCCGAGCGCGCCGCCGGCAAACTGACGCTCAATGTCATCCGGGAGGAGCTGTCGCGCATCGTGCGGCAGCGGTCGGCGGACGACCCGAACATCCGCCTTCTCGACGGCCGCGAGCTGTACGGCGAGTCCGACTACGCCGAACTCCCCCTGCCCGACCAGCTCCACCCGGACGCGGCCACCCACCGCCGCATGGGCGAACGCTTCGCCGAACTCGCCTTCACCGCACCGGAACCGCTCTTCCCGAACCAGGGAGGACCGGATGAGGGAGGACCGGACGAGGTCTAGAACAGCGCACTGTAGGCGTTCAGCGCCAGCTGCCCGCCCAGGTGTGCGTACAGGACGGTGGAGTCCCGCCCGATCTCGCCCCGCGCCACGAGATCGACCATCCCGGCCATCGACTTCCCCTCGTACACGGGGTCGGTGACCATCCCCTCCGTACGGGCGGCGAGCCGCATCGCGTCCAGGGTGGTGTCGTCGGGGATCCCGTACGTGCCCGCGTGATAGCGCTCGTCCAGCTCGACGTCCGCCTCAGTCAACTCACGCTTGACCCCGATGAGTTGGCCGGTGTTGTGGGCGATCCGCGCGACCTGCTCCTTCGTCCGGGCGGGCGCCGCCGACGCGTCGATGCCGAGCACGCGCCGGGGCCGGCCACCCGCCTCCTCCAGCGCGGCGAACCCGGCGACCATGCCCGCCTGGGTCGACCCGGTCACCGAGCACACCACCACGGTGTCGAAGAAGACCCCCAACTCCCGCTCCTGCTCGGCGACTTCGTACGCCCAGCCGGCGAAACCGAGGCCGCCGAGCGGATGGTCGGAGGCGCCCGCCGGAATCGCGTACGGCTTGCCGCCCCCTTCCTCCACCTCGCGCAGCGCCAGCTCCCAGCTCTCCTTGAACCCGATACCGAACCCGGCACGCACCAGCCGCACATCGGCCCCGGCGAGCCTGCTGATCAGGATGTTGCCGACCTTGTCGTATACGGAGTCGGGCCACTCCACCCAACTCTCCTGTACGAGAACGCACTTGAGCCCGGCGCGGGCGGCACAGGCGGCGACCTGACGGGTGTGGTTGGACTGCACACCGCCGATCGACACGAGCGTGTCGCAGCCCTGGGCGAGGGCATCGGCGACGAGGTACTCCAGCTTGCGCGTCTTGTTGCCGCCGTAAGCGACACCGGAGTTGCAGTCCTCCCGCTTGGCCCAGAGAGCGGCGCCGCCGAGGTGTGCGGTGAGCCGCTCCAGCGGGTGCACGGGCGAGGGGCCGAAGAGAAGGGGGTAACGCTCGTACGAGGCAAGGGACATGGGGATCCTCCCGGGATCATTCGCTGTCCGCGAGCTCGGCGAGCCCACGCCAGATCTCCGCGGTGACACGGACCGCCTCGTCCACGTCCCCGGCCGCGCAGGCATCGACGAGCCGGTCGTGCAGGCCGGACGAGCGGCAGTTGCCGCCCTCGCTGAAGCGCCGTCGCTCCAGGCGGCGAATGAGGGGTGTGTAGCGGGCGGCGGTGGCGGCCGCCGCGCGATTCCCGCTGACCCGCACGAGGACGTCGTGCAGCTGGTCGTCGGCGCGCAGCGCGGACTCCACGTCGCCGGCCCGGACGGCGGCCGTGAACCGCTCGTTCGCCGTACGCATCGCCTCGACGTCGGCGGCGAAGAGCCGGGGCACGGCGACCCGCGTGACCAGCTCGTGCATGGCCCCGACCACGGCCGCCGCGTCCCGCACGTCGGCGGCCACGACCGGTGTCACCTTCGTGTAGCTCTGCGGCTTGCTCTCCAGCAGCCCTTCGTCGACCAGCCGCGCGAACGCCTCACGCACCGGCGCCCGGGACAGCCCGAGCCGCTCGGCGAACTCGGCGTCGCGCACCACCGTGCCGGGCTCGATCTCCCCGGCGACGATGGCATCCCTGATCGCTTCGTACGCGCGATCCCTGAGCAGGGTCCGGGCTACGGGTCGGATGGCTTCCACAATTGAAATGTTAGATGTCAATTGGCGCTTCCGCCAGCCCTG
This sequence comes from Streptomyces sp. ME02-8801-2C, assembly GCF_033793965.1. Taxonomy (NCBI): domain Bacteria; kingdom Bacillati; phylum Actinomycetota; class Actinomycetes; order Kitasatosporales; family Streptomycetaceae; genus Streptomyces; species Streptomyces sp. ME02-8801-2C. Next base: position 295,438 of record NZ_JARAXP010000001.1, on the reverse strand, counting down.
AACTGCGCCCCTCAGCGCGGAGTCGCCAGGTCAGGAGGTGTCGGAGAGCTGCTTGTGATGATGCCGTTGACCACGATCAGTCCACTTGGCTCAACAGCAAGGCCGTACAGGGCCTTGCGGCCCACGTTCGTCACGGCTTTCACCCGATCCAGCGCGACAGCCTTGTCGTAACCGTGCATCTCGCTACTCGCCGGCTCCACGTGAGCGACACGATTCACGAGTTCCGCCAGACGGTCGGCCTTGTATCCAAGGCGAAGGTCCAACAGACCACCCAGCCGAACCACCGCAGTCGCGCGGCTCACCTCGACCTGATACAAGGGGAGCTGGTTCACGATTTCAAAACCTGCGGAGGAAAACCTGCTTTCTCCGCCCACGCGTGGTGGGCGTTCTCGAATCAGGCTTGGCACACCCAGCCGCAGCAGAAGGTCGGCTACTTGCTCTGCAAGCCGCTTGGACACAGTCGTGTATTCCACCGACCCGTGCAACGTTCCCCGAGGGTTCACACGGAGTCGAACGCACCCGTCCGTATCGACGAGACCCGACAGACAGCCGAGCCAGAATTCCCGACTCAGAGAGCCTTCCGGAAGAGCTTTGACCTCGCACCTCATACCCCACACCCCGAAGTGTCTGAGGATCTCTGTGAGGGGGTTCCGATGGCCGGATCTGTACGGGAAGCGCATGCGCATGACCGAGCCCGTATCAATTTCACGTGTCCGACACCCGTACCCTGCGGCGAACTGCCGGATGAAGGCTGCGGCACCATCGGCCGGATCGCCGTGGAACTCGGGTGTACACGACGTCATGCCTCCGTCACCGAGCATGGCCCCAACGAAGTACCCTTCCGCCGCTCCGCCTTCACGCCCGAACCGACTCGCCGTCAGAGGAAGCGGGACACGGTCTCCTGCTTCCAGCTTTTCGGCTCTCTTCCACTCCCAGGCCTGCCGGCCAGTGCGCCTTTGTGTCACCCACGAATGCCCGAGCGCAGTCTCTACGACTCGCCCGGACACGAAGGAGACACGCACAATGGAACTCATTCCCGCCTGGCTGCAGGCGCCCGGACAGCGGAGATCAACTTTCCCACAGAGTGATCTCGTGGCCCTTGGTTGGGACCGTAGCGCACTGGTCTGGTGTCCCATGGCTTGTCGTAGGAGAGCACAGGACATGGCTTTGCCGCGACCTGTTCGATCGGAACCGCTGACCCGTCAGCCAGCCAGACAAGGCTTCCCTCTGCTATCCCGCCCAAGAGTTTTTCTGCCAACGCAGTCTCCCACCCACCCTCATCAGAACACGTGTGTCTGATCCGCACGTTATTTCAGAGGGTCCGGCGGGAGGCCACTTCGCACGTGAGGTCACTCGAAAGTGGCCCCTCGCTGGCTAGCTACGCTTCCAGGGGCCGGTGATGGCCAGCATGATCCCGGGCGTCTGAATGTTGGCGTACAGCGTCTTTCCGTCGGGCGAGAAGGTCACGCCGGTGAACTCGCTGTATTCGGGCGCCTCTTCGGTGCCGAGGTTCAGTTCGTTGCGGGCGATCGGGTACGTGCGTCCGCTGTCCGTCGCGCCGAACAGGTGCTGCACACCCTCGCCGTCCTCAGCGATGACCAGGCCGCCGTACGGCGAGACGGTGATGTTGTCGGGGCCGTCGAAGGCGCCGTCGGCCGACGGGTCGGGGTTCACCCCCAGCAGGACCTTCAGGGTGAGCGTGCGGCGCTTGGGGTCGTAGAACCAGACCTGGCCGTCGTGCTGGACGGGGCTCTCGGCCCGGGCGTACGAGGAGACGATGTAGGTGCCGCCGTCGCCCCACCACATGCCTTCGAGCTTGCGGGCCCGGGTGATCTCCCCGTCCGCGAACTGCTTGCGCACGGCGACGGTCTTGCCGTCGCGGTCGGGTACGTCGACCCAGTCGACGCCGTACACCGTGCCGATCTTCGTGGCGCGGGAGAGGTCGTCGACGAACTTGCCCGCGGAGTCGAAGCACTTGGGGGCCTGGAGCGTGCCCGCGGTGTCGGAGAGCGTGCGGAAGGCGCCGTGGCCGTAGTGGAAATGCTGCGGCGGGGTCCAGCGGTAGAGGAGGCCGTTGGGGGCGGCGGCGTCCTCGGTGAGGTAGGCGTGGCCTCGCTTCGGGTCGATGACGACGGCCTCGTGGTCGTAACGTCCGAAGAACTTCAGGGGCTTGGGGTTCTGGTTGGCGCGCCTGTCGCAGGGGTCGACCTCGAAGACGTACCCGTGGTCCTTGGTCATGCCGTTGACGCCGGCGCGGTCGGAGTTCTCCTCGCAGGTGAGCCAGGTACCCCAAGGGGTGCTGCCGCCCGCGCAGTTGGTGGACGTGCCGGCGATGCCCACCCACTCGGCGACGTGGCCACCGGGGCGCACCTCGACGACCGTGCAGCCGCCGGCCGCGGCGGGGTCGTAGACGAGGCCCTCGGTGAGCGGCACCGGGTACTTCCAGTTGGCGCGCGGGCCCTTCAGCTCGTGGTTGTTGACGAGGAGGGTGATGCCGCGCGGGCCGGCGAAGGCGGCGGTGCCGTCGTGGTTGGAGGGGGTGGTCTCGCCGGAGTCCAGCGTGGTCTTCCCGCTGTAGGTGATCACGCGGTAGGAGAACCCGGCGGGGAGCGCCAGCAGGCCCTTGGGGTCGGGCAGGAGCGGGCCGTAGCCGACCCCGTGGTGCCGGTCCTCCGCCTCTCCGTCCACGCTCTCGATGTCCGTGGACGCGAGAGCGTTCGGCGCGGTGGCGAGCGCGCCGACGCTGCCGGCCAGCGCGACCCCGGCCGAGGTGATCGCGGACTGTCTGGTGAAGTCCCTGCGGGTGAGCGACATGGTGTCTCCAGTGACGGCGGGCAAGCCGTGGCAAAGCCGGTTCGACGCCACCGTCCCGCCCACGCCTGAACGCGAGTTGAACGGAAGGAGGCAGCTGCCCGAAGGGCAGCGCCGACAGGGGCGCGGGGAACTGCGCGACAAGCCACGACGGCGCCGCAGCCGACCGGCAGCACAGCGCGGCCTCTTCCAGCGAAGCGAACCCGCTCACCCCCCTTGCTGCGACCGCGCCTTGAACGCCGCTTTCCGCGCCTCCTTGGCCACCCGCTTGTCCGGATGCAGCCGCCCCATCGCCTCCAGCACGTCCGGCGTTGCCGGATGGTCCACGCGCCAGGCCGCCTCGAAGAAACCGCCGTGCTGTCGTGCCAGCCCTTCCACCAGCCCGATCAGTTCCGCCGAGTTGCCCTCGGCGGCAAGCTGCGCGGCCACCGTGTCGATGGTCAGCCAGAAGACCATCTCCTCGGACGGGGGCGGCACATCCGGGGCGCCGTGCTCGCTGAGCCAGACGCGGGCGAGGCCGCCCAGTTCGGCGTCGTCGAGAACCTCGCGCAGCGCGGGCTCGGCCTCGGCGCCGACGAGGGACAGGGCCTGCTGGCAGCGCAGCCGCCGCAGTGGCGCGCCGGCGTCGCCGCCCCGGGCCGCCGCGAGCAACTCCCGGGCCGCCGCGAGGGGTTCGCGGCGCGTGAGCCATTGTTCGGTCTCGGCCTGCGCGGCCGTCGCGGGGAAGGACGCCGTGCCGTCGAGCAGCGCGTCCGCGCCCTTGTCGGCCAGTTCTCCGACGGCGGGCGCCTCGAAGCCGGACTCCAGCAGCCGGGCCCGTACGCCGTACAGGCCGAGCGGGGTCAGCCGCACCATGCCGTAGCGGGAGACGTCGGTGTCGTCGCCCGTCAGCGCGCCCTCGGCGGGCTCGTCGGTGTCCGCCATGAGCGCCTCGTCGACGGGCCGGTAGGTGACGAGTCCAATGGGCTCGAGCAGCCGGAACTGGTCGTCGAGGCGCATCATCATGTCCGAGACCTGCTCGAGGACGTCGTTGCTGGGCTCGCCCATGTCACCCGGTACGACCATGGACGCGGCCAGCGCCGGCAGCGGCACCGGGCTGCCGGCGGAACCGCCCTCGCTGACGCTCAGCAGGTACAGGTTGGCGAGCACACCGTCGAGGAAGGCGGCCTCCGCCTCCGGGTCCCAGTCCAGCTGGGAGAAGTCGACGTCGGCGCCCTCGTCCACGGCGTCGAGGAGATCGTCGAGGTCGGGCACGGTCGCGTCGGCGAGGACGGTCTCCAGCGCCCCGAGCCACACCGCGAGCACCTCGTGCGGCGACCCCGAAGTGAGCAGCGCCAGGTCCTCGCCCACGGTGACGGTGCCCTCGTCCTCGTCGACGACCTCGACGAGCCCGGCGTCCACGGCGATCCGCCAGGCCTCACTGGCATGGGCGAGCGCGTCCTCGACACCCATCCCGACACCAACGCCACCGACGCCCGCCTCACCGGCATCCGCACCCCGGGCGCCCACGCCACCGACACCCCCGGCGCCTGCGCCACCGGCACCCTCGCCGCCGAGCAGCCCCAGCGCCCGGGCCGCCGCAGGCAACTGCTCCTGGACGAGTTCGCCGCCGGCCCCGACCCGGGTGTCCGGCCCGGCCCAGCGGGCCAGCCGCGCGGCACGGGAGACCAGCGGGGCGGCGAGCGCGTCCCGCGCCAGCTCCGCTTCGGAGTGCAGTCGCACCGGCGGCAGGGGGGAGCTGTCTGACATCGGCTGTTTTCTCCTCAGGCGCCCGAATGGCCGTACGACGGGCACCCGGGTGCGCCCAGGTCCGACGACGGCGTCTGACGACCGTACGACGTCGCGTTGAAGGCCGTACGACTCAGCCGCTCAGCCTAGACGGATTTGGCACCATGCCGCCCGGTTCATGAACCTGTCAGAGGAGGTACATGGCTGAAACCTTGACAACTGCCCTGACCAGGCAGGAGATTGACGCGCGTAGAAGTCGAGGGGTGCCGTTTCACCGCATCCCCCTGACTTCCGCCGTGCTCCATCGTGTTCACTGTCCCCCAAGGCCGGGCGTTCACTGCCGATCGCCCGGTGCCGAGCCTTCGGCGCGGAGCCTTTCGCACCGAGTGTTCACCGGATGTCTACGCGCGTCGCCAGCCGCCCAGCAGGTCGCGTTCCCCCCACTGCACCACCCTTGTCACATTCGTCCCGGCACCCACGCTTGTCCCCGGAGGGATCCCGTTGCCGAGCAAGTCTTCCGCGCGTCTCGCCGCGCTCACTGTCGCCGCCGTCTGTTCAACGGTCGCCACCATGGTCGTGGTTCCGTCGGCCGCGCACGCCGACACCGTGCGCATTCATGACATCCAGGGCACCACGCGCCTCTCCCCGCTCGCGGGCCAGAAGGTCACGGACGTGGCGGGAATCGTCACCGGCGTCCGGACCTACGGTTCGTCGCGCGGCTTCTGGATCCAGGACACGGCCCCGGACGCCGACCCGGCCACCAGCGAGGGCGTCTTCGTCTTCACCAGCTCCAAGCCGACCGTCACCGTCGGCGACTCGGTCACCGTCACCGGCACGGTCTCGGAGTTCGTGCCGGGCGGCGCCACGTCCGGCAACCAGTCGGTGACCGAGATCGTCAAGCCGACGGTCACCGTCGTCTCCAGCGGCAACGCGGTCCCGGCCCCGGTCGTCGTGGACGCCAGGTCCGTACCGGCCGCGTACACCCCGGACGGCGACACCGCCGCGAGCGGCTCGGTGAACGCGCTGACGCTGCGGCCCAAGAAGTACGCCCTGGACTACTACGAGTCCCTCGAGGGCATGAACGTCCAGGTCAAGGACGCCCGCGTGGTCACCGCCACCGACCCGTTCACCGAGCTGTGGGTCACGGTGAAGCCGTGGGAGAACCCCAACCGGCGCGGCGGCACGGTGTACGGCTCGTACACCTCGCAGAACACCGGCCGGCTCCAGATCCAGTCCCTGGGCGCGGTCGCCGACTTCCCGACCGCGAACGTCGGCGACAGCCTCAAGGGCACCACGACCGGCCCGCTGGACTTCAACCAGTTCGGTGGCTACACCCTCGTCGCCAACGAGCTCGGCACCCTCAAGCAGGGCGGCCTGAAGCGCGAGACGACCCGCAAGCAGTCGCGGAACGAGCTCGCGGTGGCGACGTACAACGTCGAGAACCTCGACCCCTCGGACAGCACCTTCGCCGCGCACGCCGCCGCGATCGTGAACAACCTGCAGTCGCCCGACATCCTGTCCCTGGAGGAGATCCAGGACAACAACGGCGCGACCAAGGACGGCACGGTCGCCGCCGACCAGACGGTCAAGAAGCTGATCGACGCGATCGTGGCGGCGGGCGGCCCGGCGTACGACTGGCGCTCCATCGACCCGGTCGACCTCGCGGACGGCGGCGAGCCCGGCGGCAACATCCGTCAGGTGTTCCTGTTCAACCCGGCGCGGGTCTCCTTCACCGACCGGCCGGGCGGCGACGCCACGACGGCCGTCGGTGTCACCAAGGACCACGGCAAGGCGGCTCTGACCCTCTCGCCGGGCCGAATAGATCCGACGAACGCGGCCTGGACGAACAGCCGCAAGCCGCTCGCGGGCGAGTTCGTCTTCCGCGGCAAGACCGTCATCCTGATCGCCAACCACTTCTCCTCGAAGGGCGGCGACCAGGGTCTCACCTCGCAGTTCCAGCCTCCGGCGCGCAGCTCGGAGACCCAGCGTCATCTCCAGGCGACCGCGGTGAACTCGTTCGTCAAGGACATCCTGAAGGTCCAGAAGAACGCGGACGTCATCACGCTCGGCGACATCAACGACTTCGAGTTCTCCGACACCGCCAAGCTGCTGGAGGACGGCGGCGCGCTGTGGTCGGCGATCAAGTCGCTGCCCAAGAGCGAGCGTTACACCTACGACTACCAGGGCAACAGCCAGGTCCTGGACCAGATCCTGGTCAGCCCGTCGATCAGCCGCGGCTGCGACTTCGACTACGACTCCGTGCACATCAACTCGGAGTTCAACGACCAGATCAGCGACCACGACCCGCAGGTGCTGCGGTTCCAGCCGTGACTCCCGCTGGCGCTCCCGCCTGAACTCCCGTTGGATCAGGGCTGGTTGAACACCCCGTTCAGCCAGCCCCGCCATTCGCCCTCGCACTCCTTGATGTCGGAGTCGGGGGCGAAGTCGTGCAGGGAGACGCCGACCGGGTATCCCCAGTGGTTGCGCCCGAAGAAGCGGGTGAGGCCCCGGTCCGTGCGCAGCCCGATGAAGTACGGGTTGCGGAAGTCGACCACGGCCTCGAACTCGTCGGGCCCCCGCACCGTCACCCGCGCGCCGACGGCCACGTCCTCCCCGACCCCGAGCGCCCGCCCCACGACGGCGAGCGCGTCGGCGGCCTTGGACTCCTCGGGCCCGTCGAAAGTCGCGAAGGCGGCCGGCCGGGGCGCGAAGTGCGTGAGGTACTCGCGCAGCGTGTGCAGATAGAAGTCGGTGTGCCGGGCCGCCCCGTCGTACTGGTTGTCCCAGTCGTCGACGAAGATGCCGCTGTGCACATAACGCACCCAGGCCCGGCGGCCCTCGTCCCGCGGCTCGATCGTGTAGTCGAGCTGGTTGAGGGTCTGTTCGGAGATTCCCTCGACGTCCTCGACACGGTTGGTGTAGCGGTGCGGCGGGTCCCAGGCGACGACCGTTGACCCGAAGGGCCCTTTGCCGCCGGCCTTCGGCTCCGGCGGCTCCATCGGCCACAGATACCCGCCGGTCCCCGTGGTGATCGCCTCCCACACCTCCTCCGGGCGCGCATCGACCTCGAACTCACGAGCGATCTCGAATTCCCTGGACGCTTCCTCGGACATGGTGCTCACTCCTGAGTGTCTGCGGCAGCCGCGACTTCCGCGGTGCCTGTCGGGCCTGAAGCCGGCCGTTCGGCCTGGGGTTTGACGGTCGGATGCACGGCCACGACGATCCGATGACCGCGCCCGCCCTCGGCGTCGGGCGAGTCGTATTTGCGCACCAGCGCGCTGACACCCGCCGTCAGCTCCTCGATGAACGCGGCACGGTCACCGGCGGAGGCGAACCGCACCTCGCCGTCGAGCGCGTAGGTGGCGAGCCGCTTGCGGGCCCGGGTGGCGCCGGTGATCAGCGTGCCGACGTCCCGCACCAGCCGCGCCCCGACCGCCAGCAGCCAGCGCGCGGAGAGCTGGTCCCGGAAGCGGTCGGGATCGGGCTGTACGGCGGCGAGGGCGAGCGGCGAGATGACGTACGAGGCGGCGGTCGCCCGCATCAGCCGCTCGGTGACATTGCCCTTGCGCCGCTCTCCGGCCAGCTCTACCAGACCGTGCCGCTCCAGCGCCTTGAGGTGGTAGTTCACCTTCTGCCGGGGCAGTCCGACCTTCCCGGCCAGCATGGCGGCGGAGGCGGGCCCGCCGGCCAACTCGGCGAGCAGTCGACCCCGTATGGGGTCGAGCGAGACGGCGGCTGCCGCCGGGTCCTCGATCACGGTGACGTCCAGCATGGCTCCACCGTCCCACCGAACAATTTTTTTGTCCAGGGGAGAAAAGTCTTCGGAGAATGGAGACCGCGAAGTGTTACTTACGTATACCCTGCACAAGAATTAAGTAGAGCTTCACCAAGGTCTTGCCGAGACTGCTCGCATGACAACCCCACCCACGCCACCCCCTCCCCCCTTCGGCCGCGCCCTGTGTGCGATGGTCACGCCCTTCACCGCCGAGGGCGCCCTGGACCTCGACGGCGCGCAACGCCTCGCCGACCGACTGGTGACCGAGGGCTGCGACGGCCTCGTCCTCTCCGGTACGACGGGCGAGTCCCCGACCACGACGGACACGGAGAAGTCCGCGTTGGTACGGGCGGTGCGGGAGGCGGTCGAAGGGCGGGCGTCGATCGTGGCGGGCGTCGGCACCGCGGACACCCTGCACTCCGTGGAACTGGCCCGGGCGGCGGAAAAGGCGGGCGCCGACGGCCTGTTGGCGGTCACGCCCTACTACAGCAGACCCCCGCAGGACGCGATCGAGGCCCACTTCCGGGAGTTGGCCGACGCCTCCGCCCTGCCCCTCATGCTGTACGACATCCCGGGCCGCACCGGCGTCCGCATCGAGCCGGAGACAATGATCCGCCTCGCCACCCACCCGAGGATCGTCGCCGTGAAGGACTGCGCGTACGACCTGATGGCTACTCAGAAGGTGTTGTCCCGCACCGACTTGGCGATCTACACGGGCTGCGACGAATACGTACTGCCGCTGTACGCACTGGGGGGCGCCGGATACGTCAGCACGGTCGCCAATGTGATCCCCCGTCACTTCCGGTCCATCATCGACACGTTCGACGCGAGCCGCACAGCCGAGGCCGCACGCCTACAGCAACGGGCGTTTCCCCTCACTGAGTTGATGATGGCCTCGGGCCTGCCGGGCGCGGTCACGGCCAAGGCCCTGCTGGGCGCACTGCGCCTGCCCTCGGGTCCGGTACGGGCGCCGCTGCGATCGGCGGGCCGCGAGGCGACGAACGGCCTGGTGGCTGCGTACGAGGATGTGCGGGACCTGACGTAGGCCACCGCGGCCGCACGGAAAGGGGCCCGTACCGTGCGCCCTGCGGCAGCGGTCGGGCCCCGGCCCCTGAAGGGCGACAGTCACTCCCAGCGGTACCCGTCGCCGAACAGCAGGAAGTGCTCCAGCACGTCCTCCATCGGATCGTCGACCTGGCCGATGTTGACCAGGCCGACCCGGGGACCGTTGTGCGAACCGGTGTTGGTCTCGTCCGCGTGCGCGGTCCCCGCGGGAGCCCCGCAGACCACGGCCGCGGTGACAGCCGCTCCCGTGAGCCAGCGCGCCCGCGTCACAGTCCTCGACCGTCCGTTCGTCATGTACTCCACCCCTCGTCGGTACTTCTACCGCTTCTGCTCCGGCAGTTGATCGGACCCTGTGTCCACCAGTTCATCTGCCTGAAGCCCGACGAGGTCACGGGGAGTAACCCGTACGTGATCTTGGGAGTCAGTTGTGGCTGTGCAGTACCTCGTTCAGCCCGCCCCAGACCGCGTTGTTCGGGCGGGCCTCGACCTTGCCCGTGACGGAGTTGCGGCGGAAGAGGATGTTGGAGGCGCCTGAGAGTTCACGGGCCTTGACGATCTGTCCGTCGGGCATGGTGATGAGGGTGCCGGCGGTGACGTACAGCCCGGCCTCGACCACGCACTCGTCGCCGAGCGCGATCCCGACACCGGCCTCGGCGCCGATCAGGCAGCGCTCGCCAATGGTGATACGGACCTGGCCGCCGCCGGACAGGGTGCCCATGGTGGAGGCGCCGCCGCCGATGTCGGAACCGTCGCCGACCACGACACCCGCGGAGATACGGCCCTCGACCATCGACGTACCGAGCGTGCCCGCGTTGAAGTTGACGAAGCCCTCGTGCATGACGGTCGTGCCCTCGGCGAGGTGCGCACCGAGGCGCACCCGGTCGGCGTCGGCGATGCGGACGCCCTTGGGGGCGACGTAGTCGGTCATGCGGGGGAACTTGTCGATGGACGTGACCTGGAGGTAAAGGCCCTCGGCGCGGGCGTTGAGGCGTACCTTCTCGACGTCGTCCACGGCGACCGGGCCGAGCGAGGTCCAGGCGACGTTGGCGAGGTGGGCGAAGATGCCGTCCAGGCTCTGGCCGTGCGGCTGGACGAGCCGGTGCGAGAGCAGGTGGAGGCGCAGATAGACGTCGTGCGTGTCGAGCGGCTTGTCGTCGAGGGAGGCGATGACCGTACGGACCGCGACGACCTCGACGCCACGGCGCGCGTCCGGACCGACCGCTTTCGCCGCGCCCTCGCCGAGCGTCTCGACGGCCCGCTCGACGGACAGCCGCTCGGTGCCGGCGGGGCCGGGCTCGACGGACAGCTCGGGGGCGGGGAACCAGGTGTCGAGTACGGTGCCGTCGGCGGCGACGGTGGCAAGCCCGGCGGCCACGGCGCCGGTGGTGCGGGGAGCAGTCGTGTCGGTCATGGAGAAAACCTAACTTGAGAAACCCCACCCGGGCGAACCGGTACGGAGCGGATCTCAAGGACCGGGCAACCGCCCCTCAACGGTCACTGGCAAACATGCCGAGACGGGTGGGCGGGTGGGAAACCAGGCCTGTGCAACAACACCGCTCGCCCCTCGAACACCGGACAACTCGCCCGACCCCCTACCCACAACCCCCCGCGCCCCCCAACACCCTCCCGAACACCTCCCGGGCGAACCCCTCGTCGTACACACCCCCGGTAAGCAGCACCTGCAGACAGATCCCGTCCATCACCGCCACCAACGCCCGCGCAGTCACCCCGTCCGTCCGCCCACCCAGCAACTCCGCGACCCCCTCCGCCCACTCGGCGGCAACAGGCCGCAACGCCGGCCGCCGAAGCGCCGCCAGATACAACTCGCACTCCAGCTCGACCCCCGCCCGGTCCCCCGACAGCCACTCCCCCAGCAACCCGGCAAGCTCCCCCGCCAGATCGCCCCGCCCGTCCCGCAGCCCACCCCGCGCGGCCACGACCTTCGCGAACCCCTCGTTCGCCTGCCTCAGCGCGGCGACAAGGAGTTCGTCGAGCGTGCGGAAGTGATACGTCGTGGACCCCAGCGGCACATCCGCCTCCGCCGCCACCGACCGATGGCTGAGCCCGGCGATCCCCTTCTCCCCCACCACCCGGATCGCCGCGTCGATGATCCGCTGCCGCCGCTCGGGGTCGTACCGCCGAGCCATCAGTGCGCACCGCCCATGTTGAGGACGACGACCCCGCCGATGATGAGCACGATCCCTGCGATTTTGGCCACACCCATGCCCTCTCCGAGGAACACCGCACCGATCGTCGCGACAGCCGCGGTCCCGATCCCCGACCAGATCGCGTACGCCGTACCGACGGACACCGTCTTCAGTGTCTGTGCGAGCAGCACGAACGCGATGGCATACCCCAGACCGGTCAGCAAAGAGGGCCACAACCTGCTGAAACCGTCGCTGTACTTCATGGCGGTCGTGGCGCCCACTTCGGCGGCGATGGCTCCGACCAGCAACAGATATCCCATGTGTACGAGTGTACGCATAGATGCGTACACTCGTACACACTCCCCACCCCAAATCCACCCTCATTGCGCACCCCACCACCAACTCCCCCGCCCCCCGGTCTCATTGAGGAAACAACCCTTCCAACAGCCCTGGCCGTCACCTAGCCTCGCGTCCATTACTGTTTCAACAAACCCGTTCACACGTTCGCCACAGGCGACGCCGGAGGAACAGCGCATGACAGAAGAAAAGCCCCGGCTCATCCCAACTCAACCGTGGGAGAACGGCTGGGCCCCGGACACCTCGCATGTGCCCGGGACGCGGCGGCTCTGGATGGCGGGCACCCTGGCCCTGTCGGTCGTGGCCGCCTGTGTGACCGCGATCGTCGTCACCGACCGGCAGGCCGTGGACGCGGCGCCCGCGGCGAAGGCCCCCGCCGCGACGCCCGGCGCGACGTACCCCGGTCTCCTCACCTTCGCCTCCCCGAGCCCGTCCGGCACCGAGGCCCCGAGCGGAAAGAGCGGCCTGTGGTCCGCTCAGCCTGGCACTCCGACCGCGCCGACGGCGTCCTCGCCCGCGACCCCGGGAGCCCCTGCGGCCCCCGCCGCCCCCGCCCCGGGCGCCAAGGGCCCCTCCCCCGCGCCCGCCAAGAACCCCCCGGCGAAGCCGGCCCCCGCCCCGTCCCCGGGCAGGTCCACGGCCGCGCCCACCCAGCCGGACCGCTCCTCCCTCAGGTCGGTCGAGGCGGCCAACTACCCCGGCCGCTACTGGCACGTGTCAGGCGGTCTGGTGAAGGTCGACCCGGTCGCCGGTTCGGAATCCCGCGAGGATTCCACCTTCAGCGTGGTCCCGGGGCTGTCCAACGGTTCCTGCTACTCGTTCAAGACGCACGACAACAAGTACGTGCGCCACCGCAACTTCGTCCTGCGCGCCGAACGCAACGACGGTTCCTCGCTGTTCCAGCAGGACGCCACCTTCTGCGCCGGGTACTCGGGGGGCGGCGGGGGCGCGGTGCTGCTCTCGTCGGTGAACTACCCCAACTACGCGCTGCGTACGAAGGACTTCCAGATGCGCCTGGACCCGTGGGGCTACAACACGACCAACAGGCAGGACTTCTCCTTCCGCATCGTGAGCCCGCTGGCCTGAGCGGACCTGAGCGAACGCAGAAGCGGCGGCACCCTGACAGGGTGCCGCCGCTTTCACATACCGCGTGCGGAGAAGCAGGCGAGAAGTCCAGAAGGATCTCAGACGTTGAATCCGAGCGCCCGAAGCTGGTCCCGTCCGTCGTCCGTGATCTTGTCCGGGCCCCACGGCGGCATCCACACCCAGTTGATGCGCAGTTCGTTGACGATGCCGTCCGTGGCGGACTTGGCCTGGTCCTCGATGACATCCGTGAGCGGGCAGGCCGCCGACGTCAGGGTCATGTCGATCGTCGCGATGTTCGCGTCGTCGATGTGGATGCCGTAGATCAGGCCGAGGTTGACGACGTCGATACCCAGTTCGGGGTCGACGACGTCGTACAGCGCCTCGCGGACCTCGTCCTCCGAGGCCGGCTTCATCTCAATGGTCTCGCTCATGCCGTCTTCCTTTCGGCGGCGTCCGAGCCCAGGGCCTGGGCCGTCGCGTCCTTCCACGCCATCCAGCTCAGCAGCGCGCACTTCACCCGGGCCGGGTACTTGGAGACACCGGCGAACGCGACGGCGTCCTCCAGCACCTCCTCCATCGCGTCGTCCGGCTCGACCTTGCCCTTGGACTGCATCAGCACCAGGAAGGTCTCCTGGATCTGCTGCGCCTCGGACAGTTCCTTGCCGACCAGGAGCTCGTTCAGCACCGAGGCCGAGGCCTGGCTGATCGAGCAGCCCTGGCCCTCGTACGACACATCGGAGATCGTCGTCCCGTCGTACTTCACACGCAGGGTGATCTCGTCGCCGCATGTCGGGTTGACGTGGTGCACCTCGGCGTCGCCATCCCGAAGACCACGCCCGTGCGGGTGCTTGTAGTGATCCAGGATGACTTCCTGGTACATCGAATCAAGCTTCATGCGATCGCTCGCCAATCTCCTCAGCCGAAGAAGTTCCGTACGTGCTCCAGGCCGTCGACCAGAGCATCGATCTCGGCCGGCGTGGAGTACAGATAGAACGACGCTCGCGTGGTCGCAGGAATTCCGTAGCGCAGGCAGACCGGGCGGGCGCAGTGGTGGCCGACCCGGACGGCGATGCCCTGCTCGTCGAGGACCTGGCCCACGTCGTGCGGGTGGATGTCGCCGAGCGTGAAGGAGATCGCCGCGCCCCGGTCCTCGGCCGTCGTCGGGCCGATGATCCGCAGGTCGGGGACCTCGCCGAGCCGCTTCACCGCGTACTCGGTGAGGGCGTGCTCATGGGCGAGGATCTTGTCCATGCCGATGGCCGACAGATAGTCGATCGCCGCACCGAGGCCGACCGCCTGCGCGATCGGCGGAGTGCCCGCCTCGAACTTGTGCGGGGCGGGAGCGTACGTCGACGAGTGCATCGACACGGTCTCGATCATCTCGCCACCGCCCAGGAACGGCGGGAGGTCCTCAAGGAGCTCCTGGCGGCCCCAGAGCACGCCGATGCCCGTCGGACCGCACATCTTGTGGCCGGTGAAGGCCACGAAGTCGGCCTGCAGGGCCTGCACGTCCAACGGCATGTGCGGGGCGGCCTGCGAGGCGTCGATCAGGACCAGGGCCCCGACCTCCTGCGCGCGGCGCACGATCTTGTCGACCGGGTTGACCGTGCCCAGGATGTTGGACACCAGCACGAAGGAGACGATCTTCGTCTTCTCGGTGATGACCTCGTCTATGTTCGACAGGTCGAGCCGGCCGTCGTCGGTCAGGCCGAACCACTTCAGCTTCGCGCCCGTGCGCTGCGCGAGCAGCTGCCACGGCACGATGTTGGAGTGGTGCTCCATCTCCGTGATGACGATCTCGGTCTCGTGGTCGACCCGGTAGGGCTCGTCGGCCCAGCCCAGCATGTTGGCCACGAGGTTGAGCGACTCGGAGGCGTTCTTGGTGAAGATCACCTCGTCGCGACTGGGCGCGTTGATGAACGCGGCGACCTTGTCGCGCGCGCCCTCGTACAGCGCCGTGGCCTCCTCGGCGAGCACATGGATGCCACGGTGCACGTTGGCGTTGTGCTGCTCGTAGTACTCGGAGAGGGTGTCGATCACCTGGCGGGGCGTCTGGGAGGTCGCCGCGTTGTCCAGGTACACGAGCTTCTTGTCGTCGTGGAGCACCCGGTCGAGGATCGGGAAGTCCTTACGGATCGCCTCGGTGTCGAGGAGGCCCGGCAGCTGTGTCACTCGGATGCGCCACCCTTCGTGTATGCCTCGTACCCCTCGTTCTCCAGCTTGTCGGCGAGCTCCGGGCCGCCGGACTCGGCGATACGGCCGTCCGCGAACACATGGACGTGGTCGGGCTTGATGTAGCGCAGGATGCGCGTGTAGTGCGTGATCAGCAGCGTGCCGACCTCACCGGTCTCGCGGACGCGGTTGACGCCCTCGGAGACGATGCGCAGGGCGTCGACGTCCAGACCGGAGTCCGTCTCGTCGAGGATCGCGACCTTCGGCTTGAGCAGCTCCAGCTGGAGGATCTCGTGGCGCTTCTTCTCACCGCCGGAGAAGCCCTCGTTGACGTTGCGCTCGGCGAAGGAGGGGTCCATGTTGAGGCGCTGCATGGCCTCCTTGACCTCCTTGACCCAGGTGCGCAGCTTGGGCGCCTCACCGCGGATGGCGGTGGCGGACGTACGGAGGAAGTTGGAGACCGAGACGCCGGGGACCTCGACCGGGTACTGCATCGCCAGGAACAGGCCCGCGCGGGCACGCTCGTCGACGGACATCTCCAGGACGTCCTCGCCGTCGAGCAGCACGGTGCCGCCGGTGATCGTGTACTTCGGGTGACCCGCGAGCGAGTAGGCGAGGGTCGACTTGCCGGAGCCGTTGGGGCCCATGATGGCGTGCGTCTCGCCCTGCTTCACGGTCAGGTCGACACCCTTGAGGATCTCCTTCGTGGCGTTGTCGGCCTCGACGGTGACGTGCAGGTCTCGGATTTCAAGCGTTGCCATGGGTGCCTCAGGACTCCTGGGTGAGGGAGACGAGCACATCGTCCCCTTCGATCTTTACGGGGTATACGGGGACGGGGCGCGTCGCGGGAAGGCCGGACGGCTTGCCGGTGCGGAGGTCGAAGCTGGAGCCGTGCAGCCAGCACTCGATCTGACAGTCCTCCACCTCGCCCTCGGAGAGCGAGACGTTCGCGTGCGAGCAGATGTCGTGGATCGCGAACACCTCGCCCTCGGTGCGGACGACCGAGACCGGCGTGCCGTCGAGTTCCACCCGCTTGGGGGTGTCCTCGTCCAGCTCGCTCAGCCCGCAGGCGCGTACGAACGTCGGAGAGGCAGCCATCAGACGGACGCCTCCAGCTCCTCGTCGATCTTCGTGAGGAGGCGCTGCTGGATGTCCTCGACGCCGATCTGCTGGACCAGTTCGGCGAAGAAGCCGCGGACGACCAGTCGGCGGGCCTCGCCGGCCGGGATGCCGCGGGCCATCAGATAGAAGAGCTGCTCGTCGTCGAACCGTCCGGTGGCACTGGCGTGCCCGGCGCCGACGATCTCACCGGTCTCGATCTCGAGGTTCGGAACGGAGTCCACGCGGGCGCCGTCCGTGAGAACCAGGTTGCGGTTCATCTCGTACGTGTCGGTGCCCTCGGCCTTGGCCTCGATGAGCACGTCACCGATCCAGACGGCGTGGGCGCCCTCGCCCTGGAGCGCGCCCTTGTAGACGACGTTCGACTTGCAGTGCGGGGTGTTGTGGTCGACGAGGAGGCGGTGCTCCTGGTGCTGGCCGGCGTCCGTGAAGTACAGCCCGAACAGCTCGGCCTCGCCACCGGTGCCGGCGTAGGCGACCCGCGGGTGCAGGCGGACGAGGTCGCCGCCGAAGGTGACGACGAAGGACTTGAAGGTGGCGTCACGGCCGACCAGCGCGTTGTGCTGGGCGACGTGGACGGCCTGGTCGTCCCAGTCCTGGACGGAGACGACGGTGAGCTTGGCGCCGTCCCCGAGGACGTACTCGACGTTGGCGGCGAGCACGGCGTCACCGGTGTGGTCGATGACGACGACGGCCTCGGCGAAGGCACCCAGCTCGATGACCTGGTGGCCGTAGGCAACACCGCCCTCGCCGTGCACGGCGACGCGGATCGGCTCGGCGAGGACCGTCTCCTTGGGGACGGTGATCACACCGGCCACCTCGAAGGCGCTGTACGCCTGGGCGGCGACGCGGTCCACGGGGGTACCGGCCCGCCCGAGGCGCGCGTCGTCACGGCCGACGGCCTCGACGGTGACGCCCTCGGGTGCCTGGACGTCCACCTTCACACCGGTGCCGGTGGCGACGGCGGAGCCGTCGTGCAGCCCGCGCAGGCGCTCCAGCGGGGTGAACCGCCACTCCTCCTCGCGGCCGTAGGGGACGGCGAAGTCCGCCACGTCGAAGGACGGCGGCGCGCTCATGCGCGTCGCGACGGTCGACTCGGCGGCAGCGGCCACCGCGATCGAGCCGGCGGTGGTGGACCCCACCGGAATGTTCTGAGCCTCAGCCATGGCTGTCGGTCTGCTCTCTTCCCTGCGAATGTTCCTGCGTAAGTGGCTTGACGGGGACGTCGGTCGGCGGGTCAGCCGACAGCGCCCTCCATCTGGAGCTCGATCAGCCGGTTGAGTTCCAGCGCGTACTCCATGGGCAGTTCCTTGGCGATCGGCTCGACGAAGCCGCGCACGATCATCGCCATCGCCTCGAACTCGGACAGACCGCGGCTCATCAGGTAGAAGAGCTGGTCGTCGGAGACCTTGGAGACGGTCGCCTCGTGGCCCATGGACACGTCGTCCTCACGGACGTCGACGTACGGGTACGTGTCGGAGCGGGAGATGGTGTCCACCAGCAGCGCGTCGCACAGCACGTTGGACTTGGAGCCGTGGGCGCCCTCGCCGATCTCGACGAGACCGCGGTAGGACGTACGGCCGCCACCCCGCGCCACCGACTTCGACACGATGTTCGAGGAGGTGTTGGGCGCCATGTGGACCATCTTGGAACCGGCGTCCTGGTGCTGCCCCTCGCCCGCGAAGGCGATCGACAGGGTCTCGCCCTTGGCGTGCTCGCCCATCAGGTAGACGGCCGGGTACTTCATCGTCACCTTGGAGCCGATGTTGCCGTCGATCCACTCCATGGTCGCGCCCTCGTACGCCACGGCGCGCTTGGTGACCAGGTTGTAGACGTTGTTCGACCAGTTCTGGATGGTCGTGTAGCGGCAGCGGGCGTTCTTCTTGACGATGATCTCGACGACCGCGCTGTGCAGCGAGTCCGACTTGTAGATCGGCGCCGTACAGCCCTCGACGTAGTGCACGTAGGCACCCTCGTCGACGATGATCAGGGTCCGCTCGAACTGGCCCATGTTCTCCGTGTTGATACGGAAGTAGGCCTGGAGCGGGATCTCGACCTGCACGCCCTTGGGCACGTAGATGAAGGAGCCGCCGGACCACACCGCGGTGTTCAGCGACGCGAACTTGTTGTCGCCGACCGGGATGACCGTGCCGAAGTACTCCTTGAAGAGCTCCGGGTGCTCCTTGAGCGCGGTGTCGGTGTCGAGGAAGATGACGCCCTGCTCCTCCAGGTCCTCACGGATCTGGTGGTAGACGACCTCCGACTCGTACTGCGCGGCGACACCGGCGACCAGGCGCTGCTTCTCCGCCTCCGGGATGCCGAGCTTGTCGTACGTGTTCTTGATGTCCTCGGGCAGGTCCTCCCAGGACTCCGCCTGCTTCTCCGTGGAGCGCACGAAGTACTTGATGTTGTCGAAGTCGATGCCCGACAGGTCGGAGCCCCAGTTCGGCATGGGCTTCTTGTCGAAGAGGCGCAGGCCCTTGAGGCGCAGCTTGGTCATCCACTCCGGCTCGGACTTCTTCGCCGAGATGTCCCGGACGACGCCCTCGTTGATGCCGCGCTTGGCGGAGGCACCGGCCACGTCGGAGTCGGCCCAGCCGTATTCGTACTTGCCCAGGCCCTCGAGCTCGGGGTGGGCGGTCTCCTCGATGGGGAGCGTCATTCTGGGTTCCTCCCGGCGGTGCTTGCGGTACTTGCAGATGCGTGGTGACCAGAGTGATCGAACGTGGAGATCTCTGGGATGAACGTGGTGCACACACCGTCGCCGTGGGCGATGGTCGCGAGCCGCTGGACATGCGTTCCCAGCAGCTGGGAGAAGATCTCGGTCTCCGCCTCGCAGAGCTGCGGGAACTTTTCCGCGACATGGACCACCGGGCAGTGGTGCTGGCAGAGCTGCTCTCCGACCGGTGCGCTGCGCGCCGTAGCAGCGTACCCGTCCGCGCTCAAGGCCTTGGCCAGGGCTTCGGCGCGTTCCTCGGGGCCCGCGGCGTCGACGGCCTCGCGGTAGTTCGCGGCCTGCTCGGCAAGTCGGGCGCGCGCGAAGGCGAGGACCGCCTCGTCGCCGCCCCCGCGCTCGGCGATCCAGCGCAGGGCGTCCATGGCGAGCTTGTCGTACGACTGGTCGAACGCGTCGCGTCCGCAGTCGGTGAGCGCGAAGGCCTTGGCGGGTCGGCCACGAGTGCGGGCCCCGTAGACCCGCTGCTCGCGCGGTTGTACGACGTCGTCGGCGACCAGCGCGTCAAGGTGACGCCGTACGGCCGCATGGGTCAGTCCGAGACGCCCGGCGAGCTCGGCGACGGTCGAGGGACCGTGGTCCAGGATGGACCGCGCGACCCGGTTGCGCGTCGAGCGCTCCCCGGTCGCGAACTCCTCGTGGGGGGCACCCAGGGGGGCCTCCCGATCCTCGCCGACGTTTTTCACAACACCATTGTTGCGTAATTCCTCAGAGCGCGGCAAGCCGCGCCCCGCCTCCTCGACGGTGCCCTGCATCACTTAGGCTCACCTAACTTGACCTGCGAAAACGATCTTTGATCGATCAGTGGACCGCCCTGAGCAGCAAGGGAGCGGGCCCGTGGTCCGTCGCGCACCGAGGCCGGATCCGGCCCCCGCGCACCTCGGCGACTCCTCGCGTACCTAGACTCTGGACCCATGCGAAGCGAGCCCGTGGTCCAGGTCCAGGCCCTGGTGAAGCGGTACGGCACGAAGACCGCCGTGAACGGCCTCGACCTGGTGGCCCAGGCGGGCATCACCGCCGTCCTCGGCCCGAACGGCGCGGGCAAGACGACCACCGTCGAGACCTGCGAGGGATACCGCAGACCGGACTCCGGCACGGTCCGCGTCCTGGGCCTCGACCCGGTCCGCGAAGCCGCCGCCCTGCGTCCACGGGTCGGCGTGATGCTCCAGTCCGGCGGCGTCTATTCGGGCGCCCGAGCCGACGAGATGCTCCGCCATGTGGCCAAGCTGCACGCGCACCCGCTGGACGTGGACGCGCTCGTCGAACGCCTCGGCCTCGGCAGCTGCGGCCGGACCACCTACCGTCGCCTCTCCGGCGGCCAGCAGCAGCGCCTGGCGCTCGCGATGGCCGTCGTCGGCCGCCCCGAACTGGTCTTCCTCGACGAACCGACCGCCGGCCTCGACCCCCAGGCCCGCCGCGCCACCTGGGATCTCGTACGGGACCTGCGCGCCGACGGCGTCTCCGTCATCCTCACCACCCATCACATGGACGAGGCCGAGCAGCTCGCCGACGACGTCGCGATCATCGACGCCGGCAAGGTCATCGCCCAGGGCACCCCGGAACAGCTGTGCCGAGGCGGCGCCGAGAACACCCTGCGCTTCCTGGGCCGGCCGGGTCTGGACGTCAGCTCCCTGCTGAAGGCCCTCCCGGCCGACTGCACGGCCGTCGAGCTGACCCCGGGCGCCTACCGCGTCGGCGGCAAGGTCAACCCCCAGCTCCTCGCGACGGTGACGTCCTGGTGCGCCCAGCACGGGGTGATGCCGGACCGGATCTCGGTGGAACGGCACACCCTGGAAGACGTCTTTTTGGAGCTGACCGGCAAGGAGCTGCGTTCGTGACCACCACTCCGACCGCCCCGGGGACCTACACCCCGCGGCCCGGCGCCGCCCCGCTCCCCCGCATGATCGGCGCCCAGGCGGCCCTGGAGACCAGGATGCTGCTGCGCAACGGCGAGCAGTTGCTCCTGACGGTGATCATCCCCACCCTCCTCCTGTTGCTCTTCGGCTCGGTGGACATCGTCGACACGGGCGCCGGCAAGGCCGTCGACTTCCTCGCCCCGGGCATCCTCGCGCTCGCGGTCATGTCCACGGCCTTCACCGGCCAGGCCATCGCCACGGGCTTCGAGCGCCGCTACAGCGTCCTGAAGAGGCTCGCGTCCTCCCCGCTCCCCCGCTGGGGCCTGATGACGGCGAAGACGGCGTCCGTGCTGGTCACCGAGGTCCTCCAGGTCGCCCTGCTGACGGTGATCGCCTTCGCGCTCGGCTGGTCGCCGCACGGCAACCCCTTCGCCGTACTCCTCCTGCTCCTCCTCGGCACAGCCGCCTTCTCGGGCCTCGGCCTGCTGATGGCGGGCACCCTGAAGGCGGAGGCCACCCTGGCCGCCGCGAACCTCGTCTTCCTGCTGCTCCTGGTGGGCGGCGGGGTGATCGTCCCCCTGGACAAGTTCCCGTCCGGCGTGCAGGACGTGCTGGCCCTGCTGCCGATCTCGGCCCTGTCGGACGGTCTGCGCGACGTGTTGCAACACGGCGCCGGAATGCCGTGGGGCGACGTGGGGATCCTCGCCGGGTGGGCGGTCGTGGGGCTGGCCGCGGCCGGCCGGTTCTTCCGCTGGGAGTGAGCCGGGAGCATCCGAGGGCGGCCGAGGGACCCTCGTGAAAGCGTGCACAAGCAGCCGCCTACGATGGGACGCGTGCCAAAGATGACCCCCGCCGAGGCCGTGTCCGCCCTGCGGAACCCGCTCGCCTTCATCGCCGCCCGCTGGACGCCGACCCCCCGGACCGTGCGGCGCGCGGCGCTCGCCGCGCTCGTCATGTCGGTGGTCATCGTGGTCACCGGCGGTGCCGTACGACTGACCGGCTCGGGCCTAGGCTGCCCGACCTGGCCGAAGTGCACCGACGACTCGCTGACGACGACGAGCGCGATGGGCGTGCACGGCGTCATCGAGTTCACCAACCGCATGCTGACGTATGTGCTGTGCGCGGCGGTCGGCTGGGCGATCATCGCCGCCCGCGCGGAGAAGCCGTACCGCCGCAGTCTGACCCGGCTCGGCTGGGCCCAGTTCTGGGTCGTCATGAGCAACGCGGTCCTGGGCGGCGTCGTCGTCCTGGTCGGCCTCAACCCGTACACGGTCGCGGCCCACTTCCTGCTCTCGTCCGCCCTGATCGCGGTCGCCGCGGTGATGTGGCAGCGCACGCACGAGGGCGACGAGGCGCCGCGCCCGCTGGTCGGGAAGGCCGTGCAGCAGCTGGTGTGGTTCCTGGTGGTCGCCTCGGTGCTGCTGATCGCGGTCGGCACGGTGGTGACCGGGTCGGGCCCGCACGCGGGTGACTCGAGCGAGATCGAGCGCATGCCGCTGAACTGGGAGAACGTCAGCAAGCTGCACGCGGTGCTCGCCTGGATCGTGGTGACACTGACGTTCGCCCTATGGTTCGTCCTGAAGGCGGTCGACGCTCCCAAGGGCCCGCTGGACCGCACGCGGGACCTGTTTTTGATCCTGCTAGCCCAGGGGATTATCGGATATGTCCAATACTTCACGAACCTTCCCGAGGTCCTGGTCGGCCTGCACATGCTCGGCTCGGCACTGGTGTGGATCGCCGTCCTGCGCGTCCTGCTCGCCCTGCGCGAGCGCCTCGAAACGGCCGCCCCGGCCGAGGTACCCGGCCCGGCGACCGGGGCGACGGTCGGCACGCGCGCGTAGTCAGGCGTACGAGGTCACCAGACGGTCGATCGCCTGCCCCAGGTAGTCCCGCGTCAGCTCTCCGCGCCGCTCACGCCACCCGGCCGCGACCGGCCCCCCGCCCTCCTGCCCGTACCGCCTGCGTGCGATGTCCTCGACGACCTCCACGGGCGCCCCCAGCCCCGGCAGCAGCTCCAGTGCCTCCCGTTTCGAGATCAGGGTGCCCTCCCTCAGCGTCACGGTCGCCCGGGCCAGGGTGACCAGCGCCAGGTCGACCCAGACGTCCTGCGTCCAGAGCCGGGGCTTGTCCACGGCGGGCCGCCAGAAGTCCCGCTGGTCGCGTACGACGAAGTCGGCGAGCTGGCGGTCCGGCACCGGCGCAAGCAACTCCCCGGGCGCCTTCCCGTACAGCACCCGTCCGAAGGTGTGCAGCTCGCGACGGGTCACCGGGGTGACGGTCCGCCGGAACAGGCGGCTTTGCGCCCAGGTGAGGTGCCGTCGCTCCGGGTCGGCCGTCGTCTCGTCGGTCAGGTAGGTGCAGTGCAGCAGTGGCGCGAGCGGGTCGGTGCGCAGACGGGCGTGCAGCTCGGCCACCTTCCAGACGGTGCCCAGCCCGATCGGCCCGTCCAGGACAGCGATCAGGTCGAGGTCGCTGCGGCCCTCCTGGTAGTCGCCGCCGGCCAGCGAGCCATGCGCCCAGACGGCGACCGGGGCGAGCGCCGGCAGCTCGCCCAGGAAGCGGTCGAGTAAGGCGTCGGTCAGGGCGTCCGTTCGAGTCGCGAGTGTGGTCATGCCACGAGTCTTCACACCTCACCCCAGTCCGTACACGCGCCGCGCGTTGCCCGCCGCGATCAGTCCCGCCACCCGTTGCGCGTCCCCCAGCGACCACGCGCCCTCGGCGACCCAGCCGCCGAGCACCCGTCCGAGGGCCTCGCGGAAGAGACGGGCGCCCACCACATGCAGTTCGGGCAGCCCGTGGGCCCCGCTGGAGAAGAGGATCTTGCCGAAGGGGGCGAGTTCGAGGATCTCGGCGAGAACGGCGGCGGCCCGGGCGCCGGTCCGCACGAGGGCCGCGCCCAGGTCGGCGTACACATGCGGGAAGACACCGGCGAGATGCGCCGCGTGCCGGTGGTACGGGTAGCCGTGCAGCAGCACCAGGTCGGTGCCGAGCCCGGCGGTGGCACGGACGAAGTCCGTGAGCAGCACCGGGTCGGTACGGTCGATGCGTAAGCCCGGTTCGCCGAGCCCGGCGTGCAGTTGGAGCGGCAGGCCCGAGGCGACCGCGATCCACAGCAGATGGCGCAGCAGCACGGGGTCGGTCAGCGGACCGCCGACCCGGCGTCCGGCCAGCCAGCGGGCCGCCGCGCCCCGCACCTCACCCGGCCCCGGCGGATCGGGCGCGAGCGCCAACCCGTGCCGCAGACCCGCCACGGAGGTGAAGGCGACGGCGTTCGTCGCGGCGCCGTGCACCGACTCGGCGAGATTGGCGAGGAAGGACTCGACGCTGCCGGAGGTGTCGGCGACCTGTTCGGCAAGCAGTTCGAGCCGGACGATCTCATGCGCGTCCGCGGCTGAGGCGGAGGCCATCTCGGCGGGCCCGGTGAGGTCGCCGGGCAGCCCGGCGTCGACCAGATATGTCGTGATTCCGCTGCCCCGCAGCAGTCTCCTGCCCGATTCCAGTACGCCGAGTTCACGGCGCCGGGCGAGATAACGGGCGGGGGAAGCGTGCGGTTCCAGGCCGAGCAGCGGCGGACACCAGCGGCGTACGGCGAACCCGGTCTGGGTGTCGAAGAGGGTGGTCCCGGTGGCGGGCGGCCCCTCGGTACGCGCGAGCTGGGCCTCGAAGGTGCCCAGGCCCAGCTCGGTGCGCAGTACGCCGTGGCAGTACTGGTCCACGAGGGACGGCGTTTCGATCATCCGGGCTCCCCGTGTCTGGACCGTGTGTTCCCAAGGTCCTAACGGGTGAACCGACCATCAGGTGCTGCTCGCGCACACCCCGTGGGAATGACCGGCGCCGTCCGGCCACGTCCCCGACTCTCAGCGGTTGCTCGGCCCGCCCACCTGGATCCCCGCCATGCGGGTCCACTCGTACGGGCCGGTGGTCACCTTGGCCGCGAACTCGCCGTCGAAGTCCTCGTGGACGGTGATGCCGGCCTTCTCGACGGCCTGCCGGGCGATCTCGTACGTGGGGGCGACGAGGTCGCCCCAGCCGCCGTCCTCGCCGACGAGCACGATCCGGGCACCGCGCTCCCCGATGTACGCCACCTGTCCCTCGGCACCGCCGTGCTGCTTGGCGAACCCGTCGATCTGCTTGGCGAGCTTGACCACCCTGCGCTCCTGCGTATCTCCCATGCCCAGGATGCTACCCACGGGTAGATCACCTGGCGACGCCAGGGCAAGTGGCCTTGCCCACGTACCGCCGTCGACTGGGGCGCCCCCTTAGGGGCGCGGGGAACTGCGCGACCAGCCACAACGAACCCGCAGCCGAACCGCCACTTACCGCAGGAATGGATCCACAGCGACAGCCACAAACAGCAGCGAAACATAGGTGATCGACCAGTGGAACAGCCGCATCTCCTTCAGCTTCCCCCCACTCGACCCAGCCCGTGCGCGACTCTGCAAGGCATGCGCCTCCCACAGCCACCACCCACCCGCCGCGAGCGCCACCGAGGTGTAGAACCAGCCGGTGTACCCCAGCGGAGTGAGCAGCAGCGAGACCAAAACCATCGCCCAGCTGTACGCCACGATCTGCCGGGCGACCGTCTTGTTGGAGGCGATGACCGGCAGCATCGGCACGCCCACGCGCGCGTAGTCCTCCTTCACCTTCATGGACAGCGGCCAGTAGTGCGGCGGGGTCCAGAAGAAGATGACCAGGAAGAGGATGAGCGGCGCCCAGGAGAGCGAGTTCGTGACGGCGGACCAGCCGATGAGGACCGGCATACAGCCCGCGATGCCGCCCCACACGATGTTCTGCGACGTACGCCGCTTGAGGATCATCGTGTAGACGACCACGTAGAAGAGGAGCGCGCCCAGCGACAGCCAGGCCGACAGCCAGTTGACCGTGAGGCCGAAGAGGAGGGTGGCGGCGACGGCGAGGGTGATGCCGAAGGCCAGGCACTCACGCGGGCTGACCATGCCGGTGACCAGCGGACGCTGCGACGTGCGGTCCATGAGCGCGTCGATGTCACGGTCGATGTACATGTTGAGCGCGTTGGCGCCGCCCGCGGAGAGGTAGCCGCCGAGGCAGGTGAGGAGGACCAGTCCCAGGTCCGGTACACCCTGCTCCGCCAGGAACATCACCGGAACCGTGGTGATGAGCAGCAGCTCGATGATCCGCGGCTTCGTGAGAGCAACGAACGCCATGACCCGGGCCCCGAACGGCCGTCGGCTCGGGTTCTGGCTCGTCCCGATAATCCCCGCTGGACGGGATTCAACGGCCGTCACGCACACCCCTGACAGAGACATTCCAACAAGCCCCCGGCTGTGAAGTCCCGGTAGAGGCTCGCGCTTACCACGCCACTCTAGACGTTGCCCAGACCCCGCCCTTCGCGGGGGTGGGGTCGTGTTGGGGCGTGCTTTGTGATGGGCGTGACGGGGCTCGATTGAGCGCTGGGACGGCCCGGTTCGTATTGCAGTCCGGCAGGGGTCGGGAGACGGACGTGAAGCGGTCCCGGCAGTCTGGAATGACGGAAATACGGCACGTTCTTCCGAGGGTAGGCTCGACAAAGGCCGAGGGTGTCAGCCCCCGGCAGCCGGTGGACACCGCGGAAGCCGGCATTAGACATGTGGAGAGGAGCCCTGACCCAGGGTGAGCACCAAGCCGACCACCACAGACCTCGAGTGGACCGAGTTGGACCAGCGGGCCGTCGACACCGCCCGCGTCCTGGCCGCCGATGCCGTACAGAAGGTCGGCAACGGCCATCCCGGTACGGCGATGAGCCTGGCCCCCGCCGCGTACACCCTCTTCCAGAAGGTGATGCGGCACGACCCGGCGGACGCCGACTGGGTCGGGCGCGACCGTTTCGTACTGTCCGCCGGCCACTCGTCCCTGACCCTCTACACCCAGCTGTACCTGGCCGGTTTCGGCCTCGAGCTGGACGATCTGAAGGCGTTTCGGACGTGGGGTTCCAAGACCCCGGGCCACCCTGAGTACGGGCACACGACGGGCGTCGAGACGACGACCGGCCCGCTCGGCCAGGGTGTCGCCAACGCCGTGGGCATGGCGATGGCCGCCCGCTACGAGCGCGGTCTGTTCGACCCGGAGGCCCCCGAAGGGGAGTCCCCGTTCGACCACTTCATCTTCGCGATCGCCGGTGACGGCTGCCTCCAGGAGGGCATCTCCGCGGAGGCGTCCTCGCTGGCCGGCCACCAGAAGCTCGGCAACCTGGTCCTGCTGTGGGACGACAACCACATCTCGATCGAGGGCGACACGGAGACGGCCGTCTCCGAGGACGTCGTCAAGCGCTACGAGGCGTACGGCTGGCATGTGCAGCGGATCGCCCCGAAGCCGGACGGCGACCTCGACCCGCACGCCATCTACAACGCGGTGCAGGCCGCCAAGAAGGTGACGGACAAGCCGTCGTTCATCGCGATGCGCTCGATCATCGCCTGGCCGGCCCCGAACGCGCAGAACACCGAGGCGGCCCACGGCTCGGCGCTCGGCGACGACGAGGTCGCGGCCACCAAGCGTGTCCTCGGCTTCGACCCGGAGCAGTCCTTCGAGGTCTCGGACGCCGTCCTGAACCACACCCGCGAGGCGCTGGAGCGCGGCCGTCAGGCCAAGGCGGAGTGGGAGAAGTCGTTCCAGGAGTGGCGCGACAACAACGCCGAGCGCGCTGCCGAGTTCGACCGCATCGCCGCGGGCGAGCTGCCCAAGGGCTGGGAGGAGAAGCTCCCGGTCTTCGAGGCGGGCAAGGGTGTCGCCACGCGTGCCGCGTCCGGCAAGGTCCTGCAGGCGCTCGGCGCGGTCATCCCGGAGCTGTGGGGCGGCTCGGCCGACCTGGCCGGCTCGAACAACACGACCATCGACAAGACGTCCTCCTTCCTCCCGGCGGACAACCCGCTGCCGGAGGCGGACCCTTACGGCCGCACGATCCACTTCGGTATCCGCGAGCATTCGATGGCCGCCGAGATGAACGGCATCGCCCTGCACGGCAACACCCGTGTCTACGGCGGTACTTTCCTCGTCTTCTCCGACTACATGCGCAACGCGGTACGGCTGTCCGCGCTGATGCACGTGCCGGTGACGTACGTGTGGACGCACGACTCCATCGGTCTCGGCGAGGACGGCCCGACGCACCAGCCGGTCGAGCACCTGGCCTCCCTGCGCGCCATTCCGGGCCTGAACGTCGTCCGCCCGGCCGACGCCAACGAGACGGCCATCGCCTGGCGCGAGATCCTCCGCCGCTGGACGAAGGTCTTCGGCAAGGGCGCCCCGCACGGTCTCGCGCTGACCCGCCAGGGCGTGCCGACGTACGAGGTCAACGAGGATGCGGCGAAGGGCGGTTACGTGCTCTTCGAGGCCGAGGGCGGCTCGCCCGAGGTCATCCTCATCGCCACCGGTTCCGAGGTCCATGTGGCCGTCGGTGCCCGTGAGCGGCTGCAGGCGGAGGGTGTGCCGACGCGGGTCGTGTCGATGCCGTCCGTGGAGTGGTTCGAGGAGCAGGACCAGGGGTACCGGGAGAGCGTTCTGCTCCCGTCCGTCAAGGCGCGGGTCGCGGTCGAGGCCGGTATCGGTCTGACGTGGCACAAGTACGTCGGGGACGCGGGTCGCATCGTTTCCCTGGAGCACTTCGGCGCTTCGGCCGACGGCAAGGTCCTCTTCGAGGAGTTCGGCTTCACTGCCGAGAACGTGGCCGCGGTTGCGCGGGAATCGATCGCCGCAGCCCAGCGCTGACGCTGACGCTGACACAACGACACGTAGGAGATGCATTTTCCATGACAGACGCACTCAAGCGCCTCTCCGAGGAAGGCGTGGCGATCTGGCTGGACGACCTGTCGCGCCAGCGGATCACCTCCGGCAACCTCGCCGAGCTGATCGACCAGCAGCACGTGGTGGGCGTCACGACCAACCCGTCGATCTTCCAGAAGGCGATCAGCAGCGGTGACGGCTACGAGCCGCAGCTCACCGAGCTCGCCGCCCGCAAGGTCACCGTCGAAGAGGCGATCCGCATGATCACGACGGCGGACGTCCGTGACGCCGCCGACATCCTGCGTCCGGTCTTCGATGCGACGCAGGGCCAGGACGGCCGGGTGTCGATCGAGGTCGACCCCCGTCTCGCCCACAACACCCTCTCGACCGTCGCCGAGGCCAAGCAGCTGGCCTGGCTGGTGGACCGGCCGAACACGCTCATCAAGATCCCGGCCACCGAGGCGGGTCTCCCTGCGATCACCGAGGTCATCGGCCTCGGGATCAGCGTCAACGTCACGCTGATCTTCTCGCTGGAGCGCTACCGCAAGGTCATGGACGCCTACCTGGCCGGCCTGGAGAAGGCCAAGGAGCGCGGCCTGGACCTGTCGAAGATCCACTCCGTGGCGTCCTTCTTCGTGTCCCGCGTGGACACCGAGATCGACAAGCGGATCGACGCGCTGGGCACCGACGAGGCCAAGGCCGCCCGCGGCAAGGCCGGTCTGGCCAACGCGCGCCTCGCCTACCAGGCGTACGAGGAGGTCTTCGGCTCGGACCGCTGGGCCGCCCTCGACAAGGCGCAGGCCAACAAGCAGCGTCCGCTGTGGGCCTCGACCGGCGTCAAGGACAAGGCGTACAAGGACACCCTGTACGTCGACGACCTGGTCGCGCCGAACACGGTGAACACCATGCCGGAGGCGACCCTGTTCGCCACCGAGGACCACGGGCAGATCACCGGCAACACCATCGCCGGTACGTACGAGCAGGCCCGCGCGGAACTCGACGCGGTCGAGAAGCTCGGCATCTCGTACGACGAAGTGGTCCAGCTGCTCGAGGACGAGGGCGTCGAGAAGTTCGAGTCGTCCTGGACCGACCTGCTCAAGTCGACAGAGGCGGAACTGGCACGCCTCGCCCCCTCGGAGGGCTGAAACCTTGCCGCCTCTTTCCGGTTCCGGAGCGAACCCGCTTCGTGATCCCGCAGACCGACGGCTCCCGCGTATCGCGGGGCCGTCGGGCCTGGTCATCTTCGGGGTCACCGGCGACCTGTCACGCAAGAAGCTGATGCCCGCGGTGTACGACCTCGCCAACCGCGGGTTGCTGCCACCGGGCTTCTCCCTCGTCGGCTTCGCCCGGCGCGAGTGGGCGGACGAGGACTTCGCGGCCGAGGTCCACGACGCCGTCAAGGAGCACGCCCGTACGCCGTTCCGGGAGGAGGTCTGGCAGCAGCTCATCCAGGGGATGCGCTTCGTCCAGGGCACCTTCGACGACGACGAGTCCTTCGAGCGGCTGCGCTCGACGATCCAGGAGCTGGACAAGGCGCAGGGGACGGGCGGCAACTTCGCCTTCTACCTCTCCGTGCCTCCGTCCGCGTTCCCGGTGGTCATCAAGCAGCTGAAGAAGCACGGTCTGGCGGACCAGGACAACGGTTCCTGGCGGCGCGCGGTCATCGAGAAGCCCTTCGGTCACGACCTCGCGTCGGCCGAGGAGCTCAACACGACCGTCGAGGAGGTCTTCGCCCCGGACCAGGTCTTCCGGATCGACCACTACCTCGGCAAGGAGACCGTCCAGAACATCCTGGCGCTCCGCTTCGCCAACCAGATGTTCGAGCCGATCTGGAACCGGTCCTTCGTGGACCATGTGCAGATCACGATGGCCGAGGACATCGGCATCGGCGGCCGGGCCGGCTACTACGACGGCATCGGCGCGGCCCGGGACGTCATCCAGAACCACCTTCTCCAGCTGATGGCCCTCACGGCCATGGAGGAGCCGTCCTCCTTCGACGCGGACGCGCTGGCCGCCGAGAAGACCAAGGTCCTCGGGGCGGTCAAGCTGCCGCAGGACCTGGGCAAGGACACGGTCCGCGGGCAGTACGCGGCGGGCTGGCAGGGTGGCGAGAAGGCCATCGGCTACCTCCAGGAAGACGGTATCGACCCCAAGTCGAAGACCGACACCTACGCGGCGATCAAGGTCGAGGTCGACAACCGCCGCTGGGCGGGCGTCCCCTTCTATCTGCGCACCGGCAAGCGTCTGGGCCGTCGTGTCACCGAGATCGCGGTGGTCTTCCAGCGGGCGCCGCACTCCCCCTTCGACCACACGGCGACGGAGGAGCTGGGCCAGAACGCGATCGTCATCCGCGTCCAGCCCGACGAGGGCATCACGGTCCGCTTCGGCTCCAAGGTGCCCGGCACCTCGATGGAGATCCGGGACGTGTCCATGGACTTCGCGTACGGCGAATCGTTCACGGAGTCGAGCCCGGAGGCGTACGAGCGCCTGATCCTGGACGTCCTCCTCGGGGACTCCAACCTCTTCCCTCGTACCGAGGAGGTCGAGCTGTCCTGGCGGATCCTCGACCCGATCGAGCAGTACTGGGACAAGCACGGCAAGCCCGCGCAGTACCCCTCGGGTACCTGGGGCCCCGTCGAGGCGGACGAAATGCTCGAACGAGACGGACGGAGCTGGCGGCGCCCATGAAGATAGACCTCACGGACACCACGGCCAGCAAGGTGAACAAGGCGCTGGTGCAGGGCCGCCGGGCCATAGGCACCCCGGCCGTCGGCATGGTGCTCACCCTCGTCATCGTCACCGACGAGGAGAACGCGTACGACGCCCTGAAGGCGGCGAACGACGCCTCGCTCGAGCACCCCTCGCGCACCCTGGTCGTCGTCAAGCGCGTCTCCCGCTCCCCTCGCGACCGTACGACGTCCCGGCTGGACGCCGAGGTCAGGGTGGGCGCGGACGCGGGCTCCGGCGAGACGGTCGTCCTGCGGCTGTACGGCGAGGTCGTCGACCACGCCGACTCGGTGGTCCTGCCGCTGCTGCTGCCGGACGCCCCGGTGGTCGTGTGGTGGCCGGTGAACGCCCCGCTGGACCCGGCGAAGGACCCGCTGGGCGCGCTGGCACAGCGCAGGGTGACGGACACGTACGCGGCCGAGCAGCCCGTACGGGAGCTCGCGGTACGCGCGGACGCGTACACCCCCGGTGACACGGACCTGTCCTGGACCCGGATCACCCCGTGGCGGTCGATGCTGGCCGCCGCCCTGGACCAGGTCACCTGCAAGGTGGACGCGGTCGAGGTGGAGGGCGAGGAGTTCAACCCGAGCTGCGAGCTGCTGGCGATGTGGCTGGCGGACCGGCTGGACGTGCCGGTGAAGCGCTCCCTGTCCTCAGGCCCGGGTCTGACGGCGGTCCGGATGCGGACGAGCACGGGCCCCATCACCCTCGACCGCGCCGACGGCTCCCTGGCGACTCTCTCCATCCAGGGCCAGCCGGACCGCGCGGTGGCGCTCAAGCGCCGAGAGACGGCGGAACTGATGGCGGAGGAACTGCGCCGCCTGGACCCGGACGACACCTACGCCTCGGCCCTGCGGTACGGGGTGGAGCGACTGGCCGGCCCATCGGCACCCGAGCCCCCGGCCCCGGCCCCAGCTCCTTCCTCTGCGTCGGCACTGGAACCGGCGGACAGGGCGACCCCGGCTCTGATGCCGGTGAAGAAGGTGACCGCGAAGTGAGCACGGCACCGCAGCTCGTCGTCCACCGGGACAAGGAGCTGATGGCGGAGGCCGCCGCGGCCCGCCTGATCACGAAGATCGTGGACGCGCAGGCCTCGCGGGGCTCGGCGTCGGTGGTCCTCACGGGCGGCCGCAACGGCAACGGCCTGCTGGCCGCCCTGGCCGGCGCGCCCGCCCGGGACGCCATCGACTGGGCCCGGCTCGACCTGTGGTGGGGCGACGAACGCTTCCTGCCCGAGGGCGACCCGGACCGCAACGTCACCCAGGCGAGGGCGGCGCTGCTGGACGCGGTGCCGCTGGACCCGGCCCGCGTCCACGCCATGCCCGCGTCGGACGGCCCGTACGGCTCCGACGTGGACGCGGCGGCGGAGGGTTACGCGGCGGAGCTGGCCAAGGCTGCGGCTTCTGAGCCGCACGGCCAGGTCCCCACGTTCGACGTCCTGATGCTGGGCGTGGGCCCGGACACCCACGTGGCGTCGCTCTTCCCGGAGCTGCCCGCGGTCCGGGAGACGGACCGCACGGTGGTAGGCGTCCACGGCGCCCCGAAGCCCCCACCGACCCGGGTCACCCTCACCCTTCCGGCGATCCGCGCGGCCCGCGAGGTATGGCTGCTGGCAGCGGGCGAGGACAAGGCGGGCGCGGCAGCGATAGCCCTGTCGGGCGCGGGCGAGATCCAGGCCCCGGCGGCAGGCGCATACGGCAGACAACGCACCCTGTGGCTACTGGACGCGTCGGCAGCCTCGCAACTCCCGAGGACGCTGTACCCCCCGGCATCTCCCTGACCGACGCCGACGCCGGGCAGGGGCGGTGGGACCCAAGTGACTCCGCCCCCGCCGCCCTTACCCGCATCAGGCCGACACTTACACCCCCCGGCCGGCACTTTCAGCCCGTCCGGCGCTTGAGGACGAGGCCCGTTCAGGGCTGAAGCGGGGGTCTGGGGGCGGCAGCCCCCAGGACAGGACGGGACGGGTAGGGGCGGCGGGGGCGAAACAAAGCCCCTACCTCCCCCGCAGCTCCCGGTACTTGGCAACCAGCGCCGTAGTGGACGCATCCAGCCCCGACACCTCCACCCCCTCCGTCAACGCCGGCTCAACCCGCTTCGCCAGCACCTTCCCCAGTTCCACACCCCACTGGTCGAACGAGTCGATGTTCCACACAGCCCCCTGCACGAACACCTTGTGCTCGTACAACGCGATCAACTGCCCCAACACGGACGGCGTCAACTCCCGCGCCAACACCGTGGTCGTCGGATGGTTCCCCCGAAACGTCTTGTGCGCGACCAGTTCCTCCGGCACCCCCTCCGTACGCACTTCCTCCGGCGTCTTGCCGAAGGCCAGCGCCTGGGTCTGCGCGAAGAAGTTGGCCATCAACAGGTCGTGCTGCCCCTTGAGCCCCGCGCTCAACTCCCCCACCGGCTCCGCGAACCCGATGAAGTCCGCCGGAATGACCTTCGTCCCCTGGTGGATCAACTGGTAGTAGGCGTGCTGCCCGTTGGTGCCGGGCGTGCCCCACACGACGGGCCCGGTCTCCCACTCGACCCGGTTGCCGTCACGGTCGACCGACTTGCCGTTGGACTCCATGTCCAGCTGCTGCAGGTACGCGGTGAACTTGGAGAGGTAGTGGCTGTAGGGCAGTACGGCATGCGACTGGGCGTCGAAGAAGTTCCCGTACCAGATGCCCAACAGCCCCAGCAGCAGCGGCGCGTTGTCCTCCGCCGGAGCCGTGCGGAAGTGCTCGTCGACCAGCGCGAACCCGTCCAGCATCTCCCGGAACCGCTCCGGCCCGATCGCGATCATCAGCGACAGCCCGATCGCCGAATCGTACGAGTACCGCCCGCCGACCCAGTCCCAGAACTCGAACATGTTCGCCGTGTCGATCCCGAAATCGGCGACCTTCCCGGAGTTCGTCGACAGCGCCACGAAGTGCTTGGCGACCGCCTCCTCCGCACCGCCCAGCCCCGCCAGCAGCCACGACCGGGCCGAGGTCGCGTTGGTGATCGTCTCGATGGTGGTGAACGTCTTCGACGCGACGACGAACAGCGTCTCCGCCGGGTCCAGGTCCCGTACCGCCTCGTGCAGATCCGCGCCGTCGACGTTCGACACGAACCGGAACGTCAACTCCCGTGCCGTGAAGGCCCGCAGAGCCTCGTACGCCATCGCGGGACCGAGGTCCGAGCCCCCGATACCGATGTTGACGACGTTCTTGATGCGCCGCCCGGTGTGCCCGGTCCACTCGCCCGAGCGCACCTTGTCCGCGAAGCCGGCCATCCGGTCGAGGACCGCGTGCACGGCCGGTACGACGTTCTCGCCGTCGACCTCGATCACCGCACCCCGCGGCGCCCGCAGCGCGGTGTGCAGCACCGCGCGGTCCTCGGTGATGTTGATCTTCTCGCCGCTGAACATCGCGTCCCGCAGCCCGAACACGTCCGTCGCCGCGGCCAACTCGCGCAGCAGCCGCAGCGTCTCGTCGGTGACGAGGTGCTTGGAGTAGTCGATGTGCAGATCACCGACCTCGAGTGTGTACCCGGTACCGCGACCGGTGTCGGCCGCGAACAGCTCCCGCAGATGGGTGTCCGCCAGTTCCTCACGGTGCTTGGCCAGAGCCGTCCACTCGGGCGTCTGGTTGAGCCTGCCACGGCTGTCTGCGTTCATCTCGGACTTCCGCCTCTTTCGTGCCTGGGCCCCCGCTGCCGGTCCCAACCTAATTGATCAGCTCGGTGGTGATACGACTACGGTGATACGACTACAGATACGTCGGACTTCAGCGCCGGTATCAGTGCGATGACCGCCAGGACGAAGAAAGCGGCGGCGAGCAGCGCCGGCGTGTTGAGTCCCCACGCCGTTGCGACGGCTCCGCCCAGCAACGCGCCCAGCGGTGCTCCGGCGACCGCCAGTGTGCGGAAGGCCGAGCTGACCCGGCCCAGCATTGCGGCGGGGCTGCGGCGCTGCATCAGGGTCGTCGTGTTGACGTTCCACACCATCCCCATGAGCCCGAACACCCCCAGGGCGCCGACCAGCGCGGTCAGGCTGCGCACCGAGCCCATGACGACCAGCGCGCAGATCTGCACCGTACCGGCGAGCAGGACGGCGCGTATCCGCCCGAGGCGGTCCACGAGCCGCCCGTTCAACACGCCCCCGGCGAGACTGCCGACGGTGTACGCGGTCATCGCCGCCGCGTATCCCCCGTTGCCCGCGTCCAGCCACCGCGTCACCAGCAGCACCATCGTGGCGATGAGAGCGCCCATGCCCACATTGCACAGTGCCGTGGCCGCGCACAGACCGCGCAGCGGACCGTCGTGCCACAGGGTGCGCAGGCCGGCCGCTATCTCGCCCCGCAAGGTACTCCCGGCCGGTCTCGGCGCCCGCGCGGGCACATCGGACCGCAGCGAGGCGACCAGGACCGCCCCGACCAGGAAGGTGACGGCGTCGGCCGCGAAGGGGACGGCCGCGCCCAGCACGAGCAGCACAGGCACCAGCGGCCCGGCCAGCAGACCACCGGCGACGCGCTGACCGGTCATCAGGCGGGCGTTGGCGCCACCGAGCGCCTCCTTGTCGACCAGGGCCGGCAGCAGGGCGGTCGAGGCGTTGTCGAAGAGGGTCTGGAGCGTGGTCAACGCGAAGGTGAGCGCGATGAGCAGGCCGATCGAGGCATGCCCCAGGCCGACGGCCACGGCGAAGCAGGCGACCAGCAGCCCTCGTACCGCATCCACCGTCCACATGGCGCGCCGCTGGTCGACGCGGTCCGCGACGGCCCCGCCGAGCAGTCCGAAGACGAGCCAGGGCAGATAGCCGCAGGCCGTCACGGAGGCGATGAGCAGGGGCTTGTCGGTGAGTGTCGTGGCGAGCAGGGGCAGCGCGGCTGTACGTAACGCGTCGCCGAAGCTGGAGAGTACGGCGGCGCTCCACAGCCGTCCGAATCCCCCGCGCCATGCGGGCGCACGCGCTCCCGCCATCTCGACCGTCGTCACAACTCCCCCTCTCGGTTCGCCGATTCACAAACCGTAGAGGGCACCACTGACAATCGGCCGGGGAGCCGCTGGGCGACGTCCCGTCAGACGGCTCCGGCCAGGCACCTGTCGGTGCCTGGCCGGCCGTCAACTCCTAGATCTCGCCCCGCAGTTTGGCGAGCGCCTCGGCGAGGATCGCCTCGCCGTCCGCGTCGCTGCGCCGCTCCCGTACATACGCCAGGTGCGTCTTGTACGGCTCGGTGCGCGGCGGGTCCGGCGGGTTGTCCCGGTCCTGTCCGGCGGGAAAGCCGCAGCGCGGGCAGTCCCAGGTCTCGGGAACCTGCGCGTCGCTGGCGAAGCTGGGCACCGTTTCGTGTCCGTTGGAGCACCAGAAGGAGATGCGCAGACGCGGCGCGGACTCGCCACGCTCGGCCTCGCCCATCGGCCCCGCCCCGACCCGGCTTCCTCGGATCGCGTTGCCACTTGCCACGGTCGTAACTCCCTGCGTAATGGTGCCGCGAAGCGAGTCGACGTTTTCGCTTCGTTGCGAGCGCCTCAGTCTACGTAAGGCCCAACGCGCGTCCAGTGCTTGGAGTTACAGGCCCTGCACCAAGACGCAAGCCCCATGATAGGCCGCCCCTGGCGGGGCGTACCGAACATGGGGCCTTACGTGCGGAATGTGCGTGCGTAATGTGCTGTCGTACCGGTATTTGACGACCGGTGTCAGCCGCTGATCAGTTGTTCACCTTCATCAGGATGCCGAGTACGACGATGCACGCGAACCACAGGAGACCGATCACCACGGTGATGCGGTCGAGGTTGCGCTCGGCGACCGAGGAGCCGCCGACGGACGACTGCATGCCGCCACCGAACATGTCGGAGAGGCCGCCGCCCTTCCCCTTGTGCATCAGCACCAGCAGCATCAGCAGCAGGCTGAAGACGATCAGGGCGATCGAGAACCCCAAAACCACGGCTGGACCAACTTCCTCGGATTCTGATGGACGACGGGGCCGAAACTCCCGTTCGGAACGCTGGGCGCACCAAATACTAGTTTCGGCCCCGCCAGGGTACGACGGATCTCCGCTAGCGCATACTCACTGGTCGCGGAACCGAACGATCTTGACGAACTCGTCGGCGTCGAGGGAGGCACCGCCGACCAGTGCGCCGTCGATGTCGGGCTTCGCCATGATCTCGGCGACGTTCCCGGATTTCACCGAGCCGCCGTACTGAATGCGCACGGCGTCGGCGACGTCCTGGGAGTAGAGCTCGGCGAGCTTCGCGCGGATCGCCCCGCAGACCTCCTGGGCGTCGTCGGCGCCGCAGACCTTGCCGGTGCCGATGGCCCAGACGGGCTCGTAGGCGATGACGACGGTCTCGGCCTGCTCGGCCGGGATGTCCTTGAGACCGCCCTCGACCTGGGCGAGCGTGTGGGAGACGTGGTTGCCCGCCTCGCGGACCTCCAGCTCCTCGCCGACGCACAGGATGGGGGTGAGGCCGTGCTTGTAGGCGGCCTTCACCTTGGTGTTGACAAGTGCGTCGCTCTCGCCGTGGTACTGGCGGCGCTCGGAGTGGCCGATCGCCACGTAGGTGCACTTGAGCTTGGCCAGCATCGGGCCGGAGATCTCGCCCGTGTAGGCGCCGGTGTCGTGCGCGGAGATGTCCTGGGCGCCGTACTTGATCTTCAGCTTGTCGCCGTCGACCAGGGTCTGTACCGAGCGGAGGTCGGTGAAGGGCGGCAGGACCGCGACCTCACAGGCCTCGTAGTCCTTGTCCGCGAGGGCGAACGCGAGCTTCTGGACGTGGGCGATGGCCTCGAGGTGGTTGAGGTTCATCTTCCAGTTGCCCGCCATCAGCGGCGTGCGAGTGGTCATGTGCGGGGTCAGCCTTCCAGTGCGGCGAGGCCGGGGAGCGTCTTGCCCTCGAGGTATTCGAGGGAGGCGCCGCCGCCGGTCGAGATGTGGCCGAATGCGTTCTCGTCGAAGCCCAGGATGCGCACGGCGGCGGCGGAGTCGCCACCGCCGACGACCGTGAAGGCCGGGGAGTCGAGGAGTGCCTGGGCGACCGCCTTGGTGCCCTCGGCGTAGTCGGGGTGCTCAAAGACGCCCATGGGACCGTTCCAGAAGACGGTGCCGGCGTCGGCGAGCTTCGAGGCGTACAGCTGGCTGGACCGCGGACCGATGTCCAGGCCCATCTGGTCGGCGGGCATCGCGTCGGCGGCGACGGTGGTCGGGTTCGCCGGGGTCTTCGTCTTCAGGTCCGGGAACGAGGAGCCGACCAGCACGTCGACGGGGAGGATCAGCTCCACGCCGTTCTTCTCCGCGCGCTCGATGTACTCGTTGACGGCGGGAAGCTGGTCCTCCTGGACGAGGGAGGCGCCGATCTCGTGGCCCTTGGCCTTGAGGAAGGTGAACAGCATGCCGCCGCCGATGAGGATGCGGTCGGCCTTGCCGAGCAGCTGGTCGATGACGGCGAGCTTGTCGGAGACCTTGGCGCCGCCCAGCACGACGACGTACGGCCGCTTGACGTCCTCGGTGAGCTGCTTGAGGACACCGACCTCGGTGGCGATGAGGTAGCCGGCGTAGTGCGGCAGCCGGGCCGGCAGGTCGAAGACCGAGGCGTGCCCCCGGTGCACCGCGCCGAAGCCGTCGCCCACGTAGACGTCGGCGAGGGCGGCGAGCTGGTCGGCGAAGGCGCCGCGCTCGGTGTCGTCCTTCGATGTCTCGCCCGGGTTGAAGCGCAGGTTCTCGAGCACGGCGACCTGGCCGGCCTCGAGGCCGTTCACGGCGTCCTGGGCGGCGGGGCCGACGGTGTCCTGGGCGAAGGCCACGGGGGCGTCCAGGAGCTCGCCGAGGCGCTCGGCGGCGGGGCGCAGGGAGAAGACGGGGTCCGGGGCGCCCTTGGGGCGGCCGAGGTGGGACGCGACGACGACCGTGGCGCCGGCGTCCGCGAGGGCCTTGACGGTGGGCAGGACGGCGCGGATGCGGCCGTCGTCGGTGATGGCGCCGTCGGCCAGCGGCACGTTCAGGTCGGCGCGGACGAAGACCCGCTTGCCGTCGACTCCTTCGGCGAGGAGTTCGTCGATCGTCTTCATGAAAGAGGGCTCCTTGGGAGGGCTCTGAACGAATTTCCCGCGATGGCATCAGCCATCAATTGAGGAACCACGATGGCGAGCAACCAGGTCCGCGAGAGCGGCGGCGGTTTAGCCGCAAAAGGGAGTGCCACAGGGCTCGGGCAACGCCGCGTCGCGTTGCCCGAGCCCTGTGCTCACATCGAAGTGCCTGCTCCGGTACTCAGAGCTGGTTGCCGACGAAGACCGTGAGGTCGACGAGGCGGTTGGAGTAGCCCCACTCGTTGTCGTACCAGCCGATGATCTTCACGCTGTTGCCCTGGACCATGGTCAGGGAGGCGTCGAAGGTGCAGGAGGCCGGCCAGCCGACGATGTCCGAGGAGACGATCGCGTCCTCGGTGTACTCCAGGTAGCCCTTCAGCTGGCCCTGGGCGGCCTTCTGGAACGCGGCGTTGACCTCTTCCTTGGTCACCACGCGCTCCGTCTCGACGACCAGGTCGGTGACGGATCCGGTCGGGACCGGAACACGCATCGCCATGCCGTTGAGCTTGCCCGACAGCTCCGGGATGACCACGCCGAGGGCCTTGGCCGCACCGGTGCTCGCCGGGATGATGTTCTCGGCGGCGGCGCGGGCGCGACGCAGGTCCTTGTGCGGGAAGTCCTGCAGACGCTGGTCGCTGGTGTAGGCGTGGACCGTGGTCATCAGACCCGAGACGATGCCGAAGTTCTCCAGCAGGACCTTGGCCATCGGCGCCACACAGTTGGTGGTGCAGGAGGCGTTGGAGATGATGTGGTGGTTGGCCGCGTCGTACTTCTCCTCGTTGACGCCGAGGACGATCGTGATGTCCTCGTCCGAGGCCGGAGCCGAGATGAGGACCTTCTTGGCGCCACCGGCGATGTGCTTCGCGGCATCGGCCTTCTTGGTGAAGATGCCGGTCGACTCGATGACGATGTCGACGCCCAGCTCACCCCACGGGATGTCGGCCGGGTCGCGCTCGGAGAGCACCTTGATGGTGTGACCGTCGACGGTGATCGTGTCGGCGGTGTGCGACACCTCGGCCTTGAGGCGGCCCAGGATGGTGTCGTACTTGAGCAGGTGAGCGGTGGTCGCGGTGTCACCCAGGTCGTTGACAGCCACGATCTCGATGTCAGCACCCTGCTCCAGCAGCGCGCGGAAGTAGTTACGACCGATGCGGCCAAAGCCGTTGATGCCTACGCGGATCGTCACGAACCGATCTCCTCGTTGGTACGCCGGCTCACGTGCCGGCGAGTTGTATGGGATGTCCCCGACCGCCTACGACCCTACCTCCCTGCGGCCCCGGTGGTGACATCGAGATGCCCCATACACGGCAGGGCGGCCCGTACCCGACAGTAGGGGTACGGACCGCCCAGGTGTTGCGTCGCGATTACCCGACCGGAATCGGCGCGATTACCTGATGAACAGGGTCGATCACTTCTTCAGCGCGGCAAGTGCCTTGCCGAGGAGTGCCTTGCGGTCGGCCGCCGAGGGCACGTGCTCGAGACCGAAGCCCAGCAGCACGGTGTCACGGGTGGTGACCGCTCCGTACGTCTTGAACAGCTCGCCCGACAGTCCCCAGTCCTTGATGACCGCAGGGCTGCCCGCGGGCGGTCCGGGGGTGCTCCAGGCGCCCAGGGACGTCTCGAAGCCCTCGACCGCGCCCGGCGTGCCGCCGATCACGACGGTGGCGTTGTCGGCGAGGACGCCGCGTCCGCCGGAGCCGGGGTCGGTGATGTAGCTGAGCGAGATCTCCACCGTTTTGCCCGCGTAGGCGGAGAGGTCGAAGTTGACTTCCTGCCAGCCCGCGGAGGCCCCGGTGAAGCTGTTCCAGGAGCCGCTGGTCCCGGTGGGCGTGCAGGCGCCCGAGCCGAGGGTCAGATAGCGGGTGAGCGCCGGGTGGCCCTTGATGAAGAACCCGGCCTCGCACTCGACGGGCACGGCGGTGCTGGTGGCGCCGCCCTTGTCCGGGAGCGTGGTCCAGTCGTCGGCCCCGGCCGTGTGGGCTTCGAGCACGGCGTGGTCGTAACCCTCCTCCGTGTCCCACAGGAGCTGGGTACGGAAGGTGGGCGTGGCGGACGCGCTCACCCCGGAGAGGTCGATGGTGCGGGTGAGGCGGTTCCAGGCGTAGTCGGTGTGCGTGACGGCCGCCATGGAGGCGCCCGCGTACGGTCCGTACGGGTTGGCGCTGCCGGGGTACCCGCCCGCGCCCGCGCTGGTGAACTGCGGATACGTCTGGGCGGACAGGTTGTCCGAGGTGACGCTGAAGGCTCCGGCCGTGTTCAGCGGGTTGCCCGGCGCGTCGCCGAGGGGGCCGTTGAAGCCGGTGAGCTTCCCGGAGCCGTTGAAGGCGCTGACCGAGGGTGTGGTCGTACGGGTGTATGCGCCCAGGTAGTACTGGCTGAAGTCGTTCGACAGGGTGCCCCCGCCGAGGTCGACGGAGCCGCCCGCGGTCTCGCCGGCCTCGACGAGCTTGCCGCCCTCGTTGAGGTAGGCGCGCAGCTGGAGCTGGGTGGCGACACCCGGCCGTACGGCACCGGTGTAGTGGACGACCGTCTTGAAGTGGTCGAGCACAGCGAGCGCGTCGGGTGCGCCGAGGGCGGCGACGTCCCAGACGAGCGCCTTCCTGCCGTTGGCCTGCAGCGCGTCGACGTAGGTCTGCGCCTGTGTGGCGGTCGCGCCCTCCTCGGCGACGACGAGCGCGTCCGCGCGCGGGCGTTCGACGACCGTGTACGTGAACCGGGTGCTCTTGGTGGGCTTTTTGGCCTTCGTCTCGCCGGTGAACCAGACCTCGACCTTGTCGCCCGGGTCGCCGTCGGCGACCTTGGCGCGGTACTCGTCGAAGTACAGGTTGTCGTCCCCGCCGAAGGTCTCGCCGCCCTTCCACGCCTTCAGTGCCACGTGGTGCGTGCGGCCGCCGTTGACGCGGTACTTGAGTTCCTTGTGGCGCACGGACTTGCGTGCGACGACGGAGACCTCCTGGTCGGCGCCGCGCGAGTACGAGGTGGTGAAGGGTGCCGGGGTGAAGTCGGGGGCGGCGATGCCGACCGAGGACTTCGGCTGGTCGGGCTTGGCCGCGGACTCGGCGACCGACAGCGCGAACGGGATGTTCTTGGCGAACTCCTGCTGGATCAGCTTCTCGTCGTCCGGGAAGGTGAAGACCGAGGCACAGTCCGCCGCGTTCCAGGGGTCGTCCGGGGAGAGGTTCGAGGCGGTCTGGCAGGTCGACATCTCCGGGGTGAACATCGCCGTGCCGTTGACGTTGGCCGCGTGGCCGTCCGCCTCGCCGTTGGTGGTGTACAGCTCGGAGGAGAGCTGGGGGTGGTAGCCGGGGATCGCGGAGTTCTCGGGCGTACCGGCGAGCGACTTGTACAGGACGTCGTCGGGGCTCGGGGAGGCGACCTGCCAGCCGACCCCGTAGAGGAGGAGTTCGGCGGCGGAGTGGTAGTTGATGCCGTACTTGAAGCCGATGCGCTTCTCGAAGCGGTCCAGGGCCTTGGTCTCGGGCTCCGAACCGGGGGCGGCACCTCG
The DNA here is from genome assembly GCF_033793965.1 of Streptomyces sp. ME02-8801-2C. NCBI lineage: Bacteria > Bacillati > Actinomycetota > Actinomycetes > Kitasatosporales > Streptomycetaceae > Streptomyces > Streptomyces sp. ME02-8801-2C. The sequence continues at coordinate 252,572 of NZ_JARAXP010000001.1, read as the reverse complement.
GTAGGTCTCGCTGGTGGGGAACGGGGACGAACCCTCGTTGTCGTAGCCCCACTTGTAGGCGAAGTTGCGGTTGAGGTCGACGCCGTCGCCGATGGTGATGGCGCCGTCGCCGTTGACGTCCCGCATGTTCTTGCGCCACTGGCGGTCGCCGTCGGCCCGGTGCGTGAAGTCGTAGCCGTCGGGGTTCGCGGACAGGACGAACCACAGCTCGGTCGAGTCGACGATCATCTTGAGGCGGCGGTCCTTGGAGTAGTTGTCCAAGTAGTAGTGCATCAGGCGCCGGGTCATCTCCGGCGTGATCCATTCACGAGCGTGCTGGTTGGACATGTACAGGACGGACGGCTTGGCGCCGTCCTTGGTCTTCTTCGCGCCCTTGGTCAGTTTGAGCGCGAGGATGTCCTGCCCCTGCAGGGTCTTGCCGATGGAGACGACCTTGGTCAGGGCCGGGTTCTCCTGTGCGGTCCGGAGGATCTCCTCCTTGAGGTTTCCGGCTCCGCTGTACGGCCGGAAGACACCGTCCCCGGCGGCGGCCACGCGTGCGCGTGCCTTCGCCGTGAGCGTGTGCTCCTCGAGGTCGACGCCCTTGTCCTCCAGTTGGTCGGCCTGCTTGTCGGTGAGGTAGACCTCGACCGTGGCCGTGCCCTTGTCCGGTGCCTGCTCCCCGAGTTCGTGACCGTCCTGGCCGGCCGCGAGGAGCAGGGGAATCTGCGCCTTCGTGACCTCGGCGCGGAAGACCTTGACCTCGTCGGCGCCGGGCGTACCGGCGTCCTCCGCGGCAACGGCGATGGGCGCGAGTCCCGCACCGCCCAGCACGAGTGCGCCGGCGGCGAGGATCGTTCTCGCTCTGCGTCTCATGTACCCCCCTAGCGTCGATCCGCCGCAGCGGTGGATCAGATGCCAGGCTCATGACAGTTCATGATCCAGTCAAGAGGGCGCCATCAACTGACAAACGCCGATACCGGTACCCAAGTGGGCACCGGCACCGGCGTGTTGAGGCTTCGTCAGCCCGTGGTGAGGCTTCGTCAGCCCGCGTCGGCCATCTCCTCGGTGAGGTTGGACTCCGTACCCGGGATGCCGAGGTCCTGGGCCCGCTTGTCGGCCATGGCGAGCAGCCGGCGGATACGGCCGGCGACGGCGTCCTTGGTCAGCGGCGGGTCGGCGAGGGCGCCCAGCTCCTCCAGGGAGGCCTGCTTGTGGTCCATGCGCAGCCGGCCGGCCGCCGCGAGGTGCTCGGGGACCTCGTCGGCGAGGATCTCCAGCGCGCGCTGGACACGGGCGCCGGCGGCGACGGCCGCGCGCGCGGAACGGCGCAGGTTGGCGTCGTCGAAGTTGGCGAGCCGGTTCGCGGTGGCGCGGACCTCGCGGCGCATCCGCCGCTCCTCCCAGGCCAGCACGGACTCGTGCGCGCCGAGCCGGGTGAGGAGGGCGCCGATCGCGTCCCCGTCCCGGACCACGACCCGGTCGACGCCCCGCACCTCACGGGCCTTGGCCGCGATCGAGAGGCGGCGGGCGGCGCCGACGAGCGCCAGCGCGGCCTCGGGGCCCGGGCAGGTCACCTCGAGGGACGAGGAGCGTCCCGGCTCGGTGAGCGAGCCGTGGGCCAGGAAGGCCCCGCGCCAGGCCGCCTCCGCGTCACAGGTGGCCCCGGAGACCACCTGCGGGGGGAGACCTCTGATCGGGCGTCCACGGCCGTCCACGAGCCCTGTCTGGCGGGCCAGCTGGTCACCGCCCGCGACCACCCGGACCACGTATCGGGAACCGCGCCGCAGTCCGCCGGGCGCCATCACGATCAGTTCGGAACTGTGTCCGAAGATCTCCAGGATGTCCCGCTTGAGCCGGCGCGCCGCCATCGCGGTGTCCAGCTCCGCCTCGATCACGATGCGCCCGCTCACCAGATGGAGGCCGCCGGCGAACCGCAGAATGGCGGAGACCTCCGCCTTTCTGCAGCAGGTACGGGTGACGGGGAGCCGGGAGATCTCGTCCTTCACCGCTGCCGTCATCGCCATGGGCCGATCCTTCCATGCATCCGAAAAATACGGTCGTACGCGGCGGCCAACAGCTCCGTATCGTGCCGAGGAGATCCGTCGGTCCGGGCCACCGGCGCCAGCTCGACCGCGGCACCGAACCGCTTGGCGGCATCGGTCAGCAAGTCACGGTCGGGCACGGCGGCCTCGTCGGCAAGCACCACGTCCAGGGCGAGTTTAGGGGCGTGTCGTCCCAAAACCTCCAAATGACGCTGCGGAGAGAACCCCTCGGTTTCTCCGGGCTGCGGCGCGAGGTTCAGCGAGAGTACCCGGCGGGCCTTCGTCTCGGTGAGCGCGTCGAGCAGCTCCGGCACCAGCAGGTGCGGAATCACGGAGGAGAACCAGGAACCGGGCCCGAGGACCACCCAGTCGGCGTCCAGGACGGCGGCGACGGCCTCCGGGACGGCGGGCGGATCGTGCGGCACGAGGTGCACGGTCTGCACCTCGCCCGGCGTCAACGCGACGTTCGCCTGTCCCCGTACGGTGTCGACGTCGTCGGGCCGCCGCGGGTCGTGCCCCTTGACCAGGGCCTGCAGCTCCAGGGGGACGGCGGACATCGGCAGGACGCGGCCGTGCGCGCCCAGGAGCCTGCCGACCAGGTCGAGGGCCTGCACATGGTCGCCGAGCTGCTCCCACAGGGCGACGATCAGCAGGTTGCCGACCGCGTGCTCGTGCAGGTCGCCCTTGGACTGGAAGCGGTGCTGGATGACGCGGGCCCAGGTCTGACCCCAGTCGTCGTCGCCGCACAGCGCGGCCAGGGCCTTGCGCAGGTCGCCCGGCGGCAGCACGCCCAGCTCGTCGCGCAGGCGCCCGCTGGAGCCGCCGTCGTCGGCCACGGTGACGACGGCGGTCAGGTCACCGGTGATCCGGCGCAGCGCGGCGAGCGACGCCGACAGCCCCATGCCGCCGCCCAGGGCGACGACCTTGGGCTGGGCGCCCCGGCGGCGGGGTCTGGCGCCGCGCGCCTCGACGGGCCGGCCCGCGCGCCCCTCGGGGGTCATGCGGCGCAGCCTGCTCAGCCGCGGTGTACGTCCCGTCATTCCCGTCCCATGTCCCGGTGCACGATCACGGTCTCCACGCCCTGCGAGGCGAGGCGGGCGGCGAGCTTCTCGGAGGTGGCGACCGACCGGTGCTTGCCGCCGGTGCAGCCGACCGCGATCGTCACATAGCGCTTGCCCTCGCGCCGGTACCCGGCGGCGATCAGCTGGAGCAGCTCGGAGTACCGGTCGAGGAACTCCTTGGCACCGGGCTGGTTGAAGACGTACGCCGACACCTCCTCGTTGAGGCCGGTGTACGGGCGCAGTTCCGGGACCCAGTGCGGGTTGGGCAGGAAGCGCATGTCCACGACCAGGTCGGCGTCGACGGGGAGGCCGTACTTGAAGCCGAAGGACATCACCGTGGCCCGCAGCTCGGGCTCCTCCTCGCCGGCGAACTGGGCGTCCATCTTGGCGCGCAGTTCGTGCACGTTGAGGCTGGAGGTGTCGATCACCAGGTCGGCGTCACCGCGCAGCTCGCGCAGCAGCTCACGCTCGGCGGCGATGCCGTCGACGATGCGGCCGTCCCCCTGGAGGGGGTGCGGGCGGCGCACCGACTCGAAACGGCGCACCAGGGCGTCGTCGGAGGACTCCAGGAAGACGATCCGCCGGGTGACGCCCTTGACAGCCAGATCGGCCAGGGACTCACGGAGGTTGTCGAAGAAACGCCTGCCGCGTACGTCGACGACGACCGCGATCCTCGCGACGTTGCCCTGGGACCGGGCGCCGAGCTCCACCATGGTGGGGATCAGCGCGGGCGGCAGGTTGTCGACGACGAACCAGCCGAGGTCCTCCAGACACTTGGCGGCCGTCGAGCGGCCGGCTCCGGACATGCCGGAGATGATCACCAGCTCGGGGATGGCCGCTTCCGGAACCCCGGCTGTCTCGATGCCCGTACCCACTTGCTCTCCGTCTTCCTGGCCCGGTGGTTCCTGGCCCGCCGAGGCGCCCGGTGCGGGGCCCTCGGCGTGCCGCGAGCGATCGTCGCCCGCCTGCTTGTGGCCCGCCTGGCCTTGCGCTGTGTGCTCGGGCCTCGGTGTCTCGTGCTCGGTCATGTCTCCTGCCCCCGTCGCTCGTCCGGGGCGCCCGCGGTCACGGGCTCCCCCGAGGAACCCTCCCTCGTTTCGGGTTCCCCGTCCTGCGTGTGTGCCGTGTCCGCAGTGTCTGCCGCCTCTTCGGTCTCCTGCGTCTCGTCCGTGTAACCAATGATCTCTCCGGTCGCCATGTTCACGGCGGGGGCGGCCGGGGCGGCCTGCGCGAGAGCCACGGCGATCGTCTCGGCCGTCTTGAGGCCTATGCCGGGAACCTCGCGGATCTGGTCGATTGTGGCGGACCGCAGCTTCTTCACCGAGCCGAAATGCTTGATGAGCGCCTGTTTCCGGGATTCGCCGAGGCCGGGCACATCGTCCAGGACGCTCGTCCGGAAGTGTTTGGCCCGTTTGACGCGCTGGTAGGTGATCGCGAAGCGGTGGGCCTCGTCACGCACGCGCTGGAGCAGATACAGGCCCTCGCTGGTGCGGGGCAGGATCACCGGGTCGTCCTCGCCGGGAACCCAGACCTCCTCCAGGCGCTTGGCGAGGCCGCAGACGGCGATGTCGTCGATGCCCAGCTCGTCCAGCGCCCGCTGGGCCGCGGCGACCTGCGGCTGCCCGCCGTCGACGACGACGAGCTGCGGCGGATAGGCGAACCGCTTGGGCCGCCCGTCATCGTCCTTCAGCTCCCCGCCCAGCTCGCCGCCCAATTCCTGACCGGGTTCCTGACCGGGTTCCTGGCCGGGTTCCTGGCCGGGTTCCTGGCCGGGTTCCTGGCCGTCCGCCCATTCGCCGGTCTTCTCCTTCTCGGCGATGTAGCGCCTGAAGCGGCGGCTGATCACCTCGTGCATGGACCGGACGTCGTCCTGTCCCTCGCCGTGCCAGACCTGCGTGTCTCCGACACGACCCTTGATCTGGAAGCGGCGGTACTCGCTCTTGCGCTGCAGACCGTCCTCGAAGACGACCATGGACGCCACCACGTCGTCTCCCTGGAGGTGGGAGATGTCGTAGCACTCGATCCGCAGCGGGGCGCTGTCCAGGCCGAGCGCCTCGGCGATCTCCTCCAGCGCGCGCGAGCGGGTCGTCAGGTCGGAGGCGCGCTTGGTCTTGTGCAGCACGAGCGACTGCTGCGCGTTGCGCTGCACGGTCTCCATGAGGGCCTTCTTGTCGCCGCGCTGCGGGATACGCAGCGAGACCCCGGACCCGCGCCGCGCCGCCAGCCACTCCTGGACGGGCTCCAGCGGGTCGGGCAGTGCGGGGACGAGGACCTCCTTGGGCACGGAGTCCCCCTTCTCCTCCCCGTAGAGCTGCTGGAGGGCGTGCTCGACGAGGGCCCCGGTGGTGATCTCCTCGACCTTGTCGGTCACCCAGCCGCGCTGGCCGCGCACCCGCCCGCCGCGCACGTGGAAGATCTGCACGGCCGCTTCCAGCTCGTCCTCGGCGACCGCGATCAGGTCGGCGTCGGTCGCGTCGGCGAGCACGACCGCGCTCTTCTCCATGGCCTTGCGCAGGGCCTCGATGTCGTCGCGCAGACGGGCCGCCCGCTCGTACTCCATCTCCTCGGCCGCTTCCGTCATCCGCTGCTCGAGGCGGCGGATGTACGTCCCCGTACGCCCGGCCATGAAGTCGCTGAACTCCTCGGCCAGATCGCGGTGTTCCTCGGCCGAGACGCGGCCCACGCAGGGCGCCGAGCACTTGCCGATGTAGCCGAGGAGACAGGGCCGGCCGGTGCGGGCGGCGTTCTTGAAGACCCCGGCCGAGCAGGTGCGCACCGGGAAGACGCGCAGGAGCAGGTCCACGGTGTCGCGGATCGCCCACGCGTGCCCGTACGGCCCGAAATAGCGGACGCCCTTGCGCTTCTGACCGCGCATCACCTGCACGCGCGGGTACTCCTCGTTCATCGTCACCGCGAGATACGGGTAGCTCTTGTCGTCGCGGTACTTGACGTTGAAACGAGGGTCGAATTCCTTGATCCAGGAGTACTCCAGCTGCAGCGCCTCGACCTCCGTGGACACCACCGTCCACTCCACGGAGGCCGCCGTGGTGACCATCGAGCGGGTGCGCGGGTGGAGACCGGCCAGGTCCTGGAAGTAGTTGGCCAGGCGCTGGCGCAGGCTTTTCGCCTTCCCGACGTAGATCACCCGGCGGTGCTCGTCGCGGAATTTGTACACCCCGGGAGAGTCCGGGATCTGTCCCGGCTGGGGGCGGTAGCTGGAGGGGTCGGCCATGTCTCACACCCTACTGGCGGGGTGTGACAGCGCGGCGGTCCTGTGGACCGAAGCCCCCGGTCCCGGGGCCGGGCGGGCGGGAAGGTGAGCCTCAGCTGTTGCGTCTGTTGCGCCTCAGGTGTTGTCCCGCCTTGGTCAACACGCTTCAATGCGGGGGAACTCGGGGGCGCTGAACGGCCGCGCACACCCGTCAGGACACGGGGCACGAGGACACCAGGACACAAGGGCGAGAACGCCGTGGACGCCCGCCGGGCAACCCGGTTCGACCCACGCACGCGGTCCGACCAGCCGCCTCGATCATTCACAGAAGGGCCCCCTGCATGCGACAAGGCACACCGCACGCGGACGACGTCGTCGCGGAGGACACCCCCGCGGAACTGGACACGGCTCTGCGAAACGGCCCCTTCCACGTGGCCCTGCGGGCCGCGATCACCGCTCGCGGCCTGCCGCTGCAACGCGTCCAGCACCATCTGTGGCGGTACGGGGTCAAGGTCGGCGTCACCAGCCTGAGTTACTGGCAGCAGGGCGCCCGCCGCCCGCAGCGCCCCGAGTCGCTGCGGGCCGTCAGGGCCCTGGAGGAGATCCTCCAGCTGCCGGACGAGGCGCTGATCCGGCTGCTCTCCCAGGACGAGGAGCGCGCCGGCGTCCAGCGTCCCGCCGGTCGCTCGTACCGCTCCCTGGTGGAGGCCTCCGGCGCCCTGGAACAGCTGCTGACGGAGCTGGCGGCGCCGCTCGACGGCGACCTGCACACACTCGGCCTGCACGAACGGGTGCGGATCGGCACCCACCGTGAACTCCTCACCCGGGAGTCCCACCACATCGTGCGCGCCCACCGGGACGACACCGACCGTTTCGTCGCCGTGCACCACGGCGACCCGGGCTGCGCGCCGGACCGCATGTCGGTCCACGCCCTGGAGAACTGCCGCACGGGACGGGTACGCCGGCACCACGAGACCGGAGTGCTCGTCGCCGAGCTCCTCTTCGACACCCGGTTGCGCGCGGGCGACACCTTCCTGTTCCGGTACGCCGTCGAGGACGGCACCGCGGGGGTGTCCCGTGAGTACGTGCGCGGATTCGGTGTCGCGGGCGGCCAGTACGCGCTCCAGGTCCGTTTCGACGACGGTTCCCTGCCGGTGCGCTGCCACCGGTTCGCCCAGCACTCGGCCGCGGCCCCGCGCAGCGGGCGCCAGGACCTGCCGGTGAGCGCCCGCCACCGCTCGGTCCACCTCGTGGAACCCAGGCTGCGGCCGGGGCTCCTGGGCATCGGCTGGGACTGGGAGTAGCCGCTCCCGGCTTGCGTAAGCGTTTACGTAAACGCTTACGCAAGCGTTTACGTCCCGTCGCGGATGCGATACGTTGCCGCCATCGCACCCGGTCCGGGACGAAAGGCGGGGACCCATGGCGACGATGGCCGACGTCGCACGGCACGCCGGAGTGTCCGTGGCGACCGTCTCCCATGTACTGAACGACACCCGTGTCGTGCGTCCCGCCACCCGCCAGGCCGTGCTGGTCGCCATCGAGGTGCTGGGCTACACCCCGAACACACTGGCCCGTTCCCTGGTCACCGCGCGGACCCGGTCCATCGGACTCGCGGTGTCGGCGATCAGCAACCAGTACTTCACGGAGATCCTCCAAGGCGTCGAGGCCGGCGCCCTGGAACACGGCTACAGCCTGCTCATTGCCGACCCGCACGACGACCCGGAGCACGAGCGCAAGGTCGTCCAGCTGCTGCACGAGCGCCGCGTGGACGGCATGATCGTGGCCCCCTCGGCGGATCCCGGCGCGCTGGTCGCCTATCTGACACGGCACGACGTACCGACGGTGTTCCTGGACCGGTTGCTCGACACTCCTGCCGACAGCTCTCCGCGCTTCGACCAGGTGTGTGCCGAGAACGCCGAACCCATGACCCTGTTGATGGACCACCTCACCTCCCTCGGCCACAGACGCATCGGGCTCGTCACAGGGCGCCGCGGTCTCAGCACGACGGCGGAACGGATCTCCGGCTACCGCATCGGGCTCGCCTCCGCCGGGCTCCCCCACGACGAACGCCTGGTGGTCCATGGCGACTCCGAGTCGGAGGGCGCCGAGCGGGCCACCGCCGCCCTCCTCGCCCTCGCGGCTCCCCCGACCGCCCTGGTCACCGCCAACAACGCGATGACGATCGGCGCCCTGCGTGCCCTGCGGGAGCGGGGCCTCAATGTGCCGGACGACGTGGCATTGTGCTGCTTCGACGACTTCGCCTGGGCCGACCTCTTCACGCCGGGGCTCACCGCGATCGCGCAGCCCGGCAAGGACATCGGCACCCAGGCCGTGCGTCTGCTGCTGGACCGGCTGGCCGACCCGGACCGCCCGGCCCGCACCGTGCGGCTCCCGTGCACGTTCGTCCATCGCGAGTCGTGCGGTTGCGCCGGCCGGAAACACCACACCCACGCCCCGCAGTCCGGGAAAGGACCCGTTTCGTGATCGTCGTCGCCGGTGAGGCCCTGATCGACCTGGTACCGCGCACGGCGGGCGCCCTCGCGGAGCTGCGGCCGGCGCTCGGCGGCGGGCCCTACAACACGGCGGTGGCTCTCGGCCGCCTCGGATCCCCTACCGCGTTCTGCTCCCGCGTCTCGTCCGACGCTTTCGGCGAGGCACTGCTCGACGGGCTGCGTGAAGCAGGCGTCGACGTGTCGTCCGTGCAGCGCGGCAGCGAGCCGACCACCCTCGCGGTGGCTTCCATAGGTGTGGACGGCTCCGCCGCCTACTCCTTCTACGTCGAGGGCACCGCCGACCGGCTGTTCACCGCACCCGCCCAACTCCCTGACACGGCCCGCGCGGTGTCCTTCGGTACCTGCTCGCTGGTCCTGGAGCCGGGTGCGAGCGCGTACGAGGAACTGTTGCGGAGCTGCGCCGCCCAGGGCGTGTTCACCGCGCTCGACCCGAACATCAGGGCGGTACTCATTCCCGACGCGGACGCCTACAGGGCTCGTTTCCTGAGCTGGCTGCCCTCGGTGTCGCTGCTGAAGCTCTCGGAGGAGGACGCGAGGTGGCTCGGCGGAAGCCCGCGCGAATGGCTGGCCGCCGGCCCCGCCGCCGTCGTGGTCACCCGGGGCGGGGACGGGCTGACGGTCTTCACGCGTGACGGCGCGGAACACTCCGTGCCCGGAGAGAAGGTCGATGTCGGGGACACCATCGGCGCCGGCGACACCGTGAACGCGGCACTGCTGCACGGTCTGTCGGCCCGGGACGCCCTGTCCCCGGCGGCCCTGGCCGCCCTCGGCCCCGACGACTGGACCGGCCTGCTCCGTTTCGCCGCCCGCGCCGCCGCGATCACCTGTTCACGAGCGGGAGCGGAACCGCCGTACGCGGCCGAACTGGGCGCACCGTAGAGGCAGGTACGCACAGCGGCGGCCCGCGGGGAGTTCCCCCGGGCCGCCGCTGTGCGTCGTGCCGTCCCAACTCGTCGGCGCCGGGCGACGCTCGTCGACGGTTCAGGCCTTGCGGGCCCTGGTGGTCGTCTTCTTCGCCGGAGCGGCCTTCTTCGTGGCCGCGGCCGTCTTCGTCGTCGTCGACCTGGCCGCGACCGCCTTCCTGGCGGCCGTCTTGCGCGGGGCCTTCACCGAGGTGGCATCACTGACCCGCTCGGCGCCCAGGATCTCGCGCAGGAACTTGCCGGTGTGGCTGGCGGGGACCCCGGCGACCTCCTCGGGCGTGCCCTCGGCGACGACGAGACCGCCGCCGGCACCGCCCTCGGGGCCCATGTCGACGACCCAGTCGGCGGTCTTGATGACGTCGAGGTTGTGCTCGATGACGATGACCGTGTTGCCCTTGTCGACCAGACCGGAGAGGACCTTGAGGAGCTTGCTGATGTCCTCGAAGTGCAGACCGGTGGTCGGCTCGTCCAGGACGTACACCGTGCGGCCCGTGGAGCGCTTCTGGAGCTCGCTGGCGAGCTTCACTCGCTGCGCCTCACCGCCGGACAAGGTCGTCGCGGACTGGCCGAGCCTGACGTAGCCGAGGCCGACATCGTGCAGCGTGTTGAGGTGGCGGGCGATCGCGGGGACGGCCTCGAAGAAGTGCCGGGCCTCCTCGATCGGCATGTTCAGGATGTCCGCGACGGACTTGCCCTTGTAGTGGACCTCCAGGGTCTCCCGGTTGTAGCGGGCGCCGTGGCAGACCTCGCACGGGACGTACACGTCCGGGAGGAAGTTCATCTCGATCTTGATCGTGCCGTCGCCCGCGCAGTTCTCGCAGCGGCCGCCCTTGACGTTGAAGGAGAAGCGGCCGGGCAGATATCCCCGCACCTTCGCCTCGGCCGTCTCCGCGAACAGCCTGCGTACGTGGTCGAAGACACCGGTGTACGTCGCCGGGTTCGACCGCGGGGTGCGGCCGATGGGCGACTGGTCGACGTGGACGACCTTGTCGACGAGGTCGTCCCCGTCCACGCGCGTGTGGCGGCCGGGCACGCTGCGGGCGCCGTTGAGTTCCCGGGCGAGGTGCGTGTACAGGATGTCGTTGACCAGCGTCGACTTGCCCGACCCGGACACCCCGGTGACGGCGGTGAGCACGCCCAGCGGGAACGACACGTCGATGTCCCGCAGGTTGTTCTCGCGGGCGCCGTGCACGGTGAGCCGACGGGACGGGTCCTGCGGGCGCCGGATGTCGGGCAGCGGGATGGCCTTCTTGCCGGACAGGTACTGGCCGGTCATCGACTCGTCGTTGGCGAGCAGTTCCTTCAGGGAGCCGCTGTGCACGACCTTGCCGCCGTGCTCGCCCGCGCCGGGACCGATGTCGACGATCCAGTCGGCGACCTTGATGGTGTCCTCGTCGTGCTCGACGACGATGAGGGTGTTGCCCATGTCCCGCAGCCGGACCAGGGTCTCGATCAGCCGGTGGTTGTCGCGCTGGTGCAGACCGATGGAGGGCTCGTCGAGGACGTACAGGACGCCGACCAGGCCGGAGCCGATCTGGGTCGCGAGGCGGATGCGCTGGGCCTCGCCGCCGGAGAGGGTGCCGGCCGCGCGGTTCAGCGAGAGGTAGTCCAGGCCGACGTCGACCAGGAACTTCAGCCGTTCGTTGACCTCCTTGAGCACCCGCTCGGCGATCTTCTTGTCGCGGGCGTCGAGCTTCAGCTGCGCCAGGAAGTCCGCGCAGTCGCTGATCGACATCGCGGCGACCTCGGCGATGGACCTCTCCATGACCGTGACCGCGAGGACGATCGGCTTGAGGCGGGTGCCCTGGCAGGTGGGGCAGGGCACCTCGCGCATATAGCCCTCGAAGCGCTCCCGGCTGGCGTCGCTCTCGGACTCGCTGTGCCGCCGCTTCACGAACGGGACGGCGCCCTCGAAGGGCGTGGTGTACACGCGCTCCCGGCCGTACCGGTTGCGGTAGCGCACCTCGATCTGGGTCTTGTGGCCGTGCAGCAGCGCCTTCCTGGCACGCTGCGGGAGGCCGGCGAACGGGATGTCCGTACGGAATCCCAGCGCGTCCGCGAGGGCGGTGATGAGGCGGCTGAAGTAGTCCTTGGTGTGGCCGTGCGACCAGGGGTGGATGGCACCGTCGTCGAGGGACTTGTCCTCGTCGGGGACGATCAGCTCGGGGTCGACCTCCATGCGTGTGCCGATGCCCGTGCAGTCGGGGCAGGCGCCGAAGGGCGAGTTGAAGGAGAAGGAGCGGGGCTCCAGTTCCTCGAAGGACAGGTCGTCGTACGGGCAGTACAGGTGCTCCGAGTACATGCGCTCGCGCTCGGGGTCGTCCTCGGGGAGGTCGACGAAGTCGAGCACGACCATGCCGCCGGCGAGACCGAGGGCCGTCTCCACGGAGTCGGTGAGTCGGCGCTTGGCGGTGTCCTTGACCGTGAGGCGGTCGATGACCACCTCGATGGTGTGCTTCTCCTGCTTCTTCAGCGCGGGCGGGTCGGACAGCTGGATCGTCTCGCCGTCCACCCGCGCGCGGGAGTAGCCCTTGGTCTGGAGGTCCGCGAACAGGTCGACGAACTCACCCTTGCGCTCGCGCACCAGCGGCGACAGCACCTGGAAGCGGCTCCCCTCCGGCAGCTCCAGGACCTTGTCGACGATGGCCTGCGGCGACTGGCGCGAGATGGGGCGACGGCACTCGGGACAGTGCGGCTTGCCGATGCGCGCGAAGAGCAGGCGCAGATAGTCGTAGACCTCGGTGATCGTGCCGACCGTCGAGCGCGGGTTGCGCGAGGTCGACTTCTGGTCGATCGAGACGGCCGGCGAGAGGCCCTCGATGAAGTCGACGTCCGGCTTGTCCATCTGGCCGAGGAACTGGCGGGCGTACGACGAGAGCGACTCGACGTAGCGGCGCTGGCCCTCGGCGAAGATCGTGTCGAAGGCCAGGGAGGACTTGCCCGACCCGGACAGACCCGTGAAGACGATGAGCGAGTCGCGCGGGAGGTCGAGCGAGACATTTTTGAGATTGTGCTCGCGCGCGCCACGGACGATGAGACGGTCGGCCACGCCGGTCCGCACCTTTCTTGAGAGAAGTGACAGGGGCGGGGCCCCCGTGCTTTCTCAGACTAGGGGGAGCCACTGACAACGCCGGTCGGATTCCTGGGGAGGAAACAATCCCCGGCCATCCAGCATGCCCGACGCCGCACTCGACCATATAGCACGCACATTCGATTTGCGGGCCAGGTGAGCCGCCTTCACCCGAACGGGTGGCGGGGCTATCGTCGAACCCATGGCCGATCATGTGCGCGACCTGGCGTCTGTACGCGAAGCGACGGAACGACTGCTCACCGCAGCCGCGAAATTGAACAACGATTCGGTGGCCGAGCCGTCACAGTTGCCGGGCTGGACCCGCGGCCACGTCCTCGCCCACCTCGCCCACAACGCGGACGCCCTGGTGAACGTCTTCGAGGGACGTCTCATGTACGTCTCCGGAGAGGCCCGGGACGCCGACATCGACCGGGACGCCCCGCGCCCCCTCGACGTACAGTTGGCCGACGTACGCGAGAGCGCCGCCCGTTTCCAGGAGGCGGCGGCCGTGCCCGCGGACTGGTCCCGCACGGTGGAACTGCGCAACGGGGTCACCGACACCGCCTCCAGGGTGCCGTTCCGCCGCTGGATCGAGGTCGAGCTGCACCACGTGGACCTGGGGATCGGCTACGAGCTCGAGGACCTCCCGGCGGAGTTCACCGAACGGGAGATCGCCTTCCTGGCCGACCGGTTCACCGGCCACCCCGAGGTGCCCCGCACCGTGGTCACGGACGGCACGCGCGCGTGGAGCACGGGAAGCGAGTCGAACGGACCCCGGGTCACGGTCACCGGGCCGGCGCCCGAGCTGCTGGGGTGGCTCTGCGGCCGGCGCGACGGCGCGAAACTCGACGTACAGGGAGGTGCGCTGCCCGCGCTGCCCCCGCTCTAGGGGCGACCGCGTCGCTATAGGCTGACCGCCATGACGTACAGCGGAGCGGTGAAGGTCGGCGGCCCTGCCGATGTGCACGAGTTGCCGGACCTGATGATCACCAAGGTCGCGGTGGGCCCGATGAACAACAACGCCTATCTGCTGCGCTGCCGGGCCACCGACGAGCAGCTGCTGATCGACGCGGCGAACGACGCCCATACGTTGATCACACTGATCGGTGACGACGGGATCGCGTCGGTCGTCACCACGCACCAGCACGGGGACCACTGGCAGGCGCTCGCCGAGGTCGTGGCGGCCACCGGCGCACGTACGTACGCGGGCCGGGAGGACGCCGAGGGCATCCCCGTACCGACCGAGGTGCCCGTCGACGACGGGGACACGATCCGCGTGGGGCGCGTGGAACTCACCGCGCGTCAACTGGTGGGACACACGCCGGGCTCCATCGCGCTCGTCTACGACGACCCGCACGGGCATCCGCATGTGTTCACCGGAGACTGCCTTTTCCCCGGCGGCGTGGGCAACACCCGCAAGGACCCTGAGGCCTTCGCCAGCCTGATCCACGACGTGGAGACGAAGATCTTCGCCCCGCTCCCGGACGAGAGCTGGGTCTATCCGGGACACGGCAACGACACCACCCTCGGTGCGGAGCGGCCCCATCTGCCGGAGTGGCACGCGCGGGGCTGGTGATCCCGGCGGAGAAGACCTCGCCCACGCGGTGGTGAAATTCCTTTGCGCGGTGGTGAACTCCTCTATGGGGGGCGTGCAATTGACGGCTGCACGCCCCGTGTGAAACGAACACACACGCTGGTGGCGCACGCGCGCTCCCGGCGTGCGCCCTGGCGCAGTGCACTGGAGGCAGCCCCGCACAGGATGACGGCTCCTGGGCGGCACGGGCCGCCGACCTGTCGATCCCCGCCCTCGGTCGGCGGCCCCGGCGTTCGAGCCGGCCTTGGCCCGCACGTTCATCCCGGCGTTCACAGGAATGCAACACACGTTCCCACTATGCGGACAATTCCGGCTGTGACCTGGACAAATAGCACGCCTCGCTGCCACTCTCCCGCCATGTACCTTGCCCCTCGCACGCTGCGCCGCGCAGTCTCCGCCGCCGCTGTCGCCCTGCTCGCCACCGCTGTCGGCTGCGCCCCGCAGCCGGAGGAGAAGAGCGCCGCCAAACCCACCGGGACGGCCGGAACCACCTGCGCCAAGGGCAAGTTGGCCACCCAGACCGCGGGCAAGCTGACGATCGCCACCGACAAGCCCGCGTACGAGCCGTGGTTCAAGGACGACAAGCCCGCGAACGGCGAAGGCTTCGAGTCGGCGGTCGCCTACGCCGTGGCACAGCAGCTGGGCTACGACAAGGCGAACGTCGTCTGGCAGAGCGTGCCCTTCAACAAGGCCTTCGCGCCCGGCGAGAAGACCTTCGACTTCGACATCAACCAGGTGTCGATCAGCGCCGAGCGCAAGAAGGCCGTCGACTTCTCGTCCGGCTACTACGACGTGCGCCAGGCCGTCATCGCGCTGAAGAGCTCCAAGGCCGCGAAGGCGACGAGCATCGCGGACCTCAAGGGCCTCAAGCTGGGCGCCCAGGTCGGCACCACGAGCCTCAACTACATCGACGACGTGGTGAAGCCGACCCAGGAGCCCGCCGCGTACGCCAAGAACGACCAGGCCAAGTCCGCGCTGCAGAACGGCCAGGTCGACGCCATCGTCGTCGACCTGCCGACCGCCTTCTACATCACCGCCGCCGAGGTGACCGACGCGAAGATCGTCGGGCAGTTCGAGAACCAGGGCGGTACGCCCGAGCAGTTCGGACTGGTGCTCGACAAGGGCAGTGCGCTCACCTCGTGCGTGACGACCGCGGTGGACGCCCTGCGCAAGGACGGAACGCTCGCCTCCCTCGAGAAGCAGTGGCTGTCGGACGCCGTCGACGCTCCGGTGCTCAAGTGACCGCAGTGAAGGAGGAGTCCGGGCAGGAGGACCCGGCCGACCTGCCGGACCGGGGCGACGGTTACGTCCCCTCGCAGCGCCGGATCGACCGTGAGCGGTACAAGCGCACCCGCGCGCGCCGCGCCACGTCGATCGCCGCGCTGTCCACCCTGGTCACCGGGGTCGTCCTCTATCTGGTCGTCGTGAGCGCACCGGGCTGGCCGCGCACCAAGGAGACGTTCTTCAACGGGCAGTACGCCCGCGAGGCGTTCCCCAAGGTCCTCGAAGGGCTGTGGCTGAACGTACGGCTGCTGCTGATCTGCGGCGTCGCGGTGCTCGTCCTCGGCATGCTGATCGCGATCGCGCGTACGCTGCGCGGCCCGGTGTTCTTCCCACTGCGCGCGCTGGCCGCCGCGTACACGGACTTCTTCCGCGGCCTCCCGCTGATCATCAATCTGATGATCGTCGTACTCGGTGTCCCGGCGCTGCGTCTGCAGGGCATCACCGTGGACCCGGTGCTGCTCGGCGGTACGGCGCTGACGCTGACGTATTCGGCGTACGTCGCCGAGGTGTTCCGGGCCGGCATCGAGTCCGTGCACCCGTCGCAACGGGCGGCGGCCCGCTCGCTCGGGCTGACCAACCGGCAGGCGCTGCGCCACGTCGTGCTGCCCCAGGCGGTACGGCGCCAGGTGCCGCCGCTGCTGAACGACCTGGTGTCGCTGCAGAAGGACACCGGGCTCGTCTCGATCGGCGGCGCGGTGGACGCCGTCCGCGCGGCCGACATCATCGTGGGCCGCAGCCTCAACTACACGCCGTACATCGTCGCGGGGCTGGTCTTCGTCGCGCTGACCATCCCGATGACCCGCTTCACTGACTGGGTGACGGCCCGGATGGACCGGCAGCGGGCGCAGGGAGGAACACTGTGAGCGAGATCCCCGACGGCTCCTCCCCCGTGCTCCGTATGGAGTCCGTACGCAAGACCTTCGGTGAGACGGTCGTCCTGCGGGACGTCGATCTGGAGGTCGCGCCGCACACGGTGACCGCGCTGATCGGCGCGTCCGGCTCGGGCAAGTCGACGCTGCTGCGGTGCGCGAACCTGCTGGAGGAGATCGACGACGGCGCGATCTGGCTGGACGGCGAGGAGATCACCGATCCGCGGACCGACCAGGACGCCGTGCGCCGCCGGATCGGCGTGGTCTTCCAGGCGTACAACCTCTTCCCGCACATGACGGTGCTGGAGAACATCACCCTCGCCCCGCGCCGGGTGCACGGCGTGGACCGCGCCGAGGCGGAGCGGTACGGCCGTGAGTTGCTGGAACGGCTCGGGCTCGGCGCGAAGGCCGGCGAGTACCCGGACCGGCTGAGCGGCGGCCAGCAGCAGCGCGCGGCGATCGTCCGCGCCCTCGCCGTACGCCCCCGGCTGCTGCTCCTGGACGAGATCACCGCGGCCCTCGACCCGGAGCTGGTGGGAGAGGTCCTCGCCGTCGTCCGGGATCTGAAGAGCGACGGCATGACGATGGTCCTGGCGACCCACGAGATGGGCTTCGCCCGCGATGTCGCGGACCAGGTCTGCTTCCTGGAGGGCGGTGTGGTCCTCGAACGCGGTACGGCCGAGCAGGTGTTCGGCGATCCGCAGCAGGAGCGCACCCAGCAGTTCCTGCGGCGGATCGTGGAGGCGGGGCGGCTGTAGGTCAGGCCTGCGCGGTCGCCGCCTTCAGCAGCGCGGCGACCCGCTCCACCCCGAACACGTATCCCTGCACACCGCACCCCGCGATGACTCCGTCGGCGCGCAGTGAGACGTACGAGTGGTGCCTGAACGTCTCGCGCTGGTGGATGTTGGAGATGTGGACCTCCAACACGGGCAGGCCGTCGCAGGTGTTGAGGGCGTCGAGGATCGCGACGGACGTGTGCGAGTAGGCGCCCGGGTTGATCACGATGCCCGCGTGGTTCAGGCGCGCCTCCTGGATCCAGTCGACCAGCTCGCCCTCGTGGTTGGACTGCCGGAAGTCCACCGTGCCGCCGTGCCCGGCCGCCGCCTTGGCGCACAGGGCCTCGACGTCGGCGAGGGTGTCGGAGCCGTAGATCTCCGGCTGGCGCTGGCCCAGGAGGTTCAGATTGGGTCCGTTGAGAATCATGATCGGGGCGCTGGCGAGGGTGCGGGGCACGGTTCCTCCGGTCCGTTCAGGTGTGGCGGCCTGTCGAGGACCGCTGCTCAGCCCCCGGTTTATCACGGTGCGCCGACAACAGGACGCCCCGTACGCTCCCGGCATGACACACCCCGTCCATCCCCCCAAGCCCTCTCCCGGCGACCGCATAGCCGTCATCTCGCCCGGCGCGGCCCTCCCCGGGCTCTTCCCGCGCCCCCACGAACTGGGGCTGGAGCGGCTGCGCAAGGAGTTCGAACTCGAACCGGTCGAGTATCCGGCGACCCGGAAGATGGGTTCGACGCCCCGGGAGCGGGCCGACGACATCCACGCGGCGTTCGCCGACCCGGACATCAAGGCGGTCATCGCGACGATCGGCGGCGACGACCAGATCACCGTGCTGCCGTTCCTGGACCGGGAGTTGATCCGGGCGAACCCGAAGCCGTTCTTCGGGATGAGCGACAACACGAACCTGCTGGCCTACCTGTACAACACCGGGATCGTCGGCTATCACGGCGCGACCGTGATGACGGCGCTCGGACGACCCGTGGCCATGGACCCGCTGACCGCCGAGTCCCTGCGGGCCGCCCTGTTCACCTCGGGCGAGTACGAACTGCGGCCCGCCGAGCGCTGGAACGACGTCAACCGCGACTGGGCCGACCCGGCGACCTTCGACGCCGAACCGGAGACCCGTCCCGGCAACGGCTGGACCTGGCTGAACGCCGACCGCGTGGTGGAGGGCCCCGGTTGGGGCGGCTGTCTGGAGATCCTCGCCTGGCTGCTGATGGCCGACCGTGAGGTCTCCCACGACCTGACGGCATACGACGGCGGAGTGCTGCTCCTGGAGACCTCGGAGGAGATGCCGAGCGGCGAGGAGGTCTTCCGCACGTTGCGCAACATGGGCGAGCGCGGGCTGCTCCAGCGCTTCTCCGCGCTGCTGATGGGCCGCGCGAAGACCTGGTCCTTCGAGCGCCCCAACAGCCCCGAGGAGGGCGCTCGTTACGCCGCCGAACAACGGGAGGCCGTCGAACGCGCCCTGCGCGCCTACGCACCCGGGATGATGACCGTCTTCGACGTGGACTTCGGACACACCGATCCGCAGATCGTCATCCCGTACGGAGGGCCGATAAGGGTGGACGGCATCGACCGGCGCATCACCGTGACGTACTGATCCCGGTCGGCCCCGCACGCCCCCGTAACGTGCGGTCACCGTGGGTAGTTGACGCGGCATGCACGACGTACGCACGGTAAGGGCGCCTTCGATGGTGCGGCTGGCCGCCGCCTCGCTCGCGGGGACGGCCATCGAGTTCTACGACTTCTTCGTCTACGGCACCGCGGCCGCGCTGGTTCTGGGGCCGCTGTTCTTCCCGACCTTCTCCCCGCTGGCCGGGACACTGGCCGCCTTCGGGACGTTCGGTGTGGGGTTCGTCGCCCGGCCGCTGGGGTCGGTGCTGTTCGGGCACATCGGGGACCGGCGGGGGCGACGGCCCGTCCTTGTCGTCTCGCTGCTGCTGACGGGGGCGTCGACGGTCGCGGTCGGCTGCGTGCCGACGTACGAGTCGATCGGCATGGCCGCTCCCGTGCTCCTCCTGGTGCTGCGTTTCCTCCAGGGGCTCGGTCTCGGCGGGGAGTGGGGCGGGGCGGTCCTGTTGACCGCGGAGCACGCGCCCGCCGAACGGCGCGCCCTGTGGGCGAGTTTCCCGCAGATCGGCCCCGCGGTCGGCTTCGTCCTGGCCAACGGGGTGATGCTTGCGCTGTCGGCGTCCCTGACGGAGGCGCAGTTCGCCTCGTGGGGGTGGCGGGTGCCGTTCTGGGCGGCCGGGGTGCTCGCCGTGGCGGGGCTGTGGCTGCGTTCCTCGCTCGCGGAGAGCCCGAGTTTCCTGGAGATCGACGACCACGCGCGCGTGCCGCTCGCCGAAGTCGTGCGCGACCACTGGCGGCTGGTCCTGCTGACGGCGGGCGCGCTCGCGGTCGGCTACGCGGTGTTCTACGCGGTGACGACCTGGTCCCTCGCCTACGGGACCGAACGGCTCGGTGTCAGCCGTACCGTCATGCTGGCCTGCATCATGGCCGCGGTGGTGGTCAAAGGCGCTCTGACGCCGGTGGTGGCTCTCCTGGGCGACCGTTACGGTCGCCGGCCGCTGTGCCTCACGGGGTGTGCCGCCGCTGCCGTGTGGATGTGCCCGATGGTCGCTCTGCTGTCGACCGGTGAACCGCTGCTGATGTTCCTCGGCTTCCTGGTGGCGATGATCGCGTTCGTCACGATGTTCGCGGTGATCGCCGCCTATCTTCCGGAGCTGTACGAGCCCCGCGTACGGTGCACGGGCGCCGCGGTCGGCTACAACCTCGGCGGGGTGCTCGGCGGCGCGCTCACCCCGATCGTGGCGACGGCGCTCGCCGAGCACGGCGGGCGGGTGCCGTGGAGCGTGGGCGCCTATCTGACGGGGATCGCGCTGTTCAGCCTGGGGTGCTTCGCGCTGTTGCCGGAGACCCGGCCGGTGCCCCGCCTCGTCGCCGTCCCTGCCACGGACTGACCCGCAGCGGTGGTCAGGGATTGATCGCCAGCTCCAGGTAGGCCGCGAACAGCACCAGGTGTACGCCGCCCTGGAGCGGCGTGGCCCGCCCCGGCACCACCGTCAGCGAGCCCACGACCACCGTCAGGGCCAGCAGCACCATGTGGGTGGCGCCGAGACCGAGGACCAGTGGTCCGGAGAGCCAGACGGACGCCAGGGCCACGGCCGGGATGGTCAGGCCGATGCTGGCCATCGCGGACCCGAGGGCGAGGTTCAGGCTGGTCTGCACCCGGTCCCGGCGCGCGGAGCGCAGCGCGGCGATGGTCTCGGGAAGCAGCACGAGCAGGGCGATGACCACACCGACGACGGCATGCGGCAGGCCTGCAGCCTCCACCCCGGACTCGATGGTGGGCGAGACTCCCTTCGCGAGGCCGACCACCCCGATCAGCGCCAGGCCCAGCAGTCCCAGGCTGACCCGGGTGTCGCGGCGGGTCGGGAGCTCCGCGTGGCCGTCCGCGTCGATGACCTCGCCCTGTCTGGTGACCGGCAGGAAGTAGTCGCGGTGCCGCACGGTCTGGGTCGCCACGAACAGTCCGTACAGGGTCAGCGAGGCGAGTGCGGCGAAGGTGAGCTGGGCGGTGGAGAACTCAGGGCCCGGCTTGCTCGTGGTGAAAGTCGGCAGCACCAGACTGAGGGTGGCCAGCGTCGCGACCGTGGCGAGAGCGGCGCCGGTGCCCTCCGGGTTGAAGACCGCGGTCCCGTGGCGGATCGAGGCACTGAGAAGGCTCAGCCCGACGATGCCGTTGCAGGTGATCATCACGGCCGCGAAGACGGTGTCCCTGGCCAGGGTGGCGCTCTTGTCCCCGCCGTCGGCCATCAGTGTGACGATCAGGGCGACTTCGATGATCGTGACGGCGACGGCCAGCACGAGGGACCCGAAGGGTTCACCGACCCGGTGGGCGATCACCTCGGCGTGATGTACGGCAGCCAGGACAGCGCCGGCGAGGACCAGTGTCACCAGCGCGACCACCACACCGGGAAGATCGCGGCCCCAGGTGAAGCCGAGCAGGACGACCGCGGCCACCGGCACGACAGCCGTCCACCGCGTCGCGAGCGACCGCAGCTGCACGATCATTCAGCGATCGTCGCAGACCGACACGGGCCATGCACACGCACACCGCTCCACGCCCGACCCCTGACGTTTGCCCCGCACACGCTCCTTCACAGTGCCCCTTTCGCCCTCTGCCCCCGCTTCGACCTGGTGCCCCGAAACAGGGCACATACTCCGGCACCCACCGAGCCACCCTCCGCAGGGCGAAGCCCGGCGCGCACGCGTCGCGTCGATCTCTTGGACCAGCGCAACGAGGCATCGGGAACGGTGGTCGGCAATTCGCCGCCACACCGTTCCCGATGTGGTTGTTCCTTCGTCCGGCGCGGTCAGGCCTCGATGCTGTCCTTGGGAGCGCCTTCGCTCTCCTTCTGCGCCGCCTCGGCCGCCTCCTGCTTCCTGGAGGCGATCAGGCTGGTGATCGTGGTGATGACCAGCACGCCGCAGATCACCCCGAGGGAGACCGGTATGGAGATCTCCGGTACGTGGACGCCGGACTCGTGCAGTGCGTGCAGCACCAGCTTGACGCCGATGAAGCCGAGGATGACCGACAGGCCGTACGAGAGGTGGACCAGCTTCCTCAGCAGGCCGCCGATGAGGAAGTACAGCTGGCGCAGGCCCATGAGGGCGAACGCGTTGGCGGTGAAGACGATGTACGGGTCCTGGGTGAGGCCGAAGATCGCCGGGATCGAGTCGAGGGCGAACAGTACGTCCGTGGTGCCGATCGCGAGCATGACGACCAGCATCGGCGTCATGATCCGCTTGCCGTTCTCCTCGATCCACAGCTTGGTCCCGTGGTAGCGGTCGGCCACACCGAACCGCTTCTCGGCAGCCTTGAGCAGCTTGTTCTCCTCGAACTCCTCGTCCTCCTCGTCGGCCCGGGCCTCCTGGATCAGCTTCCAGGCGGTCCAGATGAGGAAGGCACCGAAGATGTAGAACACCCAAGCGAAGCTCGCGAGGATCGCGGCGCCGGCGGCGATGAATATCGCACGCAGGACGAGGGCTATGAGGACACCGATGAGGAGCACTCGCTGCTGGTACTGAGAGGGCACCGCGAACTTCGCCATGATCAGGACGAAGACGAAGAGGTTGTCGACGCTCAACGACTTCTCCGTGATGAAGCCCGCGAAGAACTCGCCGGCGGGCTCACCGCCGCTGAAGACGAGCAGCCCCAGGCCGAAGAGTGCGGCCAGGGCTATCCAGACGACCGTCCAGATCCCGGCTTCCTTGATTGATACGTCATGGGGCTTGCGCCCGATGAAGAAGTCCACCGCGATCAGAGCGGCGAGACCCACGATGGTCAGGACCCACAGGGTCACGGAAACATTCACTGCGCCTCCGGCAGTACGTAACGGCAAATTTCAGCGTCGTCGCTACCGGAGGTCTCTTCCACCCGCGACAGCCGGGCTCCTTCACGCGCCCGGTGCCTGCGGGCCGACGCCCCGGGATCTGGAGTGATCCGTATTGACGGGTACGCCGCAGCAGGTAGGGAGTACTCCCCTCCGTTGGGAAAACAGTACCCCAATCACCAAGGAAAGGTAAAGAGATTAGTAAAAGAAAACCCAAATCCGCAGTTCAGGAGGCTTTGCGGATGCTTGGTGAAGGTCCTGAGCGCCTCAACGGTTCCATGAGCGACGGGCTGCGGCCACCTGGCTGAGCACCTGCTGGAGCACCTGGCTGCCCTGCGGCACGGCTGATGGCTCGTACGTCCACGCATGACCGACCCACGGGTCGGCAAGGTGGTCGTCGGGCACAGGAGTGAGTCGCAGAAGCGAACGCCAGAGCGGGTCAAGCAGGGGTCCGTAGACCGAGGCGTCCTCGCGGTCGGCGACCAGCATCAGGTGGACCCCGACGGCCGGGCCCTCGTCGGCGAGGTAGCGCAGCTGGGTCACCGCCCGGTCGTCGAAGCCGTGCGGGAAGTCATTGACGATCAACAGCTGCTGAGCGGTGTCGAGGTCGGGCGGCAGCGAGTCGGCCGCGCCACCACGCACCGCCATCTGCACCAGGTCGACGCGCTGGGTCAGCCGGCCCAAAACGTCCGCGACGCCTGCGGCCCCGGCGGCGGGCGGGCCCGCGAGCACCCCGGTCCGTACGAGCGGCGCGAGGGCCTGGGCGCCCGAGCCTGCCGGATCGATGACGTGCACGGCGAACTCACCCGGGGGATGGACGGCGAGCAGCCGGGCCGCGTGGGTCACCGCCGTGTCCATCGCGAGCCGCCGCAGCTCGTCGGAATCGACGAGCGAACCGTCGAGCGCCTCACCACCGCTGTCGATCCACAGGCCCCGCTCCAACGGCAGCCGAACAAGCATCGGAATGCTCAGGTCGGCGCTCTCGGGCAGCCGCAGATCGCCCAGCCGCAGCGCCATGGGCAACTCCATCGGCACTCGGTAGCCGTGCCAGACGGGATTGTCCCAGCGCGCGTACGACAGCGGCAGCGCGGGCTCGACGACCTCCGCCTCCGCGACGAGCTGGGAGAGGTCGCGGTCGAGGGCGGCGCGGGCCTGGTCGACGAGCTGCGCGTGCTTGGCGCGGGCGGTCTCCCGGGCGGCATCGCCCTGGCCGCCGATCCGGCTGCGCGGATCCGCCAGCGCCTTGTCGATCTCCTGTTCAAGACGAGAGTCGGCGAAGTCCACGGCGCTGCGGTACGCGGCGACGCTGCGCGCCAGGTCCTCAAACATGCCCCAGACCTGGTTGTAGAGCCGCTCGTCCATGGACCACCCGGTCGCGTCGCCCGCGACCGGCCGTGGCGGCTGTCCGGGCGGGGACGGGGGTGCGGTCGGCGGGGCCGGTGGCGGCGCGGAGGTACGGCGGCTGGGGTGACTGTAGTTGATCGGTGCGCCGCCGGCGGGGGCGGGTGGCTGGGAGGTGGCGGAGGAGTCGGTTTGCGCGGCTTCCCCTGCGCGGCCGCCCACCTGGGGCGAATCGTCAGGTTGTCCGGTCTGTGCCGGCGGGTTCTGCGGGTCCTGGACCCCGTACAGCGACGGAGGTTGCGCCGATGCGGCGCCCTGGACGCCCTGCGACGCGGAGCCGGCCTGCTCCGGTGTTCCGGGAGCCAGGGGGTCCTGCGGTCCCTGAGCCGCGTAGGGCGACGCGGACTGGGCGGGTGCGGCCGACGGCGTCCGGCGGGTGCGGTCGCTGTCGGGTGTGCGCGGCGGAGGGGGTGCGACCGAGCGGGAGTGCGCCTGGAACACCGCCTCGTTGATGACGTCCGCGAGGCGGCGGGCCTCGGGAAGGCTCTGGTCGGTGAGGAGTTCGGCGAGGCCGCCGGAGTATCCCTGGCCGATCGCTCGTACCTTCCAGGCGTCCTGTCTGCGGTACAGCTCCAGGGCGACCACCGCCGACTCGGCCTCCAGGCCCGTGATCGTGTAGCTGGCGATCCCGGTGCCGTCGAGGCCGGTGACGGTGACGAAGGGGGCGGCTACGGCGCCGAACCGGGCCGGGCCGCCCACGCCGGACGGCAGCGCGAGCAGCACGCTGACCCGGTGCACGGACTCCGGCATGGCGCCCAGATCCACGGCGAGGCGGTGATCGGCCGCCGCCTGTCTGGAGACCTCCAGACCGGGGAGCGTGGGCGCGCCGGGATGGGCAACCCACTCGACACCGTGGACCCTGCCCTGCTCGTCGCCGATCGTGGCCGCGGCCACGATCGGCGTGCCGGCCGAGATCCGCACTTCGAGACGGACCTGCGAGAGCGGATGGTTCTGCCCCCGGACCAGCTCGGCCGTCATCGCCTTCGTCCCCCCGTGTCGTTCTGTTGTTCGTGGGCTGCCCGGGCCCGGTTACAGGTGCGGCAGGATCGCCGGCATCAGGTCCTGGAAGGTGCGGCCGTTGGCAGGCGTGCCAAGGGCGGTCATCTTCCAGCCGGCACCGGCGCGGTGCACCTTCGCCATGATCTGGGCCGTGTACTGCCCGCCGCCGTCCAGTGTGTAGCGGGCGAGTTCGTCTCCGTTGGCCTCGTCGACCAGGCGGCAGAAGGCGTTCTGCACCTCCTGGAAGGTCTGGCCCGTGAAGGAGTTCACGGTGAAGACGATCTGGTCGATGTGGACCGGCACACGCGGGAGGTCGACGAGGATCGCCTCGTCGTCACCGCCCTGGCCGACACCGCCGACGAGGTTGTCGCCCGTGTGCCGCACAGAGCCGTCGTCGCTCACGAGGTGACGGAAGAACACCACGTCGACGGGCTGCTTGTCGGCGAACAGCACGGCGGATGCGTCGAGGTCGATCTCCCGCGTACGCGTGCCGAACAGGCCGCGCCGGGGAGCCGCCTGCCAGCCGAGGCCCATACGCACCGCGGTCAGGGTGCCCCCGTCGTTCTTCTGCAGGCTGATGGCCTGACCCTTGGTCAGATTGACGCTGCCACTGGGTGCTCCACCCTTGGATACGTCCACCACGCGCTGTTCCCCTCTCGAGCCGTCCCCTGTTTCCGCGGGGTCCGCGGATGACCTGAACCCTACGCAGGAGCACTGACAGTGCCGAAGCCTCGGGCGCACTTTGTGTCGGTGTTGCAACACTGCGCGTACGACGCAGGTCGCGGGGGCGGGTCGAGGTCCCGGCCGGTGCGGAGGCCGGGTACCTCGTGCGCCCCGTGCGGCACTCAGGCGATGCCCGCCTCCCTCATCTGCCGCAGCTCCTTCTTCATCTCCGACACCTCGTCGCGCAGCCTGGCAGCGATCTCGAACTGCAGGTCGGCCGCCGCGGCACGCATGCGTGCGGTCATCTCCTCGATCTGGTCGGCGAGTTCGGCCGCGGGGCGGTCCGTCGGCACCGTCTGGCCGGCCTTGCCCTTGCCCGCCTTCGCTCCCTTGGCCGCCTTGCCGCCGAGCGAGGGCACCGGCGCCTTGGCGCCCTTGCCGTCCTTCGACTTGCGGTAGCCCGAGCCGAGGAGCTGTTCCGTGTCGACGTCCTCACGGGCGATCTGCGCGACGATGTCGTTGATCTTCTTGCGGAGGGGCTGCGGGTCGATGCCCTTCTCCTTGTTGTACGCAACCTGCTTCTCCCGGCGGCGGTTGGTCTCCTCGATGGCCTTCTCCATCGCCGGGGTGATCTTGTCGGCGTACATGTGGACCTGGCCGGACACATTGCGCGCCGCGCGGCCGATGGTCTGGATCAGGGAGGTGCCGGAGCGCAGGAAGCCCTCCTTGTCGGCGTCGAGGATGGACACCAGGGAAACCTCCGGGAGGTCGAGGCCCTCCCGGAGGAGGTTGATGCCGACCAGGACGTCGAACTCGCCGGCGCGCAGTTCGCGCAGCAGCTCGACCCTGCGCAGGGTGTCGACGTCACTGTGCAGATAGCGGACCTGGATGCCGAGTTCCAGGAAGTAGTCGGTGAGGTCCTCGGCCATCTTCTTGGTGAGCGTGGTCACCAGGACGCGTTCGTCCCTCTCCGCGCGCGTGCGGATCTCGTGCACCAGGTCGTCGATCTGGCCCTCGGTGGGCTTGACGACGACCTCGGGGTCGATGAGACCGGTGGGGCGGATGATCTGCTCGACGTAGCCGTCACCCCGGGACAGCTCGTACTTGCCGGGGGTCGCCGACAGGTAGACGGTCTGCCCGATGCGCTTTTGGAACTCCTCCCATTTCAGAGGGCGGTTGTCCAGCGCGGAGGGCAACCGGAAGCCGTGGTCGACGAGCGTGCGCTTGCGGGACGCGTCACCCTCGTACATGGCGCCGATCTGCGGGACCGTGTTGTGCGACTCGTCGATGACGAGCAGGAAGTCGTCCGGGAAGTAGTCGATCAAAGTGTTCGGCGGAGAGCCGGGGAGGCGTCCGTCGAAGTGCATCGAGTAGTTCTCGACTCCGGAACAGGAACCGATCTGGCGGAGCATCTCGATGTCGTACGTCGTCCGCATCCTCAGGCGCTGGGCCTCCAGCAGCTTGTTCTGCTTCTCCAGTTCGGCGAGGCGTTCGCCGAGTTCCTTCTCGATGTCGTTGACGGCCCGCTCCATGCGCTCGGGCCCTGCCACGTAGTGGCTGGCAGGGAAGACGTACATGTGCTCGTCTTCGCTGATGATCTCGCCGGTGAGCGGGTGGAGGGTGGAAAGGGCCTCGATCTCGTCACCGAACATCTCGATGCGGACGGCCAGCTCCTCGTAGACCGGGAAGATCTCGATGGTGTCGCCGCGGACGCGGAACGTGCCGCGGGTGAAGGCCAGGTCGTTGCGCGTGTACTGGATGTCGACGAAACGGCGCAGCAGCTGGTCCCGGTCGATCTCCTCGCCGACCTTGAGAGGGACCATCCGGTCCACGTACTCCTGCGGAGTACCGAGGCCGTAGATGCAGGACACGGAGGCGACCACGATGACGTCCCGCCGGGTGAGCAGCGAGTTCGTCGCGGAGTGGCGCAGGCGTTCGACTTCCTCGTTGATCGAGGAGTCCTTCTCGATGTATGTGTCCGACTGAGGGACGTAGGCCTCGGGCTGGTAGTAGTCGTAGTACGAGACGAAGTACTCGACCGCGTTGTTCGGGAGGAGTTCCCGGAACTCGTTCGCCAGCTGGGCGGCCAGGGTCTTGTTCGGCGCCATGACGAGCGTGGGGCGCTGAAGTTTCTCGATCATCCACGCCGTGGTGGCGGACTTGCCGGTGCCGGTCGCGCCGAGGAGCACGACGTCCTTCTCACCTGCTTCGATGCGCCGAGCCAGCTCGGCGATGGCCGTCGGCTGGTCGCCGCTCGGCTGGTAGGGGCTGACGACCTCGAAGGGCGCCACCGTGCGTTCGATCTCGGAAACTGGCCGCATGACATCCACCGTACGACCACCCACTGACAACGGGTCCTGATCACCGGTTCTGCGGGGTGCGGGAGCCCTGATGTCCGTGCCTCTGCCGGGCACCCGGCGGGAGGCGTCGGCCGGGGTGCGGGACCGGAGGGTGGGCCGGGATACCCGGTTTGTTCTCGGCAGCGCGCAGGTCGGGCTTGCCCTTGACCATCAGCGGATCGAACAGCACGACGACGCCGGCCAGCAGGAGGAAGGCCAGAGGGCCGATCATGAGGGGGGCGAGCAGGGCCGCGGGGGAGGCTCCCTCCGGGCTGCCGGGTGCCGTGTGGAGGTGGACCCGCAGGGCGGCCATGCCCGTGTAGTGCATACCGCTGACGGCGAGCCCCATGACGAGACTGGCGCCCACGCTCCACAGGAAGCCGCGGATCTGCCCGGCCGCCCACAGGGCGGCGGTGGCGGCCACGACGGCTATCACGACCGAAGCGGCGACGGTGAGCGTGTTGTACTCCAGCTTCCCGTTGAGGCGCATTCCGGCCATGCCCAGATAGTGCATGGAGGCGATACCGAGGCCTGTGATGGTGCCCCCGGTGAACAGCGCGGTTCCGCTCGCGCCCCGGTAGCCGACGATGAAGATCCCGATGCCGACCATGAGGATGGCGACGCCCAGACTGGCGAAGGTCAGCGCCATGTCGTAGTGGATCGGGGTCTCCTTGACGGTGAACCCCATCATCGCGACGAAGTGCATGGTCCAGATGCCGGAGCCGATCGCGACCGACCCGAGTGCCAGCCACCCTGGTCGCCACGACTGGGCGACCAGCATCGATCTGGTGGTGCAGCGCAGGCCCAGCGCTCCGCCCAGGCAGGCCATGAGGTAGGCCACCAGCGGTGTGACGATTCCGTAGCTGAATCCGTCGACCGTGCCCTGCATGCGCGGTTGCCCTTCCGCCCTGTTGCATCCCGGTTTTCCCTGAAATGCCTCCGTGCCCCAGGACCGGCCAGCGGTCAGGGTTGTGGCAGAGAGTATGACTGGCTCCCGAGGGGTCGAACGATTTTCCGGCAAAGAAACACGGCCTTGCCCCACTTGTGCGGCAGGCGTGTGCACACTCGGGCAACTCCGTTCAATCTGTGTCTGTGTCGTACCTCTTTGCCCGTTGTCCCTCCGCTGTCACTCCTGGCCCCTGCGCACCCGCTCGGAGCCGTCGCCGGGCATTGTCAGTGGTGGGTCGTACGGTGGGGCACATGGACGGCCATGGGTGGGACGAGCGGCGGGAGCCGGAGAAGCGGCAGCGGGTCGTGTGGACGGTTGTCGGCACCGACATCGGTCCGCTGCTGCTGGCCGCGACGCACGAGGGCCTGGTGAACGTCGTGTTCCACGCCACGGAGTCGGTGCGCGAGAGGGCTGTGAAGCGGCTCGCTTCCCGGTTCGGCGAGCAACCCGTGGAGGAGCCCGGGTCCCCCCTTCTTGCCGAGGCGATACGCCAGTTCACCGCGTACTTCGCGGGTGAGCGGCACGATTTCGAGCTGCCGCTCGACTGGTCCCTGATCTCCGGCTTCAACCGCCAGGTACTGCGCGAACTGGCGTCGGGTGTGCCCTACGGTGCGGTCGTCGGGTACGGCGACCTGGCCGATCGGGTAGGCCGGCCGGGCGCGGCGCAGGCGGTGGGCGCGGCGATGGGCGCCAATCCGCTGCCGGTCGTGGTGCCGTGCCATCGGGTCGTGGAGAGCGGTGGCGGCCTGGGCGGGTTCGGGGGCGGGGTGGAGACCAAGCGGAAGCTGCTCGCGCTCGAAGGGGTGCTGCCCGAGCCGCTGTTCTGAGGGTTTCGGCGGCGGGGCCCGAGGGTTTCATCAATAGGGGGCCAGTAGTACGAGGGGACAGTCCCGCACGGAAGGGGTTCCGTGCGGCGGATGCTGTGCGGAAGCAGGGGGGACCGCGCCAGTGAGCACATTCCTCGGCCGTGTGAGCGGGCCGCGGTGACCGCCGTCGAGCGGAGCGTCGGCGTGCCCGTGGCGGGCGAGCAGCGGGCCGCGCTGCGCCGTCGCGTCTCCGGAGTACTCGTCGCGAGTCAGATTCTCGGCGGGCTCGGAGTGGCCACCGGTGTCGCGCTCTCTTCCGTACTGGCCCAGCGGATCAGCGGCACCGAGTCGCTGTCCGGGCTCGCGCCGACCGCGATGGTCACGGGCACCGCGGTGGCCTCGCTGCCGCTGGCGGCGCTGATGACCGCGCGCGGGAGACGGCCCGGACTGGTCCTGGGGTATCTCGTGGGTGCCCTCGGGGCGGGCGTCGTCGTGATCGCGGCAGTCATCGGCAGCTTTCCGCTGCTGCTGTGCGGCATGGCCGGGTTCGGCGCGGCCTCGTCGGCGAATCTGGGAGCGCGGTTCGCGGCCGCCGATCTCGCCGAGCCGGACAGGCGGGCCCGGGCCATCTCGAACATCGTGTGGGCGGCGACGATAGGGGCGGTCCTCGGACCGAACATCGCCGCGCCCGCTGGGCGCAGCGTGTCCGGGCTCGGGATACCCGCGACGGCGGGCCCCTTTCTCTGGGCGGCCGGGATCTTCCTGGTCGCGGCGGCGACGGTGGCCGTCCTGTTGCGCCCCGACCCGCTGCTCACGGCCCGTGCGCTGGCCCCGGCAGAGGAACTGTCGGCCGAGGGCCGGTCCCTGCGGGCGGGTCTCACCGCCGTCGCCGCCTCGCCGCGCGCCCGGCTCGCGCTCGTGACGGTCGCCGGTTGCCACACCGCCATGGTCTCGGTCATGTCGATGACGCCGGTCGCTCTCGGGCACCACGGTGCGAGCATCGATCTGATCGGGCTGGTCATCAGTGGTCACATCGCGGGCATGTACGCGTTCTCGCCGCTCATGGGGCGGTTGTCCGACCGGGTCGGACGGCTGTCGGGTATCGGGCTCGCCGTGGGGCTGCTGGCCTGCGCCGCATTCCTCGCGGGCGCGGCCGGTGGCGGTCACGGCCGCGTCGCGGTGGGTTTGTTCGTTCTGGGGCTCGGCTGGTCGGCCGGGCTGGTCTCCGGGTCCGCCCTGCTCACCGACTCCGTGCCCGAGGCCGCACGCGCTGCCGCCCAGGGGCTGTCCGACCTCGTCATGAACACCTCGGCTGGCCTCGGCGGTGCGACCGCCGGCCTCGTGATGGCGCAGGCGGGCTACGGCTGGTTGAATCTCGCCGCCGCATGCCTGCTGATACCCGTGGGCGCGCTGGCGTTGTTCACACGCGGCGGCCCGCGGCGGGTCCGGAGCGAGTCGGCAGGCGACTGACCCACGAAGCCGCAGGGCCCGCGGTGGTCACACGTAGTGCCGCACCTCGAAGACGTTGCCGTCGGGGTCGCTGAAGTAGAAACTGCGCCTGGCCATGCCACGGGCCCCGTAGGAGTCGTACGAGAAGTCCGAGACGGGTACGTCCCGTTCCAGCAGGCGAGTGCGCAGGGTGTCGAAGGAGTCAGCGGGCAGGGACAGGCACACGTGGTTGACAGGATGGCCCGCGCTGTCGGCAGACCCGGGGAGCATGTTCATACGCTCCACCAGCGAGAACGGTGCAAGGTCGAAAATGGTTTCCTCGTTGAGGCGCACGGAGGGAAACGACACCGTTCCCGCGGCGAATTCAGTGACTCTCAGGGGCTCCATGCCGACCGCCTTCTCGTAGAAGTCGGCAGCGGCCAGCGGATCGCGCACCCAGAGGACGACATGGTCGAGACGCGCCGAGTTGTCCGTCATGTACTCAAGGCTCGTGGTCTCTTCCCCCGGCCGCAAGGGTTTGACCAGGCGTGCCGCCCGCCAGAGATGAGGGAAGACCGAACGACAGGAAGCAGGCACGTGATGTTGGTGGTGTCCGAAGAAGTACGGGAAGCGGTCGACGCGCGTCGACCCGTGGTCGCCCTGGAGTCCACGATCATCGCGCACGGGTTGCCGCGCCCCCGCAATCTGCAGGTGGCGTTGGAACTCGAGGACGTCGTACGGCAGGAGGGCGCCGTCCCAGCCACGATCGCCGTGCTGGACGGCCGCCCCCATGTCGGTCTGGACAAGGAGCAGTTGGACCGGGTCGCGAACGAGGACGGGATCCGGAAGCTGGGCCACCGCGATCTGCCGCTCGCGGTGGCCGCCGGGGCGAGCGGGGCGACCACGGTGTCCGCGACCGCGCTGCTGGCCGCCCAGGCCGGCGTACGGGTGTTCGCCACGGGTGGGCTCGGCGGAGTGCACCGGGAGTGGACGGTGACCCAGGACGAGTCCGCCGATCTGGGACTCCTGGCACGCACCAGGATCACGGTCGTCTGCGCGGGCGTGAAGTCGATCCTGGATGTGCCGGCCACACTGCAGCGACTGGAGACTCTCGGGGTCGCCGTGGCCGGTTTCGGCACCGGCAACTTCCCCGGCTTCTACCTTTCGGACTCCGGGCATCCGGTGGACTGGACGCTCCACACTCCGGAGCAGGTCGCGGACGTGATGCGGGCCCAGGACGCGCTCGACTCCCCGGCGTCGGCGTTCATCGTCGCCAATCCGGTGCCTGAGCAGCAGCAGCTGGATCCGGAGCTCCACGCGCGCGTGCTCGCCGACGCGCTGCACGCGTGCGAGGAGCAGGGCGTGAGCGGGCAGGCCGTGACGCCGTTCCTGCTCGACTACCTGGTGCGGCACACCGACGGTGCCTCGCTGAGCGCCAACCTGGCAGCGGTCCGCGGCAACGTACGGCTCGCGGGGCGGATCGCGGCGGCCTGGGCCGGGGCGTGACCGAGTCGGGCGGGGCGCTGCTCGTCGTCGGGGACGTCATCACGGACATCGTCGCCCGGCACCGAGGTCCGCTTGCGTCGGGGACCGACACGACCGCCGCGATCCGGACCCTGCCGGGCGGTGCCGGTGCCAATGTGGCCTGCTGGGCTGCCCATTGGGGCGGCTCGGAGGTTCGGCTGCTCGGTCGGGTGGGCCGGGACTCGGCCGCGTGGCACGAGCGTGAGCTGACCGCCTGCGGGGTGCGGCCACGCCTCGTCGTCGATCCCGAGGCGCCGACCGGAACGGTGATCTGCCTGGTGGACACGGGTTCGGCGGCCGAGCGCACCTTCCTGACCCAGAGCGGTGCCTCGGCGCGGCTGGACCCCGACGACTGGTCGGACGAGCTGCTGGACGGTGTCGCACGGCTGCATCTCTCGGGCTATCTGCTCTTCTCGGCGACGAGTCGGGCGCTCGCGGCAGTGGCTCTGGCGTCGGCACGCGCGCGTGGTGTGCCGGTGAGCCTGGATCCGGCGTCGGCGGGGTACCTCGTCGAACTGGGTGTCGACCGCTTCCTGGATCTGGCGGCCGGGGTGGATGTCCTGCTGCCGAGCCGTGACGAGGCCTGTCTGCTCACCGGGTTGCCCGATCCGGCGGACGCGGCGGCCAAGCTGAGCCGCCACGTCCCGCTGGTGGTCGCCAAGCAGGGTGCCGAGGGTGCGCTGGTGGCCCGGTCCGGGACCGTGTCCGCGCATGTCCCGGCCGTGCCCGCGACACCCCGGGACACGACGGGGGCCGGCGACGCCTTCACCGGCGCGTTCCTCGCCGCCCTGCTGACGGGCGCCGCGCCCGAGGACGCGGCGGCGCAGGGATGCCGGGCGGGCGCACGCGCGGTGGAGCGGGTGGGCGGAAGACCGCCCGTTCTCGGTTGAGGCCCGTTCTCGGTTGAGCCTACGGACAGGGCCCTCGACCGCCGTCGGCGATCAGCCCTTGCGTCCCCACGCCGAGATCATCGGCGCGGTGGCCAGGTCCATCCCGCCCGAGGCGACATTGGACAGGTGGCGGTCGATGTCCTGGTCCGTGGCAAGGCCCTCGGCGACGAGCCGGTCCCGGATCTGACGGATCGTCGCGGACTCCAGCGCGGCGCAGGCGGGCGAGGTGACCGGGAAGTACGCGTCCGCCTGTACGTTGCGCAGGCCCGCTTCGCGCAGCAGCCGCGGGAGTTTGCGGCCGTACGCCAGGTCGGCGCCGCTGTCCGCGAGCAGTTGGCGAAAGCTGTGCCGCAGCCGGTTGGCGAGTTGCTGCTCGAGGCCGTGCTCGTCGGGACAGAGCAGGGGCTGCAGAGCGGGATCGGCGTCCTCGATCAGCAGCCGTCCGCCGGGGCGCAGCGACTTGATCATCGAGCGCAACGCCCTTTCCCGGTCCGGCACATGAACGAGGACCAGCCGGGCGTGCACGAGGTCGAACCCCTCCCCCGGCGGCTCGTCGACGCCCACGTCGTGGACGCGTACCTCCACAGGCGGCCGGGCGGCCGGGGCGACCCACGAGGTGTCGAGGTCGGTCGCGACGACCTTTCCGGTCGGACCCACCTTCTTGGCCAGCCAGGAGACCACCGAGGTCCCCCCGACGCCGACCTCCCAGCACCGCCAGCCGGGTCCGACACCGAATCCCTCGAGATGCCGGAAGGTCGTGGGATCGAAGAGAGCGGCGAAGGCGTCGAAGCGTTGTCCCGCCTCGGTCTGCCGGTTGTCGAGGAGATACCCGTCGGTTCGCGTCATGGCGAGATCATCCCAGTCATCCGCTTTGTTCGGCCGGGTCGACGCTCCCGCACCGATGAAGCGAAACGGAACCTTCCGTTCCCACAGGCTTCTCCGGCGTTCACGCGAGGCTGGCAAACTGACGAGCCAGGCGCAAGGTGCGGACAGTGCGGCGCGAGGAGATCCACGCAAGGAGATCCAGATGTCCATGGCAGGGAATCTGCGGAAGGTCACCGCCCTCGGCAGGGTCGGTGACCTCCGTAAGGTGGCACGGCTGGCACGGCGGCGCCCGCTTGTCGATCTGAGTCACCATGCCCGGTCGCCCCTGGGTACCGCGGTCGTGAACTGCGTGGCCTACGAGTCAGGTGTCCGGATCCCGGCCGGCCAGGATCTGGCCGACGCGGTGCGGCGGGTCCGCAAGAGCGACGAGGGCTTCGTCTGGCTCGGTCTCCACGAGCCGACGGACGACGAGTTCGCGGGCATCGCCCAACTCTTCGACCTGCACCCGCTCGCGGCCGAGGACGCGGTCGACGCCCACCAGCGCCCGAAACTGGAACGGTACGGGGAAACCCTGTTCGCGGTGTTCAAGACGGTCTGCTACGTCGAGCACACCGAACTGACGGCGACGAGCGAGGTGGTGAACACCGGCGAGATCATGGTCTTCGTCGGCCGGGACTTCGTGATCACGGTACGACATGGCAGGCACGGCTCTCTGGGCCCGCTGCGCGAGGGACTCGAGGCCGACCCTCAGCAGCTCGCGAAGGGGCCGGCAGCCGTACTGCACGCGATCGCGGACCATGTGGTCGACGACTATCTGCACGTCACCGACGCGGTCCAGGCGGACATCGACCAGGTCGAGTCGGATGTCTTCGCGACGAACGGCGCGCGGGCCGACCCCGGCCGGATCTACCAGCTCAAGCGTGAGCTGCTGGAACTGAAACGCGCCGTCGCTCCGCTGCACCGACCGCTGCAGGAACTGGCGACGCGGCCGATACGGGTGATCGACCCGGAGATACAGGCGTACTTCCGGGACGTCTCCGACCATCAGCTGCGGGCCACCGAGCAGATCGCGGCGTTCGACGAGCTGCTCAACTCGATTCTGCAGGCGCACCTCGCGCAGGTCACGGTCGCGCAGAACGAGGACATGCGCAGGATCACGGCGTGGGCGGCGGTGATCGCCGTACCGACGATGGTCTGCGGTGTGTACGGCATGAACTTCGAGCACATGCCCGAGCTGCGTTGGCAGTTCGGCTATCCGTTGGTCCTCGGTCTGATATCGGTCGTCTGTCTGACGCTGTACCGGAGCTTCAGGCGCAACGGCTGGCTCTGAACACGGCCGACCCCGGCACGCACAACCCCTCGCCCGGCGTGGGCGGCCGGGCGAGGGTGCGTGCCGGGGAAGGACGGGATCAACGCATCGTGGTCCGGGCGTAGACGCTCTCGGCCCAGGCCGCGATCTGGTCGTCCGTGAGGTGCTGGGCCAGATCGGCCTCGGTGATCATGCCGACCAGACGCTTGTTCTCGATCACCGGAAGTCGGCGGATCTGATGATCCTTCATCTCTTCGAGCACTTCGCTGACATCGGCGCTCGCGTCGATCCAGCGTGGGGTGCCCTGGGCCATCTCGCCCGCGGTGACCCTCGCCGGGTCGTGGCCCATGGCCACGCAGCCGACGACGATGTCGCGGTCCGTGAGGATGCCGCACAGGCGTTCGTTCTCGTCGCTGATGGGCAGGGCGCCCACGTTGAGCTCGCGCATCATCTGGGCGGCCCGATCGAGGGTCTCGTGGGCGGGGATCCACTGAGCGCCGCGGTGCATGATGTCTCCGGCGGTGGTCATGAAGTACCTCCCGGTGCCGGACGGCCGGCGCGGCACAGAGGGCACCGCTAGTCCCGGCGCCCTACATTCTTGCCGCGCTCCGGGGGAAGCGCACCCGGAAGTACGCGGCTTTCGGGCGCCGGGTCCGGGGCCGAGTCAGCCGTTCCAGGCCGGGTGCCGTGGGTCGTCCGCGCGTATCAGGACGTCGGCGGCGGTGACGGGATCCGTCTCGCTCTCGTAGCGCTCGAAGGCGGGGAGAGTCCATTGCTCGGCCTCGGGGGTACGGCGGCGCAGGGCAGCCGGGGAGAGGAGGACGTGGACGGTCAGATCGAACGGGAACCAGTGGCGCAGCAGGAAGGGGCCGTGCAGCAGCAGAAGGCCGCCGGGCGGGAGCTCGACGCGGGGGCTACGAGTGGAGCGGTCGGTGAGCGGGTCGCGGAGGTCGGGCAGGACACGTCCGTCGCCGCCGGGCTCGAGAGGGCCGAACACCTCGCGCCAGAGGGCGCCGGTGTCGAACCAGCCGTCGTAGTAGGCGTCCACGTCCTGGTGGCCGTACTCCAGCCGGAGGGAGGCGGGGCGCAGGAAACCGGCGGTATCGATGGCGAGCGAGGGTCGGCCGCGGACACGCAGCGCCTCGGCCACGCGGTCGGCGAGGTCTCCGGGGTGGGCCGCCGGGGCCCCGTCGAAGGCGATGCGCGGCCAGGGGCTGCCGTCGTCCGGCTTCAGGTCGAGCACACGTTCGGCGAGGAGGTCGCCGAGCCGGTCCCAGGTGATCGGTTCCAGTCGCACACGGTCCATCATGCCGGGTTGCTGTTGGCGGGGAGGAGCGGAGCATGCGCGAGCAGCTGGGGTCCGGCCGGGGATTCCTGGTAGCCGGCGGGAATCAATCACTCATGACAAGGCGCACAACTCCTCCGCTCCCACCAGGACTTCTCGTCGTGCAGCCGCTCAAGCGGCGGCAGTGTGCCGAGTGCCGGCGGGGGCCACTGGCCCTGCTGGTGCTGGAGGAGGGGGCGCCTCGGTGTCTCGACTGTGCCGATCTCGGGCATCTGGTGTTTCTGCCGAGGGGCGACACCGCGTTGACGCGCAGGTCGCGGGAGGAGAGCGGGTTGTCGGCGGTGGTCGTGCGGTTCAACCGGCGGCAGGGACGGTACGAACGGCAGGGCGTGCTGGTCGAGGAGGCGGGGCTCGCCCGGGCCGAGGAGCGGTGCCTGGCGGATTCGGAGGCACGGCGCCTGCGTCGGACGCGGGACGCGCGGCGGCGGGCCGCGGAGGATCTGCGGTTCACGGAGGCGTTCGCGCGGGAGATCCGCAGGCTGCTGCCGGGGTGCCCGGCGGACCGGGCGACGGAGATCGCCGCGCACGCCTCGGTGCGGGGCAGCGGGCGGGTGGGGCGGAGCGCGGCGGGGCGGGCGTTGTCCGAGGGGGCGGTGATCTCGGCGGTCGTGGCGTCCGTACGGCATGTGGACACGTCGTACGACCTGCTGCTGATGAGCGGGGTCGCGCGGCACGAGGCTCGGCGCCGGATCGCGGGTGCCGTCGAGGAGAGGCTTCGGGAATGGGGGACGGCAGCGGGGGCGGATGGGGATGGGCACGGGGATGGGGATGCGGCGATGGGGACGGATGTTCGGGCCCGGTCGGCGTGAGCTCGGCAGGTCCGTGGGCCGGTCGACCGCAGCGCCGCGTCGTCGAGCAATGGGCATTGTCAGTGGCAAGGGGTTCACTTGTGGGGACGTATGGGGATCGACCTGGGGGACGGCATGATCGATGGGGCGTACTTCGTACTCGTGGTGCTGGGGGTGCTCGGCACCGGGGTGGTGGCCGGGGTGTTCTGCGGGTTCTCGACCTTCGTGATGAGGGGGCTCGCCGCGCTGCCGCCCGCGCAGGGGGTCGCGGCGATGCGGGCGATCAACGTCACCGCGCTGCATCCGCCGTTCATGCTCGTGTTCGTCGGGTCGGCCGTGCTGTGTCTGGTGATCGTCGTGGTCACGCTGGTGGTGTGGCCGAACGAGGGCGCGGTGGAACTGTTGGTGGGCAGCGCGTTGCATCTGTTCGGCTCGTTCGGGCTCACCATGGGCGCGAACGTGCCGCGCAACGACGCCCTGATGAAGCTGGAGCCCGGTACGGCGGAGGCCGACGCCTACTGGCCCGTGTACGTGCGCGAGTGGACCCTGTGGAACCACATACGCACGGTCGCCTCCGCCGCGGCCTCGGTGCTCTACGTCCTGGCCGTCGCGTGAGTCACCGGGCCCCGCTCGGCATGCGGGCCGATGAGTCGTATCGTGTCCGGAAGAGAGTGCCGCCCGACGACGCACGGCCCCGTCACGCGTCCGCACGAAGACGGCAAGGACACCGCCATGGGCGATCCCAAGGGTTTTCTCACCACACCACGCCAGGACTGGCTGCGCAGGCCCGTCGAGGAGCGGGTCCGTGACTGGGACGAGGTCTATGTCCCGGGGGCGCTGCTGCCCGTCATCAGCAAGCAGGCCGGTCGCTGCATGGACTGCGGGGTCCCGTTCTGTCACGAAGCCTGTCCGCTGGGGAACCTGATCCCCGAGTGGAACGACCTGGTCTCCCGGGAGGACTGGCGCGCCGCGAGCGACCGGCTGCACGCCACGAACAACTTCCCCGAGTTCACCGGGCGGTTGTGTCCGGCTCCGTGCGAGGCCGGCTGTGTGCTGGCCATCAACCAGCCCGCGGTGACCATCAAGAACGTCGAGGTGGCCATCGCCGACCGGGCCTGGTCGGACGGCTTCGCGCCGCCGCGACCGCCTGACAGGCTGTCGGGACGTACGGTCGCGGTGATCGGGTCGGGACCCACCGGGCTCGCCGCGGCCCAGCAGCTGACCCGGGCCGGGCACACCGTCGCCGTGTACGAGAAGGACGACAGGCTCGGCGGGCTGATGCGGTACGGCATTCCCGCCTTCAAGATGGAGAAGCACCACCTGGAGCGGCGCGTCGAGCAGATGCGGGCCGAGGGGACCAAGTTCCGTACGTCGACCGCCGTCGGGCGGGATGTCGGGGCCGCCGAACTGCGGTCGCGCTACGACGCGGTGGTGCTGGCGGTGGGAGCCACGGCGTGGCGTGAACTGCCGCTGCCGGGGCGGGGGTTGGCGGGGGTTCATCAGGCGATGGAGTATCTGCCGCTGGCCAACCGGGTGTGCGAGGGGGACCTGGAGGTCTCCCCGATGTCCGCCGCCGGAAAGCACGTCGTCATCGTCGGCGGAGGTGACACGGGGGCCGACTGTCTGGGCACCGCGGTGCGCGAAGGGGCCGCGTCGGTCACCCAGTTGGACATCTACGCCCAGCCCGGCGGGGAGCGCGACGAGGACGTGGATCCCTGGCCGACGTACCCGAAGGTCTACCGGCTGTCGGCCGCGCACGAGGAGGCCC
The DNA here is from genome assembly GCF_033793965.1 of Streptomyces sp. ME02-8801-2C. Taxonomy (NCBI): domain Bacteria; kingdom Bacillati; phylum Actinomycetota; class Actinomycetes; order Kitasatosporales; family Streptomycetaceae; genus Streptomyces; species Streptomyces sp. ME02-8801-2C. Next base: position 212,807 of record NZ_JARAXP010000001.1, on the reverse strand, counting down.
GCGACCTGGAGTCGGCGCCCGCGGCCGATGCCGACGCCCGGCTCTTCGCGGCGTCCACGCTCCGCTTCACGGGCGACGCGGACGGGCACGTACGGGAGCTGCACCTCGTCGAGGTGGACGCCGAGCGCCGGCCGCTGCCCGGGTCCGACCGGACCCTTCCCGCCGACCTCGTGCTGCTCGCCCTCGGCTTCTCCGGACCCGACCGGCGGGACGGACTGATCGACCAGCTCGGGCTCGTTCTCGACCCGCGCGGCACGATCGCCCGCGACGCGGACTTCGCGACGAACGTGCCGGGCGTGTACGCGGCGGGGGACGCGGCCCGCGGACAGTCGCTGATCGTGTGGGCGATCGCTGAGGGACGGGCGGTCGCGGCGGCCGTGGACCGCCGCATGACGGGCGACACACAGTTGCCGGCGCCGATAGGGCCTTACGACCGGCCGATGACCGTGTAGAGCGGTCCGGGTCGTACGACCGTCAGGTGCGGCGAGATGCGGCAGCGGTGCCAGCGTCGCCGTGACCGGCTTATCGCCGCGCTCGCCGCGCACGCGCGGCATGTCGACCTCGACTGGCCGAGCATGCATACAGCGCGGCGGTGGAGGCGCTCTGCCAGGCACTTCCGCCGGGTTGAGGGGCCGCCGACAACGCGAACTGGCAGCGCGTGGTTGCTCTGGGTGACCTTGTTCGCGAGCGCGGGCGAAACCGGCTTTGAGTCAGGAGGAATACGGCCGACGGTGGGATCATTGGCACAGGAGACGGGGCCTCACGGGCCCGCCGCCGATCCTTCGTTCTGCCGTCAGGCGCAGGGCCACCCCTACGCGTCCCCCCTGTTGGCGGTCGGACCTGGAGGGTGTTCTATGACGACGCTCGATGAACGTCACGGCGAAGGCGCACGCGACGGGGACGACCCCCGCGGCGGGGCGGTCCTGGACGCGGCCGCGCGACACGGCCGCGACACCGTCGGGGCTCACGCCAGGGAAGCCGTCCCCCTGGACCAGCCCGCCGCCGCTCTCCCCCTGCTCGCCGGCTCCAAGGCGGCGAACCTCGCTCGCGCGGGCGCCGCCGGACTGCCGGTACTGCCCGGATTCGTCATCACGCGCCCGGCCGCCCCGGATGCCGCACCCGACGACCCGCCAGGCATCCCGTCCGGCGTCGCCTCCGCTGCCTCCTCCGGCATCCCCGCCAGCAGCTGGCCCGCACTGCGCCACGCCTGGGACACGCTCTCGGACGGCGGTCGGCGCCCGCTCGTCGTCCGGTCCTCCTCGCCTCAGGAGGACACCCAGGAATCGTCACTCGCAGGCCGGTTCGCGTCCGTGCTCGACGTACGCGGCTGGGCCGACTTCCGTGCGGCGGTGCGGACCGTGCTCGACTCCGCGCACCGCCCCGGTGAGGCCCCCGCGCCGATGGCCGTGCTGGTCCAGCCGATGCTGACCGCGCGCGTGGGAGGCGTGATGTTCGGCGCCGACCCCGTCGAAGGGCGCGCCGACCGAATGCTGGTGAGCGCGGTGCGCGGCGGCCCGGACAGCCTCGTCAGTGGCGAACAGGCCGGAACCGACTACTGGCTGAGTCTGCGTGGCCGCATGCTGCGCACCGAACCGGCGGACGCCGAGCCTCTTCTGGGCACCTTCGAACTGCGTCGCCTGGCCCGCCTCGCGCGACAGGCCCGCCAGGTCTTCGACGGACCGCAGGACATCGAGTTCGGGTTCGACGACCACGGTGGACTGTGGCTGTTCCAGAGCCGGCCGATCACCGCGATGGCCGCCCGGCCGCCGCGCGGGGCCCGGCTGCTGGGCCCAGGACCGGTCGCGGAGACCCTGCCGGATCAGCTGGAGCCCCTGGAGGAGGACCTGTGGGTGGCGCCGATGGCCCGTGGGCTCGCCGCCGCGCTCGACATCGGAGGCACCGCCCCCCGGAGGCGGCTGCGCGCCGTGCCGGTGGTCACGGCGGTCGGCGGACGGGCCGCCGCAGATCTGCTGCTGCTCGGCGCCGTTCCGCCCCGGCACCGCTGGCTCGCGCTGCTCAACCCGGCGCCGGGCGGACGCAGGCTCGCCGCCGCCTGGCGGACGGGCCGGCTGGCCTCGGCGCTGCCCGGGCTCGCCGTCGACCTCGTCGCGGACGTCGACCGCCGCCTGGCCGAGACCCCGCCGCCCGCCGACCTCCCGTCGAGCGAACTGGCGTCCACCCTGCGCTGGACGCGTACGACGCTGGTCGCGCTGCACGCCCAGGAGGCGCTGGCCGGTGCGCTGCTGCACAAGAGCCCGGCGAGCGGGGCCGGCGGCAGGAGCCGTACGGCGGCCGGTGCCGCCCTCACCGCGCTCGCGGACGCCCGTGACGCCCGCGTCCGGGGGATGCCCGACGAGCACGTCGTGACCGCCGAACCGGTGGTCCTCGCCCTGACGGCACCGAGCCTGCATGGACGGATCCGGCTACCGGCAGTGGCGCCGGCTCTCGAGGACGCCCCCGGCAGCGCGGCCGGTGCCCCGCGCGCGGGACGCCGTCCCGACCCGGACGGACACGGACGCGGACACGGTCACCCGGCGTCGGTCACCGGCGTACGACCGTTCCTGCGATCTGTCGACCGGCCGGGCGCCACCGCCCCCGTGCTCCCGCCCCGGGAGGCGCTCAGGCTCCGGGTCCGGTGGGTGCAGGAGTTGCAGGTGCGGCTCGTGCGGGAGGGGGCGCGCAGGCTGGTCGTGCGCGGAGCGCTGGACGACCGCACGCGGGTGGGTCTGCTGCGCTGGCCGGAGTTCATGACCGCGCTGGAGGGCGGGCCGCTGCCCGCGGACGTGCGCGAACGGCAGCCGCTGCCCCCGACCGCCCCGCTGCCGGACGCCTTCCGGGTCGCCGCCGACGGGACCGTCGTCGCCGAGCACAGTAACGGCCCGGCGGGAGACGGAGGCCGCGGCGTGTCCGGCGGGCGGGCCGCCGGGACCGTCTGGGACGGCACCGGGACCCCGCCGTCGGACGCGGTGCTCGTCGTACGGACCCTTGATCCCGCGCTCGCCCCGCTGCTGCCCGGGCTCACCGGGCTGGTCGCGCAGACGGGCAGTCCGCTGTCCCATCTCGCCGTGCTGGCACGGGAGTTCGGGCTGCCCGCAGTCGTCGGGGCGAAGGACGCCGTGAGCCGGTTCCCGCCGGGCAGCCGTCTCACCGTAGACGGCACCACCGGCGACGTACGCGCCGATGCCGTACGCACCGACGACGAGACCGGGGCGGGGGCCGGACGATGAGGCGCATCGCATACGTATTCGGCTGGCTGGCCGCCGCCGGGGCGGGCACCTACGTCGTCATCTACCTCTACCGATGGCAGTGGCAGCGGGCCGTCCTGTGCGGTGTGCTGCTTCTCGTCGTCGAGGTGATGCTGCTCGGGATCGCGCTGATCGGGCGGCTCTCGCGGATCGAGGAACAGGTGCGCGAGACCCAGGACCAGGTACGCGAGAGCGGCCGCGGGCAGCAGGACGTCCTGGCCCGGCTGCGGGAGCCCCCGGTGCGGCAGAGCACCGGGCGGTTCCGCTGGCTGGACGAGCCCGCCGAACGCACGTACGTCTTCGTGCCGGTACTCATGGTCACCGGTGTGCTGCTGTCCGGGCTCGCCTGGGTCGTGCAGCGCGTCGCGTCGGTCACCGCGAAGCCCGCCGAACGGCGGCTCGCCGGACGCCTGACCGTCCTGGCCGCGCCCGGTCCGGAGGCCGACACCGACCTGGAGGACCTCCCCCCGGTGGGCGGTAGTGGTAGGCCTACCAGGGGGCACATCGCGCGGACGACGGCCCTGGGGGTCGTCGGGGCCGCCCTGCTCGGCGCGCTCGTCGTCGGGCTCGCCGACCTCACCGAGACCCGCGAGCAGAAGGCGAACGACAGCGCGGCGACCTCCGTCCTCGTCCAGGTCGACCTGCGCGGCAGCGGCAGCCTCATCTCCGACGAGCGGCGTTCCCTCGCCGCGCACCAGGTCTGGGAGCAGTGCCGGGACTCCACGTCCGTGCCGCTCAACCGCGCGACCCTCGGCGATCTCGGCGACGGGGTGTTCGCCGGCGTGGTCCGGCCGGCGCTCACCGAGCACGACCGCATGCGGCTGCGCGGCTGCCTGGAGGACGCCGCCCTCGACCGCGCGCACCTCACGGTCGTCGGTATCGGCGACATGGACGCGGACGACGACTAGGAATGCGCAATCGGGGCATTCGGTACTAAAGCTCATTAAATGAGGCGTACGTCACGTAAAGGCCTCGCTGTCAGTGGCCCGGGTTACGATGCAAAAGCGCTCTCGTCCCCTGCATGAACGTACGAACGCGCCTCCGCCCCCAACCCCCCGGGTCATTCATGGCTGCCATCGCCGCTTCCCCGTCCCCGCTCCCGCTGCCCACCCGCCGTGCGGTCCGCCGCATCCTGCGGATCCTGAGCAGAGTCGTCATCGGATATCTCGTTCTGTGGGCCACCGGCGCCCTCGGCATCCTGGCGGTGTCGCACTGGGTCGGCGACGAGACCCCGGCGCCGCCCGGCACCCGCGAGGTCCAGGGCGTCCACCACTTCCAACGCGTGGACAGTCAAGGGCGGTTGTGGCGCGGAGCGGCACCCTCGCCCGCCGGTTACCGGGCGTTGGCGGGTCTCGGCATCGCCACTGTCGTCGACCTGCGCGCCGAGGACCTGAACGCGGCCCAGCTCGCCGAACCGCACAAGGCCGGGCTGGACGTCGTACGGCTGCCGATCCGTGACGGGCAGACGCCCACCCAGGGTCAGGTGCAGCGGTTCCTCGATGTCGTCGCCTCCTCGCCCGGACCGGTGTTCGTGCACTGCGGCGCCGGCGTCGGCCGTACGGGGACGATGGCGGCGGCGTATCTGGTGCAGGCCGACAAGCAGTCGCCGTCGACGGCGGTCCGGCGCAACCTCGCGGTCGGGCCTCCGTCGATCGAGCAGATCTACTACGGGCTGAGCCTCGGCCGGCAGAAGGCCGAGCAGCCGCCGCTCGCGGTGGTGGCGGTCAGCCGGCTCGTGGACGCGCCACGGCGCATGTGGTCGTGGCTGTGAGCCACGCACGCGGGCGGGTCAGGACGTACGGCCCACCGCTCCGTACCCCGGAATCACACCGTCCTCCTGGCCGGGGACCGGCTCGCCCAGTTCCGGATGCCACTTGTCGACCACCTCGACGCCCGGCTCGACCAGGTCGAGGCCGTGGAAGAAGCGGCCGAACTCGGTGCGGGAGCGCAGGGCGAGGGTGACGCCCGCGGCCTTCAGCTTCGCTGTCGCCGCCGCCGACTCCTCCGGGGACAAGTCGGCCGTCGCGTGGGTCATCATCAGTTGACGCCCTCACCTGCCCGAGGGCTGGTGATTCCGGTCCGTACTGCTACGCAGTACCACCGCGGGTTCCTGTTTCACGGGCCTCTGCCGACCGGTCAGGGTCGGTCTTACGTGGCCTCCGCAGGCCTGACTTCCCGCCCGTCCGGCGGTAGGTCGGACAACTCCGTTGCCCGACAAGACGATTCCAGCCATGCCGCTGCGACCGTCCGGCCCGCTGCGGACAGGATGCCCCTCACTTCCCATCCTCCTCGGAGATGACGTACAGCAAAGCGCGGTTGACCTTCGCCATCACCGGCACCCGCGGGTTAAGGGCGAGCACCTGCCGCCCCATCGCCTCGTCCACCGGATAGTTGTCCTTGCCACCGAGATACCAGTCGTACATCCGCGCAGGATGAGGCTTGCTGGTGCCGATCTCGATGGAGGGCTGCCCGGTCATGACGAACTCCGTAAGTCTCTGCGGGGTTTGGCGTGGCAAGTGATCAACTGAGCACCAAAATTAACCAAATCAGGGGGCTTGACTGAACACAACGGAAGCGGCGGCCCATGAACGGCCGAAACCCGACCTCAGGAGAGCAGGAAGTCGGCCTCCCCCGCCTTGGCGCCCTCGATGAAGGCGAGCATCTCGGCGGTGGTGTAGATCAGCGCCGGACCGTCCGGGTCGGTGGACTGGCGGACGGCGATCCGGCCGTCGGCGAGCTTCATCGCCTCCAGGCAGTTGCCTCCGTTGCCACCGCTCCACGGCTTGTGCCAGCCCTCGCTGCCCAGTTCGCCGGCGGGCATGCCGTTGTAGATACGGGCACTCGCCCGCTCGGCGACCCGTTCAGTGGTCAGCTCATTGATTCGCTCGTGGCGTATCCGGACCTTGGACGTGATGCGATCCATGCAGAGATTCAGAGCTCCTTGCGGAGATCGCGGAGGATCTCCTTCGTGCGATGTGCTGTAGCGGACTGAGCCGCCATACGGTCCATGACCTCCAGGTGGGTGGCCACCTCGCTGCGCGAATCCAGATAGATCGCGCCGGTCAGGTACTCGCTGTAGACCATGTCCGGGAGTTCCGGCACGGCAAAACGGAAAAGCACGAAGGGCCCGTACGTGCCCGGGTGCGGCCCCGAGGAGAAGGGGGCGACCTGGATCGTCACGTTGGGCAGGTTCGTGGCTTCGAGCAGTCTGTCGATCTGCGCGCGCATCACCTCCGGGCCGCCCACCGGGCGGCGCAGGACGGTCTCGTCCATCACGACCCACAGCCGGGGCGCGCCGTCACGGGTGAGCAGTCCCTGGCGTTCCATGCGCAGCGCGACGTGGCGCTCGATGTCCTCGGGTCTGGTCTGGCCGATGGCGCCCGATGTCAGGACACCGACCGCGTACTCCTCGGTCTGCAGCAGGCCGGGGACGAAGTGGGGCTCGTACTGGCGGATGAGGCTCGCCGCGCCCTCCAGGCTGACGTGCATGGAGAACCAGCCGGGCAGCACGTCGTGGAACCGCTGCCACCACCCGGGCTGGTTGGCGTCCTCGGCCAGCTGGACGAACGCCTCGGCCTCGTCGTCCGAGACGCCGTACGACTTCAGGAGGAGCTGGAGGTAGGGGATCTTGAGGGCGACCTCGGCCATCTCCATACGGCGGACGGTGGCGGGGGCGACCCTGAGGATGCGTGCGGCCTCCTCTCGTCGCAGGCCGGCGCGCTCCCGCAGGTCCAGCAGCCGTCGGCCGAGGACGACCTGTCCGACCGTCGGCGCGGACCGCGGTTCGCTCACGCTCCACCTCCATCGAGCACCGGCGTGCGCCGGTGAGGGTTCCTGACAGCCCGGCGGCGCCACCGGGATTCCATTCGAAGGCTTATTCGAAAACCTACCGAAAGTCCCAACTGGCGCCGCTCCGAGTGCTGTTGCGAGCAGTGTGCCACGCCGTTCCACTCCGTCACACCGCACTCTGCATTTTTCAGAGTGACACTTGCCAAGTGTTCACGGCGGGGAGATAGTGGCAAGCGTGATTCCGTCCCCGCCCTTAGGAACAGACGCCGCCGCGGACCGCTCCGGTCCCGGGGCCGCAGCCGTGCTGCGCCCCGGTACGGCGGCCGAGCGCCGGTTCCGCTTCGAGCTGGCCGCCCATCCGGGCTCGCCCGCGCAGGCCCGCCGCCTGACGCGCGCCCGGCTCACGGGCTGGTCGGTCTGCGAGGACACCTGCGACACAGCTGCCCTGGTCGTCACCGAACTGGTCACCAACGCCATCGTGCACACCGCGAGCAGCCACATAGTCTGCGAGCTGCACGACGGCGACGACCTGGTGCGTATAGCCGTGCGTGACGAGGGCTGCGCACCCGGTGTGCCCCATCAGTCACCGCAGCGCCCCGACGACGAGCAGGGCAGGGGACTCCTGCTCGTCGAGGCCATGTGCAGGGCCTGGGGCGCCCAGGAACACGGACCCGGCCTGCTGGTCTGGGCGGAGCTGGCCCGAGCGGCGGTCGACACCGACTCCACGGCGCCCCGCGGCGACCTCGGCTGGGGCGCGCCACCGCCCCGCCCCGGCACCGCCGGCGACCCGGAACCGGAGCCCGCGGACGACACACAGGCACACCACGGGCGCTCCGGACACCATGGACGCCACCGGTTTCAGGGCCACGCGACAACGGGGACGGGGACAGAGGCCGAATGGGTGTAAGGGGTTCGTCCACGGGGGCCCGGGTCGTCAGCATGGACACGCTGGTACGCGTGAGGCGCGGCCTGCACGGTCCGCCCCGTACGGGCACCCCCCTGCGTCTTCCCATACCGGACGACATGACCGCACCCCTGGGCTGCGACGCGGTGGCGGTGCCCGCGCGCTTCGGCCCGCAGATACTCCCCCGGCTACCCCGCGTGGGCTGCGTCTTCGCGGACGCGAGCCACTGGTGGTGGCTCGTTCCCGCGGACTCCGACTACGCCCTGGAGTGGCCGTCCCCGGCTCACTACGCCACCGGAGCGGTGGTCCGTGACGCCTCGCGTGTCCCGCCCCTCCTGCACCGCCCGCACGACACTCTCCCGTACACCCCGCCGATACCGCTCTACCTCGCCCTGTGCCAGGTGACGGGGACGATCCCGGCGTGGTCGAGGCCGATCAGCGCCTGAAGCCCTCCCCCGAGGGCCCGGCGGCCGCCTCACTCCCCCGCGACAGCGCCCCGGACGATCACGAGGAACGTGTCCGTGGCGAGGTCCATGACGACCTCCGCGGCCAGGCCCTCGAGCCGCCGCGCCTGCGCGAACTCCTCCGCGGGCCAGGAACCGCGCGGCCCGCCGGCGGGAAAGCGTTCGAGCACCTTTCGCCCGTTCACCCTGCACCTCCATGTAGCGCTGATCTCATAGACTTAAACGCTCATCATGGGGAAAGGGCCTCGCCCAGTGACCGTACTGAGACGTAGTTGACACCCGTTCACCGCCAGATGTGAGGATCACCTCACCCTGTTACATCCCTTGCGCCCTTTTTTCAGGTGGGGTCGTACTCCTGAATCCGCCTGCCGTGGCTCCGGTCGACGAGCGCGGGCAGCCGTTCCGCCAGCTCGCGGACGATTTCCGGCACGTCGAGGGTGAGCAACTCGCGGTCGTGCATGAGGACCCGGCCGTCCACGATCGTCGTACGGACGTCCGAGGAGCGGGCGCTGTGGACGAGCGTGGCGGCGAGGTCGTGCACGGGCTGGGTGTGCGGACCGGTGAGGTCGACGAGGATGACGTCGGCCTTCCGCCCGGGTGCCAGACTGCCGATCCGCTCGCCGAGTCCCACCGCCCGCGCGCTCTGCAGCGAGGCGTGGTGCAGGGCCTGGCGGGACGTCAGCCAGCGCGGGTCGCCCTCGGTCGACTTCTGGATCAGCGAGGTGAGGGCCATGGATTCCCACACGTCGAGCGAGCTGTTGGAGGCGGCGCCGTCGGTGGCGAGGCCCACGGGGACACCGATCTCGCGCAGGGCCCGTACCGGGGTGGTGGTCGGCCAGGCGAACCTGAGGTATCCGCGGGGCGCGGTCGCCACGGCCGTACGTCCGTTCGTGCGTGCCAGGACGGGGAGGTCGCGCTCGACGATGCCGGTGCCGTGCGCGATGAGGACGTCGAGGTCGTCGGCCAGCAGACCGGTGCGGGCCAGGATCTCGATCGGGGTGAGACCGTGCCGGGCGAGGCTGGCGTCGGTCTGGTCGCGGTTCTCGGCGGCGTGGAGGTGCACGGGAAGCCCGTGTTCGCGGGCGAGGTCCGCCGTGGCGGCGAGGTCGGCGTCGTCGACGGTGTACGGGGCGTGCGGGGCGAGGGCCGTGGTGACGCGTCCGTCGGCGCCGCCCCGGTGCCGCAGCGCGAACTCCAGCGACCTCTCCCGCCCCTGGGGCCCCTGCGAGGAGAAGTACGCCTCGCCGAGATGCGCCCTCATCCCGCACTCCTCGACCACCGCGGCGACGGTGTCCATCGAGAAGTAGTGGTCGGCGAAGCAGGTGACACCGCCGCGGATCATCTCGGCGCAGGCCAGCCGCGCGCCCAACTCCACGTCGACGGCGGTGAGGTTGGACTCGATCGGCCACACGACGTCGTTGAACCACTCCTCGGTGGGCAGGTCCTCGGCGATCCCGCGCAGCGCGACCATCGGGGCGTGCGTATGGCAGTTGATGAGCCCCGGCATCGCCAACTGCCCACGCGCGTGGATGCGTTCGACGGCATCAGGGAGTTCGACGCCCACGCCGATCGCCTCGATGGTCCCTCCGCGTACGACGATCGAGGCGTCCTCGGCGAACTCGATCCGCTCGTCGCCGCCGGAGTGGAGGAGGGCGGTGCAGTCGGTGATGACGAGGTCCGCGGGAGCAGCGGGAGATGGCGTCATGCGGCCACCGTACGACGCGCTCGTGGCGGCGGGCGGCGCGAACCGTATGAACGAACGGGCGGCACCGGGCGAGGTCAACCGGCGAGCGGTGTCCCGTCCGCCCCCGATGTCCGCGTCCGGAGCCCGGCGCGCTCGCGCCGTTCGGTGAGTTCGTCCAGGAGTTCGGTGAGGTGTTCGCTGTGCCGACGGGTGAGGTGTCCGGTGTCGTCGAGGTGGACGGCACAGGCGGTCGCCGTGTCGACAAGTCGTTCGAGGGTGGCGGCGACCTCCTCCGTCCCCTCTGTGTGCCGTGCCAGGGCGGGCAGTTCGGCCGCGGAGTGCGCGATGGCCGTACGGGCCTCGGCGAGCGCGCGATAGGCCTCGCGGCGCAGCATCCAGCGCGCGTGCCGGTCGTCCGAGCCGCTCAGCACATGCTGGAGGTACGCCTGAGCGGCCTCGGCGGCCCGCGCCAGCCGCGCCCGGACGCCCCCGCCGCGCTGCCCGGGCATCGGGAGATGTCCGACAACGAGTACGAGGGCACACGCGACCAGCGTCTCGAGGATCCGGCTCCACGACGCCTGGGGCTCCCCGCCCACCATCACGAGGGCGAGCACGAGCACCGTGACGACGGCGGTCTGGGCGGCGAAGTGCCGGGTGGCGACCGGGATCAGCGCACCGCACACGGCGACGAGCGCGACAAGCCCCTCGGGGCGTGGCAGTACGGCGGCGAACCCGGCGAAGACGACGGCCCCGAGGACGGTCCCCGCCGCCCGGCACAGGACGCGTGAGACGAGCGGCCCGAGGTCGGGCTTGACCAGGAAGACGGCGGTGGCCGGAATCCAGTACCAGTGGGCGTGGTGCGTGGCCTGCGCGACGGCGGCCCCCGCCCCGAAACAGAGCGCCACCCGCAGCCCGTACTCACGCCCACCCGCGTCGACGGCCGTGCGCAGCAGGGCAGCGACGGTACGGCGCCGCGTGTGCAGGTCGTGCGTGTCGCCGCCCCGGTCGAAGGCGTCGGCGGCGTGCAGCAGGGCGTCGTCGAGGGCGCGCAGCCCCGGCGCGGAACGGGCGGGGGCGGGCAGCGGCCCGGTGTGCGTGTTGGTCCGTACGGCGGCGGCGAGGCGGCGGGGCCCTTCCGCCACGCGCGCGTGGAGGGCGTCCCCGGCCCAGGCGAGGGCGGTCGCCGCCTCGGCGATGGGCAGCGCGGCGGCGTACTGGGTGCGCAGCCGTCGCTCGTCCGCGGAACTGGCGTACTGGCGCAGCCGGGGCCCGCCGAGGGCGTCCTGGGCGTGGTCGAGGGCGGCGGTGAGGGCGACGCGCCCGGGGCCGGCCTGGTCCGTACCGGCGGCGTCGAGGAGGTGGGCTATGGCGTCGTACACGGCGGCGACGGCGGCCCGTTCACCGTCGAAGCGGAAGTCACCGGCGCCGGAGCCGGGGGTGGGGAGCGCGAGACGCAGGACGAGCAGCCAGCCGGCGCCCGCGACGAAGAACAGCGCCCGTTGCCAGCCGGGCTCGGGCAACGGCATCCCGGCCCCGATGGCGGCGGCGACGAGCAGTTGCGTACCGGCGCCGGACGCGACGGTCCCGATGGCGCTGATGCCGCCCGCGAGGAGCCCGAGGCCGGTGAGGAGAAGGGTCAGCGGTACGGCACCGAACTGCTGTCCGGCGTACGTCCCGATGACCAGCCCGAGGGCCCCCACCGACGCGGGCACACCGAGCCGCCTGACGGAGGAACGCCGACTGCCCGGCCGGTCGTTGATCCCGGCGAGCATGGCACCCAGCGCGGCGAGGACACCGAGGGAAGTGCGGTCCGCCAGTACGCCGACCAGCAGCAACGGCCCTGCGGCCAGCGCACCCCGGATCACCGCGTTCCAGGGCACGGGGCCGCGCTGGGCGCGCAGCGCGTGGGCGAGCCAGGGCGGCAGAGCGAGACGTGGGCGCGGACTGCTGGGGCGGGACACGGGGCTCCTGTCGGGCGAGGGCGGGGGTGCGATGCCTTCGGGCGACGATGGCCGGGCTGTGCTCCAGCGTAGATCGGGTCGGTGGAGGAGATGGGGCGCTGGTATTTCGGGGATGTGACGGTCGCCGCGAAACCCGCGTTCTTTATGAACGCAACAGGAGCAGAGGGCTGGGACGGAGCCCGGGGCAAGACGGTGGTCGGGGCGATTGTCAGTGGTGGGCGCTTCAATGGGAGATGTCGTCACAGAGAGTTACGACACAGCTACGGGGGAGGTGGCCATGGCCTGCCATGCCGAGAATCGGGGCTACGAGGAGAGCCACGGACAGCAGGACGATCAGGGTTACGAGGAGGAGGACGGGCAGCGGTACGTCTCGTTGGCGGGACTGCGGACTCGCGGGTGGACCGGCGGGATGGTGCACCGGCTGCTCGGGCCGCCGGACCGGCTGAGTGTCAATCCACGGTTCAGGGCGGCGCCGCAGGTCCGGTTGTACCGCGTCGAGCGGGTCGAGGCGGCCGAGCGGACCGACGAGTTCCAGAGGGTGGCGGCGACTTCGGCTCGGCGGTCGGAGGCGGTGCGCAGCACGGTGCGGCGACGGCGGCTGGAGGTCCTGGAGCGGATCAGGACCGAGCCGATCGAGGTACCACGCCTGGAGCCGGGCAAGCTGGCCCTGCGGGCGGTGGAACACCGGGCACGCCGGGAGGCGGCGGCCGACGGCCGGATCGAACCGGTCGGCAGCAACTCCGCACCGGACACGGGTCACGGCGGCCGAGCCACCCTCGCCCCTTGGAAGGTCGAGTATCTGAGGCACCGGATGAGCCACTACGACCAACTACTGGACGGCCTGCCGGGAGGCGAGCGGGACTCCGGCCGGGCCGAGGCCGAGGAACTGCTCCGCCGACGGATCTGCGCGGCCATCGCCGAGGCGTACCCACCGCTTGAACAGGAGTGCGAGAGGCAAACACGCGATCAATGAGCGGGTCCGTCGCCAAGGTGAACCCCCGGATGAGATCCCCTCCCGGACCGGACAGACACACCACCCACGTCCCTACGCTCCGGCCATGGAAGATGATCTCGCCCTGCGCGTGCACGAACGCCTGACGGCGTGCCCCGGCCTGCGCGCGGTCGGGCCCGCCGAAGGGCACCGGTTCGAACTCTGGGACCTGGCCTCACTCGCCGAGGGCGCCCTCGGCGGGTGCACCGACCCGGACTCGATCACGGTCGCGCACGAGAAGCGGTTACGCCTACGGCTCGGGGCGTCCGGACGGGAGTACGAGCACAACGACGACTACCGCAGGAGGTACTGGATCTGGGACACCGCCGGAGACACGCGGTACGGACGGCCGACGGGGCCGCTCGGTACCGTCGCCGTGGACACCTGGCCGAGCGGTGTGGGCTCGCTGCGCGTCTCGTCGCTGTACGTCCACCCCGTGGCCCGGAGGCGCGGCCTCGCCTCGTCGACGCTGGACACGGTGTACGAGGCGTGCCGCGCCGAGGGCATGCACGGCTTCCGCCTCGACACGTGCTGGACCTGGCAGCGGAGTGTTCGCTACTACCTCAACCGGGGCCTGTGGGTGACGTCGTGGAAGCACGCGCTCGGGCTCGCCCGCCTGTCGTATCTACCCCGGTACGAAGTCCGGGACGACAAGGGCGAGTTGACGTTCCTTGTCACGCCTCCGGATGCGCGCACGCCTGGCGACACCGTCCCACTGCTCGTCGCCGACGCGGTCGACGGGCGGCTGCGCCTGCGGGAGACCGAGCACTATGCCCGTACCCGCGATGAGCTGAACGCCGTCCGGTACTACGCGCGGTCGACGCTCGCGCTGCATCTCGCCGTGCGTGGACTGCCGTTGGTGAGAGGGAAGGAGGAATGGGCCGAGGCGGTCTCGGGCCGGTGGTGCGACATCGGCGACCCCGAAGGGCTCGCACAGAAGATCGAAATCTTCGAACAGGTCGCCCGCGACGACGGCTGGCGACTCACGGGCCTGTACGACCGACAGGAAATCCGGGTGCACCCGACACCCGGTACTCCGCATGATCGGTAGGTCGTCGGTGGGCAACCCACGCGCCCGCCCTCGTTTTCACTGTCCCGTCTCCCACTCCTCGCCTCCCGCCGTCCTCCAGGAGTCCGCCGTGATCAAGCGCGTAACCGTCCCCGGCCTGTTCCCGCCGCCCGTCTACTCCCACGCCTCCGTCGTCGAGGCCGGCACGCGTATCGCGTTTCTCTCCGGCTCCGTGCCGCTCGACGCACACGGGCGGCTCGTCGGCGCGGGGGATCCTGTGCGGCAGGCAGGGCAGGTGATCGCCAATCTGGGCGAGCAACTGCGGGCGGTGGGCAGTGACTTCGCGCATGTCCTGTCGACCGATGTGTACGTCGTGAGCGGCGAGACCGAGGTACTTGCCGCCGTCTGGAAGGTCGTCGAGGCCTCGGGCCTGTCCGCCGGACCTCACTCGTCGACCCTCCTCGGAGTGGCCTGCCTCGGCTACCCGGGCCAGTTGGTGGAGATCACGGCAACGGCCGCCGTCCCGGAGATCGCCCTCCGCCGCGCGGTGGCCGGCGATGCCCGCGCCGCGGCCGACGTGTTGCTGCGGTCCAGAGCCGTCGCCCTGCCGACCGTCGCCTGGCCGCGATCCGACGACGAGGTCCGTGACTACTTCCACAACGTGGTGGTTCCCCACCGCGAGACCTGGGTCGCGGAGGCATCGGCCGAGGACGGGATCGTCGGCGTGATGGTGCTCGCCGACGACGAGGTGTCCCAGCTGTACCTGCTCCCGGAGTGGCGTGGGCGCGGCATAGGTGATCTTTTCGTCGCCCTCGCGAAGGAGCGCAGCCCTGGCGGACTGTCCCTGTGGACCTTCCAGGTCAACAAGCCCGCCCACCGCTTCTACGAACGCCACGGATTCGTCGCCGTCGAGCACACGGACGGCAGCGGAAACGAGGAGCGGGAACCGGATGTGCGTTACGCCTGGCGGCCGAACCAAGAGTGAGGAGCCCCGCTCTCACTCCCCCGGTCGCCCCCAGCCCCGTCGCTTGGGCAACGGCTTCGCGTAGCCGCCCGCACGGCTCGTCGTCAGTCCCAGCGCGACCAGCGACTCGGCCAGCTTGACCGCCGCTCCCACCCCGTCGACCACCGGCAGCCCCAGCTTCTCGCCGACCGCCCGCTGCAGGCCGGTCATCCCCGCGCAGCCCAGGACGAGGACCTCGGCCCCCGCCGCGACCGCCCGCTCGGCCGCCGCGACGAACGCCTCCTCGGTCCGCCGGTCGTCGCCCAGTTCGAGGACGCCTAGGCCGGTACCGACGACGGCGGCGCAGTTCCGGCCGACGCCGGCGGTGTCGAGGCTGTCCTCGATCTGTCCGCACGACCGCTCGAGGGTGGTGACGACCCCGTACCGCCGCCCGAGCAGACAGGCGAGGTGCGCGGCGGCCTCGGTGATGTCGACGACGGGTACGTCCACCAGCTCCCGTACCCCCTCCCGCCCGTGCTCCCCGAACCCGGCCATGACGACGGCGTCGTACGGATCCTCGTACGTGCGCAGGGTGTCGAGGACGGCGGCGGCCGAGAGATAGCTGTCGAGCCAGCCCTCCGCCGACTCGGGGCCCCACGCGGGGGTGAGACCGCGCACGGTGGTGCCCGGGCCTGCGGCGGCCCGGGCACCTCGTACGATCTCCTCGGTCATCTCCTGCGTCGTGTTGCAGTTGGTGACGACGATCCGCACGCTCAGCCCGCCACAGAAGTGCCGGAGGTGGGAGCGGACGGCTCGTCGTCGACGGCCGCTGCCCGCTCGTCGCGGCACAGGAGCGCGTACAGCCCCGCCGCCAGCGCCGTACCGATGAACCACGAGTACGGGGCCACGTCGCTGAAGTCCTTCACCAGGGCGAGTACCGCCGCGACGCCGGCCGCGGGCAGGAAGGCCCACAGCGCCTTGGGGTTGACGCCCTTGCGGTAGTAGTAGCGCGATCCGGGCTGGGCGTTGAACAGTTCGTCGACGTCGACGCGACCCTTCTTGACCCAGAAGTAGTCGAGCATGATCACACCGAACAGCGGTCCCAGGAAGGCACCGAGTCCGCCGAGGAAGTACTGGACGACCGTGGGGTTGGAGAAGAGGTTCCACGGGGTCACCACCAGCGCGGCGACCGTGCTGATCATGCCGCCGACCTTGAAGGTGATCTTCTGCGGCCAGACGTTGGCCAGGTCGTAGGCGGGTGAGACGAAGTTGGCGACGATGTTGACGCCCATGGTGGCGACGGCGAAGGTCAGGGCCGCCAGTACCAGCACCCAGGTGTTGCCGACCTTGGCGACCAGCTCCGCCGGGTCGGTGATGGCCTCGCCGAACACCTCGATCGAACCGGCGGTGACGATGACCGAGACGATCACGAAGGCCGTCGAGTTGAAGGGCAGCCCCCAGAAATTGCCGCGCTTGACGGTCTTGTAGTCGGGCGCGAAGCGCGAGAAGTCGCAGAAGTTGAGCATCAGCGTGCCGTACGTGGCGAGGATCAGCCCGATCGCGCCGAACCACTGCCGCCACTGCTCGCCGACCGACACCGGGTGCGGGGTGGAGGTGAGCGAGATACTCCATCCGGCCTTGGCGAGGATCCAGACGGCGAGCGCGATCATGACGAGCCAGATGGCCGGCCCGCAGAAGTCCTGGAACTTCCGTACGGACTCCATGCCCTGGCTGATGATCAACGCCTGGATCAGCCACAGCGAGACGAAGGACACCCAGCCGAGCGCGTCGAGCCCGAGGAAGGAGCTGTGCGTCCAGGATTCGAGGCCCGGCCAGGCCGCGAGCAGCATGACGTTGACGGCGACGGAGGCCAGGTAGGTCTGGATGCCATACCACATGATGGCGATGACAGCCCTGATGAGCGCGGGAATGTTGGCACCCCAGACACCGAAGCTGATCCGGCTGACGACGGGGAACGGAACGCCGTGCCGCTGGCCGATCTTCCCCATCCAGTTCATGCCGACGTAGATGATCACGAAGCCGACGAGCAGGGAGGTGAAGATCTGCCAGACGTTCATACCGAGGACCAGCAAGCCCGCCGCGAAGGTGTAGTTGCCGAGGTTGTGGACGTCGGACATCCACATCGCGAAGAGGTCGAAGACCTTCCAGTTGCGCTTGCCCGCCGGCGCGAGGTCTTCGTTGGTGAGCCGGGGATCGGGGACGAAGGCTGGGGTGGTGCCGATGGCTTCGGCTCTGTCGGCGAGGGACACGGGGGCTCCATGGGCGAGAGGACGGGGCGGGAGAGGCGGGGGGAGCGGAGGCGGAGGGGGTGGTCACCTGCGGGCGGTTGGGCGGACGGGGCTTTTCTTGGGGGAGAGCGACAAACGGCAGCAGACCGCAGCAGAGTAGATCGGAACGGAGTTAGCTGCGACGCGTTTGGTATACCAAACTGCGCACATGCTCCTCCCGTCAAGAGTCCGGTCCGATGTCCGCTCTGTTACGGCTCCGTAAATCACGCCCGGGTCGGCGAAGATGGGCCCATGACGAAGATCGAACCGCTCGGAGCGGTGCGCGAGCGCGTCCTGGCGGCTCTGCGCGAGGAGATCATCGCCGGTCGGCTCGGCCCCGGTGACCGACTGGTCGAACGCGAACTGGCCGAACGCTTCGGGGTGTCCCGGGTCCCCGTCCGCGAGGCGATCCGGGCCCTGGTCGCCGAGGGCTTCGTCTTCTTCGAGACCCCGCGGCGCACGGTCGTACGCCGTCTCACCCCGACCGACGTGGCCGAACTCTTCGAACTGCGTGAGGCGTTGGAGGTCTACGCGTCAGGCCTCGCCGCGTCCCGCGCGACCCCGGCGGACCTGGCCGAACTCGCGGAACTCCTCGACCGGGCCGCCGCGGCGACGGCGGCGGACGACGCGGAGACGATCACCGACGTCAACACCCGCTTCCACGACCGCATCCTGGCCACGGCCGGCAACAGCCTGCTGATCTCGGTCATGGAACCGGTCGACGGCAGACTCCGCTGGCTCACCCGCCGAAACGAGGAGTGGCCCCAACTCCTCACCGAGCACCGCGAGCTGTACGACGCGATCGCGTCCGGCGACCCGGCACGGGCCCGCGCCCACGCACTGACCCACGTCCAGGCCAACCACCGCTCGACGGTACGGCACCTCTTCGGAACGGAGGGCGAACTGTGAGCGCCCGTACGGTGATCGGCGCTGCCCGCACCCGCCCCTGCACCCTGATCGTCTGCCGTGGCTGCTGCTGCGGCGACCCACGCAAGTACCCCGGCTACGACCACGACTGGCAGCTGGAGCGACTGCGGGCGGCGGCCACGGCCTCCGGCGGCCGCCTCGCGGTCCGTACGACGGACTGCCTCGGCCCCTGCGACCAGGCGAACGTCATCGTCGTACAGCCGTCGGGCGAGGGCCGCAGGCGTGGCGGGAAAGCCGTGTGGATCGGCTGGTCGATGGGCGACGACTGCACCGACGAGATACTCCGCTGGGCGGAGGCGGTCGGCCCCGGCGTGGCCCCTCCCCCGGCCACGCTGGAACTCCAGTTCGTACTGTCGGCGGGCGAACGCACCCGTGCCCGTCGCCGTTAGCCGACGGCTACGGCTGAGCACCGCCCCCTACGGCTGGGCCGACTCAGCCGCGGGCGGCGTACCGGTCCGTGGCCGCCACCAGCTCGTCCACCATGCCCGGCGCTCCGGCGTTGTGGCCCACCTCGTCGACGACGATCAACTCGCTGCCGGGCCAGGCATGATGGAGCCGCCACACCGTGCCGAGCAGGTTCCCCGGGTCGAGGCTGCCCTGGACGAGGGTGCCGGGGATGCCCTCGAGCAGGTGCGCGTCGCGCAGTACAACACCGTGCGCGCCCTCGTTCCCGTCGCCCAGGAAGTGGTCGTTGCCCCAGTGGTGGGTGACGGTCCGGGCGAAGCCCATGCGGAACACCGGGTCCTCGTAGCGCGGTACGGAGCGGGGCGGCGCCGGAAGCATGGCCGTCTCCCAGTCGGTCCACGCCCGCGCGGCGCGCTCTCGTACCTCTGGGTCGGCCGACTCCAGCAGCCGGTTGTACGCGGAGGCCAGATTCCCGTTCCGCTCGTCCTCGGGCACCCCGGCACGGAATTGCTCGAACGCCTCGGGGAACAGATTCCCCAGTCCTCTGGTCAGCAGGGCCACTTCGGCATCGGAACCGGTCGCGACCGCGGTGAGCACCAGCTCGGACACGACATCCGGATGCGTCTGGGCGTAGCGAAGCCCAAGCACCGAACCCCACGACACGCCCCAGACCAGCCACCGCTCGATCCCCAAGTGCCGCCTCAGCAGCTCGAGATCGGCCAGGATGTGGGCCGTCGTGTTGACGCTCATATCGGTGTCGTACGCGCTCGCGTGCGGCGTCGAACGCCCGGCCCCACGCTGGTCCAGCAGCACGATCCGGTACGCCGCCGGATCGAAGTACCGCCGGAAGTTCGCGCTCGCTCCCGACCCCGGCCCACCGTGCAGCATCACCGCGGGCTTGCCCCGCGGGTTGCCGCAGACCTCCCAGTAGACGCGGTTGCCGTCGCCGACTTCCAGCATGCCGTGGTCGTACGGTTCGATCTCCGGATACAGGCCCATCGGGGCAACGTAACGCGCCCGCGCCGGTCCGGTCGCCCCATTTTCCGCGCAGCCGCTCCCGCTACCGGTGGGGCAGGCCGGCGGCGCTCGCCGCGTCCCGCAGTACGTCCTGGAGCATCGTGGGTGTGAGGCGGCCGGTGAAGGTGTTGCGCTGGCTGACGTGGAAGCACCCGAAGAGCCGCAGCCCGCCGCCGAGCGTGACCCGCGCCCCGTGCCCGAAGGCGGGTCGCGGACGCGGCACGCTCCAGCCGGCCGCGTCGAGGGCGGGCAGCGTCGCCTGCCAGCCGAACGCCCCGAGCACCACCACGGCCCGCAGTGTCGGCCGGAGCAGTTCCAGCTCGCTCAGCAGCCACGGCCGGCAGGCGTCCCGCTCCTCGGGCGTCGGCTTGTTGGCGGGCGGGGCGCAGTGCACGGGCGAGGTGATGCGTACGCCATGCAGTTCGAGCCCGTCGTCGACGCTCACCGACGTGGCCTGCGAGGCCAGCCCCACCTCGTGCAGCGCCGCGTACAGCACGTCTCCCGATCGGTCCCCGGTGAACATCCGCCCGGTCCGGTTCCCGCCGTGGGCAGCGGGCGCCAGTCCGACGATCAGCAGCCGGGCATCCGGCGGCCCGAACCCGGGCACCGGTCGCCCCCAGTAGTCCCAGTCGGCGAAACCGGCCCGCTTGGTACGGGCGACCTCCTCCCGCCAGGCGACCAGCCGGGGGCAGACCCGGCACCCGGCGATCCGCTCGTCGAGCAGGGCCAGCGCGGTCGGCCCGGTCAGCCCGGTTGCCGGATCACTGGTGTCCATGGGTCCACGGTAGAACGGCGGAGAGGAACCGCCGCCGCGACCGGAGAAACCCGTCTGGTCCGCCCGATCCGGCGTACTAAGGTCGGGGGCATGGCATCTGGCAGGGCTCCCGAGGGCGCGAACACCGAAGACGGCGCACAGGCCGAAAACGGCGCACACGTCGAAGACGGCACCGCCGCCGAGACGGCACCGGCCTCCCCGGCGGTGGCTGCGGCGGACGCAGCCGGTCCGGCGAGCGGTGAGACCGTTCGCATCGACAGCTGGATCTGGTCCGTACGTCTCGTGAAGACCCGCTCCATGGGCGCGACCGCCTGCCGAGGCGGCCACGTCCGTGTCAACGGCGAGCGCGTGAAGCCCGCGTACGCCGTGCGCGTCGGCGACGAGGTGCGCCTCCGCCACGCGGGCCAGGAACGGATCGTCGTGGTGAAACGCCTGATCCGCAAGCGGGTCGGGGCGCCCGTGGCCATCCAGTGCTACGTCGACAACAGCCCTCCGCCGCCGCCCCGCGAGGCCGTCGCCCCGGCCGGCGTCCGCGACCGCGGCGCGGGCCGCCCGACCAAGCGGGACCGCCGCGAGATGGAACGCCTACGAGGTGTCGGCGGACCCGACGACGCCTCGTAGGACCGCCGCGAGGGCCCTCCCCGGAGGGTGGCCTCCCCGGAGGGTGGGCCCCTGATGCGTCGCACGGCACCTTCTACGCCTGGCGCCGCACCAGCCGCAGCAGATCCGCGTTGTGCCCTCGGCGGGCCCAGGCTATGAGCGTGAGCGGCACTATGAGGATCACCGGCGTCGCCGCGTACTGCCCGTCGAAGACGGTGACCTGCACGACGAACGCGCCGACCATCAGCGCACTCAGCGCCATCGCGGCCACCGACTGGAGCACCGGGATCAACAGGGCGACGGCTCCGGCCAGTTCGAGCAGACCGATGGTGTACATGCCCGCACTGCCCCAGCCCATCCTGTCGAAGGACTCGGCGGCCGACGGGTGCGCGATCAGCTTGGGCAACGCACTCGCGAACCCGAAGAACAGCGCCAGCACCACCTGAAGCGCTCGCAGAGCGATCCAGGCGCGCCGCGCCCGAGCGGACCCGGACCTGGTGGCCGTGGCGTCAGTGGTGGAAACGTCGGAGCCGGCGGTGAGGGTGAGGGGCGTGGTGGGGACGGGGGCGGTGGTCTCGGACATGGAGGTCTCCCGTGTGAGCGGTTGGGTTGCTTTCGCAGGGGTAGACCGACCGTCGCCCCAGAACTCATCGCCGCCCGGAGGTACTTCTCAGACCGGCCGCAGTGCCTGGTGCGGCCCGCTCGGGAGCTCCACCTTGACCGGGTCTCCGGGGCGCACCTCACCTCCTTCCGTCACAACGCTCATGACTCCGGCCTTGCGGACGACGTTCCCGGCGGCGTCCCGACCGATCACCTGCTTGAGCAGCCCGTCCTGGTATCCGTCGATCTGCAGGCAGGGATTGCGCAGGCCGGTCACCGTCAGCACCACGTCGTCGCCGATGTGCAACAAGGTGCCGACCGGAAGGCCGAGCAGATCGACGCCCCGGGTGGTGATGTTCTCGCCGAGTTCTCCGGGCGCCACCTCGAACCCCTGCTCAGCGACCTCGGCGAGGAGCTCCTCGTGCACGAGGTGCACCTGGCGCAGATTCGGCTGCGTGGGATCCTTCGCCATGCGCGAGCGATGCTTGACGGTCGTCCCGGCGTGTATGTCCCCCTCGATGCCGAGCCCGGCCAGCAGTCTGACGCTGTCCCGGTTCGGCTTGCTGAACGAGTACGCCCCGTTGCTGCTGACCGCCACCACTGTGCCGCTCATGCCTGAGTACCCCCTCGTCATGTCGTGCGTTCGCTACATGCTCCCCCTACCCACGCACCGACCTCACCCAGACCCCGTCCTCCGTCAAATACCGGTCCACCCTCAGCCCGGCCTCCCCCAGAGCCTCCTCGAACTGCTCCGGTGTCAACGGTCTGGCCAGGAAGGTCTGTGTCCACGTCGCGTCCGGGAACTCGTACTCCGCGTGCACCGAGTGGACGCCGTCCCCGACCGGCTCCGACGACACCAGCCGTATCGTCGACCCGGCCGGGCCGACCCGCTCGCGGGGCAGGTTCGTGTGGTAGTCCGCGCCCTCGCGCTGGATCAGCACCCGGCCGCCCTCCGCGAGGTGCCGGACGCAGGTGCGCAGCAGCCCCCGCCGCACCTCGACGTCCCCGGCGTGCACGAGGAACGACGCGAGCATCACCACGTCGAACTTCTCGTCCAGCTCGAGATCCTCGATCGGGCTGTGTATCGTCCGCGCTCCCCGGACGCGCTCCAGCATCTCGGCCGACTCGTCCACCGCCGTGACCGTGAAGCCCCGTTCCAGGAGGGGGTGGGTCATACGTCCGACACCGCTGCCCAGCTCCAGGATGTGGGCGCCGGCGGGCACCGCCGCGGCGATGACGTCCGGCTCGTCGCCGATCGGCAGGCGTGAGTAGAGCTCGACCGCGCAGCCGTCCGGGGTGATGGCACCTGGTCCCGTGCCTTCATATCCTTCTCGCGTTTCCCGTTTCATGCCCGCACAACGGCCCGCGACCGCACGGCCGTTCCCCCCTCCCAGTCAGTTCACCCGTTCGAGTCAAACCGCTGGAAACGGGAACCATCCGGCTCGATGAACCAGTGCCCGGCCGCCCACAGCTCCTGCCTCCTGGCGAGCCGGACGCGTTCCGTCGGCCCTTGGTGAACGTCCGGGCCGGAGAGTACGTTGCAGGTGGGAGTGGTGGTCCTGATGCGTACAGGCAGTGAGCCGATGACAGCGCGCAGTGCCCTGCGGGCGCGCCTGTGGCTGAGCGTGTGGGGGCTGGTGTGGTCGATCGCCGGCACCGCCGCGTTCGCGCTCGCCGGGCGCCCTGGGTGGGCTGCTGCCTGCGGTGTCCTGTGGCTGGTCGTCACGGTCGACCTGACCATGATCCTGCGGCACATCCGGCAGGGCCCGCACTACCAGCCGGGCCCCGACATCCCGCCGTACCGCCCACCGGAACAGCGCGGCCCGTGAACCCCCAGGCGCTAGCGCTAGGGCTGCGAGTCGTCGAAGCGCGCCGCTTCCAGATAGCGCGGGTTCGGGTCGAGTGCCGCCGCCAGCCGGAAGTGACGCTTGGCCTGGTCGGGGCGGCGCTGACGCTCGTAGGTACGCGCGAGCGCGTAGTGCGCGAACGCGTTGTCCGGCTCGCGCTCCAGGACGATCGTGAACTCCAGTTCTGCGGGCCGCAGTTGAGCGGCGGCGAAGAAGGCACGCGCACGCAGCAGCCGGGCGGCGGTGTTCTCGGGATGCGCGGCGATCACGGAGTCGAGCAGTTTCACCGCGCCACGGGGATCGCGCGCGGCGAGCAGTCGCTCGGCGGCGCGAAAGTCGATGACATGCGTCTCCGGAGTACGTCCGGTCGATCCGCTGGTCTGGGGCACGGCTGAGTCCTTCCCTCACTGCGCCGGTTCAACGCCCGGACAGCGCAGGGCTATTCCCCGGATGCCCGCGCTCTGCGTACGAGATCTGCCCATACGTCCTTTACGCGGCTTTCCAGTTGGTCCAGTGGCACGTCGTTGTCAATGACGACGTCCGCGATTTCCAGCCGCTTCTCGCGGGTCGCCTGGGCGGCCATGCGCGCGCGTGCGTCGTGCTCCGTCATGCCGCGCAGCCGGACCAGCCGGTCGAGCTGGGTCTCGGGGCGCGCGTCGACGACGATCACGAGGTCGTAGAGCGAGTTGAGGCCGTTCTCCGCGAGCAGCGGGACGTCGTGGACGACCACCGCGTCGGCCGCCGCGGCGGCTTCGAGGGCGCGCGACCGGGCGCCCACCAGGGGGTGCACGATGGAGTTGAGCACGGCGAGCTTCTCCGGGTCGGCGAAGACGATCGAACCCAGTTTGGGCCGGTCCAGTCCGCCGTCCTCGGCAAGAACCTCCGTACCGAAGGCGTCGACCACCGCGGCGAGCCCCTCGGTCCCCGGGGCGACGACCTCGCGCGCGATACGGTCCGCGTCGATCAGGACCGCGCCCTGCGCGACGAGCAGCCGCGACACCTCACTTTTGCCGGCCCCGATGCCGCCGGTCAGGCCCACTGTCAGCATGCCGGGAAGCTTAGGGCCTGGCGCTGACAACGTCTCCGACAGGGCGGCCGCGAGGGCGCGGCCGTGGAAGCCGGCCCTCAGGTGGGCTCAGCCCTCGCCTTCCCGCTCCGCGAGGAATCGCTCGAACTCCAGCCCGATCTCGTCGGCGGACGGGATGTCGACCGGCTCGGCGAGCATGTTGCCCCGACTCTCGGCACCCGCAGCCGCGTCGAACTGGTGTTCAAGACCCTGCACCAGGGCGACCAGGTCCTCGTCGCCCTCCTGGATCTGGCGGTCGATCTCCGTCTGGGTGCGGTGGGCGTCCGTGCGCAGCGCGTGCGCGATCCCGGGCAGGACCAGACCGGTGGCCGCCGTGACGGCCTCCAGGACGGTCAGTGCGGCGTCCGGATACGGGGAGCGGGCGATGTAGTGGGGAACGTGCGCGGCGACACCCAGGACGTCGTGACCGGCCTCCATGAGGCGGTACTCGACGAGTGACTCGGCGCTGCCGGGGACCTGCGCCTCCTCGAAGGGGCTGCGGTGTCCCGGCACCAGTTCGTTCCGGTTGCCGTGCGGCGTGAGGCCCACGGGCCGGGTGTGCGGTACGCCCATGGGGATGCCGTGGAAGTTCACCGACAGGCGGACGCCGAGGCGCTCGACGATCTGCTGCACGGCCAGGGCGAAGCGCTCCCACTCGACGTCCGGCTCGGGTCCGGACAGCAGCAGGAAGGGCGCCCCGGTGGCGTCCTGCACCAGCCGCACATCGAGCGAAGGCACCTCGTAGTCCGTCCAGCGGTCGCGCTTGAACGTCAGCAGCGGACGGCGCGCGCGGTAGTCCACGAGCCGGTCGTGATCGAAGCGGGCCACCACCTGGTGCGGCAGCGTGTCGAGCAACCGGTCGACGATCTGGCCGCCGGTCTCCCCCGCGTCGATGTACCCGTCGAAGTGGTAGAGCATGACAAGACCGGCCGACTCCTGCGCCAACGCCATGTCGACGACGGCCAGGCCTTTCGGCTCCCATGCGTACAAACCCTGCGGATCAAGCACAGTGACCGCTCCTCCTCGTGTTCATACTCCACAACGCCGCACAGGACACGAGCATTCCCGCTTGAAGGAACGGCAGGTCCAACTCCCCATGGGGCGCGGGGAACTGCGCGACAAGCCCCCACCGAACCCGCACCCGGACGACAACCGCCACCGCGCACGACGAGGGGCCCGCACCTCAACGGTGCGGGCCCCTCGACTAGCTGCTAAGCCACAGCGGCAGCGATCAGCTCTGGCCGCCGGCCAGCTTCTCGCGGAGCGCCGCAAGGGCCTCGTCGGACGCCAGGGCGCCGGACGTGTCGTCCGACTCCGAGGAGTACGAGCCGCCACCGGAGGCGGCCGGAGCCGCACCCGCAGCGCCGGTGCCGTCGGCCTCGGCCTGGGCGTCCGCCTCGCGGGACTTGATGACCTGAGCCTGGTGCTGCTCGAAGCGCTGCTGCGCCTCGGCGTACTGGTTCTCCCACACCTCGCGCTGGGATTCGAAGCCCTCGAGCCAGTCGTTGGTCTCGGGGTCGAAGCCCTCGGGGTAGATGTAGTTGCCCTGGTCGTCGTACGACGCGGCCATGCCGTAGAGCGTCGGGTCGAACTCGACCGAGGCCGGGTCGGAACCGAAGGACTCGTTGGCCTGCTTCAGCGAGAGGCTGATGCGACGACGCTCGAGGTCGATGTCGATGACCTTGACGAAGATCTCGTCGTTGACCTGGACGACCTGCTCCGGGATCTCCACGTGGCGCTCGGCCAGCTCGGAGATGTGGACCAGACCCTCGATGCCCTCGTCCACGCGGACGAACGCGCCGAACGGAACGAGCTTCGTGACCTTACCCGGGACGACCTGACCGATCTGGTGCGTCCGGGCGAACTGCTGCCACGGGTCTTCCTGCGTCGCCTTCAGCGACAGGGAGACACGCTCGCGGTCCATGTCGACGTCGAGGACCTCGACGGTGACTTCCTGGCCGACCTCGACAACCTCGGAGGGGTGGTCGATGTGCTTCCAGGAGAGCTCGGAGACGTGCACGAGACCGTCGACGCCACCCAGGTCCACGAAGGCACCGAAGTTGACGATCGAGGAGACGACGCCGGAGCGGACCTGACCCTTCTGCAGGGTCGTGAGGAACGTCTGGCGCACCTCGGACTGGGTCTGCTCGAGCCAGGCGCGGCGGGACAGGACCACGTTGTTGCGGTTCTTGTCCAGCTCGATGATCTTCGCCTCGAGCTCCTTGCCCACGTAGGGCTGGAGGTCGCGGACACGACGCATCTCGACGAGGGAGGCCGGCAGGAAGCCACGGAGGCCGATGTCGAGGATGAGACCACCCTTGACGACCTCGATGACGGTACCGGTGACGATGCCGTCCTCTTCCTTGATCTTCTCGATGGTGCCCCAGGCGCGCTCGTACTGGGCGCGCTTCTTCGAGAGGATCAGGCGGCCTTCCTTGTCCTCCTTCTGGAGAACAAGGGCTTCGATCTCGTCGCCGACCTTGACGACCTCGTTGGGGTCGACGTCGTGCTTGATCGAGAGCTCGCGGCTCGGGATGACACCTTCGGTCTTGTAACCGATGTCGAGGAGAACCTCGTCCCGGTCAACCTTGACGATGACGCCGTCGACGATGTCGCCATCGTTGAAGTACTTGATCGTCTCGTCGATAGCGGCGAGGAATGCTTCCTCGTCACCGATGTCGTTGACCGCAACCTGCGGAGTGGTGGCGGTGATCTCGGTGCTGCTCGTCATGTGGGAAAGGGCTCCGGTACGGACAGAGAGTCGTAGGTACTGCTTGCGCCGGGAGCCCGTTTCGCTCTGCAGAAGGCCGGACAGCCAAGGAAGCGCCACACCTGGACCTGCTGATCCAGTGGCGCCTCGACAACCGAGGGGACATACATACAGATGCGAGCGCAGCCTGCTACGTCTGAGGTGCGCAGGCCCGCAGCGCAACTTGTAGCATACGGGGGCAGCCGGGCAGGGTCAATGCGCGAAGGCGCACACCCGGGGCGGATCGCCGCATACCCGGCACAAGACGTGCCCCAGGAGGCCACGCAGGCGCGTCGGCGTCCCATTCGTGACACCCGCCGGGACAGGTCGCACCGAAGAGACCGCACACTAATACGAGGGAGCCGATCATCCAAGAGCCCGAATCGACCGAGCCGGAGGCCACCCGGCGTGCCGCGGGAGTCACGGAGAGCTCCCGGGCCAACCGGGGCTGGTGGGACCGCAACGCGGACGACTACCAGAACGAGCACGGCACCTTCCTCGGCGACGACCGTTTCGTCTGGTGCCCCGAGGGCCTCGACGAGGTGGAGGCCGAACTCCTCGGCCCCGCCGAGGACCTCAAAGGCAAGGACATTCTGGAGATCGGCGCCGGCGCGGCCCAGTGCTCACGCTGGCTGGCCGCCCAGGGCGCCCGTCCGGTCGCCCTCGACCTCTCCCACCGCCAGCTCCAGCACGCCCTGCGGATCGGCGGCGACGTCCCTCTGGTGGAGGCCGACGCCGGCGCGCTGCCCTTCGCGGACGCCTCTTTCGACCTGGTGTGCTCGGCGTACGGGGCCATGCCCTTCGTCGCCGATCCGGTCCAGGTGCTGCGGGAGGTACGCCGGGTACTGCGCCCCGGCGGGCGCTTCGTCTTCTCGGTGACCCACCCGCTGCGCTGGGCGTTCCCGGACGAGCCCGGCCCCGAGGGCCTGTCCGTCTCGGGTTCCTACTTCGACCGCACGCCGTACGTCGAGCAGGACGACGACGGCAACGCGGTGTACGTCGAGCACCACAGGACGGTCGGCGACCGCGTCCGGGACGTCGTGGCGGGCGGCTTCCGCCTGGTCGACCTGGTCGAGCCGGAGTGGCCGTCCTGGAACACGTCCGAGTGGGGCGGCTGGTCCCCGCTGCGCGGCGGCCTCATCCCGGGGACGGCGATCCTCGTCTGTGAGCGCGACTGAACCGCCGGCTTTGCCCGGCAGGCCCTCGAAAGTGCCCTTCACGCACGCGTGGAGGGCACTTTCCATGGACGTAAGACACTAGAGGCGTGATCCGTTACGACGCCCTGGACGTCCTGCCCGTACGCGGCGCCCTGCCCGGTCTGACCGACGCGCTCGACGCGCACGGCACCGCCGTCCTCGTGGCCCCGCCCGGGACCGGCAAGACGACGCTGGTGCCTTTGGCCCTGGCGGGACTGCTGGACGACGGCGGGCCCGTGCGGCGGGTCGTGGTCGCCGAGCCGAGGCGGATCGCCGCGCGGGCGGCGGCCCGGCGGATGGCGTGGCTGCTGGGCGAGCAGGTCGGCGCGAGCGTCGGGTACACCGTGCGCGGGGAGCGGGTGGTCGGGCCACGCACGCGCGTGGAGGTCGTCACGACCGGTGTGCTGCTGCAACGGCTGCAGCGGGACCAGGAGTTGCCCGGCGTCGACGTGGTCGTGCTCGACGAGTGCCACGAACGGCACCTGGACGCGGACACCGCGGCGGCGTTCCTGGTCGATGTGCGGGCGGCGCTGCGCCCCGAACTGCGGCTGGTGGCGGCGTCGGCGACGACCGACGCCGAGGGCTGGGCCGGGCTGCTGGGCGGCGCACCTGTGGTCGAGGCCGCGGGCGTGTCGTACCCGGTGGAGGTGGTGTGGGCGCCGCCGGCCCGTCCGGTGCGGCCGCCGCACGGTATGCGGGTCGATCCGGCGCTGCTGACGCATGTGGCGTCGGTGGTGCGACGGGCGCTGGCCGAGCGGGCGGGGGACGTCCTGTGCTTCCTGCCCGGCGTGGGCGAGATCGCGCGCGTGGCGGGCCAGTTGCGGGACCTCGGGCCCTCGGTCGAGGTGCTCCAGGTGCACGGGCGGGCGCCGGCGGCGGTGCAGGACTCGGTGCTGTCGGGGGGAACGGGGCGCCGCGTGGTGCTGGCGACGTCCGTGGCCGAGTCGTCGCTGACGGTTCCGGGGGTCCGGGTGGTCATCGACTCCGGCCTGGCGCGCGAGCCGAGGGTGGACCACGCGCGTGGGCTGAGCGCGCTGGCGACGGTGCGGGCCTCGCAGGCGGCCGGGCGGCAGCGGGCGGGGCGGGCCGGGCGGGAGGCGCCGGGGGTGGTGTACCGCTGCTGGGCGGAGGCCGAGGACGCCCGTCTGACGCGCTTTCCGTCTCCCGAGATCAAGGTGGCCGACCTGACGGCGTTCGCTCTTCAGGCGGCCTGCTGGGGTGATCCTGACGCCTCCGGGCTGGCCCTGCTCGACCCGCCGCCGGGCGGCGCGATGGCGGCGGCGCGGGCGGTGCTGACGGCGATCGGCGCGGTGGACACCACGGGGCGGGTCACGGACCGGGGCGTGCGGATGTCCCGTCTCGGTCTGCACCCCCGGCTGGCGCGGGCGCTGCTGGACGCGGCTCCCGAGGTGGGCGCGGCCCGCGCAGCAGAGGTGGTCGCGCTGCTGAGCGAGGAACCGCCGAGGGAGTACGGCGACGACCTCGCGGCGGCCTGGCGTACGGCACGGCGCGGGAACGACGCGTACGCGGCCCGCTGGCGGACGGAGGCCCGCCGACTGCGGTCGGCGGCGCCGGAGAACGCCTCCCGCCGATCCGCGGCGGCGGCCGCCGATTCGGAGGGCTCGGCTCCGGCCGACGCCGGTGCGACAGGGGCCACCGAGGCGCAGGGCACCGCCGAGGCCACAGGCGCCGCCAGGTCGGAGGACGCCACCGCCGGTGCTTCCGCCGCGTCAGGCGCGTCCGCCGCTTCCGCCACGACCGGCGCTTCCAGCGCACCCGGCACGTCCGGCGCGTCCGCCGCTTCCGCCACGGCTGGCGCGACCGGCGTTTCCGCCGCTTCCAGCGCTCCCGGCATGTCCAGCGCACACGGCGCGTCCGGCACTCCCGGCACTCCCGGCACTCCCGGCGCGTCCAGCACGTCCAGCACGTCCGGCGGGGACGATCGTGCCGTCGGGCTCGTTGCCGCGCTTGCCTTTCCCGAGCGGGTCGCCAGGGCTCAGGGGGGCTCGTATCTGATGGTGTCCGGTACCCGGGCCGAGGCCGGTGCGGGTTCGGCGCTGCGGGGTGTCCCCTGGATCGCGGTCGCCGTGGCGGACCGGCCGGTCGGGGCCGGGCACGCGCGTGTGCGGCTCGCCGCCACCGTCGACGAGGACACCGCCCGGTCGGCGGCCGGCGCTCTGCGTACGGCGGGCGAGGAGGTCCACTGGGCCGGCGGGGACGTCGTCGCCCGGTGGGTGGAGCGGCTGGGGGCGGTGGAGTTGGCGGTGCGCCCGCTGCGTGACCCCGACCCCGCCCTCGTACGCGACGCCCTTCTCGAGGGGCTGCGGCAGGACGGGCTCGGCCTGTTGCGGTGGTCCGCGGACGCGGTGGCGCTGCGGCAGCGGCTCACGTTTTTGCATCTGCACCTGGGCGCCCCTTGGCCGGACGTCTCCGACAACGCCCTCCACGCGCGCGTGGACGAGTGGTTGGAGCCGGAGCTGAGCCGGGCGCGCCGACGGGCCGACCTGGGGCGCGTCGAGGCGGGGCAGGCCCTCAACCGGCTGCTGCCGTGGGCCTCCGGGGAGGCCGGCCGCTTCGACGAGCTGACGCCCGAGCGACTGACGGTGCCGAGTGGGTCCAGGATCCGGATCGACTACTCCGATCCCGAACGGCCGGTGCTCGCCGTGAAGTTGCAGGAGATGTTCGGGCTGCGGGAGTCGCCCGTCGTGGCCGGGGTGCCGGTTCTCGTCCATCTGCTGTCGCCCGCCGGGCGGCCCGCCGCCGTCACCGCCGACCTCGCCTCCTTCTGGAACGACGGCTACAAGGGCGTACGCGCCGAGTTGCGTGGCCGGTATCCGAAGCATCCGTGGCCCGAGGACCCGGCGACCGCCGAGCCCACCCGGCACACCAACGCGCGGCTCAGGCGGTGACCGGCTCGGGGGCGGAGGTTTTGGCGGGTTCGGGTTCGGCAGGCCTGCGTCCACGCGCCTCCAGATAGAGGGCGAGGGCCAGCAGGAGCACGCCCAGGGACAGGAAACCCCAGGGCAGGTACGACGTCAGCAACAGGACCAGTACCCGCTGGGACTTGACCAGGGCGACCGTCGACTCGATGTAGTCCTCGCGCATTTTCACGTGCCCCGCGAAGGCCGTGACCTTGTCGCGCCCGCCGAGGAGGGCGCCCCCGCGCAGCTCCTCCTTGTGGATCTCCTCGCCGTAGACGGGCGCGCCGGTGACCGGTTCCACCCAGAACTTGCGGACCGTGGTGTACCAGCGGGTCATACCGGTCGCGGCGACCACCTCGGGCGTGATGCCCTTGACGGGCAGGTCCTTGGGGAAGGGAACCCTCGTCCACGGGATGGTCTGTTCGAAGTAGTAGACCGAGACGCCACGGAAGTCCTGAGTGCCCTTGTAGTGGATGGGCGTTGTCAACCGGGCCTGCGCGTCGAAGTACTCGTAGTCCCGCTTCTCGGTCAGGAACGGCCACTTGAACTCGATGCCCCGCCGTTTCACCGGGTCGCCGTCGACCATCTCGCCGGTGGCGTGGACCGGTTCCTGGGTGTGCGCGTCGAAGATGTAGCGCTCGGGAAACTTGGAGACCATCTTCCCGTCGGGCCCCTGGACATAGGAGAGGCCGTCCCAGACGACAACGTCCCGCCCCGCCGTTCGCTCGATCTTCTCGGAGGCTTCGACGTTGCCTTTGAGGGTCTGCACGATGGTGACCTTGGGGACCTTCACGGCCTGGAACGAGTCGTAGTCGAGCAGCGTCGCGTTCTTCGCCTCGAGCACCATGGTCGTGTACTGGTTCGCCGGCACCTTGGCGAGGCGCGGAAAGGCGTACCAGCGCAGCAGTGGGGACAGCGCCGCGAAGAACACGGCGAGGGCGAGCAGGATCAGGCCGGACTTGCGGCGCATCTCGGCCTCCCTCCCAACGAGGTACGGCGGCTATGGGTGTGCCGGCACGGTGGTCAGCAGCGGCTTCGGGGACGTCGTACCCGTCGGTGCGCCCACGGCGGTGATCGTGAGGACGAGCGCGAACGCGAGGGCGAGACCGGTTGCGGCGGCGATCAGGGCACGCATTCGGGGCCTCCCCGGCTGCCGGCAGTGAGCTGATGGGGTGTCAGGTCGGGCACCGTAGCAACGGGCGCCCGAGATGAGAACAGCTCGTACACACGAAAGCGGCACCCCTCGCCGTGAACGGGGTGCCGCTTGAGCTCGTATGGATGTGTACGGGGACCTACGCGCTCGGGGAGGCGGAGGCCGACGGGTCGGCCGACTCGGTCGGAGTCGACGGTTCCGGCGCGGGAGTGGAGTCCGTGGGAGTGGTGGAGCCCGTCGGGGTGGGCGCCGCCACTGTCAGGTCCACCGTCAGGGTGGCGCCGCCGGTGGTGGTGATGCGGAGGGAGAAGGTGCCGGTGGAGTCGTCCGCGTACAGCTTCGGCAGCTTGAGCAGGCCGTTCGCGTCCGTCTCGAGACCCGTGAGGGTACGGACGGCCTTGCCGTCCGCGTCCTTGAAATAGGGGCCCTTGTCGTTCACCGTCAGGTCGTCCGCCGAGGTGATCAGGGTGGCGGTGGCCGCGACCCGGTCCGCGACGGCCCCGTCGTTCGTGGCCTTGGCCTCGACCTGGTCGGCGAACTCGCCGCCCGGCACGCAGGTGAGCGCGGTGGTGTCGGTGCGCACCAGGGTGTCGGCGGCTCGGGCGCTGACGGTGGCCGAGTAGTCGAGGCCGGTGACCGTACGGCCGACGACGATCGCGCGGATCGTGAAGTCGCCGGTCTTCTCGCCCGCCTTGAGCGTGGGCGCGACCGCGACTCCGGTGCCGTCGGTGACGACCGTGGCGATGTTCTCGCCCCCGGTGAAGGTGGTGTCGGTGTCGCCGATGATCGTGAAGCGGATCCTGACCTTCCCGACCGCCTTGCCGGCCGCGGTCTCCGCGCGCGTGCTGATCCGCTTGCTGAACGCGTCGCCCGCGGTCGCGGTGAGTTTGGCGGTGCCGGCGTCCTCCAGGTGGTCCACCGTGTCGGTGGGCGTGGGGGTGGGCACGGGTATCGGGGTCGTCGTGGGGGGCTTGCCCGGCTTGGCCGGGGGCGGCGGGGCGCTCGTACCCGGCGTGCCCGTCCCGGGCTTGCTCGTCCCCGGCTTGGTCGGGCCGGGGCTCGGTGTCGGCGTGATCGGCCTCGGCGTGGGGCGCACCTCGGTGTGGCCGTCGCTGCGGCTCGAGGGCAGCGTGCCCGTGCCGTCCGGGACCTCGTGGGTGCCCTTGCGGTAGTACTCCAGCCACGTCAGGACGAGGTTCAGATATTCCGTCGAGTTGTTGTAGCTGAGGATCGCGCGGTTGAGATCGTCCTGCGTCGACAGGTCCCAGCCGAACCGGCACAGATAGTAACCGGCGGCGAGGGCCGCGTCGTAGACGTTGTTGGGGTCCTTCTTGCCGTCGCCGTTGCCGTCGCGGCCCGCCCACGCCCAGGTGGACGGGATGAACTGCATGGGCCCCACGGCGCTGTCGTAGCTGCTGTTGCCGTCGTAGGCGCCGTTGTCGGTGTCCCTGATGAGGGCGAAGCCGTTGCCGTCGAGCTGCGGGCCCAGGATCGGCTTGGTCGTGGTGCCGTTCGCGTCGACCCGGCCGCCGCGGGCCTGACCGGACTCGACCTTGCCGATGGCCGCGAGGAGTTGCCAGGGCAGATTGCAGCCTGGTTTGGCCGCGCCCAGCGCCGCCTCGGCCCTCTTGTAGGCGTCGAGGACGGTCGCGGGTATGCCGGCCTCGGCCTCGCCGATCGAGACCGGCGTGCCTATGACCGAGGACTGCGACGGGTTCGGGCTGGGGCTGGGGTTCGGGCTGTTCAGCGGCGGAAGGTCCGTGTAGTACGGCGAGTTGCCGGTCGCGCTACCGCCGGCCACCGCGTCGGACTCGGACGTGGGCTGGGAGTCACTGGCGGTCTGTCTGCCCTGGTCGTCGACCGTCGCCCCCGGAGCCTGGGACGCGGACAGAGCCGCGACCGCGAGCGCGGCCGCAGCGGTGGTCGCCGCCCCCTTGCGGAGCCTCCTGCCGATGTACGCCGCCATACAGAGAACCCCTCCCGCGGGCGGCGAGCCGCCCTGTTCCGCCGGTTTTCACCCGGTCTTCGTCAGCCTTGCAAACCGGCCACTTCGCCCGATTCCACGCATTGTTCGCGCTTTCCGTCTACGTTGCGCTTACGTGTTCGGCCATGCTCCCCAGCAGACCGACCCAGGCGACCCTACGACAACTTGCGTTTCGCGGACACCCGTTCGCGCCCGATATTCACCGATTGACCAGCTGTGAATCTCTCGTGTGGCGCGGACCCGGGTTGCCCGCACGCCGCTTTTCTCGCCCCCTTCCCATGCCCCTGCGACCGCCCGCCGCAGCTTGCGGCCGTCCCGCATACTGGACGCCGATGATCATCAGGGCGGTTCGCCCCACGTCAACATCTGTTCCAGGGAGCCCACTTGCCGTTCACTCTCAGCCATGCGGCGGCCGTACTGCCCGGCGTACGCGCCGACGGAACGGGACGCGGCCGACTGATTCCCGCGGTACTGGTCGCCGGCTCCTTTTCCCCCGACCTGACCTACTTCGCGGCAAGCGTCCTGCCCGGGGCGATGGAGTTCGGCACGTTCACCCACTCTTTCCCTGGCGTCTTCACGTTCGACGTGGTTGTCGCCTGGGCGCTGGTCGCCCTGTGGCTGTTCCTGCGCGAGCCGCTGGTGGCCCTGCTGCCACGCACCGGGCAGGAGCGGGTGGTCACTCTGCTGCGCTGCGGGGCCCCACGCGCGCGGGTGACGCCCTCCCTGGTGCTGCGGTGGTACGCGTCGGCCGCTCTCGGCGCCCTGACCCATGTCGTCTGGGACGCGTTCACGCACCACGACCGGTGGGGGGTACGGCTGTTCCCCGTCCTCGACAGCACGCTGGCGGGCTCGCCCGGGTTCTGGTACCTGCAGTACGGCAGTTCGGCGCTGGCCGCGGTGGTCATCGCCTGGTTCGTGTACTACGCGCTACGGCAGACCGGCGCGGGCGAGCCGACAGGCGTGCCGGCGCTGTCGGTACGGGACCGGTGGCTGGCCTGCGCCGTGATCGGCGGCTGCGCGACGGTGGGGGCGGTGCAGCGGGTGCTGCGCTGGTGGACGCACTGGGGGGCGACGGCAAGGCCGTGGGAGGTGATCCCGACGCTGTGCTTCGGAGCGGGTGCGGGGCTCCTGTCGGGAGTGGTCCTGTACGCGGTGGCCGTCAGGGCAAGGCGTCCCGGCGCGCGGGCCGAGGCCGCTGCCCTTGAGGGCACCCACCTCCGCACGGAAGACGGTACGGAAGGACCGTCGGAGGAGAAGGCCGCGCAGGATCACGCGGGCGGGCGGGCCGGCGGGCGTACGGGTTCCCGCTGATCCCCGCGAAGCGGCCGGCGCAGCTATCCGCGCCCCCAGCCGGCCCAGCGCCGCCAGGCCAGGGCGCGGCCGACTGCCGGAAGGTCGGAGCGTGGGCCGAGGTGGGCGCGGCGGATGCGGGCGGGCGGCGCGAGCAGGCGCCTCAGCGTGTCCGCACGGTACGCGAGGGGCATGGCGCCAGGGCTGCTGCCAGGAAGGCGGACGGTGCTCGCGTCCCCCGCGAACGCCCGGACCGAAGCGGGCCGCCGTGCGAAGGCCGTCCAGCGGATGAGCGTGCGTATACCCATGCCCGCATCCTGTGGGCCCACCCCTACACAGGCGCCCCCGCAAGGGCCACGCGAGTGACGGGCCGCGCCCCCGAAGGGGCGCGGGGGACTGCGCGGCCAGCCCCCACCGGCCGAAGCCGACGAACGACGTGACCAGGGACAACCGACCCGCGCAGACGAACCGTCTGGCCGGCGGAGCTAGTGCGCGGCGGACTCCCAGTCGAGTCCCGAGCCCACCGACACATCCAGCGGCGCCCGGAGGGCCACCGCACCCGCCATCTCCCGGCGGACCAGTTCCTCCGCGGCCTCGCGCTCACCCGGGGCGATCTCCAGGACGATTTCGTCGTGGACCTGGAGCAGCATGCGCGACTTGAGTCCGGCCTCCTCCAGCGCCCGGCCCACATTCAGCATGGCGATCTTGACGATGTCCGCCGCCGTGCCCTGGATCGGGGCGTTCAGAGCCATGCGCTCGGCCATCTCACGACGCTGCCGGTTGTCGCTGTTCAGGTCGGGCAGGTAACGGCGACGACCGAAGAGGGTCTCCGTGTAGCCCGTGGCCCGCGCCTCGTCGACGGCCCGGCGCAGATAGTCCCGTACCCCGCCGAAGCGCTCGAAGTACGTGTCCATCAGGCCGCGTGCCTCGCCCGCGTCGATGTTCAGCTGCCCGGACAGGCCGAAGGCCGACAGGCCGTACGCCAGGCCGTACGACATCGCCTTGATCTTGCGGCGCATCTCCGCGTCCACCGCGGAGCGGTCGACCGCGAACACCTGGGAGGCGACCGTGGTGTGCAGGTCCTCTCCGGACGTGAACGCCTCCAGCAGGCCCTCGTCCTCCGAGAGGTGGGCCATCACCCGCAGTTCGATCTGGCTGTAGTCCGCGGTCATCAGCGACTCGAAGCCCTCGCCGACCACGAACCCCCGGCGGATGGCCCGCCCCTCGTCCGTACGGACCGGGATGTTCTGGAGGTTGGGGTCCGTGGAGGACAGCCGGCCCGTCGCCGCCACCGTCTGGTTGAACGTCGTGTGGATACGGCCGTCCGCCGCGATCGTCTTGATCAGGCCCTCGACGGTGACACGCAGCTTCGCCTGCTCACGGTGGCGGAGCATGATGACCGGCAGTTCGTTGTCGGTCTGGTTCGCGAGCCACGCCAGGGCGTCCGCGTCCGTCGTGTAGCCCGTCTTGGTCTTCTTCGTCTTCGGCAGGCCGAGCTCCCCGAAGAGGACTTCCTGAAGCTGCTTGGGCGAGCCGAGGTTGAACTCGTGACCGGCCGCCGCGTGGGCCTCCTTCACCGCCTGCTGCACCGCGCCCGCGAACATCTGCTCCATCGCTTCGAGATGGGCCCGGTCCGCCGCGATGCCGTGCCGCTCCATCCGGGCCAGCAGTGCCGACGTCGGCAGCTCCATGTCCCGCAGCAGCTCCGCCGCGCCGACCTCCTGGAGACGCTCACCGAACGCCACGCCCAGGTCGACGATCGTTCGGGCCTGCACCATCAGGGAGTCGGCCTCCGCGCCCTCGTCCGTACCGAAGGCGAGCTGGCCGTCCGCCGTCGCGGCGGGCGCCAGTTCACGGCCGAGGTACTCCAGGGACAGGGCGTCCAGGTCGAAGGAGCGCCTGCCCGGCTTGACCAGGTACGCGGCCAGCGCCGTGTCCATGCTCACCCCGGCCACGGTCCAGCCGTGCTCGGCGAACACCCGCATCGCGCCCTTGGCACTGTGGAACACCTTGGGCCGGTCCGCGTCGGCCAGCCAGGCCGCGAACGCGTTCTCGTCGGCCTCGTCCAGCTCCGCCGGATCGAACCAGGCCGCCGCTCCCCCGGGCGCGGCGAGCGCGATCTCGGCGACCGAGCCGCTGCCCAGCGCCCAGGTGTCGACCGTCGCGACGCCGAGGACGGTCGTACCGTGCTCGGTGAGCCAGGGAGCCAGCTCGCCCGCGCCGAGGACCGACCCGTCCACCTCGACACCACCCTCGGCCACCGGTAGCGCCTCGGCCACCTCGGCGCCCGGATCGACCGCCAGGAGACGCTCGCGCAGGGAGGGGTTGCGGATCTCCAGGGTGTCCAGGACCATCGCCACCGCCGTACGGTCGTACGCCGCGCGCTCCAAGTCGGTGACCGTCTTCGGGAGTTCGACGTCCCGGACCATCTCCGTGAGCCGGCGGTTGAGCTTGACGGCCTCCAGGTGGTCGCGCAGGTTCTGCCCGGCCTTGCCCTTGACCTCCTCGACCCGCTCGACCAGGTCCGCGAACGACCCGAACTGGTTGATCCACTTCGCCGCCGTCTTCTCACCGACCCCCGGGATGCCCGGCAGGTTGTCGGACGGGTCTCCGCGCAGCGCCGCGAAGTCCGGGTACTGGGACGGCGTCAACCCGTACTTCTCGAAGACCTTCTCCGGGGTGAAGCGGGTCAGCTCGGAGACGCCCTTCGTCGGATACAGCACCGTCGTGTTCTCGGTGACCAGCTGGAAGGAGTCCCGGTCGCCGGTGACGATCAGTACTTCAAAACCCTCGGCCTCGGCCTGCGTGGCCAGCGTGGCGATGACGTCGTCCGCCTCGAAACCGTCGACCGCGAACCGCTGCGCGTGCATCGCGTCGAGCAGCTCGCCGATCAGCTCGACCTGCCCCTTGAACTCGTCCGGCGTCTTCGACCGGTTCGCCTTGTACTCCGTGAACTCCTCGGAGCGCCAGGTCTTGCGGGACACGTCGAACGCCACCGCGAAATGCGTGGGCGCCTCGTCGCGCAGCGTGTTGGCGAGCATCGACGCGAAGCCGTAGATCGCGTTCGTCGGCTGGCCCGTCGCGGTCGTGAAATTCTCCGCGGGCAGCGCGAAGAACGCGCGGTACGCCAGCGAGTGCCCGTCCATGAGCATCAGCCGGGGGCGGCCCGTGCCGGAGGTCTTCTCGGTCTTCTTCGATGCTGTTTCTGCCACGACCCCGATCCTGCCACGTGCCACTGACAACGCGGGCCCCTCGGGCCGTCCCCGGCCCTCTACGCCGTTGTCACCACCCCGTGCGAGGATCGAACAGCGGAGAGACACGTGCAAGCGAAGGGGTTCAGCAATGGCCAGCAAGCCGCCCAAGAGTGATCCGGTCCAGGACGCACCGCAGGTCGCCGACCCCAAGCACGCCGCGGCCGGACTGCCCGCCATCGGCCACACCCTGCGCATCGCCCAGCAGCAGATGGGCGTCCGCCGCACCGCGCTGACCCTCCTGCGCGTCAACCAGAAGGACGGCTTCGACTGTCCCGGCTGCGCCTGGCCCGAGCCCGAGCACCGCCATGCAGCCGAGTTCTGCGAGAACGGCGCGAAGGCGGTCGCCGAGGAAGCCACCCTGCGCCGGGTCACCCCGGAGTTCTTCGCCGCCCACACCGTGACCGACCTGGCCGGCCGCAGCGGCTACTGGCTGGGCCAGCAGGGCCGCCTCACCCACCCCATGTACCTGCCCGAGGGCGCCGACCGCTACGAACCGGTCTCCTGGGACCGCGCCTTCGACATCGTCGCCGAGGAGATCAAGGCCCTCGGCTCGCCGGACGAGGCCCTCTTCTACACCTCGGGCCGCACCAGCAACGAGGCGGCCTTCCTCTACCAGCTGTTCGCCCGCGAACTGGGCACGAACAACCTCCCCGACTGCTCCAACATGTGCCACGAGTCGTCGGGGTCCGCGCTCAACGAGACCATCGGCATCGGCAAGGGCAGCGTCCTCCTGGAGGACCTCTACAAAGCCGATCTGATCATCGTCGCCGGCCAGAACCCGGGCACCAACCACCCCCGGATGCTCTCCGCCCTGGAGAAGGCGAAGGCGAACGGCGCGCGCATCATCAGCGTCAACCCGCTGCCCGAGGCGGGCCTGGAACGCTTCAAGAACCCGCAGACGCCGCAGGGCATGCTCAAGGGCGCCGCGCTCACCGACCTGTTCCTGCAGATCCGCATCGGCGGCGACCAGGCGCTCTTCCGCCTCCTCAACAAGCTGATCCTGGACACCGAAGGCGCGGTCGACGAGGCCTTCGTCCGCGAGCACACCCACGGCTACGAGGAGTTCGTCGAGGCGGCCCGCGCCGCCGACTGGGACGAGACCCTCACCGCGACGGGCCTCACGCGCGCGGAGATCGAGCAAGCCCTCGGCATGGTCCTGGCGTCCGAGCGCACCATCGTGTGCTGGGCGATGGGCCTGACCCAGCACAAGCACTCCGTGCCCACCATCCGCGAAGTGGTCAACTTCCTCCTCCTGCGCGGCAACATCGGCCGCCCCGGCGCCGGAGTGTGCCCCGTGCGCGGCCACTCCAACGTCCAGGGCGACCGCACCATGGGCATCTTCGAACGCCCCGCACCCGCCTTCCTCGACGCCCTGGAGAAGGAGTTCGGCTTCGCCCCGCCCCGCGAACACGGCTACGACGTCGTACGGGCCATCCGCGCCCTGCGCGACGGCGACGCGAAGGTCTTCTTCGCCATGGGCGGCAACTTCGTCTCCGCCTCCCCCGACACCGAGGTCACCGAGGCGGCCATGCGCCGCGCCCGCCTCACCGTGCACGTGTCGACGAAGCTGAACCGCTCGCACGTCGTCACGGGCGCGCGTGCGCTGATCCTGCCGACGCTCGGCCGTACCGAGCGCGACCTCCAGGGCAGTGGCGAGCAGTTCGTGACGGTCGAGGACTCCATGGGCATGGTGCACGCCTCCCGGGGCCGCCTGGACCCGGCGAGCACGCATCTGCTGTCCGAGCCGGCCATCGTCTGCCGACTGGCCCGGCGCGTCCTGGGCGTGGAGTCCCGCACGCCCTGGGAGGAGTTCGAGAAGGACTACGCCACGGTCCGTGACCGCATCGCGCGCGTGATCACCGGCTTCGAGAACTTCAACGCGCGCGTGGCCGACCCGTCGGGCTTCGCCCTCCCCCACGCCCCGCGCGACGAACGCCGCTTCCCGACGGCCACCGGCAAGGCGAACTTCACCGCGGCGCCCGTCGAGTTCCCGAAGCTTCCCGAAGGCCGCCTGCTGCTGCAGACCCTGCGCTCGCACGACCAGTACAACACCACGATCTACGGCCTGGACGACCGCTACCGGGGCATCAAGAACGGCCGCCGGGTCGTCCTGGTGAACCCCGAGGACGCGCGCGTACTCGGGGTCGCCGACGGCTCGTACGTCGACCTCGTGAGCGAGTGGAAGGACGGCGTCGAGCGCCGGGCGCCCGGGTTCCGGATCGTGTTCTACCCGACGGCCCGCGGCTGCGCGGCGGCCTACTACCCGGAGACCAACGTCCTGGTCCCGCTGGACGCCACCGCGGACACCAGCAACACCCCGGCCAGCAAGTCCGTGGTCGTGCGTCTGGAACAATCGGCCACCGACTGAGCGTTCGCTCAGTGGACGGACACAGGCGGGCGGAAGCCGCAGCCGATCACGAAGAACGGAGCCGGGCCCGATGGGTGAGCAGCAGCACGTGAGGTTCCCGCAAGAGGTCATAGACGAGTACACGGCGCTCGGTATCGACGTGGTCGCCATGTTCTCCGCGGGACACCTCGGCAACCGGATGGGCGTCCAGATCGTCGAGGCGTCGGCCGACCGTGTCGTCGGCACGATGCCCGTCGAGGGCAACACCCAGCCGTACGGGCTGCTGCACGGGGGCGCGTCCGCGGTGCTGGCCGAGACGCTGGGGTCGGTCGGCGCCATGCTCCACGGAGGCAGCTCGAAGATCGCCGTGGGCGTGGACCTGAACTGCACCCACCACCGCGGGGCCCGCTCCGGCCTGGTCACCGGCGTGGCCACACCGGTGCACCGGGGGCGCTCGACGGCGACGTACGAGGTCGTGATCACGGACGAGGCCGGCAAGCGGGTGTGCACGGCACGGCTGACGTGTCTGCTGCGGGACGCGCCTGCGGCCGGCTGAGGACGAGCCGGCCGGACGGGCCGAAATGCGGGCCCCCGTTGCTACCGTTCCCCCATGAGGCTGCGAGCATGACCGGCATCGGCCCCGTCGAGCCCGTCAACTCGTCGGACGCGCAAGAGACTTACGAAGTCATCGGTGCCGACACACCACGCCTCACGGACCGCTGGCAGGCCGCGCCGCCGCGAGTCCGCAGAGCCGTTGTCGGCACCGCCGTGCTCGCCGCCACGACAGCCGCGGTGATCGCCCTCCTGCCGCCGGAGGACTCCGCCCCCACCAGCACCCTCGTCCCCATGCCCGGGCCCGCGAACGTCACCACGTTCCGGTACACGGGTCTCGCCGCGACCTTCGACTCCACGCCCGCCAGCGGCCTGTTCCGCTTCGCGGTGACCGTGCACAGCGGGCCGCCCGTCACCCTGCGCGTCACCGGCGCCGGAGCGGAGGGTCTCACCGCCCGTATCTCGCCCGCGCAGAACTCCGCCATCGACGCCGGGACCACCCACCGGATCACCGTCCAGATATCGGTGGCCGACTGCGCCCGCCTCCCCCGCGACACCCGCCACCCATTTCTCGACGTAACGCTGCGTAACACACGCGCAATACAGCGGCACCGTTTCAACTTCGGCGGCGCCTACCCCGACGACCTCTCCGAGCTCCTCGCCCGGGCCTGCCACCCTTTGCCCCCGCGGCCAAGCACAAGGCCACAGGCAGAGGCAACCGGACGCGCTGATTCTCAAAATATGGACTGACGAAATTTCCGGCCAAAGTGGCTGAGAACCGCGTTCGCCAAGGATCATCAATCAACACGTCATAACAAGAAAGTCACAAGCAAGCCCTCCCATATGCTCCCACCCACCGAGGGGCTTAGAGTCACGGCCAGTCACCGCGCCGCCGGGCGCGTCCACAGCACGACCTGCTCCACCCAGTACGGCCCGGCGAGACACACGGCAGCCCAGCAGGGCCGCTGCGCCAGGGAGAGGATTTAATCGTGCGTCAGCGTTCTTTCGTCGTACTCACCTCCATGCTCACCACCGGAGCACTCGCACTGACCGCCTGCGGTTCGCGCGACGACAAGGGAGATGACACCGACAAAAAGACCGAGATCATCATCGGCGTAGACGCCCCGCTGACCGGCCAGAACTCCGCCACCGGCCTCGGCATCCAGGGTGGTGTGCAGATCGCCGTCGACGACGCCAACAAGAACAACACCGTCCCCGGCGTGACCTTCAAGGTCGTCGCCCTCGACGACAAGGCGATCCCGGCCCAGGGCCAGTCGAACGCCACCCAGCTCGTCAGCAACGACAAGGTCCTCGGCGTCGTCGGCCCGCTGAACTCCGGCGTCGCCACCCAGATGCAGCAGGTCTTCGCCACCGCCAACCTGGTCCAGGTCTCGCCCTCCAACACGGCGCCCGAGCTCACCCAGGGCAAGAACTGGCAGACGACGAAGACGCGCCCCTTCAAGACGTACTTCCGCACCGCCACCACCGACGCCCTCCAGGGCGGCTTCGCGGCCGACTACGCGTACAACACGCTGAAGAAGCGCAACGTCTTCATCGTCGACGACAAGCAGACCTACGGCGCCGGCCTGGCCAAGCTCTTCAAGGCCGGCTTCACCGGCGCCGGCGGCAAGGTGGCCGGCGACGACCACGTCAACACCGGCGACACCGACTTCTCGGCCCTCGTCACCAAGATCAAGAACTCCAAGGCCGACCTCGTCTACTACGGCGGCCAGTACGACGAGTCGGAGAAGCTCACCAAGCAGCTCAAGGACGGTGGCGCCAAGATCCCGCTGTTCGGCGGCGACGGCATGTTCTCCGACACCTACATCCAGACCTCCGGCAAGACCTCCGAAGGCGACCTCGTCACCTCCGTCGGCCAGCCCGTCGACTCCCTCGCCTCCGCCGCGGACTTCATCAAGAAGTACAAGGCCTCCGGCCTCAAGGGCGACTACGGCACCTACGGTGGCTACTCCTACGACGCCGCCACCGCCATCATCAAGGCGATCGGCAACGTCGTTAAGGACGGCAAGGTCCCGGACGGCGCCCGCGCCAAGATCGTCGACGAGGTGCAGAAGACCAAGTTCGACGGCATCGCCGGCCCCGTCTCCTTCGACGAGTACGGTGACACGACCAACAAGCAGCTCACCGTCTACCAGGTCGTCGACGGCAAGTGGAAGGCCGTCAAGAGCGGCACGTTCAACGGCTGATCCCCACCGCCGCTAGCACCACCCCGGGCCGCGCGGCCATGACCACACGTCACCGCGCGGCCCGTTCCACGCCCTGCTCACTCCCACCACCCACATGG
Organism: Streptomyces sp. ME02-8801-2C; assembly: GCF_033793965.1. Taxonomy (NCBI): domain Bacteria; kingdom Bacillati; phylum Actinomycetota; class Actinomycetes; order Kitasatosporales; family Streptomycetaceae; genus Streptomyces; species Streptomyces sp. ME02-8801-2C. The sequence continues at coordinate 168,541 of NZ_JARAXP010000001.1, read as the reverse complement.
AGGCCATGCGGTGAACACTCTGCCGCAGCAGCTGGCCAACGGGCTGTTCCTCGGCTCGATGTACGGGCTGATCGCCATCGGTTACACGATGGTGTACGGCATCGTCCAGCTCATCAACTTCGCCCATGGCGAGATCTTCATGACCGGCGGCTTCGGCGCACTCACGGTCTATCTCTACGTTCTGCCCAATGGCACATCCATGTGGCTAGCCCTGCCGGCCATGCTCATCGGCGGCGGAATCGTCTCCGTCCTCATCGCCGTCGGAGCCGAACGCTTCGCCTACCGACCACTGCGCGGAGCACCACGCCTGGCACCCCTCATCACCGCCATCGGCCTCTCCCTCGCCCTCCAGCAGGTTGTCTTCAACGGGTACCCCGACGCCAAGACCGACATCAACTTCCCCCAGCTCCCCTTCGGTCCCTGGCACCTCGGCTCCGTCAGCATCAGCAGCGGCTCGGTGTTCGTCATCGTCGCCGCCCCCCTCTGCATGGCGGCCCTCGCCCTCTTCGTCAACCTCTCCCGCACCGGCCGCGCCATGCAGGCCACCGCGCAGGACCCCGACACCGCACAGCTCATGGGCATCGACACCAACCGCATCATCGTGATCGCCTTCGCCATCGGCGGGTTCTTCGCAGCGGTCGCCGCGGTCGCCTACGGCCTGCGCTACGGCTCGGTCAAGTACGACATGGGCTTCCAGATGGGCCTCAAGGCCTTCACCGCCGCCGTCCTCGGCGGCATCGGCAACATCTACGGCGCCATGCTCGGCGGCCTCGTCCTCGGCCTCGCCGAGACCATGGCCACCTCCTACATCGACGGCATTCCCGGTATGCAGCAGCTCGGCGGCGGCGGCTGGGCCTCCGTATGGGCCTTCGTCCTGCTCATCCTCGTCCTGCTGTTCAGGCCACAAGGCCTGGTCGGCGAACGCGTCGCGGACAGGGCGTGACCACCATGGCAACCACCGAGAAAACCACAGCCACCCCGCGCGGCCTCATCGCACTCCCGCAGAACGCCGCCCGCGCCCTCGTCGCCATAGGCGCCGTCGGCACCATCGCCAGCACGTTCATGTCCTGGACCTACACGTCCGAATTCCCCGGGGACCTCACCTACTACGGCTCCCCCGCCGGACTCCAGATCCTCGCCCTCGTCGCCGGCGTCCTCACCCTCCTGTACGCGCTCACCCTCTGGAACGTACGCGGCCTCAACTGGCTCAACCCGGCAGGCGCCACCGCGCCCGTCGCCCTCGCCGCCACCTCCGCGTTCGCCGTCAGCTGGTTCACCGCCATCGCCATCGCCGTCGACCTCAAGGGCCTCGTAGCCCTCGACCCCGGCGCCTACATCGCCGCGATCGCCTCACTCGCGGCCCTCCTCGGCGCCCTCGCGCTCCCCCAGCCCGGCGACACTGCCAAGAGCTACCTCACCAAGCCGGAGAACATCCCCGCAGCGGGCAGGCTCCCCGGCTGGGTCGAACGCCTGGTGATCTCCGCGGCCACTGCCGTCGCCCTGGTCGTCTTCGCCTACGGCATCGGCGTCGACCCCGAGGCCAGCGAAACGTTCCTTGGCTATCTGCTGCTTGTCGTCTTCGGCGCCTGGGCACTCCTCACCGCCGGACTCTTCGACCGCCTCGCGGTACTCAACGCCCGCCACAAGGGCTTCGCCACCTCCATGGCGTTCCTCGCCGCGGCACTCTTCCCCTTCGTCGAGAACGACGAACACAACTCCAACCTCGGCGTGAACATCCTCGTCGTCGCCACCGTCGCCCTCGGCCTCAACATCGTCGTCGGCCTCACCGGCCTCCTCGACCTCGGATACGTCGCCTTCCTCGGCGTCGGCGCCTACGCCGCAGCCCTCGTCTCCGGCTCCGAGTTCTCCCGGTTCTCCGGCGTCCAGTTCCCCTTCTGGGCCGCCATGCTCACCGGCATGCTCGCCTCACTCGTCTTCGGCGTCCTCATCGGCGCCCCCACCCTGCGACTGCGCGGCGACTACCTCGCCATCGTCACCCTGGGCTTCGGAGAGATCTTCCGCATCACCGTCAACAACCTCGACGGCACCTCCGGCCCCAACATCACCAACGGCCCCAACGGCATCTCGATGATCCCCGACCTGGAGATCTTCGGCTTCAACTTCGGAACCTCGCACGACATCGGCTCGATCACCCTCGGCCGGTTCGCGAACTACTTCCTGCTGATGCTGATCATCACCGCGATCGTCGTGGTCGTCTTCAACAGGGCCGCGGACTCCCGCATCGGCCGCTCCTGGATCGCCATCCGCGAGGACGAGACGGCCGCCACCGCCATGGGCATCAACGGCTTCCGCGTCAAGCTCATCGCCTTCGCACTCGGCGCCTCCCTCGCCGGCCTCGCCGGCACCGTCAGCGCCCACGTCGGCTACAGCGTCAACCCCGCCCCCTACCAGTTCGCCGGCTCCGTACCGCCGAACTCCGCCTTCCTGCTCGCCGCGGTCGTCCTCGGCGGCATGGGCACCGTCGGCGGCCCCATCCTCGGCGCCACCCTCCTCTACCTCCTCCCTGAGAAGCTCGGCTTCCTCAAGGAGTACCAGCTTCTCGCCTTTGGCATCGCCCTCGTGATCCTCATGCGCTTCCGGCCCGAAGGCATCATCGCCAACCGGCGCCGCCAGCTCGAATTCCACGACACAGGCCAACTCGACATCCCCGAAGACGGCCTCCCCGACACCACCGTCGGCGTCACCAAGGCAGGGGCGTGACCCGCATGACCACCACCACGGCCACCAGCCCCGTCCTCGAAGCAACCGGCGTCACCATGCGCTTCGGCGGCCTCACCGCCGTACGCAACGTCGACCTCACCGTCAACACCGGCGAGATCGTCGGCCTCATCGGCCCCAACGGCGCGGGCAAGACCACCTTCTTCAACTGCCTCACCGGCCTCTACGTCCCCACCGAGGGCACAGTCGCCTACAAGGGCAAGGTCCTCCCGCCCAAGCCCCACCTGGTCACCAGCGCCGGCATCGCCCGCACCTTCCAGAACATCCGGCTCTTCGCCAACATGACCGTCCTGGAAAACGTCCTCGTGGGCCGCCACACCCGCACCAAGGAAGGCCTCTGGTCGGCCCTCCTGCGCGGCCCCGGCTTCCGCAAGGCCGAAGCCGCCTCCCGCGAACGCGCCATGGAACTCCTCGAGTTCATCGGCCTCGCCCACAAGGCCGACCACCTCTCCCGCAACCTCCCCTACGGCGAACAGCGCAAGCTCGAAATCGCCCGGGCCATGGCCAGCGAACCCGGCCTCCTCCTCCTGGACGAGCCCACCGCCGGCATGAACCCCCAGGAGACCCGCGCGACCGAAGACCTCGTCTTCGCCATCCGCGACCGAGGCATCGCCGTCCTCGTCATCGAGCACGACATGCGCTTCATCTTCAACCTCAGCGACCGCGTCGCCTGTCTCGTCCAAGGCGAAAAACTCGTCGAAGGCACCTCCGACGTCGTCCAGAACGACGACCGCGTCATCGCCGCCTACCTCGGCACCCCCTTCGAAGGCGCCCCCGGCGCCGAGGAGATCGCCGAAGTCGAAGCCGCCGAGGCCTCCGGAGCGAAGAGCACCACCAGCACGGAAGGACCCGCCCAGTGACCGCCCTGCTCGAGGTCGAGGACCTCAAGGTCGCCTACGGCAAGATCGAAGCCGTCAAGGGCATCTCCTTCACCGTCGAAGCCGGCCAGATCGTCACCCTCATCGGCACGAACGGCGCCGGCAAGACCACCACCCTGCGCACCCTCTCCGGGCTCCTCAAGCCCAGCAGCGGCCGCGTCATCTTCGACGGCAAGCCACTCACCGGCATCCCCGCCCACAAGATCGTCGCCCTGGGCCTCGCCCACTCCCCCGAGGGACGCCACATCTTCCCCCGGCTGACGATCACCGAGAACCTCCAGCTCGGCGCGTTCCTGCGCACCGACAAGGCAGGCATCGAGAAGGACATCCAGCGCGCCTACGACCTCTTCCCCATCCTGGGCGAACGCAGGAAGCAGGCAGCGGGCACCCTCTCCGGCGGCGAACAGCAGATGCTCGCCATGGGCCGCGCCCTGATGTCCCAGCCCAAGCTGCTCATGCTCGACGAGCCCTCCATGGGCCTCTCCCCGATCATGATGCAGAAGATCATGGCCACCATCGCCGAGCTCAAGGCCTCCGGCACGACCATCCTGCTCGTCGAGCAGAACGCCCAGGCGGCGCTCTCCCTCGCCGACCAGGGACACGTCATGGAGGTCGGCAACATCGTGCTCTCCGGCACCGGCGACCACCTGCTTCACGACGACTCGGTCCGCAAGGCGTACCTGGGCGAGGACTGACGCCCCAGGACGGTATGTACGAGGAGGCCCGCACCCCCGGCCGGGGGTGCGGGCCTCCTCGTACACCTGGGCGACTCTGTGGCTGCGTCAGCCCTTGGCCGCCTTCTTCTCCTCGGCGTCCGCGATGACCGCCTCCGCGACCTGCTGCATCGACATACGCCGGTCCATCGACGTCTTCTGGATCCAACGGAACGCGGCGGGCTCCGACAGCCCGTACTCCGTCTGCAGAACCGACTTGGCGCGGTCGACCAGCTTGCGGGTCTCCAGGCGCTGGGTGAGGTCCGCGATCTCCTTCTCCAGCGTCCGCAGCTCGTTGAACCGCGACACGGCCATCTCGATCGCCGGTACGACGTCGCTCTTGCTGAACGGCTTCACCAGGTACGCCATGGCCCCGGCGTCCCTGGCCCGCTCGACGAGGTCGCGCTGCGAGAAGGCGGTGAGCATCAGCACGGGCGCGATGGACTCGGCGGCGATCTTCTCGGCCGCCGAGATGCCGTCGAGCTTCGGCATCTTCACGTCGAGGATGACGAGGTCGGGCCGGTGCTCGCGGGCGAGCTCCACGGCCTCCTCGCCGTCGCCGGCCTCACCGACGACGGAGTAGCCCTCCTCTTCGAGCATCTCCTTGAGATCGAGCCGAATGAGCGCCTCGTCCTCGGCGATGACGACACGGGTCGTCAGCGGAGGCACGTGCGACTTGTCGTCGTCGGGCGCGTCTGCGGGCTGGGGCGACTCGGGGGCGGTCACGGGGGCTCCTTGATCAGGGCAGGGGCGCTGCTGAACAGCAGCGTACCTAGCTGCACCTCCCTACGGTGACCCGGTACACTCCTTCGTAGCTCGCCTGCCAGCCCGGTTGGAGGAATTGGCGATACTCGCGGTGCTCAAACCACCGTGCCTTCGGGCATGTGGGTTCGAATCCCACACCGGGCACTTGGAAGCGGAGGTTCACGTTCTCGTGAACCTCCGCTTTTTACTGCGTTCCGTCGCGATCAGTGACCCAGAGTGTTCGCATGAACTTTCACGGCACTGACGTGCGACAGAAGGCGGTCACACTCGTGCGCGGCGGCATGCGAAACGCAGATGTCGCACGGCAACTCAATGTTCCTGCGGGCACTGTCGGTAAGTGGCTCCACATGGATCGCGCAAAGCGCGGGGAGTGCCCCGGGCGAACAGCGCCGAAGTGCCCTCGATGCCATGACCGCGACCTGGACGCGGTTGCGTACGCCTACTTGCTGGGCCTCTATCTGGGCGATGGGTACATCGCCCAGTGGTCCGGTAGCCGGAGCCCCAGTCTCGTGATCACCTGCGACGACTCCTGGCCTGGCCTCATGGACGAATGTGAGCAGGCCATGCGCGCGGTCTTCCCCAGCAACTCGGTCTGCCGCGCCCGCAAGATCGGCTGCCACGACGTGAAACTCTGTTCCAACCACCTTCGCTGCCTGTTCCCGCAGCATGGCCCAGGCAAGAAACACGAGCGCCGGATCGTTCTCGAGAACTGGCAGCAAGCCATCGTCGACTCGCACCCGTGGGAGTTCCTCCGCGGCCTCATCCACTCCGACGGCTGCCGAATCATCAACTGGACCGAGAAGCTCATCGCAGGTGAACGCAAGCGCTACGAGTACCCGCGCTACTTCTTCACGAACCTCTCCCCCGACATCAAGCGGCTCTACACCGACACCCTCGACAAAGTCGGCGTCAGCTGGAAACGACCGAACGCCAAGAACATCTCCGTCGCCCGCAAAGCCTCCGTAGCCCTCATGGACGCCCACGTAGGCCCCAAGCACTAAACCAAAAAAGGGCCCCTCCACCCAGGAAGGGCCCTTCATTCAGCGCCTACTTCGGGCTGTCGTCCTCGCCGATGTGGTGGACCCTGACCAGGTTCGTCGAGCCGGAGACCCCGGGGGGTGAGCCTGCCGTGATCACCACCACGTCGCCCTTCTGGCACCGTCCGTACTTCAGCAGCAGCTCGTCCACCTGGTACATCATCGCGTCCGTGGACTCGACATGCGGGCCGAGGTACGTCTCCACGCCCCACGTCAGACTCAGCTGAGAGCGCGTCGCCGGGTCCGGGGTGAAGGCCAGAAGCGGGATCGGGGACCTGTAGCGGGACAGTCGCTTCACCGTGTCGCCGGACTGGGTGAACGCCACCAGGAACTTCGCGCCGAGGAAGTCGCCCATCTCCGCTGCCGCCCGGGCCACCGCGCCGCCCTGGGTGCGGGGCTTGTTGCGGTCCGTGAGGGGAGGCAGGCCCTTGGCCAGGATGTCCTCCTCGGCCGCCTCCACGATCTTCGCCATCGTGCGTACCGTCTCGATCGCGTACTTGCCCACGCTCGTCTCGCCGGACAGCATCACCGCGTCCGTGCCGTCGATCACCGCGTTGGCCACATCGCTCGCCTCCGCCCTGGTCGGGCGGGAGTTCTCGATCATCGAGTCGAGCATCTGGGTGGCGACGATGACCGGTTTGGCGTTGCGCTTCGCGAGTTTGATCGCGCGCTTCTGGACGATCGGGACCTGTTCGAGGGGCATTTCGACGCCGAGGTCGCCGCGGGCGACCATGATGCCGTCGAAGGCGGCGACGATGTCGTCGATGGCGTCGACGGCCTGGGGCTTCTCGACCTTGGCGATGACGGGGAGGCGGCGGTGTTCCTCGTCCATGATGCGGTGGACGTCGTCGATGTCGCGTCCGCTGCGGACGAAGGAGAGGGCGATGACGTCGAAGCCGGTGCGCAGGGCCCAGCGCAGGTCCGCTTCGTCCTTGTCGGAGAGTGCGGGAACCGAGACCGCTACGCCGGGGAGGTTGAGGCCCTTGTGGTCGGAGACGACTCCGCCTTCGACGACCTTGGTGTGGACGCGGGGCCCGTCGACGGCGGTGACTTCGAGGCAGACCTTGCCGTCGTCGACGAGGACGCGTTCGCCGGGGGTGACGTCGGCGGCGAGGCCCGCGTAGGTGGTTCCGCAGGTGTGGCGGTCGCCCTCGACGCCTTCTTCCACGGTGATGGTGAAGGTGTCGCCGCGTTCGAGGAGTACGGGGCCTTCGGTGAAGCGGCCGAGCCGGATCTTCGGGCCTTGAAGGTCGGCGAGGAGGCCGATACTGCGGCCGGTTTCGTCGGCGGCCTTGCGGACGTGCTGGTAACGCACCTCGTGTTCGGCGTAGGAGCCGTGGCTGAGGTTGAAGCGGGCCACGTCCATTCCGGCCTCGACCAGTGCCTTGATCTGGTCGTACGAGTCGGTGGCGGGGCCCAGGGTACAGACGATCTTTGCTCGGCGCATAGTTCGAGCGTAGGCCTTACCGGTGGGTAGCGAATTGGCCCGGCATGACGACTCAACAACCGTTGGGTGAAGGGTTGTTGACAACTGTTGAATTGGGCGAGGGGGTGCTCCGATGAGCGTTTCGGGGCCCCGGTTCACAGGTTCGGCGGCACCATCGTGAAGCGTGCGTTCACCTGTGCGAAGACTTGTTGGCGCTGTGGTTCGAGGTCGAGGGGTGCTGCCTCGTCCGCGACCTCGGCGCCGGCGAAGGCGGCGCGGCGCAGGGAGCGGGACTGGACTCCGTACTCCATGGGCTGTGCGGCCTCCGCGCCGACGTCCGCCAGTTCGACGAGGGCGGCGAGGGTGGTGCCGAGGGCCTCGGCGTATTCGCGGGCTCGTTGGACGGCTTCTCGTACGGCCTGTCGGCGGGCGTCGCGGTGGGCCGGGGAGTCGGGGCGCAGGGCCCACCAGGGGCCGTCGACGCGGGTGAGGTCGAGGTCGGCGAGGCGGCTGGTCAGTTCGCCGAGGGCGGTGAAGTCGGTGAGGTCGGCGGTGAGGTGGACGCGGCCGTGGTAGGCGCGGACGCGTTCGGCGCGGCCGTGTCTGGTGAGTTCGGGGGCGATGGAGAAGGCTCCCGTTTCGAGGCGTTCCACTGCGTCGCCGTAGGTTTTCACCAGGTCGAGGACGGTGGTGTTGCGGCGGGTGAGGTCGTCCAGTGCGGAGCGGCGGTCGGTGCCTCTTGCGCTGACGGTGATGCCGATGCGGGCGATCTCGGGGTCGACTTCGAGGTGGGCTTCGCCGCGGACGGCGATGCGGGGGGCGTCGGGGGTGCCGTAGGGGAAGGCGGTCGTGGGGGCTGTGGGGTTCTCCGGGGTGGAGGTCATGTGCCCACTGTGTCACTCGTTCGGTGGTCGCGGACGGTGTTGTGGGGTCTGCCGGTCACCAGATCGAAACCTTCGGGGGCTGTTGCCGCCGGTCATGCTCGGGTCAGAATCTACGCGCGTCGTTGACCATTCCCCAAGGAGCACGAAACATGCCGTTGAACCGCCGGAAGTTCCTGAAGAAGTCCGCTGTGACGGGAGCGGGGGTGGCGCTGACCGGTGCTGTCGTGGCTCCGGCGGCGGAGGCCGCGGAGGGGAGGAAGCCTGTGAAGCCTTCGAAGCCGCTGAAGCGGTACTCGCTGACCGTGATGGGGACGACGGATCTGCACGGGCACATCTTCAACTGGGACTACTTCAAGAACGCGGAGTACTCCGACGCGAAGGGCAACGCGCAGGGGCTGGCCCGTATCTCGACGTTGGTGGAGCAGGTCCGCAGGGAGAAGGGGCGTTGCAACACGCTGCTGCTCGACGCGGGCGACACGATTCAGGGCACTCCGCTGACGTACTACTACGCGAAGGTGGACCCGATCACCGCGAAGGGTGGTCCGGTGCATCCGATGGCGCAGGCGATGAACGCCATCGGGTACGACGCGGTGGCGCTCGGGAACCACGAGTTCAACTACGGCATCGAGACGCTGCGCAAGTTCGAGTCGCAGTGCCGTTTCCCGCTGCTGGGTGCGAACGCGCTGGACGCGAAGACGCTGAAGCCGGCGTTTCCTCCGTACTTCATGAAGACGTTCCAGGTGAAGGGTGCTCCGCCGGTCAAGGTGGCGGTGCTGGGGCTGACGAACCCGGGTATCGCGATCTGGGACAAGGCGTATGTGCAGGGGAAGCTGACGTTCCCGGGTCTGGAGGAGCAGGCGGCGAAGTGGGTGCCGAAGCTGCGTTCGATGGGCGCGGATGTGGTGGTGGTGTCGGCGCACTCGGGGTCTTCGGGGACTTCTTCGTACGGTGACCAGTTGCCGTACATCGAGAACTCGGCGGCGCTGGTGGCGCAGCAGGTGCCGGGGATCGACGCGATTCTGGTCGGGCACGCGCACACGGAGATCGCCGAGCTGAAGGTCACGAACACCGCGACCGGGAAGACGGTGGTGCTGTCGGAGCCGTTGGCGTACGCGGAGCGGTTGTCGTTGTTCGATTTCGAGCTGGTCTTCGAGAAGGGGAAGTGGGCTGTCGAGTCGGTCGCGGCGAGTGTGCGTGACTCGAAGACGGTCGCGGACGATCCGAGGATCACCAAGCTGCTGAAGGACGAGCACGACGTGGTCGTGGCGTACGTCAACCAGGTGGTCGGTACGGCGACGGACACGTTGACGACGGTGGAGGCGCGTTACACGGACGCTCCGATCATCGACCTGATCACGAGGGTCCAGGAGGACGTGGTCACGGCGGCGATGGTGGGGACGTCGTATGCGTCGCTGCCGGTGATCGCGCAGGCGTCGCCGTTCTCGCGGACGTCGGAGATCCCGGCCGGTGAGGTGACCATTCGGGATCTGTCGAGTCTGTATGTGTACGACAACACGCTGGTCGCGAAGTTGCTGACGGGTGCGCAGGTGCGGGCGTACCTGGAGTACTCGGCGCAGTATTTCGTGCGGACGGCGGCGGGTGCGCCTGTCGACGTGGAGAAGTTGACGAACGCGGAGAACCGGCCGGACTACAACTACGACTATGTGTCGGGGTTGACGTACGACATCGACATCGCGCAGGCGGCGGGTTCGCGGATCAGGAACCTGGCCTACAACGGTGTGGCGCTGGATGACTCCCAGCAGTTCGTGTTCGCGGTGAACAACTACCGTGCCAACGGTGGTGGGGCGTTCCCGCATGTGGCGTCGGCGCCGGAGTTGTGGTCGGAGTCGACGGAGATCCGGACGCGGATCTCCGAGTGGGTGACGGCGAAGGGCGTGCTGAATCCGAAGGAGTTCGCGTCGGTGGACTGGAAGTTGACGCGGGACGGTACGCCGGTGTTCTAGCCGGCGTTCCAGCCGGTCGTTCGTTCGGTCGTCTGGTTGTCAGATTCCGTCCACGAGGGGGGTCAGCACTTGGTGCTGGCCCTTTTCTCGTTGGTCTCGTTCCTGGCTCTGTCGGGGGGTGGGTACGGCGGGCAGAGGTTGGTCGAGGCCGAAGGTGGTGAAGGCGGTTCTGGTGGGCTGGGGGTAGGGGGCGCTGCCGGTGAGGGAGTTGAGGATGGCGGCGCTGCGCCAGGCGACGAGTCCGAGGTCGGGGGTGCCGACGCCGTGGGTGTGGAGTTCGGCGTTCTGGACGTAGACGTGGCTGCCTGTGCCGGTGATGGCGGGGTCGAGGACGAGTCTGAACTGTTCGTCGATGCGGGGGCGTTGGGCGTTGTCGCGGCGGAGGTAGGGGTCGAGGCCGGCGAGGATGCGGTCGAGGGGGCGGTCTCGGTAGCCGGTGGCGAGGACGACGGCGTCGGTGGTGAGGCGGGAGCGGGTGCCCTGTTGGGTGTGTTCGAGGTGGAGTTCGACTTTGGTGGTGGCGACGCGGCCGGCGGTGCGGACGTGGACGCCGGGGGTGAGGACGGCGTCGGGCCAGCCGCCGTGGAGGGTGTGGTTGTAGAGCTCGTCGTGGATGGCGGCGATGGTGTCGGCGCTGATGCCCTTGTGGAGTTGCCACTGCGCGGCGATGAGGCGGTCGCGTACGGGTTCGGTGAGGGCGTGGAAGTAGCGGGTGTGGTCGGGGGTGAAGTGTTCGAGGCCGAGTTTGGAGTACTCCATGGGGGCGAAGGCCTCGGTGCGGCCCAGCCAGTGGATTTTCTCGCGGCCGGCGGGGCGGTGGCGCAGGAGGTCGAGGAAGATCTCGGCGCCGGTCTGTCCTGAGCCGATGACGGTGATGTGTTCGGCGGTGAGGAGCCGGTCGCGGTGGGCGAGGTAGTCGGCCGCGTGCAGGACGGGCACGGTGGGGGCTTCGACGAGGGGTTTGAGGGGTTCGGGGATGTAGGGCTCGCTGCCGATGCCGAGGACGACGTTCTTCGTGTAGGTGCGGCCTAGGGCTTCGGCTTCGCCGTCGGTGTCGAGTTGGGTGTAGTCGACTTCGAAGACGTCTCGTTCGGGGTTCCAGCGGACGGCGTCGACCTGGTGTCCGAAGTGGAGTCGGGGGAGGTTCTGGCTGACCCAGCGGCAGTAGGCGTCGTATTCGGCGCGGCGCGTGTGGAAACGCTCGGCGAAGTAGAACGGGAAGAGCCGGTCGAGGCTCTTGAGGTAGCTGAGGAAGGACCAGGGGCTGGTGGGGTCGGCAAGGGTGACCAGGTCGGCGAGGAAGGGGACTTGGACGGTGGAGCCCTCGATGAGGAGTCCGGGGTGCCAGTCGAAGCGGGGGTGTTGTTCGTAGAAGACGGTGTCGAGGTCGGCGAGGGGCTGGGCGAGCGCGGCGAGGGAGAGGTTGCAGGGGCCGATGCCGATGCCGACGAGGTCGTGGGGGGTGTCCGGGGTGTGGGGGGTGGGGGCGGCGGGCACCGGACTGTCGGCGGGCGTGGGGGGTGTCATCGGGGGGTGTTTCCTTCCACAAGTTTCAGGAGTGCTGCCAGGTCGTCGGGCCGGGTGTGGGGGTTGAGGAGGGTGGCTTTGAGCCAGAGGCGGCCGTCGAGGTGGGCTCGGCCGAGTACGGCGCGGCCGTCGTGGAGGAGTTTTCGGCGTACGTCGGCGACGGCGTCGTCGGTTGCTTCGGTGGGCCGGAAGAGGACGGTGCTGATGGTGGGCGCGTCGTGGAGTTCGAAGCCGGGGTGGGCCCGGATCTGGCGGGCGAACTCCTGGGCGTGCTCGCAGACCTGGTCGACGAGGGCGGCGAGTCCTTGGCGGCCGAGGGTTTTGAGGGTGACGGCGATCTTGAGGATGTCGGGTCGGCGGGTGGTGCGCAGGGAGCGGCCGAGGAGGTCGGGGAGGCCTGCTTCGGTGTCGTCGTCGGCGTTGAGGTAGTCGGCGCGGTGGGCGAGGGCGGTGAGGTCGCCCGGGTTCTTGACGGTGAGGAGGCCTGCGGCGACGGGTTGCCAGCCGAGTTTGTGCAGGTCGAGGGTGACGGTGTCGGCGTGTTCGAGGCCGGTGAGTTTGGGGCGGTGGCGTTCGCTGAGGAGGAGTCCCCCGCCGTAGGCGGCGTCGACGTGGAGTCGGGCGCCGTGGGCGGCGCAGAGGGCGGCGATCTGGGGCAGTGGGTCGATGAGTCCGGCGTCGGTGGTCCCGGCGGTGGCGGCGACGAGGAGAGAGCCGCGGGGGCCTGCCAGTGCCGTCAGGGCTTCGTCGAGGGCGGCGGGGTCGAGGGTGCCGGCGGGGGCGGGGATCACGACGGGTTCGGGGAGTCCGAGGAGCCAGGCGGCGCGGGGCAGGGAGTGGTGGGCGTTGGCGCCGTGGGCGAGGCGGACGCCGGGGTGTGCCTCGCGGGCGAGGAGCAGGGCGAGTTGGTTGGATTCGGTGCCGCCGGTGGTGACGAGGGCGTCGGCGGCGCCGGTCTCGGCGGCGAGGGCGCGAGTGACGAGGGTTTCGAGTTCGGAGGCGGCCGGGGCCTGGTCCCAGGAGTCGAGGGACGGGTTGAGGACGCCGGCGGCGAGGTCGGCGGCGGTGGCGACGGCGAGGGGTGGGCAGTGGAGGTGGGCGGCGCAGTGAGGGTGGGCGGGGTCGGCGGCGCCTTCGGCGAGGGCGCGTACGAGGTCGTGGAGGGCGCCTGGGTCGCCCTGGTCGGGCAGTACGTCTCCGAGGGCGTCGCGCATGCGCTGGGCGACGGTCGCGGGTCCGCCGGCCGGGAGGGGGCCTCGGCGCGCCTGTCCGCCGTCGGCGAGGGCGTCGAGGACCGTGTCGAGCAACGGCCGCAGGGCGTCGGGGCCTTGGGCGCCCGAGGCGAGGGGCGGTATGCGCATGGTGGTCCTCCCGGGGCGCGTGGCTGGGGAGTTCCAGCTTGGACGGGGCTGGGGCGACGCGCCCGGGAAGACCAACGATCGGAACCCGAAAGGGGGTACGGGAGTTGTGTGGGGCGGGTGTGTGGGGCAGAGGGGTGGCCCCTGCCCCACGCGCGCGCCTGTGCGCCGGTCGGCTGTTCCGTGCCCCTTCGTGCCCGTTCCGGCCCCCTGGGGCGTTACGCCTGTTCCGGTGCCCCTTCCCGGACGCGCAGTGCGCGTGCCAGGTCGTCGAGCTGGTCGATGAGTTTGCGGCTCAGGGACGGTATGGGGGCGGCGTCGCGCAGGCACTTCTCGCCGAGGCGGAGGGTTTCGGGGGTGACGGCGCCCGCCGGGAAGGCCCAGCGGCCGGCGGCGTCGGCCATGGCGGGGCCTCGGCGGGCGGCGACGGCGACGGCGTCGGTCCAGTAACGCTTGACGTACTCCTCGGTGAGGTCGGTCTGTTCGGGCTGCCAGAAGCCCTGGGCGGTGGCGACGAAGAGGTAGTTGGAGAGGGTGTCCTCGGTGAACATCTGTTCCCAGGCGCGGCGTTTGGTCTCGGGGTCGGGCAGTGCGGCGCGGCAGCGGGCGGCGCCTTCCTGGCCGGAGGCGCTGGGGTCGCGGGCGAGTTCCGCGTCGATCTCCGTCTCGTCGGTGGCGCCCAGTACGGCGAGGCGGGCCAGGACGCGCCAGCGCAGTTCGGGGTCGAGTTCGGGGCCGCCGGGGACGGTGCCGTCGGCGAGCCAGGCGGCGATGGTGTCGGGGTGGGCGGCGACGGCGATGAAGTGGCGTACGGCGATGAGCCGCAGGCCGGGGTGGTCGCCGTCCTCGGTGCGTCGGATGAGGTCGCGGCACAGTGAGGCGAGGGTGGCGAGGGCCGCGGGGCGTTCCTGCGGGGGCAGGTAGCGGTCGGCGACGACGGTGGAGGCGAAGGTGAGAACGCCCTGGACGAGGGCGAGGTCCGTTTCGCGCGGGAGGTGGGCGCGGACGGTCTCCAGGTAGTCGGCGGGCGGGAGTTGGCCGTCGCGTACGGCGTCGCGCAGGGCGTTCCAGACGACCGCGCGGGTGAGCGGGTCGGGGATGCCGGAGAGGGCGGCGCGGACGGTCTTGAAGGACTCGGTGTCGAAGCGGACCTTGGCGTAGGTCAGGTCGCCGTCGTTGACGAGGAGCAGGGCGGGGCGTTTGCCGATGGGGTGCGGGGCGTCCTGCGGGATGTCCAGGTCGAGGCGCTCGCGGAGGGCGAGGGTGCCGTCGCCGGCCACGTCGTGGTCGTAGAGGCCTATGGCGACGCGGTGGGGGCGGCTGCCGTCGTGGCGGACGGTGAGGGTGTAGCCGGCCGCGTCGCCGTTGGTGAGGCGTGGGGTGAGGGTGTCGACGCCGGTGGTGCGCAACCAGGCGTCGGCCCAGGCGTGGACGTCGCGTTCGGTGGCGGCGGCGAGGGAGTCGATGAAGTCGGCGAGGGTGGCGTTGCCGAACTTGTGCCGGGCGAAGTGGGTGTTGATGCCGGTGAGGAAGTCCTTCTCGCCGAGCCAGGCGACGAGTTGGCGCAGGGCGGAGGCGCCCTTGGCGTAGGAGATGCCGTCGAAGTTGACGAGGGCGGCGGCGGTGTCGTCGACGGCTTCGGGGGCGACGGGGTGGGTGGAGGGGCGTTGGTCGGCGTCGTAGCCCCAGGCTTTGCGGGAGACGCCGAAGTCGGTCCAGGTGTCGGTGTAGCGGGTGGCTTCGGTGAGGGTCTGGTAGCCCATGTACTCGGCGAAGGACTCGTTGAGCCAGATGTCGTCCCACCACTGGAGGGTGACGAGGTCGCCGAACCACATGTGGGCCATCTCGTGGGCGATGACCATGGCGCGGGTCTGGCGTTCGGTGTCGGTGACGGCGGAGCGGTAGACGAACTCGTCGCGGAAGGTGACGAGGCCGGGGTTCTCCATGGCGCCGAAGTTGAACTCGGGGACGAACGCCTGGTCGTAGGAGTCGAAGGGGTAGGGCTCCTCGAACTTCTCGTGGTAGCGGTCGTAGCACGCGCGCGTGATGTCGAGGAGTTCGTCGGCGTCGGCGTCGAGGTGGGGGGCGAGGGAGCGGCGGCAGTGGAGGCCGAAGGGGAGGCCGCGGTGTTCGCTGCGGACGGAGTGCCAGGGGCCGGCGGCGACGGCGACGAGGTAGGTGGAGATGCGGGGGGTGGGGGCGGCCTGCCAGAGTCCGTCGGCGGTCTCCGTGGTGATGCCGTTGGCGAGGACGGTCCAGCCCTCGGGGGCGCGGACGGTGAACTCGAAGACGGCCTTGAGGTCGGGCTGGTTGAAGTTGGCGAAGACGGCTGCCGCGTCCTCCAGGGACATCTGGGTGTAGAGGTAGGTCTCGTCGTCGACGGGGTCGGTGAAGCGGTGCATGCCCTCGCCGGTGCGGGAGTAGCGCATCGCGGCGTCCACACGCAGTTCGTGCTCGCCCTCGGCGAGGCCGGTCAGGGGCAGTCGGCCGTCGGTGAGGGTGCTGGTGTCCAGGGGGCGGCCGTCGAGGGTGGCGGAGCGCAGCTCGGCGGGCCTGACCTCGACGAACGTGTCCGCGCCGGTGTGGCCCGCCGTCACCGCGAAGCGGATCACGGTACGGGAGTCGAAGGTGTCGTCCCCGGTGGTGAGGTCGAGTTCGACCGTGTACCGGTGGACGTCCAGGAGGGTGGCACGGGCTTGCGCTTCGTCGCGCGTCAGTACGGACATGGAGGACATGCTGCCTGATGCCGCTGACAGGGCACAGGGGCGGATCGGTACACGGTGTTTGTCCGTTCGTGCGCCCCTGCCTCCGGTGCGGCTCGCGAGACCGTTTGTGGGCCGTTCGCGGCCTGTTGGCGGTGCGCGGACGCGGCGCCTAGGCGCGGTCGTCCTCCAGGGCGTGGGTGAGCGCGTCGTGGTCCTTGACGAGGGCGCGGAGGTCCCGCACCTCCTGTTCGAGGGCCTGGTGGCGGCGGTGGGCGTCGTAGAGGTAGCGGACCTTGGTGCGCAGGGTCCAGGGGTCGATGGGTTTGGTGACGAGGTCGGCGACGCCGAGTCGGAAGGCGGTGGAGGTGAGTTCGGCGTCGGGGCCGAAGCCGGTGAGCAGGACGACGGGGATGTGCTGGGTCTGTTCGAGCCGGCGCAGGTAGCGCACGACGTCGAGGCCGCCGTCGCCCGGCATCCGGACGTCGAGCAGGAGGAGGCCGACCTGCCCGCGCAGTACCTGTTTGAGCGCCTCGTCGCCGCTGGTGGCGCGGGCGAGCGGGTGGCCGAGGGGGGCCAGGGCGCTCTCCAGGGCGTACAGGGTGTCCTCGTGGTCGTCGACGATGAGGATCCTGGCATCCGACGGCATGGCCCGACGTCCCCTCCCGTGTGGACAACCAGCAGGTGCCCGCTGACGCTGACGCGCAGTGCTCGTCAGTTGACTGCGAGTGCACATGGAGTGCACTGCGCAGCATGCCTCCGCGGGTGCCCGGCTGTCACGCCCCGGTGGTCAACTCACCGACGGTTTCCCGCCGTTCAGGGCGTCGTCGGCGATGCGCTCGTGGTGTCGGATCACCTCGGCGATGATGAAGTTGAGGAGTTTCTCGGCGAAGGCGGGATCGAGGTTGGCGCTTTCGGCGAGTCGGCGCAGCCGGGCGATCTGCTGGGCCTCGCGGTTGGGGTCCGCGGCGGGCAGCTGATGGGCGGCTTTGAGGTGGCCGACCTGCTGGGTGCACTTGAAGCGCTCGGCGAGCATGTGGACGACGGCGGCGTCGATGTTGTCGATGCTCTCGCGCAGCCGGCCCAGTTCCGCGCGGATCGTGGGGTCGACTTCACGGTTGTTGCTGGTGGTCATGGGCGTCCACATTACGTGGCGCGAATCGGGCGGGCTCGTGGGGCGTCGGGGTTTCACGGGGTGGGTGAGGTAGGCGCGATCTCGGTGTTACGTGGCGTGCGGGTGTTCGATCATCGGTGGGTCGGCGGGATCGGGAACACGGTCGCTCCAGCCGCCGGGGACAGTGCGCCGCTGCTGAGCACGGAAACGAACCGGGGCCATGCCCACGCGGCGGGTGAACAGGCGCGAGAAGTAGGCGGGGTCGTCGTAGCCGACGCGGCGGGCGACTGTGGCGACGGGCAGTTCGGTGGTGGCGAGGAGTTCCTTGGCGCGGCTCAGCCGGATGCCCAGGAGGTAGTCCTTGGGGCTGCAGCCGGCGCCGCGTCGTACGGCGGTGCGCAGTTCGGCGGGGGTCATGCCGTGCCGGGCGGCGTGTTCGGCGACGGTCAGGGGAAGGCAGGCGTCGCGGGCGAGGGCGGCGAGGACCTGGTCGCCGTCGGGTGCGAGGTCGGCGCGGGTGCGGCGCAGGGTGACGAGGAGTTCGTGTACGGCGGCTGCCGTCTCGACCTCGAGGATGGGGTTGTCGCGGCGTGCGGCGCGGGCCATGCGTCGGATCACGGCTCGGGCGGGGCCCGCGTCGGTGAGGGGGACGAGGGGCCGCTCGGGTTCGATGTAGCCGAGTTCGGCGTACGTGGCGGTGGCGGGGCCGGTGAAGTCGACGAACGCCTCGTCCCAGCCGGTGTCGGGGTCGGGCCCGTAGTGGTGGGCGGTGCCGGGGGTGAGCCAGATCAGGGCGGGCGCGGTGACGGGTCTGCGGCGTCCGTCGGAGCCCTGGAACCAGCCCCGGCCGCCGCTGACGACGACGGCCACGTGGTGGTCGAGGACGCGGGGGCCGACCGTGGGCAGGGCGCCGTGCTGGAGGCCGACGCCGAGGCAGACGAGGCCGAGCCGGTGGTGGGCGGGCGCGGGGCTGAAGAAGCGCATCCAGGTGCGGTACATCCGCGTTCCTCCCGCCCGCGTCGCGGTCGCCTCTCCGAGCCGCCGATCCGGGAACCGGGTCCAGCGCCCAAGGTCTGAGAGGTCCAAGGTCCAACTGGCGCTGATCTTCGTCCATGGACGCTGTCGGCCGCCAGGGGTGCGGACGGGGGACCCGGGCGAGTTCACGGTGGGTGCGCTCTCCGGGTACGGGGACGCGCCGCGGCGGCGCTCTTCGGATACGGGGACGCACCCCGGCCCGAACCGGCGCCCACACCTGCCGCGTTGGGCGCCCGGCCCCCGCGCGCGTGAGGGAAGCATCCGGCGGGGCTGGCCGCCCCGCCGGACTCGGGGTCCTACAGCGCGGACGCCGCCCGGGCTATGTCCTTCGCGAACGTGGACACCTGGGAGTAGACGCCGGGTACGCCGGGCCGGGCGCAGCCGTCGCCCCAGCTGACGATGCCGACCTGGATCCAGGCGCCGGTGTTGTCCCTGCGGAACATGGGCCCGCCGGAGTCGCCCTGGCAGGTGTCGACGCCGCCCGCGAGGTAGCCGGCGCACAGTTCGTCACCGGGCACGAGACGCTTGCCGTAGTGCAGTTTGCAGCCCGCGTCGCTGACGTAGGGGACGGTGGCCTTCAGGAGCTTGGTCGTGCCGGTGCCCTGGTTCTCCTTGGTGTCGCCCCAGCCCGCGATGGTGAACGTGCCGCGGTTGTACTGCGTGGTCGTGGCGATCTTGAGCGTGGGCTTGTTGATCGGCCGGGCGAGCTTGATGAGCGCCCAGTCCTTGCCCATGCCGTCGTAGCCCGGGGCCTGGCGGACCTTGGTCGACTTGACCTTGATCGCCCCCGAGGCGTTCAGGTCGGCGACGCCCGCGGTGACGGTGATGCCGGTGTTGGTACCGGAGCCGTCCACGCAGTGGGCGGCGGTCAGGACGACGTCCTTCTTGTAGAGCGCGCCACCGCAGCCCATCGAGAGGTGCACCAGCCACGGGAACTCGTTCTGCGCGGCGGGCGTTCCTCCTATGACCGGCGCGGGCGCGGCCTGGGCGGCCAGCGGCTGGAGGCTCGCGATCGCGAGGGCCGCGGCCCCGACCGCCGCGGCCCGCTTGACCACGGAGAGACCTCTTCCGGCCGACGAGGTAGGGATCAACGTACGTCCTTTCGTATGTGCGGGGGTGTGATGACAAAGAACGCAAGTATGAAGATCGATGCGGGTGCGGGGCAAGGGCACATCTCACGTGCCCTTGAGGGAACCGGACGGAGGGAAATCCGCTCTTACTGACGGCTCCCCGGCACGTATCGCGGAGAAGGGTTCAGGGCGTCTGGGGGTGAGGACGTGGCGAACGGCGGACCGGTTGAGCACGGCTACCCACATCTGGAGACGGTGCGGGCCGCGATCAACGCGCTCTACAAAAGGCTGTCGTACGACACCGTCCAGACCTTCTCGACCAGCGTGGCCCCTGCCGACGTGGCCTTCTGCGACACCGACGACCTGTATCCGGGTGTGCAGCGCGTGGCCCGCGAGATGGTTCGGCACTACCGGCTTCCGGACGCGCGCATGATCGTCGGTTTCCGTGCGATGACCCACGCGGCGAATGTCGAACTGGCGGCGGGACCCGAGTACTTCATCGAGTTGAACGACCGTTTCCGCACCCACCGCAGGGACATCGGCGCGGCCCTCGCCCACGAGGTGATGCATGTCTATCTGCACCGCCTCGACCTGTCCTTCCCGGGTACGCGGGACAACGAGATCCTCACGGACACGGCGGCGGCCTACCTGGGCGCGGGCTGGCTGCTCCTGGACGCCTTCCGGGAGGACGCGACCTCCTCGCAGAAGCTCGGCTATCTCACGCCGGAGGAGTTCGGGTACGTCCTGGCCAAGCGGGCGCTGGTGTTCGACGAGGACCCGGCGATCTGGTTCACCAGCCCGCAGGCGTACACGGCGTACACGGCGGGCAGGGAGCTGGCCCGCCGGGACACACGCCAGCCCCCGCTGACAGCGGCCGGCTGGACGGGCCGCCGACAGTACGCACGCGACCGCCGCCATGCCCAGGACCAGCACGCGCCGACGGTTTCCCAACCGCCCGGTGTCCCGTACAGCTTCACTCCCGCCAGGCAGGAGGAACACGACCGGCTGCGGGTCTCGTTCCCCTGCCCGACCTGTCACCAGCGCATCAGGGTGCCGGTGCGAGGGCGGATGCGGGCGCGGTGCGGGGTGTGCCGGACGGTGCTGGAGTGCGACACGTGACATCAGGGAAACGTGGGGCATTTCACCCCGAAACCCTTTGCCTCACCGCCTCTTGGGGAGCGATGGTCGGAAGGTATGAACGGGCAGCGACCTCCGAACGGCAGTGAGCGCGAGCGCGATCTCTTCACCGCGGTGTACGAAGGTGACGAGGACGCGGTCGTACGGCTGCTGCGCCTCGGGGTGAGCCCGGAAGCGGTGGACGAGGACGGCCAGACCGCCCTGTATGTGGCGGCGGTGAGCGACGCGCCCGGCATCGTACGGCTGCTGCTGTCCGCCGGTGCCGCGCCCGACCGGCTGAGCGTGGGCTCCGACCTCCCGCTGTGCGGGGCGGCCTGCGGCGGCCACACCGAGGTCGTGCGCGCCCTGCTCGCTTCCGGGGCCGTGCCGGACGCGGTGGAGGCGTTCGGTTTCACGGCCCTGGCCTGGGCCCTGCGATGCGGTCACGCGTCGGTGTCCGAGGCCCTCCTGGCAGCGGGCGCCGACCCGAACCGCCCCGGCCCGACCGGCGAACCCCCACTGGTCACGGCCGCCCGCCGGGGCTCTCCCGCCTGCGTACGTTCCCTGCTGGCCCACGGCGCCGGGTCGAGGGTGGAAGCACTGACGGAGGCCCGCCGCTGGACCCGCCTGGACATCGCGACAGAACTCCGGGCGAGCCTGGCACGCGCCCACGGCTTCGGCGGCGAGTACGTGACGCGCCGCTGGCCGGACAGCGTGTCCGTGGAACTGGTCCGAGACGGAACCACAGTGGCAGAGACAGACCAGGGAACCGGCCACGCGGAGATCGTGGAGGTGTTGGAGGGGGTATTGGGCCTCGGATGAGGCCACCATCACCTACTGCCGCACGACAGCCCGGGCCGACACCTTCAGCCCGTCCGGCGTTTGAGGACAAGGCCCGTTCAGGGCCGTAGGGGGGCCTGGGGGCACAGCCCCCAGGGATGGGACGGGTAGGGGCGGCGGGGGCGAAAAAACAGGCCAGCCCTCATCCGCCGTCACCCCCACCCTTGTTGGCCGTAGCCGCATCCAGAAACGCCGGCCACTCCCCCCCACCATGCACCAACAGACTCGCCCCACTGACATACGCCGCCGCATCGGACGCGAGAAACACCACCGCACCCCCCACATCACCCGGCTCCGCAAGCCGCCCCGCAGGAACCGTGCGAGCAACGGCCTCAACCCCGTCAACACCCCCGTAGTGCAGATGGGACTGTTCCGTGCGAACCATGCCGACGACAAGCGTGTTGACCCGTACCTCCGGAGCCCACTCCACGGCCATCGACCGAGCGAGATGCTCCAGCCCCGCCTTGGCGGCCCCGTACGCGGCGGTCCCGGGCGAGGGCCGGCTCCCGCTGACGCTGCCGATCATCACGACGGACCCCCGGGCCCGCTTCAGATGCTCGTACGCGGCGAGGGAGACAGTGAGCGGCGTGATCAGATTCAACTCGACAACACGCACATGCCGCTCGACATCCGCGCCTCCACCCAAAGGCCGATAGGGACTCCCCCCCACGTTGTTGACCAGCACATCGAGTCGAGGCAGCCCCCCGACGAAGTCGTACACGGCGGCCCGGTCCCGAAGATCGACGGCCCTGAACTCCACACCAGGCAACGGGACTTCGGGCGGTCGACGAGCACAGACCACCACCTCCGCCCCCGCCTCGGCGAGGGCACGGGCAACCCCCGCGCCGACTCCCCGGGTACCACCGGTGACAAGCGCGACCCGCCCACTCACCGCACCGCCCACCGAACCCCTCCCCCCACCCTTCCCCGAGCCGTTCACAGCCGTTCACAGCCGTTCACAGCCGTTCGATGATCGTCACGTTCGCCTGCCCCCCGCCCTCGCACATCGTCTGGAGCCCGAACCGCCCACCCGTGCGCTCCAGTTCGTGCAGGAGGGTCGTCATCAGCTTGACGCCTGTCGCACCCAGGGGATGGCCGAGGGCTATCGCACCGCCGTTGACGTTGACCCTGGCCGGATCCGCGCCGGTCTCCTTCAGCCAGGCCAGGACCACCGGGGCGAACGCCTCGTTGATCTCGACGAGGTCGATGTCGTCGATGGACATGGCGGTCTTCTTGAGGGCGTGGGCGGTGGCCGGGATCGGCGCCGTCAGCATCCGGATGGGGTCCTCGCCCCGTACGGAGAGATGGTGGACGCGCGCTCGGGGCCGCAGCCCGTGTTCGCGTACCGCCCGCTCGGAGGCGAGGAGCATCGCGGCGGCGCCGTCGGAGACCTGGGAGGAGCAGGCGGCGGTGATGGTGCCGCCGTCGATGACGGGTTTCAGGCCGGCCATCTTGGCCAGGGAGGTGTCCCGGCGCGGGCCCTCGTCGACGTCCACCGTCTCGTAGGGCACGGTCTCGCGCGTGAAGCGGCCCTCGTCGATGGCCCGGACCGCCCGCTCGTGCGAGAGCAGGGCGAACTCCTCCTGGTCCTGCCTGCTGATGCCCCACTTGGCGGCGATCATCTCGGCGCCGGCGAACTGGTTCACCGGCCGCTCCCCGTACCGTGCCCGCCAGCCCGCGCTGCCCGCGAAGGGGCCCTCCGTGAGCCCCAGGGGCAGGGCCGCCTGGCGGGAGGCGAAGGCGATCGGGATCATCGACATGTTCTGGACGCCGCCCGCGACGACCAGGTCCTGGGTGCCGGACAGCACGGCCTGCGCGGCGAAGTGCACGGCCTGCTGGGAGGACCCGCACTGCCGGTCGACGGTCACGCCCGGCACCTCCTCGGGCAGCCCGGCGGCCAGCCAGCTGGTGCGGGCGATGTCACCGGCCTGCGGTCCCACGGTGTCCAGGCACCCGAAGACGACGTCCTCGACGGCGGCCGGGTCGACCCCGGACCGCGCCATGAGCGCCGTCAGCGCGTGCGCGCCGAGGTCCGCCGGATGGACACCGCTCAGACCACCCCCGCGCCGCCCGACGGGCGTACGGACCGCTTCGACGATATAGGCCTCGGCCATGGCAACTCCCTCACAGGGCTACACAATGCGGCTGCACAATGCGGCTATTCACGTACGGCGATTCCGTCCAGGACCATCGACAGGTACTGGCGGGCGATCTCCTCCGGGCTGTGCTGTCCGCCCGGCCGGTACCAGGACGCGGCGACCCACACGGTGTCGCGCACGAAGCGGTAGGTGAGGCGGATGTCGAGGTCGGCGCGGAAGACCTCGGCGGCGACTCCGCGTTCGAGCGTGGACAGCCACGCCTTCTCGAATCTGCGCTGTGACTCGGCGAGGAACGCGAACCGCTCCTGCGTGACGAGGTGCTGGGACTCCTTCTGGTAGATGGCGACGGCGGCGCGATGCCGGTCGATCTCTCTGAACGACTCGGTGACCAGCGCCTCCAGCGTTTCGCGGGGCCCGGACTCGGCGTCCAGGACGATGTCGTAGCCGTTCCACAGTTCGTCGAGGAACGTGCGCAGGATCTCCTCCAGCATCGATTCCTTGGAGTCGAAGTGGTAGTAGAGGCTGCCCGCGAGCATGCCGGCGTGGTCCGCGATCTTGCGTACGGTGGTGGCGTTGTAGCCCTGTTCGGCGAACACCTCGGCGGCGGTGTCGAGGAGTTCACGGCGGCGGGCGGGCACGGCGGTCACCTGGGGCTTCTTCTTCGTAGGAGGCACGCGTCCATTGTGGTCCCAGACATGAGCCGGCCTACGGGTGCTGGCTGCTGACGGAGACGACTTCTCCGGTCAGGTAGGAGGAGTAGCCGGAGGCCAGGAACACGATGACGTTGGCTATCTCCCAGGGCTCGGCGTACCGCCCGAAGGCCTCACGGGCCGTCAGTTCGGCCAGGAGTTCGGGCGTGGTCACCTTCACGAGGTGGGGATGCATGGCGAGGCTCGGTGACACCGCGTTGACCCGGACCCCGTACTCGGCCGCCTCGATCGCCGCGCTGCGGGTCAGCGCCATGACACCGGCCTTCGCGGCGGCGTAGTGCGCCTGCCCGGCCTGGGCCCGCCAGCCGACGACGGACGCGTTGTTGACGATCACGCCACCCGACCCGCCCTCGCGAAAGGCGCGCAACGCGGCCCGTACGCACCGGAATGTGCCGCCCAGCGTCACGTCGAGCACCTTCGACCACTGCTCGTCCGCCATGTCGACGAGGGTCGAAGTGCCCCCGAGACCGGCGTTGTTGACGACTATGTCGAGGCGGCCGTGCACACGCACGGCCATGTCGAAGAGTGCCTGCACCTGGCGTTCGTCGGTGACGTCGCAGGGCAGCGCGTCGACACCGTCGAACTCCCCCGCCAGCTCCCCCTCGTACTCCTTGAGCCGCCGGGTGTGCGCGTCGCTGATCAGCACGCGAGCGCCTTCCTCGAGGAAGCGGCGGGCGGTGGCCCCGCCGATCCCCGCGCCCGCGGCTGCCGTGATCACGGCGGTGCGGCCTTTCAGCAGCCCATGTCCGGGTACGTACGCCGGACTGTCGACGTCTCCCATGAACCCACCGTAACCTACCAAACACTTGTTAGGGAAGGTGGGCGGGCCAGAGGACTCAGTGGTGGTGATCGCCGCTCGTGAGTTCCCGGTACTCCTCCGGTGTCGGCTTGGGGATCCGGGTGTCGGGCCCGAACATGGACCGGGCCAGCCGTGCCCGCAGCCGCTGTGCGGGCGTGACCCGGCGCCGGACGCCGTTGCTGTCGACGAGCGGGCCGATCTCGTACGGCGGGGACTGTTCGTGCTGGGTGAGGGTGAACAGCGCCTCCTGCGGGAGTCGTTCGTGGACCTCGATGTACTCGCCGTGCGGAAGCCGCTTGATGACCCCCGTCTCCCTGCCGTGCAGCACCTTGTCGCGGTCGCGGCGCTGGAGCCCCAGACAGATCCGCTTCGTCGCGACGAAGGCGACCACCGGCACTACGAAGAAACCGACCCGCACGAACCAGGTGATCGTGTTGATCGACAGATGCAGATGGGTGGCCACGATGTCGTTGCCGCCACCGATCAGCAGCACGCCGTAGAGGCTCAGCCAGGCCACGCCGAGTCCCGTACGGACCGGGACGTTGCGCGGTCGGTCGAGAATGTGGTGCTCGCGTCGGTCGCCGGTGATCCAGCCCTCGATGAACGGATAGACGCCGATGGCCGCCATGATGAGCGGGAAGAGGGAGAAGGGAATGAAGACGCCGAGCACCAGGGTGTGGCCCCAGGCGTTGATCTCCCATCCCGGCATCACCCGGATCAGCCCCTCGGAGAAGCCGAGGTACCAGTCGGGTTGGGCGCCGGTGGTGACAAGGTCCGCGCGG
Source organism: Streptomyces sp. ME02-8801-2C (assembly GCF_033793965.1). Lineage (NCBI taxonomy): Bacteria > Bacillati > Actinomycetota > Actinomycetes > Kitasatosporales > Streptomycetaceae > Streptomyces > Streptomyces sp. ME02-8801-2C. The sequence goes on along the minus strand of NZ_JARAXP010000001.1, from coordinate 142,983 downwards.
TAGGGGCCGAACGCCCAGACGGGGTTGATGCTGGCGATGGCACCCATGACGGCCAGCACGCCGAAGGTGAGGAAGAAGAAGCCGCCCGCCTTCGCCATGTAGACCGGCAGGAGGGGCATCCCGACGACGGTTTTCTCGTCGCGGCCGGGCCCCGGGTACTGCGTGTGCTTGTGGTAGAAGACCAGGATCAGATGGGCGACGACCAGCCCCAGCATGATCCCCGGCAGCAACAGCACATGGATCGGGAAGAGCCGCGAGATGATGTCGTGGCCCGGGAACTCCCCGCCGAAGAGGAACATGGAGAGGTACGTCCCCACGACCGGGACGGACAGGATCGCGCCGTCGGCGAAGCGGAGGCCGGTGCCGGAGAGCAGGTCGTCGGGGAGTGAGTAGCCGGTCAGGCCGGTGATGATGCCGAGGAACAACAGGGTCCAGCCGAAAACCCAGTTGAGCTCGCGCGGCTTGCGGAACGCGCCGGTGAAGAAGACCCGCATCATGTGGATGAGCATCCCGGCGACGAAGACGAGCGCCGCCCAGTGGTGGATCTGCCGGATCAGCAGTCCGCCGCGCACGTCGAAACTGATGTCGAGCGTGGACTCGTACGCCCTGGTCATGATGACGCCGTTGAGCGGTGTGTACGTGCCGTTGTAGACGACCTCGACGCCGCTCGGTTCGAAGAACAGGGTGAGGTAGACACCGGTGAGGATCAGGACGAGGAAGCTGTAGAGGCAGACCTCGCCGAGCATGAAGGACCAGTGGTCCGGGAAGACCTTGCGCATGTTGGCCTTGGCGAGGGCGTAGAGGCCCAGCCGTCCGTCGGCCCAGTCGGCCAGCTTCTCACCCCTCGGAACCTCGCCTCTGCGCGCGTAACTCCCTTTGCCCGAAGCCGTGTTCATCCGTACTGCCTCCCCCTCGGATCTTCCTCAGGGTGGCACGAGGGCTCGCCGATGCCAACGGTGCGTACGCCGGTGTCAGCCGACGATTCCCTCGGCCCGAGCGGCGACCAGCCACTTCGGGAACTCCCCCACCAGACGGTCGTACAACTCGTCGTCGGAGACGGCGCGCGGGTCCGAACCGGCGTGGAAGAACCCGGCGTTGTCGACGACCCGCCGCTGCGGCACCGCCAGCTCGTCGAGCCTGCGCAGGAAGTCGAACTGTTTGCTGCCGGCGTCCCCGAAGCCGATGAACTGCCAGAACAGCGGCAGCCGGGCCGACTTGCAGACGTACCGTTCGGCGGCGAGCTTGTTGATGGGCCCGCCGTCCGTCTGGAAGACGACGAGGGCGGGGGCCGTCGACCCGCTGTCGAGGTAGTGCTCGATGACGGCGTCCATGGCGAGGTGATAGCTGGTTTTGCCCATGTGACCGAGCCCGGCCACGATCCGGTCGACGCTCCCCGCGTGGTCGTCGAGCGCGATTCCGGCCACGGCGTCGACATCGGTGGAGAAGAAGACGACGGGTACCGTCCCGTCGTCGTCGAAGTGGGCCGCCAGCCCCAACACCCGGTCGGCGAGCGCCTGCACGCTGCCGTCCTTGTAGTACGGCTTCATCGAACCGGAGTAGTCGATCACCAGATAGACGGCCGCCCGCTGACCGTCGAGCCCGTGCCGGTCCACGGCCGCCCCGGCGCTCTTGTAGAGGCTGACCAGCGCGGGCGCTGTCTCCTGCACCTTGGTGAGACTGATCGCGGCCACGGGTGGCTCCTTACCGGAATGTGCCGAACTGACGCAATTGCTGAGAGTACGTCACCCGGACGAGCGACAGCCCCCCATACTCTGTGACTCATGAAACGAACCGGCGTTCTCCTCCTCGCCGTTGTGCCGCTGCTGGCGACGACAGCCTGCCTGTCGGTCAGGTCGGACGACTCCCGCGGCCCCGACGCCAAGCGGGTGGAGGCCGGCCCGTTGGAGGCGGAGACCACGCTCGCGGACCCGGCGAAGAAGGAGCTCGCCCAGCAGATCGTGGCGAGCGCCGAGAACGGGACGCTCGACTGGCGCAGCGCGTACGGCTATGTCGAGGACATCGGCGACGGACAGGGCTACACGGCCGGCGTCATCGGCTTCTGCACGGGCACCCACGATCTGCTCACCCTCGTCGAGGACTACACGAAGGACCACCCGGACAACGCGCTCGCGCCCTACCTTCCCGCACTGCGCAGGGTCGACGGTACGGACTCGCACGAGGGGCTCGATCCGGGGTTCCCGGCGGCCTGGAAGCAGGAATCGAAGGTCGCCGCGTTCCGGCAGGCGCAGGACGAGAAACGGGACGTCGGATACTTCGAACCGGCGCTGCGGCTCGCCGTCCGTGACGGGCTGGGACTGCTGGGCCAGTTCGTCTACTACGACGCGATGGTCTACCACGGTCCCGGCGACGACTGGTTCAGCACGGGCGGCATTCGCGCCGCCGCCCTGAGGAAGGCCGACAGCCCGGCGGAGGGCGGCGCCGAGAAGGCTTACCTGGGCGCGTTCCTCGACGTCCGCCGCAAGGCGATGCTGGACAAGAGGCCGGGCGTGGACACCAGCCGCCTCGACACGGCCCAGCGGCGCTTCCTCGACGAGGGGAACCTGGAACTGCGTACACCGCTGGAGTGGAAGGTGTACGGGGACACGTACAAAGTGCCGTAGGACGTGCCGCGGCGCCCGCCAACGTCCGGTCGGGGACTGTGGCGAGCGCCGTGGTGTGTTCGTTCCGTACGCCGTTGTACGGGACGTCTTTGGTGGGCCCGTCAGACCGTCAGGGAACGGTCCGTCGGGCGGATCGGGGCCGGGAGGTCGCTCGCGCCCGTGAGGAAGCGGTCGACTCCGCGGGCCGCCGAGCGGCCCTCGGCGATGGCCCAGACGATGAGCGACTGGCCGCGGCCGGCGTCACCGGCGACGTACACGCCGGGGACGTTGGTCTGGAAGTCGGCGTCGCGGGCGATGTTGCCGCGCGCGTCGAGGTCCAGGCCGAACTGCTCGACCAGGCCGTTGTCGCGGTCGGTGCCCGTGAAGCCCATGGCGAGGGTGACCAGCTGGGCGGGGATCTTCCGCTCCGTGCCCGGCTTCGGGGTCAGCTTGCCGTCGATGAACTCGACCTCGGTGAGGTGCAGCCACTGCACGTTGCCGTGCTCGTCGCCCTCGAAGTGGGTCGTCGAGACGGAGTAGACGCGCTCGCCGCCCTCCTCGTGCGCCGAGGTGACCTTGTAGAGCATGGGGAACGTCGGCCAGGGCTGCCCCGGGTTCCGCTCCTCGCCCGGGCGGGGCATGATCTCCAGCTGGGTGACGGAGGCCGCGCCCTGGCGGTGGGCGGTGCCCACGCAGTCCGCGCCGGTGTCGCCGCCGCCGATGACCACGACGTGCTTGCCCTCGGCGGTGACCGGCGGGGCCACGAAGTCGCCCTCCTGCACCTTGTTCGCCAGGGGCAGGTACTCCATCGCCTGGTAGACGCCCTTGAGCTCGCGGCCGGGGACCGGGAGGTCACGGGCGGTGGTCGCACCGGCGGCGATCACGACGGCGTCGTACCGCTTGCGCAGGTCCGTCGCCTTGAGGTCGCGGCCGATCTCGATACCGGTACGGAAGCGGGTGCCCTCCGCACGCATCTGCTCGATACGGCGGTTGATGTGCCGCTTCTCCATCTTGAACTCGGGGATGCCGTAGCGCAGGAGGCCACCGATGCGGTCCGCGCGCTCGTACACCGCGACCGTGTGACCGGCCCGCGTCAGCTGCTGGGCGGCGGCGAGACCCGCCGGGCCCGAGCCGATGACCGCGACCGTCTTGCCGGAGAGGCGCTCCGGGGACTGGGGGGCGACATCGCCCGTCTCCCAGGCCTTGTCGATGATCGAGACCTCGACGTTCTTGATGGTCACCGCGGGCTGGTTGATGCCCAGCACGCACGCCGACTCGCACGGAGCCGGGCACAGACGGCCGGTGAACTCCGGGAAGTTGTTCGTGGCGTGCAGGCGCTCGGACGCCGACGTCCAGTCCTCGCGGTAGGCGTAGTCGTTCCACTCGGGGATCAGGTTCCCCAGCGGACAGCCGTTGTGGCAGAACGGGATACCGCAGTCCATGCAGCGGCCGGCCTGCTTGCTGATGATCGGCAGCAGGGAGCCGGGAACGTAGACCTCGTTCCAGTCCTTGAGACGGACGTCCACCGGGCGGGACTTGGCGACCTCGCGGCCGTGGTTCAGAAAGCCCTTGGGATCAGCCATTGGTCGCCGCCTCCATCATCTTCTCGGTGATCTCGGACTCGGTGAGTCCGGCTCGCTCGGCGGCGTCCTTGGCGGCGAGCACTGCCTTGTACGTACCGGGGATGATCTTGCTGAATCGCTCCACCGCGACATCCCACTCGGCCAGGATCTTCTCGGCGACCGTCGAGCCGCTCTCCTCCTGGTGGCGGCGCACGACGTCGTGCAGCCACTGCTTGTCGGAGTCGTCGAGGGCCTCGACCGCGTCCACGTTGCCGGCGTTGACGTTGTCGCGGTTCAGGTCGATGACGTACGCGATACCGCCCGACATACCGGCCGCGAAGTTGCGGCCCGTCTCGCCGAGGACGACCGCGCGTCCGCCGGTCATGTACTCGCAGCCGTGGTCGCCCACGCCCTCCGAGACGACCGTCGCACCGGAGTTGCGGACACAGAACCGCTCGCCCGTACGACCGCGCAGGAACAGCTCGCCGCCGGTCGCGCCGTACGCGATGGTGTTGCCCGCGATCGTCGAGTACTCGGCGAGGTGGTCGGCGCCCCGGTCGGGACGGACGATCACCCGGCCGCCGGAGAGGCCCTTGCCGACGTAGTCGTTGGCGTCGCCCTCGAGGCGCAGCGTGACACCGCGCGGCAGGAACGCGCCGAAGGACTGGCCGGCGCTGCCGGTGAAGGTGATGTCGATGGTGTCGTCGGGCAGACCGGCCCCGCCGAACTTCTTCGTCACCTCGTGGCCGAGCATCGTGCCGACCGTGCGGTTGATGTTGCGGATGGCGACCTGGGCGCGGACCGGCTGGGCGTCGGTCGCGCTGTTCGCGGCGAGGGCGTCGGCGGCGAGCTTGATGAGCTCGTTGTCTAGCGCCTTCTCCAGGCCGTGGTCCTGCTCGATGACCTGGTGCAGCGGGGTGCCCTCGGGCAGCTCCGGCACGTAGAAGAGCGGGGACAGGTCCAGGCCCTGCGCCTTCCAGTGGGTGATCGCCCGCTCCACGTCGAGGGACTCGGCGTGGCCGACGGCCTCCTGGATGGTGCGGAAGCCCAGCTCGGCGAGGATCTCGCGGACCTCTTCGGCGATGAACTGGAAGAAGTTCACGACGTACTCGGCCTTGCCGGCGAACCGGTCGCGGAGCACCGGGTTCTGGGTGGCGATGCCGACCGGGCAGGTGTCGAGGTGGCAGACGCGCATCATGACGCAGCCGGAGACGACGAGCGGCGCGGTCGCGAAACCGAACTCCTCGGCGCCGAGCAGCGCGGCGATGACGACGTCACGGCCGGTCTTGAGCTGGCCGTCGGTCTGGACGACGATGCGGTCGCGCAGGCCGTTGAGCAGCAGCGTCTGCTGGGTCTCGGCGAGGCCGAGCTCCCAGGGACCACCGGCGTGCTTGAGCGAGGTGAGCGGCGAGGCGCCCGTTCCGCCGTCGTGGCCGGAGATGAGGACGACGTCCGCGTGGGCCTTCGACACACCGGCGGCGACCGTGCCGACGCCGACCTCCGAGACCAGCTTCACGTGGATCCGCGCCTGCGGGTTCGCGTTCTTCAGGTCGTGGATGAGCTGGGCGAGGTCCTCGATGGAGTAGATGTCGTGGTGCGGCGGCGGCGAGATGAGGCCGACACCGGGGGTGCTGTGCCGGGTCTTGGCGACCCACGGGTACACCTTGTGGCCGGGCAGCTGGCCGCCCTCGCCGGGCTTGGCGCCCTGGGCCATCTTGATCTGGATGTCGTCCGCGTTGACCAGGTACTCGGAGGTGACTCCGAAGCGGCCGGAGGCGACCTGCTTGATGCTGGACCGGCGCGCCGGGTCGTACAGGCGCTCCGGGTCCTCGCCGCCCTCACCGGTGTTGGACTTGGCGCCCAGCTGATTCATGGCGATGGCGAGGGTCTCGTGCGCCTCCAGGGAGATGGAGCCGTACGACATGGCGCCGGTGGAGAACCGCTTGACGATCTCGCTGACCGGCTCGACCTCGTCGATGGAGATCGAGGGGCGGTCGGACTTGAAGCCGAACAGGCCGCGCAGCGTCATCAGGCGCTCGGACTGCTCGTTCACCCGGTCCGTGTACTTCTTGAAGATGTCGTAGCGGCGGGTGCGCGTGGAGTGCTGGAGGCGGAAGACCGTCTCCGGGTCGAACAGGTGCGGTTCGCCCTCGCGGCGCCACTGGTACTCGCCGCCTATCTCCAGGGCGCGGTGTGCCGGGGCGATGCCGGAGGCGGGGTACGCCTTGGCGTGCCGGGCGGCGACCTCCTTGGCGATGACGTCGATGCCGACGCCGCCGATCTTGGTGGCGGTGCCGTTGAAGTACTTCTCGACGAAGGCCGTGTCGAGACCGACGGCCTCGAAGACCTGGGCGCCCCGGTAGGAGGCGACGGTCGAGATGCCCATCTTGGACATGACCTTGAGGACGCCCTTGCCGAGCGCGTAGATCAGGTTGCGGATTGCCTGCTCGGGCTCGCTGCCGGGCAGGAATGTACCGGCGCGGACCAGGTCCTCGACGGACTCCATCGCCAGGTACGGGTTCACCGCGGCGGCGCCGAAGCCTATGAGCAGGGCGACGTGGTGGACCTCGCGGACGTCACCGGCCTCGACCAGCAGGCCCACCTGGGTGCGCTGCTTGGTGCGGATGAGGTGGTGGTGGACGGCGGCGGTGAGCAGCAGCGACGGGATCGGGGCGTGCTCGGCGTCCGAGTGGCGGTCCGACAGGACGATGAGGCGGGCGCCGTTGTCGATGGCCGCGTCGGCCTCGGCGCAGATCTCGTCGAGGCGGGCGGCGAGGGAGTCGCCGCCGCCGCTGACCCGGTAGAGGCCGGAGAGGGTCGCGGCCTTCATGCCGGGCATGTCGCCGTCGGCGTTGATGTGGATGAGCTTGGCCAGCTCGTCGTTGTCGATCACCGGGAAGGGCAGGGTGACGCTGCGACAGGAGGCGGCGGTCGGCTCCAGCAGGTTGCTGGCGGGGCCGAGGGAGGAGCGCAGGCTGGTGACCAGCTCCTCGCGGATGGCGTCCAGCGGCGGGTTGGTGACCTGCGCGAACAGCTGGGTGAAGTAGTCGAAGAGCAGGCGGGGACGCTCACTCAGCGCGGCGATCGGCGAGTCGGTGCCCATGGAACCGAGGGGCTCGCCGCCGGTCTTGGCCATCGGCGCGATGATGACGCGCAGCTCTTCCTCGGTGTAGCCGAAGGTCTGCTGGCGGCGGGTGACCGAGGCGTGGGTGTGCACGATGTGCTCGCGCTCGGGGAGGTCGGAGAGCTCGATCTCGCCGGCCTCCAGCCACTCCGCGTAGGGCTGCTCGGCGGCGAGGCCGGCCTTGATCTCGTCGTCCTCGATGATGCGGTGCTCGGCGGTGTCGACGAGGAACATCTTGCCGGGCTGGAGGCGGCCCTTGCGGACGACCTTCGCGGGGTCGATGTCGAGGACGCCGACCTCGGAGCCGAGGACGACGAGGCCGTCGTCGGTGACCCAGTAGCGGCCGGGGCGCAGTCCGTTGCGGTCGAGGACCGCGCCGACCTGGACGCCGTCGGTGAAGGTGACACAGGCCGGGCCGTCCCAGGGCTCCATCATCGTGGAGTGGAACTGGTAGAAGGCGCGGCGGGCCGGGTCCATGGAGTCGTGGTTCTCCCACGCCTCCGGGATCATCATCAGCACGGAGTGGGGCAGCGAACGGCCACCGAGGTGGAGCAGCTCGAGCACCTCGTCGAAGGACGCGGAGTCGGAGGCGTCGGGCGTGCAGATCGGGAAGACCCGGTCCAGGCCCTTGTCGCCGAAGAGGTCGGAGACGAGCTGCGACTCACGCGCCCGCATCCAGTTCCGGTTGCCCTTGACCGTGTTGATCTCGCCGTTGTGGGCGACGAAGCGGTACGGGTGGGCGAGCGGCCACGACGGGAAGGTGTTCGTGGAGAAACGCGAGTGGACGAGCGCGACGGCCGACGCGAAGCGGCGGTCGGACAGGTCCGGGAAGAAGGGCTCGAGCTGGCCGGTGGTCAGCATGCCCTTGTAGACGATGGTCCGCGCGGACAGCGAGGGGAAGTAGACGCCGACCTCGCGCTCGGCGCGCTTGCGCAGCGCGAAGGCCTTGCGGTCGAGGTCGATGCCCTTGGCGGGCACCGCGGCGCTGTCCGCGACGAAGATCTGCCGGAAGGCGGGCATCGTCGAGCGGGCGGTGGCGCCGAGGAGTCCGGGGGCGACGGGGACCTCGCGCCAGCCGAGGACGGTCAGGCCCTCGTCGGCTGCGATCGTCTCGATGCGTGAGACGGCCTCGGCGGTCGTCGGGTCGGTCTCGGTCGCCGTCTCCTCCGGGAGGAAGGCGATGCCGACCGCGTAGGCGCCGGCCTCGGGCAGCTCGAATCCGGCCACCTCGCGGAAGAACGCGTCCGGGACCTGCGACAGGATGCCGGCGCCGTCGCCGGAGTCGGGCTCGGAGCCGGTGGCACCGCGGTGCTCGAGGTTACGCAGAACCGTGAGCGCCTGCTCGACCAGCGCATGGCTCGCCTCGCCGGTGAGGGTGGCCACGAAGCCGACGCCACAGGCGTCGTGCTCGTTGCGGGGGTCGTACATACCCTGCGCAGCAGGGCGAGCATCCATGAAGGACCACTTCTGGCCATTCTCGGAATGCTGGGACGGCTGGCGCGGCGTACGCATCGGCTCTCCCGTCGTCGTTGTGTGGCATATGCATTAAGCCGAGGGACGACGCTGGCCCTCTTGGAGTGCAAAATTTCACGCAGGTTACATGATGGGGCGATTCTCGGGAACCGGATATCGCGTACCAACATGCGGACACCGCGGTGCGCGGGGTGGTGACCGCGCTGCGGTGGAAGCAATTGGGGGTCGAAGCGGACAGATCGTTGTCCCCCGACCCATGGCGAGGAGAGCGTCGTCGCCCTCCCCGCAGGTGCGCCGCAGGCTTCATTGCCCACAGCGCTTACGGCTCATGCCCCGTGGTTAAGCGTTCGAAACCAGCGAGTAACGGCTACTTATGCGGCCCAACGCATAAGTGCACGGTCACCTATCCTACGGCCGCACCGAACAGGTTGCCCAGGGCGTACGTCACACCGGCTGCCGCGCCACCCAGCGCGAGCTGCCGCAGCCCGCTGAACCACCAGCTCCGAGCGGTCACCCGGGCCACCACCGCACCGCAGGCGAAGAGCCCGACGAGCGCGACCAGGACGGCGGGCCACAGCGCGGTCGCCCCCAGAAGATACGGGAGTACGGGCAGCAGGGCGCCCAGCGCGAACGCCCCGAAGGAGGACACCGCGGCGACGGCGGGCGAGGGCAGGTCGCCGGGGTCGATGCCCAGCTCCTCGCGGGCGTGTATCTCCAGCGCCTGCTCGGGGTCGCGCGAGAGCTGCCGGGCCACTTCACGGGCGAGCTCCGGCTCGACACCCCGGGACTCGTAGAGCGCGGCGAGCTCACGCTCCTCGTCCTGGGGGTGCTTTCTCAACTCCCGCCGCTCGACGTCCAGTTCGGCCTGGACGAGCTCGCGCTGCGAGGCGACGGAGGTGTACTCGCCGGCCGCCATGGAGAAGGCGCCGGCGGCAAGGCCGGCGAGCCCGGTGATGACGACGGTCTGGTGCGAGACGGATCCGCCCGCGACACCGGTCATCAGGGCGAGGTTGGAGACGAGCCCGTCCATCGCCCCGAAGACGGCCGGCCGCAGCCACCCACCACTGACATCCCGGTGGGTGTGGTTGTCGCGGTGCGCCTCGTGCAGCGCCGCCTCGGTGTCGATGATGGCCATGCCGTCCCCCAACTGGTTCTGCCGCTGTCGCTTCTGGCGTTGCTTCTGGAATGTTTCCAAGTTGGACTGATTCCACTTTTCGACAACCCTAAAAGTACGCCGCCGAGGCCCCGTCCGCCAGCAAGGAAAGGCTGCCCTCACCTGCGCATTCGCCTAGATCGCTCATCCGTGTGCGGGCTTGCACAAATGTCGACCGGGTGATGCTGGGGCGCCTGAGGCTCGTGTGAACCCCTCCGGTGGGACAGTTCCGCAAAGGGTTCCGCTCCCCGGGAGGGAGCCCCCGGAACCCTCCGGAGGAGAGGCCGCGTATGGCATCGATCGCCTGCATTCCCTCGGTCCCGGCGCCCCAAGACGCCGCCGTACTCCGCGACAGAGCACGCGGCGCCCTGCTCGGTCTGGCCGTGGGGGACGCGCTCGGCGCCCCCGCCGAGAACATGAAGCCCTCGGAGATCCGCGCCCGCTGGGGCCGCATCACGGGCTACGTGGCCGAGAACCCGGCCGGCACGGACGACACGGAGTACGCGATCTTCTCGGGCCTCCTCCTCGCCCGGCACGGCTCGGCCCTCACCCCGGCCCATGTGGAGGCGGCCTGGCACCACTGGATCGCCGACCTCGACGAGGGGCCCTTCCGGGGCGCGGGATTCAGCGAACGCGGCACGCTGGAAAACCTGCGCCGCGGCCTCGCGGCCCCGATCTCGGCCCAGCACCGGCACGCCTGGAGCGACGGCCTCGCGATGCGCGCGGCCCCCTTCGGTGTCTTCGCGGCGGGCCGCCCGGCCGAGGCGGCCCGGCTGGTGGCGATCGACGGTTCGGTGAGCCACGACGGCGAGGGCATCTACGGCGGCCAGGCGGTGGCGGCGGGCGTGGCGGCGGCGATGGCGGGCGCGCCGACCATCGCCGTGGTGGCCTCCGCCCTGGCGGTGGTCCCCGACGACTCCTGGACGGCACGCTCCCTGCGCCGGGCGGTGGCGGTCGCCCACCGGGGCGAACGCGCGGTCCGCTCCGCCGTGGTGATCGGCGGCTATCCCTGGACCGACCTGGCCCCCGAGGCGGTCGCCCTCGCCTTCGGCGCGTACGCGGCGGCCGACGGCGACTTCACGGAATCGGTGCTGACAGCCGTCAACATGGGCCGCGACGCCGACACGACAGCGGCCGTCGCGGGCGCCCTGGCGGGCGCGACGCGCGGCGCCTCGGCGATCCCGCCCCACTGGACACAGCCGATCGGCCCGGCCCGCGGCACCTGCCTCCCCTCCATGGCAGGCCACCACATCCTCGACATCGCGGAACTACTGACCCCGGGAGAGGGCGGCAAGTGGGGCGCAAAACCCGCTGTACCGGACCGGACGGCGTACGTCCTCGCCGCAGACGACAACACGACACCCGCCACGGAGACACATCAGTGAACCCACCCTTTCAACGTCTCCGACGTTGCTTGCAGCCCCTCTATCAGCCCCTCCGGCGTTTGAGGAGCGGGGGTTCGGGGGCGGAGCCCCCGAGAAGGATGGGACGGGTAGGGGCGGCGGGGGCGAGAAAACCCACCCCCCACCCCCGACCCGAAGCCGAGGCCCGCCCATGACCAGCAACCGCATCGAGGGCCTACTGCTGGGCCTGGCCGCAGGCGACGCCGCCGGATGGCCCGCCGCCCGCCACCGAGCCGCCCGCATGCCCGACTGGACCCGCCGCCTCACCCGCGAACTGGACACCTTCGCCGAACAGAACGCGACCACCACCCTCCCCGTCCCGATCGCCCTCAACCAACCCCCTGAGCCCCTCCGCCTCGGCCCCTCCGACGACGCCGAGTGGGCGGCCTTCGCGGCCGAGGCCCTGCTGCGGGCCGGCGACGACGGCGTACTGGGCGACCTCAGCCGGGAGCGCCGGGCGCGAGCCGCCATCGACCTGTCATGGAACGCGGTCGCCAGCGAGGTGGCGGCCGCCGCGGAACGCGCCCCCGAGGTGGAGTCGGCGGTACTGCCCCTGCGCGCCCGTATCTCCGTCCGGGCCGGCCTCGGCAACCTCGCCGCCGGCCTGCGCCCACCCGCCACCGGCCACGACAACCCCCACTTCTTCGACGACGCTGCCTGCGTACGGGCCTGTGTGCTGGCGGCGGCCCACCCGGGCGACCCCCGACTCGCCGCCGAACTGGCCGAGTTCGACGCCCGCTACACCCAGGACGGCGACGGCGTGCACGGCGCCCGCGCGATGGCGGCGGCGCTCTCACTGGCCCTGGTCGGCGAGGAGGTCGAGGCGTGCGTGACGGCCGCGCTGGCGGAACTCCCGGAGTCCACCGAGATCGGCCGCAACACCCGCCACGCGCTGAAGCTCGCGCACGACACGGACAGCGCGTTCGCCCTGGTCCCCCTCCTGGAACACCAGATCGTGGACCACGTCTACAGCTACGGCATCGCGGCCGCCGAGACCGTCCCGGTCGCCCTCGCACTGGCCACCGCCGCACACGGCCGGCTCGCCGAGGCGGTCCCGGCGGCGGCGTGTCTGTCACGGGTCGCGGACTCGGCACCCGCCCTCGCGGGCGCCCTCACCGGCGCGCTCGGCGGCGCCGCCGCGATCCCGGCGGCCTGGCGGGACGCCTGCCGCACCCTCTCCGGCTGCGCCCTGCCCCGGCTCACCGGCACCGACCTCGTGGAACTCGCCGAACTGCTGGAAGCGACACAACGGGTCACCCCTGGAGGATGATTCGCGACATGACACCCAAAACATCAGAAAGCCAACTGGGCGGCCGGGCGGACGCCCAACTGGCGGGTCTGGACGAGCGGATCACCGGCGCCCTGGTCGGCGCGGCCGTCGGCGACGCGCTCGGCGGACCCGTCGAGGGGTACACCCCGGAGCAGATCCTCGAACGCCACGCGGGCCGCGTCCACGGCATCGTCGGCCCCTGGAACGGCGACGCCTGGCGCACCGCCCGCCCGATCGCCCCGTACCACAAGGGCGACGGCCACGTCACCGACGACACCTTGATGACCCATGCGCTGGTACGGGTGTACGCGCAGGTCCGCGACCACCTGGACGCGTACGCGATCGCCGACCACCTGGTCCCGGACCTGATGACGAACCCGCGCTGGATCCCCGAGTTGGAGGCCGAGGCCCTCCCCCTCCAACGCGTCTTCCTGGCGGAGAAATGGCTCGTGGCCCGACTCCACTACGGGCACATCGACCCCCGCGAGGCGGGCGTGGGCAACATCGTCAACTGCGGTGCGGCGATGTACATGGCCCCGGTCGGCCTGGTCAACGCGGCCAACCCGGCGGGCGCGTACACCGAGGCCGCCGACGTCGCGGGCGCCCACCAGTCCTCGTACGGCAGGGAGGCGGCGGCGGTCTTCGCGACGGCGGTGTCGGCGGCCTGCGTCCCGGGCGCGACCCCCGACTCGGTGATCGGCGCATGCCTCTCCCTGGCCAAGGACGGCACCCGAGCGGCGATCGAGACGGTGTGCGAAGTGGCCTCCCGCTACACGGACTTCGAGTCGGCGCTGCGGCCACTGCGGGAGACGGTGGCTCCGTACGACACGGTCGGCGCGGACTACCGCAACCCGTCGCTGGGCGCCCGTCGCCCGTCGCGTCTGCACGCCATCGAGGAACTCCCGGTGGCGCTGGGCATGTTGGTGGTGTCGGGCGGCGACTACCGGCACGCGGTGCTGGGTTCGGTGAACTACGGCCGTGACTGCGACTCGATCGCCACGATGGCGGGGGCGCTCGCCGGCGCGCTGGGCTCCGAGGTGCCGTCCGACTGGTCGAAGACGGTCGCCGAGGCGAGCCGCCTCGACCTGTGGGAACCGGCCCGGACGCTGACCGAGGTCACGCGGGAGGTCTTCGCCCGGGACGCCGACCGACGCCGTTCCCACGAGAGGGCGTTCGCCCAGCTCAGGAGCCCTGGATGCTCCGACTGACCTGGGTCCAGCCGGAGGACCTGATCGGCCATGAACTGCGCCAGGCGGCCCAGGACGGCCGCGAGCCCGGCAGGATCGCCGCCCGCTGGCGAGCGGCGGGCGGCCCGGAGGCCCCACCCCGCGCGGGCGCGTCGTCCGCCCCGGTCTCCCGCTACCTGCGACTGCTGGCAGAGGACCTCCTGGACGAACTGGCAGATCTCCCCAGCAAACTGACAGACGACGAACCAACCCCCCTCCCCCAAATCCGCACCCTCTGCCCCAACTGGCCCACCCCGCCCGCCCAACCCGCCCAGCCTGCGGGCAGTCGTGCCGCTGGGGCGGCACGGGTGGGCGCAGGCGGCACCCGGCAAGCGCCGCTGAGCGACCCACCCCCGACGCCGGCTCGACTCCGGCTCCGCCTGGAAGCAGCCTGGCTGGGCAGAGCCGCAGGCTGCCTCCTGGGCAAACCCGTCGAAAAACTCCCCCTCACCGCCATCCGCCAACTCGCCCAGTCCACCGGCAACTGGCCCCTGAACACCTGGTTCACCGCCAGAGGCCTCCCCGAGGAACTAGCCCAGGCACACCCCTGGAACCGCCGCTCGGCGGCAACCTCCCTCGCGGAGAACATCGACGGCATGCCCGAGGACGACGACCTCAACTACCCCCTCCTCAACCTCCTCCTGCTCCAACGCCACGGCCCCCGCTTCACCACCACGGACGTCGCGAAACTCTGGCTCGACGAACTCCCCGCAGGCCGCACCTTCACGGCCGAACGCATCGCCTACCGCAACCTCCTCTCCGGCCTGGAACCCCCGTTCACCGCCCGCCATCGCAACCCGTTCCGCGAATGGATCGGCGCCCTGATCCGCGCCGACGTCCACGGCTGGACCAACCCCGGCGACCCGGCCACCGCCGCCGAACAGGCCTACCGCGACGCGACCCTCACCCACACCGCCAACGGCGTCTACGCGGCGATGTTCACGGCGGCCACCATCGCCCGGGCCGCCACCGGCACCCACGACATCCATACCTGTCTGCGCACCGGCCTCACAGTGGTCCCCCCGCGCTCGCGCCTGGCCAAGGCCGTCACCCACGGCATCCAACTGGCCGATTCCCACCGCGACTTCACCACGGTCGTCGACGAACTCCACGCCACCCACGCGTCCACGTACCACTGGGTCCACGCCATCCCGAACACCGCCCTGATCGCCGCCGCCCTCACCCACGCCGACGGCGACTTCACCGGCTCCATCTGCCGTGCCGTGTCCGGCGGTTGGGACACCGACTCCAACGGCGCGACCGCCGGAAGCATCGCCGCGCTCCTCGCGGGCTCCCCCGCCGCCCTCCCCGACCGCTGGACCAGCCCCCTGAAGAACCGACTCGCCACCTCCGTCGGGGACTTCAACGGCACAGGCTTCGACACCCTCGCCCAACTGACCAGCTCTCTAACCCAGTTGGAGGCACCCCACCCATGACATACACCCCCACACCCACCCCAGCCCCCCTCACCGGCCTCCGCGTCCTCGACCTGGCCACCCTCTTCGCCGGCCCGCTCGCCGCGACGATGCTCGGTGACTTCGGCGCCGAGGTGATCAAGATCGAGCACCCGTCGAAACCGGACCCCTCCCGGGGCCACGGCCCGTCCAAGGACGGCCACGGCCTCTGGTGGAAGATGCTGGGCCGCAACAAACGCACGATGACCCTCGACCTCTCCCGCCCCGGCGGCAGACGCACCCTTCTCCGGCTCGCCGCCACCGCCGACGTCGTCATCGAGAACTTCCGCCCGGGCACCCTGGAGAAATGGGACCTGGGCTGGCCCGAGCTGTCCGCCGTCAACCCGCGTCTGATCCTCGCCCGGGTCACCGCCTTCGGCCAGTTCGGCCCGTACGCCCACCGCCCCGGCTTCGGCACCCTCGCCGAGGCGATGAGCGGCTTCGCCGCGATCACCGGCGAACCGGACGCACCCCCGACGCTCCCGCCCTTCGGCCTCGCCGACTCGATCGCGGGCCTGGCGACGGCGTACGCGGTCATGACGGCCCTGTCCGCCCGCGACCGCACCGGTGAGGGGCAGGTCGTCGACATGGCGATCATCGAGCCGATCCTGGGCGTCCTCGGCCCGCAGCCGCTCTGGTACGACCAGTTGGGCCATGTCCAGCCCCGCACCGGCAACCGCTCGCAGAACAACGCGCCCCGCAACACCTATCTCACGGCCGACGGCACCTGGGTCGCCGTGTCGACCTCGGCCCAGTCGATCGCCGAGCGCGTGATGCGCCTGGTCGGCCGCCCGGAGCTGATCGACGAGCCCTGGTTCGCCACCGGCGCCGACCGCGCCCGGCACACGGACGTCCTCGACGAGGCGGTGGGCGCGTGGATCGCCCGCCACTCCCACTCCGAGGTCCTCGCGGCCTTCGAGAAGGCGGAGGCGGCGGTGGCCCCCATCCAGGACGTACGGGAGGTGATGACCGACCCGCAGTACCAGGCCCTCGACACCATCACCACAGTCGACGACCCCGACCTCGGCCCGATCCGTATGCAGAACGTCCTCTTCCGGCTGTCCGCCACCCCCGGCGCGATCCGCTGGGCGGGCCGCCCGCACGGCGCGGACACCACCGCCGTCCTCACCGAACTGGGCCTGACCGGCCCCGACATCGACACTCTGCGAACCGAGGGAGCCCTGTGACGGCCGTCCCTCTGACCTGGCTGTACGTCCCCGGCGACCGCCCCGAGGTGGTGTCCAAGGCCCTCTCCTGCGGCGCCGACGTGGTCGTGGTCGACCTGGAGGACGCGGTCGCCCCGGACCGCAAGGAGTACGCCCGCACAGCCACCGCCGAGCGTCTCACCGACCCCCAGCCGGTCCCGGTCCACGTCCGGATCAACGCCCTGGACGGCCCCCTGGCCTCCCCCGACCTCCAAGCCCTCGCAGGCCTCCCCGGCGTCTCGGGCCTTCGGCTCCCGAAGGTCACGGCTCCGCAGGACGTCGTCCGCGTGGCCACCCGCACGCCCGAGGCGCGCCCCCTTCCCCCACTCCACGCCCTGCTCGAAACCGCCCTCGGCATCGAACACGCCTTCGCCATCGCGACCGCCCACCCCGCGCTGCGAGGCATCGCGCTCGGCGAGGCCGACCTCCGGGCCGATCTGGGGGTACGAGGGGACGCGGGCCTCGACTGGTGCCGCTCCCGGGTCGTCGTGGCCGCACGGGCGGCCGGCCTCGCCCCGCCGCCCCAGTCGGTCCACCCGGACACCCGGGACCTGGACACCCTGGCCGCGTCCTGCGCCCACGGCCGCGCCCTGGGCTTCCTCGGCCGGGCGGCCATCCATCCCCGCCAGCTCCCGGTCATCGAACGCGCGTACCTCCCCACCCCGGAGGAGATCGAGGAGGCCGAGCAGATCGTCAAGGCCGCGGCGACGGACGAGGGCGCCCAGGCCCTCCCCGACGGCCGCTTCATCGACGCGGCGGTGGTCTCGGCGGCCCGCAGAACCCTGTCCCTGGCCGACCGCGACCGTCCCTGACCCCGACAACGACCGAGGGCGCCCCCGGTGTCCGGGGGCGCCCTCGAGCTCGTACGGCCGCGCTCAGCTCTTCTTGGTCGGTTCCGCTCCGGCCTCGGCCTTGGGCCCGTCCTCGGAGTCGGCCTTTCCGTCCGTATCGGCCTCGGCCTTCACCTCCGCCGATTCGCCGTCACCCTTGTCGTCGGAGCCGGCGACGGCGTCGGCGTCGGCCTCCGCACCGTCTTCCGCCGAACCGTCGGAGACCTCCGCGTGGGGCTCCACGACTTCCTCCCGGCCCGGCCGCTTCTTCGCCGAGAGGACGAAGTAGACCACCGCGGCGATGAACACGACGATCGCGGTCCAGTTGTTGAGCCGCATGCCCAGAACGTGGTGGGCGTCGTCGACACGCAGGTACTCGATCCAGAAGCGGCCTACACAGTAGGTCGCGACGTACAGCGCGAACGCCCGTCCGTGTCCCAGCGTGAAGCGGCGGTCGGCCCAGATGACCACCAGCGCGACACCGACGCACCACAGGGACTCGTACAGGAACGTCGGGTGGTAGTAGCCCGGGACCCGGCCGTCCGTCGAGGAGGTGATGTGCAGAGCCCAGGGGACGGTGGTCTCCCGCCCGTACAGCTCCTGGTTGAACCAGTTGCCCCATCGCCCGCATGCCTGCGCGAGGGCGATACCGGGGGCGAGGGCGTCGGCCCACGCGGGCAGCGGGATGCCCCGGCGCCGGCAGCCGATCCACGCGCCCAGCGCGCCGAGGGCGATCGCGCCCCAGATGCCGAGGCCGCCCTCCCAGATCTTGAAGGCGTCCACCCAGTCGCGGCCCTCGCTGAAGTACAGCTCGTAGTCCGTGATCACGTGGTAGAGGCGGCCACCGACCAGGCCGAAGGGCACGGCCCAGACCGCGATGTCGGCCACCGTGCCGGGTCGGCCACCGCGGGCGAGCCAGCGCTTGTTGCCGAGCCAGACCGCGACGAAGACACCGATGATGATGCAGAAGGCGTAGCCGCGCAGCGGAATGGGTCCAAGATGCAGCACCCCGCGCGACGGACTGGGAATGTAGGCGATTTCCATGGCAGTCCCGACGCTACCTTGACGGACGCGGCGGATGTGAGCCGCCCCGGGCAACGGCTCCATAACGGGAGGCGCCTCCGGTTCGGCTCTCGGCACCGCCCCGGAGGCTCCAGGGGCCCTACGCCTTGTCGGCGGCCTCCACCATCTGCTTCAGCTTCGCCGGCGTCATCGTCTGGTCCTGGTAGATGTTCTTCCCGTTCAGCAGCACGGTCGGCGTGCCGCCGAAGCCACCGCTCCGGAACGCCTCGTTCGACTTCACGACCCAGCTGTTGTGCGTGCCGTCCTCGACACACGTCCGGAACGCGGGTGTGTCGAGCCCGTCGACCTTCGCCGCGAGTTCGATGAGCTTGCTGTCCTTCGCGTAGGCGTCGTCGGTCTCCTGCGGCTGGTTCTCGTACAGGACGTCGTGGTACGCGGTGAACTTGCCCGCGTCCTGGGCGCAGGCGGCGGCGTTCGCGGCGTGGCGGGAGCCGCTGCCGCCCATGTTGCCGTCGATGATCGTCGCCAGGTGGTACTCCACCTTCAGCTTGCCCGCGGCCGTCAACTCATGAATGGTCGAGCGGTAGTTGGTCTCGAAGGACTGGCAGGCCGGACAGCGGAAGTCCTCCCACACGGTGAGCGTCGACTTGGCGCTCTCCTCGCCCGCGGGGACCGCGAGGCTGTCCTTGCCCTGCGCGCCCGAAGGTGCCACGACCGGGCCGGCGCTCTCGCTCTTGCTGTCCTTGCCGGAGTTCGCGGCGATGACGCCGATCACCGCCGCGAGTCCCAGCACGCAGACGACACTGGCGCCCACGATCAGCACCCGCCGCCGCTTCTCCGCGGACTTCTGCTTCTCACGCTCGACCGCCAGCCGCTCGCGGGCGGTGCGCTTTCCGTCACGATTCTTCTCGCTCACACCCGCAGAACGAACCGGGGAGACGCATTGCGTCTCCCCGGCCCCAGGTCCACCCGTTCGGGCGAGCTGTGCGAAATGTCCCGCCCGTTTACGCCGTGCGGCTCACGCCGCGCCGCGTACGCCCTTCGCGAGGTCGGCGGCGAGTTCCCGCACGGCCTCGACACCGGCCGCGTGGTCCGGCGCGTCGAGCATCCGCTTCACGAAGGCCGATCCGACGATCACACCGTCGGCGAAGCCGGCGACCTCGGCGGCCTGCGCCGCGTCGGAGACACCGAGCCCGACACAGACCGGCAGGTCCGTACCGGTGGCCCGGGTGCGCTGGACGAGGTCCTGGGCCTGGGCACCGACCGACGCCCGCGTCCCCGTGACACCCATGAGCGAGGCGGCGTACACGAACCCGCTGCCCGCCGCGGTGATCTCGGCGAGCCGCGCGTCCTTGCTGCTGGGCGCGACGACGAACACGGTCGCGAGGCCGTGCTTCTCGGCGTGCTCCCTCCACAGCGCCGACTCCTGCACGGGCAGGTCGGGCAGGATGCACCCGGCGCCGCCCGCCTCGGCCAGCTCGGCGGTGAACCGCTCGACGCCGTAGCGGTCGATCGGGTTCCAGTACGTCATGACGAGCACCGGCTTCCCGGTGGCCTCGTACGCCTCCCGGACCGTGCGCATCACGTCCGCGATCTTGACGCCACCGCGCAGGGCGATGTCGTCGGCGGTCTGGATGACCGGCCCGTCGAGCACCGGGTCGCTGTGCGGCAGCCCGACCTCGACGATGTCGGCGCCGCCGTCGAACACGGCCTTGATGGCGTCGATCCCGCCGTCGACGGTCGGGAACCCGGCGGGGAGGTAGGCGATGAGGGCGGAGCGTCCCTCGGCCTTGGCACCGGCGAGGGTGTCGGTCAGCAGCTGATTGTTCCCGCTCACTTGGCGTCCCCCTCGATCTCGGCGGTGTCGGCCGCGTTGGCGGCGACCTCGGCGTCGGTGTCGTACAGGTTGAAGTACCGGGCGGCGGTGTCCATGTCCTTGTCGCCGCGCCCGGAGAGGTTGACGACGATCAGGCCGTCCTTGCCCAGCTTCTTGCCGACCTCGAGGGCACCGGCCAGCGCGTGCGCGCTCTCGATGGCCGGGATGATGCCCTCGGTACGGGACAGCAGGCGCAGCGCCTGCATGGCGGCGTCGTCGGTGACCGCGCGGTACTCGGCGCGACCGCTGTCCTTGAGGTAGGAGTGCTCGGGCCCGATGCCCGGGTAGTCCAGTCCGGCGGAGATGGAGTAGGGCTCGGTGATCTGCCCCTCCTCGTCCTGCAGGACGTACGAGCGCGACCCGTGCAGGATGCCGGGCTCGCCTGCGGTGAGGGTGGCCGCGTGCTCGCCGGTCTCGACACCGTGCCCGGCGGGCTCGCACCCGATGAGCCGTACGTCGGCGTCGGGGATGAACGCGTGGAAGAGGCCGATGGCGTTGGACCCGCCGCCCACACAGGCGACGGCGGCGTCGGGCAGCCGCCCGGCCTGCTCGAGGAGCTGCCGCCTGGCCTCGACACCGATGACCCGGTGGAAGTCGCGCACCATGGCCGGGAAGGGGTGCGGCCCGGCCACGGTCCCGAACAGGTAGTGCGTGCGGTCGACGTTGGCGACCCAGTCGCGGAACGCCTCGTTGATGGCGTCCTTGAGGGTGCGCGAGCCGGACTTCACCGCGATGACCTCGGCGCCGAGCATGCGCATCCGGGCCACGTTGAGGGCCTGGCGCTGGGTGTCGATCTCGCCCATGTAGATGGTGCACTCGAGCCCGAACAGCGCACAGGCGGTGGCGGTGGCGACCCCGTGCTGACCGGCGCCGGTCTCGGCGATGACGCGGGTCTTGCCCATCCTCTTGGTGAGGAGGGCCTGCCCGAGCACGTTGTTGATCTTGTGGGACCCGGTGTGGTTCAGGTCCTCCCGCTTGAGGAAGACCCGGGCGCCGCCGGCGTGCTCGGCGAACCGGGGCACCTCGGTGAGGGAACTGGGCCGCCCGGTGTAGTGGACGAGCAGATCGTCGAGCTCACGGGCGAACTCGGGGTCGGACTTCGCCTTGTCGTACTCGACGGCGACCTCGTCCACGGCAGCGACAAGCGCCTCCGGAATGAACTTGCCACCAAAGGCACCGAAGTACCCGTCAACGCTGGGAACCTGACCCACCGGATCAGGAATGAAGAACTCACTGGACATAGGGCTGCTACCTCCAGGGGCCTCGAAGCCCCGGGGTCGATCTGGACATGGGAGGCGTGAGAGGGGGGCTGAGCAGAACGGCGCCTGAGGAAACACGGGGCGCCGAAGACGCGCCCCTGAAGGGGCGCGGGGAACTGCGCGACCGGCCACACCAAACCCGCGGCCGAAAACGGAACCCCTACTGCCAAGCCCCGCAGGGCCATCGCATCCCGTTGACCTGTCCGGGCTCGTCCCCGATGACATACCGAACCCGCCGACCGTGCACCCTCCGCGCCGGCGCGCGGCAACCACGAGGCCGGCAGCCACGCGCAAGGCGGGCGTACCGGTCCATGGAGGTCAGGGTGAGTGTCATCGGCGCCAACTCTAGCCGGAGTTCAGCCGCGCCCGTGCCGCAGCGCGGGATGCTCCCCCGCCGCCACCAGATCGGACACCGCCGACTTGGGATCGCGCCCGGTGACCAGCGACTCGCCAACCAGCACCGCGTCGGCGCCCGCGTTGGCGTACGCGATCAGATCGTGCGGGCCGCGGATACCGGACTCGGCGATCTTGACGATGTTGTCGGGGATCTCCGGGGCGACCCGCTCGAACGTGGAGCGGTCGACCTCCAGGGTCTTCAGGTTGCGCGCGTTGACCCCGATGATCCGGGCCCCCGCGTCCACCGCCCGCTCGACCTCGTCCTCGTCGTGCACCTCGACGAGCGGGGTGAGTCCGATGGACTCCGCGCGCTCGATGAGGGACTCGAGGGCCGGCTGGTCGAGGGCCGAGACGATCAGCAGGGCCAGGTCGGCCCCGTACGCCCGCGCCTCCCACAGCTGGTAGGACGTGACGATGAAGTCCTTGCGCAGCACCGGGATGTCCACCCGGGCGCGCACCGCCTCCAGGTCCGCGAGCGACCCGCCGAAGCGGCGCTGTTCGGTGAGGACGGAGATGACGGCCGCGCCGCCCGCCTCGTAGTCCGCCGCGAGGCCGGCCGGGTCGGCGATCGCCGCCAGCGCGCCCTTGGACGGGCTGGACCGCTTGACCTCGCAGATGACCTTGACGCCGTCCCCGCGCAGTGCGGCGACCCCGTCCTTGCCGGCCGGAGCCTTCGCCGCGCGCTCCTTGAGCTCGTCGAGGCTGACGCGCGCCTGCCGTTCCGCGAGGTCGGCACGGACTCCGTCGATGATCTCGTCGAGCACACTCACGCGAGCGGCCCCCTTCCAGACGGTAGGCGATTGACTGTTCAAACCATTCACAGCATCGAAGCTGCACAAACTGTCAAAGCTGGTCACTCCGATGGTATCCGCAGGAGGGCATGCCCCTCACATCCGGTTGACACCGGTCCCACTACCTGGACATTCGTTGTTGATCAAGGGTGGAGCCAGCCACCGAACGGCAGATTCCGGACAACCGTGAAGACCAGCAGTAATGCTCCAAGGCTCCACAGCTGCACCGGCCCGAGATCGATCCGCATCGGCCGTCCGCGCGCCGCGCGGACCACCCAGACGGTCCACAGGACGGCGAAGGCGAGGTAGCCGGCCACGGCGAGGGCGTTGGCCCCGAGGGCTGTCGCCCAGTCGCCGTGCACGAAGGCGTAGGCGCTGCGCAGACCGCCGCAGCCGGGGCAGTACACGCCGGTCAGGCGCAGGAGCGGGCAGACGGGGTAGTGGCCGGGTTCGTTGGGGTCGACCGTCCCGACGTAGGCGAAGGCCCCGGCGACGGCCGCGAGCACCCCGCCGGGCAGGGCCACCCGTCCCGCCACGGCCCCGACGCCCGTCGACACGTCCTGCTGAGCCCGCTCGGTGTTCACCCGACGCATTCTGCCCCTTGTGGGCCGTACACGCGCGAGGGGCGGCCCCGGCGCTTCGCCGGGCCGCCCCTGCCGGTACGAGAACCGGTCCCCTACGGGGTTCAGCTGCCGGCGCCCGCCGGCTCGCTCGCGACCTGGTGGCCCTGGCGGCCCTGGGTGGTCGGCTTCTGCTTGCCGAGGCCCATCGCGGCCATGATCCAGCCGACGACACCGCCGAGGACCGAGAGCACCATGCCGGCCCAGAAGCCCAGCGGCTCGGCCATCACCATGAAGGCGCCTGCTACGCAGAAACCGATGATGGAGATGGTGACGCCGGTCCAGGCGGCCAAAGTGTGACCGTGGCTGCTGCCCGCCATGACTTGCTCCTCGTTGCTGAGTTGCCGGTTGTTGAATGCAGTACGTGGTGAGCCGGACGCTCGTCGCCCATTGTCCCGCACGCGCACGTGTGCGGGACGCCCGGGGTCGGCCGAGCGAGTCGCCCGAAGGGACTATGCCCCCGTGGGGTCCTCGCCCCGGTCCAGCGCCTTCCAGATCTCCTCGGGCCGGTCGGGGTCTGCGGCCTTCGCCCGGGGGCGCGGGCGGGGGGCGCCGCCGCGCTCGTACCGGCCGGACATGGCGGGCCACAGGCGGCCGTAGCGCAGGGCGAGAAGTCCGGCGAGGAGGATCAGCGCACCGCCCGCGGCGGCCGCGTACGGCCAGGGGGTGTGGCTGAGGCTGTTCACGGTGGCCGCGGTGTCGCCGGTGGCCTGCGCGGCCTTCTCGTCGAGCGCGGAGCTGTCGGAGGCGCCGAGGAGGGCCGAGGCGACCGTACCGGCGCCGGAGAGGGCGAGCAGTCCGGCGACCAGGAGGCGGCCGGAGCGGCGGACGGCGAAGACGGCGACGAGCGCGGCGAGGCCCACTACGGCGAGCGCCGCGGGGACGCCCGTGACGTCGCTGCCCCTGGCGGTCAGCGGGAAGGCGCCGCCGGCCACGGACGCAGTGCCCTCCGACCAGCGCTGGCGGGTGGCGAGCAGCGCGACGGCCGCGCCGAGCGCACCGGCCAGCAGGGCGACGGCGAGGCTGAGCCGGCCGGCCCGGCCGGGGACGGGGGCTTCGGAACGCGGGGGAGGTACGGGTACGGCAGTCACGTACCCCACTATCGCTTGAACCCCGGGCGAACCGTCACCCGGGGTTCACGTGAGAAGCACCCCATTCGGACAATCGGGAGCCGGCTACCGGCCGAGCCGGTTCGCCGTGTGGACGGCGCGCAGGACCGCCGCCGCCTTGTTGCGGCACTCGTTGTCCTCCGCGACCGGGTCGGAGTCGGCGACGACGCCGGCGCCCGCCTGGACGTAGGCCGTGCCGTCGCGCAGGAGGGCCGTGCGGATGGCGATGGCGGTGTCGGAGTCGCCCGCGAAGTCGAGGTAGCCGACGGCGCCGCCGTACAACCCCCGCCTGGACGGCTCGAGTTCGTCGATGATCTGCATCGCGCGCGGCTTGGGCGCTCCGGAGAGCGTGCCGGCCGGGAAGCAGGCCGTCAGGACGTCGAATGCGGTACGGCCGGGTGCCACGCGGCCGGTGACGGTCGAGACGATGTGCATGACGTGCGAGTACCGCTCGACGGACATGAAGTCGACGACCTCGACGGAGCCGGGCTCGCAGACCCGGCCGAGGTCGTTGCGCCCGAGGTCGACGAGCATGAGGTGCTCGGCGCGCTCCTTGGGGTCGGCGAGCAGTTCCTCGGCGAGGGCCTGGTCCTCCTGCGGGGTCGCCCCGCGGTGCCGGGTGCCGGCGATGGGGTGGACCATCGCGCGACCGTCCTCGACCTTGACGAGGGCCTCAGGAGACGATCCGACGACGTCGAACCCGTCGAAGCGGAACAGGTACATGTACGGGGACGGGTTGGTGGCGCGCAGGACCCGGTAGACGTCCAGCGCGCTTGCCGTGCACGGGGTTTCGAAGCGCTGGGAGGGGACCACCTGGAAGGCCTCCCCGGCCCGGATGCGCTCCTTGATGTCGTCGACGGCCAGCTGGTAGTCGGGGCCGCCCCACAGGGCCGTGTACTCGGGGAGCTCGGACGGCGGGAGCGCGGCGGGCGGCTGGGCGACCGCGCGCGAGAGGTCGGCCTGCATGGCGTCGAGACGGGCCACGGCGTCGGCGTAGGCCTCGTCGACGCCCGTGTCGAGGTCGTTGTGGTTGATCGCGTTGGCGATCAGCAGGACCGAGCCGTCCCAGTGGTCCATGACGGCCAGGTCGCTGGTGAGCAGCATGGTCAGCTCGGGCAGCCGGAGGTCGTCGCGCTCGCCGGGGCCGATCTTCTCCAGGCGGCGCACGATGTCGTACCCGAGGTAGCCGACCATGCCGCCGGTGAAGGGCGGCAGGCCGTCCTCGTGGGGGGTGTGGAGGGCCTCGATGGTGGCGCGCAGGGCGACGAGCGGATCGCCGTCGGTGGGCACGCCGACGGGCGGGGTGCCGAGCCAGTGGGCCTGGCCGTCGCGGGCCGTGAGGGTGGCGTCGGAGCGGACGCCGACGAAGGAGTAGCGGGACCAGGACCGGCCGTTCTCGGCGGACTCCAGCAGGAAGGTGCCGGGGCGTTCGGCGGCGAGCTTGCGGTAGAGCGCGACCGGGGTGTCGCCGTCGGCGAGGAGCTTGCGGGTGACGGGGATGACGCGCCGGTCAGTGGCCAGCTTGCGGAAGGTCTCGAGGTCCATGGCCGCTGACCTTACTGACCTTGGGGCAGGACGCCGGAATCGGCGTCCTCGAGCGACACGTCGAGCAGGACGTCGGCGTCGAAGCAGTTCCGCGCGCCGGTGTGGCAGGCGGCGCCCACCTGGTCGACCTTGACGAGCACGGTGTCGGCGTCGCAGTCGAGGGCGACGGACTTGACGTGCTGGAAGTGGCCTGAGGTGTCGCCCTTGACCCAGTACTCCTGGCGGCTGCGCGACCAGTAGGTGCAGCGGCCGGTGGTCAGGGTCCGGTGCAGCGCCTCGTCGTCCATCCAGCCGAGCATGAGCACCTCACCGGTGTCGTACTGCTGGGCGACGGCGGGGACGAGCCCGTCGGGACCGCGCTTGAGGCGCGCGGCGATCTCCGGGGCCAGGGGGCTGGGGCCGCCGGTCCTGCCGGGCGGGGGCGTGCTGCTGGTCATGGGCCCATTGTGCCGCGCCCCACTGACACTCCACGGTGATGTCCATTGGGCGGACCGTGGGGGCGGTCGTAGGCTTGCGGCATGTCTACCTATGCGAAGCGTGAACGACTTCTTCTCGCCGACCTGTTGGAGACCGAGGGTCCCGACGCCCCGACGCTGTGCGAGGGCTGGCGGACCCGTGATCTCGCCGCTCACGTGGTGGTGCGCGAGCGCCGGCCGGACGCCGCCGGAGGGCTGCTGATCAAGCAGCTGGGATCCCGTCTCGAGCGGGTCATGGCGGAGTTCGCCGACAAGCCGTACGAGGAGCTGATCCAGCTGATCCGTACCGGCCCGCCGCGTTTCTCGCCGTTCTCGCTGAAGCAGGTGGACGAGGCGTCGAACACGGTCGAGTTCTACGTCCACACGGAGGACGTGCGCCGGGCACGGCCCGACTGGACGCCCCGCGAGCTGGATCCGGTGTTCCAGGACGCCCTGTGGTCCCGCCTGGAGCGCACCGCCCGGCTGGCGGGCCGGGGCGCGGCGACGGGCCTGGTGCTGCGCCGCCCGAACGGCCAGACGGCGGTCGCCCACCGCGGCACCCCGGTGGTCACGGCAACCGGCGAGCCGTCGGAACTGCTCCTCTTCGCCCTCGGCCGCCAGTCGGCCGCCGACGTCGAACTCGAGGGCGACAAGGAAGCAATCACCAAGCTGCACGAGTCGAAACAGCTCGGCATCTGAGGAGGGCCCCTGAACCGCGCCCGACAGGGGCGCGGTTCAGGGGCGCGGGGAACTGCGCGACAAGCCCCCACCGGGCCCGCAGCAAAAGAACCGCGCGTCACCGAACGGGATACCCAGCCGCCCGAAGCGCATCCTTGACCTGCCCGATCCGAAGATCCCCGAAGTGGAACACAGAGGCGGCCAGAACCGCATCCGCCCCACCCGCGACAGCGGGCGCGAAGTCGGCAAGCCGACCAGCTCCCCCACTGGCGATCAGCGGCACGCGTACGTGCTTGCGTACGGCCTCGATCATCTCGATGTCGTACCCGTCCTTGGTGCCGTCCGCGTCCATGGAGTTGAGCAGGATCTCCCCGGCGCCCAGTTCGGCGGCCTGGTGGGCCCATTCGACGGCGTCGATCCCGGTACCGCGTCGGCCGCCGTGGGTGGTGACCTCGAAGGAGCCGGACTCGGTGCGGCGGGCGTCCACGGACAGCACCAGCACCTGCCGGCCGAACCGCTCGGCGATCTCGCGGATCAGGTCGGGCCGCGCGATGGCCGCTGTGTTGACGCCGACCTTGTCGGCGCCGGCCCGCAGCAGCTTGTCGACGTCCTCGGCCGCGCGCACTCCCCCGCCCACGGTGAGCGGGATGAACACCTGTTCGGCGGTGCGTCGGACCACGTCGTAGGTGGTCTCGCGGTTGCCCGAGGAGGCGGTGATGTCGAGGAACGTCAGTTCGTCGGCGCCCTCGGCGTCGTACACCTTGGCCATCTCGACGGGGTCGCCCGCGTCGCGCAGGTTCTGGAAGTTGACGCCCTTGACGACCCGGCCGTTGTCCACGTCCAGGCAGGGGATGACTCGTACGGCAAGGGTCATGCTGGGGTCACTCCTCGGTACGCCTCCACCTCGACCTCGACGACCAGGCTGGGGTCCACGAGGCCGGCGACGATGATCATGGACGCGGCGGGCCGGACGGAGTCGAACAGCTCCTTGTGGGCCCGTCCGACATCGTCCACGTCACGCGCGTGCGTGATGTACATGCGCGTGCGCACGACGTCGTCCCGCCCGAGACCCAGCTGCCCCAGCGCCGCGAAGGCGACGTTGAACGCGTTGACCGTCTGCTCGTACGGGCCGCCGCCGGCGATCTCGCCGTCCACTATCGAGGTGCAGCCGGAGACCAGCACCAGGCCGTTCGGCAGCTCCACCGCGCGGGAGTACCCGAAGGACTCCTCCCAGGGCGCACCGGTCGTCACACGCCGTACGTCGCTCACTTGGCCACCGCCTCCAAGGCCTCTTCCAGGGTGAACGCCTTCGCGTACAGGGCCTTCCCGACGATGGAGCCCTCGACACCGAGGGGTACCAACTCGGCGATGGCCCGCAGGTCGTCCAGGGAGGAGACGCCGCCGGAGGCCACGACCGGCCGGTCGGTCGCCGCGCAGACGTTGCGCAGCAGCTCCAGGTTGGGGCCCTGAAGCGTGCCGTCCTTGGCGATGTCGGTCACGACATACCGCGCGCAGCCTTCGGCGTTGAGGCGCTCGAGCGTCTCGTAGAGGTCGCCGCCGTCGCGGGTCCAGCCACGGCCGCGAAGCGTGGTTCCCCGTACGTCCAGGCCGACCGCGATCTTGTCGCCGTGCTCGGCGATGACCTTGGCGACCCAGTCCGGGGTCTCCAGGGCGGCCGTACCGAGGTTCACGCGCGTGCAGCCCGTCGCCAGGGCGGCGGCCAGTGTGTCGTCGTCGCGGATGCCGCCGGACAGCTCCACCTTGATGTCCATCGCGCCGGCGACCTCGGCGATCAGCTTGCGGTTGTCGCCGGTGCCGAAGGCCGCGTCCAGGTCGACCAGGTGCAGCCATTCGGCGCCGGAGCGCTGCCAGGCGAGGGCCGCCTCCAGGGGGGAGCCGTACGAGGTCTCCGTGCCGGACTCGCCGTGCACGAGGCGGACGGCCTGGCCGTCGCGGACGTCGACGGCGGGGAGGAGTTCGAGCTTGGCCATGGTCTACAGGGTTCCGATCCAGTTGGTGAGCAGCTGCGCTCCGGCGTCGCCGGACTTCTCGGGGTGGAACTGGGTGGCCCACAGGGCGCCGTTCTCGACGGCCGCCACGAAGGGCTTGCCGTGCGTCGACCAGGTGACCTTGGGGGCGCGCATCACGGGGTTCGCGGTCTCGAGGGACCAGTCGTGGACGGCGTACGAGTGGACGAAGTAGAAGCGCGCGTCGGCGTCCAGGCCCGCGAAGAGCTGGGAGTCCGCCGGGGCTTCGACGGTGTTCCAGCCCATGTGGGGCACGATGTCGGCCTGGAGCGGCTCGACGGAGCCGGGCCACTCGTCGAGGCCCTCGCTCTCGACGCCGTGTTCGATACCGCGTGCGAAGAGGATCTGCATGCCCACGCAGATGCCCATCACGGGGCGGCCGCCGGACAGCCGGCGCCCGACGATCCAGTCCCCGCGCGCCTCCCTGAGGCCCTGCATACAGGCGGCGAAGGCGCCGACGCCCGGCACCAGCAGCCCGTCCGCGTTCATGGCCGTGTCGAAGTCACGCGTTATCTCGACTTCGGCACCCGCGCGCGCGAGAGCACGCTCGGCCGACCGCACGTTCCCGAACCCGTAGTCGAAGACGACGACCTTCTTGGACGCCTTGGACGCGCTCAATTCCATACCTCCAGCCTCAGGACGCCGGCGACCAGGCACATCGCGGCGCCTATCGAGAGCAGCACGATGAGGCTCATCGGCATCTTCTGCTTGACGAAGGAGTAGATCCCGCCGAGCAGGAAGAGGCCGAGGACGATCAGTACGGTGGAGAGGCCGCTCATGGCTTTACAGCGCGCCCTTCGTGGAGGGGAGGATGCCCGCCGCGCGCGGGTCGCGTTCGGAGGCGTAGCGCAGGGCCCGGGCGAGCGCCTTGAACTGGCACTCCACGATGTGGTGGGCGTTGCGCCCGTAGGGCACGTGCACGTGCAGCGCGATCTGGGCCTGGGCGACGAAGGACTCCAGGATGTGCCGGGTCATCGTGGTGTCGTACTCGCCGATCATCGGCGCCATCTTCTCGGGCTCGGTGTGCACGAGGTAGGGGCGGCCGCTCAGGTCCACCGTCACCTGGGCGAGGGACTCGTCCAGGGGGACCGTGCAGTTGCCGAAGCGGTAGATGCCGACCTTGTCGCCGAGGGCCTGCTTGAAGGCTGCTCCGAGGGCGAGGGCGGTGTCCTCGATGGTGTGGTGCGAGTCGATGTGCAGGTCACCCTCGGTCTTCACGGTGAGGTCGAACAGACCGTGCCGGCCGAGCTGGTCGAGCATGTGGTCGTAGAAGCCGACGCCCGTCGACACCTCGACCTTGCCGGTGCCGTCGAGGTCGATCTCGACGAGGACCGATGTCTCCTTGGTGGTGCGCTCCACGCGTCCGACGCGGCTCATGACTTGCCCTGCTCTTTCTTGAGTTCACGTACCGCGTTCAGGAACGCGTCGTTCTCGGCGGGGGTTCCCGCGGTGACCCGCAGCCATCCGGGTACGCCGTTGTCCCGGACCAGGACGCCCTGGTCGAGGATCCGCTGCCAGGCCGCGTGGGAGTCGGCGAAGGTGCCGAACTGCACGAAGTTGGCGTCGGACTCGGTGACGTCGAACCCGATGGCACGCAGTTCGGCGACGAGCCGGTCCCGCTCGGTCTTGAGCTGGTCGACGTACTTCAGCAGCGTGTCGGTGTGCTCCAGGGCGGCCAGGGCGGTCGCCTGCGCCACGGCCGACAGGTGATAGGGCAGTCGTACGAGCTGCACGGCGTCGACAACGGCCGGGTGCGCGGCGAGATAGCCGAGGCGCAGACCCGCCGCCCCGAACGCCTTGGACATCGTCCGGGAGACGACGAGATTCGGCCGTCCCTCGAGCAGCGGCAGCAGTGAGTCGCCGTGGCTGAACTCGATGTACGCCTCGTCGACCACGACCATCGAGGGTTTGGCGGCCTGCGCTGCCTCGTACAGCGCGAGGACCGTCTCGCGCGGGACCGCGTTGCCGGTGGGGTTGTTGGGCGTGGTGACGAAGACGACGTCGGGCCGGTGCTCGGCGATGGCCTTCTCGGCCGCCGGGAGATCGATGGTGAAGTCCTCGTTGCGCGGGCCGGAGATCCAGCCGGTGCCCGTCCCGCGCGCGATGAGGCCGTGCATCGAGTAGGAGGGCTCGAAGCCGATCGCGGTACGGCCGGGCCCGCCGAAGGTCTGGAGCAGCTGCTGGATGACCTCGTTGGAGCCGTTGGCGGCCCACACGTTGGCGAGGCCGACCTCGTGGCCCGAGGTGTCCGTCAGATATTTGGCGAGCTGCGTACGCAGCTCCACGGCGTCCCGGTCGGGGTAGCGGTTGAGGTTCCGGGCGGCCTCGCGCACCCGCTCGGCGATCCGCTCGACGAGCGGTTCGGGCAGCGGGTAGGGGTTCTCGTTGGTGTTCAGCCGTACGGGGACGTCGAGCTGGGGCGCGCCGTACGGCGACTTGCCGCGCAGTTCGTCCCGTACGGGAAGATCGTCGATTCCGAAGTTCACTTGCTCTCAGGTACCTTCCACCCGAACCTTGCCTTCACCGCCGCGCCGTGTGCGGGCAGGTCCTCCGCCTCCGCCAGCGTCACCACATGGTGTGCCACGTCGGCCAGTGCGTCCCGCGTGTAGTCGACGATGTGGATGCCGCGCAGGAAGGACTGGACGGAGAGGCCGGAGGAGTGGCAGGCGCAGCCGCCGGTGGGCAGGACGTGGTTGGACCCGGCCGCGTAGTCGCCGAGCGAGACCGGCGCCCAGGGGCCGACGAAGATCGCGCCGGCGTTGCGCACCCGGTCGGCCACGGCCGCCGCGTTCGCGGTCTGGATCTCCAGGTGTTCGGCGCCGTACGCGTCGACGACCCGCAGGCCCTCCTCCACGCCGTCGACGACGACGATCGCGGACTGCTTGCCGGCCAGTGCCGGGGCGATCCGGTCCTCGATGTGCTTGGTGGCCGCGACCTGCGGTTCCAGTTCCTTCTCGACCGCGTCCGCGAGCGCCACGGAGTCCGTGACGAGGACGGCGGCTGCCAGCGGGTCGTGCTCGGCCTGGCTGATCAGGTCGGCGGCGACGTGCACCGGGTCGGCGGTGTCGTCGGCGAGGATCGCGATCTCGGTGGGGCCGGCCTCGGTGTCGATGCCGATCTTCCCCGCGAAGTACCGCTTGGCGGCGGTGACCCAGATGTTGCCGGGGCCGGTCACCATGTTGGCGGGCGCGCAGGACTCGGTGCCGTACGCGAACATCGCGACGGCGGTGGCGCCTCCGGCCGCGTACACCTCGTCGACGCCGAGGAGGGCGCAGGCGGCGAGGATGGTCGGGTGCGGCAGCCCGCCGAAGTCGGCCTGGGCCGGGGAGGAGAGGGCGATCGACTCGACGCCCGCCTCCTGAGCGGGTACGACGTTCATGATCACGGAGGAGGGGTACACGGCCCGGCCGCCGGGCGCGTACAGCCCGACCCGGTCCACGGGCACCCACTTCTCGGTGACCGAGCCGCCGGGCACGACCTGGGTCGTGTGCGTCGTACGGCGCTGCTCGCGGTGGACGAGACGGGCGCGGCGGATGGACTCCTCCAGGGCCGCGCGGACGGCCGGGGCGAGCTGCTCCAGCGCGTCGGCGATGGCCTGGGCGGGCACGCGGACGGATTCCAGCCGGACGCCGTCGAACTTCTCCGCGAAGTCGATCAGCGCCGCGTCGCCCCGATGATGCACGGCCTCGCAGATCGGACGCACCTTCTCCAGGGCGGCCGAGACGTCGAAGTCGGCTCGGGGCAGCAGGTCGCGCAGGGCGGGTCCCTCAGGGAGGGCGTCGCCGCGCAGATCGATTCGAGAGATCACGCGGTCAATTCTCTCAGACGCCGATCGGGCGACGTTCGCGTGTATCAGTGGCTGATACGGAGCGTTGCGAAGCGCCCCTGCGAGACCCGCGCGGGAACCCGGAAGATCACCTTCACGTTTTGCGTTCAGAGGGTTACCGAGCGGGCAGAACGGTTGTACTAAACCTGTTGGTAACACCTGGTGGCACGGGGAGGAGTGGGAAAACGTCGTGACAGAGGGTGGCGGAATCCGCACGGGGGACTCGGGGACCACGGGGGAACCGCCGGACGATCTGAGCGCCGCCGAGGTCGGTATGTGGCAGGCCTTCCGCAACGGCAGCGTGTACGACCTGAGCAGTGGCGACACCGTCGTCGACGATCCGCACGGCGGCCATCCGTGGGGCGCCGACCGGACCGTGCGGGCCCGCATCGTGTGCTGGCTGCTCCTCGACGGCCCGCCCGCGCTCGCGGGGCGCGTGTCGTCCCTCAAGCTCACCGGTGTGCAGATCAACGGCACGCTCGATCTGGCGGGCGGCACGGTCGTGCCCTATGTCGAGCTGAAGGGCTGCCGGTTCGAGAAGGAGATCCTGCTGCCGGAGGCCCGCTTCACGACCGTACGCCTGGTGGACTGCTCGGTGCCCCGGCTGGAGGCGGCCCGCGTGCACACCGAGGGCGATCTGCATCTGCCGCGCTGCCGCTTCCACAACGGCGTACGCCTCACCGACGCGCACATCGGCACGGATCTGCTGCTCAACCAGGCCGTCGTCTACCGGGACCGGCGCGGGCGCTCGCTGGTCGGGGACGGTATGCACGTCGGCCAGGACCTCCAGGCCGAGATGCTGGAGGCGCACGGTGAGCTGAGCCTGCGCGGGGCGACGATCGGTGTCTCGCTGAGCCTGCGCGGCAGCCGGCTCGCCAATCCGTACGGGAGACTCGCGCTCAACGCCCCCCAGCTGACCGTGGGCCGCACCCTGTACCTCACCCCGGCCGGCGTCTGGAACCCCATCCTGACCAGCGGCACGACCCCCGCCCACGGGACACGCATCCAGCGTTTCGAGTGCGAGGGCGGGATCCGCCTGGACGACGGCCGGTTCGGCGACGCCGTCGACCTCGAACGCGCCCGGCTGACCTTCACCGACGAGCAGTCGCTGTCGCTGCGCCGGGTACAGACGCCCGAGCTGCGCTTCCTCGGGGAGCGGCCGGAGCGCGGCAAGGTGCTGCTGTCGGGTGCGAAGGTCGTCAACCTCGTGGACCGGGCGGGCAGTTGGCCAGGCCCTGGCAACCTGCACATGGGCGGCTTCGGGTACGAGAACCTCGTACCGCAGGGGCCGTTCCCGCCGACGGAGCGGCTGGCGTGGGTGGCGGCGGCGACCGCCGAGTACAGCCCGGAGCCGTACGAGCGGCTGGCCGCCGTGCTGCGCAACAGTGGTGAGGACGAGGACGCGCGCGAGGTGCTGCTCGCCAAGCAGCGCCGTCGCCGCGAGACCCTGCCGCCTGCGGCGAAACTGTGGGGGTATGTGCAGGACTGGACGGTCGCCTACGGGTACCGGCCGGGCCGGGCCGCCGTGTGGATGGCGGTGCTGTGGGCGGCGAGTTCGGTGGCGTTCGCGCACGCGAGCCATCCGCCGCTGAAGAGCGGGGAGCACCCGCCGTGGAACCCCTCGCTCTTCGCCCTCGACCTGCTTCTCCCGTTGATCGATCTGGGTCAGGTCGGCTTCTGGCAGCTGCGCGGGGGCTGGCAGTGGCTGGCCGCCGCGATCATCATGCTGGGCTGGGTCCTGGCGACGACGGTGGCGGCGGGGGCGACCCGGACGCTGCGCAGAAACTGAGCTCGGCTCATTTTTCTTCACCATCCCCACACCTCGGACCGTACAACTAAAAACAGGGTGCGCATTTGGTCTGGCGCGGCCCCGACCTGCGCCTTTCAATGGCGACACCATGGCTTCGCTGCGTGCGTTACTCCGCGCCACCCGGGCGGAACGGAACACTCCGCCGTCTCCACGCCTCGCCGCCGCCGGACTGCCCCCCGACGACGAGGTACTGCTCGACGCGCCCGACGCCCGGCTCGGCCCCGCGCTCGTCGCGGCGGGCCGGGGCGAGTACGGGCCGGCGGCCGAACTGCTGGCCGCCACCCGCGCCACGGGCGAGTGGGAGCACCGGGACCGTTACGTGGTCCGGCTGGCCGCGTTCGCGCACTCCCGCGCCGAGTGGCTCACGTCCTGGCGCGCGGCCGCCCCGAACGACCCGGACGCGCTGCTCGTCGCGGCCGAGCTGGCGGTGGCGAACGCCTGGGAGTCCCCCGCCCGGGCCGAACTCCTGTTGCAGACGGGCCCGTTGGTCGAGGCCGCCGAGGCGGGCGACCCGCGAGACCCGGTGCCCTGGCGGATCGCCCTGGACCGGGCCCGGGGCAGCGACGCGGACCACGGTGAGTTCGAGAGGCTCTGGGCAGAGGCCGTACGCCGCTCGCCGCATCACTACGGCTGCCATGTGGCGGCGCTGCAGTACCTGTCCACGGGCCCCTTCCGGTCCGCGGGCGGCAACGGCTCGTACCGCGAGTGCTTCGACTTCGCCGAGCGGGCCGCGCAGGACGCCCTGCCCGGCTCGCTCGTCCAGGCGCTGCCCCTGCACGCGGCCTTCATCTGCCTCACCCAGAACGACGGCAGGACGGTGCTGGACCGGTACCGCCTGGACACGGCGGCGGACACGGCCACAGCTCTGTCGGCGACGTACCCGGCGGCGGCCCCGTGGCCTGCCGAACTGCGCAACCTGCTCACGTACGTTCTGATCGCGCTCGGCCGATGGGAGGACGCCCTTCTCCAAGTACGTCTGACCGGCCCGTACACCACGTCCTTCCCCTGGGACCGGTTCTCGGACGACCCCCTCGGCGGGTTCCTCGAAGCACGCGAGGAGATCCACCGGAACGTGCCCGCCGCCCGGTGCGCCACCGGCGCCGCTCAGCCGGGGAGTGAGCACGACGGACGCGCACACTCCGGCGACCATTAGGCTTTCCCGTCGTGACCACCGTCCAACTGCCGCTCTTCCCGCTCAACTCGGTGCTGTTCCCGGGACTCGTCATCCCGCTGAACATCTTCGAGGAGCGTTATCGCGCCATGATGCGCGAACTTCTGAAGACCCCCGAGGACGAACCACGCCGGTTCGCCGTCGTGACGATCCGCGACGGCCACGAGGTGGCGCCCAGCGCCCAGGGCCTGCCCGACCAGACGGCGGTGCCCGAACGCGGGCCCACGGCCGGCTTCGGCGACGACCCGGTCAAGGCCTTCCACTCCGTGGGGTGCGTGGCGGACGCGGCGACGATCAGGGAACGCGAGGACGGCACGTTCGAGGTGCTGGCCACCGGTACGACCCGGGTGCGGGTGCTGTCGGTTGACGCGTCGGGCCCGTTCCTGACCGCGGAACTGGAGGAGCTGGAGGAATCCCCCGGCGACGAGGCGGGCGCGCTGGCGGAGGGCGTCCTGAGGGCCTTCAGGCAGTACCAGAAGCGCCTGGCGGGCGCACGGGAACGTTCCCTGTCGACGGGCGCCGACCTCCCCGACGAGCCATCGGTGGTGTCGTACCTGGTGGCGGCGGCGATGATGCTGGACACCCCGTCGAAGCAGCGCCTGCTCCAGGCGCCGGACACGTCGTCCCGGCTCCGCGAGGAACTGGTGCTTCTGCGCACGGAGACGGCGATCATCCGCAACCTCCCGTCCCTGCCCGCGTCGGAACTGACCCGCGCCCCGACAAGCCTGAACTGAGGGCAACCGCAATGGCGAAGAAGAAACAGCAGCAGCAGTCGGGCGGAACCCCGGCGACAGTGGCCCTCACAGCGGCAGGCGTCCCCTACACGGTCCACGCGTACGAACACGACCCCGCGCACCCCTCGTACGGCGAGGAGGCCGCCGAGGCGATGGGGGTGTCACCGGAGCGCGTCTTCAAGACCCTGGTGGCGGACGTGGACGGGGTGCTGACGGTCGCGGTGGTCCCGGTGGCGGGTCAGCTGGACCTGAAGGCACTGGCGGCGGCGGTGTCGGGCAAACGCGCGTCCATGGCGGACCCCGCCTTGGCGGAACGCACGACGGGCTATGTGCGGGGCGGCATCTCCCCCTTGGGCCAACGCAAGAAACTCCGCACGGTCCTGGACACCTCGGCGGCCACCCACCCCACGATCTGCGTCTCGGCGGGCCGCAGAGGCCTGGAGGTAGAACTGTCCCCCGATGACCTGACGACCCTCACCCAGGCAACAAGGGCCCCGATCGCCCGCACGTGAATGCTCAGCCCCGGCCGGCACCCCCAGCCCGTCCGGCGTTTGAGGACAAGGCCCGTCCAGGGCCGCAGGGGGGGTCTGGGGGCACAGCCCCCAGGAACGGGATGGGACGGGTAGGGGCGGCGGGGGCGAAAAAAGTCCCCTTAAACGGGCGGAGCCACCACCTCTTCCGGATCCCGAGGCCCGAACAACCCCGTCAACCCCAGATGCACCACCAACGCCCCCACAGACCACACCAACAACGCCCCCTTCGCCCCCAACTTCAACGGCGCCGAAAACGTAACCCCCTTACCCACACCCTTCGCATGGGCGATCACATCCTGCGCCGGCCCGAGCCAAACCCCCAACCGCCAGGCCAGCACCGACCCCAGCACCCCACCCACCGCCAGCGCGACCACCAACGGCACACCCCCACGCCGCCGCACCAGGAAAACCCCCAGCGCACTGACCGCCCCGAAGGCCAACGCCAGCAGAGTAAACGTTCCGTCGACCCCGACGGCCTGCTCGCCCTCGCTGTCCTTGACGTACACGACCCACCGGCTTTCGACGATGTCCCCGACCAGCGGAACCTTCGGCGCCAGCCACCACCACAGCAGCCCGAGCAGCACCCCGCCGAGCACCAGCGCCACCGTGACGACGGCGGCCTCCCGCAGTTCGGTCTTCATACCGGGGCCGTCCTGCCCGTACGCGGGCGCGAACCCACTGCCCCCGTCGGGCTCCGGCCAGAACTGTCGGCCGCGGCTGTCCGGCCCCTGCTGGAGCGAGGGCTGCTGCTGCAGGGGCTGCTGGAGCTGCTTGGGCTGCGAAGCCTCGTCGCGTTCGTGCGAGGGCTCTTGGTGCGGCGGCGGAGGCGGAGTCAGCGGTGCGGTCACACCGACATCGTGCCAGGCCCGTCCGTGCGGCGCGTCACCGGACGGCCGCCCGACGGTACGCCCAGGTCGCCACGGCCAGCGAGACCACCCCGACCCCCGCGCACACGGCGAGATCACCGAACACGAAGGCCCAGTCGGGGTCGGGCCCGAAGGTCCGGGCGAAGGCCTCCACACCGTACGTCGAGGGCAGCAGATCCCGCGCGAACCGCACCAGCCCCGGCATCCGCTCCGCCGGCAGCACGCCCAGCAGCAGCGCCGCCGACATTCCCAACTGCCCGAGCAGCGTGGCCAGTTCCGGGCGTGGCGCGAGCAGTCCGAAGGCGGCGCCGAGCCCGGCGAGCGCGGCTCCGGCGAGCGGGATCACCAGGGCGAGCACCCACAGATGCGCCAGCGGCAGCCCGTACAGCACGCACCCGAACACCGCGGTGACCACGGTCCCGGGCACGGTGAAGGACGCGTACGCCCCCGCGGCCCCGAGCACCACGGCCGCCGGCGGTACCGGCAGGGTGGCGTAGTGGTCGAGCCCGCCGCTGGCCCGCAGCTGCCCGAAGTACTGGGCGAGCAGGTTCAGCGCGACGAAGGCCACGACCAGCACCGAGGCCCCGGCCACCACGGCCCGGGCCTCACCGCCCCCGTCCACGACCCCCCGCATCAGGATCATGATTCCGACGGACTGGAAGGTCGCCACGAACAGCAGCGGAATCCGCGCGACCCGGGCCCGGGACAGCTGCGCCCGGTACACCGCGACCAGCGCGGGCCACAGCCGCGCACGCGGCCCCAGCTCGGCCGTCGCGGGGCGCGCGGGCGTCTTCTCCACGGCCAGGGCGCTGCTCGGCAGCACCTCGGCGGGCACGAAACTCACGTCGAGCTGCTCCTCTTCGTCCCGGTCACGACAGCCGCCCTCTCCCCCGCCAGTCCCCGCACACACACCCGTACGGATCCGAAGCCGCCCACGCTCAGGCCACTCACGCCTTCACCAGCCCCTGCACGTTCCCGCCGAGCGCCAGATACACGTCCTCCAGGCTCGGCGTGGCCAGGGTGAAGTCGTCCAGCGCGGTGAAGGCGGCCCCGCCGGTGACCGTGGCGACCGCCGCGCGGGCCTCCTCCGGAGCCAGCCGCAGCGTCCATCTGCGCCCCGACTCGACGGCCCGGTCGCGCAGCGCGGCGACCTCGGGGACGTGCAGTGGCGCCGACTCCCGCCAGACCAGATCGACCCGGACCTCGCCCGCGACCTGCTCCTTCAGCCCGGCGGGCGTGTCACAGGCGATCACGCGTCCCCGGTCGAGGACGGCGACGCGGTCGAGAACCGTCTCCGCCTCGATCACGTTGTGGGTGACCAGCAGCACCGTCGTACCGCGCTCGGCCCGCCGCCGGTCCACCGCCGACCACACGGCCCGCCGGG
Organism: Streptomyces sp. ME02-8801-2C; assembly: GCF_033793965.1. NCBI lineage: Bacteria > Bacillati > Actinomycetota > Actinomycetes > Kitasatosporales > Streptomycetaceae > Streptomyces > Streptomyces sp. ME02-8801-2C. The sequence continues at coordinate 103,580 of NZ_JARAXP010000001.1, read as the reverse complement.
CCACCGGATCCATCCCGGTCGTCGGCTCGTCGAGGACGAGCAGCGGTCGTTCGCCGACCAGCGCGGTGGCGAAGCAGGCGAGCCGCCGTTGGCCGCCGGACAGTTTGCGGATGGGCCGGGCGGCCAGTGCCGTGAGCCCGAGCTCTTCCAGGACGGCGTCCCGTTCGGCGCGCGCCTGCCGTACCTCCAGGCCGCGCAGTCGCGCGGTGGTCTCGACGGCGAGCGAGACGGTGAGTTCGTCGAGCGCGCTGGACTCCTGGCCGAGATAGGCGAGGATGCGCGCGGCCCGCTCGGGGTGGCGCACGACGTCGTGGCCGAGGATCTCGACGCTGCCCCGGTCGGGGCGCATCAGGCCGGTGATCTGCCGTACGAGGGTCGACTTGCCGGCGCCGTTCGGCCCGAGCAGGCCGAAGATCTCACCGCGGCGGACGTCCAGCTCGACGGCGTCGGTGGCCCGTACCTCGGGTGTTCCGGGGGCGCCGCGCCGACCGCGTACCGCCGCATAGGTCTTGGTGAGATCGCGCACCGCGCACACGACATCGTCACCGTGTCGGGCTGTGTCTGCCGTGCGCGTACTCACGAGGGACGAGAGTACGGGGTGCCCGACTCCGCCTGAAATCCAACCCCCGTCCCTGCGCCCGCCCGCTCACTCCCCGGCGGGCGCGTGCTCCGCGGCCGTACGGACGTCGACCTCGCGCCAGAATCCGGCCCTGATCGCGTACCGGTCGTGCTCGTCGATCTGGTCGTCCTTGTGGGCGAGCAGTCCGAAGCGGGCGGCGTAGCGCAGCAGTTCGCCGTCGATACGGTGTGGGATACGGGGGTACATCGTGGACAGTTTCTGCAGCTGGGCGGGGTCCGGGAGGCGTTCCATCCAGCGGCGCGCGAACACCTGCCCGACCTCGTACGGATCACCGCCGACCGTGGTGATGTCCTCCTCGCGGTCGGCCCAGCGCTGCTCGGCCGAGGTGAGCTGGGCCAGCGTCGGCATGGACGCGATCTCGGGGGGCTCGGAGGCCACGCCCGGCCGGTCGACCCAGCCCTTGTCGGAGGACCAGCGCAGGGTGGCGCTCGCGGGCTGCTGGGCGGGCGGGGCCCCGGGGGCCCGCAGCGCGGCCAGGTCCTTGGGGGTCGGTACGCCCTTGGGCGCGCTCACGCGCTCCTGCGCGCCGTTCTGCGCGTCGGGCGCCGCCGCGTGCTCCTGCTGCTCGTCCGCGGCGCGTTCCGCGGTCTGCCCGAGCGACGACTCGGGCAGCGGGGCGGAAAGGATCGCGGCGATCTCGGGCCGGGGCGCGGGCTGCGGCGCGCAGATCCCGCCGAGTTCCTTGGCCCGTACGGCCTTGGTGATCCACGTACGGTCGAGGACGCGCCGCTCGTCGGCCTCGGCGACCAGGTCCTCGGACTGGTTGTAGTCGCCGTCCGCGGCCTGCACGGCCCACAGGTGTACGGCCACGCCGTGCTCCTTGGCGGCCATCATGCCCGGCAGCAGATCGCCGTCGCCCGTGACGAGGACGATGTCGGAGCAGGCCCGGTTGCGGGCCAGCTCGGTCAGCTCGGCGTGCATGGCGGCGTCGACGCCCTTCTGGGCCCACCGTCCGTCGCTGCGGGTCAGGGCGCCGAGCCGGACGGTGACCCGGGGCATCACGCGCAGCCTGCGATGCTCGGGCTGGGGCACCCGGTCGGGGGCGCCGTCGAACCAGTAGATGCGCAGCAGTGGCCGTTCGGTGTCCGACTCGGCGCGTTCTCGCAGGCCCTGGATGAGGGCGGCGTGGTCGACGGTGATCCGGGACCGCGAGGGCTCCCCGGCGAGAAGGCTCGCCGCGGCCCCGAGCAGATACCCGGCGTCCACCAGGACGATGCAGCGGTCCACGCGATCCACCCTCTTTCCGGGAGGTTTGCTTTGGGCTTCCTTCGAGTCTGCCCGACCGCGCGGAGGTTAACGGCCCGAACTCGATCTTCGGCGTGGCGTTTCGCTCGTCGGCGGTGGGTCTGGCCGCACGGCCGCCCTTATTACGCACGGTAATTCTCCGACATGCACGCTTTGTCGGGTCATGTGAATCTGAACTCGGTCCTGGCCCCTAGATCCCCCTCAGGAGGAAGATCACCATGGCCAAGAACAAGAAGCAGAGCCGCCCGCAGACGCAGGCTTCACAGGCCGAGCGCGGTGCCGAGCAGGCGAAGTCCTCCTCGATGGAGTCGCAGGCCGAGCAGCGCATCAGCCAGGTGACTCCCGGTGACATGGCGCGCAAGGGCCGGCAGAAGCGCTTCGGCCACAACTGAGCCCGCTCGCGTACCACGGGCATTCACACGACGGGCTGTTGAAGCCCGGGCACAGCGAGGGGCGCGCCCGTTCAGGGCGCGCCCCTCGCTCACGTCAGTTGCTCAGCCGGCCAGACAGGACGGTCCGAGCAGCACCTTCAGGTCACCGAAGAGGGCCGGGTCCGGCTTCACCCGGTGGCGGTCGAGCCGCAGGACCGTCGTCTTGCTCGGTCCCTGGAGCCGGATGCGGACCTCGCTCTCCCCCTTGTGGTGACTGAGGATCTCGCCGAGCCTGCTGATCATCGGCGGGGTGACCTTCAGGGCGGGGATGGTGAGGATCACCGGCGCGTTGGTGCCCGCGTTGGACAGGTCCGGGACCTGGAGCTCCATCGCGACCAGCCGGGGCACGTCCTCCCGCTTGTCGAGGCGTCCCTTGACGAACACGACGGCGTCCTCGACGAGTTGGGTGGACACCAGCTGGTAGGTCGCCGGGAAGAACATGCACTCGATGGAACCCGCGAGGTCCTCGACGGTGGCGATGGCCCAGGCGTTGCCCTGCTTGGTCATCTTGCGCTGCAGACCCGAGATGATGCCGCCGATGGTGACAACCGCGCCGTCCGCGTGCTCACCCCCGGTGAGCTGGGCGATACCGGCGTCCGCCTTGTCGGACAGGACGTGTTCCAGGCCGAAGAGAGGGTGGTCGGAGACGTACAGACCGAGCATCTCCCGCTCCTGGGCGAGGAGATAGGCCTTGTCCCACTCGTCGGTGGTGAACTCGACGTCGAGACCGAAACCGGGCTCGCTGGTGTCCTCCTCGCCCATGCCGCCGAAGAGGTCGAACTGCCCCTCCGCTTCTTTCCGCTTCACCGCGACCACGTTGTCGATCATGGGCTCGAAGTGTGCGGTGAGGCCCTTGCGGGTGTGCCCCATGCTGTCGAACGCGCCGGCCTTGATGAGCGACTCCGTGGTCCGCTTGTTGCAGACGACGGCCTCGACCTTGTCAAGGTAGTCGGGGAAGGACGCGTACTTCCCCTTGGCGTTGCGGGACCTGATGATCGAGTCGACGACGTTCGTACCGACGTTGCGCACCGCGGACAGGCCGAAGAGGATCACGTCGTCGCCCTGGGCGGCGAAGTTGGACATCGACTCGTTGACGTTGGGCGGGAGCACCTTGATGCCCATGCGCCGGCACTCGTTCAGATAGATCGCGGACTTGTCCTTGTCGTCCTTGACCGAGGTGAGCAGACCGGCCATGTACTCGGCCGGGTAGTTCGCCTTCAGATAGGCGGTCCAGTAGGAGACCAGACCGTAGGCGGCCGAGTGGGCCTTGTTGAAGGCGTATCCGGCGAACGGGACCAGGACGTCCCACAGGGCCTGGATCGCCTCGTCGCTGTAGCCGTTCTTCTTGGCGCCGGCCTGGAAGATGGTGAAGTTCTTGGCCAGTTCGTCGGGCTTCTTCTTGCCCATCACGCGGCGCAGGATGTCGGCCTCGCCGAGCGAGTACCCGGCGATGATCTGGGCGGCCTTCTGCACCTGCTCCTGGTAGACGATCAGACCGTAGGTGACCGCGAGGACCTCCTCGAGAGGCTCCTCCAGCTCCTTGTGGATCGGGGTGATCTCCTGGAGCTTGTTCTTGCGCAGCGCGTAGTTGGTGTGCGAGTCCATGCCCATCGGGCCGGGACGGTAGAGCGCGGAGACAGCGGAGATGTCCTCGAAGTTGTCGGGCTTCATCAGCCGCAGCAGTGAACGCATGGGCCCGCCGTCGAACTGGAACACCCCGAGGGTGTCGCCGCGCTGGAGCAGTTCGAAGGTCGCCGGGTCGTCCAGCGGCAGGGCCAGCAGGTCGAGTTCGACGCCCTTGTTCGCCTTCACCATCTTGACGGCGTCGTCCATGATGGTCAGGTTGCGCAGGCCCAGGAAGTCCATCTTGAGCAGGCCGAGCGACTCGCACTGCGGGTAGTCCCACTGTGTGATGGTCACACCGTCGGTGTGCCGCACCCACACGGGCGCGTGGTCGACGATGGGCTCGCTGGACATGATGACGCCGGCCGCGTGCACACCCATCTGCCGGACCAGGCCCTCGACGCCCTTGGCGGTGTCGATGACCTTCTTGACGTCCGGCTCGTTCTCGTACATCGCCCGGATCTCGCCGGCCTCGCTGTAGCGCGGGTGCGAGGGGTCGGTGATGCCGTTGAGGTCGATGCCCTTGCCGAGGACGTCGGCGGGCATGGCCTTGGTGAGCCTGTCGCCCATCGCGTACGGGTAGCCCAGCACGCGCGCGGAGTCCTTGATGGCGTTCTTCGCCTTGATCTTGCCGTACGTGCCGATCATGGCGACCTTGTCGGCGCCGTACTTCTCCGTCACGTACCGGATCACCTCGACGCGCCGGCGTTCGTCGAAGTCGATGTCGACATCGGGCATGGAGACGCGCTCGGGGTTGAGGAACCGCTCGAAGATCAGACCGTGCGGGATCGGGTCGAGGTCGGTGATGCCCATGGCGTACGCGACGATCGAACCGGCCGCCGAACCACGGCCGGGGCCCACCGCGATGCCCTGCTTCTTGGCCCACATGATGAAGTCGGCGACGACGAGGAAGTAACCCGGGAACCCCATCTGGATGATGACGTCCATCTCGTACTCGACCTGCTTCTGGCGGTCCTCGGGGACACCGCCGGGGAAGCGGCGGGCCATGCCGAGCCGGACTTCCTCCTTGAACCAGGTGACCTCGGTGAACCCCTCGGGGATGTCGAACTTCGGCATGAGGTTCTTCGCCTCGAACATGCCGGTGGTGTCGATCTGTTCGGCCACCAGGAGGGTGTTGGCACAGCCCTGCTGCCACGCGTCGGAGGAGTCGACGGCGTACATCTCGTCCGTGGACTTCAGGTAGTAGCCGGTGCCGTCGAACTTGAAGCGGTCCGGGTCGGAGACGTTCTTGCCGGTCTGGATGCACAGCAGCGCGTCGTGCGCGCCCGCCTCGTGCGGGTACGTGTAGTGCGAGTCGTTCGTCACCAGGGGCGGGATGCCGAGCTTCTTGCCGATCTCCAGGAGGCCGTCGCGGACCCGGTGCTCGATCTCGATCCCGTGGTCCATGAGCTCCAGGAAGTACCGGTCCTTGCCGAAGATGTCCTGGTACTCGGAGGCCGCCTTCAGCGCCTCGTCGAACTGCCCGAGGCGCAGCCGGGTCTGGAGCTCACCGGACGGGCAGCCCGTGGAGGCGATGAGCCCCTCGGACCACTGCGAGATGGTCTCCTTGTCCATGCGCGGCCACTTCTGCAGCCAGCCCTCCGCGTAGGCGTCCGAGGAGAGCCGGAACAGGTTGTGCAGGCCCGTCGCGTTGGCCGCCCAGATCGTCTTGTGCGTGTAACCACCCGAACCGGACACGTCGTCGCGCTTCTGGTGCGGCTGGCCCCAGCGGATCTTGCGCTTGTTGCGCCGCGACTCCGGCGCCACATACGCCTCGATGCCGATGATCGGCGTGACACCCGCCTTCTTGGCGGTGTGGAAGAAGTCGTACGCCCCGTGGAGGTTGCCGTGGTCGGACATGGCGATATGGGTCATGCCCATCTCGTTGCACGCGTTGAACATGTCCTTGAGCCGCGCGGCACCGTCCAGCAGCGAGTACTGGGTGTGGACGTGCAGGTGCGTGAACGGCGGCTTTGACACGGCGTGGCCTCCATGGGAAACGCTCGGCGACAGGCTGCGGGCAGTCTGGGGGGACAGCGACGAAGTCTATGCCTCGGCACTGACAGCGGGAGGCTGCTCCCCCGTACCTTCGTGGGTGGGCCGTGGGCACTGGGGCGTACCTTCGGACGTTGGAGGGACGACGGCATCGTCCGTCCCGCCGGGCGGCCCGTCCGGCCCCATTCGTCACGCATCACCTGCACCAGGAGGCACCCAGCGATGTCGGTTACGCAGCTCAGCGCCGAGCACCGCGGCGAGGAGATCCTCACCGTCTTCGACACCGCGTTCGGCGAGCTCCTGGCCGCCGATCCGGCCGCGTTCCGCGTGAAGTTCCGCAAGATGGCCGCTTCCGCGTTCGCGTTCTACCGGGGTACGGCGTGCCTCTACTACCACGACCTGGACGCGGACCGGCGGGGCGGACCGTACCTGGACGACCGCACCTCGCGCGTGTGGATCCATGGCGACCTCCACGCGGAGAACTTCGGCACGTACATGGACGCGCAGGGCCGGCTGATCTTCAACGTCAACGACTTCGACGAGGCGTACGTCGGCCCCTTCACCTGGGACCTCAAGCGCCTCGCCGCCTCACTGGCCCTCATCGGGTACGCGAAGGCCCTCTCCGACGAGCAGATCACCGCGCTGGTGCGCACATACGCGGGCGCGTACCGCGAACGCATCCGCGCCCTCGCCACCGGCGCGAAGAGCGACGAGGTGCCGCCGTTCACCCTGGACACCGCCCAGGGGCCGCTGCTGGACGCGCTGCGTGACGCGCGCTCGCTGACCCGGTTCGGGCTGCTCGACTCGATGACGGAGATCCGCGACTTCGAGCGCCGCTTCGCGCCGGGCGGCGGCTCCATCGAGCTGGACGCGGCCACGCGCTACAAGGTGCTGGCCGCCTTCGACGGCTACCTGGAGACCCTGCCGGAGTCGTCCCTGACCCGCCCGGACTCCTACCGGGTGAAGGACGTCGTGGGCCGCCGGGGCATCGGCATCGGCTCGGCCGGGCTGCCCTCGTACAACATCCTTCTGGAGGGCGCCACGGACGCCCTGGAGAACGATGTGGTGATCTACATCAAGCAGGCCCAGACCCCGGCCGTCTCCCGGCACGTCACCGACCCGGCGATCCGCGGCTACTTCCAGCACGAGGGCCACCGCACGGTGATCTCGCAGCGCGCCCTCCAGGACCACGCCGACCCGTGGCTCGGCTGGACCGAGCTGGACGGGCGCGGCCAGCTCGTCGCCGAGGTGTCTCCGTACGCCGTGGACCTGGACTGGGGCGACATCGACGACCCGGCGGAGATCGCGGCCGTCGTCGCCGACCTGGGCCGGGCCACGGCCACGATGCACGCGGCGGCGGACGACCAGTCCGGCGAGTCCCTGGTGCCCTTCTCCACGGAGCGGGCCATCGACGCGGTGATCGCGGCCGACGAGGAGGGCTTCGCGGACGTCCTGGTCGAATTCGCCCACGAGTACGGGGCACGCGCGCGTCGCGACCACCAGATCTTCGTGGACCTGTTCCGCAACGGCCGGATCCCGGGCCTCTAGAGGTTCCCTCATCGGACCGTGCACGGGCTCACAGGGACCTTTTAGGGGCCTCTTACGGGAGTCCATGACACACTCTCCTCCGCTATGGACATATCCGGGACCCACCTCAGAGCCGTACGCGCGGCGCTGTTCACGGCACTCGTCGTGACGCTCAGCAGCGCGTCGCACGTGCTGCTGTCCAGGGTCCCGCTGCCGATGGGGACGGTGGCGGTGATCGCCGCCGCCGTCTTCGTCGTCGCGTACGCGCTGGCCGGCCGCGAGCGCGGCTTCGCCCGGATCGCGGCCCTGCTGGTCCCGCTGGAGCTGGCCGCCGACACGGTCTTCACCACCGGTCAGACGGTCTGTTACGGCCGGGTGGGCGGCCCGGTCGCCGGCCCGCTGCGCTCGGTCGGCTTCGACGTGCTGTGCGCCGGTGACGGCGTGGGCACCCCGCTGTCCCGGGTGACGGGCGCCGACACCGACCGGGTGACGGCCCTGCTCGCTCACGCGGGCCCCTCCACCGCGTGGCTGCTGCTGGCCGCGCATGTCGGCGTGGGGCTGCTGGCCGCCGCCTGGCTGCGCCGGGGCGAACGGGCCCTGGCCCAGCTGCTGGACTCGCTCACCGCGTCCACCTTCCGCCCGCTGCTGCTGGCCGCCGCCGCGGTCACGGTCCGGTCCGCCCCGGCGGTACGCCGTCTGCCGCGACCGGCTCGGCGCGTCGCCGCCCTCCGCACGCGCCTGTTCGTCCACTCCCTGGGACGACGAGGGCCGCCGAGCCCGGGCCCGCTCGCCTTCGCCTGAGCGGCACCCCCGCCCGAGCGACAGTGCCGAGCGACGCGCACCGGCAGGACCCTTATTCGTTCATTCGTTTCCGCGTACGACGCCCATGACGCGTACGCGTTCCCCAGGGAGATCACCAGCATGAGCAAGCGGAACAGCCAGGCGTCCAAGAGCGCGGCACGTGAGCGTCTGCGCGAGGAGCGCGAGCGCCAGGCCAAGCGCGACAAGGCCAGGCGGCAGGTCATCGTGGCGGGCGCCGTCGTCGCCGTCCTCGCGATAGCCGGCGGTATCGGCTACGCGGTCGTGCAGAACAACAAGCCGGGCTACTGGGACGCGGCGAAGGACGAGAAGGTCGTCGCGCCGGCCAACACCACGGGCACCGACGGCACGACGGTGATCCTCGGCAAGAGCACCGCGAAGAAGACCCTCAAGCTGTACGAGGACCCGCGCTGCCCGATCTGCGCCCAGTTCGAGGAGACGGTCGGCTCGACGCTGAAGGCGGACTTCGACGCGGGCAAGTTCAAGATCCAGTACATCGGCGGAACGTTCCTCGACGGCGACACCGACGACAACGGGAAGATCGCGATCGGCTCCCGCGGCGAGGGCTCCAAGAACGCGATGAGCGCCATGGGCGCCGCGCTGAACGTGAGTCCGGAGGCGTTCCTCGAGTACAAGACCGCCCTCTACTCGACGAAGTACCACCCCGAGGAGACGGACGACAAGTTCAAGAGCGACGACTACCTGATCAAGGTGGCGGACACGGTCGCCGCGCTCAAGAACAACACGAAGTTCCAGACCGCCGTCAAGAACGGCACGTACGACGCCTGGGCACTGGCGATGTCCCAGACGTTCAACACCAACAAGGACGGCGTCAACGGCACGCCGAGCCTGGTGATGGACGGCAAGAAGCTCACGGCCCCGGGCAGCGACAACGCGCCCATGTCGGTCGCCGACTTCAACACCGCGATCGACGCCGCGCTGAAGGCCTGAGCAGCGGGTTCCGGGCGTTTCCGGCGCCTGTCGTACGGTCCGCCGCTCGGTCCCGGTGGACGATCAGCCGAAGAGCGGGCGAACTTTTGACGTTCGCCCGCTCTTCGGCCTTACCGGTCAGTAATCTCAGCGCCCGTGACGAGTCGAAGTGCTTCCTCCGAGTCCATGGGCGCCCGGGTCAACTCCCTCGCCCCACGCCGCCGTACGGTCGTCAAGGCCGCCGCCGCCACCGCGGTGCTGGCCGGTCCGCTGGCCGCCGCGCTGCCCGCCCGCGCCGCCGCCGAGACCCCCGCCTTCCTGCACGGGGTCGCCTCCGGCGATCCGCTGCCGGACGGCGTCCTGCTGTGGACGCGCGTGACGCCCACCGCCGAGGCGATACCCGGTTCCGGGATCGGCCCGGACACCGAGGTGAGCTGGATCGTCGCCCGCGACAAGGCGTTCACGAACATCGTCTCCAAGGGATCGACGACCGCGAGGGCGGCCTCCGACCACACGGTCAAGGCGGACATCAGGGGCCTCGCGCCCGCCACGGACTACTGGTTCCGCTTCTCGGCCGGCGGCACCGACTCCCCCGCCGCCCGCACCCGTACCGCGCCCGCCGCCGACGCCGCCGTGGCGGGCCTGCGCTTCGGTGTGGTCTCCTGCGCCAACTGGGAAGCCGGTTACTTCTCCTCGTACCGCCATCTCGCGGCCCGCGGCGACCTGGACGCCTGGCTGCACCTCGGCGACTACATCTACGAGTACGGCACCGGCGGTTACGGCACCCGCGGCACCGTCGTACGCCCGCACTCCCCCGCCCACGAGATCCTCACGCTCGCCGACTACCGCGTACGCCACGGCCGTTACAAGACCGACTCCGACCTGCAGTCCCTCCACGCGGCGGCTCCCGTCATCGCCATCTGGGACGACCACGAGTTCGCCAACGACGCCTGGTCGGGCGGCGCCGAGAACCACACCGAGGGCGCGGAGGGCACCTGGTCGAGCCGGCAGGCCGCGGCCAAGCAGGCCTACTTCGAGTGGATGCCGGTCCGCCCGGCGGTCGCGGGCACCACCTACCGGCGCCTGCGCTTCGGCAAGCTCGCCGACCTGTCCCTCCTCGATCTGCGTTCCTTCCGCTCGCGGCAGGTGTCCACGGGCAGCGGTTCGGTCGACGATCCGGCGCGTACGATCACCGGCCGGGCCCAACTGGACTGGCTGAAGGCCGGGTTGAAGGCCTCGGACACCACCTGGCGGCTGGTCGGGAACTCGGTGATGATCTCGCCGTTCGCCATCGGCTCTCTCACCGCCGACCTCTTCAAGCCCCTCGCCGAGCTGCTCGGCCTGCCCAAGGAGGGCCTCGCCCTCAACACCGACCAGTGGGACGGCTACACGGACGACCGGCGTGAACTCCTCGCCCACCTCCGCTCGAACGCCATCCGCAACACCGTCTTCCTGACCGGCGACATCCACATGGCCTGGGCCAACGACGTGCCCGTGGACGCCGGCACCTACCCGCTGTCGCCCTCGGCCGCCACGGAGTTCGTCGTCACGTCGGTCACCTCCGACAACCTCGACGACATCCTCAAGGTCCCCGAGGGCACCGTCACCGCACTCGCCGCGCCGATCATCCGCGCGGCCAACCGGCACGTCCACTGGGTCGACACCGACCGCCACGGCTACGGCGTCCTGGACATCACCGCCGACCGCGCGCAGATGGACTACTACGTACTGTCAGACCGCACGAAGCCGAACGCGACCTCTACCTGGTGGCGCTCGTACCGCACACCCAGCGGCACGCAGCGGGTGGAGCGGACGTACGACCCGGTGTAGTACCTACAGGCTGTCGAGGAAGCCGAGCGCCACCCGCCAGGTGGCCTCGGCCGCCTCCTCGTCGTAGTCCGGCAGTTCCGGGTCGGTGTAGAGGTGACCGGCTCCGGCATACCGGTAGACCTCGACATCGGCGCCCACCTTGCCCATCCGGAGATACCAGGAGCTCAACCAGTCGTCGGTCTCGAACGCGTCGGGCTCGGCCACATGCAGCTGGACCGGCAGCTCGTCCACCGACGCCGTCTCCGCGATGTCGGACGTGCCGTGCAGCAGCAACAGCCCGCGCGCCCTGTCGTCGCCAAGCGCGAGCGTCTGCGCGGTCGCGGCGCCGAAGGAGAACCCCGCGTACACCAGACCGCGCCCGGAGTAGGGCGCGGCGGCCAGGATCGCCCGCTTGAGCAGCTCGTCCTTGCCTATGGAGTCCTTGAAGGCCATGCCCTCCTCGACGGTCTCGAAGGTGCGCCCTTCGAAGAGGTCGGGGGTCCACACCTCGTGTCCGGCCGCCCGCAGCCGGTCCGCCGCGGCACGCACGGCGGGGCGAAGCCCGTAGGTCGAGTGAAAGAGCATGACGTTCATGCACACATCGTGCCAGCCACCACTGACAACGACCCCACCGGCAACAGCCTCCCCACGCGGCATGTGTGCCAGCACACCCGGGGCCACATGTTCAGGACCGCCCTTCTACGGTTACGTTCTCCGGCATGGAGAACGTACTGCGCCCGTTGATCGTCCTGGGTGGCTCGGTCGTGCTCACGCTGCTCATCGGCTGGGTCACGGACCGTCTGCTGCGCAAGGCGGACGAACGACAGACCGAGACCCCGTTGTGGGGCCTGCTGCGGCGGGGCCGCGTGCCCTACCAGCTCCTCCTGTGCGCGGCGCTGCTCAGAGGGTCGTACGACCAGGCCGATCTGCTTCCCGGCCACGAGGTCAGCGTCGGCCGGGCCCTGACACTGGTCCTGATCGGCTCGGCGGCATGGCTGATCGTGCGCATCTCGGCGGCGATCGTGGACACCACGTACTCCCGTTATGCCCGCGCCCACCGCGACCCGGCCAGGGTCCGCCGGGTCCGTACCCAGGTGTCGCTGATCATGCGGGTGGTCACGGCGGTCGTGGGTGTCGTGGCCGTGGCGGCGATGCTGCTGACCTTCCCGGCGATGCGCGCGGCCGGCGCCTCCCTGCTGGCCTCCGCCGGTGTCCTGGGCATCGTCGCCGGTGTGGCGGCCCAGTCGACGCTGAGCAACATGTTCGCGGGGTTCCAGATCGCCTTCGGCGACATGGTGCGCATGGGTGACACGGTCGTGGTGGACGGCGAGTGGGGCACGGTCGACGAGATCACGCTGACCTTCCTGACCGTGCGCACCTGGGACGAGCGCCGCATCACGATGCCGGTCTCCTACTTCACCTCGAAGCCCTTCGAGAACTGGTCGCGGGGCGGCGCCCAGATGACCGGCATCGTCTTCTGGCACCTGGACCACACCGCGCCCATGGAGGCGATGCGCGAGAAGCTCCGGGACCTCCTGCGCGAGTGCCCGGCCTGGGACGGCCGCGCCTGCGACCTGTCCGTCACGGATGCCACCCCGAGCACCATGGAAGTACGCGCGCTGGTGACGGCGAAGGACGCGGACGACGTCTGGAAGGTCCGGGTGCACGTCCGCGAGGGCATGATCCGCTGGCTGACCGAACAGCACCCGTACGCCCTTCCCCGGGTCAACACGGCGGACGCGACCCTGCCCCCGGGCACGGAGTTCACCCGCCAGGCCCGCAGGGCGTACGAAACCCCCCGGGTAGCAGGCCGAACCTGACCCCAAACGGAAAGCCGCCGACGAAGAACACCCCCCACAGGAGAGGCCCACTTCTCAACGAACTGGAAACGGGCGGTGCGCCGGCGGGAGAAAACCCTAAAAACGGCGCCGCATCCCAAGATGCGCGATCCCCGCCTCGAAGAACTCGCCCCCGTACCCCACATAACCGAGCCGCTCGTAAAACCCCGCCGCAGCGGTCTGCGCATGCAGATCCACGGCGACAAGCCCCAGCCCACGAGCCGCCCCCTCGATCCCCCGCACCAGGGCAACCCCCACCCCCAACCCCCGCGCTTCCTTCCGCACCGCGAGCCGCCCGAGCGACCCCACGGACAGATCACCCCCGGTCCGCCCGGCCGCAGCCGGCCCGTACAGCAACCGCCCCGTACCGAGCGCCACCCCGTCCTCCCGGACGGCCAGCACATGCAGCGCGCCCGCGTCGAACTCGTCGTACTCCAGATCCTCCGGCACCCGCTGCTCGACGACGAAGACCTCCTTGCGCACCGCGAAGCAGGCCTCGCGGTCGGCGGGGTCCTCGGCGACACGCACCACGTACGACGGCAGGGTCATCCGTACGTCTCCTCACGCACCCGCTCCAGGGCGGTGGCCAGGTCGTCGGGGTAGTCGCTCTCGAACTCGACCCACGTGCCGTCCCCCGGGTGCTCGAAGCCGAGGCGTACGGCGTGCAGCCACTGGCGGGTCAGGCCGAGCCGCTTGGCAAGCGTCGGGTCCGCGCCGTACGTGAGGTCGCCGACGCAGGGGTGGCGGTGGGCGGCCATGTGGACGCGGATCTGGTGGGTGCGGCCCGTCTCCAGCTTCACATCGAGCAGGGAGGCCGCGCGGAACGCCTCAATGAGGTCGTAGTGCGTGACGGACGGCTTGCCCTCGGCCGTGACCGCCCACTTGTAGTCGTGGTTGGGGTGCCGGCCGATGGGCGCGTCGATCGTGCCGCTCATCGGGTCGGGGTGGCCCTGGACCAGCGTGTGGTAGCGCTTGTCGACCGTGCGCTCCTTGAACTGGCGCTTGAGCGACGTGTACGCGCGCTCCGACTTGGCGACCGCCATCAGGCCGGAGGTGCCCACGTCGAGCCGGTGCACGATGCCCTGGCGCTCGGCGGCACCGGAGGTGGAGATGCGGTAGCCGGCGGCGGCGAGGCCGCCGATGACGGTCGTCCCGGTCCAGCCGGGCGACGGGTGCGCGGCCACGCCGACGGGCTTGACGATCACGACGATGTCGTCGTCGTCGTGCACGATCTCCATGCCCTCGACCGGCTCGGCGACCACCTGCACGGGCGCGGGCGCCTGCGGCATCTCGACCTCGAGCCAGGCGCCGCCGTGCACCCGCTCCGACTTGCCGACCACCGAGCCGTCGACCATGACCTTCCCGGCTGCGGCCAGCTCGGCTGCTTTCGTACGGGAGAAGCCGAACATCCGGGAGATGGCGGCGTCTACGCGCTCGCCCTCCAGGCCGTCCGGCACGGGCAGGTTACGGATCTCGGGAATCGTACTCACCTGTCGAGTATGCCGGACGGGCCCGGCACCCCCGACCGGGCCTGTGGACAAACCCCGCTCGGGCCCTCAGTCCTTGTGGACGGTCCCGTCCGGGTCGAGGCCCTTGAAGGACAGCAGGACGATCAGGATGCCGCCGCAGACGATCGCCGAGTCGGCGAGGTTGAAGACCGCGAAGTGCTTGGGCGCGATGAAGTCGACGACCGCGCCCTCGAAGACGCCCGGCGAGCGGAAGATGCGGTCGGTCAGGTTGCCCAGCGCGCCGCCGAGCAGCAGACCGAGCGCGATCGCCCAGGGCAGGCTGTAGAGCTTGCGGGCCAGGCGGGCGATCACGACGATCACGGACGCCGCGATGACCGTGAAGATCACGGTGAAGGCCTCACCCATGCCGAAGGCGGCGCCCGCGTTGCGGATCGCCTCGAACTTGAGCCAGTCCCCGATGATCTCGATCGGCGCGTGGTGCTCCAGCTTGGCGACCACGATCATCTTGCTGACGAGGTCCAGGGCGTACGCCAGCGCGGCGACCGTGAACAGGACGAGGATCCGGCGCCTGCCCCGGGGCCGCTCGTCCGGGGTCTCCGGTTCGGCGCCCGTCGCCTCTGGGATGTCCGGCGTACCGATGATGCGCTCCGCCTCTGCCACGTGAGTCCCTCAACCTAGGTTCCTGACTGAGGACGAGCGTACGACACGCCTCCCGGGAAGCGGTCAGTAGCGTCGCTCCTGCTTCTGCTTGCACTCGACGCACAGCGTCGCGCGCGGGAAGGCCTGCATACGTGCCTTGCCGATCGCGTTGCCGCAGTTCTCGCACAGGCCGTAGGTGCCCGCGTCCAGCCGTTCCAGGGCCCGCTCGTCCTGGATCAGCATCTCGCGCGCGTTGGCCGCCAGTGCCATCTCCCCCTCGCGCGTGATGTTCTTGGTACCGGTGTCCGCCTGGTCGTCGCCCGCGCCGTCCCCCGAGTCCCGCATGAGCCCCACGAGCGACTGCTCCGAGGTCGCGATCTCGGCGCGCAGCCGCACCACCTCGGACTGCAGTTCGGCGCGTGCCTCCGCCACCTCCTCGGGAGTCCACGGGTCCTCACCGGGGCGTACGGCGAGCTCGCCCGGTTCCGCCGCCCCGACGATCCGCGCCTTGGGTACCGCGCTGGGCTTCTTGGCCGCCGTGGCCGTGCCCGGACTCTTCTTCGCAACCACTGTCGTGGCTCCCGTCTTCGTCGCGGCCTCCGCCGCGCCCGCCTTGTTGGCCGTGCTCTTGGCCGTGCTCTTCGTGGAGGTGCGTTTCCTGACGACAGCCTTCTTGGCGGCCGATTTCCCCGCCACTGCCTTCGTGGCCGTCGTCTTCTCGGCGGCGCTCTTCCCGATGGCGCTCTTCTTCCCGTCCGTGCCCTTGCCACCGCCGGAGGCCCCCGCGGCCGTGGATCCCGTGGAACTGCTGGACGCCGACTGCTGTACGGCGGTCTTTTTCGCCACCATGGCCGCGGCCCCTTCACATATTGGGATCTTGCACGCGAATCGTGCTGGGACGATAAATCGACTTGAGTCCCGCGGCAACGGGGCACGTCACCCGATTCGCCCGCCCCACCACTCCCGCGGGGCGAGCCTGCAAGCGTTGTGCCCAGCTCTCCGCCGGGTAATCCGCCGAGCCGGACGTCCCGGAATCCGGACACCGGACCCGCGCCGTTCGGGTGGCGGGAAAACCGGTCGGCCGCTGTCGGTGGGGCGCCGTACACTGGGCGGAGCGAGAAGCGTGGATGGGGACGAGTAGCGGCGTACGCAGCCCAGAGCGACCCGGGGACGGTGGAAGCCCGGGGGCGAGCGCGACGCGAAGATCACCCCGGAGCCGCCGGAAGAAAGCCGCAGCGAGGCGAGCAGCACAGCCAAGGCCAGTAGACCCGGTATCGCGACCCCAATGAGGGGGCTCAACGGTGCGCACGAGGCACCGGGGAGCCAAGGAGGGTGGTACCGCGGGAGTACGCCGTACACGGCGTCCGGAGAATTCCGGCTCTCGTCCCTCCGACGGAAGGCAGAAAGTCCGCCGGAGGAAGCTCGCTGATGACAACGCCGACGTACCGCCAGGTGCCCGCCCAGGTCGACCTGCCCGCCCTCGAGCACGCCGTGCTCGAGTTCTGGCACGAGCAGAAGATCTTCGCCAAGAGCCTCGAGCAGTCCGAGGGCCGCCCTGAATGGGTGTTCTACGAGGGCCCGCCCACCGCCAACGGCATGCCCGGCGCCCACCACATCGAGGCCCGCGTCTTCAAGGACGTGTTCCCCCGCTTCCGCACCATGCGCGGCTTCCACGTGGCCCGCAAGGCCGGCTGGGACTGCCACGGCCTCCCGGTGGAGCTGGCGGTCGAGAAGGAGCTCGGCTTCTCCGGCAAGCAGGACATCGAGGCGTACGGCATCGCCGAGTTCAACGCCAAGTGCCGTGAGTCGGTGACCCGTCACACGGACGCCTTCGAGGCGCTCACTACCCGCATGGGGTACTGGACCGACCTCCACGACCCCTACCGCACGATGGACCCCGAGTACATCGAGTCGGTGTGGTGGTCGCTGAAGACGATCTTCGACAAGGGCCTGCTGACCCAGGACCACCGCGTAGCCCCCTGGTGTCCGCGCTGCGGCACGGGCCTGTCGGACCACGAGCTGGCCCAGGGCTACGAGACGGTCGTCGACCCGTCCGTGTACGTCCGTTTCCCACTCACCTCCGGTCCGCTGGCCGGCGAGGCCGCTCTCGTCGTCTGGACGACGACGCCCTGGACCCTCGTCTCCAACACCGCGGTCGCCGCCCACCCCGAGGTCACCTACGTGGTGGCGACGAACGGCGAGGAGAAGCTGGTCGTCGCCGAGCTGCTGCTCACCAAGGTGCTCGGTGAGGACTGGCAGCCCACCGGCCAGACCTTCACCGGCGCCGAGATGGAGCGCTGGTCCTATCAACGTCCGTTCGAGCTGGTGGAGTTCCCGGCGGACGTCCCCACCCACTACGTGGTCAACGCGGAGTACGTGACGACCGAGGACGGTACGGGCCTGGTCCACCAGTCCCCCGCCTTCGGTGAGGAAGACCTCAAGGTCTGCCGCTCGTACGGCCTGCCGGTCGTCAACCCCGTCCGCCCGGACGGCACCTTCGAGGCGGACGTCCCCCTCGTGGGCGGCGTCTTCTTCAAGAAGGCCGACGAACAGCTGACCGAGGACCTCCAGCAGCGCGGCCTCCTCTTCAAGCACATCCCGTACGAGCACAGTTACCCGCACTGCTGGCGCTGCCACACCGCGCTCCTCTACTACGCGCAGCCCTCCTGGTACATCCGCACCACCGCCGTCAAGGACCGTCTCCTCCAGGAGAACGAGAAGACCAACTGGTTCCCGGACACGGTCAAGAACGGCCGGTACGGCGACTGGCTGAACAACAACATCGACTGGGCGCTCTCCCGCAACCGCTACTGGGGCACCCCGCTCCCGATCTGGCGCTGCGAGGAGGACCACCTCACGGTCGTCGGCTCCCTCGCGGAGCTGACCGAGCTCACGGGCACCGACCAGTCGGGCCTGGACCCGCACCGCCCCTTCATCGACGCTGTCACCTTCGCCTGCCCCCAGGGCGACTGCGGACGGACGGCCACGCGCGTGCCGGAGGTCATCGACGCCTGGTACGACTCGGGTTCGATGCCGTTCGCGCAGTGGGGATACCCGTACAAGAACAAGGAACTGTTCGAGTCCCGCTACCCGGCGCAGTTCATCAGCGAGGCCATCGACCAGACCCGCGGCTGGTTCTACACGCTGATGGCGGTCGGCACCCTGGTCTTCGACAAGTCGTCCTACGAGAACGTGGTGTGCCTCGGCCACATCCTCGCCGAGGACGGCCGCAAGATGTCCAAGCACCTGGGCAACACCCTGGACCCGATCCCGCTGATGGACCGGCACGGCGCGGACGCGGTGCGCTGGTTCATGGCGGCCGGCGGTTCCCCGTGGGCGGCCCGCCGCGTCGGACACGGCACCATCCAGGAGGTCGTCCGCAAGACGCTCCTCACCTACTGGAACACGGTCGCCTTCCAGGCCCTGTACGCGCGTACGTCGAACTGGGCCCCCTCCGCGGCGGACCCGGCCCCGGCCGACCGCCCGGTCCTGGACCGCTGGCTCCTGTCCGAACTCCACGCGCTCACCGACCAGGTGACCCAGTCCCTGGAGGCGTACGACACCCAGCGCGCCGGCAAGCTCCTGTCGGCGTTCGTCGACGACCTGTCCAACTGGTACGTCCGCCGGTCCCGGCGCCGCTTCTGGCAGGGCGACAAGGCAGCGCTGCGCACCCTGCACGAGGTCGTCGAGACCGTCACGAAGCTGATGGCCCCGTTGACCCCGTTCATCACCGAGCGGGTCTGGCAGGACCTGGTGGTGCCGGTGACGCCGGGCGCCCCGGAATCCGTCCATCTGACCACCTGGCCCGAGGCGGACCTGTCCGCGATCGACCCGGAGCTGTCGAAGCAGATGGTGCTCGTACGGCGGCTGGTCGAGCTCGGCCGTGCCACGCGCGCGGAGTCGGGCGTGAAGACCCGGCAGCCGCTGTCCCGCGCCCTGGTCGCGGCGGCCGGCTTCGACAGCCTCGACCGTGAACTGCACGCGCAGATCACGGAGGAGCTCAACGTCAGCTCCCTCGCGTCCCTCTCCGACGTCGGCGGCTCGCTGGTCGACACCACCGCCAAGGCCAACTTCCGCGCCCTGGGCAAGCGGTTCGGCAAGCGCGTCCAGGACGTCGCGAAGTCCGTCGCGAACGCCGACGCGGCCGAGCTGTCCCTCGCCCTGCGCGCGGGCACGGCGTCGGTGGAGGTCGACGGCGAGACGGTCGCGCTGGCACCGGACGAGGTCATCATCACGGAGACCCCGCGCGAGGGCTGGTCGGTGGCGTCCGACTCGGGCGCGACGGTCGCCCTCGACCTGGAGATCACGGAGGAGCTGCGTCAGGCGGGCCTCGCCCGTGACGCGATCCGGCTGATCCAGGAGGCCCGCAAGAACAGCGGCCTCGACGTGGCAGACCGTATCGCGCTGCGCTGGTCGTCCACCGACCCGGCGGTCACCGCGGCCCTGGCCGAGCACTCGGGCCTGATCGCCGACGAGGTCCTGGCGACGGACTTCGGCGGGGGTGAGGCGGACGACACCTTCGGGGACCCGTTCACCGACGAGGGCCTGTCGCTGACGTTCCGTCTGCGCAAGGCGTAACGGCCACACGGACAGCGCGTACGAGGGCCCGGTCCCGCCAGAAACCTGGCGGGACCGGGCCCTCGGCGTCCTCGCTGGGCGAAGGGCCACGCAAAAAGGGCGGGGCCCCGGAAAAATCCGGGGCCCCGCCCTGAACGCCGACGACGCCTAAGGCGTACTAGAGGCCGTCAGTTGTCGTCCTCGTCGATCAGGAAGCCACGCATCGGTGAAGGAGCCTGACCCATGGGAGACGGGCCCTGCGGCCGGACCGGAGCCATGGGCTGGGTCATGGCCGGGGACATCTGCTGCTGGCCGCCGTAGGACGGAGCAGCCGGGCCGGGACCACCCATGCCCTGGTTGCCGCCGTACGACGGGGCACCGGCGCCGGCCGGAGCCATCGAGGGCGCCGGGGACGGCGGCAGGGAAGCCGTGGCCGGAGTGCGCGGCGGGGCCAGCGAGTCGTCGGCCTGGGTCTCCAGCTGACGCAGCTGCGACTCCAGGTAGGACTTCAGGCGGGTGCGGTACTCGCGCTCGAAGCCACGCAGATCCTCGACCTTGCGCTCCAGGGTGGCGCGGGCGGACTCCAGGGAGCCCATCGCGACACGGTGCTTCTCCTGGGCGTCCCGCTCAAGAGCGTCGGCCTTGGCGCGGGCGTCGCGCTCCAGGCCCTCGGCGCGGCTGCGTGCCTCGCCGACGATCTTGTTGGCCTCGGAACGAGCCTCGGCGATCGCCTGGTCGGCGGTCTGCTGGGCCAGCGAGAGAACACGCGCGGCGCTGTCGCCACCGGGACCCTGGCCGGGGCCGCCCATCGGGCCACCCATGGGACCGCCCATCGGGCCGCCCATCTGCTGCATCTGGCCCTGCATCTGCTGACCGGGCATCTGCTGCATCTGGCCGGGCATGCCGCCCTGGCCCATCTGACCCTGCATCGGACCCTGACCCATGGGGCCCTGACCCATCTGTCCCTGCATCGGGTTCTGACCCATGGGGCCCTGACCCATCGGGCCGGGACCCTGCGGACCGCCCTGGCCACCGGGGCCGGGGGGCAACTGCGGCGCACCGCTGGGCAGCTGGGGCGGGCCACCCATGGGGCCACCCATCTGCTGCTGCGGCGGGCCCGATATGCCGGCGGGCACCGGGCCGCCCGGGCCTCGCATGCCCTGCTGAGGCATTCCCTGCTGAGGCATGCCTTGCTGGGGCATGCCCTGTTGCTGCATACCCTGTTGCTGCATGCCCTGCTGGTCCTGCTGTTCCGGAGGCTTGCGCATGCCCTGCTGCTGGTTCTGTGCAGCGGCGCGCGTGGCAGCGGCCAGCTTGGCGCGCAGGTCCTCGTTCTCGCGGAGCAGGCGGGTCAGTTCGGCTTCGACCTCGTCGAGGAACGCATCGACCTCGTCCTCGTCATAGCCTTCTCGGAGGCGGACGGTCGTGAACTGCTTGTTCCGCACATCCTCGGGGGTCAATGGCATCTCTTCACCTCAACGTAGTCGTCGGCATTCGGCAAGACCGTATCGTTCACACCAACACCGACCTGACGACGGTGATCAGGATGTACACGATGATCATCAGTACGAAGAAGGACAGGTCAAGCGCCACGCCCCCGAGACGCAACGGCGGGATGAACCGCCGCAGAAGCTTGAGCGGTGGATCGGTGACAGTGTAGGTGGCCTCCAGAACGACCACCATCGCCTTGCCGGGCTGCCATGAGCGGGCGAACTGGAAGACGTAGTCCATGACCAACCGGAAGATCAGCACGATGAGGAAGCACATCAGCGCGATGTAGAGAACCTGTCCAACCACGCTCATGATCCGCGCTTACCTCTCCCCTGTTTCCGTGCTGCTGGGTACTACTACTGGTATTGCCTGATTACTGCTGTTCCGGTCGTGCGTCTCAGCTCTGGTTGAAGAACCCGCCCTCTGCGATGCGGGCCTTGTCCTCCGCCGTGACATCGACGTTAGCAGGCGACAACAGGAACACCTTCTGCGTCACCCGCTCGATGCTGCCGTGAAGACCAAACACCAAACCGGCCGCAAAGTCGACAAGTCGCTTCGCATCTGTGTCATCCATCTCAGTGAGATTCATGATCACAGGGGTGCCCTCACGGAAGTGTTCCCCGATGGTACGGGCCTCGTTGTACGTCCGGGGGTGAAGCGTGGTGATCCGGTAAGGCTCTCGTTCCGACACGACCTTGGGCATGATCACCGGTGCGTTCTTCTCCAGGCTCTGGCGTTCTTGTGTGATGGACGCCACGGGCGCGATCCGCGCCGGACGCCCGGAATCCGCACCGAGCGAAGCGGAATGCGGCACCGGATCACGCGGAGCGGACGGCTGCACCACTCGTACCGATTCATCCCTTTGGGACTGGTGCGGCTGATGGGACTGATGCGAACCGTGCGGCTGGTGCGAGGGCTCACGCCGCCGCAAGTCTCGCTCGGGCTCCGGGTCGAGTTCGGGCTCGAAGTCGTCATCGGGGTCGAATCCCCGGCCGTCGTACCCATCGTCCTCCACGAGGCCGAGGTAGACCGCCATCTTGCGCATCGCGCCGGCCATTGCTCTGAGTCCTCCGCTCTGTGGTGGATCGACTGACGAATGCCAAGTGCCCGTGATCCACGAGGTCGTTATGACCGCCTTTCGGCGATAATGACCATATTTTCTGCTGTGGTCCGACTTCCTGGCGACGTTACCCGAGCCTGGGACGGACTCCGAGTACCGCACCGCCGACGCGTACATGTGTCGCCCCGGCCGTCACGGCCTTTTCGAGGTCCGCACTCATCCCTGCGGACACCATGTTCGCAGCCGGATGCCTGCGGCGCATAGCAGTCGACAAATCCATCAGCCGCTCGAACGCCGCAAGTTCACGTCCGGCGTACGGTCCGGTCAGCGGGGCGACCGTCATCAGCCCGTCGAGCCTGAGCCCCTCGGCCCCGGCGACGAGGTCGGCCAACTCCTCGATCCCGCCCGGCCCCATGCCCCCGCGCTCCCCCCGCCCGCTCTCCCCGGCGTCCAGCGCGACCTGGATCAGACAACCCACCTCGCGCCCGGCCCGTACGGCCTCCTTGGACAGCCCGGAGACCAGCCGGTCACGGTCGACGGACTGCACGACACCGGCGTAACCGACCACGGAACGCACCTTGTTGGTCTGCAACTGACCCACGAAGTGCCAGGTGAGCGACAGATCCGCACATTCCTGGGCCTTGGGTGCCGCGTCCTGGTCACGGTTCTCGGCCACATGCCGCACACCGAGCTCCCACAGGATCCGCACATCGCTCGCGGGATAGGTCTTGGTGACGACGATCAGCGTCACCTCCTCCCGCTTGCGGCCCGCGGCCGCGCAGGCCCTCGCGATACGCTCCTCGACTGCCGCCAGATTTGCGGCGAGTTCGCGCTTACGGTCTGTCATGTCCTATCAGTCCAGCCAGACATAGCCTGCGAGCCGCCCGGTCGTGCGGTCTCGGCGGTACGAGAAGTGGTCGGCTGACTCCCGCGTGCACACCGGCGACTGCTGCCGGTCGCGCACCCCGAGCCGCTCCAGCTGTGCGTGCACTCCCGCGACCACGTCGACCGCCGGGGTGCCCCAGCTGGTCTCGGCCGCCGCGGCGGGTTCGACGGCGGCGACGTCGGCGCGCATCTCCCGCGGAACTTCGTAGCACCGGCCGCAGACCGCCGGGCCGGTGCGGGCGACGATGCGGGCGGGGTCGGCGCCCAGCGACTCCATGGCTTTCACGGCGGCGGGGACGACCCCGGCGACCAGTCCGGGCCGGCCCGCGTGGGCCGCGGCGACCACCTTGGCGACCGGGTCGGCCAGCAGAACCGGGACGCAGTCGGCGGTGAGGACGGCGAGAGCGAGACCGCTGGTCGCCGTGACCAGTCCGTCGACGGGCGGGACGGGCCTGCCGGCCCACGGCCCGTCGACCTCGGCGACGTCGTTGCCGTGCACCTGGTTCATCCAGACCACCCGCTCCGGGTCGAGACCCAGGGACTTGGCGGCCTGTTCACGATTCGTGCGGACGGCGGCCGGGTCGTCGCCGACCGCGCCGCCGAGGTTGAGCTCCTCGTACGGAACGGCGCTCACTCCGCCCCACCGGTCGGTGAAGGCGAAGTGCGCGCCGCTCGTGTCGCTCGTTTCGGAGCGCTGTCCTATCACTTCAGGAAGTCCGGCACGTCCAGTTCCTCGGCCGCACTGTCCGAGTAGGACCGGGACGGCGGGACCGGCGGGGAGACCGGGAGTTCGTTGACCGGCTCCGGGGCGGGTGCCGGGGCCTCCCGCGGCGTGACGCTGCCGAGCGACCCGAAGGACGGACGGCTCTCGGCGGAGGGCCGGACCGGCGTCGGTTCGTCGCGCTTGGCGCCGGCCGAGCCGAGGATGTTGTCGCGCTTGGCCGGGGGCTGGCCCCCGTCGAAGCCGGCCGCGATGACCGTGACCCGGACCTCGTCACCGAGCGCGTCGTCGATGACCGCGCCGAAGATGATGTTGGCCTCGGGGTGTGCGGCCTCGCTGACCAGCTGGGCGGCCTCGTTGATCTCGAACAGACCGAGGTCGGAGCCGCCGGAGATGGAGAGCAGGACGCCCCGGGCACCGTCGATGGAGGCCTCGAGGAGCGGCGAGGAGATCGCCATCTCGGCCGCCGCCACCGCGCGGTCGTCGCCGCGGGCCGAGCCGATGCCCATGAGGGCCGAACCGGCCTCGGACATCACGGACTTGACGTCGGCGAAGTCGAGGTTGATCAGACCGGGGGTGGTGATCAGGTCGGTGATGCCCTGGACACCGGAGAGCAGGACCTGGTCCGCCGACTTGAACGCGTCGAGGACCGAGACCTGGCGGTCCGAGATGGACAGCAGCCGGTCGTTGGGGATGACGATGAGGGTGTCGACCTCTTCGCGGAGTTCCGCGATGCCGTCCTCGGCCTGGTTGGCGCGGCGCCGTCCCTCGAAGGTGAACGGGCGGGTGACCACGCCGATGGTGAGGGCGCCGAGGTTGCGGGCGATGTTGGCCACGACGGGCGCGCCGCCGGTGCCGGTGCCGCCGCCCTCGCCGGCTGTCACGAAGACCATGTCGGCCCCCTTGAGGACCTCCTCGATCTCCTCGCGGTGGTCCTCTGCCGCTTTGCGGCCGACGGCCGGGTTGGCGCCGGCGCCGAGTCCGCGGGTGAGTTCGCGGCCGACGTCGAGCTTGACGTCGGCGTCGCTCATCAACAGCGCCTGAGCATCGGTGTTGATGGCGATGAACTCGACGCCCTTCAGACCGACCTCGATCATCCGGTTGATGGCGTTGACACCACCGCCGCCGACACCGATGACTTTGATGACTGCGAGGTAGTTCTGCGGTGCTGCCACGTCGAAGGCCTCTCGCCTCGAGTTACGTGTCGCCGTTCGCGGTGCGGCGAACGGACAACTCATGCCGAAGTGGGACGGTCCGAACGCCGACCCGAACCCTAACGTTGAAGTTTAGGGTTACCAGTGTGTCTGTTCCTTGGACTCTTCCGAACAGGACACTAAGTCGACAAGTGGCGCACGTTCAACGAACACGCCGAACCTCCCGTTTTTCTTTTCACCCTATGTGATCAGCCATAGCGATGCCCAACCAGGGTGCTGGCCTGCGCCGACAGACGTCAACTCCCTGATGACGCGGGGGCGGTGGGGACGCTCACGTCGAAGTGCCGCGCACCGGGAGCCGCTTTCATCAGAGCGGTGAGCGCACGGGCCTTCGCACCGCCCCTCTCGCCGCTCCCCCACGCGACGGTCCGGCCGTCGCCCAACTCCAGCGAGATGGAGTCGTACGAGCGGACCTCGACCGCCTTGACGGCGCGCGCGACGGCACTCGGCAGGTCGCCTGCCACCCGTACGGCCTCGCGCACCAGTCTGTCGCTGCCGAAGCGGCGCAGACTGGCGGTCTGCGATCCGGCCCCGGACAGCGTCAATTGCAATGCGGGTACACCTTCCGGGGCAACTGAAACCGTCGCGAATCGCACGCCTTTCGCGTCCACTTCGACATACTTGCCCCCTTTACCGGTGCTTTCGACAATCAGGACAGGGGTGCGTTCGACCACTTTCAGCCCGATTCCATGCGGCCAGGACCGAGCGACCTCAACCGAGTCAATTCGGGGCAATTTCCTGAGCAGTCGGGACTCAATGGCGTCCACGTCGACGGAAACGAGCGGTTTCCCGACGGGCACATCGGCGGCTTCGCGCACCTGCGCCTGCGTCAGAACCTCGGTCCCCGAGACCGACACGCGCTCCACATGGGTCCACCGGGATCCGTAGAGCACCCAGAGGGCGCCCCCGCCGAGGAGGACCAGGGCGAGGGCCAGGATGACGATCATACGAAGCCTGCGTGGCCCCAACCGGCGGACGAGGCCCGGCAGGCGGGGCGGGCGGGAGGGGTCCTGCTGTCGTTCGCCGCGTTCGGCGGTCGTCGCTCCTCCGGCCACGCCTGCCTGCCTTCCTCTTCGTCGCCTAGCGGTGGCGCGAGGCGATCGCCTCGTACACCATGCCGACGAGCAGCTCGTCGGCGTCCCGGCGCCCGAACTCGCTGGCGGCCCGGGACATCTCGTACAGCCGGTGCGGGTCGGCGAGCACGGGAAGGACCTGCCGCTGCACCCACTCGGGGGTCAGTTCCGCGTCGTCGACCAGAAGTCCACCGCCGGCCTTGACCACCGGCTGGGCGTTCAGCCGCTGTTCGCCGTTGCCGATGGGCAGCGGGACGTAGGCGGCCGGGAGTCCCACGGCGGAGAGTTCGGCGACGGTCATCGCGCCCGCGCGGCACAGCATCATGTCGGCCGCGGCGTACGCGAGGTCCATCCGGTCCACGTACGGTACCGGGATGTAGGGGGGCATCCCCGGCATCTGGTGGACCTGCGGCAGTTCGTTCTTCGGGCCGACCGCGTGCAGCACCTGGATGCCGGCCTGCTGGAGGTACGGCGCGACCCGCTCGACCACCTCGTTGAGGTGCCGGGCGCCCTGCGAGCCGCCGGAGACCAGCAGCGTCGGCAGACTCGGGTCGAGCCCGAACGCGGCCCGCGCCTGGGGCCGTACGGCGGCCCGGTCGAGGGTGGCGATCGAACGGCGCAGCGGGATGCCGATGTAGCGGGCGTCGCGGAGCTTGCTGTCCGGGGTGGAGACGGCGACCTGCGCGGCGTACCGCGAGCCGATCTTGTTGGCGAGGCCGGGCCGGGCGTTCGCCTCGTGGACGACGATCGGCACGCCCAGGCGCTTGGCGGCGAGGTAGCCGGGCAGGGCCACATAGCCGCCGAAGCCGACGACCGCGTCCGCCTTGGTGCGTTCCAGGATCTGCTCGGCGGCCTTGATCGTGCCGCGCAGCCGCCCGGGGACGGTGATCAGTTCGGGGGTGGGCTTGCGCGGCAGTGGGACCGCCGGGATCAGCGCCAGGTCATAGCCCCGCTCGGGAACGAGCCGGGTCTCCAGACCGCGTTCCGTGCCCAGGGCCGTGATCCCCACGGTGGGATCCTGCCTGCGCAGGGCGTCCGCGAGGGCGAGCGCGGGCTCGATGTGGCCGGCGGTCCCCCCACCGGCGAGTACGACATGCACCGAAATTCACCGCTCTCCGGACGTACGCGCCGCCGAGGCACGCCGTCTCATCGTGTTCCATCTCCGGGGGCTCCGATCGGACACCGGACCCCCGGCCCCCCGCTTTCTACCAAAGCGGGGTTGCCGCAACGAAAGCGCCGCCCGCGCACCCGGTTCGTCGCGGGCGAAGGCGATCAGCAGTCCCACGGCGAACATGGTCGGCAACAGGGCGGAACCCCCGTAGGAGAACAGCGGGAGCGGGACACCGGCGATCGGCAGCAGGCCGAGCACCGCACCGATGTTGATCACCGCCTGAGCGGTGATCCAGGTGGTCACACCTCCCGCGGCGTACCTCACGAAGGGGTCCTCCGTGCGTCCGGCCACGCGGATACCCGCATAGCCTAGAGCCGCGAAGAGGGCGAGCACCGACAGCGTCCCCGCCAGGCCCAGTTCCTCACCGGTGACGGCAAAGATGAAGTCGGTGTGCGCTTCGGGGAGTTGCCCCCATTTTTCCATACTCGCGCCGAGGCCCGAACCGAACAGGCCACCGGAGGCGAGCGCGTAGATTCCGTGCACCGCCTGCCAGCAGGAGTTGGCCCCGGTGCCCGGTTCGGTGGCGCCGATGCACTGGAAGCGGGCCATGCGGTTGGGGCTCGTCTTGATGAGGACGAGCCCGATGAACGCGGCGACGGACAGCACACCCACGAACAGCCGCGTGGGCGCCCCGGCCAGCCACAGCAGGCCGAACAGGATGGCGGTGAGGATGATCGCCGTCCCCATGTCGCCGCCGAGCATGATCAGGCCGAGCAGCATGAACGTCACCGGGACCAGCGGCACCAGCATGTGCTTCCACTGCGTGAGCAGCCGCTTGTCCTCCTTGCGGGCAATCAGGTCGGCGCCCCACAGCACCAGGGCGAGCTTGCCGAACTCGCTCGGCTGGATCTGGAAGGAGCCGCCCAGCGAGATCCAGTTCTGGTTGCCGTTGATGGACAGCCCTATCCCGGGCACCTGGACGAGGACCATCAGAAAGACGGAGCCGGCGAGGATCGGGTAGGCGAGCGCCCGGTGCAGCTTCACCGGCATGCGCGAGGCCACGAACAGCAGCACACCGCCGATCGTGGCGGCGAGGAACTGCTTGCGGAAGAAGTAGGACCCGGGCAGCGACAGCTGGAGCGCCTTGATCTGGGAAGCCGAGTAGACCATCACCAGCCCGAGCACCGTGATCAGCAGCGACCCGCCGAGAATCACGTAGTACGCGGTCAACGGCCGGTCCCAGGCCCGCTGGATCCGCCGGTGGAGCGTGCGCACGGGATTGTCGCGAGGCGGGCGGGGGGCGGCGGGCCGCCGAACCCGAACGGCCCGCTGCACGGGCGGACGCCCGGTACGGCTACTGGGCATCAGAGGCCTCCCGCCCAACCGCTGAAGGGCGCGCGCAGCGGCCCTTCAGGGGCGCGGGGAACTGCGCGACCAGCCCCCCACCGGACCGGCACCGAACAACGCACCGACAGTTCCCGAGCCACAACCAACCTCACGCGTACCTCCAGGCACCGCGGCCGAAGACCGACCGTCAGGTCCCCGTACCGAGTTCGCGAACCGCCTGCGCGAACGCGTCACCGCGTTTGTTGTAGTTGGCGAACATGTCCATGGAGGCACAGGCCGGGGCCAACAGCACCGTGTCGCCCGGCGTAGCCAACCGCCGGGCCTCCTGAACAGCCGCTCGCATCGCCCCAGTGTCGGTCCGGTCGAGGTCGACGACGGGTACTTCCGGCGCGTGTCGCGCGAGCGCTTCGCCGATCAGCGCACGGTCGGCGCCGATCAGCACCACCCCGCGAAGTCGCTTTGCCGACTTGGCGACGAGTTCGTCGAAGGTCGCGCCCTTGGCGAGTCCGCCGGCGATCCACACGATCGACTCGTACGCCGCCAAGGAGGCCTCGGCCGCGTGGGTGTTGGTCGCCTTGGAGTCGTCGATGTACGCGACGTCGTCCACGTCGGCCACGTGCGCGATGCGGTGCGCGTCCGGGGTGAAGGCCCGCAGGCCGTCCCGGACCGCCTTCGCGGGCACCCCGAAGGCGCGGGCGAGGGCAGCTGCGGCAAGGGCGTTGGCGATGTTGTGCGGTGCGGGCGGGTTGACGTCCCCGATCTCGGCCAGTTCCTGGGCGTTCCGCTGCCGGTTCTCCACGAACGCGCGGTCGACCAGGATGCCGTCCACGACGCCGAGTTGGGACGGTCCGGGCGCACCGAGCGTGAACCCGATGGCGCGGCACCCCTCCTCGACGTCCGCGCCGCGCACCAGGTCCTCGGTTGCCTTGTCGGCAACGTTGTAGACACAGGCGACCCGATTGCCCTCGTAGATACGGCCCTTGTCGGCGGCGTACGCCTCCATGGAACCGTGCCAGTCGAGGTGGTCGGGGGCGATGTTGAGGACGGCGGCGGAGTGGGCGCGCAGGGAGGGCGCCCAGTGGAGCTGGTAGCTGGAGAGTTCGACGGCCAGGACGTCGTACGGCTCGTCGCCGAGGACGACGTCGATGATCGGCGTGCCGATGTTGCCGACGGCGGCCGTACGCAGGCCTGCCGCGCGCAGGATCGACGCGAGCATCTGGGTGGTGGTCGTCTTGCCGTTGGTGCCGGTGATCGCCAGCCATGGGGCTGGTTCTCGACCGTCCCGGCCGCGCAGCCGCCAGGCGATCTCCACGTCGCCGACCACGTCCACGCCCGCCTCGGCCGCCGCCGCGAAGAGCGGTGAACTCGGTTTCCAGCCGGGCGAGGTGACGACCAGTTGGGTGCCCTCGGGCAGGGTCTCCGCGTCCCCGAGGCGTACCTCGATGCCGTCCAGAGCCGCCGCGCGTTCCCGGTGGGCCTCGGAGTCTCCGCCGTCCACGACGGTGACCTGGGCGCCGAGCGCGGCCAGGGCGCGGGCGGCGCTGATACCGCTCACGCCGAGGCCCGCGACGGTGACCCGCATGCCTTCCCAGTCGCCACCCTGCCCGGAGGTCACTTTCCGGCCGCCCATCCCGCGTAGAAGATGCCCAGTCCGACGATCACGCAGATGCCCTGGATGATCCAGAAGCGGACCACGACAAGGACTTCGGACCACCCCTTGAGTTCGAAGTGGTGCTGGAGTGGCGCCATGCGGAAGACGCGCTTGCCTGTCGTGCGGAACGAGCCGACCTGGATGACCACCGACATGGTGATCAGGACGAACAGGCCGCCGAGGAGCGCCAGCAGCAGCTCCGTACGGGAGCAGATCGCGAGGCCGGCGAGCGCGCCGCCCAGGGCCAGCGAACCGGTGTCACCCATGAAGATCTTGGCGGGTGACGTGTTCCACCACAGGAAGCCGAGGCAGGAACCCATCAGGGCCGAGGCGACGACGGCGAGGTCGAGCGGATCTCGTACCTCGTAACAGGCGGAGGGGTTGGTCAGGGTCTGCGCGTTGGCGCAGGACTCCTGGAACTGCCAGACGCCGATGAACGTGTAGGCGCCGAAGACGAGGACGGAGGCGCCGGTGGCGAGGCCGTCCAGACCGTCCGTCAGGTTCACGCCGTTCGACATCGCCAGGATCATGAAGAGCGCCCAGGCGACGAACAGCACCGGGCCGATCGTCCAGCCGAAGTCCTGGACGAAGGAGAGCTTCGTCGAGGCGGGCGTGTTGCCGCGGTTGTCCGCGAACTGCAGTGACAGGACGGCGAAGGCGATACCGCCGCCGAGCTGACCCGCCATCTTCGCCTTGGCCCGCAGACCGAGCGAGCGGCGCTTGACGATCTTGATGTAGTCGTCCAGGAAGCCGACCAGGCCCATGCCCGCCATCAGGCCGATCACCAGCACGCCCGAGAAGGTCGGCGGGGGCGTGTCGGCCTCTCCCAGGCCGGTGAAGACCTTGGAGAGGAAGTACGCGGCGATCGTCGCCAGGATGAAGGCGATACCGCCCATCGTCGGCGTACCGCGCTTGGCGTGGTGCTCGCGCGGGCCGTCGTCGCGAATGTACTGACCGTAGCCCTTGCGGGCCAGGAGCTTGATCAGCAGCGGGGTGCCGATCAGGGTCAGGAAGAGGCCAATGACTCCTGCGAACAGGATCTGCTTCATCATCGGGCGGAAACCTCACCCTCGGCACCGGTCGCCAGCAGCGCCTGCGCCACGCTTTCCAGCCCGACCGACCGGGACGCCTTCACGAGCACGACATCCCCCGGGCGCAGCTCGCTGCGCAACAGGTCGACAGCCGCCTGTGCGTCGGACACGTGCACCGACTCCTCACCCCACGAACCCTCGTTATATGCGCCCAGTTGGAGCCAGGACGCTTCCCTGCCCCCGACCGCGACGAGCTTGCCGACATTGAGCCGGACGGCCAGCCGTCCGACCGCGTCGTGCTCGGCGAGCGCCTCGTCCCCGAGCTCGGCCATCTTGCCGAGCACCGCCCACGTACGGCCCCCTTTTGCCTGAGCGGCTGTGCCCATTGCCGCGAGCGCGCGCAAAGCCGCTCGCATGGACTCGGGGTTCGCGTTGTAGGCGTCGTTGACGATCGTCACGCCGTCCGGGCGCTCGGTGACCTCCATCCGCCAGCGGGAGAGGGAGCCCGCCTCGGAGAGCGCGGTGGCGATCTCGTCTGCGGACATGCCCAGCTCATGGGCGACGGCGGCGGCGGCGAGCGCGTTCGACACGTGGTGCTCACCGTACAGGCGCATGGTCACGTCGCTTGCACCGGAGGGTGTGTGGAGCCTGAAGGCGGGCTGTCCCCTGTCCGTGAGTCGCACGTTCTCGGCGCGTACGTCCGCTTCGCCGGACTCTCCGAAGAAGATCACCTTCGCCTTTGTTCGAGCCGCCATGGCCCGCACGAGGGGATCGTCCGCGTTGAGGATCGCGGTGCCGCCGTCGGCCTCGGCGGGGAGCGCCTCGACGAGTTCGCCCTTCGCCTGTGCGATCTGTTCGCGACCGCCGAACTCGCCGATGTGGGCGGTGCCCACGTTGATGACGAGGCCGATCCGTGGGGGCGTCAGCTCGGCGAGATAGCGAATGTGACCGATTCCGCGGGCGCCCATCTCCAGGACCAGGAACCTGGTCTCCTCGGTGGCGCTCAGCGCGGTCAGCGGCAGCCCGATCTCGTTGTTGAGGGAGCCGGGTGTGAAGACCGTCGGTGCCTTGTGCCGCAGCACCTGGGCGATCAGGTCCTTGGTGCTGGTCTTGCCCGCGGAGCCGGTGAGGGCCACGAGGGTCGCGCCGAGCTTGCGCACCACGTGCCGGGCGAGGGCGCCCAGCGCCCGCTGGACGTCGTCCACGACGATCGCGGGCACGCCGACCGGCCGGGACGCCAGTACGGCGACCGCGCCCGCCTCGACGACCGCGGCCGCGAAGTCATGGCCGTCGACGCGCTCGCCGGCGAAGGCGACGAAGAGACTGCCGGGTTCCACCTCACGGGAGTCCCTGACGACCTGTCCGGTGACCTGGACCGACGGATCCGGTATGTCGTGCGTCTGCCCGCCGACGACTGCTGCGATCTCGGCGAGAGAGAGGGCGATCACAAGTTCATCCCTGGGTCTGCTGGATAGCTTCGCGAAGCACCTGGCGGTCGTCGAAGGGACGAACCACTCCGGCGATGTCCTGGCCCTGCTCGTGGCCCTTGCCGGCGACCAGCACGGTGTCCCCGGGCCGCGCGCGGGCCACGGCGGCGGCGATGGCCGCGGCCCGGTCCTCGAACACCTGGACCTCGCCACGCTCGTGGGCCGGCACGGAGGCCGCCCCCTGGAGCATGGTCGCGAGGATCGCGAGGGGGTCCTCGGAACGGGGGTTGTCGGAGGTCAGTACGGCGGTGTCGGCGAGCCTGGCCACGGCGGCACCCATGGGGGCGCGCTTGGTCGTGTCCCGGTCGCCGCCGCAGCCGAGCACCACGTGCAGGCTGCCCTCGGTGACCTTGCGCAGCGCGCGCAGCACCGATTCGACGGCGTCCGTCTTGTGCGCGTAGTCGACGACCGCGAGATACGGCTGACCCACGTCCACCCGTTCGAGGCGTCCCGGCACTCCCGGTACGGCGGCGATGCCGTCGGCGGCGGTCTGCGGGTCGAGCCCGGCCTCGGCGAGGGCGACGATCGCGGCGAGGGTGTTGGCGACGTTGAAGGTGCCGGCGAGCGGCGCCCTCGCGCCGATCCGCTGATCCTTGGGGCCGACGACCGTGAACGTCGAGTCCATCGGGCCGACCTGGACGTTCTCGGCGCGCCAGTCGGCGTCCGGGTGGCCCTCGGCGGAGAAGGTGACGACCGGGACGGTGGCCTCCTGGGCGAGGCGTCGGCCGTAGGGGTCGTCGTGGTTGACGACCCCGAGTTTGCTGCGTTCGGGCGTGAACAGCCGCGCCTTGGCCCGGAAGTAGTCCTCCATGTCGGAGTGGAACTCCATGTGCTCCGGGCTGAGGTTGGTGAAAACGGCGATGTCGAACACGCAGCCGTCGACCCGGCCGAGGACCAGCGCGTGGCTGGAGACCTCCATGGCGACCGCCTCGACCCCGCGCTCGCGCATCACGGCGAACAGGGCCTGGAGATCGGTGGCCTCGGGTGTGGTGCGCTCGGACTTGATGCGCTCGTCGCCGATGCGGGTCTCGACCGTGCCGATCAGTCCGGTGGCCCGGTCCGTCTTGAGGCCGCCCTCGACGAGGTAGGCGGTGGTGGTCTTGCCCGAGGTGCCGGTGATGCCGATCTGGAGCAGGTCGCGCCCCGGACGGCCGTAGATCGTGGCCGCCAGTTCGCCCATCCGCGCGCGCGGGTCGTCGGCCACCAGCACCGGAAGTCCGGTGGCGGCGGCGCGTTCGGCGCCCGTGGGGTCGGTCAGCACGGCGGCGGCGCCGAGGCCGGCGGCCTGCGTCACGAAGTCGGCGCCGTGCAGCCGGGCGCCCGGGAGGGCGGCGTACAGGTCGCCGGGGCGCACCGCGCGCGAGTCGTGCGTGATGCCCGTGATTCCGGCGTCCTGGGTGGTCTGGGGCCGCGAGGCACCCAGTTGTCCGGCGAGTTCCGCGAGGGGTGTGGCGGAGACGTGAACCGGCCTTGGCGGCCCCGGATATGTCACAGGAACGCCCTTCTGGGTGGTTTGGTACTGATCAGCGTGTGGCACGGCGGTGAGCGTACCGGGCGCACCCCCGGACGAGCGAAGTGAGGGCGCGGGCGGGGTGTGCGCCGGGGTGCTGTGCCCCGGGTCGGGTGAGTTCGTCGTCACGAGCTGTTTCCTGGCTGGTTTCCGTGCTGATCAGGGTGTGAAGGCCACGGGGAGATTCGCGGCCTTGGCCCCGGTGGGCGGCACCTGAAGGGTCTTCAGGGCGAACTCCATGACCTCCTTGTAGATGGGGCCACAGATCTGACCTCCGAAGTAGCTGCCTTTGGTGGCGTTCTGGATGGCGCAGTACACGGTGATGCGCGGGTTGTCGGCGGGGGCGAACCCGGCGAACGACGACGTATAGCCGTGGTAGCGGCCGGTGGCCGGATCCACGCGGTTCGCCGTACCCGTCTTGCCCGCCACCCGGTAGCCGGGGATGCGCGCCTTGGTGCCGGTGCCCTCCTCGTCGTCCACGACGGACTCCAGCATCTTGGCGAGGGTCTTCGCCGTCCTCGCGCTGACGACCCGGGTCTTCTTGGGCTCGGCGGCGGGGGTGAACCTGCCGTCGGCGCCCTTGGTGCCCCGGATCAGGGTCGGCTCCACGCGGACGCCGCCGTTGGCGATCGTCGAGTACACGGAGGCCGCCTGCATCGCGTTGAGGGAGACACCCTGGCCGAAAGGGATCGTGAACTGCTGGGAGGTCGACCACTGGTCGGGCGGGGCGAGGATGCCCTTGGTCTCGCCGGGGAAGTCCAGTCCGCTGTAGCTGCCGAGGCCGAACTTGCGCAGGTAGGAGTAGAGGACCTGGTTGGACCGCGCCTGGGTCTTGCCCAGTTGGCCGGTGGCCAGGATGGTGCCGATGTTGCTGGACTTGGCGAGCACGCCGTTGAGGGTGAGGTACCAGGTCGGGTGGTTGATGTCGTCCTTGAAGAGCCGGTCTCCTCGGTGCAGCCGGTTGGGCACGACGACATGTGTCGTGGGCGTGGCGACGTTCTCCTCGATCACGGCGGCCATCGACATGACCTTGGCCGTGGAGCCGGGTTCGTAGGCGTCCTGGAGGGCCGCGTTGCCGAGCGCGTCCGGGTTCGCCCTGGTGAGGTCGTTGGGGTCGAAGCCGGGCGAGTTGGCCATGGCCAGGATCTGGCCGGTGCGAGTGTCCTGCACTATCACGTATCCGCGGTCCGCCTTCGACTCCTTCACCTGCTCGGTGATGGCGTTCTGCGCGGCCCACTGGATGTCACGGTCGATGGTCAGTTCGACGTCGGAACCGGGTACGGCGGGTGTCTCGGTGGAGTCGGCGGTGGGCACCTGGCGTCCCCCTGACTGCGCGTACCGGATCTTGCCGTCCTTCCCCGCCAGTTCCCCGTTCAGCTGCTGTTCGAGGCCGCCGCCGCCCTTGCCGTCGGCGCTGACCCAGCCCAGCAGTCCGGCGGCCAGTCCACCGTTCGGATAGACACGCTTGCTCGCGGGCACGGCCAGCACACCGGCGAGGACGTTGACGGTGGTCGGGTCGGTTGCGGACTTGGCGGCGAGGGTGGACTTCAGGTCCTTGATCTGCGTCCACACCTGCGGGGTCTGGCGGTGCGCGAGCAGCGTGTAGCGCGTGTTCGGCGTCTTCAGCTTCCTGGCGACGTCGTTGGCGTCCTGCCCCAGGATCGGGGCGAGGAGAGCGGCGGCCTGCTCGGGGGCGTCGCTCAGTTTCGTGCTCTTCGGCGTGAACATCGTCGGGTCGGCGGTGATGTCGTACGCGTCCACGCTGGTCGCCAGTTCGACGCCGTTGCGGTCGGTGATCTCGCCGCGTTCGGCGGCCAGGGTGCGGCCGACGTACCGGTTCTGCTCGGCCATGGCGGCGTACACGCTCGCGTCGACGGCCTGCACCTGGAGCAGCCGTACGACGAAGGCGATCATCACCAGGGCCAGCCCGAGGCTGACCATGCGCAGCCGGGGCCGGGGGCTGCCGAGCCGGATGACCTTCGGCCCGGTGGGGCGGCCGGCGACGGGACGACGGGCGGGGCGGGCGCCGGGGCCCGGACGCCGGGGGGCTCCGGGGCGGGCGGACCTGGCCGGGGCGGGCACCCGGCGGCGCGGCGGTTCCCTGTCGGACACTTCCGTCACCTGCCGGGGGTCGTGGAGGAGAGAGCGGGGGTGGCTGCGGGCGCCTGCGCCGGGGACGCCGGTGCGGAGGGGGTCGGCGTGGGTGTCGGCTCAGGGACGGGAGTCGACTCGGAGGCGGGAGTCGGGGTGGAACCGGGGGCCTGCGTGGAGGCCGGTGTGGAGGTAGGCGCGGGGCTGGGCACCGGCTCGGGGGCAGTCACCTGGGGCGGGATCAGCGCCGGGATCCTCAGTGCGGCCTGTTCCGCCTGCTCAGCCGCCTCCGGGACACCCCTGACGGTGCCGTCGGGGTCGAGGAAGGCCGGGTCGCCGCCGGGCACCATGCCGAGCTGCTTGGCCCGGCGCTGAAGGGCGTCGGGCGCGGCGTAGGCGTCCACGTCCCGCTGGAGCGCCTGTTCCTCGTCGGTGAGGCTCTTGGTGTCCTTCTGGAGGTCGTCGAGCCGGAACCCGCCTTCGCTGAGCGCGGAGTTCAGTACGAGGAGCCCGATGAGTCCGCCGCCCAGCAGGAAGACGACGAGCAGGACGAAGGGGGTACGGGCGGCCTGCCCCGGTCCCGCGGGGAAGAGCCTGGCGAGGCGGGCGGCCCGGCCCCTGAGTTCGGGTCTGCTACTCACTCACCCTCCCCGCGAGTCGGTTCTTCCCACGCGCCTGCCCGCTCACCGCCCGGCGACTCCGGGGTCTCCCGCTCCCCCGCCGTCCCCTCCGTACGTCTCACTCGGCGTCCTCCCTGATGCGCTGAGCCCCACGCAGTCGCGCCGGGGCGGCTCGCCGGTTCTCGGCGACCTCTTCCTCGGTGGGAAGTTCGGCACCACGGGTGAGCAGCTTGAGCCGGGGCTGGTAGCGCTCAGGCACGACCGGCAGTCCGGGGGGCGCCGTGTTGGCGGCGCCGGCCGCGAACACCTGCTTGACCAGCCGGTCTTCGAGCGAGTGGTACGACAGGACGGCGATCCGGCCGCCGAGGGCGAGCGCTTTCACCGCGGCCGGGATCGCCCTTTCCAGGACGGTCAGTTCACCGTTGACCTCGATGCGCAGCGCCTGGAAGGTGCGCTTGGCGGGGTTGCCCCCGGTGCGCTTGGCGGCCTGCGGCAGCGAGTCGCGGATCAGTTCGACGAGCCGGGCGCTGTTGCTGAAGGGCTCCTTGTCACGCTCGCGCACGACCGCGGAGACAATCCGCTTGGCCTGCTTCTCCTCGCCGTACGCCCGCAGGATCCGGACGAGTTCACCGGCGGGGTAGGTGTTGAGGACCTCGGCGGCGCTGATGCCCGTCGTCTGGTCCATGCGCATGTCGAGGGGGGCGTCCTGGGCGTAGGCGAACCCGCGGTCGGCCTCGTCGAGTTGCATGGAGGAGACTCCGAGGTCGAACAGGACTCCGTCGACCTTGGGCAGGCCCAGCCGGTCGAGTACGTCGGGCAGTTCGTCGTAGACCGCGTGCACCAGGTCGGCCCGCGCGCCGAAGGGGGCGAGCCGTTCCCCGGAGAGGCGCAGGGCCTCCTTGTCGCGGTCGAGGGCGACCAGCCGGACCTCGGGGAAACGGGCGAGCAGTGCCTCGCTGTGGCCGCCGAGGCCGAGGGTGCAGTCGACGACGACCGCTTCGGGCCGCTCCAGTGCGGGGGCCAACAGGTCCAGGCACCGCTGGAGCATCACCGGGACATGTCGA
Organism: Streptomyces sp. ME02-8801-2C; assembly: GCF_033793965.1. Lineage (NCBI taxonomy): Bacteria > Bacillati > Actinomycetota > Actinomycetes > Kitasatosporales > Streptomycetaceae > Streptomyces > Streptomyces sp. ME02-8801-2C. The sequence goes on along the minus strand of NZ_JARAXP010000001.1, from coordinate 65,702 downwards.
CTCTGGCTCAAGGGGCCCTCTCAGGTCGGGCCGGCCGTTACGCACCACCGGATCCCGGGCCGCTCGAAGAAGGCGGGCCCGCCGGCGCCAAAAGCGTCAGCCGACCGGGAGCGGGAGGAGGCCGAGCCGTACGTACGCGCCGCGCACGCGGGGATCTAACAATCCAGCAGGGAGTCTCGGCTCCCGCTTCGCGTCACTTTAGTCCACGGTGTCGCGCGGTCAATCAACCGGCCTGCGCGTCGCACGGCCCTGCCCGGCAAGCCGCAATTCCGCCGCAATCACCCGTAGGGGCACACTCACACCACCCGTGTGGGTTACCTCACAACAACACTCATTGATGTTCTTTGTCCCCTCTCACAGCGGGCCCGGAAGGGACGTGACCAGTACCGTCATGCCTATGACGACTTCCGCATCAGTTCCCACCGGACCCGAAGGCGCCATAGCCACCGCCGAGACCGTCATCGACCGCCTCGTCGAGGCGAACGGGCAGTACGCGGCGGCTTTCACCGACCCGGGGATGGACGCCCGCCCGGTGCTCAAGGTGGCGGTCGTGGCCTGCATGGACGCCCGTCTCGACCTGCACGCCGCGCTCGGCCTGGAGCTCGGCGACTGCCACACCATCCGCAACGCGGGCGGCGCGGTCACCGACGACGTGATCCGCTCCCTCACCATCAGCCAGCGGGCGCTCGGCACCCGCAGCGTCATACTCATCCACCACACCGGCTGCGGCCTGGAGTCCCTCACCGAGGACTTCCGGCAGGAGCTGGAGGCCGAGGTCGGACAGCGTCCGGCGTGGGCGGTGGAGGCCTTCCGCGATGTCGACCAGGACGTACGCCAGTCGATGCAGCGCGTGCGCACCAACCCGTTCCTGCTGCACACGGACGACGTCCGCGGCTTCGTCTTCGACGTGAAGTCGGGCCTGCTGCGCGAGATCGATCCCGCTTGACCGAACCGGACCGCCCATCCGTACGTATGTCTCTACGAAATTTACCCTTCACTTCAGGGCTGAAAAGCCCTGAAAATCAGACATACCCCTGCCAGTTATCCACAGGCGAGTGACACGAACCGGTAACGGCAACAAGAATGCGGGTGTGGCGTCGCGCGGAACTCTTTCCGTGTGGTGTCCGTGTTTCGGGGTGGGCCGGTCCGCATCGCAGGCGTCGGCCCGGAGAAAGAACGGGCCGAGGAGGGCCGTGTGACGACCTATGACGATCGAGCGAGCCTCACTGATCTGACCGCCACTGTGGAGCGAGTCCGCAGTTCGGTGGAGGGAGTGATCGAGGGCAAGCCTGAGGTCGTACGGCTTTCGCTGACCGTGCTGCTCGCCGAGGGGCATCTTCTGATCGAGGATGTCCCCGGCGTCGGCAAGACCATGCTGGCGAAGACGCTGGCCAAGTCCATCGACTGTTCCGTGCGGCGCATTCAGTTCACGCCGGACCTGCTGCCCTCGGACATCACCGGTGTGTCCATCTGGGACCAGCAGCGCCGCGACTTCGAGTTCAAACCGGGGGCGATCTTCGCGCAGATCGTGATCGGCGACGAGATCAACCGTGCCTCGCCGAAGACCCAGTCCGCGCTCCTGGAGTCCATGGAGGAGCGCCAGGTCACCATCGACGGGCAGACCTACGAGCTGCCCAGCCCGTTCATGGTGGTGGCCACCCAGAACCCGGTCGAGATGGAGGGCACCTACCCGCTCCCGGAGGCACAGCGCGACCGCTTCATGGCCCGCGTGTCCATCGGCTACCCCAGCGCGGAGGCCGAACTCCAGATGCTGGACGTGCACGGCGGCATCTCCCCGCTGGACGACCTCCAGCCGGTGGCCCACGCGCACGACATCGTGAAGCTCGTCGAGGCCGTCCGCAACGTGCACGTCGCGCAGGCGGTCCGGCGATACGCGGTGGACCTGGTCGCCGCCACGCGCACCCACCCCGATCTCAGACTCGGCGCCTCACCGCGCGCCACCCTGCATCTGCTGCGCGCCGCGAAGGCCTCCGCCGCCCTCAGCGGCCGGGACTACGCGCTGCCGGACGACGTGCAGGCCCTCGCCGTGGCCGTCCTGTCCCACCGTCTGCTGCCCACCGCCCAGGCCCAGCTCAACCGCCGTACCTCCGAGCAGGTCGTCCAGGAGATCCTGCAGCGCACCGCGGTGCCCGCGGCACCCCAGCAGCAGAGCGGGTTCGGCATGGGCCGCTCCGCGCCCGACTTCGGCCAGCAGCCGCCGCGGAGGCTTGGATGAGCGCAGAGGCGCCGGGGCACCCGGAGGACGACGACCAGAGCGACAAGGGCGGCGTGCGCACGGCGCTGGCCGGCCTCACCACCCGAGGGCGCTCCTTCCTGGCCGCCGGGGTCGCCGCCGCCATCTGCGCGTACGTCCTGGGGCAGAGCGATCTGCTGCGGGTGGGCGTACTGCTCGCCGTGCTCCCGCTGGTTTGCGCGACCGTCCTGTACCGCACGCGCTACCGGGTGGCCGGCAGCCGCCGGCTCTCCCCCGCGCGCGTGCCCGCCGCCGCCGAGGCCCGCGTCCATCTCCGGATGGACAACGTCTCGCGGCTGCCCACGGGCCTGCTGATGCTCCAGGACCGGGTGCCGTACGTGCTCGGTCCGCGTCCGCGTTTCGTCCTGGACCGGGTGGAGGCCGGCGGGCGCCGCGAGGTGTCCTACCGGGTCCGCTCCGACCTGCGGGGACGCTATCCGCTGGGCCCGCTCCAGCTGCGCCTGACCGACCCGTTCGGCATGTGCGAACTGACCCGCTCCTTCTCCACGTACGACACCCTGACGGTGATCCCGCGCGTGGAGACCCTGCCGCCGGCGCGGCTGACCGGCGAGGCCAAGGGGTACGGCGAGGGCCGGCACCGCTCACTGGCGCTGGCCGGCGAGGACGACGTGATCCCGCGCGGGTACCGCTACGGCGACGACCTGCGCCGCGTGCACTGGCGCTCCACCGCCCGCTACGGCGAGCTCATGGTGCGCCGCGAGGAGCAGCCGCAGCGCGCCCGTTGCACGGTGCTCCTCGACACCCGGGGCATCGCCTATCTGGGCGCGGGCCCGGACTCGGCCTTCGAGTGGGCGGTGTCGGGCGCCGCTTCCGTCCTGGTCCACATGCTCGAACGGGGCTTCTCCGTACGGCTGCTGACGGACACGGGCAACTCCGTGCCCGGTGAGGGCGCCGAGGGTTTCGCGGGCGCCAGCCAGGAGTCGGCGGACGCGGCCGGACTGATGATGGACACGCTCGCGGTGATCGACCACTCGGACGGCATGGACATCTCCCGCGCGTACGACGTGCTGCGTGCCGGCGGCGAGGGGCTGCTGATGGCGTTCTTCGGCGATCTCGACGAGGAGCAGGCCGCGGTGGCCGCCAAGATGCGCCAGCGCAGCGGCGGGGCGATCGCCTTCGTGCTGGACAGCGAGACCTGGGTGCGGGAGCCCCACGATGTGCCGGGTCCCGAGGACCCGGGCGAGGAGTCGCTGCGGATGCTGCGCGAGGCGGGCTGGACGGCGGTGCGGGTACCGCGAGGGGCCGCGATGAGCGACCTGTGGCGTCAGGCGGACCGGGAGCGTTCCGGTCTCGGTGCCCTCAGCGGCGGGGAGGGACGGTCATGAGCGGGCGCGCACGACTGGCGCTGTGCGCCTGGGTGGCGACGATGCTGGCCTCGTGTGCCCTGCTGCCGTTGGTCGAGGACGTGAGCTGGCTGCTCCAGGTGGCCTTCCTGCTGGGCATACAGACGGTCGTCGGCGCGGGGGCCCGGCGGGTGCCGCTGGCCTGGCCGTTGACGGTGGCGGCGCAGCTTCTCGTCTCCCTCGTCCTGCTGACCCTGGTGTTCGTCCGTGAGGAGGCCTTCTTCGGTCTGGTCCCGGGCCCGGACGCCTTCCAGCAGTTCGGCACACTGCTGCAGAGCGGCGCGGACGACGTCGGGCGGTACGCGATTCCGGCGCCGCTGTCCGACGGCATACGGCTGATGCTGGTCGGCGGTGCGCTGCTGATCGGGCTCATGGTGGACACCCTCGCGGTGACGTTCCGCAGCGCGGCTCCGGCCGGGCTGCCGCTCCTCGCGCTGTACTCGGTCGCCGCCGGGCTGGCCGACGGCGGCGGCGCCTGGGTGTGGTTCCTCCTGGCCGCGGCGGGCTATCTGATGCTGCTGCTGGCCGAGGGCCGGGACCGGCTCTCCCAATGGGGCCGGGTCTTCGGCGGCGCACCGCGCGCCCCCGGCGAACAGCCGGCGGGCGGCGCGATCGCCCCCGTCCGCACGGGACGGCGGATCGGCGCGGTCGCGCTGGGCGTCGCCCTGGTGGTGCCGCTGGCGCTGCCCTCGCTCGACGGCGGACTGCTGGGCGCCGCGGGCGGCGGTGTGGGTTCGGGCAGTGGGAACGGCGGCACGATCTCCGCCGTGAACCCGCTGGTGTCACTCCGCGACAGTCTGAACGTCAACGAGGACCGCCAGGTCATGTCCGTGCGCAGCAGCAGCGAGGACACCCAGGACATGTACCTGCGGATCGTCTCGCTGGACTCCTTCGACGGCACCGCGTGGAAGCCGTCCCAGCGGCACATCCAGGACGTGCCCAACACGTTCCCGACGCCGATCGGCCTGCGGGCGGACGTACGGCGCACCGAGATCACGACGTCCATCTCGGCAGCGGACTGGTACGCCCAGGACTGGCTCCCGATGCCGTACCCCGCGACCGGTGTGAAGATCGACGGCAGTTGGCGCTTCGAGCCCGTGGGCCGCACTCTCGTCGGTGACCACGGTCAGAACACCCGCGGCGCGCGGTACACGGTGACGAGCCTGGACGTGCAGCCGACGGCGGAGCAGCTCGCCGAGGCACCGAAGCCGGACCCGGCGCTGGTGCGCGAGTTCACCCAGGTCCCGGAGTCGTTGCCGTCGATCGTGGCGCGCACCGCGCGCGAGGTCACCGCCGGTTCGGTCAACGCCTACGAGCAGGCGGTCAAGCTGCAGGACTACTTCGCGGTGAGCGGCGGCTTCCGGTACGACACCCAGGTGCAGGTCGGCAGCGGCTCCAACGCGATCGCGCGGTTCCTGAGGGACAAGGAGGGCTTCTGCGTCCACTTCTCCTTCGCGATGGCCTCGATGGCCCGCACGCTGGGCATCCCGGCCCGGGTCGCGGTGGGCTTCGCGCCGGGCACCCCGCAGCCGGACGGCACGATCTCGGTGGGGCTGCGCGACGCGCACGCCTGGCCCGAGCTGTACTTCGAGGGCGTCGGCTGGACCCGTTTCGAGCCGACCCCGACCCGCGGTTCGGTGCCGGAGTACACGCAGTCCCAGACGCCCAGCACCATCCCGAACCCGGACGTGCCGTCGCAGCAGGCGACCGTCGCGCCGTCCGACTCGGCTTCGGCGAGCGAGACCTGCACGGCGGCGCAGCGGCGGCTGGACGGTGGCTGCGCGAGCGAGTCCGCGCAGACGGCACTGGGTCAGGACGACGACAGCGGCTGGTGGTCCCCGGAGCTGGGGTGGACGCTGGGTGCGCTCGCCGTGCTGGCGCTCCTGCTGCTGCCGATGCTGTGGCGGCTGCGGATCCGGGGCGTACGGCTCGGGGCGCATGGCCGCGCCGACGCCGACGCGACGGTCCACGCGCTGTCGGCCTGGCAGGAACTGACCGACACCGCCTGGGACTTCGGCATCAGCCCGGAGGAGTCCCAGACGCCCCGCAAGGCGGCGGCCCGGATCGTGCGCCTCGGCGCTCTCGATCCAGCGGCGGCGGAATCCGTGCACCGGGTGGCGGACGCCGTGGAGCAGGTCCTGTACGCGCCGACTCCCCGTCCGACGGTGGGGCTCGCGGAGGACGTGCGCCGGGCGACGGACGCCCTGCGCGCCTCGGTGGGCCGGGGCACGCGGCTGCGCGCGATGTTCGTCCCGCGTTCGACCGTACGTGTGGTGTGGGCGCTCTCGGCGCGCTGGTCCGCGCTCGGCGAGCGGGTCGTGGCGGCGAGGCCGGCCCTGCGCAAGCCGTGGGGCCAGCAGGGCTGACGGCGCGGCGGCCGAACACGGCGGTGGCCCGGAACCCTCAAGGGTTCCGGGCCACCGCCGTTTCACGTCCTGCGGTCACAACTCGGGGAACTGCGGCCCGAAGGGCTACTGGCCACCCTGCTGTTCGTCGCGCCGGCGCTGCCAGCGCTCCTCGATGCGGTCCATCATGGAGCGCCGCTGCCGACCCTGTCGGCGAGCGTGCGGGGCTCCGGGGGCGGCACCCGCGGCGGGCTGTTCACCCGGCTTGGGAGCCTTGCGCCAACCCGTCACAGCCAATACCGCACAGCCCAGCATGACGAGGAACCCCACCACGCTGACCCAAATCTGCTGTGCGACCATTCCGGCCATGAGGAGCGCGATACCTACGAGGAAGCCCGCGACCGCCTGGTAGACCCGTCGCCGGGTGTACGTGCGCAGCCCGCTTCCCTCAAGCGCTGTCGCGAACTTGGGATCTTCGGCGTACAGCGCTCGCTCCATCTGCTCGAGCATTCGCTGCTCGTGCTCCGAGAGCGGCACGGAGTCCTCCTCATTCGTGCAGTCGCCGGGGCGACCGGGGGTCCCCTTCAGGATAGGCAGGGAATCGCCCCCGTGAAACCCGCCCCTCTACGCCAATTGGCAACCGGAATCCGCCATGGCCGTCCGGCTTACTGAGGCGTTCATTCCCCAGCAACCGGGCCGTCATGCCGGGCGGTCTCCCTCGATCATACGGCTCCGGGCGGCCGATCGGGGGGCCTGTGGCGTACTCCATCTGCGGCCGAGCCCCTGATCAGCGCTCCGCCACCGGAGGTGACTCACGCCTCGGTGGCCCCCGGCGTCTCACCGAGCACATGAAGCTGGGTGGCCACGGAGTGGAACGCGGCCTGTTCGGCCGCCGCGGCCTCCAGCTTCAGCAGCGCGTCCAGGGCGCCGGGCTCGGTGTCCACGAGGACGCCGGGCACCAGGTCGGCGAAGATCCGTACGCCGTGTACGGCGCCGACGCGCAGGCCGGCGCTCTCGACCAGCGCGGTGAGCTGTTCGGCGGTGAAGCGGTGGGGCACGGGGTCACTCTCGCCCCAGCGGCCGTTCGGGTCGTCGAGGGCCTGCCTGGCCTCCTTGAAGTGCCCTGCGAGGGCCCGGGCCAGCACGGCGCCGCCCAAACCGGCGGCGAGCAGGCTGAGGACGCCCTCGGAGCGCAGGGCGGCCACCGCGTTGCGGACGCCCTCGGCGGGGTCGTCCACGTACTCCAGGACGCCGTGGCAGAGCACCGCGTCGTAGCCACCGCGTTCGACCACGTCGAAGAGGCCGTGCGCGTCGCCCTGGACGCCGCGGACGCGGTCGGCGACGCCGGCCTCGGCGGCCCGGCGCTCCAGCGCGAACAGCGCGTTGGGGCTGGGGTCGACGACGGTGACACGGTGGCCGAGGCGGGCGACGGGCACCGCGAAGTTGCCGCTGCCGCCGCCGGTGTCGAGGACGTCCAGCGACTCGCGCCCCGTGGCTTTGACGCGGCGTTCCAGGGCGTCCTGGAGGACCTCCCAGACGACTGCGGTACGGAGAGAGGCGCGGGGGCGAGTCGGGTTCGACACGGCAGGTGACTCCTCGGCGCGGCGCCGCCTCTGGTCGGGGCGGAGGGAACGGGGCGCCTCCCCGGCCCCGGTGGGCTGCGGAAAGGCTGCGACTTCCCCACCACCCTATTGCCTCCGGTGACGTACCCGGACATCCGCCTCAGCCCGCGTCAGGGACGTCCCGGTCCCTGTCCCGGGCCGTCCCCGGGGACCTGTCCGGGTCGTGGCGCGGCTGGGGCAGCACCGGCTGGAGGACGAGCATCCGCTCGACGAGGCGCAGGAACATCGCCACGTCGCGGATCAGGTCGTCGGCGTCGCGGCTGCTGGCGGCGCCCTGGATGCCGGCCTCGGCGCGGGCGCGGCGGCGGGCACCGGAGGCGAACAGCGCGCTCCACTCGGCGAGTTCGGGAGCTATCTCGGGGAGTACTTCCCATGCGCTGCGGATGCGTGCCCGGCGCCTGGGGGTGGGTTCGGGGCGGCCCCGGGCGGCGAGTACCGCGGCCGCGGTGCGCAGGGCGGCGAGGTGGGCGGTGGCGTACCGCTCGTTCGCGGTCTCCAGGACGGCCGCCTCGTCGAGTCCGGCGCGGGCCTGGGCGAGCAGGTCGAGGGCCGCGGGCGGGGCCGTGGCCCGGCGGAGCACGGGGTGCACGTCTCCCGCCGGCCCGGTCAGTGAGGGGACAGGGCCGGGGGCGCGGCGCCGTGGGGCGGCGGCTGCGTTCGAGCTGGCCATGACGAACCTCCTGTCGTCTGTGTGACGGCACGTCCCGACGGGAGGTGCCGTATGTGCCCATCGTGCGGTATGCCACTGACAATCCGTTCTGACCTGGTCTTTTGCTTCGATCGAAGGTTCGAGCTATCTTTTGCACTGACCAGTCAGTTCAAAGAATTCACGAGGGAGATGGGCACGTGGAGAGTCCCCACGGACTCGGGGTGACCGCCCGGGCCTTCGGGCTCAAGGGGCCTCGCGGCTGGGCCTTCCATGAGGTGTCCTTCGACGCGGAACCCGGTTCGCTGATCGCACTGGAGGGGCCGTCCGGGTCCGGACGCACCTGCCTGCTGCTCGCGCTCACGGGCCGGATGAGGCCCACCGAGGGCTCGGCCGAGGTCGGCGGGTGGAGCCTGCCCAAGCAGTTGGCGGCGGTACGCCACGCGAGCGCGCTCGCGCACGTGCCCGGGATCACCGACCTCGAGCCCGCCCTCACCGTCGGGGAGCACCTGCGCGAACGGGCGCTGCTCCAGCGCCGGTTCGGCGGTTCCCTGCGCGGGCTGCTGCGGCCACGGGCGGAGCGGCTGGCCGAGAACAGGCTGCGGGTCACCACCGCGTTGACGGCGGCCGGTCTCGACCTGGAGGCCCTGCCCAAGGGCTCCCGGACGGCCGTACGCGATCTGGAACGGCTGGAGGCGCTGCGGCTGTCCGTGGCGCTGGCGCTGGTCGGCGGGCCCCGGCTGCTGGGCGTGGACGACACGGACCTCAAGCTGTCGGACACCGAACGGGCCGAGGTGTGGGCCATGTTGCGGTCGATCGCCGAGGCCGGGACGACCGTCGTCGCGGTGTGCAGCGAGGCACCCGAAGGGGCCGTCGCGGTATCGACCGTGTCGGCGTTCCCGCGCGCGCGGGAACCGCACGAGACCGGAACCCACGAGATCGAGACTCAGGAGAAGGAGACGGCGGATGCGCTCCCCGAGACTGGCCGCGCTTGAGCTCAGGCGCTTCCGCCGGGGCAGGCTCCCCCGGGCCGCCCTGGCCTCGCTCCTGCTGCTGCCGCTGCTGTACGGCGCCCTGTACCTGTGGTCCTTCTGGGACCCGTACGGCAGGCTCGACCGCATCCCCGTGGCGCTCGTGAACGACGACCGGGGGGCGAGCGTCTCCGGGAAGGAGCTCACCGCCGGGGCCGACATCGTGAAGGGGCTGCGGGACAGCGACACCTTCGAGTGGCACGAGGTGAGTGCGGCCGAGGCGCGCGAGGGCGTCGAGAACGGCACGTACTACCTGTCATTGACCATGCCGGCCGACTTCAGCCGGCGGATCGCGTCCAGTTCGGGCAACGCTCCGGAGACGGGCGCGCTCCAGGTGCGGACCAACGACGCCAACAACTACATCGTGGGGCAGATCTCCCGGACGGTGTTCGGCGAGGTGCGTACGGCGGCCTCCACGAAGGCGTCGCGGTCGTTCCTGGACCGGATCTTCGTCTCGTTCTCCGACATCCACGGGCAGACCGTGAAGGCCGCCGAGGGCGCCGACACCCTCACGGGCGGCATCGGCAAGGCCGAGAAGGGATCCAAGGACCTCGCCGACGGGCTGAAGGACGCCGAGGCGGGCAGCGGCAAGCTGGTCCGGGGACTGAAGAAGCTGGACACGGGCGCGGGCGACCTCGCCGACGGATCGCGGCAGGTCGCCGCGGGCACGCAGACGCTCGCCGACCGGGTGCACGGCGTCTCGGACCGGCTCGGGCCCTTCCTCGAGGACAACGAGAAGACGATCGGGGACGCCGCCCAGCTCGTCGCCGACTCGGCCGGTACGGTCCGGCGCAACCTCGGCACCCTGGTGAAGGCCGCCCCGGTCGCCGCCGAGGGCGCCCACACGGCCTCCACCACCCTGGACGGCGTCTACCGGGCGCGCTGCGAGACCGCGGTGCTGCCCGACGCCGCGTGCGCCGACCTGAAGAAGGCCAGGAAGGCGGCGGCGGACGTGGCGACGGTCGCCGACGACGTCGACACCCTGGTCGCCGACCAGAACGGCGACCTGGACCGCCTCGACCGGCAACTGGCCACGCTGCAGAAGCAGGCCCAGTCGCTCGCCGACCGCGCCCCGCGCCTCTCCGAGGACCTCGACGACGCCGTCCGGAAGGTCGACCGGCTCAACGCCGGGGCGGCCCAGGTGGCCACGGGAGCGCGGAAGCTGCACACCGGGCTCACCACCGCCAGGGCCGGCGCCACGGCCCTGGACACGGGCGTCCAGGAGCTCAGGACGGGCGCCGACGACCTCTCCGGAGGCATGTTCAAGCTCGCCGACGGCTCCGGGAAGCTCGCCGGCGGACTGCACGACGGCGCCGGGCGGATCCCCGACTACGACCGGCAGGACCGTGACGCGCGCACCCAGGTGATGTCCGACCCGGTCCAACTGGCGTCCAAGGACCTGCACAAGGCACCCAACTACGGCACCGGATTCGCCCCCTACTTCATCCCGCTGTCCCTTTGGGTGGGCGCGATGGTCGCCTACATGCTGATCCCGCCGCTCAACCGGCGCGCGCTCGCCGCGGGCGCCTCCGCGTGGCGCATCACCCTGGCGGGCTGGCTCCCCGTGGCCGCCCTGGGCGTGCTCCAGACCGTGGCCCTGATGTCCGTACTGCACTGGGCGGTCGGCCTGGAGATGGTGCGGGCGGCGGGGACAGTCGGTTTCCTGTTCCTGGTCACCGCGTGTTTCGCGGCGATCGTCCAGTGGCTGAACGCCCGCTTCGGACCGGCGGGACGGATCCTCGTACTCGCCTTCCTGATGCTCCAGTTGACGTCCGCGGGCGGCACCTATCCCGTGCAGACCAGCCCCGACTTCTTCAACGCCATCCACCCGTTCATGCCGATGAGCCATGTCGTCGAGGCGCTGCGCAGGCTCATCACCGGCGGTGGGCTCGGCCCGGTGTGGCAGGCGTGTGCCGTGCTGGCGGCGTTCACGGCCGGCGCACTGGCGCTGACCGCCGTGTCGGCCCGTCGCAGGCAAGTGTGGACCCTGGACCGGCTGCACCCGGAGCTGAGCCTGTGACGTCTCGTCAGCGGGTGCCCGGTGTTCCTGTGAGAATCGGAGCCATGGAACACAGCAGGACCGCGTCGGGCGGCGGTACGCGCCGCGAGGCCACCCGGCAGAAGCTCTACGAGGCAGCCGTCACGCTCATCGCCGAACAGGGCTTCTCCGCCACCACGGTGGACGAGATCGCCGAACGGGCAGGCGTCGCCAAGGGCACGGTCTACTACAACTTCGCGAGCAAGTCCGTCCTCTTCGAGGAGTTGCTGCGCCACGGTGTGGAACTCCTCACCGCCTCCCTTCGGGAGGCGGCCGAGCAGACCACCCGGGACGGCGGCACCAGGATCGACGCCCTGGACGCGATGGTCCGGGCCGGGCTCGTCTTCATCAGCCGCTATCCGGCCTTCACCCAGTTGTACGTGGCCGAGCTGTGGCGGACCAACCGGGCCTGGCAGTCCACCCTGATGGTGGTCAGGCAGCAGGCGGTGGCGGTCATCGAGGACGTCCTGCGCGAGGCGGTGGCGGCCGGCGAGCTCAGCGACGAGATCGACATCCCGCTGACCGCGGCGGCCCTGGTCGGCATGGTCCTGGTCGCCGCCCTGGACTGGCAGTCCTTCCAGCCGGAACGCTCCCTGGACGACGTCCACTCGGCGCTGTCCCGGCTGCTTCAGGGACGGGTGGGCGGCAAGGGCTGAGCGGGCGGGGTCCGGGTGCACAGGAAAGCGCCGGTCCGTTGTGGCCGCGTCCCCCGCGGGCCACCTCGAACCGGCGCTTCCTTCCTGCTCCCCCGTTTCCCCCGTACCCCCCTGTTCCCCCGTGCGGTCGTTCCCCCGGATCCCCCGGTGTCTCGCTCCCGCCGACGGATCGGCGGAAGGAGCGGTCCAGGGCCTCGGCACCGTTCCGCCGCCCCGTGTCGGCGGTACCGGAGCCGTGCCCTTTTCCGTGTCTCCACTCTCCCGTTCGCGCAGGTCGTCGCCCATCCGTGCGCCTACTCATCTCTCCCCCTAGGTACGCGTACTCAGCCCTGCGCGCTCACCCCCACGACACGCCGTTGCCGACTGGTTACCATCGCGTCCGTGTCAGTACTCCCCTTGGTGTTCACCAGCGGCTGGGCCAGCGGCATCAATGCGTACGCGGTGGTGCTCCTCCTCGGCGTCTTCGGCGCGACCGGGCTGAGCGACGAGGTCCCCGAGTCGCTGCAGCGCCCCGAAGTCCTCGTCGCGGCGGGCGTGTTGTTCCTGTGCGAGGCGGTCGCCGACAAGATCCCGTACGTGGACACGGCGTGGGACGCGGTGCACACGGTGATCCGGCCGGTCTCCGGGGCCGTCGTCGGGGCGCTGCTGGCCGGGCAGAGCGGTTCGCTGTCCGATCTGGCCGCGGGTGCGATCGGCGGTTCGACGGCGCTGGCCAGCCATGTGGTCAAGGCCGGGACGCGGATGGCGGTCAACACCTCGCCGGAACCGTTCAGCAACGTGATCGTGAGCGTCGCCGAGGACCTCGGAGTCGCGGGCATCGTGACGGTCGCGATGTTCCACCCGCAGGCGGCGGCGATCATCGCGGGCGCGCTGCTGCTCACCGGCCTGGTCGTGCTGTACTTCCTGGTCTCCCGGATCAGACGGTTCCTGCGCCGCCGGGCGCAGCGGCGCGAGGAGAAACGGCTGGTCACAGGCCCCTGACGGGATTGTCAGTGGGGGCCGATAAAGTCCCTCGTATGGCACGGATTGCGGTGATCGGCGCCGGCATGGGCGCGATGGCGGCCGCTGCCCGGCTGGCCGTCGCGGGCCACCGGGTGGCGGTGTACGAGCGTGGGGAGACGTACGGCGGAGCGGTGCGCCGCTTCGAGCGCGACGACTTCTCGTTCGACACGGGCCCGGGGCTGCTCACCCTGCCCGCGGTCTACCGCGACCTGTTCGTCAAGACCGGCAAGCAGCCCCTGGAGGAGTGCGTCGAGCTGGTCCAGGTCGACCCGTCCTCGCGGCACGTCTTCCCGGACGGCACGGAGGTCGCCCTGCCGAACGCGTCCCGCGCGGGCGTCGTCCAGGCGCTGGAGGCGGCTCTCGGCCCCGGGGCGGGTGACCGCTGGGGCGACTTCCTGGTCCGGGCCCGCGAGGCCTGGGACCGCACCCGCAGACCGCTCCTGGAGGAGCCCCTGTGGACCGACTGGCAGGTGCTGGCGGAGCGGGAGCCCTATCCGGCGGTCCCCCACAAGCGGCTGCTGCGCACCCGTCGGGCCGGCACCCTCTCCGAGGTCGCCGCCTGGGAGCTGCGCGACCCGCGCCTGGCCGCCCTCCTCGAGAGTCACGCCCTGGCGTTCGGCCTCGATCCCCGGGCCGTTCCGGCGAGCGCGGCCGTGCTGCCGTACATGGAGCACGCCTTCGGCACCTGGTATGTGCGGGGCGGCATCCGGGAGTTGGCGCGCGCGGTGTACGAGCGGTGCGTGGCCCGGCGGGTCGAGTTCGTCTTCGGGGCCGAGGTCATGGGGATCGTCGAGAAGGACGGCCGGGCGGCGGGGCTGGAGTTGGCCGACGGCACGGTCACGGAGGCCGACCATGTCGTGGCGGGCGTGGATCCCGTACGGCTGAAGGGGCTGGCGGAGCACACGCTCGACGAGGACGGTGACGTGTTTCCCGACGCGTCGACGCCCTCGCCGGGCCGGTTCACCGTGCTGCTGGCCCTGCGCGGGGCCCGCGAGAAGGGTGCCGCGCATCGCACGGTGGTGCACGCGCCGGACCGCGAGGCCGAGTTGGACTGGATCAGCGGGGAGGGGAACGGCCCGGTTCGGCCCACGGTGACCGTGCTGCGGCCGGACGATCCCGGGCTGCGGCCCGACGAGGAGCACGAGTCCGTGGTCCTGAGCGCCCCGGCGGCGGTCATGGGCGACTGGGGTGCGGACGGCCCGGCGGAGGGGTTCGCGGAACTGATGGTCGGCGCGGCGGAGGCCGCGATTCCCGGGCTGCGCGAGCGAATCCTGTGGCGGGAGATACGGACGCCAGGACACTCGGGGGACGAGACGGGCGCGTTCCTCGGGGGCATGCCGGCGCCCTCACTGGCGGGCGGGAACGGGGACTTCCTGCATCCCGCCAACAGCACCCGGCTGCCGGGGCTGTACCGCGTGGGCGGCTGGTCGCACCCCGGGGGCGGGCTCGCGCACGCGGGCATGTCGGGTGCGCTGGTGGCCGGGCTGATCGTGGAGGGGCCGGGCTTCCGGGGCTCGCAGTGAGTCCCCGGGCGCCCGGGCGGGGCGGCGGACCTCAGAAGCGGTACTGCTGCTCGTCGAACCCGTTCCCGTGCGTCTGCCCGTTGCCGTTGGCACCGCCCTGGCCGTTGCCGTTGTCCTGGTAGGGATACTGCTGCTCCGGCGGGAGTTCACCGCCGAAGAACGGGTCGTCGGTGTTGCGCTGCTGCGGGACCCAGACACCGTTCGACGGGGTCTCGTGGTAGCCGCCGTTGCCGTACTGGTCCTGGCCGTAGCCCTGCTGGCCGCCGTACTGCTGCTGGTCGTAGCCGGAGTCGTACGAGGTGCCGCCGTAGCCCTGGCCGATGTACGGGTCGGAGTAGGCGGCGTACTGCTGCTGGCCCGAGGCGTCGTAGCCGTACTGCTGCTGGTCGTAACCGGTGTAGCCGTCGTAGCCGTAGGTCTGGTCGCCGTTCTGGGCCGCGGCCGCGTACGACTGGTCCTGGCCCGCGCCCGCGTAGGACTGGTCCTGGCCGGTCGCCGACGCGTAGGCGGCATCGCTGTATATGCCGTACGTGCCGGTCTCGTCGGGGATGGGCTGCGGTTCGTAGACGGCCGTGTTCCCGGTCTCCGTGGGCCGCAGGGGGCGGGCGGGGGTGAAGACGTCGTCCCGGTCGTAGTCGCGGTCGAAGTCCTCGCCCTGCTGGTACGTTCCGGCACCGGTGTCGTAGGCATCGTTACCGGCGCCCTCCGCGGGGCTGCGGCCGAAGTCGCCGAAGTCCGCGTCCGTGCCGTTGCCCTGCCCGTAGGCGCTCTCGGTGGCCTCCAGGTCGGAGACCTCCAGCGTCGGGTCCTGGTGCTCCCCCTCGCGGCGGCCCTTCTTGCCGAACCGCGCGAGGAGGCCCGTGCGGCCCGCTACGGCCCAACCGGCCGAGAAGCCGCTGCGGAACGACAGCGTGACGTAGGTCTGGCCGACCGCGAAGGCCGCGGCGCCCAGGCCGATGACCAGCACATTCGGGATGAGCACGCCGAGGACCACGCCGAGGAAGCCGACGAAGGCCAGCAGACGCCAGCGCAGCCGCGCCTTGTACTGGAGCAGAACCTCTCCGAGTAGCCACAGCGCGACGACGCCAAACGCGATGTAGAGGACCGTCCAGCCCATGTACGCCCCTCTCCCAGTGGCCGCTACGCAGTGTGTCGTACGCCCGTGCGGCCGGTCTAGGCCCGCTGTGGGTGGTGCAGACCCAGGTTTTCGTAGATTTCCAGCGATGCCGTGGAGTTGTTCAGCGTAATGAAGTGCAGCCCGGGAACTCCCTCGGCCAGCAGTCGCGCGCAGAACTCCGTGGCGAACTCGATGCCAATGGAGCGTACAGCCGTCGCGTCGTCTTTGGCTGTGAGGATCCGCTCTTTCAGGGTAGAAGGGATGGCCGCGTTGCTGAGCTGCGGCAACCGCTCCAGCATCCGCACGCTGGTCACGGGCATGACCTCGGGGATGACCGGGGTCGGGCAGCCCGCCGCCGCGACCGCGTCCCGCAGCCTCAGATAGGACTCCGGGTGGAAGAACATCTGGGTGATCGCGTAGTCCGCGCCGGCCCGGCACTTGTCGACGAAGTGCGTGACGTCCGTGTCCCGGTCCGGTGAGCGCGGGTGCGTCTCGGGGAAGGCGGCGACGCCTACGCAGAAGTCGCCCGACTCCTTGATGAGCCGGACGAGTTCGGCGGCGTACGTCAGACCGCTCGGGTGCGGTACCCAGTCGGCCATCGGATCGCCGGGCGGGTCGCCGCGCACGGCCAGGATGTTGCGGATGCCCGCGTCGGCGTACTGGCCGATGATGTTGCGCAGTTCGGCGACGGAGTGGTTGACCGCGGTGAGGTGGGCGACCGGGGTGAGCGTGGTGTCGGAGACGATCTGCTGGGTCTCCTTGACCGTGCCCGCGCGCGTCGACCCGCCCGCCCCGTAGGTCACGGACACGAAGTCCGGCGCTACCGCCTCGACCCGCCGGAGCGCGTTCCACAGGCTCCGCTCGCCCTTGGGGGTCTTGGGCGCCGAGAACTCGAAGGAGTACGTGGTCTTGCCGGATGCGAGCATGTCGCGCACAGTGCGTGCGCGGTCGGTTCGGGTGGACGCGGTTCCGAGGGCCATACCCGCAGGTTAGTCAGGGGGCGGCGGTCTCCCAACCGGATGGCGGAAATTTGCCCGGATTGTCGCCTTGTTGTCCACGACTCGGACACCTGGCGGTGGCTCAGCCGACGCTCACCACGAACGCAGCCGCTTGGCGAACTCCGCCGCCGCCGCGCCCGGGTCGGTCGCCTCGGTGATCGCCCGTACGACGACCACGCGGGTGGCGCCCGCCGCCAGCACCTCGTCCAGGTTGCCCAGGTCGACGCCGCCGATGGCGAACCAGGGACGCTCGGTGGCGAGCCCGGCCGTGTGGCGGACCAGGTCGAGGCCGGGGGCGTGGCGGCCCGGTTTGGTGGGGGTGGGCCAGCAGGGGCCCGTGCAGAAGTAGTCGACGCCCTCCTGGACGGCGGCCGCCTCGGCCTCGGACTCGGCGTGCGTGGAGCGGCCTATGAGGACGTCGGGGCCGAGGATCGCGCGGGCCGCCGGGACGGGGAGGTCGCCCTGGCCGAGATGAAGTACGTCGGCACCGGCGGCGTGGGCGACGTCCGCGCGGTCGTTGACGGCGAGGAGCTTGCCGTGCCGGGCGCAGGCGTCGGCGAAGACCTGGAGGTGGTCCAGTTCCTCGGCCGCCTCCATGCCCTTGTCGCGCAGCTGCACGATGTCGACCCCGCCGGCCAGGACGGCGTCGAGGAACTCGGCGAGGTCGCCCTGCCGTCTGCGGGCGTCCGTGCAGAGATAGACCCGGGCGTCGGCGAGCCGCGCACGGGCGGTACCGGCGCTCGCC
The DNA here is from genome assembly GCF_033793965.1 of Streptomyces sp. ME02-8801-2C. Taxonomy (NCBI): domain Bacteria; kingdom Bacillati; phylum Actinomycetota; class Actinomycetes; order Kitasatosporales; family Streptomycetaceae; genus Streptomyces; species Streptomyces sp. ME02-8801-2C. Next base: position 48,361 of record NZ_JARAXP010000001.1, on the reverse strand, counting down.
CCGGGCACGGTGTCGGTCGTCTCGGGCATACGTGTCCCCCCATGGGCGCGCCCCTGGGTGTTCACCCGGGCGCGCCCCTGTGTGGTGGTGTGCGGGCCGAGGCCCGCACACCGGCGGCTGGTCGGATCAGACGGCGAGCGCCTGGGCCCGGCGCTTCACCTCCGTGCCGCGATTCTCGCTGAGGGCCTGCGCGGGGGTGCCGGGCAGGCTCGGGTCGGGAGTGAAGAGCCACTCGAGCATCTCTTCGTCGGAGAAGCCGTCGTCCCTCAGGAGCGTCAGGGTGCCGGTGAGGCCCTTGACGACCTTCTGCTCGGCCCCGTCGATGAAGGCGGCGGGGACGTGCAGCGCGCGGTTCTCGCCACGGCGTACGGCGATCACTTGGCCCTCCTTGACCAACTGCCGGACGCGTGTCACCTCGATGTCGAGGATTTCCGCGATGTCGGGCAGCGTGAGCCAGGCGGGGACGAGAGCATCGATCTTTGCGTCAATCTCGGTCACGGGACAAGCCTGCCATCCCGCACTGACAGTCGGAAGCGGGACCCCTGTGACCTGCGCCGTTGTGATGGTGTCGAGCCGCGTCGGGCAACGCCCGGCCCTACGCCGTGGCCGCCTTCAGTGGCCGGGAGGGGTCCGTCAGGGCCTCGGCGTCCATCAGGGTGCCCGCCTCGATCAGCCGGCGCCCCTGGGCCAGGTCCCGGGGGCGGCCCACGGCCAGCAGGGCGGCCAGGCGGCCCTCGCGCAGCCAGCAGACCGTCCAGGCGGGCCCGGCCGGGTCGCCGCGCCACAGGGTGGTGTCGGCGGACTGGTGGTGGCCGACGTACTGGACGAAGCGGCCGAACTGCTCCGACCAGAAGTACGGGACGGGGTCGTAGACCGCCGGGGACTCCCCGATGATGTTGGCGGCGACCGTACGGGGTCCCTGGAGGGCGTTGTCCCAGTGGTGGACCAGAAGACGTCGGCCGTACCTTCCCGAGGGGAAGGAGGCGCAGTCGCCGACCGCGTAGACGTCCGCCTGGGAGGTGCGCAGATGGTCGTCGGCGACGACCTCGCGGTGCTCGCCCAGGGTGATCCCCGAGCCCGTGAGCCAGGCCGTGGCCGGGCGGGCCCCGATGCCGACGACGACGGCGCCTGCGGGCAGCCGCGAGCCGTCGTCGAGCACCACCGCGCCGGGCTCGACGCGTGCCACGCGCGCGTGGGTGCGCAGCGAGGCGCCGCTGTCGGCGTACCAGGCGGCCATCGGCGCGGCCACCTCGGCGGGCAGGGCGCCCGCGAGCGGCCGGTCGGCGGCCTCCACGACGGTGACGGAGCAGCCGGCCTCGCGGGCGGCGGTGGCGAACTCGGCGCCGATCCAGCCCGCCCCGACGACCACGATGTCATGCTGACGTGCGAGGACCGGCCGCAGCCGCTCGGCGTCGTCGAGGGTCCGCAGCAGATGCACCCCGGGTACGCCCTCGGTGCCCGGCAGCCGGATCGGTTCGGCGCCGGTCGCGAGGACCAGGACGTCGTACGGGACGGGCCCCTCGGCGGTGTCCAGTTCATGTTCGGCGCCTCGGACGCCCAGCACCTCGCACCCGAGCAGCAGTTCGATACCGAGGGCCTCGAAGTCGACGTCGAAGGCGGAGTCCTCCGCCTTGCCCAGCAGTACGGCCTTGGACAGGGGCGGCCGGTCGTACGGCTGATGGGGCTCGGCACCCAGCAGCGTGACGGTGCCCGTGAACCCCTGCTCCCGCAGGGCGACCGCGGTCTGCACCCCGGCCATGCCCGCGCCCACGACGACCACGCGCCGCGCCCGCAGCCCGCCCGGTGTGTCCTGTGCCTGCGTCTGCTCGCTCACCCGATCACCATAGACAACTGACAAATTGTCAGTCAGTGGGCGCGGTCAGTGACCTACTCCACAACCACGCGCTCGACCTGTTCCACCACGCTCGTCCCACTGCCCGGCTGCGACTCCCACTCCCAGGTCTCCGCCAACCGCAGCCGCCCGTCGGGCAGTTCGGTCACCTCGGACACACAGTGGCCCGAGGACGTCGTCCCGTCGCGCTTCAGCTGCACGTACCGGAAGTCGAGCCGGTCACCTTCCCGTGTACCCACGAGATGGCCGCGTACGACATCGCCGCCCGCGTACTCGGCCCAGATCTCGCCGTTTCGCTCGTGGTAGGTGAACCGGGTGCGCGTCCCCACCTGACCTGGGGCCTGGTCCGTGACAGGGGCGAGGACGAGGCCGTCGAGCGAGCGGGGCATGGGGACGGGCTCCCTTACATGGGCGTCGCACTGCGGGCTAGGGTGACCAGCGTAAGCACTCGCGGGAGCCCGGACGCACCGGGCTGAGAGGGAGGCTGGGCGGCCTCCGACCGTACGAACCTGATCCGGGTCATGCCGGCGAAGGGAGGGGCTGGACGCCCATGTCGCGTACACACACCTCGGACGTCGTGGTCGTCGGCGGCGGGATCATCGGGCTGGTGACGGCCTGGCGGGCCGCGCAGCGCGGGCTCGCCACGACCGTCGTGGATCCCGTGCCGGGCGGCGGGGCCGCGCAGGTGGCGGCCGGGATGCTGGCCGCCGTCACCGAACTGCACCACGGGGAGCAGACCCTGCTGGGGCTGAACCTGGAGTCGGCCCGCCGCTATCCGGACTTCGTCGCCGAGCTCACCGAGCTGACCGGTCATGACCTCGGCTACCGCCGCTGCGGCACCCTCGCCGTCGCGCTCGACGCCGACGACCGCGCCGAGCTGCGCGAACTGCACGCCCTGCAACAGCGCTCCGGCCTGCAGTCGGAGTGGCTGTCCGGGCGCGAATGCCGGCGCCTGGAGCCGATGCTCGCGCCGGGCGTGCGCGGGGGGCTGCGGGTGGACGGCGACCACCAGATCGATCCGCGACGGCTGGCCGGGGCGCTGGTGGCCGCGTGCGAGCGCGCCGGGGTCGTGCTGCGCCGGACCTGGGCCGAACGGCTCGAGGTACGGCGGGGGCGGGCCGTGGGGGTCACGGACTCGGACGGCGACGAACTGGCCGCCGGGTCGGTCGTGCTGGCCGGGGGCAGCCTCAGCGGACGGCTCGCGGGAGTCCCGGAGGCTGTGCTGCCACCCGTACGGCCCGTGAAGGGGCAAGTGTTGCGGGTGACCGTGCCGCAGCGGTACGCGCCCTTCCTGAGCCGGACCGTGCGGGCCGTGGTGCGCGGCAGCCAGGTCTATCTGGTGCCGCGCGAGAACGGTGAGCTGGTCGTCGGGGCGACCAGCGAGGAGCTGGGCTGGGACACCACCGTCACGGCGGGCGGTGTCTACGAGCTGCTGCGCGACGCCCACGAACTCGTCCCCGGGATCACCGAGTTGCCGCTGACGGAGACCCGCGCGGGACTGCGCCCCGGCTCCCCCGACAACGCGCCGCTGCTGGGCCCGACCGCGCTGGACGGGCTTCTGGTGGCCACCGGGCACTACCGCAACGGCGTGCTGCTGACGCCGGTCACCGGAGACGCGATGGCCGCCGCCCTGGCCACCGGTGAACTGCCGGACGAGGCCCGCGCCTTCACCCCTCGACGGTTCGACGCCGTCCACGCCGTACGCATGGAGCAGTTCGCATGAGCCATTCCCTGAACATCCTGGTCAACGGCCGGCAGCAAGAGGTGTCCGCCGGTACCGCGCTCGACGCGCTGGTGAAGACCCTCACCCCGGCGCCTTCCGGTGTGGCCGCCGCGCTCAACGAAACCGTCGTCCCACGCGCGCGTTGGTCCTCGACCCCCCTCGCCGAGGGAGACCGCGTCGAGGTCCTCACCGCCGTCCAGGGAGGCTGAACCATGGCCGACGATCCCTTTGTCCTCGGTGGTACGGCCTTCGCGTCCCGGCTGATCATGGGTACGGGGGGCGCGCCCAGCCTCGAGGTGCTGGAACGGGCCCTGGTGGCCTCGGGCACGGAACTGACGACCGTCGCGATGCGGCGCGTCGATCCCTCGGTGCACGGGTCGGTGCTGTCGGTGCTGGAACGGCTCGGCATCCAGGTGCTGCCCAACACGGCGGGATGCTTCACCGCCGGCGAGGCCGTGCTGACGGCCCGGCTGGCCCGGGAGGCGCTCGGTACGGACATGGTGAAACTGGAGGTCATCGCCGACGAGCGGACGCTGCTGCCGGATCCCATCGAACTGCTGGACGCGGCGGAGGTGCTGGTGGACGACGGGTTCACGGTGCTGCCGTACACGAACGACGATCCGGTGCTGGCACGCAAGCTGGAGGACGTCGGGTGCGCCGCGATCATGCCGCTCGGGTCGCCGATCGGGTCGGGGCTGGGGATCCGCAACCCGCACAACTTCCAGCTGATCGTGGAGCACGCGCGTGTGCCGGTGATTCTGGACGCGGGGGCGGGGACGGCGTCGGACGTGGCGCTGGCGATGGAGCTGGGGTGTGCGGGGGTGATGCTGGCGTCGGCGGTCACCCGGGCTCAGGAACCCGTGCTGATGGCTGCCGCCATGCGGAGCGGGGTGGAGGCGGGGCGGTTGGCCTACCGGGCGGGGCGGATTCCGCGGCGTCACTTCGCCGAGGCGTCGTCTCCTGCGGAGGGGCTGGCCGTGCTGGATCCGGAGCGGCCCAATTTTTGATCTCCCACCCGCGCACCGCCCGTTTCCAGCCCGCTGGCAAGGGGAGCTCTCCGGTGGGGGCTTCCCACCGTCGGCGGCTCTCCGTCTCGGTTCGCGTCACAGGTCGGCTTCAGTCCTGCTGCTTTCCCGAGTGAGATCGCGGCCCTGTCAGTGACGGCTCGTACACTCGCCTGCGTGGACACGACCCTTCAGGACCCTCTCGTCGGGCAGGTGCTCGACGGTCGCTATCGCGTGGACGCGCGGATCGCGGTCGGCGGGATGGCCACGGTCTACCGGGCCGTGGACACCCGCCTCGACCGCGTGCTCGCCCTCAAGGTGATGCACCCCTCGCTCGCCGCCGACGTGTCCTTCGTCGAGCGGTTCATCCGCGAGGCGAAGTCCGTGGCCCGGCTCGCGCACCCCAACGTCGTGCAGGTCTTCGACCAGGGCACCGACGGGTCGTACGTCTATCTCGCCATGGAGTACGTCGCCGGCTGCACCCTGCGTGACGTGCTCCGTGAACGCGGCGCGCTCCAGCCGAGGGCCGCGCTCGACATCCTGGAGCCCGTGCTCGCCGCGCTCGGCGCCGCCCACCGGGCCGGATTCGTGCACCGCGACATGAAGCCCGAGAACGTGCTCATAGGGGACGACGGCCGGGTCAAGGTCGCCGACTTCGGGCTCGTGCGGGCCGTGGACACGGTCACCAACACGACCGGTGCCGTCCTCGGCACCGTCTCCTACCTCGCACCCGAGCAGATCGAGACCGGCACCACCGACCCACGGGTCGATGTGTACGCCTGCGGAATCGTCCTCTACGAGATGCTGACCGGCGACCAGCCGCACTACGGCGACTCCCCCGCGCTGGTGCTCTACAAGCACCTGCACGAGGACGTGCCGCCGCCCTCGTCCCTCGTCCCCGGGCTGGCCCTCGAGCTGGACGCGCTGGTCGCCTCGGCGACCGCGCGCAACGCCGACATCCGCCCGTACGACGCCGTGGCGCTGCTCGCGCTGGTGCTGGAGACGCGCAGCGCGCTCGGCGCCGAACAACTGGACGCCGTACCGCCGCAGGCCGTCGCCTCGGCGCACGACAACGCTGAGGACCTGACGAGCGTCATCCCGCGCGCGCTGGCCGTGCCGCGGCCCCTGCCCGTCAACGAGATCGAACCCCCGGTCGACGAGGGACGGTTGCACCGGACGAGCCGGCTGGGAACGGTCGGCGCTCCCCCGGCGCCCGCCCCGCCCTCCCGGCGCTCCCCGCGGGCGCGGAGCAGGCGTGGGCCGCTCGCCGTCCTCGCCGCCGTACTGCTCGTCCTCGGGGTGGGGGCGGGCGTCTGGTACATCAACTCCGGGCAGTTCACCCAGGTCCCCGGGGTGCTGTCGATGACGCAGGCGCAGGCCGAGGCCCGGTTGAAGCAGGCCGGGCTCGAGGTCGGCACGATCGACGAGGCCTACAGCGACACAGTGAGACGCGGCACCGTCATCAGCACTGATCCCGGGGTCAGCGAGCGCATCCGGGACAACGACAGCGTGTCGCTCACCATCTCCAAGGGGCCGGAGACCGTGCCGGTGCCCCAGCTCGAGGGTTACCGCCTGGACAAGGCCAGAGCGGTGCTGAAGCGCGAGGGTCTGGAGCCGGGGATGGTCACCCGGGAGTTCAGCGAGGAGGTGCCCCGGGGTTCGGTGATCAGTACCAGTCCGGAGCCGGGCACCGAGCGGCGCGCGGGTTCCGCGGTCGCCCTCGTCGTCAGCAAGGGCAGCCCGGTGGAGGTCTCCGACGTCACCGGCGCCGAGCTCGCCGAAGCGAAGTCCGTACTGGAGCAGGCGGGGCTGAAGGTCAAGGTCGCCGAGCGGACCGTCACCTCGGACGAATTCGCCAAGGGACAGGTCGCCGCCCAGTCGCCGGAGGCCGGCAGCGAGGCCGAACAGGGCGACACGGTCACCCTGACGGTCTCCAAGGGCCCCGAGATGATCGAGGTCCCGGATGTCGTGGGCGACAGTGTCGGCGACGCCAGGGAGGCCCTGGAGGGCGCCGGGTTCACGGTCGACGAGGACCGGGGACTGCTCGGGCTCTTCGGCGACACGGTGAAGAAGCAGTCCGTGGACGGCGGCGACACCGCGCCCAAGGGTTCGAAGATCACCATCACGATCCGCTGACCCGGCGGACAGCGGTGGCAGGTCATCGGTATCCGCCGACGGGACGCGGAGCGCCGCGTGACACCCTTCGAGGGTGACCAGCAAGCAGCTCCGCAACCCCGTCGGCGGCCATGTTCCCGTGGCCGGCGGACTCCACTCCGTCGGCCTGTCCTACGCCCGTGACCTCCTCGCCGAGACCGTGCAGGTCTTCGTCGCCAACCCGCGCGGCTGGGCGACGCCCGTGGGCAGTCCCCGGCAGGACGAGGAGTTCCGCGCGGCCTGCGCCGAGAGCTCGATCCCGGCATACGTCCATGCCCCGTACCTGATCAACTTCGGCTCGCACACCGAGGCGACCGTCGAGCGGTCCGTGGAGTCGCTGCGGCACTCGCTGCGGCGCGGGCGCGAGATCGGCGCGCTGGGCGTGGTGGTGCACACCGGGAGCGCGACCGGCGGGCGGGAGCGGTCCGTGGCCCTCAAGCAGGTACGGGAGCATCTGCTGCCGCTGCTCGACGAGCTCGCCCATGACGACGACCCGTTTCTGCTCCTCGAGTCGACCGCCGGGCAGGGCTCCTCCCTCTGTTCGCGCACCTGGGACTTCGGGCCGTACTTCGAGGCGCTCGACGCCCACCCGAAGCTCGGCGTCTGTCTCGACACCTGCCACATCTTCGCGGCCGGGCACGATCTGACCGGCCCGAGCGGGATGCACCAGACCCTCGATCTGCTGGTCGACACGGTCGGCGAGGGCCGGCTGAAGCTGATCCACGCCAACGACTCCAAGGACGTGGTCGGCGCGCACAAGGACCGCCACGAGAACATCGGCGCGGGCCATATCGGCGAGGACCCGTTCCGCGCGCTGATGACCCACCCGGCGACCGAGGGCGTACCGCTGATCATCGAGACGCCCGGCGGCAAGGAGGGACACGCGGCGGACGTGGAACGCCTGAAGAAGCTTCGGGACGGGTAGAGAAAGAGACAGAACGAGAATACCCCTGGGGGGTATATTGGCGGCAAGTGCAGGAAACCGTGACCACGTGACACCCGGGGGTTACTCATGGAGCACGAGACACCCGAACACGCACACCAGCACCAGCACACACCGGCCGCCACCTGGGCCACCGCCGTCCAGGCCACCCTTCACTGCCTCACCGGCTGCGCCATCGGCGAGGTGCTCGGCATGGTCATCGGTACGGCGCTCGGCTGGGGAAACCTGCCCACCACCGTGCTGGCGATCGTCCTGGCGTTCTTCTTCGGCTACTCGCTCACACTGCGCGGGGTCCTGCGCGCCGGCGTCGGACTCCGTAGAGCCGTCCAGGTGGCGCTGGCCGCCGACACCCTGTCGATCGCCGTGATGGAACTGGTCGACAACGGCGTGATCACGCTGTGGCCGGGCGCGATGGACGCCCAGCTGGACGATCTGCTCTTCTGGGGCGCGCTGGCGATCTCGCTGGCCATCGCCTTCGTCGTCACCACGCCCGTCAACAAGTGGACGATCGGCCGGGGCAAGGGTCATGCGGTGGTGCACCGGTACCACCACTGACCTCGGCCGCACAGGACCTCAGGATTCATGACCTCAGAGCTCGGGGCCGTCGCCGGGCTCCTCCTGGTAGGAGTAGCGCTGTTCGCGCCATGGGTCGCCGACGTTGTGGTAGCCGCGTTCCTCCCAGAAGCCGCGGCGGTCGGCGGTCATGTACTCCACCCCGCGCACCCACTTGGGGCCCTTCCAGGCGTACAGATGCGGCACCACCAGCCGGACCGGGAAGCCGTGTTCCGCGGTGAGGAGTTCGCCGTCCTTGTGGGTGGCGAAGATCGTGCCGTCCGACGCGAAATCGGCCAGTCGGAGATTCGAACTGAAACCGTATTCCGCCCAGACCATGACGTGGGTGACCTCCGGCGCGGGCGGCGCGGCCGCCAGGATCGTCCGCGCCGGAATTCCGCCCCACTCGGCGCCGAGCATGCTGAACTTCGTGACGCAGTGCAGGTCGGCCACGACGGAGGTGTACGGGAGGGCCGTGAACTCCTCGTGGTTCCAGCAGCGTTTCTCGCTGTCGGCGGTGGCGCCGAAAACCCTGAACTCCCAGCGTTCGGGGCGGAATTTGGGCACCGGCCCGTAATGGGTGACCGGCCAGCCGCGCTGCACTCGCTGCCCCGGCGGCAATTCGGGCTGCGCCGCACCTCCTGAATCGCGCTGTCCCGATTCACCTTCCACCGGCTGCCCCATGACTCCATCCTGACAGACCACGAAGAGTACGCATGACCAGGCCCGACCGAATTCCATCAAGTCCGGATAACTTGGACTAAGCATGCCCTTACTTACTAAGTGCGCACTTACTGGACGATCTTCGGCGGCGGTGAAATCATTCGGCGGCAACCTCCCCAGTCCCCCGCTTGGAAGGAGCCTCTGCGATGCAGGGCGACCCCGAGGTCATCGAATTCCTCAACGAGCAGCTGACCGCCGAACTCACGGCGATCAACCAGTACTTCCTGCACGCGAAGATGCAGGAGAACTTCGGCTGGACAAAGCTCGCGAAGTACACGCGGCACGAGTCGATCGACGAGATGAAGCACGCGGAGATCCTCACCGACCGGATTCTTTTCCTGGACGGCCTGCCGAACTACCAGCGGCTCTTCCATGTGCGGGTGGGGCAGACCCTGACGGAGATGTTCCAGGCGGACCGGCAGGTCGAGGTCGAGGCGATCGACCGCCTCAGGCGCGGTATCGAGGTCATGCGCGCCAAGGGCGACATCACGTCCGCGAACATCTTCGAGTCGATCCTCGCGGACGAGGAGCACCACATCGACTATCTGGACACCCAGCTGGAACTGGTGGAGAAGCTCGGCGAGGCCCTCTACATCGCGCAGCTCATCGAGCAGCCGGAGAGCTGAGAGCCGGCCCACCCGGGCCGACGGCCTCCAGGACTCAGGCGGCTTCGTCCAGCTGTTCGGCCAGGACCTGTCGGCTGCCCTCGTCCGCGAGCCCACGGGTGGGATACGCGCCCCTGCCCAGCAGCGCCTGGATGCGCCGTACGCACGAGCCGCAGTCGGTGCCCGCCTTGCAGGCCGACGCGATCTGGCGGGGGGTGCAGGCGCCGTCCGCCGCATGCTTCTTCACCTGCGCCTCGGTCACTCCGAAGCAGTTGCAGACGTACACGCGGGTCACCTCCCGTACGGGATCGCAGGGTCACACCCTCCCGAAGATCGGTGAGGTTAACCTAACCTTACCCGGCTGGCCGGTGCCCGAAAAGTGCTGTGGGGCGCGGATCGTATGTGATCCGCGCCCCACCGCCGTCTGCTGTAACAGGCAGTCCGCCTACTGGTCCCTGTACATCTCCGCGACGAGGAAAGCCAGGTCGAGCGACTGGCTGCGGTTGAGGCGGGGGTCGCAGGCCGTCTCGTAGCGGTGGTGCAGGTCGTCGACGAAGATCTCGTCGCCGCCGCCCACGCACTCGGTGACGTCGTCGCCCGTGAGCTCCACATGGATACCGCCGGGGTGCGTACCCAGCCCCTTGTGGACCTCGAAGAAGCCCTTCACCTCGTCGAGCACGTCGTCGAAGCGGCGGGTCTTGTGACCGGAGGCCGCCTCGAAGGTGTTGCCGTGCATCGGGTCGGTCACCCAGGCCACCGTCGCACCCGACGCCGTGACCTTCTCGACCAGCTCGGGCAGCTTGTCGCGGACCTTGTCGGCGCCCATGCGGACGATGAAGGTCAGCCGGCCGGGCTCGCGGTCCGGGTCGAGACGCTCGATGTACTGCAGCGCCTCCTCGGCCGTCGTCGTCGGGCCGAGCTTGATGCCGATCGGGTTGCGGACCTGGGAGGCGAACTCGATGTGCGCGCCGTCCAGCTGCCGAGTGCGCTCGCCGATCCACACCATGTGCCCCGAGACGTCGTACAGCCGTCCGGTGCGGGAGTCGACGCGGGTCAGCGCCGACTCGTAGTCCAGCAGCAGCGCCTCGTGCGAGGAGTAGAACTCGACCGTCTGGAACTCGGCCGGGTCCGTGCCGCAGGCACGCATGAAGTTCAGCGCGTTGTCGATCTCGCGGGCCAGCTGCTCGTACCGCTGCCCGGACGGGGACGACTTCACGAAGTCCTGGTTCCAGGCGTGCACCTGGCGCAGATCGGCGTACCCGCCGGTGGTGAAGGCGCGGACCAGGTTGAGCGTGGACGCGGACGCGTTGTACATCCGCTTCAGGCGCTCGGGGTCCGGGATCCGGGACTTCTCGTCGAAATCGAAGCCGTTGACCGAGTCACCGCGGTACGTCGGCAGGGTCACGCCGTCGCGGGTCTCGGTGCCCTTGGAGCGGGGCTTCGAGTACTGGCCGGCGATCCGGCCAACCTTCACGACCGGCACGGAGGCCGCGTACGTGAGGACGGCACCCATCTGGAGGAGGGTCTTGAGCTTGGCGCGGATGTGCTCGGCGCCGACGGCGTCGAAGGACTCGGCGCAGTCGCCGCCCTGGAGGAGGAACGCCTCTCCCTTGGCGACGGCCGCCATCCGGGCGCGCAGCTGATCGCACTCGCCCGCGAAGACGAGCGGGGGATACGACTCGAGCTCCGCAACGACTGCGCGCAGAGCCTCGGTGTCGGGGTACTCGGGCTGCTGCGCCGCGGGCAGGTCTCGCCAGGTGTTGCCAGCGCTCGCGCTGGTCTTAGCGTTCACGGTCACGACCCCAACATTACGGGGTCGTGTCGGGCGTCCATCCGCGTGCTCATCAAGTGAGACAGGGTTCGCTCGTTCGGGTCCGGTGAGCGGAATGGCCGGTCCGCGCGCCGGTTCACGATCCGCGCGCGGCCCGTGGTGTATGGTCCGTCGCATGTTCGCGCACTCGACCCAGAACCAGAACTGGTGGTGGCCCGCTCACTCGGCGGCCCACTGACTGCGCGTACGCAAGACTTCGCGAAGGCCGCCCGAGGGGCGGCCTTCGGTGTTTCAGCGGACTTCCGCGAATCTCCGCGCCGGCCGTTCCTCCCGATCACTGATCCCGTCATCGATCGATGGAAGAGGAACGAACAACGATGCGACTCGACCGGCTCCTGCACGACAACCGCCCGTTCGCCCTGCTCCACCGCCGCACACCCGGCCACGATCACGCGGTGGTCGAACTGCTGCTCGGCCCGGTGAGCACGTACGACCGGCTCGCCGACATCCCCGACCAGGGGCTCGCCCTCATCCCGTTCCGCCAGATCCGCGAGCGCGGTTTCGACGTCCGCGACGACGGCACCCCGCTCTCGGTGCTCACGCCCGAGGAGACGTACGAACTCCCGCTCGAGGAGGCGCTCGACCAGCTTCCCGCGCACGAGGTGCGGGTGGAGGGCGGTGGCTTCGATGTCGGGGACGAGGAGTACGCGGACATCGTCGGGCGGGTGCTGCGGGAGGAGATCGGGCGGGGCGAAGGAGCCAACTTCGTCATCCGGCGGACGTACGGGGGTGAGATCCCGGGGTTCGGACGCGCCGATGCCCTCGCGCTGTTCCGGCGGCTGCTGGAGGGCGAGCGGGGCGCGTACTGGACGTTCGTGGTCCACACCGGGGAGCGGACGCTGGTCGGGGCCAGCCCCGAGGTGCACGTCCGGATGTCCGGCGGGACCGTGGTCATGAACCCGATCAGCGGGACGTACCGCTATCCGGCCGAGGGGCCGACCCCCGAGCATCTGCTCTCCTTCCTCGCCGACGGCAAGGAGATCGAGGAGCTGTCGATGGTCGTCGACGAGGAGCTCAAGATGATGTGCACCGTCGGCGACATGGGCGGGGTCGTGGTCGGTCCTCGGCTGAAGGAGATGGCCCATCTCGCGCACACCGAGTACGAGTTGCGCGGCCGGTCCTCGCTGGATGTGCGGGAGGTGCTGAAGGAGACCATGTTCGCGGCGACCGTCACCGGCTCGCCCGTGCAGAACGCCTGCCGGGTGATCGAACGGCACGAGGTCGGCGGGCGGGGCTACTACGCGGGCGCGCTGGCGCTGCTGGGGCGGGATGCGGGAGGGGCGCAGACCCTCGACTCGCCGATCCTCATCCGGACCGCCGACATCGCGGCGGACGGGCGGCTCAAGGTGCCGGTCGGTGCCACGCTGGTCCGGGGCTCTGACCCGGCGGGTGAGGTCGCCGAGACCCACGCCAAGGCTGCCGGGGTGCTGGCGGCGCTGGGTGTCGTACCGGGAAGGCCCCGGGAGGTGGGCGTACGGCCGCGGCTCATGGACGATCCACGCGTGCGGGCCGCGTTGGACGGGCGGCGCGGCTCGCTGGCGCCGTTCTGGCTGCGGATGCAGGAGCGGACCGAGGAGCTGGCCGGGAACGCGCTGGTCGTCGACGCGGAGGACACCTTCACGGCGATGCTCGCGCACGTCCTGCGCTCGTCGGGCCTCGAGGTGACCGTACGGCGCTACGACGAACCGGGGCTTCGGGAGGCCGTCGTACGGCACGAGGGGCCGCTGGTGCTGGGGCCCGGTCCCGGTGATCCGGGCGATGTGGCCGACCCGAAGATGCGGTTCCTGCGCGAGCTGACCGCCGAGGTGCTGCAGGACCACCGGCACGGCGTCCTCGGTGTCTGCCTCGGGCACGAGCTGATCGCGGTGGAGCTGGGGCTGGGGATCGTACGCAAGGAGGTGCCGTACCAGGGAGCACAGACGGAGATCGAACTGTTCGGGCGGACGGAGACCGTCGGCTTCTACAACAGCTTCGTGGCGCACTGCGACGACGAGTCGGCGGCGGAGCTGGCGACTCATGGGGTCGAGGTCAGCAGGAGTGAGGGTGGAGAGGTGCATGCGGTTCGGGGGCCCGGGTTCGCAGGCGTTCAGTTCCACCCGGAGTCGGTGCTGACGCTGGACGGGGCGAGTGTCGTACGGGAGTTGGTGGCGGGGGTGCAGTCCCTGCGGGCGCGGTAGTTCCTTCGTCTGCGGGCCCGGTGGGGGCTTGTCGCGCAGTTCCCAGCGCCCCTGAAAAGCAGGGGCGCTGGGAACTGCGCGAGCAACCACACCCCACCGTCAGCCGAAGAACACCCCGACCTCCTCGTACAGCTTCGGGTCGACCGTCTTCAGTTTCGCCGTGGCCTCCGCGATCGGGACGCGGACGATGTCCGTGCCCCGCAGGGCGACCATCTTGCCGAAGTCCCCGTCGCGGACGGCCTCGATGGCGTGCAGGCCGAAGCGGGTGGCGAGCCAGCGGTCGAAGGCGCTGGGGGTGCCGCCACGCTGGACATGGCCGAGCACCGTGGTGCGCGCCTCCTTGCCGGTGCGCTTCTCGATCTCCTTGGCCAGCCATTCGCCGACGCCGGACAGCCGGACATGGCCGAAGGAGTCGAGGGACTGGTCTTTCAGCACCATGTCGCCGTCCTTGGGCATCGCGCCCTCCGCGACGACCACGATGGGGGCGTACGAGGCACTGAAGCGCGAGGTCACCCAGGCGCACACCTGCTCGGTGTCGAAGCGCTGTTCGGGGATGAGAATGACGTTGGCGCCGCCGGCGAGCCCGGAATGGATGGCGATCCAGCCGGCGTGGCGGCCCATCACCTCGCAGACCAGGACGCGCATGTGCGACTCGGCGGTGGTGTGCAGTCGGTCGATCGCCTCCGTCGCGATACCGACCGCGGTGTCGAAGCCGAAGGTGTAGTCGGTGGCGGACAGGTCGTTGTCGATCGTCTTCGGTACGCCGACGACCGGAATCCCGTACTCGTCGGTCAGCCGGGCCGCGACTCCCAGGGTGTCCTCGCCGCCGATCGCGATGAGCGCGTCGACCTGCTGCGCGGTGAGGTTCTCCCGGATGCGGGCGACGCCGTTCTCCTGTTTGAGCGGGTTGGTCCGCGAGGAGCCGAGGATGGTGCCGCCGCGCGGGAGGATGCCGCGCACGGCGGGGATGTCGAGGCGTACGGTGACGCCCTCCAGCGGACCTCGCCAGCCGTCCCGGAAGCCGACGAACTCGTACCCGTACTCCTGTACGCCCTTGCGGACGATGGCCCGGATGACGGCGTTGAGCCCGGGGCAGTCGCCGCCTCCGGTCAGTACTCCGACGCGCATGGAAATGTCCCTTCGCCGCGGGTTCCTGACGAAGGATCAGTGTGACGTGCGCCTCACTCTGCGTCGAGGCTCCGTACCGCTCTCACTCGTCGTCCAGGCCGCGCTGGATCGCGTAGCGCACCAGTTCCACCCTGTTGTGCAGTTGCAGCTTGCCCAGGGTGTTCTGGACGTGGTTCTGGACCGTGCGGTGGGAGATGACCAGGCGGTCGGCGATCTGCTTGTAGCTGAGGCCCTTGGCCACCAGCCGCAGTACCTCCGTCTCGCGGTCGGTGAGCTGCGGGGCCTTGGGTTCGTCGTCGCCCGCCGCCGGTGCCGGCTCGGAGGCGAGGCGGCGGTACTCGCCGAGGACCAGACCGGCCAGGCCCGGGGTGAACACCGGGTCGCCGACCGCCGTACGGCGTACCGCGTCGATCAGCTCCTCCGTCGAGGCCGACTTCAGCAGGTAGCCGGTCGCACCCGACTTCACCGCCTCCAGGACGTCGGCGTGCTCGCCGCTCGCCGAGAGGACCAGGACGCGGAGCCCGGGGTTGGACCCGACGACCTCCTTGCAGACCTGGACACCTGGTTTCGCGGGCAGGTTGAGGTCGAGCACGAGGACGTCGGGGGTGACGGCCCGGGCGCGGCGTACGGCCTGCTCGCCGTCACCCGCCGTGGCGACCACGTCGAACCCGGACTGGGCGAGGTCGCGGGCGACCGCGTCCCGCCACATGGGGTGGTCGTCGACGACCATGACCCGGAGAGGGCTCTGCCGGTCATCTCCGCTTGCGGTCCCGCTCATGGGCTTCTCGTCCTTGTTCTCGTTCGCGGTGTCCGTCATCGCCGCTCCGCCTTCCCCCGTGCCGCTCTGGTGTCCTTCGGTACCGTCAGTTCGACCTCCGTGCCCTGCCCCGGCACCGAGATCAGCTGGGCGTCGCCGCCGAGATCGCGCAGTCGGCCGCGGATCGACTGGGCCACGCCGAGCCGCCCCTCGCCCTCGGCCTGCGCGAGCCGTCCTTCCGGGATGCCCGGCCCGTCGTCGCGCACGGTCACCACGACGGAGTCCGGCTCGTCCTCGATGAGGATCCAGGCCCGCGCCCCCTCCCCCGCGTGCTTGCGTACGTTGTCCAGGGCGGCGCCGACCGCGGCGGCCAGCTCCTTCGCGGCGGCCCGCGCGAGCGGCACGGGCGCGCCGGGCTCGGAGAGCGTGACCGTCGAGGTGGCGTACGGGACGAGCAGGGTGCGCAGGTCCACCGGGTCGGGCGAGTCAGGCGCCGACTCCCCCGCCGGGTCCGCGGCGGCCCCGGACGCCGATGCCCGTGACTCCGGTACGAGGCCGCCGGAGACCAGGGCGCGCAGGGCGACCTCCTGTTCGCCGGCCATCCGGCCCAGTTCCCCCGCCTCGCCGCCGAGCACGGCGCCGCGCCGCTGCACCATCGCGAGTACCTGGAGGACGCTGTCGTGGATGTCCCGGGCGAGCCGCTCCCGTTCGCGGGTCGCGGCCTCGATCTCCAGGGCGCGGGCGAGGGTGCGCTCGGAGGCGCGGGCGACCTCGACGACGTACCCGATGGCGATGGAGGCGACCCACACCAGGACCACGTTGTGGACGGTGTCGCGGGCCGGGGTACCGCGCTCCACCAGGTTCACGACGGCGACCAGGGTCGAGGCGAAGGCCGCCCAGCGCCAGCCGCCCTTGATCGCGAAGGCCAGCACCGATCCGGCCGTCCAAATCGACGGCAGCGTGGGACCGCCCGAGGCGATCCTCTCGTGCGTTTCGGCGACGAGCGTGAGGAGTATCCCGGCGAGCGCGATGGTGAGGTCGGCGGCGAGGAAGCGCTTCGTGCAGTTGGCCGCGTTCGCCACCTTGGGCAGGGTCGCGAAGTTCCAGACGAACAGCACCGAGAAGTAGGCGACGGCCACCCAGGGCCGCGCGAACTCCTCGTAGGAGTTGGCGAACAGCCCGATCGCGTACAGCATCGTCAGGATGCGGTACCCGGTCAGCGCGCGCCACAGCGGCTGCTCGACCGACATCCGCACGATCTTCGGAGCACCGGTCTGTCTGCGCCCGGCCTTCTCACGTACGGCCTTCTCACGTACGGCCATGTCCCCCGCCCTCCGACGGACCCGCCCCGAATCCGCCCCCTGGTACCGCTGCCCGGTACCGCTACTTGGTGCTCGACCGTGCCTTCTCCAGCGCCTTCTGCGCCTGCTTCTCGGCCTGCTTCTCCGCCTTCGCCTCTTCGGCGATCCGGCGCTTGGCTGCCGAGGCGTAGATGTCGACGTACTCCTGGCCGGAGAGCTTCATGATTTCGTACATGACCTCGTCGGTCACGGCCCGGAGCACGAAACGGTCGTGTTCCATGCCGTGGTAGCGGCTGAAGTCGAGCGGCTCGCCGATCCGGATGCCCGGGCGCATCAGCTTGGGCATCACCTTGCCCGGCGGCTGGATCTTCTCCGTGTCGATCATCGCGACCGGGATGACCGGCGCCCCGGTGGCGAGCGCCACGCGCGCGAGGCCACCGGGTTTGCCCCGGTAGAGGCGGCCGTCGGGCGAGCGCGTGCCCTCCGGATAGATGCCGAACAGCTCACCGCGCTCCAGGACTTCGACCCCGCTTCTGATCGCGGCCTCGCCCGCACCGCGAGCCCCGGAGCGGTCGACCGGCAGCTGGCCGACGCCCTTGAAGAAGGCGGCGGTCATCCGGCCCTTGAGGCCGGGCGTCGTGAAGTACTCCGCCTTCGCGATGAAGGTGACCTTGCGGTCGAGGACCGCGGGCAGGAAGAAGGAGTCGGAGAAGGACAGGTGGTTGCTCGCCAGGATCGCCGGACCCTCGGCGGGAACGTTCTCCAGGCCTTCCACCCAGGGCCTGAAGGCGACCTTCAGCGGTACCCCGACGGAAACCTTCATCGCGCCGTACAACAACCGAGTGCCTCCCGAGTCTGTAGATCAGACCTTATCCCGCGGCACCGGCAAAGAACCCGACGGCCCTGGTCGGTGTCAGTGCGGTCGCGTACGGTGAAGTACGCCTCGAAGCCTCGTGGCTTCCATGCGTGATCACCCACCCCAGTAACCCACCCCATGAACAGGAGACCGATGGTGCCGGTCCTTCCTGGAGCCGAGCCGTACCGCCATGAGGGCGGGGAGGTCGGAGTCCTCCTCTGTCACGGTTTCACCGGTTCCCCGCAGTCGTTGCGCCCTTGGGCGGAGTACCTCGCCGAGCGCGGACTGACCGTTTCGCTGCCGCTGCTGCCCGGGCACGGCACGCGCTGGGAGGACATGCAGCTCACCGGCTGGCAGGACTGGTACGCGGAGGTGGACCGGGAGCTGCGCGCCCTGCTCGAGCGCTGCACCCGGGTGTTCGTCTTCGGCCTGTCGATGGGCGGCGCGCTGACCCTGCGGCTCGCCGCGCGGTACGGCGACCGGATCAGCGGCATCGTGGTCGTCA
The DNA here is from genome assembly GCF_033793965.1 of Streptomyces sp. ME02-8801-2C. Taxonomy (NCBI): domain Bacteria; kingdom Bacillati; phylum Actinomycetota; class Actinomycetes; order Kitasatosporales; family Streptomycetaceae; genus Streptomyces; species Streptomyces sp. ME02-8801-2C. The sequence continues at coordinate 30,250 of NZ_JARAXP010000001.1, read as the reverse complement.
ACCCGGCGAACAAGGTGCACGGTCTTGCCGCGTACGCCCTTCCGGTGGTGCGTCATCTCGTGCCCTCGGTGCCCGGCATCGTGAGCGACATCAAGAAGGAGGGCGTCGCCGAGGTCGGCTACCCCAGGGTTCCGCTGCACGCGGCGCACTCGATGCGGACGTTCTACCGTCTGGTCGACGGCGAGCTGCCGCAGGTCACCCAGCCGATGCTGCTGCTGCGCAGCCGGGCGGACCATGTGGTGCCGCCGGCCGACTCGGCCCGGGTGCTGAGCCGGGTGTCGTCCACGGACGTCACGGAGATCGTGCTGGAACAGAGTTACCACGTCGCGACGTTGGACAATGATGCGGACCGGATCTTCGAGGAGAGCCACGCGTTCGTCCTCCGGCTCGCACCCGCGGCCGGTGAGGGGGCCGAGGAGTCGAAGGACTCCCAGGACCCGGTCGGACTGGATGCCGGTGACGCGCAGGTACCGCACCAGAGCCGGCGGTCAGACCAGGTGGGGCAGCAGGAAGGGACGGCCACGGGTGGCTGAGCACGACTCCGACCGCGAGCCGGAGGAGAAGGGGGTGCCCTTCGACGAGGCGGCCGCGTGGGCCGCGATCGTGGAGGCGTACGGCGACGAGCCGCCGGACCCGCCCGGCGCGAAACCGTTCAAGTCCGTCGAGGATCTGGCCCTGCTCGAACCGGAACCGAACGACGACACCGACGAATCCATGGACCCCGACCCCAAGGGCAACGCCGACAAGGTGGCCAAGGGCGACGGGCAGCCCGCGAAGCCGCTGGGCAGCTCCGTCGCCTTCGCCCCGGGAGTCGGCGGCCCGCGCGACTACAGCATGCCGGAGGGGTCGGAGGACGACTTCGACGATGACGACGAGGGCCACTTCGTCCCCCCGGAGCCGCCTCCGCTGCCCGCTTCCGACACGACCGCCCGGTTCGCCTGGCTGGGCGTGCTCGGCGGTCCGGTCCTGCTTCTGCTGGCCGTGCTGCTGGGCTGGGACATGACCTGGTGGCTGACGACCCTGGGCATCGGCGGGTTCCTCGGCGGGTTCGCGACGCTGGTGATGCGGATGAAGGGCGACGAGGACGACGAGCAGGACCCGGGGCGGGGGGCCGTGGTCTGACGGCCACCCCGTGATCACGCGATCGCTGTGATCGCTCCGAGCACTGTCACGCAGTCGGCACTCTGAGGGCGGCCAGGACCGGAAGGTGGTCCGTGGCCGCCCTCAGGTCTGTCTCCGTCACACCGGGCAGACCCACCGGCACCCCGCACCCGAGGACCTCGATGCCCGGCGTGGCCAGGATCGCGTCGATCCGCTGATGGGGGTCGGTGGGCGTCGAGGTGTACTCCGTGCCCCAGGGAGCGGTGGTCCAGCAGTCCTGGAGGCCCGTGGCCAGTCGCCGGAAGCTGCGGCCGTCCGGGCGTTCGTTGAGGTCACCGCCCGCGACCGCGTGCGGTACGTCCAGCGCGGCGAGCCGGTCGAGGAGCAGCCCCGACTGCTCGTACCGCTCCTCCCTGTGCAGGCTCAGATGGCAGCTCAGTACGCCGAGCCGGGCCTCCCCGAAGCGGACGACCGCTGTCGCGAAGCCTCGGCGGTGCTGTCCGGGAGTGAGGGGGAGGAGGACGTCCTCGGTGCGTTCGACCGTCGCGCGCAGGGAGCACAGGAGGGCGGGGCCGGCAGCGGTGGCGCCGCCGGAGAGGAGTACCTGGCCGGAGGCGGCCGCGAGGCGGGCGAGTTTCTTGCGCCAGCGGAAGAAGCGGGGGGCTTCCTGGATGAGGACCAGGTCGGGGGTGCAGGCGGTGATGACTCGGGCGAGGGCGGTGTTGTCGTCGCGCATCGAGCGGATGTTGTAGCTGAGGACTCGGATGACGGCGGAACCGTCGGGGTTCGTGCGGGGTTCTGGTAGCGGGGGGTTCGTCGCCATGTTGGTCAAGATACGTAGGTGAGGTAAGGGGGGTGGTGGTAACCCGCCGTGGGGGTGCGGTTGTTGGTTGGCCGGCGGCCGGTGGGGGCTTTCGCGCAGTTCCCCGCGCCCCTAGGGGGGTGCGGTTGGTGGTTGGCCAGCCGCCGGTGGGGGCTTTCGCACAGTTCCCCGCGCCCCTAGGGGGGTGCGGTTGGTGGTTGGCCAGCCGCCGGTGGGGGCTTGTCGCGCAGTTCCCCGCGCCCCTGGGTAAGACTGCTCGCCGCCCTCTTGTCAGGGGACGGCGAGCAGGTACATGTGTGCGGGTGTTCTACATGATCGGGTCGGGTTCTCTTGCCAGGTCTGCTGCGCCTACCATGCCTGCCTTGTTGCCCAGTTGGGCGGCGATGACGTCGGCGACCGGGCGCCAGTTGCCGCCCACCAGCCAGCGCTTGTAGGACTTGCGGATGGGGTCGAGGACCAGTTCGCCCTCGTCCGAGAGGCCGCCGCCGACGATGAAGGCGGACGGGTCGAAGAGCGAGGCCAGGTCCGCGAGGCCCGCGCCGGCCCAGCGGGCCAGTTCGCGGTAGGAGTCGACGGCGACCGGGTCGCCCTGTCGTGCGGCCATCGAGATGTGCTTGCCCTCGATGCCCTCGGGGGTGCCGTCGCCCAGCGAGAGAAGCAGCTCCGCGTTCTCGGGGGTCGCGTTGGCGCGCTGCTTGGCGTACCGGACGAGGGCGCGTCCCGACGCGTACTGCTCCCAGCAGCCCTGGCTGCCGCAGCCGCACAGCAGCCCGTCCGGGACCACCCGGATGTGGCCGAACTCGGCGGCCACGCCGAAGTGGCCGCGGCGCAGCTTGTTGCCGATGATGATGCCGCCGCCGAGGCCGGTGCCGAGGGTGATGCAGATGACGTTGCGGTGGCCCTTGCCGGCACCGAACTTGTACTCGCCCCACGCCGCCGCGTTCGCGTCGTTCTCGACGACGACCGGCAGGCCCACGCGGGCCTCGACCTTGTCCTTCAGCGGCTCCTCGCGCCAGTCGATGTTGGGCGCGAAGTAGACCGTGGAACGCTGACGGTTCACGTATCCGGCCGCGCCGATGCCGACGCCGACGATCTCGTGCCCGGCCCGCGCGCCCTCGACGGCGGCGGCGATGGCGTCCACGATGCCCTCGGGCGTGCCCGGGGTCGGCACCTTGTGGGTCGAGAGGATGTTGCCTTCCTCGTCGACCACGCCGGCCGCGATCTTGGTGCCGCCGATGTCGACGCCGATGGTGAGTCCCATGAATCCCTCAGTTTCGGTCGAGCCCCGCTACGGACAACGGTACCCGAGGCCCTGTCGCCGGGTTCTCGTCGTCCGCACGGTGGGCAGACCCGGCGGGGCCCGAAATGAGGGGGCTGTCAGTGATCGAGGGAGCTGTCAGTCCAGGTCGATGCGCTCGCCGGAGCCGGAGCCGGTGCCCTCGTCCCGGTCGTGGCCCCGGTCCTCGCCGCGCGACTTCTCACGATGGGTCTCCCGGCTCGTCCAGCGGCGTTCCTGGGACTCGACGGCCGAGCGGTAGGCGGCGAACAGTTCGTTGCCCGCGGCTGCCAGGTGGTCGAAGACGTCCGGATTGCGTTCGATCACCGGCTCGACGGCGGCCTTCGCCTGCTGGACGACCTGCCGCACCACCTGCTGGGCGGTGCCCTGGGCGACCGCGCCCAGCAGAGGTGACTGGAGGGACGACAGCTTGTCCGAGACGGCGTCGACGAGCTTGCGCAGTTCCTCGGCGGCCGAGCCGGGGGGCGGCCCGTACTGCGTCCGGCGACGCGCCTTCTCGGCCTCGAGGTCCTCGGCGCAGGCCTTCGCCCACGCGTCGGAGTCGGTGGCGGGCGTCTCGAACGGTGCCTCGCCGGCGGCCTCCCCCCGAGCGGCGTCGGACGTGGGGCGCTCTTCGCTCATGGCGGGCTCCTGACTACGGTTCGTCTCTACGACGGTACCCGAATGGACGTACGCGGTTCATCGTGTCTGCGGCCACAGACCGGGGTCCGGTGTGAATCGGATCCTCAGCTCGCCGTCGCGCAGGGCGGCGCCGGCCACCGTGCAGCGGCGCAGCGCCGAGGGCAGCGGGACGATACGGCGGAACGGGCCGACGGTGAGGACGAGTTCGTCGCCGCGCCGGACGAGGTCGAGCTCGTCGCGTATCGCGCCGGGCAGCGGGATGTGCCAGACGAGCACACCGTCGTCGGCCAGGTGGTCGGTGACGGGCCACTCGATGGGGGCGGGGGTCCGGTTGACAGCGGGTGCGCGCAGGGCGGCCAGGTCGTCGGTGCCGCGCGGGTCGTGGCCGAGGTGCGGGACCTGGTGGACGGCGTACGCCCCGGGGGCCTGGGCCGACTCGGCCCATGCGTCGATCGTCTTGCGCTGCTGGGCGGTGACGGAGGCGAGCCAGGGGTCGGTCGAGGGCTCCGGCAGGACACGGTTGGCGAGCAGCACGTCGGCGCGCAGGCCGCGCAGGGCGAGTCCGGTGGTCGCGGCGCGTACGGCGTCGGTGCCGGCCGGGCCGGGTTCGGCGACCAGTCGTACGACGGTGTCCTGGTCCTCGACGACCGCGGTGACGGCGGCCAGTTCCACGTCCCAGCGGGCGGCGGCGTCGTACAGCCACTCCGAGGGCATCGGGACGCCGGCGAGGCGGCCGAGTACGGGACGCAGGGCGCGGGCGGCCTGGCGCTCGGCCGGGAGGAGCCGGCGCAGATAGCGGCGCAGTTCGTCGGGGAGGGAGAGAAGGGCGAGGGCCTGCGGGGTGGGCGGCAGGTCGACGACGAGGAGTTCGTACGCCTCCGAGAGCGCGGCGTCGCGCAGGGCGCGCAGCAGGGCGAGTTCCTCGGCGCCGGGGATCGGGGTGACCTCCTCGGGGTCGAGCCGGGAGGCGCCCAGGAAGTCGAGCACGTTCGCGGCGCGGTCCTGGAAGGCGGTGAGGTCGGCGCGGAAGCGGGTCACGGCGTCGGGGCGCCAGGCCGTGAGGTGGGGGGTGCCCGGGACGGGGACGGGGGTGGGGCCGGTGGGGGTGCCCAGGGCGGCGCCGAGGGTGTCGGTGCGGTCGGTGCTGAGGACGAGGGTGGGGGTGCCGTCGCGCGCCGCGGTCAGGGCGGTGGCCGCGGCGAGGGTGGTGCGGCCCGAGCCGCCGGGGCCGGTTACGAGGATGGTGCGCATGGGGGTGAACGGTATCTCGCCCCCGCCGCCCCTACCCGTCCCGTCCCTGGGGGCCTGCGGCCCCCAGACCCCCGCTTTCGGCCTGAACGGCCTCGTCCTCAAACGCCGGACGGGCTGGTATGTCAGCCCGTCCGGCGTTTGAAAAGCGGGCTACTTCGGGTTCTCCACGCGCTTCTTCAAGCCCGCCAGCGCCCGGTCGATGATGACCTTCTCCGCCTTGCGCTTGATCATGCCGAGCATCGGGATCTTGACGTCGACCGTCAGCTGGTAGGTGACCTCGGTCGCCCCGGCCCCGGCCGGCTTCAGGATGTACGAGCCGTCCAGCGCCCGCAGCATCTGCGACTTGACCAGGGTCCAGGAGACCTCGTGCTCGCCGGTCCAGGTGTAGCCGAGGGTCTGGTCGTCCTTGATCGCGCCGGCGTCCATGACCAGGCGGACCTGCTCGGCGCGGCCCTGGGCGTCGGTCTTCAGGACCTCCGCCTCCTTCACCTCGCCGGTCCAGTCCGGGTAACGGGCGAAGTCGGCGATCACCGCCATCACCTCGTTCGGTGCCGCCTCGATCGTGATGCTCGAACTGGTGAATTCCGCCATCGCCGTGGCTCCTCCAGATGCGGTCCGGTGAGGGAGGGTTGGTACGCACGTATGTGCAGCGTGAAGGCTACCCCGCGCGGGACAGGCCGTTGCCACCCGGACCCGGGTCGTCACCGGGGTCCTCGGCCGTCACCGGGGTCACCATTCGAGCGCCCACGGCTTTCCGCTCCCCGCGAAGTGCCCCACGTTGACGCACTCCGTGCCGCCGATCCGCATCCGCTGGGCCAGCGGCTGGTGGACATGGCCGAACAGCGCGTACCGGGGGCGCGTGCGCCGGATCGCGTCCAGCAGCGCACGGCTGCCGCGTTCGAAACGGCGCGCGACCGTGTCGTACACCAGTTCCGGTACCTCCGGCGGGATGTGCGTGCAGAGCACGTCGACCTCGCCGACCGCCTCGATCTTCGCCGCGTACTCCTCGTCGCTGATCTCGTACGGCGTGCGCATCTGCGTGCGCAGGCCGCCGCCGACGAAGCCGAAGGTCCGGCCGCCGATCTCGACCCGTTCCCCGTCGAGGACTTGGGTGCCCGGTCCGGCGTACTCCGGCCACAGTGTCGGCATGTCGACGTTGCCGTAGGTGGCGTACGTCGGTGTGGGGAACGCGGCGAAGAGTTCGGCGTACTGCTTGCGCACCGCTTTCTCGATCACCGTCGCCCGGTCCGCGCCGACCCCGGCCCACAGCCGGGCGCCGAGTTCGCGGGCCTCCTCGAAGCGGCGGGCCGTGCGCAGCGCCACGAGGCGGCTCGCGTTCTCGGCACCGAAGAGGTCGGGGAAGATGCCGCGCGAGTGGTCGGCGTAGTCGAGGAAGAGGACCAGGTCGCCCAGACAGATCAGGGCGTCGGCACCCGCACCGGCTTCGGCCAGGTCCCGCACGTTGCCGTGCACGTCGCTGACCACATGGATACGCGTCCTCTTCGCACGTGGGTTGCCCCGCGGTGTGGGTGCCATGGCGATCAAGGGTAGGCGTGTGGGGCGCGGGTGAACAGAACAGGGGGGTCGCCCACGATTACTGGCCGGTCAAGAAAACCGTGCACTACTGTGCGTAAAAGACACCAATCCCGTGTGATGCCGCGAACATCTCGCCGGGCCCCCCTGTCGTAGGGGCCATACCGACGGGTAACGTCCAGGCAGTCCAGTCGTACTCAGGATTTCACCTACGGGTCCTCGAGTACTTGCCCGAGCCATGGACCGCACCGTCGCATCGCACAACGTCGTGGCGCCGGCGCCCTATGAGGAGCAGCAGTCTTGCGCGAGTTCAGCCTTCCGGCTTTGTACGAGGTCCCCGCCGACGGAAATCTGACCGACATCGTCCGTCGAAACGCCGCGCAGCATCCGGATGTCGCCGTCATCGCCCGCAAGGTGGGCGGCGCGTGGCAGGACGTGACGGCCACGACGTTCCTCGCCGAGGTGAACGCCGCCGCGAAGGGCCTCATCGCCGCCGGGATCGCACCCGGCGACCGGGTCGCCCTGATGTCCCGTACGCGGTACGAGTGGACGCTGTTCGACTTCGCGATCTGGTGCGCCGGCGCGGTGACCGTGCCCGTGTACGAGACCAGCTCCGCCGAGCAGGTGCAGTGGATCCTCAGTGACTCGGGAGCCACCGCGATCATCGTCGAACTGGACGGCCACGCCGCCTCCGTGGAGTCGGTGCGCGATCAACTGCCCGAACTGAAGCACGTCTGGCAGATCGACGCCGGCGCGGTGGAGGAGCTGGGGCGGGCCGGCCAGGGCGTCTCTGACGCGACCGTCGTGGAGCGCGGCGCGCAGGCGAAGGCCGACGACCCGGCGACCATCGTGTACACGAGCGGTACGACCGGACGGCCCAAGGGCTGTGTGCTGACCCACCGCAGTTTCTTCGCCGAGTGCGGCAACGTCGTCGAGCGGCTTCGGCCCCTGTTCCGTACCGGCGAGTGCTCGGTCCTTCTCTTCCTTCCCCTCGCACATGTCTTCGGGCGGCTGGTGCAGATCGCGCCGATGATGGCGCCGATCAAGCTGGGCACCGTCCCGGACATCAAGAACCTCACCGACGAACTCGCCTCGTTCCGGCCGACGTTGATCCTCGGTGTACCGCGTGTCTTCGAGAAGGTCTACAACTCGGCGCGGGCCAAGGCGCAGGCGGACGGCAAGGGCAAGATCTTCGACAAGGCCGCCGACACGGCGATCGCGTACAGCCGGGCGCTGGACACCCCGTCGGGCCCGTCCCTCGGCCTGAAGATCAAGCACAGGACGTTCGACAAGCTGGTCTACAGCAAGCTGCGCGCGGTCCTCGGCGGCAAGGGCGAGTACGCCATCTCCGGTGGCGCTCCGCTCGGTGAGCGGCTCGGGCACTTCTTCCGGGGCATCGGCTTCACAGTCCTCGAGGGCTACGGGCTCACCGAGTCCTGTGCCGCCACCGCGTTCAACCCCTGGGACCGGCAGAAGATCGGCTCGGTGGGCCAGCCGCTGCCCGGCTCGGTCGTGCGCATCGCCGACGACGGCGAGGTCCTGCTGCACGGCGAGCACCTGTTCAAGGGGTACTGGAACAACCCGGGCGCCACCGAGGAGGCGCTGGCCGACGGCTGGTTCCACACCGGTGACATCGGGACCCTCGACGAGGACGGCTTCCTGAGCATCACCGGCCGTAAGAAGGAGATCATCGTGACCGCGGGCGGCAAGAACGTCGCCCCGGCCGTGATCGAGGACCGCATCCGCGCGCACGCGCTGGTCGCGGAGTGCATGGTGGTGGGCGACGGGCGGCCGTTCGTGGGCGCGCTCGTCACCATCGACGAGGAGTTCCTGGGTCGTTGGGCCGACGAGCACGGCAAGCCGGCCGGGTCCACCGCGGCGTCGCTCGCCCATGACCCGGATCTCCTCGCGGCGGTCCAGGACGCGGTCGACGACGGCAACGCCGCGGTGTCGAAGGCGGAATCGGTGCGGAAGTTCCGCATTCTTGCCTCCCAGTTCTCCGAGGAGTCGGGCCACCTGACGCCGTCCCTGAAGCTCAAGCGCAATGTGGTGGCGAAGGACTACGCGGACCAGATCGAGGCGATCTACCAGGGTTAGTAAGCCCGGTCGGCCCTGCTGAACCCCTTGGGTCTCATGGCGCGGTGTCCTCGGCGAGGACCCGCGCCATCGTCCGTTCCGCGAGCGCGGTGATCGTCACGAACGGGTTCACCCCGATCGACCCGGGCACCAGCGAACCGTCGGTGATGTACAGCTTCGAATACCCCTTCACCCGCCCGTAGTTGTCGGTCGCCCTGCCCAACACGCAGCCGCCCAGGGGGTGGTAGGTGAAGTCGTCGGCGAAGATCTTGTTGTTGGAGCCGAACAGGTCGTACCGGTACATGGTGGAGTTGGCCGAGTTGATCCGGTCGAACAGCTTCTTGGCCATGGCGACGGACACCGCGCTCTGGGCGGCGCTCCACCGCAGCCGCGCCGAGTCGGTCGCCGCGTCGTAGGTGAACGAGGCCCGTTCCGGGTTCTTGGTGATCGCCAGATAGAGGCTCACCCAGTGCTCCAACCCCGTTGGCAGCGGGGCGATTTCGGCGAAGACGGGGTTGGCGGTGTTGGCCCAGTCGTCGATGCCCATGACCGGCATCGTCGACTGGTTGGCCCCGACGGTGTCCCACAGGTGGTTGGCGCGTCCGAGCATCACGTTGCCGTTGGTCCCCCATCCGGTGCCCACGTCGGCGTTGAGCGCGGGCAGTGTGCCCGTCTCCCGGGCCCGCACGAGGAGTTCGGTGGTCCCGACGCTGCCGCCGCCGAGGAACAGATAGGTGCACCCGTACTGCTTGGTCTGGACGACCGTGCCGGTGTCGTCGATCCGGTCGGCGGTCAGGACGTACGTCCCGTCGGCGGCCCGGGTGATCGCCCTGACGCGTTCCATGGTGTTGATGGTGACGTTGCCGGTGCCGAGCGCGGAGGCGAGGTACGTCTTGTCGAGGCTGCGCTTGCCGTAGTTGTTGCCGTAGATGACCTCCTGGCCGAGCGCGGACTTGGTGGCCGTGCCGGCCGCCTCGCGCTGCATGTAGTCGAAGTCGTAGACGCTGGGTACGAAAGTGGTCTTCAGGCCCGTCTTCTCGGCGTGCTTGCGGGAGATCCGGCTGAAGCGGTACCACTCCGTGGACTCGAACCAGGCGGAGTCCACGCTGTTGACACCGAGCATCGCGCGGGCCCGCGGGAAGTAGGTGCCGTACATCTCGGCGGTGTTGACGCCGGGGAACTGCTCGGCGAAGTACGACTGGAGAGGGGTGACCGCCATGCTGCCGTTGACCAGCGAACCGCCGCCGACCCCGCGGCCGAGGAACACGGACATGGCGTCGTAGTGCACGCGGTCCAGGGCGCCGGGGTAGGGGGTGATGTCCTTGTTGACGACGTCCAGCCACAGGAAGCTGGCCAGCGGTGCCTCGGTGCGGTTCTTGAACCACATGGAGCGTTTGTCGGGGGCGGCGGTGGAACAGAAGATCTTGCCGTCGGGGCCCGCCGTGTTCCAGAGGCGGCCCATCTCGATGACGAGGGTGCGGATGCCGGCCTGTCCGAGGCGGAGAGCGGCGACCGCGCCGCCGTACCCGGAACCGATGACGATGGCGGGGGCGGACTCGACGGCGGCGGGTTCGACGGCCTGGGCGGACTGGAGGCCGACGCGGGTGAATCCGAGGGCGGCGGCCGTCTGGAAGGCGGCCATGCCCAGTATTTGACGTCTCGTCAGCTGATGCTGCATCAACTGACGGTGTATCAGCTTTTCTGTCATGACCGCAGCATCGGCGGAATTTCGACTTCCGCCTAGTAGGTGCGTACCTATATGTCGTCGGATGTGTCCGGACCTTCGGGCACCGCCGTCACAGCAGCTTCTTCAGCTCCTCCGCGAGCAGGTCCCAGCGCCACTTCTCCTCGACCCAGGCGCGCCCTCGCTCCCCCATCCGGGCACGCAGTTCGGCGTCGCCGAGCAGGACGGTGATCCGGTCGGCGGTCTCCTCCACGGAGCTGCCGCGCACCACCCAGCCGGTCTCGCCGTCCAGGACCGCGTCCGGCGCGCCCCCCGAGTCCCCGGCGACCACGGGCAGTCCCGTCGCGGACGCCTCCAGGTACACGATCCCGAGCCCCTCGACGTCCAGACCGCCCCGGCGCGTCCGGCACGGCATCGCGAAGACGTCCCCGGCCCCGTAGTGGGCGGGCAGCTCGGACCAGGGCACCGGCCCGGTGAAGCGGACCGAGTCGACGACACCGGTCTCGTGCGCGAGCTTGCGCAGCTCCCGCGCGTAGGGGCCGCCGCCGACGATCAGCAGGACCGTCTCCGGCTCGGCCGCGAGGATGCGGGGCATCGCCAGGATCAGCGTGTCCTGCCCCTTGCGCGGGACCAGCCGCGAGACGCACACGATGACAGGCCGGTCGGTGAGCCCGAGCCGGGCGCGGACCGCGGCGCCCCCCGACCCCGGGTGGAAGGTCTTCTCGTCGACCCCGGGCGGCAGCTGGACCATCCGCCGGGCCGCCCGCGGGGTCAGCGCGCCGGCGATCCGCGACCGCGTGTACTCGCCGAGGTAGGTGATGGTGTCCGTCGACTCGCCGATCCTGCGCAGCAGTTGACGCGCCGCCGGCAGCTGCGCCCACCCCGCCTCATGACCGTGGGTCGTCGCCACAAGCCGCTCGGCGCCCGCCTTCCGCAGGGCCGGAGCCATCAGCCCGAGCGGCGCCGCGGCCCCGAACCACACCGACGCGCACCCGTGTTCACGCAGCAGCCCGACGGCCCGTGCGGTGACCGCGGGCGTCGGCAGCAGCATCGTCGTCCGGTCCCGTACGACGGTGAAGGGCTGCTCGGCGTCGAAGGCGGCCGTGGCCCGGACCCCCTCGGGGCCCCGCTTCCAGGTGGAGGCATAGACGACCAGCCGGTCGGGATCGAGCCGCAGGGCCATGTTGTGCAGGAAGGCCTGGATGCCGCCCGGCCGGGGCGGAAAGTCGTTCGTCACGATCAGGGTCTTTCGCATCGCGGACGACCCTACCGAACCGCCCCCCGCACCCTTCCAGAACCCTCACAGGTGTCCGGCCCGGTTTGCGGCATTCGCACAGCCGCTCGGGAGATCATGGCCGCACGCACGACAGCACGACAGCACGAACAGGAGTTCAGGTGGACATCGCGAGCAGAGGACGGCGGCGGCTCCCCGTGGCGCTGCTGGGTACCTGGGGACTGACCCGGCTGCTCCTGCTGCTGTTCGTGACCAAGGTGTTCGTCTTCCCCGGCCCGGACGTCACGAGCGACGTCTCGGTGATCTACCACGGCTGGTACGGGGTACTGAGCCACGGCACCTTCCCACTCGCCGACGTCACCTGGCAGTACCCGCCCGCCGCCGCCCTCGCGATCCTCTCCCCCGCCACCCTGCCGTTCCTGGACTACGCGACGGCCTTCTTCGTCCTGGCCTTCCTCGCCGACCTGGTCGTCCTGGCCCTCCTCCGGTACGCGGGCGCGCGCCCCGGCGGGACACCGCGCGGCACCTGGGTGTGGGTGGTGGGCGTCCCGCTGCTGGGCCCGACCGTGTACGCCCGGTACGACGTGATGGTGACCGCCGTGTCGGTGGCCGCGCTGCTCGCCGGGGCCCGGCATCCGCGTCTCATGGGCGCCCTGGCGGGCTTCGGGGCGCTGCTGAAGGTCTGGCCGGCGCTGCTGCTCGTCGGGGCCGTACGGCGGCGGGCGTGGGCCTCGGCGGCCGTCACCGTGGCCGCGCTGGCCGCGCTGTTCGCGGTGGCCATGCCCGGCGCCTTCGCCTTCCTGACCTTCCAGGGCGACCGGGGCACCGAGGTGGAGTCGGTGGGCGCCCTCGTCTTCCATGTCGGGCGGCAGTTCGGCTGGGAGGGCCGGGTGGCGCTGAACTACGGCTCCATCGAATTCCTGGGCCCGTATGTGAAGACGGTGAGCACGGTGGCGCTGCTGCTGAGCGTCGTCGCCTTCGGCTGGCTGCTGCTGTGGCGGCTGCGCGCCACCCGCTTCCTGCCGCACACCCTCGCGGACGCGGCCTTCGTGGCGGTGCTGCTGTTCACGGTGACCAGCCGGGTGATCAGCCCGCAGTACATGGTGTGGCTGGTCGGCCTCGCCGCCGTCTGCCTCTGCTTCCGCGCCAGTGGTATGACCCTGCCCGCGGCTCTGGTCGTCGTCGCCTGTCTGGTGACGGTCCTGGAGTTCCCACTCGGCTTCGGACACGTGGTCGCCAGCGATGCCTACGGCATGACCCTCCTGTTCACCCGCAACGGCCTCCTGCTCGCCGCCTCCCTCACCGCAGCCCGTGAGCTGTGGCGTACGACGGCCCCGACCCGGGCGCAGCTCCCGCCGCTGCCCGACCAGGCCACCCGCGCCCGGGAGACTCAGCCGAGCTGAGCGCGGACATAGTCCCGCCACAGCGCGGTGAACTCCTTCGGCGTGGTCCCCAGCACGTCTGCCAGCGCCCCCTCGACGGCCCCCGCACGTGTCCCGTGGGCCCCCACGGCCCGGTAGAACTCGCCGAGCCGCGTCTCGCCCCACCGGTCGGCGATCATCCGGCACGCCAGCCAGCCGCTCTCGTACGCCCGGGCCAGCTTCGCCCCGTCCCCGTCGAAGCCGAAGTCCGCGTCCACGGGAAGCGCGTCCGGCACCTCGCCCGAGTCCACGACGCGGGCCAGTTCGGGCGCCACCTGGACCGCCGTACGGCCCGTTGACCGGTAGCCGACCCAGTCCGCGTATCCCTCGGAGAGCCACAGGGGCGTGGCCGCCGAGGTGGCGGTACGGGTCGCCACATGCGTGGTCTCGTGGGTGAGCACGACCTGCTTGCCGAAGTCGCCGAGCACGCTGTACGCGTCGGGGTTGACGATGATCCGGTCCGCGGGCGCCCGCACCGACCCGCCCGTCTCCCCGGTCGTGACGGCCGCTATCCCCCGGTACGAGGAGGCCGGTGACCCGAGTAGCGCCGCCATCCCGTCCAGCGACTTCGGTACGAGGACCACGATCCGCTTCGTCCACGCCCCTCCCCACGCCTGGGTCACCAACGGCACGGCACGGTCGGCGAGGCCCGCGTAGCGGCTCAGGGTCCGTGCCGACTGGCCGACCCCCAGTACGAGGCTGTGGGTGCCGCGTACGGCCGTCACCGTCCCCTGGTCCCACAGTTGCTGGCCGGCCTCGCGGGCGGGCCGGTCGGCGTCGACGTACCAGTGGCCGTCTGCCCGCTCGGTGAGGCTCAGCGTCCGACCGGTGTTCAGGGGTGCCTTGTCGATGCCCTCGACGCGGTAGCTCAGCTCCACGTCGGCGGTGGCCTCGCCGTCCCCGGTGGGGTGCAGGGCGGTCAGTCGGTACGACCAGGCCGCCAGGGGGAGCGCGCGCAGCCGGGTGAACTCCGCCGGCTCACCGGTCCGCGCGTACGCCGGTGCGTCGCCGGCGAGGACCGCCGCCGCCCGCTGGTCGAGCAGCTGTTGTACGTCGGCGGACGCGGTGTCGGTCCCCGGCCGGCCGTCGCACGCGACGAGGCCGCCGAGCGAGCCGACCAGCAACCAGAGGGCCACGACCCGGACCCGCCACCCACCCCACGCACCCCGCATACGCCCTCGACCAGCCACGCCGACGATCGTACGGGCCGATTGTCAGGAAACCGAGAAAACGAGAAAACGCGAAAAAGGGGACGTACAGGCCCGTTCAGGTCCGTTCAGACCCTGGTGACCGACGAGACCGGCATCATGCCCACCGGGTCGTACCGCACCGGCGCGCCCGGATAGGGGGCGTGGATCACCTGGCCGTTGCCCACGTACATCCCGACGTGGCTGGCGTCGGACCGGTAGGTGACCAGGTCACCGGGTTGCGCCTGGGAGAGCGGGACCTGCTGTCCGGCGTACCGCTGGGCCTGCGAGGTGCGCGGCAGGGAGACCCCGGCCTTCGCGTACGACCACTGCATCAGGCCCGAACAGTCGAAGCCGGAGGGCCCGTTGGAGCCCCAGACGTACGGGCTGCCCAGGGCCGCACGGGCGGCGGCCACGGCGGCTGCCGCGCGGCCGCTCGGCGCGGCGGCGTTGCCGGGGTCCGGCAGGTCGGCGCGGTCGGAACGGGAGGCCCGGTCGTAGGCGGCACGGTCGGCGGAGGGCAGCGAGTCGAGCAGCTCCCGCGCCCTCGCCAGTTTCCGTTCGACGGTCCGCTTGTGCTCGGCGACCGCCTTGCGGCTGCGGTCGAGTTCGGCGAGCCGGCCGGTGGCCTCCGCGCGCTCCTGGTCGAGTTCCCGTAAGGCGGCCTGGAGTTCCCGCAGCTCACCTGCCTGGTGGACGCTGATCCGGTCGAGCGCGGCAGCCTTCTCCAGGTAGTCGTCCGGGGTGTCGGAGAACAGCAGCGCGAGCGAGGGGTCCATGCCCCCGGACCGGTACTGGGCGCCCGCGAGCGAACCGAGCGCCTCCCGCATGGTGTTGATGCGCTGCTGCTGCCGGGCGATCCGGTCCTGGGTCCGGGTCACCTGCTCGCGCAGCGCGTCCACGCGCTCGTCGGCCCGGTTGTAGGACTCGGTGGCCTTCTCGGCCTCCGCGTAGAGCCGGTCGACCTCTGCCTGGGTGCTGTCGGTCGGCGCGGCGACGGCAGACGGAACGGCGGCGCCGAGAGCGGCCACGGCGGCCGACAGTAAGCAGAGCGCGGCGGTGGCGCCCCGGTCGAACCCGGACGGTGCAAGGCGGCGATGGAATCCCACGAGAAGCCGCACTCCTTCCGCTGGCGGACGCTGACGATCCCCCGGTGTTGGGGGCGGGCCGACAGTAGCCGCGCGACCGCGCACCGGCCAAAGACCTCGATGGCCACGCACAGTGACGCCCCGCCTATGACGCAGGTCATGGGCGGGGCGTGGGGTCAGCGGAAGTTGTTGAGATTCGCCCGTTCGGGCGTCAACGTGTCCTGATCTTGAAAGGACCCGGAAGGAGTACGACTATCCGATCCGGCGAAGAGCAGATCAGATCCGTACGCCGAACTGGAACGGCATGTTGTCGATCGACTCGTACCGGACGACCGTGCCGCTGCGCGGAGCGTGCAGGACCTGGCCGTTGCCGGCGTAGAAGCCGACGTGGTGGTGGTCGCTGTAGAAGATGACCAGGTCACCGACCTGGAGATCGCTCTGCGAGTAGATGCGCGTACCGGCGTTGGCCTGGTCCTGCGAGGTACGGGGGATGTGGATGCCGACCTGGGCGAACGACCAGGAGGTGAAGCCCGAGCAGTCGAAGGTGTTGGGGCCCGAGGCGCTGTAGACGTACGGCGAGCCGATCTTGCTCTGCGCGACCGCGTACGCGGAACCGGCGCGGCCCGTGACATGCGAACCGCCACCGTCGAGGGCGGAGCGCTCACTGGCCCGGCTGGCGCGGGCGTCGGCGGCGGCGATGGCCGCCCGCTGCGCGGCCGTCATGGAGTTGAGGAGCTGACGCGCCTCGGTGAGCTTGCTCTGGACTTCCTTCTTCTTCTTGGCCAGCTCGCTGCGGGTGTCCGCGAGGTCCTTGAGCTTCTCGGTGGCCTCCGAGCGCTGCTGGGCGAGCGCGCGCTGCTTCTCCGTGACCTTCTTGAGCGTCTCGACCTGCTGACTGCTCAGCTGGTCCATCGTGGACGCCTTGTCGAGGTAGTCGTCGGGGTCGGCGGAGAGGAACAGCTGCACGGAGGGGTCGATGCTGCCGGTGCGGTACTGGGCGGCGGCGGCGAGTCCGAGGCTGTCGCGCAGGTCGTTGAGGTCCGCCTGACCGCGGGCCACGTTGTCCTGGAGGGTGGAGATCTCCTTCTCCAGCCGGTCCTGCTTCTCCTCGGCCCCGTTGAGCTTCTCGCTGGCCTGCTCGGTCTGCTCGTAGAGCTTGTCGACCTTCGCCTTGACCTCGTCCATGCTCGGCTTCTCACTCGGCGCGGCGTTGGCGGCGTTGGCACTGAGGGCCACGGCTGCGGCTGCGGCGGTGGTGAGCACGGTCACGCGGGTGCGGCTCGGCTGCTTCGGTCGACGATGGGACGCCACGGAGGCGAACTCCTTCTTCTCCCGCCGTCACTCCCTTTGAGTGATCACCCGAGCGGAGGTTCGAGGCATGACCCTAGTGACCTTCCTGTGATCACTTCAAATCCTGGCATGAAAAATGTTTGTCACTCACCGCATTTTTTACACACAACACACATACAGCGATGCTCGATTGACGCTACGTTGCGTAACACTTCGCACAGTCCGGCCAATTCGACCATTACGCCCAGGCCTTGTCAGCCGCGCGAGAACCGCTTCAGAAGCACCACGGAAGCCACCGGCCTGGCGCCCGCCTTGGCGATCCCGTCGGCCACCTCGCGGTCCGTCGACACGACGATGACCGGCCGGCCGGGCGGCTCGGCGCGCACCAGCTGACGGATCAGCTCGTCGGCGGTGACCCCGGCCTTGGAAAACAGGACGCGCACCCCGCGCGGCGGCGCCAGCAGCACCGGAGCGGCCAGTTCGGCGCCGTCGAAGACACAGGTCACCTCGGCGCCGGTCTGGGCGGCGAGCTGCGAGAGCTGACCAAGCAGCCGCAACCGCTGCTTCTCCAGAGGCATTTGGGGATACCCGGTCTTGGTCACGTTGTAGCCGTCGACGACCAGGTGCGCCTGCGGCAGCGCGAGCAACTGGTCGAGGATGGCCGGGTCGTTCTCCGAAAGCGCCCGCGCGGCGATGTCCTTCGGGGTCATTCGTCCCGGTTCGACCGCTTCCACCGTCTCGGCCGGCCGCACCGACACCGGCGGCAGCGCCAGCTCCCGCCGCAGCCCCTGGGCCGCGTCGAGCACGGTGTCCAGCAGCAGCCGTACGCGCATGTCCTCGACGCTGCGCCCCTCCCGGGCGGCGCGTCTGCTGGCCTCCAAAGCCGCCTCGACCTCGCTCAGCCGCCCCTTGAGCCGCCGGGTCTCGCTCTCGGCCGCGGAGACCTGGGTGTGCCCCTCGCCGCGCAGGGCCTCCATCTCGGCGTGCAGCTTGCGCAGGGCCGCCTCGCCCCGCTTGACGTCGCTGAGGGCCGCACGCAGCTTGCGGTGCAGCGACTCCGTCTCCTTCTTGGCCGACTCCAGCTCCGTACGGAGCCGTTCGGTCTCCGCACGGGTGTGGTCACGGGCGGAGGCCAGCTCCTCGCGCAGCCGCTCCAGTTCGGCCCGGCTCTCCTCGTCGGCCCGCTCGGCGTCGGCGCGCTGCGCCTCCTCGCCGGCCGCGGTGACGAGCTTGACCCAGCCGGTGGGCCGCAGCACATAGGCCGCGGCGGCCACGTCCAGCGGATCCGCGGCCGGAGGCGGCGAACCGGCGTCGAGAGCACCCGCCAGCTCCGGCTGGGCCTCACGCAGCTTCTCCCCGATGCGCTGCCGGAACAGCGTGTCGGTCTCCAGCGCGGCGGCCATCGCGTTCCCGGCGAACTTGGCACGCCGGTTGGGCGCGAACCGCGCGTACTGCCGCAACTGCGCGGGCAGTTCGCCGACGGTGAGCCCACCGAACCCGTCGGAGACGATCTGTACGACGCGCCTGCGCACGCCGTCGGGCAGCGGGCGGTCGAGCACCTCGGCGGCGCCGTCGCCCGGCTCCCCGCCTGTGGTCTCCACCATCCGTCACCCCAACCGATTCCGGTGCGGGCCCCGCGCTCCCGTCAGGAGCCGGCGCCCGGCCTGTCCACGAGTTCCACCTGATCCACGGCGTTGCACCAACGGCAGCGCACCGACTCGATGGTCTCACTGACCACCTCGCGCTCCTCCACCGTCGGATCTCCGGCGAGGTCGAGGTGCACGTACTCCACGACCTTCGAGGAGCGCGTCACGTCGAAACGCGTGAGGTTGCCGCACAGAGCACAGCGCCACCGGGTCGTGTCGGTAGGCAGAGGAACCGTCATCGTGGATATGTTCGCTTTCCTTCTAGTATCCGTGCTGCGCCAGTTTCCCTGGAGCGTGTGGCTCGTAACCCTAAGGCCTGCCGGGTACCCACCGCCCGTCCGTCCACAGCGGCGAGGCGGTCTGCACTGTTCGGTCCCGTTACGTCATGCTCTGTGTCCATGATCGGCGAGTTCGAAAAGTGGCGTACGACGGTCGGCGGATCGGTCGGCAGAACGGTCCGCGCCCAGTCGGCGCCGGTGACGTACGGGCTGATCGCCGTCTGCTGTCTGCTCTTCGTCATCGGCCCCGCCTCGGGACTGAACCCCGGGTACGGCACCGGCGATGCCTTGCTCGCCGCCCAGCGGGCCTACTTCCGGCGCTGGGGCGTGGTCCCCGCCGACCTCTTCACGGGCTCCCCGCGGGCCACACTCACCCCGGCCACGGCGCTCTTCGTGCACGGCAGCTGGGTCCACCTGCTGGGCAACATGCTCTTCCTCTACGTCTTCGGCGCGATGACGGAGGAACGCCTGGGCCATCTGGAGTTCGCCCTCTTCTATCTGGGCTGCGGCTGTCTCGCCCTGCTGGGGTACGCCGCCGCCAACGCCGGCTCGCAGCAGACGCTGGTGGGGGCGTCCGGCGCGATCTCGGCGGTCCTGGGCGCGTTCCTGTACCTCTTCCCGGGCGCCCGGGTCACCAGCCTCTTCCCGTTCCTCTTCTTCCTCCCGCTGCGCTTCCCGGCCTGGCTCACCCTCCCGTTCTGGGTGACCCTCCAGTGGGTGGCGGCGGGCCGGGCGTCCAGCGGTCCGGGAGTCGCGTATCTGGCACACGTCGTCGGCTTCGGCCTCGGCTTCGTCCACGCGTGGGTGCGGTATCGGCGTACCACTAGAGTGAGGTCCGCCCCAGCGCCGGCCACCGAGGGAGAGAACCAGCCGTGATCACCGCGATCGTGCTCATCAAGACCAGCGTGGACCGGATCCCCGAGATCGCGGAGTCGATCGCCGCACTGGACAGCGTGAGCGAGGTCTTCTCGGTCACCGGTACGTACGACCTGATCGCGATGGTCCGCGTCAGGGCCCACGAGGACCTGGCGGAGATCATCCCCGGCAGCATCAGCAAGATCCCCGGCGTGGAGGCGACGGACACACACGTGGCGTTCCGGACGTACAGCCAGCACGACCTGGAGGCGGCGTTCGCGATCGGGCTCGATTCCTAGGGTCCATTGGCGGATGCGGGTCGCATGTGGCTTGTGCGCAGTTCCCCGCGCCCCTGGGTCCGCTGGCGCCACCCCGGTTCACCAGCACCGGCCGGCACCCCCAGCCCGTCCGGCGTTTGAGGACGAGCGCTTTCGGAGCGAAACGGGGGGTCTGGGGGCGCAGCCCCCAGGGATGGGGCGGTAGGGGCGGCGGGGGCGATCAAACGGCCGGCACGCAACGCCCGTCCTCAGTCCGGTACTGCCACCGAGCCCCGTCCCGCACAAGCTCCTTCACCGCCCCCACGAACCGCTCAACGTGCTCGTCGGGGGTGCCGGCCCCAAAGCTCACCCGGATCGCGTTCAGCGACTTCTCCCCCGGCGCCGCCTCGGGCGCCCCGCACTCCCCCTGAGTCTGCGGCTCACTGCCCAGCAGCGTCCGCACCAGCGGATGCGCGCAGAACAACCCGTCCCGCACCCCGATCCCGTACTCCGCGGACAGCGCCGCGGCGAAGTGCGAGCTGTTCCACCCCTCGACGACGAACGAGATGACCCCGACCCGCGGCGCGTCGTCACCGAACAGCGAGAGCACCCGCACCTCGGGCACCTCCGCCAGCCCCGCCCGCACGGTGTCGATCAGGTACTGCTCCCGGGCCACCAGCGACTCGAACCCGGCCTCCGTGAGGGCCTTGCAGGCAGCGGCGATCGAGTAGGCACCGATGACGTTCGGCGACCCCGCCTCGTGCCGCGCGGCGCTGTCGTGCCACTCCACGTCCACTCCCCCGTCCTCGCGCCGCGTGACCTTGCGGCTGGCCCCGCCACCGGCGAGGTACGGGTCGGCGGCGCGCAGCCAGTCGGCGCGGCCGGCCAGGACCCCGGAACCGAAGGGCGCGTACAGCTTGTGGCCGGAGAAGGCGACCCAGTCGACGTCCAGGTCCTGGACGGAGACCGGGTGGTGCGGGGCGAGCTGGGCGGCGTCCAGGACGATCCGGGCACCGTGCTCGTGGGCGGCGGCGGCCAGCTCCCGTACGGGCCACAGCTCACCGGTGACGTTGGAGGCGCCGGTGACACAGACGAGGGCCGGGCCCTTGGGGTCACGGGCGGCGAGAGCCTCCCGGAGGGTGGCGACGGCCTGCTCGGGGGTGCGCGGGGCGTCGAGGTAGGTGACCTGGGCGTGCTGCCAGGGCAGCAGCGAGGCATGGTGCTCGGTCTCGAAGACGAAGACCTGGCAGCCGTCGGGGAGGGCGGAGGCGAGCAGGTTGAGGGAGTCGGTGGTGGACCGGGTGAAGATCAGCTGGTCGTCGGCGCGGCAGTCCAGGAACTCGGTGACGGTCCTGCGGGCGGTCTCGAAGAGGTCCGTCGACAGCTGGGAGAGGTAGCCGGCACCCCGGTGCACGCTGCCGTAGTAGGGCGCGTACGCGGCCACGTCGTCCCAGACCCGCTGGAGAGCGGGCGCGCTGGCGGCGTAGTCGAGCGCCGCGTAGGTGACCTCGCCGCCGGTGACGAGCGGGACGGTGACATCACGGCCCAGAACGGGCAGCGGGGCACAAACGGTCCGGTCGGCGGCAACGGTGGAGACAGACATGGCGAACTCCCGTGAGAGACAAGAGGAATCGCTGTGCGGGCGGACACGTCGGGCTATGGCCTCGGACGTGGCTCAGCACAGGAAAAGGAAAGGAAAAGGGTGCGCGGAGGCGGGGCTCGGCAGCCCTATCGCATTCGCTTGCTCACGGAAGACTCCCTCGAACGACCAGGACCCCTGGTGTCGAGAGGGGCCCGCGCTTGCCGTAAGCCTTGCTGCCTACGGCCTGGTCTTCATCCCGGGGCACCCCGCCACGGACGGAGGGTTGCCGGACAGTCGGCCGGGGCCTCATGACTGTCACTCATGACCTGGAAGAGAACGTAACGGAGGTGATCGACGTCCCGCAACCCGTGTCCGGATCGCGGGACGCCCACCACCGAGGAAGGAGTTGCTAGGAGTTGCTGGCCGCCGCCCACCGCTCGAGCGTCCGCTTCGCCGCCCCGGAGTCGATGGACTCCGCGGCCCGCGCCATCCCGGCGCCGATCTGCTCGGCGAGCGAACCCGGCCCCGGGTCCAACGCCACCAGCGCCGCCGCCGAGTTGAGCAGCACGGCATCCCGTACGGGCCCGGTCTCGCCGTCCAGCAGCCGCCGGGCGACCGCCGCGTTGTAGGAGGAGTCGCCGCCGCGCAGCGCCTCCACCGGGACCAGTTCGATGCCGACGTCGCGCGGGTCGAAGGTCTCCTCGGTCACCTTGCCGTCCCGGACGACCCACACCCGGGAGGTGGCGGTGATCGTCAGTTCGTCGAGACCGTCGTCGCCCCGGAACACCAGGGACGAGTTGCCGCGCTCGGCGAAGACACCGGCGACGATGGGCGCCATCCGAGGGTGCGCGACGCCGACCGCCTGGGCCCTGACCTTGGCCGGGTTGGTCAGCGGGCCCAGGATGTTGAAGACCGTCCGGATGCCCAACTGGCCGCGCGCGGCGCCCACATGACGCATAGCGGGATGGAACTTGGCCGCGAAGCAGAAGGTGATCCCGGCCTCCTCCGCCACCTCGGCCACCCGCTTCGGCGTCAGTTCCAGATTGACCCCGAGCTGGCCCAGGACGTCCGACGCCCCGGAGGCCGAGGAGGCCGCCCGGTTGCCGTGCTTGACGACCTTGGCGCCCGTACCGGCGATGACGATGGCCGACATGGTGGAGATGTTGACGGTGTTGGCGCCATCGCCGCCGGTGCCGACGATGTCGACGGTCGGCCCCGGCACCTCGATCACGTTGGCGTGCTCGTACATGGCCTCGACGAACCCGGAGATCTCCTCGACGGTCTCGCCCTTGGCGCGCAGCGCCACCACGAATCCGGCGATCTGCGCGTCGGTCGCCTCACCGCGCATGATGAGGTTCATCGCCCAGGCGGTGTCGGCCGCGCTCAGGTCATGACCGTCGAGAAGGCCGTTCAGCACGCGGGGCCAGGAACGGACCGCCGCGGTGTCGCCTCCGGCGGGGTTCACAGCGCTCATCTGCCGCTCCTGGGTACCGTCCCTGCGGGATCCGCGGGACTTCTAGTGGGAATGGGCACACCCTATCCAGCCCGGCGGCACGACGAAGGGCCCCGTCCGATGTACGGACGGGGCCCTTCTGCCGTGTGTGGCGAAGCGGGGTGATCAGTGGTGGCCGTGGCCGCTCGTGATCTCCTTGTACTCCTCGGCGGTGGGCTTGGCGATCTGGCTGTCCTCGCCGTAGTACGACTCGCTGAGCTTGGCGCGCAGCTTCTCGGTGCCCTTCACCTTGCGCTCGACACCGTTCTCGTCGACCGTGGCGCCGATCGCGGCCGGCACGTACTGCTCGTGCGCGGTGAGGGTGTGCAGGGCCTCCTGGCTGAGCGGCTCGTGCACCTCGATGAACTCACCGTGCGGCAGGCGCTTGATGATGCCGGACTCGCGGCCGTGCAGCACCTTGTCCTTGTCGCGGCGCTGGAGGCCGAGACAGATCCGCTTGGTGGTGATGAACGCGAGGACCGGGGCGACGAAGAACGCCACGCGTACGAACCAGGTGATCGCGTTGATCGACAGGTGGAAGTGCGTGGCCCAGAGGTCGTTTCCACCACCGATCAGCAGCACCATGTACCAGGTGATCCACGCGACGCCGAAGGCCGTACGGGTCGGGGCGTTGCGCGGGCGGTCCAGGATGTGGTGCTCGCGCTTGTCGCCGGTGACCCAGGACTCGATGAACGGGTAGACCGCGATCGCGACCAGGACCAGCGGGAAGATGACCAGCGGGATGAACACGCCCAGGACGAGCGTGTGACCCCAGAAGTTGATCTCCCAGCCCGGCATGACACGGATCAGGCCTTCGGAGAAGCCCATGTACCAGTCGGGCTGCGCGCCGGTCGACACCTGGTCCGGCCGGTAGGGGCCCATCGTCCAGATCGGGTTGATCGAGGCGATCGCCGAGATGACCGCGATGACACCGAAGACCAGGAAGAAGAAGCCTCCGGCCTTGGCCATGTAGACCGGCAGCAGCGGCATGCCGACGACGTTGTTGTTCGTCTTTCCGGGGCCCGCGAACTGCGTGTGCTTGTGGTAGAAGACCAGGATCAGGTGCGCCACCATCAGGCCGAGCATGATGCCCGGCAGCAGCAGTACGTGGATCGAGTAGAACCGGGCCACGAAGTCGCCGCCGGGGAACTCGCCGCCGAACAGGAAGAACGACAGGTACGTGCCCACGACCGGCACGGACAGGACCGCGCCCTCCATGAAGCGCACACCGGTGCCGGAGAGCAGGTCGTCCGGGAGCGAGTAACCGGTGAAGCCGGTGAACATGCCCAGGACGAACAGCAGGAACCCGAACAGCCAGTTGACCTCGCGGGGCTTGCGGAACGCACCCGTGAAGAAAACGCGCATCATGTGCACGAACATGCCGGCGAGGAAGATCAGCGCCGCCCAGTGGTGGATCTGCCGGATCAGCAGACCACCGCGCACATCGAAGGAGATGTGCATGGTCGAGTTGAACGCCTCGGACATCAGCTGGCCCTGCAGCGGGATGTAGCTGCCGTGGTACTCCACCTCGTTCATCGACGGGTGGAAGAACAGCGTCAGATACACACCCGTGAGGATGATGATGATGAAGCTGTACATGCAGACTTCGCCGAGCATGAACGACCAGTGGTCGGGGAAGATCTTGCGCATGTTGGTCTTGGCCAGGGAGTAGATCCCCAGTCGGCCGTCGGCCCAGTCGGCGACCCGCTCACCGGCGGGTGCCTTCTCGCGCGACGAACGCGCGTCGGTGTTTGCCGTAGTGCTCATCCGCGCTCCCAGAATGCAGGACCGACGGGCTCGGAGAAGTCGCCGAGCGCCTCGAGGTAGCCGTCGTCGTTCACGCCGATGCGCAGCTGCGGCAGGGCGTGACCGGCGGGGCCGAAGATCACCCGGGCGCCGTCGGAGAGGTCGAAGGTGGACTGGTGGCAGGGGCAGAGCACGTGGTGCGTCTGCTGCTCGTACAGGGAGATCGGGCAACCGACGTGGGTGCAGATCTTCGAGTACGCCACGATGCCCTCGTGGGACCACTCGAGTTCGCGCTTGTCCTTGATGTTGTCCGGCTGGATGCGGACGATCATCAGGGCGGCCTTGGCGATCTCGGTCTGGAACTCGTGGTCGTCCTCCTCCAGGCCCTCGGGCTTGGCGAAGGTGAGGGAACCGACCGCGATGTCCGAGGGACGCAGCGGCTCGTTCGTGTTCATGTTGACGAGCTGCTTGCCCTTGGACCACATGGTGTGGCGGAGCTTCGTGCCGGGCAGCGGGCCGAGGTCGCGCAGCAGCATGACGCCGGAGAGCGGGAACAGGGCCAGCGCGCCGAACATCGTGTTGCGGACCAGCTTGCGCCGGCCGATCGCGGACTCCTTGGCGCCCTGCTTGAAGTCGGCCAGGACCTTCGCCTTGACCTCGGGCGGCGCCTCGATCGCGTGCCGCTCGTCGACGAGTTCCTCGTCGGACATCAGGGTGCGGGCCCAGTGGACCGCGCCCGCGCCGATCAGGAAGAGCGCCAGGCCGAGGGACAGCCCCAGCGCGAAGTTCAGCGCGTTGATGTGCCCGATCGGGAAGACGTAGATCGCCTTGTCGTGCGGGATCGCCACGTACGAGGCGATGAAGGCGATGGTGGCCAGCATGGACAGCGTGAACAGGAAGGCGACCGCACGCTCGGACCGCTTTGCGGCCCGCTCGTCGATGTCCTGGACACGGTGTTCGTGAGGCGGCAGCCCCGGGTCCGCGAACGGGTTCTTCTCGTCCGCGACGCCCACGGCACCGTGCTCGTGATCGTTGTGTGATGCAGCCTGCACAGCGGGCAGCTTCTCTTCTGGAGTGTCTTGGCTACTCATGACTTCTTGGCCTTTGCGGTCCGAGCGGCGACCCAGACGGCGACCGCGATGAGCGCTCCGAGTCCGAAGATCCAGGCGAACAGGCCTTCGCTGACCGGTCCGAGACCGCCCAGGCCGAGGCCGCCGGGCTCGACGGTGTCATCGCCGTTGACCGCGTTGAGGTACGCGATGATGTCCTTCTTGTTCTTCTCCGACAGCGTCGTGTTGGGGAAGGACGGCATGTTCTGCGGGCCGGTCAGCATGGCCTCGTAGATGTGCTTCGGGGCGACACCCTCAAGGTCCGGGGCGAACTTGCCGTGCGTGAGCGCACCGCCCTTGCCGGTGAAGTTGTGGCACATCGCGCAGTTGGTACGGAAGAGTTCGCCGCCCTTGGCGATGTCCGCGCCCTCGGGGCCGAACTGCTCCTCGGTCGGCACGGAGGGACCGGCGCCGAGCGACGCGATGTACGTCGCGAGCTGGTCGATCTCGGCCTGCGAGTAGATGTTCTTCTTCTTGGGGATCTGCGCCGCCTGCGAGGTCGCGGCCGGCATACGGCCGGTCGACACCTGGAAGTCGACCGCCGCGGCGCCCACACCCACCAGGCTCGGACCGTCGGAGGACCCCTGACCGCCGGTGCCGTGGCAGCTGGCGCAGCCCACGGAGTACAGCCGCTGTCCCTCGGAGATGGTGAGGGACTGGGCGGTCTCATCGGCCTCTGCCCTGCCTGCGGGCTTGAGCGTGCTGTACAGCCCCGCGACGGCCGCCAGCGCGATGAGTAGGACGACGACCGCCGCCATCGGATGGCGTCGTCGTGCGGAGAGCTTTTTCACGGATTACCCCGGTGTCAGGATCTTCAGCGTCGAGTCTTCTGGAGGTATCGGGCGGACCCGATGTGAGGATCGGGCGAGCCCGGCTACTTGATCATGTAGATCGTGGCGAAGAGCCCGATCCAGACGACGTCGACGAAGTGCCAGTAGTAGGACACGACGATCGCGGCGGTCGCCTGCTCATGGGTGAACCTCTTCGCCGCGTACGTCCTGCCGAGGACGAACAGGAAGGCGATGAGACCGCCCGTCACGTGCATCCCGTGGAAGCCGGTGGTCAGGTAGAACACCGAGCCGTACGGGTCGGAGGAGAGCGAGAGCCCGTCCTTCTTGACCAGCTCGGTGTACTCGAAGACCTGACCGCCGATGAAGATCGCACCCATCACGAAGGTGACGATGAACCACATCCGGAGCTTCTTCACGTCACCGCGCTCGGCGGCGAACACGCCGAGCTGGCAGGTGAGGGATGAGAGCACCAGGATCGTGGTGTTGGCCGCGGAGAACGGGAAGTTCAGGCTTGACGCCATCTCCTTCCAGTGATCCGGACCGGTCACCGATCGCAGGGTGAAGTACATCGCGAAGAGGGCCGCGAAGAACATCAGCTCGGAACTAAGCCAGATGATGGTTCCGACGCTGGTGAGGTTCGGCCGGTTGACCGACGGGTGCGCGTGCCCGGTTTCTACTGTCGTTGCTGTCGCCACGACCGACATTATGTCGGTCGCTTATCCCGCCCTCACCCCGGGGGGTGCCGTTCGGAGTGTCTGTGGGGTGTGTCCAGCCCGTATGGCCCATCGGACGGCTGTGTGAGCGGTGTTCAGACGGCGGGTCCAAGGGAGTAGCATCCGGCCCAACGGACCCGGTCCGTCTGTCCGTACGACGCTGATGTCTCGGAGGAACAATGCAGCCGACCGCCACGGTGCTGGTCTACAGCGACGACTCCAACACCCGCGAGCAGGTGCGGTTGGCGACGGGACGGCGGCCCGCTCCCGACGTTCCCGTGGTCGAGTTCCTCGAGTGTGCGACGCCTGCGGCCGTGTTGAAGGAACTCGACAAGGGCGGGATCGACGTCTGTGTGCTGGACGGGGAGGCCGTGCCCATGGGGGGCATGGGGATGTGCCGGCAGATCAAGGACGAGGTCTTCCGGTGCCCGCCGGTGCTGTTGCTGATCGGGCGGCCGCAGGACGCGTGGCTGGCGACGTGGAGTCGGGCCGACGCGGCGGTCACCTTGCCGGTGGATCCGGTGGAGTTCGCGTCGGCGTTGGCTTCTTTGTTGCGGGCCAGGAGGGCCTTGAGCGCCTAGGGGGGGTGCGGTTCGGTGGCGGGTGCGGGCCGTCTGTGGCTTGTCGCGCAGTTCCCCGCGCCCCTAAAAGTGGGACCTCGCGCCCCTTGTCAGATGCTCTGCGGGGTCAGCCTCACCTGGTGAGTCGGATTCGTGCCGTCCGAGGAAGTGGTCGTGAGGGCGCTGCCGGCCTGCCAGTTCTTCCAGTCCAGGTTCCAGTCGCCGAAGCCGTTGCCGAAGGTTTCCATGGTGTGGCCGTCGGAGTTGACGACCTTGACGACGTCGCCCTCGCGGACGTTGTCGAAGAACCACTTGGCGTTGCCGGTGCTCATGCCGGTGCAGCCGTGGCTCACGTTGGCGGAGCCCTGGGAGCCCACGGACCAGGGGGCGGCGTGGACGTACTCGCCGCTCCAGGTCACCCGGGTGGCGTAGTAGACGGGCAGGTCGTACGAGTCGGCGCTGCCCTCGGCTATGCCGATGCTCGTGCCGCGCATCCGTACGAAGTACTCCTTGCCTAGGACGACCTTGACGCCGTTGCGGGTGTCGAAGCCGGGCTTGCCCGTGGTGACCGGGATGGTGTTGATCACCTTGTCGTTCTTGTAGACGGTCATCTCGTGGGTCGCCGCGTCCGTGACGGCGATGACCCGGTCGCCGGTGGTGAACTTCAGGGGCTTGGCCTTGCCGCCCCACAGCCGGTCGGCGATCTTGATGCCGGGCAGGTTGCTGCGAACCTGGACGGTGGCCCTGGTCGGCCAGTACTCCTTGGGCCGGTAGTGGAGTTCCTTGTCGTTCACCCAGTGCCACGCGCCCTCAGCGGTGGGGGCCGAGTCCACCTTGAGGCCACGCTCGACTATCGCGCGCTGTGCTTTCTCCCGGACGGGTTCGCTGAGTTCGGCGGTCACCGGCTGGCCCACCCCGTAGGTGCCCGTCTTCGGGCCGAAGGTGACGTCCAGGCGCTTCTTGGTGGTGGGCCTGCTGGTCTCGAAGGTGCGGGTCTCGCGGCCGGGGGCGCCGTCCTCGTCCTCCGTGCTCACCCGGACCGTGTAGCGGGCGCCCGCGGCCAGCGGGGAGGTGCTGTGCCAGCGGCTGCCGTCGGCGGAGAGTTCGCCGGCCACGAAGCGTCCGGCGGCGTCGACGGCGGTGACGTCCGTGATGCGGCCGTCTGAGTCCTCGGCGGTGACCTCCAGGGGCTTGTCGGGGTCGGCCTTCTTGCCGTCGCCGATGGAGTCCCCGAAGGAGATCTGCTCAGCCGCGTCGTACGGCTTCGCCGAGAGGGGATGGCCGTCGGAGCCGCAGGCGGTGGCGGACGCCCCCAGGGCGGCCACCAGGAGGGTGCAGCTGACGACCGTACGGTTACTCGGTGAGTGCCTCATGCCCTCACGCTAAGAACGTGCGTCGGGCTCGGCGCGGCGGGTGATCCGTGCGAGGGAACGAGGGTGTGACAAAAGAGGGAGCCCGGACTCTCCTGACGGAGTGTCCGGGCTCCCCTGAGCACCGTGCGTGTTACTGGGCTCGCGCTACTGGGTGCGGTTCTCGCCGCGGTAGTACTCGAAGACCCAGCCCCACAGACCGATCAGCAGGATCGGGGCCGCGAAGTACGCCAGCCACCAGCCGATCGCGACGCTCAGGAACAGGAGCGCGCCACCGATGCCCAGCGAGAGCGGCTGCCAGCTGTGCGGGCTGAAGAACCCGACCTCGCCGGCGTCGTCCGCGACGTCCGCCTCCTTGTTGTCCTGCGCGCCCACGTCGACCCGCCGGGCCGTGAAGGCCAGGTAGTAGCCGACCATGATGCACAGGCCGAAGGCGAGGAAGAGCGCCGTGGTGCCCGCCGGTTCCTTCGACCACACGCCGTAGACGATCGCCATGGCGAGGACGAAGACGGCGAGCCAGATGAACATCTTGCCCTGGACCTTCACTTGCCCGCCTCCTTACCGCCGGCGAGAGCCTTCTCGCCGTGTCCGGCGTTCTCCAGCTGGTCCAGCGCTGCGATCTCAGGGTGGTGCAGGTCGAACGCCGGGGATTCGCTGCGGATCCTCGGCAGGGTGAGGAAGTTGTGACGCGGGGGCGGGCAGGACGTGGCCCACTCGAGCGAGCGGCCGTAGCCCCACGGGTCGTCGACCTCGACCTTCTTGCCGTACTTCGCGGTCTTCCACACGTTGTAGAGGAACGGGAGCACGGACAGGCCCAGCAGGAACGAGCTGATCGTCGAGATCGTGTTCAGCGCGGTGAAGCCGTCCGCCGCGAGGTAGTCCGCGTACCGGCGCGGCATGCCCTCGGCGCCCAGCCAGTGCTGGACGAGGAAGGTGCCGTGGAAGCCGATGAACAGCGTCCAGAACGTGATCTTGCCGAGGCGCTCGTCGAGCATCTTGCCGGTCATCTTCGGCCACCAGAAGTGGAAGCCGGAGAACATCGCGAACACCACCGTGCCGAACACCACGTAGTGGAAGTGCGCCACCACGAAGTAGGAGTCCGAGACGTGGAAGTCCATCGGCGGCGAGGCCAGGATGACACCGGTCAGACCACCGAAGGTGAAGGTGATCAGGAAGCCGGTGGCCCAGAGCATCGGGGTCTCGAAGCTCAGCGACCCCTTCCACATGGTGCCGATCCAGTTGAAG
>NZ_JARAXP010000019.1:0-117819 GCF_033793965.1 Streptomyces sp. ME02-8801-2C | reverse complement strand
AAAGGGTATGAACGCCGATGACCTTTAATGTAGTGGGTCGATCGGGCCCTCAGCCTTCGATTTAAAGGGACGTTTTACTAGGCCCGATCCACTACCCGTTCTCCCCCGTACGCACCGGGGCGGGGCTTTTTGTTCCCAGAGGGAACAATGTTTACCCTCGGTTCCGTCCATGTTCCGTCCACGGGGTGGTCGGACGGCTGGCCGATCCCCCGGAGCCGGTTAGGCTCATCATCGCGGAGCCGCCGCGGCCCCGTACCCGCGAGGCCCAGCAGCCCCGCGTACCCCGCGTCACATTCCATAAGGAGATGCTCGTGCCGTCCATCGACGTCGTCGTAGCCCGGGAAATCCTCGACTCGCGAGGCAACCCCACCGTCGAGGTCGAGGTCGGCCTCGATGACGGCAGCACCGGTCGTGCCGCCGTCCCGTCCGGCGCCTCCACCGGTGCCTTCGAGGCCATCGAGCTGCGCGACGGTGACCCCAACCGCTACCTCGGCAAGGGTGTCGAGAAGGCCGTCCTCGCCGTCATCGAGCAGATCGGCCCGGAGCTCGTCGGCTACGACGCCACCGAGCAGCGGCTGATCGACCAGGCCATGTTCGACCTGGACGCCACCGACAACAAGGGCTCCCTCGGCGCCAACGCCATCCTCGGTGTCTCGCTCGCCGTCGCCCACGCCGCGTCCG
Organism: Streptomyces sp. ME02-8801-2C; assembly: GCF_033793965.1. Classification (NCBI taxonomy): domain Bacteria; kingdom Bacillati; phylum Actinomycetota; class Actinomycetes; order Kitasatosporales; family Streptomycetaceae; genus Streptomyces; species Streptomyces sp. ME02-8801-2C. The sequence continues at coordinate 117,138 of NZ_JARAXP010000019.1, read as the reverse complement.
AGGCCAGCGACCTGCCCCTCTTCCGCTACCTCGGCGGCCCGAACGCGCACCTGCTGCCCGTTCCGATGATGAACATCCTCAACGGTGGCTCCCACGCGGACTCCAACGTCGACATCCAGGAGTTCATGATCGCCCCGATCGGCGCGGAGTCCTTCTCCGAGGCGCTGCGCTGGGGCGCGGAGATCTACCACACCCTCAAGAAGGTGCTGAAGACCAAGGGCCTGTCCACCGGTCTCGGCGACGAGGGCGGCTTCGCCCCGAACCTGGAGTCCAACCGCGCCGCGCTCGACCTCATCATCGAGGCCATCAAGCAGGCAGGTTACGTGCCCGGCGAGCAGATCGGCCTGGCGCTCGACGTCGCCGCGTCCGAGTTCTACAAGGACGGCAAGTACGAGTTCGAGGGCAAGTCCCGCACGGCCGCCGAGATGACCGAGTACTACGAGGAGCTCGTCTCCGCGTACCCGCTCATCTCCATCGAGGACCCGCTGTACGAGGACGACTGGGACGGCTGGAAGACCATCACCGGCAAGCTGGGCGACAAGGTCCAGATCGTCGGCGACGACCTCTTCGTCACCAACCCGGAGCGCCTCGCCCGTGGCATCGAGGAGGGCTCCGCGAACGCCCTGCTCGTCAAGGTCAACCAGATCGGCTCGCTGACCGAGACCCTGGACGCCGTCGAGCTGGCCCAGCGCAACGGCTTCAAGTGCATGATGTCCCACCGCTCCGGCGAGACCGAGGACGTCACCATCGCCGACCTCGCCGTCGCCGTGAACTGCGGCCAGATCAAGACCGGCGCCCCGGCCCGCTCGGACCGCGTCGCCAAGTACAACCAGCTCCTGCGCATCGAGGAGATCCTCGACGACGCGGCGGTGTACGCCGGCCGCAGCGCCTTCCCGCGCTTCAAGGGCTGAGCAGCCGTAGCGGCAGAGGCTTAGGCAGCGTCGTACGTACGTCCCCGTACGCGGTCCCGTACCGTGTGCGGGGGCGTACGCGCGTGTGAACGGGAGGCGGGGAACATGGCCGTACTGTGCCTTCCCGGGGGACAACCCCCGGACCCCCGGCCGAAAAGATCAGGCGCGCGAGTGTGACCGGCGCAGAGCTGCGAGGTGAGCATCAGTGACCAACCGGGACCGGTTCTCCACCGCGACCAGGATCAAAGCGCTCGGCGAGCAGACGGCGGCCCGCGTCTACCGTTCGCAGACCAAGCGCCAGGCCCGCCGCTCCCGCCTGACCGGCCGGGCGGCCCTGCTCGCCCTTGTCCTGTGCACGCTGGTCGTGGCCCTCGCCTACCCGATAAGGCAGTACGTCTCCCAGCGCGCCGACATCGCCGAGACGGAACGCGAACGCGACCAGGCCAGCCGGCGGGTCGAACAACTCCGCGACCTGAAGGCACGCTGGCAGGACGACGCGTACGCGGAACAGCAGATCCGGCAGCGGCTGCACTATGTGATGCCGGGCGAGACCGGTTACGTCGTGATCGACCCGGACGCGGCGAAGCAGTCGCGCGTCGACCTGGGCGCGGCCGACCGCCCCTGGTACGCGAACGTCTGGGACGGCGTGGACAAGGCCGACGCCGCCTACCGGTGAATCGGTCACTCAGCGGCCGATCAGTGAAGTGAACGGAACAGAAAAGACAGGTATGGACACGCCCCCGCCTTCCACCCCGCGCACCGAGCCGACCGACGCGGACGTCGAGGCCTTCAAGGAGCAGCTGGGCCGCCCCCCGCGCGGGCTGCGCGCCATCGCGCACCGGTGCCCCTGCGGGCAGCCGGACGTCGTCGAGACGGCTCCGCGGCTGCCGGACGGCACGCCCTTCCCCACGACGTACTACCTGACGTGCCCGCGCGCCAACTCGGCGATCGGCACGCTGGAGGCGAACGGCGTGATGAAGGAGATGACGGAACGGCTGGCGACGGACCCCGAGCTGGCCGCCTCGTACCGGGCCGCGCACGAGGACTACATCCGGCGCCGGGACGAGATCGAGGTGCTGAGCGGGTTTCCGAGCGCGGGTGGGATGCCGGACCGGGTGAAGTGCCTGCATGTGCTGGTGGCGCACTCCCTGGCCGCCGGGCCGGGGGTGAATCCCCTCGGCGACGAGGCGATCGCGATGCTGCCGGAGTGGTGGGCGAAGGGGACGTGCGTGGTGTCGGGGGAGTGAGTTTCGCCCCCGCCGCCCCTACCCGTCCCATCCCTTCCTGGGGGCTGCGCCCCCAGACCCCCCTTTCGCGCTGACGCGCTCGTCCTCAAACGCCGGACGGGCTGGAATGGACCGCTGAACGTGCTCGTCTGCAAGCGCCGGACGGGCTGGAATGGACTGACCATGACCCGTGTCGCCGCCATCGACTGCGGTACGAACTCGATCCGTCTCCTCGTCGCCGATGTCGACCCGGACAGCGGTGCGCTCGTCGACCTGGACCGGCGGATGACCATCGTCCGCCTCGGGCAGGGCGTCGACCGTACGGGGCGGCTGGCCCCCGAGGCGCTGGAGCGGACCTTCGCGGCGTGCCGGGAGTACGCCGGGATCATCAAGGAGCACGGCGCCGAGCGGCTGCGCTTCGTCGCGACCTCCGCCTCGCGGGACGCGGAGAACAGGGACGAGTTCGTACGAGGGGTTCTGGACATCCTGGGTGTCGAGCCCGAGGTCGCCTCGGGCGAGCAGGAGGCCGAGCTGTCCTTCACCGGCGCCACCAGGGAACTGGCGGGGCGCGACGACCTCGCCACGCCCTACCTCGTCGTGGACATCGGCGGCGGTTCGACCGAGTTCGTGGTCGGCGACGACCGGGTGCGCGGGGCGCGGTCCGTGGACATCGGATGCGTACGGATGACCGAGCGGCACCTGGTGCGGGACGGGGTGGTCCTGGACCCGCCGGGGGAGGAGCGGATCGCCGCTGTGCGGGCCGACATCGAGGCCGCCCTCGACCTGGCGGAGCAGACCGTGCCGCTGGGCGAGGCGCGCACGCTGGTGGGGCTCGCGGGGTCCGTCACGACGGTGTCGGCGATCGCGCAGAACCTGGCCGAGTACGACTCCGCGGCCATCCACCACTCCCGGGTCTCCTACGACCGCGTCCGCGAGATCACCGAGACCCTTCTGCGCTCCACGCACGCCGAACGCGCGGCGATCCCGTCGATGCATCCGGGGCGGGTCGACGTGATCGGCGCGGGGGCTCTGGTACTGCTTTCGATCATGGAACGGATCGGTGCTTCGGAGGTCGTCGTGAGCGAGCACGACATCCTCGACGGCATCGCTTTTTCGCTCGCGTGACCCTCGGCTGAGCAGGCCGTACAACGTATGAGCGCACTGGCGGGGGGTCTTTGCGGCCCCCTGGTGACGCCCCCTCGGGAAACTTCGTGAAGTTCTTCACAAGGAATTCGGTCCTGTTGGGCGACGAACATCGTCCGGAGGGCCATTTCGGGGGCTCACCTGGGGTGGGAGCCTGCTCGGGGGAGCGTTCCGGCGGTGATTCCAGGGGGTGTTGCAGGGGGCTGGTCCAGTCCCCCCGGCGGCCCGGAAGAGCAGTTCACGCGGCATTGACATCGGGGCGTACCGCCCTCTGGTCCCCCTCGCGGAGCACGGCCCCGGCGAAGCGAGTCGCGCAGTGTAACAGAGGGGGCACATAAGCTTGTGAAGGGGCGCACGAGCGACCCCCCTGGGCCGGGTACATACTCGATGGCATGAGCACCACGGAGCGTCCCAGGATCCTCGTAGTAGGCGGTGGGTACGTAGGCCTGTACGCAGCTCGGCGCATCCTCAAGAAGATGCGCTACGGCGAGGCGACCGTCACGGTCGTCGACCCCCGGTCGTACATGACCTACCAGCCCTTCCTCCCCGAAACCGCCGCCGGCAGCATTTCGCCGCGCCACGTCGTCGTACCGCTGCGACGTGTGCTGCCCAAGGCGGAAGTTCTCACCGGTCGGGTCACCACCATCGACCAGGACCGCAAGGTCGCTCGCGTAGCCCCCCTCGTGGGTGAGGCGTACGAGCTGCCTTTCGACTACCTCGTCATCGCCATGGGCGCGGTCTCCCGCACCTTCCCGATCCCCGGCCTCGCCGAGCAGGGCATCGGTATGAAGGGCATCGAGGAGGCCATCGGCCTGCGCAACCACGTCCTCGAGCAGCTGGACAAGGCCGACTCGACGACCGACGAGGAGATCCGCCGCAAGGCGCTCACCTTCGTCTTCGTCGGCGGTGGCTTCGCGGGTGCGGAGACCATCGGTGAGGTCGAGGACATGGCGCGCGACGCGGCGAAGTACTACACCAGCGTGTCCCGTGAGGACATGCGGTTCGTTCTCGTCGACGCCGCCGACAAGATCCTTCCCGAGGTCGGCCCGAAGCTGGGCCAGTACGGCAAGGAGCACCTCGAGAGCCGCGGGGTCGAGATCTACCTCTCGACGTCCATGGACTCGTGTGTCGACGGCCATGTCGTTCTGAAGAACGGCCTCGAGGTCGACTCCAACACCGTGGTGTGGACCGCGGGCGTCAAGCCCAACCCGGTCCTGTCGCGGTTCGGCCTGCCGCTGGGCCCGCGCGGTCACGTGGACGCGCAGCCGACCCTCCAGGTCACGGGTACGGACTACATCTGGGCCGCTGGCGACAACGCCCAGGTGCCGGACGTGGCCGCCCGCAAGGCCGGCGTGGAGAACGCCTGGTGCCCGCCGAACGCGCAGCACGCGCTGCGTCAGGCGAAGGTCCTCGGCGACAACGTGGTCTCCGGTATGCGGGGCTTCCCGCAGAAGGAGTACTCGCACTCCAACAAGGGCGCTGTCGCGGGTCTCGGCCTGCACAAGGGCGTCGCGATGATCGTCATGGGCAAGATCAAGATCAAGCTCAAGGGCCGTCTCGCGTGGTACATGCACCGTGGCTACCACGGGCTCGCGATGCCGACGTGGAACCGGAAGATCCGGGTGTTCGCGGACTGGACGCTCGCGATGTTCCTGAAGCGTGAGGTTGTCGCGCTCGGCGCGCTGGAGACTCCTCGTGAGGAGTTCTACGAGGCTGCCAAGCCGGCGCCGGTCGCCGCGGCGAAGAAGGTCGAGGAGAAGACCGAGGCCAAGGCCTCCTGAGCTCCGCCTGCACGTCCTGACCTCCGGTCAGTGAGAGATATCCCTGAAGGGGCTGCCCGCCATCCGTGGTGCGGGTGGCCCCTTCAGGGGTTTTTTCGCCCCCGCCGCCCCTACCCGTCCCATCCCTTCCTGGGGGCTGCGCCCCCAGACCCCCCTACGGCCCTGAACGGGCCTTGTCCTCAAACGCCGGACGGGCTGAAAAAAAGGGCGAGTCCGAGCTGTTGGTGTTTCTGTGGGTGTTGGACATTCCCGGTTGTGTCGTAACGGAGGTGTGCGCCATGCCCGAAGCCGCGTCGCGGCTGCAGAGCTTCGCCGAACAGTTGTTGGGGGTTCCGCTCCCGATGCGCATCCGCGCCTGGGACGGTTCGCAGGCCGGGCCGCCGGGCGCCCCCACGCTGGTCATCCGCAACCGTCGCGCCCTGCGCCGACTGCTGTGGAAACCCGGCGAGCTGGGGCTTGCCCGGGCCTGGGTCGCCGGTGACCTGGACATCGAGGGGGACTTCTACGCCGCCCTCGACCTGCTGTCCGGGCTGGTCTGGGAACGCGGCGAGGACGCCCGGAGCCTCGCCGAGACCCTGCGCGAACCCGGGGCGCGGGCCGCGGTGGGCGGGCTCGTGAAGATGGCCGGGCTCCCTGTTCCCCCCTCCCCGCCCCGCGAGGAGGTGCCACGCCTGCGACGGCGCCGGCACACCAGAGGCACCGACAAACGTGCCGTCAGCCACCACTACGACGTCGGCAACGACTTCTACGGACTCGTCCTCGGCCCGTCCATGGTGTACTCCTGCGCCTACTGGGAGACCCCGGACGGCACCACCACCCTCGAGGACGCCCAGCGCGACAAGCTCGACCTCATCTGCCGCAAGCTCGCCCTGACGCCCGGCCTGCGCCTCCTCGACGTCGGCTGCGGCTGGGGCTCCCTCGCCGTCCACGCCGCCCGGGAGTACGGCGTACAGGTGGTCGGTGTCACGCTCTCGCAGGAGCAGGCCGCGTACGCCCGTAAGCGCGTCGCGGACGAGGGGCTCACCGACCGGGTCGAGATCCGGGTGGAGGACTACCGGGACGTCTCCGACGGACCCTTCGACGCCGTCTCCTCCGTGGGCATGGCCGAGCATGTGGGGAGCGAGCAGTACCTGGCGTACGCGCGTGAGCTGTACGCCCTGCTCAAGCCGGGCGGGCGGCTGCTCAATCACCAGATCGCCCGTCGGCCGCAGTCGGACGAGGACGCGTACAGCCTCGACGGGTTCATCGACGCGTACGTCTTCCCGGACGGCGAACTCGCACCCGTCGGCACCACCGTCACCCAGCTCGAGCGGGCCGGGTTCGAGGTGCGTGACGTCGAGTCGATCCGGGAGCACTACGCGCTGACCCTGCGGCAGTGGGTGACCGGTCTGGAGGCCGACTGGGCGCGGGCCCAGCAGCTCGCCGGCCCGGGGCGCGCCCGCGTCTGGCGGCTGTACATGGCCGCCTCCGCCCTCGCCTTCGAACACAACCGCCTCGGCGTCAACCAGGTCCTCGCCGTGCGGACCTCCGGGTCGGGCGCCTCCGGGATGCCTCTGCGCTCCCGTGCCTGGAACTGAGGGCAGGGAGGGAGAAGGCAGTTGGGCCCCGCTGCTCGTCAGCGGGGCCCAACTGCCGTATCTCCTGATCGCCTGAGGCCGTGCCTACTCCGCCTTGATCGCCGTCAGCATGTTCAGGCGGGCCGCGCGGCGGGCAGGCCACAGGGCCGCCAGGACGCCCACCGTGGCGGCGAGGAGCAGGAAGAGCGCCATCCTGGCCCAGGGCAGGACGAGTTCGTACGTCGGCAGGCTCGTGCCCATCAGTTCGCCGGCCGCCCAGCCGAAGAACACGCCCAGGCCGATGCCCAGGACACCGCCGAAGAGGGAGATGACCAGGGACTCCAGGCGGACCATCCGCTTGATGCCCTTGCGGTCGAGACCGATCGCGCGGAGCATGCCGATCTCCTGGGAGCGTTCGAAGACCGACATGGCCAGGGTGTTGATGACCCCGAGGACCGCGACCAGGATCGCCATGGCCAGCAGGCCGTAGAGCATGTTCAGCATCAGCGTCAGATCCTGCGCGGTCTCGTTGGAGACGTCCTTCTTGTCCTGGATCTTGATCGCCGGGTTGGAGCCCAGTGCCTTCTCCAGCCTGTCCTTCGTCGCGCCCGTCGCACCGCCCGACGTCTTCACCATGATCTGCGCGTCCGACAGGCGGTCCGCGTCGGTCCCGTGCGCGGCGATCAGGGTGTTGTCGAGAATGATGCCGTAGAACATCTCGTTGCTCTGGTACACGCCCGACACCGTCAGCTGCTGCTTCCGGCCGTCCTGGTAGCCGGCGGTGAAGGTCGAACCGGCCTTCCAGTTGCGGTACTTGGCCGTCCTTTCGTCGACGACCACCTGTGCGCCGCCGACCTTGAACGTGCCCTCGTCGACGGGCAGCCTCGTCAGCTCGCCGATCGTGCTGCCGGTGACGCCGGTCACCGACTCCGTCGTACGGTCGATGCGTACGGACGCGCGGCGCGTGGAGCTGAGGGCGGTCACCCCGGGCGTCTTCGCCAGTGTCCGGGCGACGTCGGGGGAGAGGTCGTTGCCGTTGGCCAGCTTGACGACGTAGTCGGCCCTGATCGCGGACGTGGCCATCTTGTCGATCGACTTCTGCAGGCTGCCCGCCATCACCGTCATCCCGGTGATGAGCGTGAGCCCGATCATCAGCGCGGAGGCCGTGGCCGCCGTACGACGGGGGTTGCGGACCGAGTTCTGGCGGGCCAGTTTCCCGGCGACACCGAACACGCGCATGAGCGGCGCGGCGGCGGCGATCAGCGGGCGGGACAGCAGCGGGGTGAGGATGAAGACGCCGATGATGAGCAGTCCCGCGCCGATGCCCATGGGGGCCTGACCGTCCGAGCCGCTCATCGTCGTGGCCGCGAGGACCACGGCGACACCCGCGCCCGAGAACAGCGCGCCGAGCGTGTTGCGCAGCACCAGAGACTTGGTCGTCGCCGTCGCGTGGACGCTGCTCATCGCGGCGACCGGCGGAATCTTCGCGGCACGGCGGCCGGGGAGCCAGGCCGCCAGCATGGTGATCAGGATGCCGACGGCGAGGGCTGCGCCGACCGTGCCCGGTGTGACGATCAGCGGTCCGTCGGGCACGGTCGCGCCGAGCGTGCCCAGCAGGGCCTTCAGCCCGGCCCCGATGCCGATGCCCGCGACCAGCCCGGTCACCGCCGCCACCGCGCCGACCACGAACGCCTCGATCAGCACCGACCTTGTGACCTGCCGACGCGAGGCGCCGACCGCCCGCATCAGCGCGAGTTCCTTGGTGCGCTGGGCGACCAGCATGGTGAAGGTGTTGGCGATGATGAACGTACCGACGAACAGCGCGATACCGGCGAAGACCAGCAGGCCCTGCTTCAGGCCGCTCATCGACGCGGCGATGATCTCCGCCTGGTCGCCGGCGAGCTGTGCGCGGGTCGTGGTCTCGACGGTGTCCCGCGGCAGGGCCTTGTCGAGGGCCGCCTTGAGCGCGCTCTGGCTCGTGCCGGCCGCCGCCTTGACGTCGATCTCGTCGTACGTGCCCTGCTTGCCGAACAGCTTCTGCGCGGTCGCCGTGTCGAAGAGGGCGAGGCTGCCGCCCGCCGTCACGTTGCCGTCGTCCGTGGTGAAGATGCCGGAGACGGTGGGGGAGAGCACCGGGCCGTCCACCGACAGGCGCACGGTGTCGCCGACCTTGTAGCCGGCCCGCTCGGCGGTCCTCGCGTCCAGGGCGACCTGTCCGGCGCCCTTGGGCGCGACGCCGTCCTTCAGCGGGTACCGGGCGTCCTTGGTGCCCCAGTAGTTCCCGCCCTGTGACTGGAAACCGCCCCCGACGAGCTTGCCGTCCTTGTCGGCGATGGCGGTGAAGCCGGTCACGACCCCGATGGCGGAGGCGGCGCCCGGTACCTTCGCGCTCCGGTCGAGCAGGGCCTGCGTCAGCTCCGGGGTCTTGCCGATCTTGTCGCCCACATCCTCCTGGTAGCCCGGCTGCACGGCGACGTCGACCTGGTCGAAGCCCTTGGCGGAGCTGTTCTGGAGGGCGTTCGAGAGGGTGTTGGTGAAGACGAGGGTCCCGGACACGAACGCCACGCCTAGCATCACGGCGAGCACGGTCATCAGAAGCCTGGCCTTGTGCGCGAGTACGTTGCGCAGGGCGGTACGGAACATGGGTTCGTCTCAGTCCATCGAGGTCGTTGGCGTAGGGGCGTAGGGGCGTAGGGGCTGTCAGCTGGTGCGGACTGCCCGCGTGTCCAGCCGCTTCATGCGGTCCAGGACGCCGTCCGCCGTCGGACCGTGCAGCTCGTCCACGATCCGGCCGTCCGCGAGGAACACCACCCGGTCCGCGTACGCCGCCGCCACCGGGTCGTGGGTGACCATCACGACCGTCTGCCCCAGTTCCCGTACGGAGTTGCGCAGGAAGCCCAGTACCTCGGCGCCCGCGCGGGAGTCGAGGTTCCCGGTCGGCTCGTCGCCGAAGATGATGTCGGGGCGGGAGGCCAGCGCCCGGGCCACGGCGACGCGCTGCTGCTGGCCGCCGGAGAGCTGGGAGGGACGGTGGCGGAGCCGGTCGGCGAGGCCGATCATCGAGATCACCGAATCCAGCCACTCCTTGTCGGGTTTGCGGCCCGCGATGTCCATCGGGAGGGTGATGTTCTCGAGGGCCGTCAGCGTCGGCAGCAGGTTGAAGGCCTGGAAGATGAAGCCGATCTTGTCCCGGCGCAACTTGGTGAGCTGCTTGTCCTTGAGGGAGCCCAGCTCGGTGTCGCCGATGCGCACGGAGCCGGACGAGAAGGAGTCGAGGCCCGCCACGCAGTGCATGAGCGTGGACTTGCCGGAGCCGGACGGGCCCATGATCGCGGTGAACTCGGCCTGCCGGAAGTCCACGGACACCCGGTCGAGGGCGACGACCTGCGTCTCGCCCTGCCCGTAGACCTTGGACAGTTCCGTGGCACGGGCGGCCACCGAGGTGGTGGTCCGGTCGGCGAGGGGGGTGCTGGCGGTCACGGGCGGGCTCCTGTCGGGAGGGTGGGCGCGGCGATGGGTTCGAGGCGAAGCTCGTCAACCACGTGAACCATCGTCAGGGCCGGGGGCCGCTGTGTAGTCAGCCGTAGTTCTGGTTCCGAAGGCAGACTCGGGAGGGACCCGACGGGCCCGTGTCATACCTGGGGATGACGGCTGTCCCCCAGAGCCCCCGCACGGGGAAATGGCAAGAACAGGTGGAGCCCCCTTGTTCGGACGGTGAAATTCCGTCATTCCGCATGCGCGCCGGGCTGCCTCGCGAAAGGCTATTGGCAAGTGCGGATGGCTCGTTCCAGGTGCTGATGCACCCTCAGAAGTCAATAAAATAAGACAACATCGGGGCCCTCACCCGCAGTTCGGGTGGGGCGTCCCGATAGGCTCGGAACCTCGATGCGGAGCCCAGGGCCTGCCCGGATGGTGGAATGCAGACACGGCGAGCTTAAACCTCGCTGCCCCTTCGCGGGCGTGCCGGTTCAAGTCCGGCTCCGGGCACTTTCGACTGCAGTTTGCCGGATTTGTCGGTGCTGCCTTCATTGAGGTCTTCACCACGGAACCGTTGACAGCGGGCGTGTGCGGTCAGAGACTCTTCGTAGGTGCTTCGTGAAGAAAATTTCACTGCACGAACAATTCCCGCTGGACCTGACCGCGTGAAGGGAACGACCGATGCGTACCACCGTCGGCATCATCGGAGCCGGCCCCGCCGGGCTCCTGCTCGCCCGGCTGCTGCACAACGCCGGTATCGACTCGGTCGTCCTGGAGAGCCGTGACCGACAGTACGTGGAGCAGCGGCAGCGGGCCGGGATCCTGGAGCAGGGAACCGTCGACGTGCTGCGCGAGGCCGGAGCCGGCGCGCGCATGGACCGGGAGGGCCTGCGCCACGACGGCATCGAGCTGCGCTACGACAAGAAGCGCCACCGCGTCGACTTCCCCGCCCTCACCGGCGGCCGGTCCGTGATGGTGTACGCGCAGACCGAGGTCTGCAAGGACCTCATCGCCCTCCAGCTGGCCGAGGGCGGCCCGCTGCTCTTCGAGGCGGAGGCGCTAGCGGTGGAGGGTGCCGACAGCGACAGCCCGCGTGTGCGGTTCCGGCACGAGGGGCGCGAGGACGTCCTGGAGTGCGATTACGTCGTCGGGTGCGACGGCTTCTGGGGAGTGGCCCGTACGGCGATCCCCGCCGAACTCACCCGGGTCTTCGAACGGTCGTACCCCTTCGGCTGGCTCGGCATCCTCGCCGACGTACCGCCCTCGCACGACGAGCTGGTCTACGCCCGCCACGACCGCGGCTTCGCCCTGCTGTCCATGCGCTCCCCCTCCGTCTCCCGTCTCTACCTCCAGGTGCCGGACGGCACCGACGCCGACGCGTGGAGCGACGAGGAGATCTGGGACGAGCTGGAGCGGCGCTTCGAGACCGCCGACGGCTGGAAGCTCGACCGGGGGCCCATCACCCAGAAGTCCGTCACCCCGATGCGCAGCTACGTCCACGAGCCGATGCGGTACGGCCGGCTGTTCCTGGCCGGCGACGCCGCGCACATCGTGCCGCCCACCGGCGCCAAGGGACTCAACCTCGCCGTCGGCGACGTCGTGACGTTCGCACGCGCACTGACACACCAGAAGGAGACGGGGTCGGCCGAACTGCTCGACGCCTACTCCGAGACCTGTCTGCGCCGGGTCTGGCAGGCGGAGCGGTTCTCGTACGACATGACGACCCTCCTCCACCGGACACCGGACGCCACCCCCTTCGAGGACCGGCTCCAGCTGGCCCGGCTGGAACGGATCGCCGGAGCCCGTTCGGCGGAGACCGACCTCGCCGAGGGGTACACGGGCTTCCCCCTGTGACGAGCGCGGCGGAGAACGCTGTGGGCGACCGGGACGGTCGCTGATCAGCGGGTGGTCTCGGCTTCGTACCGGGTTGGTCATGGTCCCGGGCCTCCATAGCCGGGAATCAGGGGGGCGCGTAGCGTGTTCGCGACAGGGACAAGGGAAAGATCCTCCCCAAGCACTAGGGTCAATCCTTTGCCCACCCATTACTCTTGAGCCCAAGGCCCACACACGGTGGCCATGGAGGAGTGAAATGAGGAGCAGCAACCCGGTCTTCTCGCGACGGGGGTTCAGCCGCGACAACGGCTACGCGGGCTTCAACACCGCGCCGCAGGCCGGGGGAGCAGCTGTCGGTACGCAGCCGGGCAACCCGTATGCGGACCCGCACGCCCAGCAGGGCGGCAACCCGTACGCGACCAACCCCTACGCGCAGCAGGACGTTCAGCACGGCGCACCGCAGGCCCCGGTCTCCACCGGCCGGATGACGATGGACGACGTCGTCATGCGGACGGCCACCACGCTCGGTGTGCTGGTCGTCACGGCGGCCCTCGCCTGGGCGCTGCTGCCCGTGGACGACGCGAACATCAGCAAGTCCTACGGCATCGCCATCGGCGCCGGTCTCGTCGCGATGGTCCTGGGCCTGGTCCAGTCGTTCAAGCGCAAGGCCTCGCCCGCGCTGATCGTGACGTACGCGGCGCTCGAGGGTGTCTTCCTCGGTGTCGTCTCCAGCGTCGTCGACAACCGCATCGCGAGCGGTGCGGCCATGCAGGCCGTGATCGGCACGATGGCGGTCTTCACCGCCGTACTCGTGGCGTACAAGGCGGGCTGGATCCGCGTCAACCGCCGCTTCTACGGCTTCGTGATGGCGGCGGCGCTCGGCTTCGTGCTGCTGATGGCCGTGAACCTGCTGTTCGCGGTGTTCGGCGGCGGTGACGGCCTCGGCTTCCGCAGCGGCGGCCTCGGCATCGTGTTCGGCATCATCGGCATCCTGCTCGGTGCGTGCTTCCTCGCCCTCGACTTCAAGCAGGTCGAGGACGGCATCGCCTACGGCGCGCCGCGCGAGGAGGCCTGGCTCGCCGCCTTCGGTCTGACGATGACGCTGGTCTGGATCTACCTGGAGTTCCTGCGGCTGATCGCCATCCTGCAGGGCAACGACTAGTACGCCAGGCAGTAGCCGGCGGTAAGCAGTGGTACCAGAAGGGCCCCGGGTTCGTCCCGGGGCCCTTCGTCGTGGTGTCGGTGCGCTTCTCGGTCCTGGGAGAGCGGTGCTCTCAGAGGAGCTTGCGCGCGGCCCTCCTCAGGTCGTACTCGTGAATGATCGCCTTGGCGTGTCCGTACGCGAGATTGTGCTCGTGCCGGAGCCAGCTGACCTTCTCCTCGAAGCGGAAGAGGGAGGGGCCTTCGTCGACGGTGCGCAACCAGTCGGACACTTCACGACCGGTGCATTGGGGGATGCGGGCGAGCATGTTGCGGTGGGTCTCCTCGGAGAGGACGTGGGACATCGGCGCCTCCGGACGCAAAGGGGATGTAAGCCGGTCCTTCACGCCACGGTGCCTGAGGGTTGGGGCGTTGGCAACAGTCCGGTTGCGACGCGTAGTCTCGCGGCGTGCTGGATACCTCGCCTTTGACGCTTGCAGTGGATCACTTTGCCGACCGGTTGCGGGCGGCGCCGCAGAGCCGACTGCAGAGGGGGGCGGCGGCGGAGGCGCTGGGGCTGGCCAGGGAGTTGGCGCGGCGGGCGCAGTTGCTGGAGTCGCCGGGGGAGGAGCCTCGGGTGATGCCTGATGTGGGGATGTTCGCGGCGGCGGATCAGGTGACTCTTGCTTCGCGGGATCTGGCGTTGGTCTTGCGGGGGGAGGGGGAGTTGGCTTCGGCGTTGGCTCTTGTGGCGGAGGCTCAGCGGCGGGCCGGGGTTTGAGGGGTGCGTTTTCGGCTGTCAGGCCGGTGGGGGCTTGTCGTGCAGTCCCCGCGCCCCTGAAAGACCGGCTGGTTCCCGCGCCGCCAACCTGAAAGGCCGGCCGGTCCCCCCGTGCTCCTGAAAGACGGGGCTCTGCCACTACAGGGACGCTATGACCCTGTCCGCCAGTACGTACACCGTTTCCTCGCCGCATTCGAAGGTCAGGGAGTAGGCGCCGGAGATGCCAGAGCCGCCCAGGAGGACCGGGGCCGCGCCCGAGCGCAGGGCCGCGGAGAGACGTTCCGCCGTCTCGCGGTGGCCCGGGGTCATGCAGAGGGTCGTACCGTCCGTGAAGACGTAGACGTCGAGGGTGCCCAGGGGGCCGGGGCGGACGTCCGCCAGGGCGGTACGGGAGTCGGCGAGGTCCTCGAGGCAGGCGACCGTGCGTTCGTGGTCGTTCACGACGGGCGACTGGGCCGGTACGAAGTCGGGGTGCGAGGGGTGCCGGCGACGGGCGGCGGCCAGTTCGGCGGACTCCCCGGTGAACTCGTCGACGTCGGTGCTGGGCTCGGTCACCGGCTCCAGGGACTCCAGGCCCGCGAAGTCCGCCGGGCGCGGCAGGAACAGTTCGCTGTCCGGGAGGCCGAGCAGGGAGGGGGCGTCAGCGGCGTCACGTGCCTCCTGGGCGGCCCAGAAGGCGCGCGCCTCGGCAAGCTCCCGCTCCCGCTCCTCGGCGAGCGCCTCGGCCACCGCAGCGCGTATCTCGGCGGTGTCCGAGTGGGTGCGGGCCTGCGGTACGAGATGGTGCGCGCCGACGGCGAGACTCTGGGCGGCGAGCTCCGCGTGCAGGGCCGTGATCTGTCGACGCAGCCCCAGCAGGGTGCGCAGAACGGCGACGCCCACGGCCGTGGTGATGGTGGCTGTGGCGAGCAGCAGAGCAAGAGGCATAGCGCTCACTGACGTACTCCCGGTTCAAAGTCGACCCCCGACTTCCTACATCAGCTTGAAGGGTGGACTAACCACCTGTCAGTGCGTAACGTCACGAAACGGACAGGACTTTGGGCCTGTGGTTTAGGGTCGAACATGTTGTGACCTGCGCAAATACCCCGTCGGAGCGAGATAGGTCACATCCTGGGCGAGATTGGATCACAAAACGGCCCGGAACCCCGGTGGTTGAAGGGTTCCAGGCCGTTTTCTCACCCGCGGTCTCCGGTCAACTACGGTGCGGAATCAGGGGTGGGGGCCTCGGGGTCAGCTCAGGCGCTCGATGACCATCGCCATGCCCTGGCCGCCGCCGACGCACATCGTCTCCAGGCCGAACTGCTTGTCGTGGAACTGGAGGGAGTTGATGAGCGTGCCGGTGATGCGGGCGCCCGTCATGCCGAAGGGGTGGCCGACGGCGATGGCGCCACCGTTCACGTTGATCTTCTCCAGCGGGATGCCCAGGTCGCGGTAGGAGGGGATCACCTGGGCGGCGAACGCCTCGTTGATCTCCGCCAGGTCGATGTCGTCGACGGTGAGGCCGGCGCGGCGCAGTGCCTGGCGGCTCGCCTCGACCGGGCCGAGGCCCATGATCTCGGGGGAGAGGCCGGAGACGCCCGTCGACACGATGCGGGCCAGCGGCGTGAGGCCCAGCTCGCGCGCCTTCGTGTCGCTCATGACGACGACGGCCGCGGCGCCGTCGTTCAGCGGGCAGCAGTTGCCGGCCGTGACCAGTCCGTCCGGACGGAACACCGGCTTCAGCCCCTGGACGCCCTCCAGCGTCACGCCCGCGCGCGGACCGTCGTCCTTGCTGACGACCGTGCCGTCCGGCAGCGTCACCGGGGTGATCTCGCGCTCCCAGAAGCCGTTCTTGAGGGCTTCCTCGGCGAGGTTCTGCGAACGGACGCCGAACTCGTCCATGTCCTGGCGCGTCACGCCCTTCAGGCGGGCGAGGTTCTCGGCGGTCTGCCCCATCGAGATGTAGGCGTCCGGCACGAGACCGTCCTCGCGCGGGTCGTGCCACGAGGTGCCCTCCTGCTCGGCGACGGCGGCGGTACGCGCCTCGGCCTCGGCGAAGAAGGGGTTGCGCGTGTCGGGCAGCGAGTCCGAGTTGCCCTTGGTGAACCGGGAGACCATCTCGACGCCGGCCGAGATGAAGACGTCGCCCTCGCCCGCCTTGATGGCGTGCAGCGCCATGCGGGAGGTCTGGAGCGAGGAGGAACAGTAACGGGTGATCGTGCAGCCCGGCAGGTAATCCATGCCCATCTGTACGGCGACGATCCGCCCCAGGTTGTTGCCCTGCTCGCCACCGGGCAGACCGCAGCCGAGCATCAGGTCGTCGATGTCCCGCGGGTCCAGCTCGGGGATCTTGGCCAGTGCGGCCTGGATGATCGTGGCGGTGAGATCGTCCGCCCGGAGCTCCTTGAGGGAGCCCTTGAAGGCGCGTCCGATGGGCGAGCGGGCGGTCGAGACGATGACGGCTTCCGGCATGACGGCTCCAGTCGAATGGGCGGCGCGAAGCGCCTCGTTGAGGGGCGGCGGTCGGGTGGCGGGTGGGAGTACGAGAGACTTTTTATTCTTGTGGGCGGACCTGCTTGGGAAGTTACCCGTACGTATGGCCCCGGTCACGGGTGTGGCGGTGTGACTCGGGCCGCACTTTTCTAAGCGCTTGCTCAGGCAGGGTCGGAGGGGCTCGTCCGGCCCTTGTCCTCCAGCCACTTCCAGTAAACGCCCGCCCGTTGCACCTCCGACCGGTACGCCTTCCTGAGAGCGTCGCGCAGCGCGGGCGCGTGCTCGGCCAGGGGACTGCCCGTGGCCCACACCAACCGTTGCCGCACACCCATCGGGTCCCCGGCCAGCGGCCGTACGACGACACCCTCGCGCTCGGTCACCAGCGGATGCGCGAGAGCCACCCCGTGCCCCTGCCCGACCAGCGGGAACACCACGCTCGCGCTCAGCCGCTGCACCCGGCGCGGGACGAACCCGGCCCGCCGGCAGGCGGCCCGGAACTGCGCCCGCATCCGTACGTCCTTGTTCTCCCCGACGAGCCAGGCCTCGCCGGAGAGGGCCGAGAGCGGGATGTCGGTGCCGGCGGCGAGCGGGTGCTGTTCGGAGATCAGCACGAAGACGGGGTCCACGGCGAGAAGGGCGTCGCTGAGTTCGCGGCGCAGTGGCAGCTCGTACTCCGGGTAGTCCACGGCCAGGCCGAAGTCGAGCCGGCCGGTGGCGAGCAGCTCGAGCTGCTCCTCCTCGGTGTCGCAGGTGTGCAGGGTGATCTCGGCCCGGGGGAGCAGTTGGCGCGCGGTGGTCACCAGTACGGCGGTGAGCGGGCCGGGGACCGAGCCGAGCCGCAGCGCGGTCAGGTCGGAGTCCTCGGGGCCCCGCTGCCGTACGTCACGCATGAGGTCCTCGTGGGCCGTGAGGATGCCGTGCGCGTGCGCCAGCACCATCGCGCCGAACGCCGTGGGCCGGGAGCCGCTGCCGGCCCGTACAAACAGCGAACCGCCCAACAGGCGCTCGATGCGCTGGAGTTGGGCGGTCAGGGCGGGCTGGGTGAAGCCGAGGGCCGCCGCCGCGCGGGTGATGGAGCCGGCTTCGGCGATCGCGTTCAGGACGCGTAAGTGGCGGAACTCCAGATCCATAGCGCGATGTTATGGGCGGTTGGGAGTACCCGGAAGATCGCGTCCGGCGGGACAGTCGACCGCAACCGGAGTCACCACCGGCACAGGGGAGGCCGTATGTCCCGCATGTCTCGAAAGCTGGCCGGCGCACTGGTAACCGCCTTATTGGTGCAGGGAGTCGCGGTGGCCGCGCCGGCCTCCGGCGCGACGGACAGTGGCGCTGTCCCTGCCTGGACCCGCGGAACCGGACCGCAGGACGCCACCACCCATCGCGTCACCCTCGTCACCGGCGACCGCGTGGACCTGTCGGGAGCCGGTGTGGCCGTCGAGCCCGGGCCGGGCCGCGAGGCGACGGGCTTCCAGCAGTTCGAGCGCGACGGCCACCAGTACGTCGTACCGAACGACGCCCTGCGCCTGGTCACCGGCGGCCAGGTCGACGAGCGGCTGTTCGACGTGACGGGGCTCGTCGCGGCCGGGTACGACGACGCCGCCACGGCCGTACTGCCCGTGATCGTGACGTACACCGACGCGACGCTCGGCAGCCGCGGTCTGCGCGCCACGGACGGAGCCCGGGTGACCCGTGCCCTGCGCGCGGTCGACGGCGCGGCGGTGGCCGTGGGCAAGGAGACGGCGGGCGCCTTCTGGGAGGGGGTGACCGAGGGCAGCCGTACGACCGGGCTGCGCGCCGCGAGCGGTGTCGCGAAGCTCTGGCTGGACGGGAAGCGGCAGGTCGCCCTGGACCGGAGTGTGCCGCAGATCGGCGCGCCGACGGCCTGGCAGGCGGGGTACGACGGCAGCGGCGTGACCGTCGCGGTCCTCGACACCGGGTACGACGCGACCCATCCCGACCTGGCCGGACGGGTCACGGAGGCGGTGAACTTCACGGACGCGCCCGACGCCGACGACAACGTCGGTCACGGCACGCATGTGGCGTCGACGGTGGCCGGCGGCGGCGGGAAGTACAAGGGGGTCGCGCCCGGGGCCTCGCTGATCGTCGGGAAGGTGTGCAGTGACCGTGACTGCGCCGAGTCGTCGATCCTGGCCGGAATGGAGTGGGCCGCCCCTCGCGCGAGGGTGATCAACATGAGCCTCGCCGGTGACGACACCCCGGGACTGGACGTGCTGGAGGAGGCGGTCAACACGCTGACGGCGAAGACCGGCGCCCTCTTCGTGGTGGCGGCCGGTAACGACGGCGGCGCGGACGGCTCGGTCGACTCCCCGTCCACGGCGGACGCCGCGCTCTCCGTGGGCGCCGTCGACAAGCAGGACGTCATGGCGTCCTTCTCCAGCCGGGGCCCGCGCGAGGACGGCGCGATCAAGCCGGAGATCACCGCACCCGGCGTGGACATCGTCGCCGCCCGTGCCGCGCACGCGGGCAGCGAGTACATCGAGGTGGAGCCCGGCTACACCTCCCTCTCCGGCACCTCCATGGCCACCCCGCACGTGGCCGGAGCGGCGGCCCTGCTCGCCGGACAGCACCCGAACTGGCGGGCGGCCGAGCTGAAGGCGGCCCTGATGGCGTCGGTGACGGCGACTCCCGGCGCGAACGTCAACGCGCAGGGCGCGGGCCGGGTGGACGTCGCCCGGGCGATCCACCAGTCGGTCCTCGCCTCGCCGACGGCCCTGCCCCTGGGCACACAGGCCGCCCCGGCGGACGATGACATACCGGTCGTCAGGACGGTGACGTACCGCAACGACGGCACGGAGCCGGTGACCCTGGACCTGGCGGCGCGAGTGAGCGGGCCGGAGGGCTCGCCCGCCCCGACGGGCATGTTCACGGTCAGCCCGGAGCGCGCGACCGTACCGGCGGGCGGATCTGTCGAGGTGACGGTGACCGCCGACACGCGCGTGCAGAGCGGTACGGGGGTGTTCCAGGGCGCGCTGGTCGGCACGGACGCGACCACCAAAGCCTCGGTCCGCGTACCCCTGACCATCACCAAGGCCACGCCCACCCACGACCTGACGGTCAAGGTCGTCGACCGCGCGGGCAACCCGGCCACCGACTTCTGGACCGACATCACGAGCCTGGACGGCTCGGTCTACCGCTTCGTGTACCCCTCGGGCTCGGGCACGGTGGCCCTCCCGGCGGGCAGCTACACGGTGAACGCGTCGGTCGTCACACCGACGGACGGCAGTACGACCCTGCTGGTCCGCCCCACCCTCACGGTGACCGGCGACAGCGAGATCGTCCTCGACGCGCGCAAGGGCACACCGGTCTCGGCGACCCTCCCGCGCAAGGACGCGAGTCTGCGCCTGGCGGCGGTCGGCTTCGACCGCCGACTCACCAACGGGATGGGCCTGGGCATGCGGGCCATCGCCGACTCCTACGACAAGCTGTTCACCGCCGCGCTGGGTGACGACGTGGGCCCGGGAGAGGGCACGCTGGTGGCGGACGTACGCGGCTTCTGGGCGAAGAAGAACGCGGAGGGCACGTACGACGACTCGCCGTACGAATACGTGCTGGTGTGGTTCGAGCGGGGGCACCTGCCGACGAACTTCAGCCGGGTGGTGCGGCAGAGCGAACTGGCGACGGTGAAACACCAGTACTACTCGGTGACTTCGGGAGGGCAGTCGAGGGCGTTCACGCACAACTTCGGCTTCCCGCCGGAGGGCGGCAGCGCGCTGTCGGCGGGTGCCATCTGGTTCGACACCCCGGGCCGCCCCCGGACCGTCTACTACAAGGCCGCCGACACGATGTGGGAGACGCGCTACAACCAGTACGCGGCCGACGGCACCTTCCAGACGCAGTTCCTGACGAACTACGAGACCTACCGGCCCGGCAAGCGCTACACGACGGAGTGGCAGAAGGCGGTACCCGGCCCGCGCTTCAGCCGCACGACGACCGTCGTCCGGGACGGCAACCGGCTGTCCTTCAACGTCCCCATGGCGGGCGACCAGGCCGGCCACACCGGCTACTCGGCGTACGACACGAGCAGGGTCGCCTTCTACTACGGCGACCGGAAAATCGTGGAACTGGACTACCCGTGGACGGACGCCTCGGGCACGGTCCCGGCGGCCGAGGCGACCTACCGCCTGGAGTACTCCGCCGAACGCAGCGCGAAAGGCGGCGGCTTCGACCTCGGTACGAGCGTCAGCGGCTCCTGGACCTTCCGCTCGGGCGAGACGAGCGGCGGCCAGACGGCGCTCGGACTGTCGGCGTTCGACTTCGCACCGGTCGTCGACCGGAACAACACGGGCGGGCTGCCGGTCGTCCCGATGCGACTGGTACGGCAGCCGGGGGCGGCTGCTTCGGCGGTGCGGTCCGTGTCCGTGGAGGTGTCCTACGACGACGGGAAGAACTGGCGCAAGGCGCACCTGGCGAAGACCGGGCGGGACGCGTGGCTGATGCCGCTGCCCGGACGGCCCGTGCCCGGCGGGTACGTGTCGCTGCGGGCGAGTGCCGGGTTCGCGGACGGGGGTGCGGTGGAGTACCGGGTGATCCGGGGGTACCGGGTCGGGTGAGCGCCTGACATGTGATGCCGTAGGAGCCCGTCCCGCGAAAGTGGGGCGGGCTCCTACTTGGCCTTGGCGCCCTGAAGACGCGCGTCCTCACCGTTCGAGGGACGTGTCGTCCCCCATCACGATCACCGGGTGCAGTGCCGGGTCGAGGGTGCGCAGCAGGTCCTTCATGTGCTCCGGTGCCAGGCTCACGCAGCCGTGGGTGGGGCCGCCGTGGTCGACGTGCAGCCAGATGCCGCCGCCCTTGTTCGCGCCGAGGGGACGGGTCCAGTCGAGCGGGGAGGTGCCCCGTCTGCGGTTGTAGTCGATCGCGACCACGTAATCGAAGGAGCCGGCCAGCGGCTCGCCCTCGAATCCGGTGCCGCCGATGGTGAAGGCACTGGACCGGTCGTACGGCAGCTTCGTGCCCGGGTCGGTGAGCAGTCCGCCCGCGTCGCTGAGGGTGAACACCCCGATCGGGGAGCGCAGATCGCCCGCGTGATGCTCCTCGGTCCAGCCCCGGAGCGCGTTGTGGGCGGCCCAGGTCCGCCCCGCGATCCAGCCGTCGCCGGTACGCCGGTACAGCACCACCTGCGACGACGGGGAGTTCTTGTCCTCGCCGGTGACGACGAGGACCTGCCGGGCGGTGGCGGGGACGCGGGCGAGTGTCCGGGGGCCGAGGCCCGGCAGGTCGGCCGAGGCGGCGGGAGCGGGCGTGGCCGCGGCTCCGCCGGCCGCGTTCGGTCCTGATCCGGCGTCAGCCGTGCCGGGCGGGACCGCGCGGGCGTCCTGCGTACTGGTCGCGGTCGAGGGGGCGTCCCCGGTTGCTCCGGCGCCGCCGGGACCGCCGGGGCCGCCGCACCCGGCCAGGGCGAGGGTCAGCGTCAGCGCCAGAACCGGGACCGGGGCGGGAACCGGCAGCCGGGAACCCAGAGAGGAGAAGAGGTGCCTCATCGCGCCGAACCGGCCTTCCACTCGCTCCACGGCATGTTCCAGCCGTTGAGCCCGTTGTCGGGTGCGATCACCTTGTCATCGGAGTTTTTCACCACGACCACGTCGCCGAGAAGGGAGTTGTCGTAGAACCAGGCCGCGTCCTGGCCCGAATCGCCGCCGCCCTTGGCGTCGTTGAGCCCCACACAGCCGTGGCTGATGTTGGACCGGCCGAAGACGGAGTCGTCACCCCAGTAGTTGCCGTGGATGAAGGTGCCCGAGGTGGACAGCCGCATGGCGTGCGGGACGTCGGGGATGTCGTACTGGCCGGCGAAACCGACCGTGGCACCGTTCATGCGCGTCGACATCAGCTTCTCGGAGATGACCATCCGGCCGTTCCAGGTGGGTGACGAGGCGGCGCCCGCGGTGATCGGGATGCGCCGTACGGTGCGGCCGTCCCGGACGACGTTCATGGTGTGGGCGGCGGCGTCCACGGTGGACACCTGGCTGCGGCCGACCTTGAACCGGAGGGTCTTGTCCTGTTCGCCGTACGCGTCGGCGGCCCCCTTCACCCCGGCGAGGCGGATCCTGACGGTGACCGTGGAGCCGGCCTTCCAGTACTCCTCGGGACGGAAGTCGAGGCGCTGCCCGCCGAACCAGTGGCCCACGACGGTCTGGCCGCTGTCGGCACTGACCTCGACGGCGGACTCGACGGCCTTCCTGTCGGTGATCGCCTTGTCGAAGGTGAACGAGACCGGCATGCCCACACCCACCGTGGAGCCGTTCTCCGGGGTGTGGGTGCCGGTGAACCGGTCGGCCTCGGCAAGAGTTGTGAAGGCCACGGTACGGGTCGTGCGGTGGCCGTCGGCGCCGGTGGCCTCGGTGGTCAGCCGGTAGGCCGTCCCGTGCTCCAGGTCGGCCGAGGGGGCCCAACTCCGCTTGTCCGGGGACCGTTCGCCCGGCACCGCCCGTCCGTCCGGGCCGGACAGGGACACCTTGGTGATCGTGCCTCCCTCGACCGTGACCCGGCCGCCGGTGGTGACCGGGACATGCTCCTGCCTGTCGGCGGCCCGCAGCTCCAGCCGGGGTCCCGTCGCCGCTCCGGCGGCCTGCGCGGACGTCCCCGCGGCGTCCCCGGCGGCCTGCGCGGGTTTCCTCGCGGGGTCCCCGCCGGGGTTCTTCGCGTCCGACGCTCCGGAGCCGCAGCCGGCCAGCAGGCACACCGAGACAGCCAGCAGCGCCAGGGCGGACCGGGCTGGGACGCGAGGGGCCGGGCCGGTGTGATGTATGGATTCTCCGCTGTGCATGGGGCCAGCGTGGAGAACGGATATCAGGAAGTGGTCAGGGTCGGGTCAGGATGTGGGAAGGGCCGCACGAGGCCCGTTCACCGTGCCCGCGAGGCCTCGGCACACCTAGGGTCACCTGCGTGTGCGCATATATTCTGATCGCCGAAGACGACGGTATGCAGGCCGAGTTGATCCGCCGGCTCCTGGTCAAGGAAGGCCATGAGGCCGTCGTCGTCTCTGACGGACGGGCCGCTCTCGACGCGGCCCGCGACCGCCGGCCCGATCTGGTGATCCTCGACGTCATGCTGCCGGGCCTCGACGGGTTCGGCGTCTGCCGTGTGCTGCGCCGGGACGCGGACATACCGGTGCTGATGCTCACGGCCCGCTCCGCCGAGGACGATCTGCTGCTCGGCCTCGACCTCGGCGCGGACGACTACATGACCAAGCCGTACAGCCCCCGGGAACTGCTGGCACGCATCCGCATCGTGCTGCGCCGCACCCTGCGCCCCGTCGAGGAGTCCCCCGTACTGCGGCTCGGGGCCATCACCGTCGACCCCGTACGCCACGAGGTCACCTGCGACGGCACGGAGGTCGGCTGCACACCGGGCGAGTTCGCGATCCTGAACGCGATGGTCGCCGAGCCCGAACGCGTCTTCTCACGACGCCAGTTGCTGGAACACACGCGCGGTTACGACCGGGCGTCCACCGAGCGCGCCGTGACCATGCACATCATGAACCTGCGGAAGAAGATCGAGCCGGACCCGAGCAGCCCCGTACGGCTGCTGACGGTGTTCGGGGTCGGGTACAAGCTGGTCGAGGGCGGGGCTCTCTCGGGCGACCGGGGTCCCGCGTGACCGGCCCGGACGGAGGGACGCCGCCCGTTTCCCGCATTCCGTGGCGCAAGAGTCTGCTCGTACGGCTGCTGCTCACCTCCGTGGCGATCGCGATGCTGTCCGTCGGCGCCACCGCGTGGCTGGCCGTGCAGCTGACCACGCGGGCCATCCAGGAGGAACGCGGGCAGGTGCTCTCCGACGACTCCGAGCTCCTGAGCCGGCTGAGCGGCTACGCCGCGACCCACGCCGACTGGGACGGCGTCGAGTCCACCGTGCGCACGCTCTCCCGCACCCTGGACCGGCGTATCGCCCTGACCACAGCGTACGGAAAGCTCATCGCCGACTCCGCCGCCCCCGGCACCGCGCTGCCCGCCCGCGCCTCGGCCACCGTCGACCCGCTGCGCATCGACACCTACAGTGAGCCCGGTGCCCAGCTCGCCGGCATCGACCCCCGGGCGGTGGGGCCCTATCGGCTGTCCCCCGGCGAGGTCAGGGAGGTGAGCGCGACGGCGGGGCGACGGGTGAAGTGCCTGACCCAGTTCGGCGGGGGCGGCCACATCGAGCGGATGCCCAGCGGTCGTACGGTCGCCATCCCCGAGGGCACCTCGGAGACCGTGGTCTCGCAGTGCGCCGACGCGGCGGACAACTCGGCGATGCCCAGCGAGAGCGCGGCGCTGGAGGCCCTCGGGAAGCTGATGACCGGCTGTCTCTCCGGCGACCTCAAACAGGTGGTCAAGGTGGACCCCTCGCTGCGCAAACTGTTCGGCGAAGACATCGTCCCCGGGATGTCCGACAGGACGATCGGCGACCAACAGACGCAGAACTGCATCGACACCGCGCGCCGAACCCAGCTCGACCCCTATGTGGCCGCACCGGCGACCCTCTATCTCGGCGACCGCGAGCAACAGCGGTCGGGCTTCGACCTCTCACCCGCCAACAAGACCAAGATCGTCGGAGTCACCGGTCTCGTCCTGGCCGTCACGATCACCCTGACCGCCCTCGTCGCCGTCCGTCTCGTACGCCCCCTGCGCGCCCTGACCGCCGCGGCCCGGCAGCCGCCCGAGCACCACGCGCGGGTCGCCGTCACGACCAAGGACGAGACGGGCTTCCTGGCCGCCGCCTTCAACGACCTGACCGCGCGCCGGGAACAGATGGAAGCCCAGAGGAAGGCCATGGTCAGCGACATCGCCCACGAACTGCGCACCCCGCTGACCAATATCCGCGGGTGGCTGGAGGTCACCCGCGACGGACTGCTCGACCCCGACCCCGATCTCCTCGCCTCCCTGCACGACGAGGCGCTGCAACTGCAGCACATCATCGACGACCTGAGCGACCTGGCCGCGGGCGACGCGGGCACCCTGCGCCTGCACCGGGAACCGCTGGCCGCCGACGAGCTGATCGGCCAGGTCGCCGCGGCCCATCGCAGCCGAGCCGAAGCAGCGGACGTCCACCTGCGGGCGGACGCCGATCCCGGGCTCTGGATGGACGCCGATCCGGTGCGCATGCGGCAGGTCCTGGGCAACCTCGTCTCCAACGCGCTGCGGCACACGGGGGCAGGGGGCACGGTCGCCCTCGCCGCCCGGCAGACGGCGAACGAGGCGATACTGACCGTGCGCGACACCGGGGACGGCATCGCGCCGGAAGACCTGCCCCACGTCTTCGACCGCTTCTGGCGAGCAGAGAAGTCCCGCAGCAGACGCACTGGGGGGAGCGGCCTGGGGCTGTCCATCGTGCGCCAACTCGTGGAGTCACACGGGGGAACCGTCGCTGCGGACAGTGCGCCTGGCAGGGGGGCGGTTTTCACGGTGCGGCTGCCTCGGGTGGGGGAGCCGGAGGAGGGTGGGCTGTGAGGGGGCGTTGGGGGAGAGCGGCTGGTGGGCTCGCACGTTGAGGTGTCGTGTATTCGCATGGCATTCATGACCTCGGTCACGGAGAGTAGCTGGTTCAGTATGGTCTTCCGCGAGCCAGGCTGAGACGATGCGGGGATGGCGAACGGTCTGGCGAAGCCGTCAGCTTCGGAGTTGGCAGAGGGTATGCGCACTGCCCTCATACATGCCCGGTGGGATCCGTACGGTGATCCGGCGGTCGCCGTGGATGTGCTGAGAGCTTTGGTCGAAGGCGTATGTGGTCCGGTCGATTCAGTGGCGGCCGGACATGTCATTTTCGACTCGCAGGCAATGGGGACGGTGTACCTGTTCTGTGCTTCGATGAACAAGGCCCTTGATCGGCATCACCCGGCGCAGCCGCCCGCTCACCGGGGCTTGCCGAATGCGGAGCATCTCGCCCTCGTGCAGCCGCTGCTGCCCGGATTTCATCGGCGTCAGCAGGAGGTACTACGGCTTCTGGATCAGGAGTTGCCACCGCGCAACTGAACTCGCGAGCGTGCGGAGCGGCGAACCCGAGCCCAAGCGGACTCGCTCATCGGCTGTCCGGGCTGGCGGCCGGAAAGAGCCATGTCGTCGACAGCTCTGCGCCTGATCGGACAGCGGTGTCAGGGCAGGCCGGTCTCTCTACGATGCCGCCATGACGATCCCTGGGCAGGAACAGCCGCAGATACGTGTCCTCTACGACGAGTCCCGCCATGACCTGCGAAATCCAGCTCGTCCGCGTCCTGTCCGCCTCTATCTGTGGGAGCCGGACCGTCCGTTGGCCGCGTCCGCCCCCTTGGTCGTCGTCTCGCACGGTACCGGAGGATCGGGCAGCGACATGGAGTGGCTGGTACAGCCGCTGCGCGCGGCAGGTTTCCGGGTGATGGCCCTGGACCACCACGGCAACAACTTCGTCGACGGCTACGAACCCGAGGGCTTCCTCCATGTATGGGAACGGCCCTGGGACGTCTCCTTCGCTCTCGACGCGCTCGCTCGGGAACAACCCCTTGGCGCAGTGGGCGCGGCAGGCTTCTCCCTGGGCGGTTATACGGCGGTGGCGCTGGCCGGAGCCCGTATCGATCCTGAAGGCTTGCGGGCGGTTCTGACGGGTGTGGTTCCTTTGCCGGAGATCCCAGAGTTCCCCGGCGCATCGGCAGCGCTGCGAAAGATGTACCCGGACGATGAGTCGTCGCGGCGCACGCTGGACACCGCAGCAGCGGACCTCTCGGATCCCCGAGTACGAGCGGTCTTCACAGTGGCCCCAGGCGTCGGCGGTCTCGTGACCCCGGAGAGCCTGGCAACCGTGCAGGTGCCGGTGGACATCCGCTGGGGCGGAGCGGACACGATCAGCCTGTACGAAGTGGACATCAAGCCGTACCTCGAACACATCCCTACGGCGAGTGGCCGCTCGGCCGGCCCGGACGTTCGCCACGACGACTTCTTCGCACCGGAACCCGCCGACCCGGCCGCACGTGTCAGTGTCGGCAAGGAGGCGGCCACCTTCTTCCAGCAGCACCTTGGCTGACCCTGCGCGGCGCTCACGTCTCGCGCTCGGCGATCGGACTCCGCAGAGCCCAGCCCTGCCCGTGGGCCGGACACGCTTCCACGCGCCGACTTCGCCGCGCAAGTTGGCACAGGTGCGTAGTCCAAGAGGCGCAGGCGCATTCAGCCTGTCCTCTATGAGGCAGCACCAGAAGGCGAATCCAACCCGGACGGCCGCCCCCGGTTACTGCCCGGCTCGCACTGCACCCTCGACGAACGAGCCCTGTCCCAGCACAGTGCGAAGTCTGCCTTCCGACCGCAGTGCGGCAACGGCTTTCTGGATTGTCGACGCCGCGACATCGAACTCCGTAGCGAGGTCCACGACGGCAGGGAAGCGTTCCCCGGGGACGTACGTGCCCGCGTCGATCCTGCGTCGCAGCTCATCGGCGATCTGGGTCCATACGGGTTTGCTCCGGTCGAGATCCATGACTCGAACGTATGCGTCTTCGCGAAACCGAGCGACCGCGAATGCGCGAATGCGCGTATTCTCTGAATCGACAGACCCCGGCGAGTCGGTCAGGACTCCCGGGGCGTGGCCCACCAACTGATAGGAGTTGATGAACATGGCCGAGCGTAGCGCTGCCGCGCTGCACTGGGTTGTGGTGACCCTGGTTCTCCGGGTGCTCACCTGCCTGATCCCACCGACAGGCACCCGCCGGAAACCTCTGACGCCGGGGCGTGCTGTCATGACAACGACCAGTGAGAACGTTAAGCAGCACGGGCATCCGGCGGAGCGGGTGCCGTGTCGGCGGCGGTCGCCGTACAGCACCGACCGGGCACCCCTGGACGGTTCGGCGTCCCGGCTCGTGCGGCCCTACCTGCCCGACGTCATGGACCGGGCTCCGGAGATGGCCGCCTCCCTCAGTACGGCTCGTGTACGTCCGTACCGGGCCGCGCGGGAACGGGCGGTGCGGTTGCGTCGTCGGACGGTCGCGGTGTTGGCCGCGGACTTCGGTATCGACGCGGACACCCGGGACATCCACGCCGTACTGAGCGGGGTGAGCGCCCGATGACCGGGACCAAAGTCGGCGTACGGCAGACCGAGTTGCCGATGCTGCGCGCCTACCGCCTCTGGTTCGAGCACGCCCGCAAGTGCGCCCACTGCAAGCGTGTCCGCACGGCGCGGGACGGCTGCCTGGACGGACAGGAGCTGTGGGCGAGCTACCGGCGTGCGTACGACGGAGGAGGTGCGGAATGACCTCGGACCCCATCGACTCGGCGAAACGGTGTGGGATCACCCGCGCCTCCCTCTTCTACCGCGCCCCGATTCTCAGCGAAACCGGCGCATGCGTCCTCCCGCAGGGGCACAGGGACGATCACCAGGACGCCAAGGGTGCGCATTGGTACGTGATTCCGCTGGTCGGTGGATCGGGCCTCGGCGGGGAGAGGACCCCGGGATGAGCCGCCTGCCGACCTGGGCACCGGAAGCCCCGTTCCGTTCCCCCCGCTGCGTCCTGGGACACCCCCCCGCTGCCGGGACGCCGAACCTCGCGACACCGGCGTACCTGGAGTGCGGTACCTGGTGTGCACCTGCGCCTGCCATGAAACGGCCCCGGCGACGGAGTTTGTGGGTGAACTCCCCTGACGCCAGGTCGATTTGACCTCGGCCCCTCCGTGACACCTCACGGAGGGGCCGGCAAGCCCTCGCCGGACTCAGTTGCCCGAAGCCCCCCTCGACGTGGTCGACGTTGGGGCCGGGTCCGTTGCCGGGACCCGCCGCCGGCGCCTGCGCTTGAGCAGGGCCCAGGGGCCCCTCGGCCCCGTCGGCATCGCCGCCGTGACCTCTGTGCCCGGTTCCGAGGCCGCCTCCGCTGCCGCACGCGCCACCGGCAGGAAGCCCTCGCGGCGGGACGCGTCCGGGCGCTCCTCTTCCGCCGGCCACAGGCCCAGCGCCGCGCACACCGTGGGGAGTACGGCCATCGCCGCCGTCGCGTACCCCTCCGCGGAGGGGTGGTAGTTGTCCGGGCCGAACAACTCGCGCGGATTCGCCTCGAACTCGGGGCCGAGCAGGTCGCCCAGCGACACCGTACGACCCCCCTGTTCGACGACCCCGATCGTCTGGGCCGCCGCCAGATGGCGGGATGCGCGGCGGGCCAGCCACCGCAGGGGCTGCTGGACCTGTTCGACGGTGCCCAGGTCGGGACACGTGCCCACGACCACCTCCGCGCCCGCCGTACGGAGACGCCGTACCGCCGAGGAGAGGTGGCGGACCGAGCGCGTCGGGGGCATCCGGTGGGTGACGTCGTTCGCGCCGACCATGATCACGCAGATGTCGGGGATCTCGTCGGACCCCGAGACGGTCAGCCCCACCTGGCGGTCCAGGTCGTCGGACTGGGCGCCGGGCAGCGCCACGTTGCGCAGCTCCACCGGGCGTTCCGCGACCGCCGAGAGACCCGAGGCGAGCAGCGCGCCCGGGGTCTGGCGGGCCCGGTGGACGCCCTGGCCGGCCGCAGTCGAGTCGCCGAGGAGGACAAGTCTGAGCGGGGGTTCACCGGGGGTGGCGTACCCGCGTCCGTACAGGCCGTCCGCGCTCGGCGGATGCGGACCGCCGCCGTTGCCCACCTGGCGTCTCGCCATCCGTACCTCGGCCAGCACCAGTCCCACGGCCGCCGCGCTCACCAGACCGACCCCGCCACCGCCGTACGCAGCTCCGGCCGCGATACGCCTGGCCACTCTTGCCCTGGACATGCTCGTCATGCGTCGCCGCCACCTCCTCGTAGCCGTACAACCACTCCTTGCCCCGTACCGACCGTCCGCCAATCGTGACGTGAGGTGAATGCCGGGGCGGAGCCTTAGGCTGGCGGGACCAATGACGACCACATTCATGTGCGGCAACCGGAGACAACGGTGCGATTCCACGACTCGATGATCAGCCTCGTCGGCAACACCCCGCTGCTGAGGCTCAACAGTGTGACCGCGGGCATTCAGGCGACCGTCCTCGCGAAGGTCGAGTACTTCAACCCCGGCGGGTCCGTGAAGGACCGCATCGCCCTGCGCATGATCGAGGCGGCGGAGAAGAGCGGCGCGCTCCAGCCGGGCGGCACGATTGTCGAGCCGACCAGCGGAAACACCGGGGTCGGGCTCGCCATCGTGGCCCAGCAGAAGGGCTACAAGTGCATCTTCGTCTGCCCTGACAAGGTCTCCACCGACAAGATCAACGTGATGCGTGCGTACGGCGCCGACGTGGTGGTCTGCCCCACCGCCGTCGACCCCGAGCACCCGGACTCGTACTACAACGTGTCCGACCGGCTGGTGCGGGAGACGCCGGGCGCCTGGAAGCCCGACCAGTACTCCAACCCCGACAACCCCCTCTCGCACTATCACTCCACCGGCCCCGAGCTGTGGGAGCAGACGGACGGGCGCATCACCCACTTCGTGGCCGGCGTCGGCACCGGCGGGACCATTTCCGGGACCGGGCGCTATCTGAAGGACGCCAGCGACGGGCGTGTCCAGGTCGTCGGGGCCGACCCGGAAGGGTCCGTCTACTCCGGCGGCTCCGGACGGCCGTACCTCGTCGAAGGGGTGGGGGAGGACTTCTGGCCCACCGCCTACGACCGGACCGTCGCCGACGAGATCATCGCCGTGTCCGACAAGGACTCCTTCCAGATGACCCGGCGCCTCGCCAAGGAGGAGGGCCTGCTGGTGGGCGGCTCCTGCGGGATGGCCGTCGTCGCCGCACTGCGGGTCGCCGAGCGGCTCGGGCCGGACGATGTCGTCGTCGTGCTGCTGCCCGACAGCGGACGCGGATACCTCAGCAAGATCTTCAACGACGAGTGGATGGCGGACTACGGCTTCCTGGAGGACACCGGCCCCTCCGCGCGCGTCGCCGACGTCCTCGACGACAAGGAACACGGGCACATCCCCTCCCTCGTGCACATGCACCCGGACGAGACCGTCGGCCAGGCCATCGAGGTGCTGCGTGAGTACGGCGTCTCCCAGATGCCCATCGTGAAGCCCGGCGCCGGTCACCCCGATGTCATGGCGGCGGAGGTCGTCGGCTCGGTCGTCGAGCGGGAGCTGCTCGACGCGCTGTTCACCCAGCGGGCCTCGCTCGACGACCCGCTGGACAAGCACATGTCGCCGCCGCTGCCCCAGGTCGGCTCCGGCGAGCCGGTCGGCGACCTGATGTCCGTACTCGGCGCCGCCGACGCGGCGATCGTGCTGGTCGAGGGCAAGCCCAAGGGCGTCGTCAGCCGGCAGGACCTGCTGGCGTTCCTCGCCAAGGGCGGCAAGCAGTAGGAAGCATCCGGTCGGCAGGTGACATTCAGTCAATAGGAAACGTCCGGTGAACGGGGCGTGGCGGAGAGGAATTTGCGGTGTGTGCCGCGATGTCCCGTTCCGATTCCTTTCGGATGCCTTCCGGGCGGAGAACTTCGTGGAAGTGGTACGAGGGTGTCACGTCCGCGCAGCACACGCTTAACACGAGTCCGGCAGATTGGTGGATGTCGGCAAGGGCGGGAGCGGCTCCCCGCCCAGGCCGGCACCAAAACGGCGTCACGGACCTCCGGAGCGGCTCCCGGACCTCCACCGACGCCCTGGACGCGCCAAGCCCGGCCCTGACCCGGCTCGCGTCCCTCGCGGGGACCGCCGTCGTCCCGCCCTCCGGGTAACACCGGGGGTGCGGCGGTCCCCGCGCACAGCTTTTTCCGGCGCGGGTTTTCGGGCGGCTTCCGGGGCGGGTCAGTCCTCCCAGGCGTCGCTGTCCCTGTCGGACCCGCGCTGACGGCGTCCGCCGAAGAGCCACGTCGTACCGCGGGTCGCCTGGAACGCGTTGACGCCCACGATGCCGGCCCACGCGACGAGCAGGCCGGGGAGGTCCCCCATGGCGCCGCCGATGGCGGACAGGGGTATCGCCAGGACCAGGGAGACGATGGCGAAGCCGAAGCGCTCGCCGAAGGTGTCGGTCGATTTGGGCCCGCGCGAGTCGCGCGCCACCACCATCTGCTGTTCGGCGAGCTGCCGCCGGACCCGGCGCTCCACCGAGTCGTCGATCCGCTGGTCGACCTTCTCCAGGAACGAGTCGATCAACGCGGACTCGTACTCGTTGCCCAGGTCCCTGCGGGCGTGCAGGGTGGCGCTGAGGTCCTTCTTCAGGTCGGCGTCGTGCGCGCCCGTCGTCTCCATACCCGTCATGCACACCACGGTAGGGAAACCGCAACCACCTGGCACTGGGGTTAGCCCCCCTGTTGTCCCTGGGCCGGCCCCTAGGGGCCGGCAGCGGAGAGGGCCACGACACCCGGTCGTGGCCCTCATGCCTTCATGCCTTCATTCCCTTGTATGGAGCGTCAGCTCTTGCCGCTGAGCCGCCAGATCTGGTTCTTCTTGGTCGTCAGCGTGCTCCCGGTGTCGCAGGTCCACTGGTGGACGAGGGCGCCGGGCGCGGTGGAGATGGTGCTGACGTCGACGCACTTGCCGCTGTGTACGGCGACCAACTGGTAGTCGTGGCTGTTGCCGAGCGCGGTGACCGCCCTCAGCGTGAACCGCTGGTTGGTGCCGTTGAGGCAGGTCCACTGCTGGACGGCGGCCCCGTTGGCCGTGGAGAGGGCGGAGACGTCCAGACACTTGCCGCTGGAGTGGTTGACCACGGTGTACGTGTCGGTCGTACCGGCGACGGGGTGGAAGTCGAAGATCTGCTCCTGGCCGGTACCGCAGGTGTTCTGCTGGTACTGGGTGCCGTCGGCGGTGGACTGGGCGGGGTCTTCGAGGCAGAGCGAGCTGTGCTGGGCGACGGCCGTGGAGGAGAAGCCGGTCGAGGCGCCGATGTGCAGGCTCGCGGGTGCGAAGGAGACCTGGTCGAGGTGGGGCGCGGAGCTGGAGCGCATGGGCTGTCCGATGTCGCTGCCGCCGCCGGAGTAGACGAGACCGATGGTGGTGCCGTCGTAGTTGTAGAGCTGCGAGGCGGTGAACTTGACGGTGTTGGCGCCCTTCGTGAGGGTCACGGGGACGGTGTAGTCGTTGAACTGGTTCCAGTGCAGGGTGCTCGCGAAGTTGACGCGGGTGGAGGTGCCGCCGTTGACGCTGACGTCCGCGTGCTCGGCGTACAGGTCGGGGTTGTAGTGGTTGGAGGGCAGTTCCTCGTTGTTGGCGTAGCGCATGGTCATGGCGTACGTGCCGGCCGTGGGCGCGTTGACGTTGAGGGTGAGGGAGTTGGCGGTTCCGTTGCCGATGCCGGTGACGACGCCGCCGTTGGCCTGGCTGTACGTGGTGTCGGTGGCCGCGGTGCCGGTGAGGGTGCCGCTCTCGGCCTGGTAGGTGACGACGTTCCCGGTGGTGACGGCGTCGGTGGCGCTGAACGGGGTGACGGCCAGGTCGTCCAGGGCCAGGGTGCCGCTGCTGCCGGTCACCTTGACCTTGTTGATGCCGCCGTTGAGGTAGACGCGGTTGGTCGACGTGGACCAGGCTCCGGTCGTTGCCCCGGAGAGGGTCTGGTCGTCGGCGGCCTTGCCGTTGACGGTGAGTGAGGCCTGGCCGGTGTTGCGGTAGCGGGCGGTCAGGTCGGCGTAGCCGTCCCGCGCGGAGTAGACCCAGAAGGTGGCGGACTTGCCGGAGGTGAGGTTTACCGCGCCGGCGCCGGACTGGCCCTGGGACGTGTAGGCGGCGGTGCCGCTGTCCGACAGGTTGGCCTGCTCGGCCTCGTAGAGCGTGGTGCCCTGGACGGAGGCGTCCTTGTACCGCAGGTCGATCTTGTCGATGATCGCGTCACCGATGGTCGTCGCGCCGTTGTCGCCGGTGGTGGCCAGGGTGATGGCGTGGCTGCCCGCGGTGAGGTGCACGGTGGTGTCGCTGTGCCCCCACACCACCCACTGGAAGCCCACCGGTATGTCCATCCTGGTCGAGGCGCCGCCGTCGACCCGCATGTACACGTTCGTCGGGCCCTTGACGTCGGCGTCCTTGGCGTAGCTGTTGCCGAACACCGACAGGTCGTAGTCGCCGGTGGTGGGAACGTTGACGGGGAAGGAGATCACCGTGGTCGAGCCGGTGCGCAGGCCTCCGACGTCCTTGGTGCCGGAGGTGGCGAAGCCGCCGACGTTGCCGGTGGTGCCCTCGGTGTTGATGTTGTAGCCGCTGCCGCTGAGCGTGGCGTTCTCGGCCTCGTACGTGCCCGTCCAGGTGCTGTCCGAGGCGGTGGCGCTGCCGGTGCCACCCGGGGAGACGATCACCTCGTAGGCGGACATGCGGTCAAGGGTGATGGGGAGCGTGATCGAACCGTCGGAGGCCACGGCGACGTCGGCGTCGGAGAGCCGGGTCGGGGTGGCCGCCGCGCCGATGTAGCCGCTGTAGCGGTCCTGGAACACGCTGACGTGCACGGTGCTGCCGAAGACCGCGGGGTCGATGTTCTTGATGACCGTGTTGGAGGCGCCGCTGGTGCCGCCACCGGCGAGGATGACCCGCGCCTGCTTCTTCGCGGTGTCCAGGCTCGCCAGGCCCTGGAGGGTGTACGCGGCGTTGGCGCCCGTGCTCGTGACCTTGACGGTGTTGCCGCTCATGGAGCTGTACCAGTTGTACAGCCACCACTGGGCGTTGGGCGTGTTCTGGGCGGCGGCGGAGTCACCGAGGTTGCCGTTGATGTTCCAGTACGGCAGGTTCCCGTCGATCTTCTCGTCCTCGATAGCCCCGATCCACTGGACCATTTGACCGGGGTCGGTCAGGTGGTAGCGGTGGGCGTACTCGTTGAGGTTGACGGTGATGGGGGAGGTGATGCCGGCGGCGGTCTCCACCGCGCGGTAGGAGTCGACGGTGCTGCGGACGTCTGCCGGGCTGCCCAGGGTGTGCCAGGTCACCACGTCGGGCAGGCAGTTGTTGGCCTTGCAGTAGGTGAGGAAGCCGCTGAGGGAGGAGGAGGTGTAGCTGGAGGTGTTGGGTCCCGCGAGCCGCGCCTGGGGCCAGATGCCCTTGATGAAGTTGTAGGTCTGACGCCACTCGGCGTTGAAGTTGGCCAGCGCCGTGGCGTTGGTGCGCATGCCGCTGAACCAGTTCAGGTCGGGCTCGTTATAGGGGATGAAGACGATGTGGCTCGCGTAGGGGCTGGCCATCGCCTGCTCGACCTGGGTCTTCATGGTCGCCTGGTAGGCCGCGTAGCTCGCGCGCTCGTAGTTGGCCCGGTAGACGTCCGTCATGTAGATGAAGACGTCCCCGCCGCCGCTGTCGGTGAAGGGCTTGGCGATCTCCAGGGCGTCCGAGCCGGGGTGCTGCTGACCGTCCTGGTACTTGGTGTTGGTGGTCTTCAGCCCCATTCCCTCGATGAGGTTGTTCGTCGGTACGTCCGGTCCGTACAGCCCGTACAGCGCCCCGGACGCGCCGCCCCGGAAGGCGCCGGTGCTGGTGCCGAGGTCGACGGTGAGGGTGGGGTCGGCTGCGGAGGCCGGCGTCGCCAGCACGGTGGTGGCGCCGACTATGACGGTCAGCGAGAGCACCGACTTGGTGAGGCCGTGGAGAAGCCGGCTCGCGGTCGAGCGTCTTTGCCCGATTCGTGGCATGTGCATACGTCCCTTCAGGGATGCGCCTGATGCGCCTGATGCGGCTGGTTGTTGCTGCGCCGGCCCCCGTGCCGGACGTTTGGGTGGTTGTCGCTCGCGGGGCGACCTGGGGATCGCCTGTGGCGCGGTTCGCGGGCGTCTCGCGGGTCAGGAGACGGGGGTGACGACGCCGTCGGCCCCCTCGTCCGCGTGGTGATGGTGCTCGTGGTGGCGGTGGTGGTGGTCGCGGGCGAGGAGGAGGTAACTGGCGGCGGTCCAGGTGTAGGCGCGGTCGCGGAGGCCGGTGCCGGTGAGGGCGTCGAAGTTTTCGGCGAAGCCGTGGGTTTCGCACAGGGTGCGGAAGCGGGTGCTGATGTCGTCGGCGAGGTGGTGGTGGCCGGCGCGGCGCAGGCCGTCTTCGATGAGGACGGTGGCGGGGGCCCAGATGGGGCCGCGCCAGTAGCCGTCAGGGAGGTAGTGGGGGGAGGTGGGGAGTTC
The DNA here is from genome assembly GCF_033793965.1 of Streptomyces sp. ME02-8801-2C. NCBI lineage: Bacteria > Bacillati > Actinomycetota > Actinomycetes > Kitasatosporales > Streptomycetaceae > Streptomyces > Streptomyces sp. ME02-8801-2C. The sequence goes on along the minus strand of NZ_JARAXP010000019.1, from coordinate 80,858 downwards.
GGTGGCGAGGCCGTGGGGGGTGAGGTGGGTTTGGATGCGGTCGGCGAGTGTGTTGCTGATGTGGGGTGGGAGGTGTTCGCCGAGGGTGATGGGCATGAGGTCCAGGAGGCTGGATGTGCTCCAGGTGTGTGAGGTGTGGACGCTTTGGGCCACGAACCGGTCGCCGGTCCAGAGCTGGTCGAGCAGGGCGGTTTGGGTTTCGGTGGCGGTTTGCTGCCAGCGGGCGGCGTCTTCCGTGTGCCCCAACTCGGTTGCGAGTTCGGCGAGTTGGTGGAGTTGGAGGGTGAGGAAGGCGGCGAGGTCGGCGGTGATGATGACGCGTTCGGGGTCGAAGGTGGTGGCGTTGTCCCAGCCGCTGTCGTTGCCGTGCTGGTAGTGGGGCAGGGCGTTGCCGGGGGCGCGGCGGGCGGTGAGCCAGAACTCGGTCCAGCGGGTCAGCCTGTCGTAGGTCTCGGTGAGTTCGGCCTGCCCTATCGGTGTGGGCAGGAGGCGGCGCAGGTGTGCGAGGGCCCAGCCGTGGATGGGGGGTTTGACGAAGTTGTGGAGGACTTCGGAGTGGGTGACGGAGTCGGGCAGGGCGCCGGTGGCGTCCTGGTGGTCGAAGGGGAGGTGGTATTGGTCCCAGGCGAGGTGGGGGTGGCCGGGGGCCAGGGCGAGGGCGTTGAAGCAGTGGTCCCAGCTCCAGACCTTGTCCATCCAGTGTTTGGACATGAGGACGCCGGGGCGGGTGAGCAGGCCTGCGGGGCGGACGGTGGCCGACCACAGGACGTAGGCGGCGAGTTCGGCGGCGGGGGTGTCGGGGGTGCGCCAGGGAGCGACCGCGTCGACGAAGTCCGCGAACGACTGCCGCGCGGCCTTCATGACCTCGCTGAACGGAGCCGCCGAAAGGAAGGGCACTCGCGCGCTGTCGAGTTCCTCGATCGCGACCTCCCACGATCCGTCGGCCTCAGCAGTGACCGTGAGACCGCGCTCGCCGGCACCCAGGGCCTGCGAACCGGACACATCGGCCACCGAACCGGACAGCACGGTGATCCGGTAGCGACGCCCGGTTTCGTAGGACGTGAACACATGCGCGCCGTCCACCGGGTCGCGATAGAAATAGGTCCCGCTGAAGGGGGTCAAGGCCGGAGCCGCGGCGCTGACACCGAACCCGAGACCGGTGCCGTTGACGCGTACGGTGTCCGGCGACTCGTAGGCGAGGTCGATGCGTCCCTCGTCGCCGGTCCAGGTGAGCAGGGCGGGTGTGGCCTCGATGTGGGTCGCGGCCCGCTCGCCCGTCGCCGGATCGAGGGGAAGCAGCCGCAGGACCGGGTGCATGCCGTTCTGGTGGGAGACGAGGTGGAGGTCCTGGGCGCGCGTCTTTTCCGCCAGCACGGGTGAGATGCCGAACCAGGATCCGTGGGTGCTGAAGGGGATGTCCTGGACGGAGAAGGTCGGGCCGGAGGGTGCGGCGGTCATGGCGGCGGTACTCGTTTCTCGGGCAGGGGTGGTCGGCCGTCCGGGGTGCGGACGGGCGGTGGGGACCAGGTAGGAGTGGGGGGATCTAGTCTTTGACGGCGCCGGCGGTGACGCCTGCGGCGACGTAGCGCTGGGCGAGGACGAGGATGACCGTGGCGGGCAGGGAGGCCACGACGGCGGTGGCCATGATGGCGTTCCACTGCTGGTTGTTGTTGCCGATGTAGTGGTAGATGCCCAGGGTGATCGGCTCGTGCGTGCCGCCGTTGACCAGCGTGCTGGCGAAGATGAAGTCGGACCAGGACCACAAAAACGCGAACAGGGACACCGTGACGATCGAGTTGCGGCTCATCGGCAGGACGATCGACCAGAACGTGCGCAGGGGCCGTGCTCCGTCCATCTGCGCGGCCTGGATGAGTTCACCCGGGATCGAGGTCATGAACGCGGTGAAGATGAGGACCGCGAAGGGGACGGCGAGGGTGGAGTCGGCGACGATCAGGCCGGGGAGGGACTGCAGGACGCCGAGTTGGAGGTAGATGGCGTAGAAGCCCATCGCCATGATGATGCCGGGGATCATCTGCGCGGCCAGCAGGAGGAAGCTGAGGATGCCGCCGCCGCGGGGGCGCAGCTTCGCCAGCGCGTATCCCGCGGGCGCGGCCAGCGCCACGGTCAGGGCGACGGTGCCCAGGGCGACGACGAGGCTGGTGGCGAGGTAGGGCAGCTGCTCGGTAAGGACGGTGCGGTAGCCGGCCAGCGTCCCGTTGACCGGGAACAGGTTGGGCGGGGACTTGCGCATGTCCTGGTCGCGGGTGAAGGACACATTCACCATCCAGTACACCGGGAACAGCATCACCCCAGTCAAAACGACCCCGATGACCGTCTTGCCCCAGGTTCGGCTTCGGGGGTTGAGGGTGGTTGCGGTCATGTCAGGGCCTGCTTTCGCTGGATGCGCAGGTAGATCAGGCCGAAGACGAGGGCGGCGACGACCAGGAGGTTGCCCACGGCCGCTCCGGGCCCGAAAGCCGGCAGGAGGCTGCCGAAGCCGAGCTGGTAGGACCAGGTCGCGAACGTGGTCGAGGAGTCGGCGGGTCCGCCCTTGGTCATGATCCAGATGATGTCGAAGACCTTCAGGGTGTACACCAGGCCGAGCAGGAGGGTGATCGCGGAGACCGGGCGCAGCAGGGGGAAGGTGATGGACCAAAAACGCCGCCAGGCGTTCGCCCCGTCGAGGGCGGCCGCTTCGTAGAGGCCGGCGGGGATGGACTGCAGGCCGCTGTAGAGGACGACCAGGTTGAAGGGGACACCGATCCAGATGTTCGCGATGATCACCGAGGCGAGGGACCAGGTGGGTGAGGTCAGCCAGTTCACCGGGCCGATGCCGACCGCGTTCAGGGTGGCGTTGACGATGCCGGAGTCGGAGTTGAGCATCCACGACCAGGTGGAGGCGGACACGATCAGCGGCAGCAGCCACGGCACCAGGAACAGCGCCCGCAGGGTGGCCGACAGCCGGAAGTGCTGGTGGAAGAAGACCGTGAGTGCCAGGCCGATCGCGTACTGGAAGAGCAGGCACACGGCGGTGAACACGGCGGTGTGCACGAGGGCCGGGGTGAAGGTCGGGTCGTCGAAGATTGTGCGGTAGTTGTCCAAACCGGTGAACGGGGCGTTGCCCTGGACGAAGGAGCGGACCGTGTAGTTGCGCAGGCTCAGATCGAGGTTGCGGTAGAGGGGATAGGCGTAGAAGACGGCGAGGTAGCAGGCGACCGGGGCGATGAACGCCAAGGCCGTCCACTGCGCAGAGGTCGCACGGCGTCGTCGCCGGGGCGGCGCGGTGGGGGCCGCGCCGCTGTCGCCGGCAACGGGCCGCTGATGCGGCGCGTGTGTGGTGTGACTCATCAACAGGCCCTGGCAGCTGGTTACTTGACGGCGGACTGGGCGGCCGTGAGCGCGTCCTTCGGGGAGGTGGAGCCGCTCAGCGCGGACTGGACCGCCTTCCACAACTGCTCAGAGATCTTGGGGTACTTGGTGCCCAGGTCGTCACTGGTACGGCCCTTGGCCGCCTTGACCGCGTCCACCCACGGCTTCAGCTGCGCGTTCGCGGCGACCTGCTGGTCCTGGACCTCGGCGGTCGGTGCGACATAGGAGAGCGTGGTGTCGGTGGCCAGGAGGTTCTGGCTGCTGGTCAGGCAGGACACGATCTTCTGCGAAGTCGCGTAACGGGCGGTGTCGTCCTGCACCGGCATCGTCACGAACTCCCCGCCCGTCGGGGCCGCCGCGTTACCGCCCGACGCGCCCGGGACCGGGATCACCCCGTACTCGAAACCGGCCTTCTCCGCGTTCGCCAGCTGCCAGGTCCCGTTCTCACTGAACGCGTACTCCCCCGACGCGAACTCCTGCCAACTCGTCGTCTGCGTGTTGTTGAGGACCGAGTTGGGCGCGTAACCCTTGTCCAGCCAGCCCTTCCACAACGCCAGCGCCGACACCGACTGCGGCGAATCCAGCGCGGTCAGCTTCGCCCCCGAACCCCAGAACCAGGGCAGGAACTGGAAACTGCCCTCCTCCGTGCCGATCGCCGAGAACGTGATGCCCTTCTTCCCCGCCTTCTTCACCTTCTCCAGCGCCGCCGTCAGCGACGCCCAGTCCTTCACCGACGCGATGTCGACACCGGCCTCCGCCAGGACCTTCTTGTTGTAGTAGAGGGCCAGGGTGTTGGCGCCGATCGGCGTGCCGTACGTCTTGCCGCCCGACTGACCCGCCGCCAGCAGGTTCGGATCCACCATGGACGTGTCCAGCTTGCTGTCGTCGGTCGTCGTGAGCACGCCCGCCTCGGCCAGCGTCGAGACCACCGGGTTGTCCACGATCAGCACATCCGGGGAATTGCCCTGCTGAGCCGCCAGCAGCGTCTTGTTCGCCAGGTCCCCCGTGTCGAACCCGGTCCGCTTGACCTTCACCCCGGCCTTCGTACCGCAGTCCTCCAGCAGCTTCACCCACGCCGACCCCTTCGCGAACTGCGGGTAGGGGTCCCAGATCGAGTACGTACCACCGGCGGCGGCCTTCGTGTCCGAACTGCCCGAGCCGGACGAACAGGCAGTGGCGCTCACAGCGACGGCCAGAGCGGTCACAGCGGCGGCGGTCAGACGGCGCTGTCTGGTGGATCGGTTCATGGCGTGTTCCTCATGGTTTTTGGCACGGGGGTGCCCAGGGATCGGCACAGGTGTGCCTGGGAGGGGTGAACGAGGGCCGCTGGGGCTCGCCGAATTCGTACGGCGAGGTGCCGGCCGGCCGGTATGGGGTGCGGAGGGTGAAGCGGTGGGGCGGGCGGCGCTCAGGGGTGCGTGGGGGCGCCGAAGTCAGGGGAGAGGTCGGTCGGGGTGGTGCCGGGGGGTGCGGTGCTCGCGCGCAACGAGATCGGCGGAGCGAGCAGATGATGCCGGGCAGGTGTGCCGGGGTGGTCGAGCCGCTGGACGAGCAGGTCGACGGCGAGTCGGCCCATCTCCTCCGCCGGTACGTCCGCCGCGGTGAGCTGCGGGGTCACCGTCTCCGCCCACCGGCCGGCCACCACTCCGGTGACGGAGAAGTCGCGCGGCACATGGCGGCCGGCCTGAGCCAGCCCCCGATAGAGGCCGCCGATCGCCGCCTCGTTCAGCGTGACCAGGGCGGTGGTGGCCGGGTCGTCGAGCAGGATCCGTTCCAGGCAGGCCAGACCCGATGCGGCGTCGTCCCCGCAGCAGTACGTCCGGACGGTGAGACCGCGTTCCGCCGCGGCCTTGGTGAACCCGTCCAGCCCGCGCTGGGCCGACTCGTAGCCGGCTCGCAGGAGCTGCTCGGGACGGTTGACGAAGGCGATCCTGCGGTGACCCAGATCAGCGAGGTGGTGCACACAGGCCGAGGCCAGTGCGGTGTGGTCGAGGCCCACCCACCAACCGCCCTCGGGGTGGGCGGTCCGGCCGATGGCTACGGAGGGGAAGTCCACCGCCGCCAGGTGGTCGAGCCGGTCGTCCTGCAGCCGGATCTCCATCAGGATCGCGCCGTCGACCCGCCTCTCGCCCAGCAGCCGCTGGAACGAGCGGTCGCTGTCCACACCACTCGGTGACAACAGCACGTCGTAGTCGTGGGCGGCGGCGGCCTCGGTGACGCTGCCGATGAAGTCCAGCTGCATGCCGGTGTAGTGGTTGCCGGCCGGCGGGAAGACCAGACCGATGGTGTTGGTCCGGCCGTTGGCCAGGGCTCGCGCACTCGCGTTGGGCTGGTAGCCCAGCTCGTCGATGACCCGCTGGATCTTCTGGCGGGTGTCCTCGGACACGGGCCGTTTCCCGCTCAGGGCGTACGACACGGTGCTCCGCGAGACACCGGCACGTTGGGCGATCTCACCGATGTTCACGAGACCTCCTTGGCGAGATGGATCGAGTCGGTTCGAGATTCCGGAGACGGGATCGTGCGGATCTCGATCGTCGAACCGGTTCGCGTGAAGTGAAGGTAGGAGCAACCCGGACAGGTGTCAACGCCTCATGTCGAATTTCTCGTAACGGCCCGGAAACGTCAGCCGCGCGGCGGGGTGGTGTCTGGGCTGCTGGGGAGGTGTCTGACGGGCCAGCAGGTCAATAGCGAGGCGGGATGGCGAGGAGGGGGTCTCGTCCTGGCTGGGTGACTGGGAGTGTGTGGTCGGTGGGATTGGTGTCACGGGTATTTGCTGGCCGATTCTGCGGTGCTAGCGTCCTCGAACCGGTTCGCTGAGGTGTCACTTCCCGTGCTTCGCCTGTGCGTTCCGCCCGCAGGTGGGCGCACCGGATCCCGGGCTCCCTTGCCGGTCCTGTATAGCCTCATGCAGAGTTCTCCATGTCTGAATGGACACCAATGCCCTGGTGGCAGGCCGGGATGGCGGATGTCCGGCAAGCAGGATCGGATGCCTGCTTGGCGTTCAGCTGAGGGGAGTGTGCGCCTTATGTCGTCTCGGATCGTCGACGCGTCGCCGTCACCGGTGTCGTCGCCGTCACCGGTGTCGGTGGCGGGGTCGGGGCCGGTGTCGGGGCCGGTGGCCTCCGTCGGCATCGTCGTGCTGGACGGCGTAGGACTCGGCATCGACGACGTCGTACGCCTCGCCGACGGGACCGCGCGGCCGGTGCCCGGCACCGACGCGATGAAGCGGGTCGAGGAGGTCTGGGACGCCGCGCGCCGGATCGCCGCGACCGGGCGTGTGTACGGCCGGTCGACCGGCGTGGGCGCCAACCGCAACGAGGACGTCCCGACCGAGGCCGCCGCCGACCACGGGATGCGTCTGCTGCGCAGCCACGCGGGCGCCATAGGGGCGGAGCTGTCGGCCCGGCAGGTACGGGCGATGCTCGCCGTCCGCGCCAACCAGCTCCTGGCCGGAGGCGCCGGACTCCGCCCCGGGGTCGTCACCGCCCTGTGCGAGGCGCTGGAGAACGGGGCGCACCCCGTGATCAACGAGTTCGGTTCGGTGGGCACCGGCGACATCGCCCCGCTGGCGCAGCTGGGACTGGCGCTGGCGGGAGAGCACGAGTGGATCTCGTCGGTGACGGCCACCCAGGCCGAGGAAGGGGCGGAGGCAGCAGCCCGGGTCGGCCCATCGGGCCCCCGGGGACGCCGCGTCCCCGGTTCCCCCGCACCCCAGGCCCTCGACAACAACGACGCCCTCGCCCTGATCAGCAGCAACGCGCTCACGCTCGGGCAGTCCGCGCTCGCCCTGCACGAGCTGCGCGGGCTCATCGCCGCCACTCAGGTCGTCGCCGCCCTCTCGTTGCTCGCCGTCGACGGGTCGCACGAGGCGTACGCCGCTCCCGTGCATGCCGCCCGGCCGCACCGCGGCTCTGTCGAAGTCGCCCGTCGCATGCGGGAGTTGATCGGTTCCGCCGACCGGCCCACCCCTCCCCTCGGGCGTATCCAGGACCCGTACGGCTTCCGGTGTCTGCCGCAGATCCACGGGCCCGCTCACGACGCGGCGGACGCGCTCGAAGGCGTGCTCCGGATCGAGATCAACGCCGCCGCCGAGAACCCGCTCATCTCCCCCGAGGACCTGGCCGCCTACCACCACGGCGGCTTCTACCAGGCCCAACTGGCCCTCGCCCTCGACCACTTCAGACTGGCCGTCACCCAGGTGGCACGGCTGTCCACCTCACGCCTGTCCACCCTCAACGAGCCCGCCTTCACCCGGCTGCGCCCCTTCCTCGCCGACCACGAGCCCGCCGCCTCCGGGGTGATGATCCTGGAGTACGCCGCCGGCGCCGCCCTCGGTGACCTGCGCGCCTTCTCCGCGCCCGCCTCGCTCGGGCACGCTGTACTCTCCCGGGGCGTCGAGGAACAGGCCAGCTTCGCCTCGCTCGCCGCCCGCCAGACACTGCGCGCCTGCGACGCGTACCGTCTCGTCGTCGGCTGTGAACTGGTCGCCGCCGTACGGGCGCTGCGCCAGCGCGATCTTCGGCCCGACCCGGAACTGCCGGTCGGCCGGGCGCTGGAGCTGGCCGAGTCGGTCCTCGACGCCGACTCGACCGACCGGCCGCTCACGGACGACGTGACGGCGGCGACGGCACTGCTGGACCGGTTCACGGACATCTGGAGGGGGAGCGGGGCATGAGCACGCCGAGTACGGACGGCAGCGGGGGCACGGGCACAGGCATGGCCACGGGCACGGGTACAGGCACGGGTACGGAGGGGCAGGGGCAAGGGGTGGTGGGCTCGGGTGGGCAGCTGCCCGACAGTCCCGCCGCCCGGCTCCAGGCTCTCTTCGAAGGGCACCGGCTCACCCCGACGCAGCGGCGCATCGCGCACAGCATGGTGCGCCGGGCCGCCGAGGTGCCCTTCCTCTCCAGCGTGGAACTGGCCGAACTGGCCGGAGTCAGCCAGCCCTCCGTCACCCGCTTCGCCGTCGCCCTCGGCTTCGACGGCTACCCGGCCCTGCGCAAACACCTGCGCGAGGTCGCTCCCGCCGAACAGAGCGCCGAGCCGGGCTCGTACAACGAGTACCAGCAGGCCGTCGAGGCCGAGATCGAGAACCTGCGACACCTGGCCGAGGTCCTCGCCGACCCGCGCCCGGTGCACCGGGCGGGCCGGCTGCTCGCCGCGTCCCGGCCCCTGCCCGTCCTCGGGCTGCGTGCCGCCGCCTCCCAGGCGTACGGCTTCGCGTACTTCGCCGCCAAGGTCCACCCGGACGTACGGCTGCTCCACGAGGGCGGCACGATGATCCACGACCGGATCGACGCCGCCGTACGGGCGGGCGCCACAACCCTGCTGTGCTTCGCGCTGCCCCGGCATCCGCGCGAGGTCGTCGACACCCTCGCCTACGCCAAGTCGGCGGGGCTGACCGTCGTCACCGTCGCCGACTCGGCGTTCGCGCCGGTCGCGAAGGTCTCCGACCTGCTGCTGCCCGCCGCCGTCGGCACCGGCCTCGCCTTCGACACCGCCTGCGCGCCGATGCTGCTCGGCCGGGTACTGCTCGAGGCCATGTGCGACGACCTGTCGGACGCCCAGGCCCGCCTGGAGGAGTTCGACGCGCGAGCGGCGGCCCGGGGACTGTTCGTCGAGTAGGCCCCGCCGGGACTCGCACTCCCCTCGCGGCTCTCAGACTCGTCTCACGTTCGCTCGCTAGCCTCCCGCTCCGACAGGACAGGACTGTGCCGGAGAGACGAACCGGGAGGCGGACGTGGCACACGGAGTTCGCGGAGGGCAGGGCCTCGCTCGGGTGGCCGTGGTCGTACGGGCCGGAGCGGCGCCCCTGTGGTGGCTCGGGGTGTTCGCGGCGGGCGTCGGCGTACTGGTGCCGGGGATCACCGGGCGCCGGATCGGGGTCATGGCGGGGGCCGCCCTGTTCATCGTCATGTGCGCCGGCGTGGCGTGTCTGCGGCGCGGACGCTACACCGGGCTCGCCGCAGGCGCAGCCCGGGCCGGCAGACACGACGTGCTCCAGGACCGTGCGGTGACCGTGCGCAACTGGCGCCGGGGCCACCGCTGGTGGCTGCTGCTCGCCTTCGCCGCCGCGCTGGGCAGTTCCTTCGCGGTGCCCGCGGCGGGCGGAATGCTGCTCGCCGGGGCGGGCACCGGGCTGCGGCTCAAGGCCGCCTGGCTGGGCCGGCGCGAGCGCGCCGACGACGTACTGCTGTGGGTACGGGTGGACTGGCTCGGCCCCCGCTCCGGGGCCCCGGCCGGCAAGCCCGTCAAGGCCTACCGTGCCACCGGCATCGCCGCGGGCGACGCGACCCCGGGCGGGGCGCGCCGCCGCGGCGACGTACTGGTCTGAGCCCTGTCGGTCCCGTCCCGGCCAGGGCCTTTCGGTCCCGTCCGGCTCAGACCTCGATCTCCGCCTCGATCCTCTTCAGCTGGTGGCGGGCCATCGCCAGGTTGGAACGGTTCATGTCGAGCACCAGGTAGAGGAAGAGGCCGTTGCCGCCGCGCCCCTTCATCATCCGGATGAGGTGGTACTGGCTGGAGAGCGTGATCAGGATGTCCTCGATCTCGCCCTTCAGGCCGAGGTGCTCCATCGTCCGCATCTTGGCGCGGACGACATCGGTGTTGCCGGCGGCGGCGACGTTCAGGTCGAACGTCTTGCTGCCGCCCATCGTGCCCAGGGCCATGCCGCTGGTGTAGTCGACGAGTGCGACTCCGGTCGCTCCCTCGATGGAGGTCAGCGCCTCTTTGAGCGCGGTCTCGGTGTTGGCCATGACGGTGGTCCTCTCCTGCTTCCGGTTCAACTATCAGTGGTGGTACGCGCGTTGGGCGTGGTTGTCGGTGTGCGTGGCGCGCGCGGGGTTCTGGTTCGGGTGGGCATGGGGGGAGGGGTGGGAGTGGGGGTGGTTGTCGGGGCGGGAGCGGTTGTCGGGGGCGGGGCGATGGCCGGCCTTGCCCGTGCGGGTGGCTGCTCCGCCTCCGTCTCGGCCTCCGCGTCGACCAGTTCGCCGATGCGCAGGCCCGCCCGGCGGCCCTCCAGGTGCAGCCGGCCGACGTTGACGCGGTCCTGGGCGAGCAGCGTCAGAACGGCGGTACGGCCCGCCGCATACGTCGCCACATAGCCGTAGACCCCGCGCACCAGCAGCTCGCGGAAGTCGCCCTGGCCGGTCGCGTCCGCCATCCGTACCGCGACACTGAGCGCGGTGGCGGTGAGCGCCGCGACCGTCTCCGGTTCGACTCCGGGGGTGTCCTGGACCAGGACGAGACCGTCGACGCTGGCCGCGAGCGCGCCGGTGAGCTGCGGCACGCGGGCCCGCAGCCGACGGAGTTCGTCCATGACTTCGGCCTCGGCCGCCATGAGTGTCGGTCTCCTCTCGGCACGCGGGCGCTGCCGTTCAAAGGGCCTCCAGCGCATCCCTGAGCCTCTTCAGCAGCGTGATGTTGGGGTCGGCGAACGACGGCGGCAGCGTTCCGGGGGGAGCCGGGGGTGCCTGGGGAGCGGCGGACACGGGTGGTGGAGGCGAGGGGTCGGGAAGCGGCGCGGGAGCCGCCGCCGGGGCTATGACTCCGGCCGCTGCCAGGCGCCGGATGTCCACCAGGGCGTGGAAGGTCGGGCGGGCCAGCGCCAGCGCGATGTCCGCCGCCGTACGGACACCGTCGACCAGGGCCAGTACGGCGTGCTGGCGGGCGGAGACCGACGGCGCGGCCGGGCTGCCTGAGTGCAGCAGCGGGGCACTGTCGGGGGCCGGGTCGGGCCAGATGCGGTGCAGCAGGGCGCGCCGGCGCAGGGTCTCGTGCTCGACCGCCGCCACCGGCACCGGGCGCACCGGGCCGAGCCAGTGCGTGTCCCCGTACCGGAAGTGCCCCGGCGTGACGCTGGGCGCGAGGGCGAAGTACGCCGCGTCGTACAGCGCCCCCAGGTGGCACACCTCCAGGGCACCCGCGCCGATCCGGCCGCTCTCCACCAGGAACCGCCCGACCCGGTTGCGCCCGCCGGCCGCGCCCACCGCGTCCCGCCAGCCCTGCGCGTCCAGCGTGCCGCGCGCGGTGAGGAGTACGTCGAGACCCGGGACCGCCGGGCTGTCGGCGTGCACCACCTGGCCGTCGGCGAGGTAGAGCGAGCCGCACTCGCGGACCAGGACGCCCGTGGCCCGTTCGCCGGCGAGCCGGGCGAGCATCGGCGAGACCCCGCCCCACGCCCGCTGCCGGGTCGCCGCCTTGTCCCGCACCGGCAGGCGCGGCGGCGGGGTGGTCAGATTCGTGTGCAGCGTCGTCATCCCAGCACCAGCCGCCCCGCCATCTCGCCGAGCCGGATACGGGCCAGCGCGAGGTTGCCCTCCGCGCGGGCCAGCCACAGGTGCAGGAACACACTGCTGTCGAAGCTCGTCGTGACGAACCGCAGGACGTGGTAGCTGTCCCGGTTGCTGATGATCAGATCCTCGACCGGAGGGTCCTGGCCGGGCCGGCCCCCGGTGAACCCGCCCGCGCCGGCGTCTGCGTTCGCGTCGTCGTCCTCCTCCGGGGCGAACGAGCGGTGTTCGGCCGCCAGCCGGGCCAGCTCGGCCGCCTCGGCCGCCATCGTCTCCGGATCACCGCCCGGGGACTCCCCGACGGTGCCCAGTGCCAGCCCGCTGGTCCAGTCCACCAGCGCGGCGCCCCGGGCACCGGGCAGCCGCATGGCTTCCAGTAAGCACTCGTCGATTCCGGGCACCCTTGGCCCCTCCTGCCTGTCCCGTTCGCGTCTGTCCGGCCGGTGTTCGGTCACTCCGCCTGGCGTTCGGCCGACGGATGTTCGGCCAACCTGATGTTCGGCTGAGTGACACAGACGCTACGCAACGTGTGCATGAGGAGTGAGAGTTCTGGCATTTTCCGGTGGAACATGCGCCGGATGACTAAGGTGGGTCGACTGAGCCTGTTTTCAGGGCAGTTGACCTGCATGTTCCCCCGAGTCCGTCAAGGGCGTGCTGACGGGGAGGCGGTCGCGGAGAGGGTGGTGAGTGCGGCGGCGTGCGCCCCTCCGGATTCGGCCACGATCTCGGCGACGGTCTGCGGCTCCCGCACGACGGCGAAGGTGACGCCCCCGGCCGCACTGTCCCTGCGGTCACCGCCGTCACCGCCGTCACCGCCGTCGCCGCCTCCGGCTGGCACGAAGCCGTAGATCCCAGGCCGGGCAAGGGAGTTGTACGCGTAGTGGTGCGCGAAGTAGTACGCGCCCGTGTCCAGCGCCGCCACGTAGTCGCCCTGTTCGAGCAGCGGCAGCGCGCGCCCCTCGGCGAGCAGGTCGCCCGAGAAGCAGGCGGGTCCGGCCACGTCCTGCACCACGTCCGCCCCGGACTTGGGGCGCCCCTTCCCGTCGTACGCGGCGATCCTGAGCGGCCACGACCCCGGCGCGTACACCGTCCGCGTCGCGACCTGTACGCCCGCGTGCGTGACCGCGACCGGCCGCCCGCCGGCGCTCTTCGCGTACTCGACGCGCGCCACCACCGTGCCGTGCTTGGCCAGCAGTGACCGCCCGAACTCGGTCACCAGCCCGTACCGCCCCTCGAACAGCCCCGGCACCGCCTCGAGCAGCAGCCGCGCGTACTGCGCGTACGTCGGCGTCGTCGCGTCCGACGCGAAGTTGACCGGCAGCCCGCCGCCGATGTCGATCGTGTCGATCTGCCGCCGCCCGATGCGCCGGTTGATCTCCTCGGCGAGCGCGTACGTCTCCGCCACGCCCCGCACCATCAGCGACAGTGGGATGCCCTGCGAACCGGTGTGCGCGTGCAGCCTGGTCAGCCACGGGCGCCCGGCGTACGCCCCCACGATCCATTCGCGCGCCCCTTCGTCCAGCAGTGCGACCCCGAACTTCGAGGTCGCGGTGGCGGTGGACGTGGCCCCGATCGTCCCTCCGCCGATCTGCGGGTTCACCCGGATCCCGATCGGGGACCGGCTGGTCGCGGACCTCATCAGCGCGTCGATCCGGTCAAGCTCCTGCGGATTGTCGGCGTTCACGGCGATGTCCAGGGCCAGCGCCTCACGCAGCTCGGCCGGTGTCTTGGCGGGTGAGTCGAGCACCGTCCGGTGCGGCGGCACGCCCGCCGCGCGTGCCAGTGCCAGTTCCCCCGGGCTCGCCACCTCGGCCCCGAGTCCCTCCTCGCGCAGCAGCCGCAGTACGGGCACCAGCGGGGTCGCCTTCACCGCGAAGGCGTGCAGCACGGGCGTGCCGGGCGCCATGACCGCCTCGAAGGCGGCGCGCAGCTCGGCGGCGGACTCGCGGATGCCGGTGACGTCGAGCAGCCCGACGATGGGTGCGCCGGCGTTGAGCAGTCCCTGCTCGACGGCGGCTCGTACGGCCTCGTCCCGGCGGGCCGTCCGGCTGGGTCCGTGCTGTTCCATGGCGTCCCCCGTGGTGGTGATGTGATGCCGACGCTGTCAAGCCAAACATCCGCGGCGCGTGTATGCCGAAGCGAGAAGGTATTGACTAGTTCTATTCAGGAAGTCAGGATGTGAATATCCACTGCAACAGTCCGCTGTCAGTCCGCTGGGAGGCAGACCATGTCAGGACCCCGCCCCGTACGAGCCCCGCGCGGTACGGAACTGAGTGCCCTGGGATGGCAGCAGGAGGCCGCCCTCCGGATGCTCCAGAACAACCTGGACCCGGAGGTCGCCGAGCACCCCGACAAGCTGGTCGTCTACGGCGGCACCGGCAAGGCCGCCCGTGACTGGCGCTCCTTCGACGCCATGGTCCGCACCCTGCGCACGCTGAAGCAGGACGAGACGATGCTCGTCCAGTCGGGCCGCCCGGTCGGTGTCATGCAGACCCACGAGTGGGCCCCGCGTGTCCTGATCGCCAACTCCAATCTGGTCGGCGACTGGGCCAACTGGGAGGAGTTCCGCCGTCTGGAGCAGCTGGGTCTGACCATGTACGGGCAGATGACGGCCGGGTCGTGGATCTACATCGGCACCCAGGGCATCCTCCAGGGCACCTATGAGACGTTCGCCGCCGTCGCCGCGAAGAAGTTCGGCGGCACCCTCGCCGGGACGATCACCCTCACCGCTGGCCTCGGCGGGATGGGCGGCGCCCAGCCGCTCGCGGTCACGATGAACGACGGCGTCGCGATCTGTATCGACGTCGACCCGCGTGCCATCGAGCGCCGTATCGAGCACCGGTACCTCGATGTCAAGGCCGACTCCCTGGAGCATGCCCTCCGGCTCGCCGTGGAGGCGCGGGACGCCCGCCGCCCGCTCTCCATCGGCCTGCTGGGCAACGCGGCCGAGCTGCTCCCGCGCATGCTCGCCGAGGGCGCCCCCATCGACATCGTCACCGACCAGACCTCGGCCCACGACCCGCTGTCCTACCTGCCGGTCGGCGTCGACTTCGACGACCTGGCAACCTACGCGGCGAAGGACCCGGCCGGCTTCACGACCCGGGCGCGCGAGTCGATGGCCCGGCACGTGGAGGCGATGGTCGGCTTCATGGACGCCGGTGCGGAGGTCTTCGACTACGGCAACTCGATCCGGGGTGAGGCCCAACTCGCCGGATACGAGCGGGCGTTCGCCTTCCCCGGCTTCGTCCCCGCGTACATCCGTCCTCTCTTCTGCGAGGGCAGGGGCCCCTTCCGCTGGGCGGCCCTGTCGGGCGAGGCGTCCGACATCGCGAAGACGGACAAGGCGATGCTGGAGCTGTTCCCGGAGGCTGAGTCCATTCAAAACGCGTCGCTGCACCGCTGGATCAAGATGGCTGGGGAGCGGGTCCACTTCCAGGGGCTGCCGGCCCGGATCTGCTGGCTCGGCTACGGCGAGCGGGACCGGGCGGGCGAGCGGTTCAACGACATGGTGGCGAGCGGGGAGCTGGCCGCGCCGCTGGTGATCGGCCGCGACCACCTGGACAGCGGGTCGGTCGCGTCTCCCTACCGGGAGACCGAGGCGATGCTGGACGGGTCCGACGCGATCGCCGACTGGCCGCTGCTGAACGCGATGGTGAATGTCGCCTCCGGCGCGTCCTGGGTGTCCATTCACCACGGGGGCGGGGTCGGGATGGGGCGGTCGATCCACGCGGGGCAGGTTTCGGTGGCCGACGGGACGAAGCTGGCGGGGGAGAAGATCCGGCGGGTGCTGACGAACGACCCCGGGATGGGGGTGATCCGGCATGTCGACGCCGGGTACGACATCGCGGAGTCGGTCGCCGACGAGCGGGGCGTGCGGGTGCCCATGCGTGAGGGGGGCTCCGCGTGAGGGACGGTCACGCTTCGGCGGGGTCGGGCGGGTCGTTGCCGCCTGCGGGTCCGGCTGTGCCCACCCTCCCCCACTCTCAACTTCGTTCGAGCGGGGGGACCCCCATCGCCCTGCGGAACGACTGCCCACAGCCTGGCGAGCCTGGTGGGGTGGCTGTCCAGGGCCCACAGCCTGGCGGGCCTGGTGGGGTGGCTGGCCTTGGTCTGCAGACCCGTGGCGGTTCCTCCTTTCATGCCATGTGGCGGGAGCTTGCCCCCATTGGGCGGCATCCCGACTCTCACGGGTATCGGCGTTACGCCTGGACCGGCGTCGATCTCGAGTGCCGGGCCTGGTTCAAGGAGCAGGCCGAGGCTCGGGGGCTTGCCCACGAGGTCGATCGGAACGGGAATCAGTGGGCCTGGCTGGGGGATCCCGCTGCCGGGGATGCCGTTGTCACCGGGTCGCATCTTGATTCCGTGCCCGATGGCGGGGCCTTCGACGGGCCCCTCGGTGTGGTCTCCTCCTTCGCTGCTCTTGATGAACTGAGGGGGCGCGGGGTGCAGTTCCGCAAACCGCTCGCCATCGTCAACTTCGGCGACGAGGAAGGTGCCCGGTTCGGGCTGGCCTGTGTCGGGTCGCGGCTCACCGCAGGTGCCGTCACCGTCGAGCAGGCCCGGCTGCTGACCGACGGGGACGGGGTGACACTGCCCAGGGCCATGGAGGCCGCCGGGTACGACCCGGACGCCATCGGGCCCGACCCCGAGCGGCTCGCCCGTATCGGTGCCTTCGTCGAACTGCACGTCGAGCAGGGCAGGGCGCTCGATCTCAGCGGCGACCGGGTCGGCATCGCCAGCGCCATCTGGCCGCACGGACGCTGGAGGTTCGATTTCCGGGGCGAGGCCAACCACGCCGGTACGACACGGCTCGTCGACCGGCGTGACCCCATGCTGTCCTACGCCGAGACCGTCCTCGCCGCCCGACGCGAGGCGCAACTCGCCGGTGCCGTCGCCACCTTCGGGAAGATCAGCGTCGAGCCCAACGGGGTCAACGCCATCCCCTCCCTCGTACGCGGCTGGCTCGACTCCCGCGCCGCCGACCAGCACGCCCTGGACACCGTCGTCTCCGGCGTCGAGAAGGCCGCCCGCGAGTACGCCGAGGCGCACGGCATCGAACTCGACTTCGTCCGCGAGTCGTTCACCCCCGTCGTCGAGTTCGACCACGCCCTGCGCGACGAACTCGCCCGCGTCCTCGGGAAGGACACCGGCCTCACCGTCCCCGTCCTCGGCACCGGGGCCGGACACGACGCAGGGATCCTCTCCGGGAGCATCCCGACCGCCATGCTGTTCGTGCGCAACCCCACGGGCGTCTCGCACTCCCCGGCGGAGTACGCCGCCGAGGACGACTGCGTGGCCGGGGTGATCGCACTCGCCGACGTACTGGAAGGGCTGGCCTGCACGTGACGCACCCCGGAGCACGGACGTACTGGCTGGAGCACGCCTGGCTCGACACCAACGTCGAGCCGGGTGTCGCCCTGGAGGTCGAGGGCGGTCGGATCGTCGCCGTCCGGACGGGCGTCGAGATCCCGCCCCCCGGCGCCGAGATCCTGCGCGGACTCACCCTGCCCGGGCTCGCCAACGCTCACAGCCACGCCTTCCACCGCGCCCTGCGCGGCACCGTCCAGGTCGGCAGCGGCACCTTCTGGACCTGGCGCGAGATCATGTACTCCTTCGCCGACCGACTGACCCCGGACAGCTACCACGCCCTCGCGCGTGCCGTGTACGCCGAGATGGCCCTCGCCGGCATCACCGCCGTCGGCGAGTTCCACTACGTCCACCACGCCCCCGGCGGCACCCCCTACACCGACCCCAACGCCATGGGCGAGGCCCTCGTCGCCGCCGCCTCCGATGCCGGGATCCGCATCACCATCCTCGACACCGCCTATCTCTCCTCAGGCTTCGGCCAGGCCCCCAACCGCCACCAGCTCCGCTTCTCCGACGGCACGGCCGACGCCTGGGCGGAACGCTGTTCAGTTCTCAAGGAACGGGATCACGCGCGGATCGGCGCCGCCATCCACTCCGTACGGGCCGTGCCCGCACGCCAGTTGGCGACCGTGGCCCGCTGGGCCGAGGAACGGCGGGCCCCCCTCCATGTGCATCTGTCCGAGCAGACGGCGGAGAACGACGCCTGCCAGGCCGCCCACGGCTGCACCCCCACTCGCCTGCTCGCCGACCACGGGGTCCTCGGCCCCCGCACCACCGGCGTCCACAGCACCCACCTCACCGACGACGACATCGCGCTCCTCGGCCACAGCGGCACCGGCACCTGTATGTGCCCCACCACCGAACGCGACCTCGCCGACGGCATCGGCCCCGCCGTGGCCCTGCAGCGCGCGGGCTCACCGCTCTCGCTCGGCTCCGACAGCCACGCCGTCATCGACCTCCTCGAAGAGGCGCGCGCCCTGGAGCTGAACGAGCGGCTGCGCACCCGCACCCGGGGCCACTGGACCGCAGCGGCCCTGCTCCGGGCGGCCTCCGCCGACGGACACGCGGCCCTCGGCTGGGACGACGCCGGCGTTCTGGAGGCGGGTGCGCTCGCAGACTTCACGACGATCGCGCTCGACTCGGTCAGAACTGCGGGGCCGGTGCCTCGCCTGGGAGCCGAGACGGCGGTATTCGCAGCGTCGGCAGCGGATGTGCGTCATACGGTCGTGGGCGGCCGGCACGTCGTGCGCGACGGGGCGCACACCCTGGTACCCGAGGTGCCGCAGGCGCTTGCGGCCGCCGTCGAAGCCCTGCGCGGCTGAACCCCGTACGCCCGCCGGTACGGCCCCCCACCCGGCCCGCCACCCACGAGGACGCCATGAACAGCACCAGCACGCCGAACAGTCCGAGCAGCCCGAACCGGACGAAGAGCGCTATCGGCAGCACGACCGACACCACCACCGGCACGACGACTGTCATCACGAACATCGGCAGCCTGGTCACCAACGACCCCTCCCTCGGCGACGGTTCTCCTCTTGGGCTGGTCCTGGACGCGGCCGTCGTCATAGAGGGCGAACGCGTCGTCTGGACCGGTGAGAACAGCAAAGCACCCGCCACTGACAATCGGGTCGACGCCGGTGGCCGGGCCGTCCTGCCGGGCTTCGTCGACTCCCACTCGCACCTCGTCTTCGCGGGCGACCGGACGCAGGAGTTCAACGCCCGCATGTCGGGGCGCGGCTACACGGCAGGGGGCATCCGTACGACCGTCGCCGCCACCCGCGCCGCCACGGACGCGGAACTCGAGGCCAACCTCACCCGTTACCTCCGCGAGGCCCTGCACCAGGGCACGACAACCTTCGAGACCAAGTCGGGGTACGGCCTGACCGTCGAGGACGAGGCCCGCGCCCTGCGCATCGCCGCCGCCCACACCGACGAGGTCACCTACCTCGGCGCCCACATCGTGTCCCCGGACTACGCCGACGACCCGGCCGCCTATGTCGCCCTGGTCACCGGCGAGATGCTCGACGCCTGTGCCCCGCACGCCCGTTGGATCGACGTCTTCTGCGAGAAGGGCGCCTTCGACGGCGACCAGGCGCGCGCGATCCTCACGGCCGGCCAGGCGAAGGGGCTGCACCCGCGCGTCCACGCCAACCAGCTCTCGTACGGGCCCGGCGTGCAACTGGCCGTCGAACTCGACGCCGCCAGCGCCGACCACTGCACCCACCTCACCGCCGCCGACGTGGACGCCCTCGCGAACAGCCGTACGGTCGCGACCCTGCTGCCCGGCGCCGAGTTCTCCACCCGCGCCCAGTGGCCGGACGCCCGCCGCCTCCTCGACGCGGGCGTCACGGTCGCACTGTCCACGGACTGCAATCCGGGGTCGTCCTTCACCTCCTCCGTGCCCTTCTGCGTCGCACTGGCCGTACGGGACATGGGCATGACCCCGGACGAGGCGGTCTGGTCGGCCACGGCGGGGGGCGCACAGGCGCTGCGCCGCACCGACGTAGGCCGCCTCACGCCCGGGGCGCACGCCGACCTGACGCTCCTGGACGCCCCGAGCCACGTCCACCTGGCCTACCGGCCGGGCGTTCCGCTGGTCAGCGGGGTGTGGCGGCGGGGCGTACGGATCGTCTGAGTGCTCGGACCCTCTGGATCACCTGCTCAGAGGCCGTAGCGGTTCTTCATGT
Organism: Streptomyces sp. ME02-8801-2C; assembly: GCF_033793965.1. Taxonomy (NCBI): domain Bacteria; kingdom Bacillati; phylum Actinomycetota; class Actinomycetes; order Kitasatosporales; family Streptomycetaceae; genus Streptomyces; species Streptomyces sp. ME02-8801-2C. The sequence continues at coordinate 61,144 of NZ_JARAXP010000019.1, read as the reverse complement.
GGCGCCAGAAGTCGCGGAGCATCCACTTGTCGAACTCGGTGATCTGGGTCGCGCTGCCCGCGTTCATGATGAAGCAGCACTGCCCGGTGGGGGTCCAGTCGTAGAAGTCGTCGAGCCCGAACGTGTGGCCGACCTCGTGCAGATAGATGTGGATGTTCTCCTGGTCCAGCGTGCTGGTGAAGTACTCCTGGCCGACCCGCTGGCCCCAGTCACCACCTGCGCCGCCCTGGAAGCCCTTCGTCAGCCACAGCGACTGGTCGTAGTGGCGGGACGCGCCGCCCGGGCACCTGGAGTAGTTGCCGTCCTGGTGGAAGAAGCGGCCGCAGTCGGGGGCGCACTGCGGGGAGCCGCCGCCGTCGAGGTTTCCGGCGTAGATGTCGACGGAGTTGTCCGTCCACTGGAGGGTCGAGCGGTTCTTCACGGCCCAGCCGACGATGTTGACCGGGACGCTGGTGTACGGCCAGGCGTTGTGCCCCCTGCCGTTGTCGACCATGGCCGCCATCCACTTGGCGAACTGCTTCTTCAGCGCGGCGTGGATCCGGTCGCGCAGGGCGGTGCTGACGGGCGCGTCCGACTCCCAGCGGACGCAGTAGTTGACGCTTCCCCGGTTGGCCATGACCTGGTCCCAGCCGTAGTTGCGGAAGCCGTAGAGGTTCCCGTACGTCGACTCGACGTGGTTCCAGACCTGGTTCAGGGGCTGTACGAGGTTCGCGGGCGGGTTCCAGTCGTCGGCGGCCTGCGCCTGTGCCCGGGTCTCGGCCGCCGTCACGGCGGGAGCGGCGAACGCCGCGGGCAGACCGGGCGCGGCGATCAGCGCGGCCAGCGCCGCGAGGACGGCCAGCAGTCGTGCGAGGTGTTTGCGCATCGGTGAACTCCCTTTGTGGGGAACGGGATTCACCCTCGGGTCGCCACCGGCCGCGCACGGGGTTGCCCGGGTGCGCGCGGCAGCATTTCACTCCGCTTCCGTACTGTCGGTACGGCGGAAGTGAAACGTGTTCTTGACGCGGGAGGTTGGCGGTCACCGACTTTTCAGGTAGCGCCGGCCCGCCACCGCTGCCCCGAACCGCCCGTCAGCGGTACGAGGGCCAGGCCGCCGTCGACGTCCGGGGCGAGGCCCGTCGCGATGGCGATCGCCGGACGGATCACCCCGTCGGGGTCCACGGTGAAGCGCAGGTTGTCCCCGTTGTCGTCGTCGTTCACGGACGCGCACTCCCAGATGCCCACGCCCTTGTCCACGTCACCCCGGCTGTCCAGGCACAGATCGCTGTCGGCGGCCGAGCGCAGAAGCTGCAAGCCCGCGTCCACGCGCCAGCGTTGGGTGGCGGAGGAGGAACAGGGCGCCGTCACGACATCCGTGCCCTTCGCCAGCACACCGCGCCGGATGTCCAGGCAGCGCCCCGAGGCCACGTTCACCACCTGCGCTGTCGCGGCCCCCGGCGCCCGGAAGACGGGCCTGGGCGCGGGTTTTCCCGTGGGGGTCGGCTTCGGAGTCGGAGTCGGGGACGGAGGGACCCGCGGCCGGGAAGTCGACGACGGCGACGGGGTGGGGGACGAGGAAGACGCGGGGGACCGGTCGTCCGTCGGCGAGGAGGGGGCCGGCGCCCCGGGGCCGCTGGGGACCGAGGTGACCGGGAGAGAGCCCGCCGGGTCCTGCTGCTCCGAGCCGTCCCCCGGCGACAGCAGCACGATCAGCAGCGGCACGAGCGTCACGCCCAGCACCGCCGAGGCCAGCACGAACCGCCGCCGGGACGGCCTGGGCGGCGCCCCGGACCAACTGCCCTCCGAGGGCGTGGTGTTGGCCCGGGCGACCGTCGGCGCGTCCCGCGCGTACGCCGGGCCGCTCCACGGCAACAGACCGTCACCCAGCGCCGCGCGCGGGTTGTCAGGCGGAGAGCTCCTGGTAGGCCACCGAGCAGTGCGGACAGATGACCATGTGGGAGTTGAGGTCCGTGCTGTGGCGCGGGTTGACGGGGCGGAGCGACTCCTCGATCAGCCGGCGGAAGTCCTGGCAGCGCGGGTCGTCGGAGGCGGCCAGCCGGAACCGCAGACAGGCTTGCGCGAGGGCCTGGAGCGCCGAGTCCAGCTCGTGCGTCACGTCCTCGCGCGTCAACCCGAGGAGAGCGGCGGTCCGTTCCTCGGACTCGCGCTCCACGATGCCGTACCAGATGAGGCCCTGAGTGCGGGCCGGCAGCGACTGGAACGGGCCCAGCATGGGCGGGGGCGGCCAGCCGCCGCCGGCGGTGTTCAGGACGAGGAGCAGGCTCGGGTCGAGGCCCGCCGCGCGTTCGTCGGCCGCCCATGACGCCGTCAAGTCCGCTGTGGTCAGCAGGAGTTGGTGGCGCCACGGCACACTCGGCTCGTTGCCGCGCGCGGTGTCCCGGGCTGCCGTGGTGAACGCCTGGGTCGCCAGCCGGTCCGCCGCCGAGCCGCTCGCGGTGCACAGCCCGGCGTACGCGAGGACGGACGCGCGGTGACGGGAGCGGAGTTCCTGCAACGCCGGGTACGCGGTGGGGGAGTTGGTGCGCAGTAACTCGGTGAGCCGGGCGTCGGGCGCGCCCGCGTACTCCCCGTACAGCTCGCTGTCGTCGTACACCCCGCTGTGGTCGGTGCCCTGGGACATCCGTCCGCCTCCTCGCACCCCCGGCCCGTCCCCGTCCTGACGTACCAGCCAGTCTGAGGGCGGCGTCGGTGACGCATGGGGCCTTTGGGAAAAGAGGGGAGGGGTTTCCGTAGGTAACCATCAACTGGTGACCAGGTAACCGGAAACCCCTCCCGGGCGGACGTCGTTGCCGGACGCCTCGGCCATCGGCTGTCGGGCCTCAGCCCTCGGCCAACAGGCCCTTGCGCAGCCGCTGCAGGGTGCGCGACAGCAGTCGTGACACATGCATCTGCGAGATGCCCAGCTCCTCGCCGATCTCCGACTGCGTCAGATTGGCGACGAAGCGCAGGGCGAGGATCTGCCGGTCCCTGGGCAGGAGTTCGGCGATCAGCGGCTTCAACGACTCGATGTACTCGATGCCTTCGATGCCGTGGTCCTCGTACCCGATGCGGTCCGCGAGCGCGCCCTCGGAGTCGTCCTCCTCGGGCTGGGCGTCGAGGGAGCTGGCGGTGTACGCGTTCGACGCCGCCATCCCCTCCACGACCTCGTCCTTGGAGAGGTCGAGGCGTTCGGCCAGCTCGGCCACGGTGGGGGCGCGGTCGAGCTGCTGGGCCAGTTCGTCGCCGGCCCTGGCCAGGTCGAGCCGGAGCTCCTGGAGCCGGCGCGGTACCCGGACGGACCACGACGTGTCGCGGAAGAAACGCTTGATCTCACCGACGATGGTCGGCATGGCGAAGGTCGGGAACTCGACGCCGCGGCTCAGTTCGAAGCGGTCGATCGCCTTGATCAGGCCGATGGTGCCGACCTGGATGATGTCCTCCATGGGTTCGCTGCGCGAACGGAAGCGGGAGGCGGCGAACTTGACCAGCGCCAGGTTGAGCTCGACGAGGGTGTTCCGGACGTACGCGTGCTCGTGCGTGCCCTCCTCGAGGGACTCCAGCCGCGCGAAGAGGGTCTTCGACAGGGCCCGGGCGTCGACCGCCCCCACCTCGTCGTACGGAGGGATCTCGGGGAGACCCTCCAAGGGGTCCGGAACGCGTGGGCCCGGGATGTGCTGGTCTGGCTGATGGGAGTCCGTGTGTTCCGGAGGGGGTGTCGACGTCGCCGTCTGGGTATGCGATGCGTCGAGCCGGGGTGACATGGTGTCCTCCATGGTTCTCGGCATAAGGCTGCCGAAGCCGGAGCGTGCGGTGCGGTGTGCGGCGCCTCCAATGCCGGCCGTGTCGGGTGCTTGTCTCGGGCCGGCTCGCTACTGGAACTGGCTCACTACTAGCCCTACCCGTTCTCCCGAGCCCGCCGCAAGTGCGTTCCCTTCCCTTATGTCCATATATGGGCGTTAGTTCAGGTGTCGGAGATTGTGAGGAAGGCGTAGTCTTCGTGGACGTCAGTCGGGCGCCACCGGGCGCTGGAAAGCAGCCACGACCTCGGGAGAGAGACGGCATGGATCGCGGGACGGTCGGCAGCGCACAGTCTGGCCGGCTTCTGGTCGAGGTGCGGAATGAAGGCAAGAGTGCCGTCGTGACGCCGGCGGGTGAGCTTGACCATCACACCGCCGACCTGTTGCGTGAACCGCTCGAGGACTGCCTCGCGAAGGGCCTCGTGCGGCTGGTCGTCGACTGCACGCGCCTGGAGTTCTGTGACTCCACCGGTCTCAATGTGCTGCTCGGCGCCCGCCTGAAGGCGGAGACCGCGGGCGGCGGGGTGCATCTCGCCGGAATGCAGCCGGTGGTCGCGCGGGTGTTCGAAATCACGGGCGCGGACGCCGTTTTCACCGTCCATGACTCCCTCGCGGACGCGCTGGCGGAGGACCCTCCCGCGTCCTCCGGGTCTCCTGGGTCTCCTGAATCGTCCTAGTTGTTTCGGCCGAGACCTGTTGGTCGGCCGGCCGGGCTGTTGAGCGCGCTCTTTTTGGGGGTGTTGTGTCGGTTCCGCCGGGCAGGAGACATCCTGAATATGCACACAAGGACGTGCGTGGGGAACAGTGTTGAATGACGACCGTGTACGTGAACTGGTGAATCGGTGAGGTGAAGCGCTGATGAGCACCACCCGGCCCGACTCGCCGGGCTCTGAGGAGTCCTCCGAGTCCAGCGGCGCTTCCGGGGGTCGCCAGACCCGCAGCCTGAGTTTCGACGGCCGGAGCGGTGTCGTTCCGCTCGCCCGTGACTTCGCCCGGCAGGCGCTGTACGCCTGGGGCTGGCTGCCCGCCGAGACCGCCGACCAGCGGGCCGCCGCCGAGGACGTACTTCTCGTCGTCTCCGAACTCGTCACCAACGCCTGCCTGCACGCCGAGGGGCCGGACGAGATGTGGATCACCTGCGACAACAAGGTGATCCGCGTCGAGGTCTCCGACCGGGGCACCGGCCAGCCCGCCCCGCGCACCCCGCACCGGGCCGGGCGCCCCGGCGGTCACGGCATGTTCATCGTGCAGCGGCTGTGTCTGGACTGGGGTGTCGTGCGGATTCCCGGCGTCGCCGGCAAGAGGGTGTGGGCGGAGCTGGGCGCTCCGGCGTGACGCCCGCCCTCGGGTGCGTTGTCGGGTGCGGGTCCGGTGGGGGTTTCTCGCGCAGTTCCCCGCGCCCCTGAAAAGCAGGGGCTGCGCCCCATGCTTTTCGCTCCCCCTGGACCCGCACCCGGCTACGAACCGAACCCGGCGTGTGCTGTGTCTTCCAACTGTTGGTCCCCCGGCGTACCTTGACGGCCGATCCGCGATCTGATGTGCCGTCAGAAATGGGGGACGACGATGTCGTACCGAACGCACCCGAAACGAAGCGCCGCGCTCGCGTCCGCCGCGGCACTGGCCGGATCGGCGGTGCTGATGGCGGCCCCGGCCGCCCGGGCCGAGATCGTGGACGTCAACTACCGGTGCGATACGCCGATCGGCGTCAAGAGCGCCCTGTCGTCCATCGACATCAAGGCGGTGGAGAGCGGCGGCTCCTACAAGGTCACCATGTCCTGGCAGAAGGGCGTCTCGTCCAGCCCGGTGGAACTGGGCAAGGGCGCGATGAGCCCGAGCGCCACGATCAAGCTGGGCGGCGCCGACAGCGGCACGCTCAGTGTCAGCGGGCCCCCGAACCAGGCCGCGCTCCCCGCGAACACCCCCATAAAGATCAATGACCTGAGCGGTACGTACAAGCCGGCCAAGAACGGCAAGGTCACCTTCACGGCCGGCGTCCTGACGATCAAGGCCGCCGGTACGACCACCACCTGCACACCCACCAACAACCCCAAGCCGTCCCTGACGCTCGACGTCACGGGCGCCTCGGGCGGCGGAGACACCGGCGGTACGGGCGGCACCGGCGGTTCGGATCCCGGGGCCGATCTCCCGCAGACCGGCCCCGAGGACTCGATGATCGCGCTGGGCACGCTCGGCGGGACGGTCCTGCTCGCGGGCGCGGCGGGCGCGCTGTGGCTGACCCGCAGGAACCAGCCGGGGGCGCTACGACGGCAGCCCACGGCACGCCGCTGAGGACGACCGTACGAGACCCGTACGACATCCGGGAGCCGCCGATGCGTGTCCTCTGCCCCAGCCTCAGCACCTGCCTTGTCAGCCTCCTCGGCCTCTTCGCGCTGCTGGTCGCGGGGACCCCGGCGGCAGCCGACGAGGGCTGGTCCGTCGCGCCCCTGGGCGCCGACCGGCCGTACTTCTACGCGGAGGGCACCCCCGGAACGGTTCTCGAGGACACGCTCTCCGTCCGCAACCCGACGACCCGGCCCCTCGACGTGCGCCTCACCGGCAGCGGTTGGCTCACCCTCGCCGCCCCCGGGGTCGACGTCCCGGCGCGCACCCGCGCCGACGTGCCCTTCACGGTACGCATCCCCGAGGGCACGCCTCCCGGCGACCGCACCGCCACGATCAGCGCCCGCGCCTCGGGCCGGACCGAGACGGTACGTGTCCGACTCCGGGTCGGGGGACCCCGGTTGCCGGCGCTGACCGTCGAGCACGTGCGGGTGCGCGGTGACCGCATCGCGTACGAGCTGGTCAACCGCGGCACCACCGACCTGACCCCGACGCTCGCCGTCCACGCGGACGGCCTCCTCGGCCCCCGCCTCGACCGGCCGCCGCGCACCCTGCCCGTACGCCTGCCCCCGGGCCGGCGCCTGGCCCTCACCGAACCCTGGTCCGGGCGCCCGGCGTTCGACGCGGTGGACGTACGGCTGACGGTCACGGCGGCGGACGGGACGGTACGCGACGAGGCGGGCACGTCGGTGCGGTTCGTGCCGTGGGGCGGGGTGACGGGGGCCGTGGCGGCGTTGTCGGCGGGCGCGGCCCTCCTGGGCGTACGACGGCTGAGGCGACGTGAGCGACGGGAACGACATGAGGAACCGCCGTGCGTGCGCGCGGAGTTGACGACGGGGTCGGACGAGCGGCTGACGGGGGCGATGACGTGATGCGGCGGATTACCGCACTGATCGCGGCACTGGTGACCGCTCTCCTGATGCTGCCGACGGCCGCCGCGACCGCGGCCGAGGGGCCGACCGTCCAGGTGTCCGCGGCCGAGGCGGGGACCGGGAGTTCGGTCGTCGTGACGGGGACCGGATGGCAGCCGAAGGTGCTGCTGATGATGCTGATCTGCGGCAGGGCGGAACCGTCCCGGGGCGTGATCGGCGGCACCAACTCCTGTGCCAACGCGGACGCGAGAGCCGTCACGACGGACACGACGGGCCACTTCAGCAAGAGCCTGCCGGTGGTCGACCCGCCGGTGCCGTGCCCCTGCGTGGTGCATGTGACGACGGTGACCGGAGCCTCGCAGGCGGTCGCCGACGCGGTGTTCAAGGTGGCGGGCCACCCGGTCGAACCCCTGCCCAGGCAGGTCGGGTCGGGCCGTCTCTCGGTCCTCACGGACCCACGGCTCGACGGTTCGAGCGGCGTGCTGACCTGGTTCGGGGCGCCGCCCGCGCGCACCCTCGCGATCACCGTCGGCAACCTCGGGACGGCCGCCGTCAAGGACCCGGTGTTCCAGATCGGCACCGCCCACGGGGTGTTCGCCCCGCAGTGGGAGGAGCAGCAGTGGCGCGGCACCATCCAGCCGGGCGGCAAGGCACGCGTCGAGCTGCCGTTCGAACTGGCGAGCGGGGCGCACGGCGACTACACGGTCTCGCTCAAGTACGGCGGCAAGGTGCTCGTGGAGCAGCCGTGGGGCGTGGGCAGGCCATGGGGCGTGACCCTGTTCTGGGTCCTGGCCGCGGTCGTCGTACCGGCGGCGGTGTTCCGCGTCGGCATGGCGGTGGTGGACCGGGTACGGCCACGCGGACCGGGCGGGCAGCAGACGGCGGGGCGGCCCGGCTGGGCGTCGCGGAAGCCCGAACTGACGTTGCGCATGCCCCGGTTGGGCACGCGGGCAGACCATGACCGGCGCCGGCCGGCGACCGCCGCCGCCTCGACCCTGCCCTGGTTCACCCCGGACGCCGACCCCGGCACGACGACCACCATCACGGTCACCGTCACGGACCCGGAGACAGCCCCGGAGACGGAGACAGCCACAACTACCGACACAGCCACAGATACCGACGCAGCCACAGCGACAAGCGCAGGCGCGGGCGCTCCGACGACCGACACGACGAAGACGAAGGGGAACACGTGAGAACCCAACGGAGACGGAGCGGGAGTGCGGCAGGGGCCCTGTTGCTGCTCGGCGGAGCGGGCGGTGTCCTGCTGGGCGTGGCCGCGGCGGGGCCCGCCCAGGCGGCCGAGGTGTCGTACGCGACCAGGTGCGTGCCGCCGCCGGCCGCCGGCCTGCCGCCCGTCAACGGCACGACCAAGGTGCAGATCAACGCGTCGGCGACGGCCAAGGTGGGTGACGAGGTGGAGGTGGTCTGGAAGTTCACGCAGGCCGCGTCCAAGAACCCGGACCTGATCGACCTTCCCGCCGACTCGGTTCAGCCGAGCGGGGTGTTGAAGGCGGGCGGCGCGCAGAGCGCCGACATCGCGATGGTCGGACCCCGCCAGAACCCGGCGATCCCCAAGGGCGGGGCGATGGTCCTGTCCGACATGAAGGGCAAGGTGAAACTGACGGCGGCGGGAGACGTGACGCTGACGCCGGACGCCTACACGATCAACGCCTTCGGGACGGACACGAAGTGCACGCCGACCCAGCCGGTGCAGCCGTCGGTGACGATCAAGGTGACGGCGGGCGGAGGCGGTTCGCAGTCACCCACACCGTCCGGCTCCCCGACCCCGACCCCGAGCCCCACGCCGACGCCGCCCTCGACTCCGACTGACACCCCGAGCCCGACACCGTCACCGACGGCCACGCCGAGCCCCTCGGACACAGCGAGCGACGACGGCCAGACGGACTTCACCGGCAAGGAGGTGAAGATCCCCTACAAGTGCGTGACGCCCCTCGGCCCCAAGGACGTGACGAACCCCATCCAGATCAACGCGAAGAAGAACAGCGGCAGTTACGACCTCACCGTCCAGTTCAAGGGCTCGGTGATGAACAGCCCGGCCGACCTCCCGGCGAACGTGGTGAAGCCGTCCATGGAGGTCGTCATCGGCGGGTCCGACAAGGGAACCGTCCATGTCGAGGGCCCGACCAACGCGGCGCCGATCAAGACGGGCGACGCGATGACGATCCCCGACATGAAGGGCACCTACAAGCCGGGCGCGACCGGTGAATCGACCCTGTCGCCGGGCGTGTTGACGGTGAAGGCCGTCGGGACGACGACCACCTGCACCCCGTCCCCGACCGCGGTCTCCCTGACCCTGAACACCGAGGAACAGGCCAGCGGCGCGTCGGGCGGCTCGTCGACCACGACGTCCGGCGGTACGTCGACCAGCGGCGGCCTCGCCAACACGGGCGCCGAGAACGACGGCGCCCTGAAGGCGCTGGGGCTGGTGGCCGGAACGGTGATCCTGGCGGGCGTGGCGGTGTTCACGTTCATGCCCGGGCGCCGACGCCTGCGCTGACCCGCTGAACGACGACCCTGGGACCCCGCTCCGGAAACGTATCTCCGGGCGGGGTCCCGCGCTGCTCCCGAGCTGTTCACAGGGGGGCGTCCAGCAGATGGGCCCGGAGCCGCACGTTCGCGTCGCTGTCACGACGTACGCCCCCGGCCGTGTCCCTCGTGCTCCCTCAACTCCCGCTCGCAGTCGCCGGCTTCGCCCGTACGGCCGGCCGCCCGTGCCGCGTCCCGCTGGACGGTCAGTGCCTCGCACACATCACAGGGCGGTGCGTCCGCCCCGCCGGGGACCGTCGTCACGACGCCCACCGTGCGAGTGCCGCTTCCAGCGTGCGCAGGACCTCGGGGGTGGGCGCCGCCCAGGAGCCGGAAGGGGTCCAGGAGGGGGTGCGGACGGCGCGGGGGGTGAGGGTGGGGTTGCGACGGGGGAGGCGCGGGAGGGAGTTCGTCGTCATGGGGTCACTCCTCGGGTGGCGGTTCCGGCGATGCCTGTGCTGTGTGCAGTCGCCAAATTACTGTGCGTGTTCAGATGCATGACGAGCATGCCGGGTAAATGGGGCGAAACGTCGCGGACAGGGCCGTAGGCCCACGTTCGGCGGGGCTTAATTCCACTACGTCCTACGGCTACCCACAGTTACCGCAGGAGAGGAACGAGATGTCGCAACGACGCACCGTGACGAGCCTCAGTCGGCGGCCACGCGCCCGGTTCGCCGAGGAGCTGAAGGCGTTGCGGGAGGCGCACGGGGACAGTCTGCGGCAGCTCGGCGAGCGGGTGGGCTGGGACTTCTCGCTCTTCGGCAAGATGGAGAACGGCCACACGCTGGGCAGCGCCGAGGTGGTGCGGGCGCTCGACCAGTACTTCGGTACTGGCAGGCTTCTGGTGATGTTGTGGGAACTGGCGCTGGCGGACAAGAGCGAGTTCAAGGAGCAGTACCGCGCGTACATGGAGTTCGAGGCGGAGGCGCTCAGTCTGTGGCACTTCGGTCTGAGCAGCATTCCGGGTCTGCTGCAGACCCGGGGGTACGCGACCGAGGTGCTGGCGGCGGGGGGCAACCGGGGCGAGGAGCTGATCCGGCAGGTCGAGGCGCGCGCCGAGCGTGGAGTGATGTTTTGCTGGCGCGGGACGCGCCGCGATTCCGCACGATCCTGTTCGAGTCCGCGCTGCGGCTGATGCTGCGTGACCAGAAGGCGTGGGCGGATCAGTTGGAGCACCTCGTGTCCATGTCCGGGCGCCCCGAATGTCACGGTGCAGGTACTGCCGTTCAGCGCGGGGCCGTTCGGTTTGAGCAACACCGACGGCGGCGAGTGCGTCGAGGTCTGCGACACCCTCCACGCGCCCGCAGTCCGCGACTCCAAGACCCCCGACGCCCCCGCCCTCGTGCTCAGGGCAGCCGCCTGGTCCTCCTTCGTCACCGCCGTCCGCCAGGACGAACTCCCCGCCTGCCGGCCACGCAACCGGCGCACGGGAAGCGTCAGTTGACGCTCCCCATCAGTGCCTTCACCCTGCTCCGGTACGCCCACACCGCCACGCCCGCCGCAACCGCGAGGACCGCCTCCAGCGCCACCACGCCCATCCGGTCGAGGTTGACGCCCGCGACGGAGAGCAGGCCGGTCGTCGCGTCCCCCGCCGTGACGGCCAGGAACCAGACGCCCATCATCTGGGAGGCGTACTTCGCGGGAGCCATCTTGGTCGTGACCGACAGTCCGACCGGCGAGAGGGTCAGTTCGCCGACCGTCTGGACGAAGTAGATCGCCACGATCCACATCGCCGCCGCCTTGTGGCCGTCCCCGGCGATCGACAGCGGGGCCAGGAAGAGGAAGAACGAGACGCCGACCAGGACCAGGCCCGAGGCGAACTTCACGATCGTGCTCGGTTCGCTGCCGCGCCGGTTCAGCGCCAGCCAGAACCAGGCGAAGACCGGGGCCAGCGCCATGATCAGCACGGGGTTCACCGACTGGTACCAGGAGACCGGGAACTCCCAGCCGAGGACGCTGTTCTCCGCGTTCTGGTCGGCGAAGATCGACAGGGTCGTGGCGCCCTGGTCGTAGATCATCCAGAAGACGGCCGCAGCGACGAAGAACCAGATGTACGCCGACATCGACGACTGCTCGGACGCGCTGAGCTCCTTGTCACGCCTGATCCGCGCCAGCACGACCACCGGAACGATCAGGCCGAGCAGGATCAGCGGAACCATGACCCAGTTCAGCGTGTAGTGGCCCGAGAGGCCGACCAGCGCGTAGAAGACGGCCGCGACGCCCGCCCAGATCGCCGCCTTGCGCAGGGTCGCAGACTTCTCGGCGGCGGACAGCGGGGTCGGGACGACGCTGGAACGCGCGTCCAGGTGCCGGCTGCCCAGCAGGAACTGGGCGAGGCCGAGCGCCATGCCGAGCGCGGCGAGGGCGAAGCCGAGATGCCAGTTGACCTTCTCGCCGATCGTGCCGATCACCAGCGGCGCGGCGAACGCGCCGAGGTTGATGCCCATGTAGAAGACGGTGAAGCCGCCGTCGCGGCGCGGGTCGTCCGGGCCGTCGTACAGATGGCCGACCATGGTGGAGATGTTGGCCTTCAGCAGGCCCGAGCCGATCGCCACGAGGCCGAGGCCGGCGTAGAAGGTGCCCGCCGTCGGCAGGGCCAGCGTCAGATGGCCGAGCATGATGATGCCGCCGGCCACGGCGACGGTCCTGCGCGGGCCCCAGACGCGGTCGCCGAACCAGCCGCCCGGCAGGGCGAGCAGGTACACGAGCGAGACGTAGACGGAACCGATCGCGGTCGCGGCCGTCGCACTGAGGTGGAGCCCGCTCGGCGCTATCAGGTACAGCGGGAGCAGGGCCCGCATGCCGTAGTAGGAGAACCTCTCCCACATCTCGGTCATGAAGAGGGTGGCCAGTCCACGGGGGTGGCCGAAGAAGGACCGTGGGGAACCGGGGGTACCCGGTGTCAGGGATTCCTTCGTCAGGCTGGACGCCATGAGTCGTTCCTTGCTGGTCGGGACTCACAAAAAAGACCTTCGGCAGAAATCTCGCCAAAGGTCCCCGGGTGCCGTTAAGAGCGTCCTTTCACCATACGACAGGTAACAGTCGTAAATGGAAGGACTTGAGAGGTGAATCACAGGTGACATGTCATTTTAAGCCACTTATTCGAAGGTGAGAGGCGAGGTGTCCTCGCAGAGGCACAGGTTCGGGTGGTGATGCGAGGCGGGCGCCGTACCGGCCGTCACGGGTGCCCTCGTCCTGGTGTCCAAAGGTAAGAATCAAGAACGCCTGGTCACACCACAGGCGGTGTCCAGAGCGGTTTACCATCAGGTCATGACCCGTGTACTGCTCGCTGAGGACGACGCGTCCATCTCGGAGCCGCTGGCCCGCGCACTGCGCCGGGAAGGTTACGAGGTCGAGGTGCGCGAGGACGGACCGACCGCGCTCGACGCCGGTATCCAGGGCGGTATCGACCTGGTCGTGCTCGACCTCGGACTGCCCGGCATGGACGGCCTCGAAGTGGCCCGTCGGCTGCGTGCCGAGGGCCTGACCGTGCCGATCCTCATCCTGACCGCGCGCGCCGACGAGGTGGACACCGTCGTCGGTCTCGACGCGGGCGCCGACGACTACGTCACCAAGCCCTTCCGGCTCGCCGAACTGCTCGCCCGTGTCCGGGCCCTGCTCCGGCGCGGCGCCGCCGAGCCGCAGCAGCCGCCCGCCACGCACGGTGTGCGCATCGACGTCGAGTCGCACCGGGCGTGGATGGGCGACGAGGAACTCCAGCTCACGGCCAAGGAGTTCGACCTGCTGCGGGTGCTGGTGCGCGACGCGGGGCGGGTGGTGACGCGCGACCAGCTGATGCGGGAGGTGTGGGACACGACGTGGTGGTCTTCGACCAAGACGCTCGACATGCACATCTCCTGGCTGCGTAAGAAGCTGGGCGACGATGCGGCGAACCCGCGGTACATCGCCACGGTCCGGGGTGTGGGTTTCCGGTTCGAAAAGAGTTAGCTCGACCACGCGCGTAACGTCCGGGGGGCTTGTGCGGTGTGCGCGGCTGCCGGCCGGTGGGGGCTGGTCGCGCAGTTCCCCGCGCCCCTGAGAGCGCCCCTGCGGGGCGCCCAGGAGCGGGCACGCTCGTCGTTTTTCAGTCTCCGCCCGGAGGGGCCGTGCGTCGTCGTCTTATTCAGTCCACGCTTGCTGTGGTGCTCGTCGTGATCGCCGTGTTCGGGGTGTCGCTCGTCATCGTCGAGACGCGGACGATCAGTAGCAGCGCCCAGGAACGGGTGGACTCCGAGGCCGTGCGGCTGGCCAGCATCGTGGACAGTCGCATCCTCGGCGACGAGCAGATCAACTCCAAGGTCCTCAGGGGACTCGTCACCGGCGACCGGTACGCCGTCGTGCGTATCCCCGGCCGCCCGCCGATCGAGGTCGGGGACCAGCCCGTCGGTGATGTCATCTCCGCCGAGGAGGACGGCGAGGAGGGCGAGACCGTCCGGGTCGAGGAACCCCGGTCCTCCGTGACCCGCGAGGTCGGCCGCACCCTGCTGATCATCGGCGCCGTCGCACTGCTCGCCGTCATCGCCGCCGTCCTGCTCGCCGTACGGCAGGCGAACCGGCTCGCCTCGCCGCTCACCGACCTCGCCGAGACCGCCGAACGCCTCGGCTCGGGCGACCCGCGCCCCCGGCACAAGCGGTACGGCGTGCCGGAGCTCGACCGGGTCGCGGATGTGCTGGACAGCTCGGCGGAACGTATCGCCCGGATGCTCACCGCCGAACGCCGGCTGGCGGCGGACGCCTCCCACCAGCTGCGTACGCCCCTCACCGCCCTCTCCATGCGCCTCGAGGAGATCACCCTCACCGACGACCCGGACACGGTGAAGGAGGAGGCCACGATCGCGCTCACGCAGGTCGAACGGCTCACGGACGTCGTGGAGCGGCTCCTCACCAACGCGCGCGATCCGCGCACCGGCTCCGCCGTCTCCTTCGACCTCGACGAGGTCATCCAGCAGCAGCTCGCCGAGTGGCGTCCCGCCTACCGCAGCGCGGGCCGGGCCATTGTCAGCTCCGGCAAGCGGCATCTGCAGGCCGTCGGCACGCCGGGCGCGGTCGCCCAGGTGCTGGCCGCGCTGATCGAGAACTCGCTCATGCACGGCGGCGGCACGGTCGCCCTGCGCACCCGCGTCATCGGCAACCAGGCCGTGATCGAGGTCACGGACGAGGGGCCCGGTGTCCCGGCCGACCTCGGCGCCCGGATCTTCGAGCGGGCGATCAGCGGCCGCAACTCCACGGGCATCGGCCTCGCCGTCGCCCGCGACCTCGCGGAGGCCGACGCGGGCCGTCTGGAGCTGCTCCAGCAGCAGCCGCCGGTCTTCGGCCTGTTCCTGTCCCGCAACCCCCTGAAGAAGCCGCAGGAGGACGAGGAGCGGACAGTCCGGTAGGCGCCCTCACAGGGGCGCGGGGCTGTATCGATATGCGGCTCCGCCGCGTGGGCGCGACAAGCCACGACGGTGCCGCACCGGACCGCTCAACCCACCCGCTGACGCTGGTTCCGGCGCCCAGGAATCGTCCCACCCTCGGGGAGCTCCTCGAGGAACGATTCGGCGCTGGCGACCGCCTCACGCGCCGGAAGCGTACGGAACACCCAGGTGCGGTACGACCAGAAGCGGAACAGGGTCGCGACGCCGATCCCGACGAACTTGAAGACGTTGCTCTGCAGTGGGCTGTCCAGGCCGAAGCCATACGTCGCCGCGTACAGCACGCCGTTCTCGATGACCAGTCCGACCGCGCTGAACAGCAGGAACAGCGTCAGTTCCTTCGTACGGCCGCTCTTGTCGCGGTCCCGGTAGGTGAAGTAGCGGAAGCCGATGTAGTTCGAGCAGATCGCCACGACCGTGGCGGTCACACTGGCGCGGACCACCGGGAGGTCGGTCGTGCCGCGCACCAGGTTGAACACGAGCAGGTTGACGAGAAGCCCGGCCGTGCCCACCGCCCCGAACTTCGCCACCTCGGCCGCGAACTGGTCGAATCGTCGGCGTACGGCGCTCTTGGGCCGGGTATGAAGCCCGTCGGAACCGCCTGTGGAACCACGTTTGGAACCAAGTTCCATGGTCTGTCGGCCCCCGTCTGTGGGATCGCAGTGTGGGATTTCGTCAACCCAGCCATGCTAACCACCCCCTCCCGGGGATGCCTGTGCGCATCGGGTCACAGGCGTGTAATCGGGCCGCGATGGCCGGGCCGATACTCTTGGAGGGTGACGTTCCCGGTAGTCGGCATGGTCGGCGGGGGTCAGCTCGCTCGTATGACACACGAGGCGGGCATCCCGCTCGGCATCAGATTCAAGCTCCTCAGTGACACCCCGCAGGATTCCGCGGCCCAGGTCGTCGGTGATGTCGTCGTCGGCGACTACCGCGATCTGGAGACGCTGCGCGCGTTCGCGCAGGGGTGCGATGTGATCACTTTCGATCACGAACACGTCCCGACCGAGCACCTTCGGGCCCTGGAGGCGGACGGCATCCCCGTCCGCCCCGGCCCCGACGCGCTCGTGCACGCCCAGGACAAGGGGGTGATGCGCGCGAAGCTCGACGAGATCGGGGTGCCGTGCCCACGGCACCGGCTCGTGACGGACCCCGCCGACGTCGTCGCCTTCGCGGCCGAGAGTGGGGGAGGCTTCCCGGTCGTCCTCAAGACGGTCCGCGGCGGGTACGACGGCAAGGGCGTGTGGGTGGTCCGCTCCGAGGCGGAGGCCGCCGACCCCTTCCGGGCCGGCGTCCCGGTCCTGGCCGAGGAGAAGGTCGACTTCGTACGGGAACTGGCGGCGAACGTCGTCCGCTCCCCGCACGGCCAGGCCGTCGCGTACCCGGTCGTCGAGTCGCAGCAGGTCGACGGCGTGTGCGACACCGTCATCGCGCCGGCGCCCGGCATCGCGGAGGAGCTCGCCCTCCAGGCCACGGAACTGGCCCTGCGCATCGCCAAGGAACTCGACGTGGTCGGCCACCTCGCCGTCGAACTGTTCGAGACCCGCGACGGACGCATCCTCGTCAACGAACTCGCGATGCGTCCGCACAACTCGGGCCACTGGACCCAGGACGGCGCGATCACCAGCCAGTTCGCCAACCACGTCCGAGCCGTCCTCGACCTCCCGCTCGGCGACCCGCGCCCCCGCGCCCCATGGACGGTCATGGTCAACGTCCTGGGCGGCGACTACCCCGACATGTACTCCGCGTACCTGCACTGCATGGCCCGCGACCCCCAGCTGAAGATCCACATGTACGGCAAGGACGTGAAGCCCGGCCGCAAGGTGGGCCACGTCAACACCTACGGCGACGACCTCGACGACGTGCTGGAGCGCGCCCGTCACGCAGCCGGCTATCTGAGAGGCACGATCACCGAATGAGTTCCGTCGCAGGCCCCGTCGTGGGCATCGTCATGGGTTCGGACTCCGACTGGCCCGTCATGGAGGCCGCCGCCCAGGCCCTGGACGAGTTCGAGATCGAGTACGAGGTCGACGTTCTCTCCGCGCACCGCATGCCGCGCGAGATGATCACGTACGGCGAGCAGGCCGCCGAGCGCGGTCTGAAGGCGATCATCGCGGGCGCCGGCGGCGCGGCCCATCTGCCCGGCATGCTGGCGTCGGTGACCCCGCTCCCGGTGATCGGCGTCCCGGTCCCCCTCAAGTACCTCGACGGCATGGACTCGCTGCTGTCGATCGTCCAGATGCCCGCCGGTGTCCCGGTCGCCACCGTCTCGGTCGGCGGCGCGCGCAACGCGGGCCTGCTGGCGGCCCGCATCCTCGCCTCGCACGACGAGGAACTCCTCGGCCGGATGCGGGAGTTCCAGCAGGACCTGAACGACCAGGCCACCGAGAAGGGCAAGCGGCTGCGCGCCAAGGTCGAGAGCGGCGCGGGCGGCGGCAACGGATTCGGCTTCGGGAAGTGACGTCCGTGAGCTCCCTCGAGGAAGCCCGGGCACTGCTGCGCGAGTTCCCGGTCGTCGACGGCCACAACGACCTCCCGTGGGCGCTGCGCGAACAGGTCCGCTACGACCTCGACGCCCGCGACATCGCCACCGACCAGCACACTCACCTGCACACCGACATTCCCCGCCTGCGCGCGGGCGGTGTCGGCGCGCAGTACTGGTCGGTGTACGTCCGCTCGGACCTCCCGGACGCGGTGCCGGCGACCCTCGAACAGATCGACTGCGTACGCCAGTTGATCGCGCGGTACGGGGACGACCTGCGGCCCGCTCTCACGGCCGCCGACATGGAGGCGGGCCGGCGTGAAGGCCGTATCGCCTCCCTGATGGGCGCCGAGGGCGGTCACTCGATCGCAAACTCCCTGGGCACCCTGCGGGGCTTGTACGCGCTGGGCGTGCGCTACATGACCCTCACCCACAACGACAACGTGGCATGGGCGGACTCGGCGACGGACGAGCCCGGAGTCGGCGGTCTCTCGGAGTTCGGCCGCGAGGTGGTCCGGGAGATGAACCGCCTCGGCATGCTGGTCGACCTCTCGCACGTGGCGGCGACGACGATGCGGCACGCCCTGGACACGTCCGTCGCGCCGGTGATCTTCTCCCACTCCTCCTCGCGCGCGGTGTGCGACCACCCGCGCAACATCCCCGACGACGTCCTCGAACGCCTGCCCGGCAACGGCGGCATGGCGATGGTGACCTTCGTGCCGAAGTTCGTCCTCCAGGCCGCCGTCGACTGGACGGCCGCCGCGGACGACAACATGCGCGTCCACGGCTTCCACCCCCTCGCCACGACCCCCGAGGCGATGAAGATCCACCGGGCCTTCGAGGAGTCGAACCCGCGTCCGGTCGCCACGGTCCCGACGGTCGCCGACCATCTGGACCACATGCGGGAGGTGGCCGGAATCGACCACCTGGGCATCGGCGGCGACTACGACGGCACGGCATTCACCCCCGACGGCCTCGGAGACGTCTCCACCTACCCGAACCTGATCGCGGAACTCCTGGACCGGCGCTGGTCGAGGGACGACCTCGCCAAGCTGACCTGGGGCAACGCGGTACGGGTGCTGGGGGCGGCGGAGGACGTGGCGCGCGAGGTTCAGGAGAGGCGTGGGGCCTCGAACGCCATGCTGGAGGAGCTGGACCTGACGTAAGGCCTGACGTAAGGCCTGAGGTAAGGCCTCAGGTAGGGGGGCGTGTGGGGCGTACCCCCGAACGCCCCACCCACCAGGAAGCCCCCGCGCCCCCGTGCGACGGTGACCGTATTGCGATCACGAGGTAGATCACGACGTACGGAGCCCGCCATGGCCGACCTGCAGGACGAACTGCACACCACAGCCGAGGTCGGGGAACTCGACCCGCCGGCCCCACCGCCCGTCTCCTCGCCGGACCCCGACGGCCATCCCGACAGCCATCCCGACGACCACGGCACGCCGGAGCCCGACCTCACCCCGCTCTCCGACCCCGACGCCGCACCCCTCGACCGCGCCCACGCCATCCTCGCCGCGCACCCCGTCGCCGACGGCTACAGCGGGCTGCCCTGGGCGCTGCGGCACCTGCCCTGGTACGACCTGGAGCTCGGGGAGAGCACTGTCGACACCGATGTGCCCCGGATGCGGCGCGGCCACGTGGGCGCGCTGTTCTGGGCGCTGCACCTGCCGGACGGGCTCACCGGTGACCGGGCCGTCGGCGCCACCCTGGAGCAGCTCGACCTGGTGAAGACCGTGGCCCGGAGCCACCCCGAGGGACTGCGTCTCGCGGGCACCGCGGGACAGGTCACCGACGCCCGCAACTGCGGACGTATCGCCGTCGTCCTCGGGCCCGCCGCGGCCGCCGCGCTCGACGACTCGCTGGCCATCCTGCGCGTCCTGCACTCACTGGGCCTGCGCGTCCTCACCCTGGCCGGGACGTCCTGGGCGAGCGAGGCGGGGCTGACCCGGTTCGGCGAGGAGGTGGTCCGGGAGATGAACCGTCTCGGCGTGCTGGCCGACCTCTCGGGCGCGTCCCCGGCCACCGTCCACCGCGCCGCCACGATCTCCAAGGCCCCGGTCCTGTGCACCCGCTCCGCGGCCCGCGCCCTGCGCCCCCACCCCGCCAACCTCCCCGACGAGACGCTCGCCCAGCTGGGCGAGGCCCGAGGCCTGTGCCTGGTCCCGCTGACGGCCGAGCAGACGGGGCCGTCCGTCCGTGACGTCGCCGACCATCTCGACCACGTCCGTGCGGTCGCGGGCCCGGAGTGCGTCGGCCTCTCCGGCACCTACGACTCCGGCAGCGCCCACCCGCAGGAACTCGGCGACGCCTCCTGCTACCCGAACCTGATCGCGGAACTCCTGCGCCGCGGCTGGACCGAACCCGACCTCACCCTGCTCACCTGGGGAAACGTCCAGCGTGTGCTGCGCAGCGCCGACTTCACGGCCAAGGCGGCCCAGCAGCGCAGGGAGCCGTCGACGGCACGGATCGCGGAACTGGACGGCTGATCACCCGCAGCGGCTGATCAGGGGTGCTCGATCCGGCAGAGACAGAACGGATGCCCCGCCGGATCGGCGTACACCCTGAAGTCCCGCTTCCCGTCTTGGTCGTCCAGGTCCAGTGGGCGGGCACCCAGCGCCAGGACCGCCTCCTGCGCCGCGTCCAGCTCCGCCCAGGTGGACCCGGCGTCCAGGTCGAGATGGAACTGCTGGGAGTCGTGGTCGGCCCGCGGCCACTCGGGCGGGGAGTACCCGGGCGCCCGCTGGAAGGCCAGCCGCGGCCCGCCGGGGACGGGGAGGACGACCCACTCGGCATCCTCGCCGTCGGGGGTGCCGCCGACGACCCCGGCGTAGAAACGGGCCAGCGCGCGGGGATCGGGGCAGTCGACGACGACGGTACGGAAACGGGCTACGGGCGGCATGGGCTCCTCCGTTTGCTACGGCTGTCCGGCAGGTCTGTTCAGCCCGCGCAGAGGCAGAACGGGTGCCCCGCCGGGTCCGCGTAAACCCTGAAGGAGCGTGCGCGGTCCTCCGTGTCGAGCGGCTTCGCGCCGAGCGCGAGAACCTCCCGCTCGGCCGTGTCCAGGTCGTCCACGGTCACGTCCAGATGGAACTGCTGCGAGGCGTCGGGCGCAGGCCACTTCGGGGGTACGTGTCCGGGGGCGGCCTGGAAGGCCAGCTTCGGCCCGTCCGGGATCCGCAGGTCGACCCAGCCCTCCTCGGCCTCGGGCGTGCCGCCCAGCAGCTCGGCGTAGAACGCGGCGAGCACGCCGGGGTCGGGACAGTCCAGGACGACGGTGTCGAACTTGGCGATGGCCATGGCTTCCTCCGTTGTTACCTGTTGAGGGCCTCATACGGTAACGGTTACCCGATGCCCCTGTATAGGAGGTAACGCGAGGAGGTACCGTCGCCGGTATGAGCGAGATCGGGGCCGCGCCCGGAGGGCTGGCCCTCGTGGAGGCACTGGTGAACACCAGGGGTCTGGAATCGGGCCGGGACGCGCTGAACACCGCTGAGGGGCGCGCCCCGTTCGGTATCGCGGAGATCGACGAACGGGAACTGGCCGCCGTGAAGGAACTGCGCGAGTCCCTGCGCGCCGTCTGCCTCGCGCACGCCGGACATCCACCGCACGATGTCGTCATACCCCTGGGCCAACTGCTGTCCCGTGCCCCGCTGTTGGTGGCCGTCGACGAGCGGGACGGCTCGGCCCGCCTGATCGCCGCCGAGGAGGGTCCGCTGCTCTCCCGGGTGGCGGCAGCCGTCGCGGAGGCGCTCACCGACGGCACCTGGTTGCGTCTCAAGGCCTGCGAACTGCCCGAGTGCCACTGGGCGTACTACGACCGCAGCCCGGCCGGACGTCGCCGCTGGTGCTCCATGGCGGGCTGCGGGGCGCGCGCGAAGATGCGGAGGTACCGCGCGAAGTAGGCTGCTGGGAGCGGGAGTTGGGTCTCGCGCCGACAGAACGGAGCCACTGCCGTGCCGGATGTCCCCTCGTCGGAACCGAACCTCGGCCCCCGCGACGTCCTCGCCCGTTACCAGCGGGCGATGCTCGACGGGTCGGCGGACGACCTGGCCGACCTGTACGCGGTCGACGCCGTCCACGAGTTCCCCTTCCTCTTTCCGGGCATGCCCGAGCGCTACCGGGGCCGCGAGGAGGTCCGCGCGGGATACAGGGCGGCCTGGGGCGCGAGCCCGGCGCGGCCGCGGGAGATCACGGAGGTCGTCGTCCACGACGGTGCGGACCCCGAGGTGATTACCGTCGAGCAGGTCGTCACCGGAATTGTGACCACGACCGGCCGCCCCTTCAGCTTCCCGGGCCTCCTGGTGATCCGGGTCCGCGACGGCCGGATCGTGCATGTCCGCGACTACATGGACGGACTCCGTGTGGCGCACACGATGGACCGCCTGCAGGCCTCCGCCACAAGCCTCGGCGGCAAGTCCTAGGGACCGCCGTCGCGCCCCTCCCACACAAGGTGCCCGCCCGGGATGTGGAATGCGCTTCCCGAAGGGTGGCCGGGATGTGGAGAATGGAGCCGGCGCCGGTCCGGCCGACTGAGCCTCGGCCGGACCGGTGTCCCCGAGCGGACCGGTGCGTCAAGCGGACCGGTGCGTCGCCCGGGGCGAATCGCCTCGGCGGGCAGCCGCCGTCAGGCCGTGGGGCGCCCCATCGCCCGGTACGTCCACCCGGCCTTCCGCCACACCTCCGGGTCGAGGGCGTTGCGGCCGTCCAGGATCAGGCGGTGGGCCACCGCCTCGCCCAGCGTCGCCGGGTCCAGCTCGCGGAACTCCCGCCACTCCGTCAGGTGCAGTACGGCGTCGGCGCCCCGGACCGCCTCCAGGGCCGTGTCGGCGTACGCGAGCGTCGGGAAGAGGCGCCGGGCGTTGGCCATGCCTTTCGGGTCGTACACCGTCACCTGGCCGCCCTGGAGGTGGATCTGCCCGGCGACGTTGAGGGCCGGCGAGTCGCGGACGTCGTCCGAGTCGGGCTTGAAGGTGGCGCCGAGCACCGCGACCCGCTTGCCGAGGAACGGCCCGCCGCCCAGCGCCTGCCGGGCCAGCTCCACCATCTGACCGCGCTGACGCATGTTGATCGAGTCGATCTCGCGCAGGAAGGTCAGCGCCTGGTCCGCGCCCAGCTCACCCGCGCGCGCCATGAACGCCCGGATGTCCTTGGGCAGACAGCCGCCCCCGAACCCGATCCCGGCCCGCAGGAACTTCTTGCCGATCCGGTCGTCGTACCCGATGGCCTCCGCCAGCTTCGCCACATCCCCGTCGGCGGCCTCGCAGACCTCCGCCATCGCGTTGATGAACGAGATCTTGGTGGCCAGGAAGGAGTTCGCGGACGTCTTCACCAGCTCGGCCGTCGGGAAGTCGGTGACGACGAACGGCGTCCCCTCCTCGATCGGCGTCGCGTACACCTCGCGCAGCAGCTTCTCGGCCCGCTCGCTCCGTACGCCGACCACCAGCCGGTCCGGGTGCAGCGTGTCCTGGACGGCGAAGCCCTCCCGCAGGAACTCCGGGTTCCAGGCCAGCTCGGCGTCCGCGCCGGCCGGCGCCAGCCCGGAGATCGTCCGGGCGAGCCGGTCCGCCGAGCCGACGGGCACGGTCGACTTGCCGACGACCAGGGTGGGCGCGGTGAGGTGCGGGGCGAGGGACTCGATCGCGGCGTCGACGTACGACATGTCGCTGGCGTACTCACCGTGCTTCTGCGGGGTGTTCACGCACACGAAGTGGATGTCGCCGAAGGCGGCCACCTCGGCCCAGTCCGTGGTGAAGCGCAGCCGCCCGGTGGAACCCTCGATCCCGGCGACGTGCTTGCGCAGCAGTTCGTCGAGCCCGGGCTCGTACATGGGGGCCTTCGCGCGCCGCAGCAGATCGACCTTCTCCTCGACGACGTCGAGTCCCAGCACCTCGAAACCGAGCTCTGCCATGGCGGCGGCGTGGGTGGCGCCGAGATATCCGGTGCCGATCACGGTGATCTTGAGAGCCATGGGTGCTCCTGGGGGTGTCGCGTGGGGGCGGTCGGGCGGGCGATGGCGAGCATAGTCGCGGGCCCGACGAGGGCTGGCGCGGCCCTTGCCCGGGCACAATTGACTCTGTCGCCAAGCTCACGTCTCACTCGGGTGGGCAGGCCCTTAAAATCTGGATTACCGACTGGGTTACTTAACGGTAGTTAGCGTCAATTGATACAGCGTCTTTGGAGCGTGAGAGACCTTGGCCGGATCGGCTGATTTCGACCTGTACCGCCCGTCCGAGGAGCACGACATGCTCCGTGACGCGATCCGCTCCCTGGCCGAGGCGAAGATCTTGCCGTACGCCGCAGTGGTGGACGAGGAAGCACGCTTCCCCCAGGAGGCCCACGACGCGCTCGTCGCGGCCGACCTGCACGCGGTGCACGTACCCGAGTCGTACGGCGGCGCGGGCGCGGACGCGCTGGCGACGGTGATCGTGATCGAGGAGGTGGCGCGTGTCTGTGCCAGCTCCTCCCTCATCCCCGCCGTCAACAAGCTCGGCTCCCTCCCCGTGATCCTGTCCGGCTCGGAGGAGCTGAAGAAGAAGTACATGACGCCGCTCGCCAAGGGCGACGGCATGTTCTCCTACTGCCTCTCGGAGCCCGACGCGGGCTCGGACGCGGCCGGCATGAAGACGAAGGCGGTCCGCGACGGGGACTTCTGGGTCCTCAACGGCGTGAAGCGCTGGATCACCAACGCGGGCGAGTCCGAGTACTACACGGTGATGGCCGTGACCGACCCGGAGAAGCGCTCGAAGGGCATCTCGGCCTTCGTAGTCGAGAAGTCCGATCCCGGGGTCTCCTTCGGCGCCCCGGAGAAGAAGCTGGGCATCAAGGGCAGCCCGACCCGCGAGGTCTACCTCGACAACGTGCGCATCCCGGCCGACCGCATGATCGGCGAGGAGGGCACCGGCTTCGCCACCGCGATGAAGACCCTGGACCACACCCGCATCACGATCGCCGCGCAGGCCCTGGGCATCGCACAGGGCGCCCTCGACTACGCCAAGGGGTACGTCAAGGAGCGCAAGCAGTTCGGCAAGCCGATCGCCGACTTCCAGGGCATCCAGTTCATGCTCGCCGACATGGCCATGAAGATCGAGGCCGCCCGTCAGCTGACGTACGCCGCCGCGGCCAAGTCGGAGCGTGGCGACGCCGACCTGACCTTCCAGGGCGCGGCGGCGAAGTGCTTCGCCTCGGACGTGGCGATGGAGGTCACCACGGACGCGGTCCAGCTCCTCGGCGGCTACGGCTACACCCGCGACTACCCGGTGGAGCGGATGATGCGCGACGCGAAGATCACGCAGATCTATGAGGGCACGAACCAGGTCCAGCGGATCGTGATGGCCCGCAACCTGCCGTAAGTCCCCTGAAACGCCGTGTGCCCCCTCCCCGTCAAGGCAGGGGGCACACGGCGTCTTCGCTCAGTTGCCCGAAACAGTGACCTTCTCGTCGTTCTTCAGCTCGTTCACCAGCGTCTTCACCTTCGTCTTGTCCCAGACGAGGTTGCCGCCGGTCGAGCCCGAGATCGGCATGTTCATGGACTTGCCGTCGCCGCCCGTGACGCCCTTCATCGCCCAGAACATGTCGGCCAGGTCGAACAGGCCCATGTCCTTGTCGACGATCAGGGTGTCGAGGCCCGCGCTCATCGTCGGGTACAGCTTGAACGGGTTCAGGATCGTGCCCGGCGTCGCGGTCTGGCTCGCCAGCGCCGCGAGGAACTTCTGCTGGTTCTTCGTACGGTCGAGGTCGCTGCCCGCGAGCGCGTACCGGGTACGGACGAAGGCCAGCGCCTGCTCGCCGTTGAGGGTCTGCTCGCCCGCCGCGAAGTTCGCGCCCGACTTGGTGTCCTTCATCCCGCCCTTGGGAATGGTGAGGTCCACACCCCCGACCGCGTCCACGATGTTCGCGAAGCCGGCGAAGCCGATCTCCACGTAGTGGTCGATCCGCAGACCGGTGTTGAACTCGACGGTACGCACGAGGAGTTCGGGCCCGTCCGTGGCGTACGCCGCGTTCAGCTTGGTGTGCTTGCCGGTGCCCTTGAACGTCTTGCCGGACTCGGAGCCCACGAACGTCGGGATCTCCACGTCCGAGTCGCGGGGGAGGGAGATGAGGGTCGGGCCGTTGTCGCCGGTGTGCAGGATCATCATCGAGTCCGTGCGCTTGCCCTCGGCGGACCCGGTGTGCAGGGCCTTCTTCTCCTCGGCCGACATGCCCTCACGGCTGTCGGAACCGACGATCAGGTAGTTGGTGCCCTTGCCGCCGTCCGGCCGGTCGATGACCTTGGACAGGTCGACCTGGCGGTTCAGCTTGGAGTCGGCCCAGAAGTACGTACCGACGGACACCACGACCAGCAGGGTGACCACGGTGATCGCGGTCCACTTGATGCGCTTGCGCCAGTTCGGCGCGGGGCGCGGGCCGCTCATCGCACCGGGCCCGGCCGGCCCGCCGCCAGGTCCGCCGCCGCTCGGGGCGCCGCCGTAGACCTGGCCGGTGTTATAGCCGCTGTCATAGCCGCCCCCGTTTCCGTTCCCGTACGGGTCCTGGCTCTGATCACCGGCGTACTGCTGCTGCTGAGGCACCCCGCCGCCGTACGGCGGGGCGGCGGGGTTCTGGGCGTAGGGGCCGCCTTGGCCGCGCGGGACCTGCCGCATCACGCGCGCACTCTCGGGCTGTGCGTTCGCGCTGCCACGTCCGTAGCGGTTGTTGCGGTTGTCGTCGGACCACGCGTCGGGCCAATCGTTCATGCGGACCAGTGTGCAGTGCCGGGCCATGCCCTTTACAAGGGTCGAAGGAAATTAGGAGCACGGCTGTTGCGAAGCTGACACAAATCGCCCAGGTGTACGTCCGACATAGGGTGGTCGCCATGACAGACCAGGCCACACGGCCGGAAGAGGCGCCCCCGGGCAAGCCGACCTCCGCCTCCCGGACCACCCTCAGCCACATCATGACCCACGCCGACACCAACCTCCTGGGTACGGTGCACGGCGGTGTGATCATGAAACTCGTCGACGACGCGGCGGGCGCGGTGGCCGGCCGGCACAGCGGCGGGCCCGCGGTCACGGCGTCGATGGACGAGATGGCGTTCCTGGAACCGGTCAGGGTGGGCGACCTGGTCCATGTGAAGGCCCAGGTCAACTGGACCGGCCGGACCTCCATGGAGGTCGGGGTACGGGTCCTCGCCGAGCGCTGGAACGAGTCGGCGCCGGCGACCCAGGTCGGGTCGGCGTACCTGGTCTTCGCGGCGGTCGACGCCGACGGCAGGCCCCGCCGCGTCCCGCCGGTCCTCCCGGAGACGGAACGCGACGAGCGCCGCTATCAGGAGGCCCAGATCCGCCGCACGCACCGCCTGGCCCGGCGGAGGGCGATCGTGGAGCTGCGGGAACGGAGAGCGGCGGAGGGCCTGGACGACTGAGGGGCGGAGGACTTGGCCGGCCGAGGGGGACGGGATGTCGTCCCCGTGACGGCGGACGCCCTCACCGGCACCCCGCCTGATCCCCCGTACTCACCCCGAACTCGCCCACCCGAACCTTCCGCACGCCCTGATGGTCCGCCCCGACGATCACCTTCAGCACCGGACCCTGGCCCGGCACCGACCGCAGCGAACTCCCCGGCAACGCCGCCGCCAGGGACTTCGCCGAGCGGTCCCACCGGGGGTCGTACGCGATCACCGTCCGCCGCGTCTCCCGGACCCGCGCGTTCACCGGCACCCCAGTGGTGTGGAACCCGGTCGCGGCCAGCGCCCGGTCCACCCTGCGCCCCAGCCCGGCGGTGAGCGTCCCGTTCTCGACCTGCACCCGGATCTGCTGCGGCGCCACCTCGACCCGGGCCGGCGCACCGCCCTTTCCGCCGCCGCCCCCGCCGCCCCCGGTGCTCCGCCGCACCGACAGCGGCTCGTCCTCCCGCAGGGCCCGGAACAGCCGCCCCGCCTTCGCCGCGTCCCACTTCAGCGTCGAACCGATGCCCTTCACGGCGTACCCCATCCGCCCGATCGGCACGGTCGTGAACTCGGACGACGCCGGGGAGAAGTTGCGCATCGCCCGCCCGAGGTCCAGCAGTTCGCCGGTGCCGAACTCCTTGTCCGCCCGCACCGACCCGAGCACCGCCCGGGTGATGTCCCGGAACTTCATCGGGTTCAGCAGCACACCGGACGACGTCGACTGGGCGATGAGCGCGGCCATGAACCGCTGCTGGCGCTGCATCCGCCCCAGGTCGGAGGACCCGTCGGCGTGCCGGGCGCGCACGTACTGCAGGGCCTGTCCGCCGCTCAGGTCGTGCGTCCCGGCGGCGAGGTCCAGCCCGGTGTACGAGTCCTTCAGTGGCTTGGGCGTGCAGATCTCGACTCCGCCCAGCACATCCACCGTCTTCATGAAGCTGATGAAGTCGATCTCCAGATAGTGGTCGATCTTCAGATGCGTCATGCGCTCGACCGTCCGCACGGTGAGGTTCGGACCGCCCTCCGCGTACGCCGCGTTCAGCTTGATGACGTGTCCGCCATGGCGCTGTCCGCTGATCCGGTCGGTGTGCGGGGGAGTCTCGGCGTACGAGTCACGCGGCAGGCTGACGACGCTCGCCCGCTCCCGGTCCTCCGAGATGTGCACGATCATCATCGTGTCGGTGCAGTGGCAGGGCGCGCCCCCGAGCCGGTACTGACGCCGTTCGGCCTCGCTGATCCCGTCCCGCCCGTCCGTGCCGACCAGCAGCACGTTCATGCCGTGACCGGCCTGCGGACGGTTCTTCATGTCCTTGAAGGGATCGACGCGGGCGATGTCGGCGTCGAGGCTCGACACCACCGCGTGCCCGATCCCGGCGGCGGCGAGCACCACGACGGACAGCGTCGTCACCGCCCGCATGGCCCAACGGGGCTTCTTCCGCCGTACGGGCGGACGCGGGCGCCCGGACGACGGCCGTGGCCGGCGCTGCGGGGAACCGGGGGAGCGGGGGGATGCGGGGGACGCGGGCATGGGGGGACACCTCCGCGAAGGCTGGCCGGGGAAAGGGGAGGGGGTGGGGGGGAAGGAAGGAGGGGGAGTGGGCCGAACGTGCGATCCGTGAGCACCGTAGGCCCATACGATCTGCGGCCCGGGTCAGGGGACGGGCGGCGCGCGTCGGTGTCCCCCGTTCGCGGTAACGTGAGCCCCCTATGAACGCCAAGCCCGACGTGCAGCTGCCCGCCGTGTCCGTGATCATGCCCGTCCTCAACGAGGAGCGGCATCTGCGCGGAGCCGTCCAAGCGATCCTCGCCCAGGAGTACGCCGGCGAGATGGAGGTCGTCATCGCCCTCGGTCCGTCCACGGACCGCACGGACGAGATCGCCGCCGAGCTGGTACGCGAAACGGCCGGTACGAGCAAGCGCGTCCACACGGTCCCCAACCCGACCGGCCGTACGCCCGCCGCGCTGAACGCCGCGATCAAGGCCTCCCGGCACCCCGTTGTCGTACGCGTCGACGGGCACGGCATGCTCTCGCCCGACTACATCGCGACCGCCGTACGTCTCCTCGACGAGACCGGCGCGCAGAACGTCGGCGGGATCATGCACGCCGAGGGCGAGAACGCCTGGGAGCACGCGGTGGCCGCCGCGATGACCTCGAAGATCGGGGTCGGCAACGCCGCCTTCCACACGGGGGGCGTGGCCGGGCCCGCCGAGACCGTGTACCTCGGGGTCTTCCGGCGTGCCGCCCTCGAGCAACAGGGCGGCTACAACGTGGAGTTCATCCGCGCCCAGGACTGGGAGCTCAACTTCCGCATCCGGGAGGCGGGCGGCCTCATCTGGTTCTCGCCCGAGCTGCGGGTGTCGTACCGGCCGAGGCCCTCCGTGCGCGCGCTGGCCAAGCAGTACAAGGACTACGGCCGTTGGCGCCATGTCGTGGCCCGCTACCACGAGGGCTCCATCAACCTCCGTTACCTCGCCCCGCCCACCGCCGTGTTGGCGATAGCGGCGGGCGTGCTGCTGGGCGCCGTACTGACCCCGTGGGCCTTCCTGGTGCTCGGCGGCTACCTCGCGGCGATCACCGCGGGCTCGGTCCCGGCGGGCAAGGGGCTGTCGCTGAAGGCCCGGCTGCAGATCCCCGTCGCCCTCGCCACGATGCACATGTGCTGGGGCTGGGGCTTTTTGACGAGCCCCAAGTCGCTTGCCAGGAAGGTGATCGCGGCCCGTCGGCCGGCGGTCCTGGACGGCGCGAACGCGGCCTGAACCACCACGAGTCGGGGGCCTGCCGTCATGCGACGGCAGGCCCCCGACTCGTTCGTTCGCCGGGCTGGTTACCAGCGATAGGGCGCGTACACGTCCATGCACGCGCCGGTGTCCGAACCGACCACCTTGTCGGCGGTCTCGGGCAGTTGGCCGGCCTTCGGCGCCTCCTGCTTCGGATACGCCGTGCCCTCGCGCCAGTCGGCGCCCACGGTCACCGTCACACCGGAGACGTCCGTCGACTTCTTCACCGAACTCGCCGGAATCCCCAGGGACTTGGCGACCAGCTGGGCATCGCCCGCGAGGTCCGCGCTCGGGTAGCGCACGACCGTCTTCTCCACGGACTGAGAACCGGAGGTGTCCGCCGCCGCGTTCGTGAAGCCCTTGTCCGCGAGGATCTGGCTGATCGCCTTCGCCCGGCCGCCGGCCGCGGCGAGGGTGGCCGTACGCGTGCCGTTCTGGACGAGCACGCCGATCTCGCCGGGGTCGGCCGCGGTGTCGGTCGGGGCGGTCGCCGAGGCCGTCGCCTTCGGGGCCTTGGACGCGGCGCCGCCCTTGTCGTCGAAGGCGATGTCGTCGCGGAGCATCGTCCACATCTGTTCGGCGTCGGCGTCGGCCGTCACCAGGTGGTTCGCGTTCTCGGGGTCCACGACGGTCGGGATCGTCGTCATGGTGATGCGGTCGGTCGGCACCGACTTGAGCTGCATGCCCAGGTCGTACAGCTCCTTGACCGTGCCGAGCTCCTCGGACACCGTCAGGGACTTGGTGGCCGCCTCGGCCAGACCGGTGAGCCGCCCGGCGTCCGTGAAGACGTTTTGCGCCTTCAGCGTGCGGATCATCGAGTTCATGTACATGTGCTGGGCCTTGGCGCGCCCCAGGTCGCTGTAGAAGGCGTGCCGGGTACGCAGCCACTGCAGCGCCTGCTTGCCCTGCACCTTGTGCTTGCCTGCCGTGAGCTTGAGCCCGGAGCCGCCGGACACGCCCGGCAGCGGACGGTCCCACACGTTCTGGTTCACGCAGACCTCGACGCCTCCGATGGCGTCGGCCATCTTCACGACGCCGGCGAAGTCGATCGTCATCCAGTGGTCGATGTAGACCCCGGTGAGGTTCTGCCAGGTGGCCAGCGTGCAGCCGGCGCCGCCCCGCGCCAGCGACGTGTTGATGATGGCGTTGGTCGCCGCGAACTTCTCCCCGGTGTCGGGGTCCGTGCACTTCGGGATGTCGACGCGGGTGTCACGCGGGATGCTCACCACGGCCGCGCTCTTGCGGTCGGCGGAGACGTGGACCAGCATCTGGACGTCGCCCAGCGGCGGGTTGCCACGGTTGTCCCGGTCACCGCCCAGCGACACGTTGGCGTCGGAGTTACGGCTGTCCGAGCCGATCAGCAGGATGTTCAGCGGGGTCTGCCCGGCCGCGTTCGGCTCGGTCTTCCGCGCCTTGGAGTCGCCGCTGCTGCGCGCGCCCTTCTGGATGTTGCTGTTCAGGTGTTCGTAGTACAGGTATCCGACACCGGCCGTGCCGAGTATCAGCACCGCGAGGGTCATCGCCGACCAGCGCAGCACCTTGTGCTTGCCGGCCCGTCGCCCTTTTCCGCCCGGACCGCCGCCGCTGCCACTGCCACCGTCGTCGGACGCGCCGCCGCCCCCGTCCCCGGCGTCGCTCCCCTCCTTGTGCGAGCCGTCTCTCTGCCCCGGAACCCGAGCAGGCCGGACGCGTGACCGCGTCCCCTCCCCGTGCACACTGCTCTGTGTCATTCCCTGCCTCCCCACCCTTGCCGCCGCCGCCGAACAGGCCTGTCTCGCGCCCTGTAGGACGCGAGACAGGCCTGTCAGGTCAACCGGCGCACCAAAACATCTGGCGCGGACGCCCATCGACAGCCGACGTTCGCTGCCGACGTACGCAGACGATGTACTCGGCCGATGTACTCAGCCGATGTATGTGCTCAGCCGGCGCACTGCGCCTTGTCCGCCGTGGACTGTCCGTCCACGGTCGGTGCCTTCGCCGGCGCGGTGAGCGAGACGCCGGCCCCCTTGAAGTCCTTGCCCAGGGTCAGCGTCATGGTCGGCAGCCCCTGGGAGTTCAGCACGCTCTTGCCGGGCTTCATCGCCGCGCCGGACAGCCCCATGATGGCGGCCAGCCGCCGGGCCTGGTCGGCCTGGTCGGGCGCGTACTCCAGCGTTGTCTTCGGGAGCTCCGCCGAGGCGTTGCCCGCGTTCTCGGACTTGGTCACGCCCTCATCATTCTGCAGGTAGTTGAGAGTCTCCTGTGCGGAGCCGGCGACGGCACCGCCGTTGAGGATCCGCACCCGCACGTCGGCGGCGGCGGACTGGGGGCCCTTGAGGCGGGCGGCGACGGCGGCCGCCTCCTTCGCCTTCTGCTGCTTGACCGCGGTGAACGACACGTCGTTGGCGATCGCGTTGAACACCTCGGGCGCGGTCGGGCCGACGACGACCGTCGCCCGGACCTTCTCCGCCGGGTTGTCGACCACGGGGACGGTCATGAAGGTGATGTTCTTCGTCGGCACCTTCTTCAGCTCCAGCGCCACGTCCTTGAGCGTGGAGACCTTGCCGAGGCCGGTGTCCACGGTCAGCGCCTTGGTGGCCGCCTCGGCGAGCTTCACCAGCTTGGCCGGGTTGGTCAGGGTGTCGCTGGAGGCCATCTTGCGCATCAGCGAGCTGAGGAACTGCTGCTGCACCTTGATCCGGTCCAGGTCGCCCTGATTGCCGAAGCTGTGCCGCGTACGGACGAAGGCGAGCGCCTGCTCGCCCTCGACCGTCGACTTGCCGGCGGGCAGCTTCAGCTTCGACTCCTTGTCGTTGACGGGCTTGGTCACACAGACCTCGACCCCGCCCACCGCCGTCGTGAGCGTCTTCACCGCGTTGAAGTCGGCCATCATGAAGTGGTCCGGCGAGATGCCCGTGACCTCCTTCACTGTGCGCATGGTGCAGCCCGGGTCGCGCTCGTCCTGCCCGAGACTGGTGTTGAAACGGACGTTCTGAGTACCGGGGATGATCTTCTCGGTCCCGTCCTTCAGCTTGGTCGGACAGTCCGGGACGTTGACGATCAGGTCACGCGGGATGCTCAGCGCGGTCGCGTTCGTCCGGTCCTTGGAGACGTGCAGCAGGATCGTCGTGTCCGCGTGGCCGACGCTGCCCGCGTCGCCGTAGGCCTCGTTGCCCGCACCGGTGCGCTTGTCCGTACCGATGATGAGGATGTTGAAGGCCTCGTCCTTGCTGAACCCGGCCTTGCCCGCCGTACCGACGTCGGTCGTCTGGACGTTGCCCTCGAGGTGCTTGAGGTAGAGATAGCCGCCCGCGGCGGCGGCCACCAGGACGAAGGCCATGGTCCCGCCCGTCCAGAGCACTATCTTCTTGGCCTTCGACTTCTTCTTCTGCGGGGCGCGCGAACGGCGCCGCCCGGGCAGCGGATCCTCCTCGGGCACACCGCGACGCCGTCTCGGCGGCGGTACCTGCCCGGGTGTGCCCGGCACCCCGTGCGTCTCGCGTTCGTGCTCCCGCTCCGGTGCCGCCGAACGCCCGCGCACCGCACCCGCGTTCACGGGGGCGGCTCGACGAGGTCCCGGGACCGCTGATTGCGGTGCGGAGGGAGTCAGTCGCAGTTCGTATTCGCCGGTGCTCGGGTTGAGCACCCACTGGTCTGCGGGGTCGATGTCGTCCGCCCGCCCACGGCCTTGCGCGTCCACGGTTGTCTGCATCCTCCGTCGGGGCCACGCGGCGCCTTTCCCCCTCCAAAAGGCGCTCGGGTCTCGGTCTACCGGTGTGCACACGACACGTGTCCTGACGCACCGGATCGCTCACACTATCCGGCCAGTTGGGCGTCAAGCGACGACGGTGACAAATTCCACGCCCCTACACCGGGCAATCCACCCATTTTCTTGAACTAACGTTCGTCGACTTGGCAAGCGCTTTACCCGCAGAGGCCCTCGGCGGCGGTGTTACCGCGAAAAGCGGGCACGGGAGACGGGCCGACGGAACCCTTTCGAACCGGCTTCTCCCCCCTCACCACCACCGGAGTGTCCGTCCGCAGCCGCTCGAAGAGCCGCCCGGCGTCGGGTTCGACAAGCTGGTCGCGATTGGTGTCATAGGCATACGACTCCCGTGGAACGGTCAGAAATCTCACACGTCCGACCGGGATGTCGCGCATACTGCGCACCAATTCGTACAAACCGCGCAGACTGGCCAGGGCGGGATCCGTGGTGAGCGAGGAAGTCGCGGCATCGAGCACCGGATAGAGCTTCACCGGATTCAGGAGGACGTCATTGCTCTGCACCTTGTTGACGAGCGCCCCGAGAAACCGCTGCTGCCGCTCCATCCGAGAGGTGTCGCTCCCGTTGCCGAGGGACTTCCGCGCCCGCACGTACCCGAGCGCCTGCTCGCCGTCGAGCGTCACCTTCCCAGCGGGGAGCCGCAGCCGGGCCTCCCGGTCGTCGACCGGCTTCGCCAGACACACCTCGACCCCCTCGACGGCGTCGACCAGCTCCTTGAAGCCGTGGAAGTCGACCACCATGTGATGGTCGACCCGAATGTCCGTCAACTTCTCGACGGTACGGATCGTGCAGGCGGAACCGCCCTGCTGGAAGGCGCGGTTGAACATGGTGAACCCGGGCTCGCTCCGGCTTCCGTCGGGCCGCAGGCAACTCGGTACGTCCACCATCAGATCGCGGGGCAGGGACATGGCGGTCGCGCTGCGCCGGTCGGCGGCGAGATGCAACAGGATGGCCGTGTCCGACCGCTCGGTCCCGGAGTCCCGCCCGTACTTCCGGTTCCCGGCGCCGGCCCGCGAGTCGGACCCGATGAGCAGGATGTTCTGCGCCCCGCGTACGAGCGAGGTGGGCCGCTCCTTCTCGTAGCGGGCGAGCTCGGCGGCGGCACCGAGGTCCGGCGTGATGTTCCCGTCGAGCTTGGCGTAGACCGCGAGCCCGATCCCGACGGTGCCGAGCGAGACCACCCCGGCCCCGAGAGCGGCCCGCCGCAGCCAACGGCGCCGCCGACCGACGGCGGTGCCGCCGGTGCCGGGCCCGAGGGTGCCAGGGGTGTCGGTCACCACTCGACCATGACGCGGAGACCGGGCCGAGGGGTGCTGTTGATAGGCCGAACGAATGAAGGCGGGCGAGGCGCCCGACCCAGGGGCGCGGGCCTGTGCCGATGCCGACGTGCGGTTCCGCCGCGCGGGCGGGGCGGGTCACCGCAGGCCCGCAGCCGCGAAACTACGCGCGGCGCGTAGCCGTCACCCGCTCGTCCTCGACCCGCTTGGCCACCACGTCCTCCGACGCCTGATCCAGATGCCGGCACAGCACGACGGACCCTCCGGTGGCGAGCGGCGAGTACAACCCCGCGCTCACTCCCTCCCAGGTCTCGTACCCCAGCCCCGACAGCAACCGGGACCCGGGCCCGGTGAGCCCGAAGTCCACCGCGTCCGCCCCGGCGCGCTCGACGACCTCGGCCCCCGTGAACTCCGCCCCGGCGACGATCAGCGCGGGCGCCTCCGGATCGACGGGCGCGTACGGCGCGAAGCGGTCCCCCTGACCCGGCACCTCCACCGCGTAGTCGGCGAAGCCGGCCGGAGCCTGCGGGAACCGTCCGCCCAACGGCCGCAGCGCGAGGGCGATCCGCTCACCGGAACACGCGCGCGCCGCGTCCAGCGTGTCGGGCCCGCTGACGACGATGTCGGCGGCACCGGGCTCGCCCGCCATGTCCGCGACGACGCCCACCGACGAACACGCCAGCAGCCACACCGCCGTCTGCCAGTGCGCGGGCAGCAGCAGCGCGACCCGGTCGCCGGGTTCGGCGGACAGCTCGCCCTGGAGAAGATTCGCGGTCTTGGCCACCCAATTGGCGAAGGTGGCCACGGACAATTCGACACGTTCGCCCGTGGCGTCGTCGTAGAAGGTCACCAGGGGGCGGGCGGGGTCCGCGGCGAGCGCGGAACGCAGCAGGTCGGCAGGGGTGCGGTCGGTGGCGTTCACCCGCGCAAGGGTACGCGGGGCGACGGGCGCGGGCCGACCCGCGGGTCACCGGTTCGGGCGAACGCACCAGACGGATCGTCAGTTCATCGATGGACAGATATGTATGACTATGTCCAGGATCAGGGGCATGCGTATCCCCCTTTCTTCCTCTGTCGGCGTCGTCTGTGCAACCGCCCTGGCGCTCCCGTTGACCCTGCCCGTCACCCCGGTTTCGGCCCTGGCGAGATCCGCCGAGGCAAGACCGGCGAAGGCGGCTCCCTCCGATCCCGCTGTTCCCGGCAGCACCCAGTCGCTCCCGCTGGCCCCCCGCCCCGGCGACCGCATCCTCGGCTCGGCCGCCGAACAGGGCCTGTACCGGCCGGACGTACGTCACTTCTCGCTCGTCGGAGTCGTCTGGGACAACCCGGACACCGAGTTGTACGGCCGGGTCGAGGTCCGCACCCGGGAGGCCGGCGGCGGCCAGTGGTCCGGCTGGCAGGACGTCGAGACGCACAACCACGAACACGCGGCCGACCCCGAGTCCGCAGAACGCACCTCGGGCCGGGTCCGGGGCTCCACGGCCCCGCTGTGGGTGGGCGACTCGGACGGCGTGGAGGTGCGCGTACGGGCGGACGGCGGGGGACGCGCGCTGGACACGCGCGCCCCCCTCCCCGCGGGCCTGCGCCTCGAACTGGTGGACCCGGGCACGGAACCGACGGCATCCGACCGCCAAAACCCCCGCGCGACGGAGCCGCAGCCGCAGGAGGACCCGGGGTCGGAGTCGGAGTCGGGGTCGGGGTCGGAGAACACGAACCTCGTGCCCGAAGAGCGCCGGATGAAGCCGTACATCGGCCCCCGCCCGAAGATCATCCTGCGTCGGGGCTGGGGTGCCGACGAGTCGCTGCGCGAACGCGGGTTCATCTACACGAAGAAGGTGAAGGCGGCCTTCGTGCACCACACGGCCTCCGGCAACAAGTATTGGTGCTCGCAGGTGCCGTCCGTCATCCGCGGCATCTACCGCTACCACGTGCTGAGCAGCGGCTGGCGGGACATCGGCTACAACTTCCTCGTCGACCGGTGCGGAAACATCTACGAGGGCCGGGCGGGCGGCACGGCGAAGCCCGTGATGGGCGCACACACGCGCGGATTCAACACCGACAGCATGGGAATCGCCGTCCTCGGAACTTTCACCGGCTCCAAGCCGTCCAAATCGGCGGTGAACGCGATCGCTCGGCTCACCGCCTGGAAACTCGGTCTGTTCGGGGGCAATCCGAACGGAAAGACATACCTGACCTCAGGGGGTGGGAATCTCTACCGAAAGGGAAAGAACGTACGACTGAACGTGATCTCCGGCCACCGGGACGGCTTCGCCACCGAGTGCCCGGGTCGGCTGCTCTACGAAAAGCTCGGCACGGCACGGAAGACGGCGGCCAAGTACCAGGGGCGATGAGTTCACGCATCGCGCCACCGGAGCTCGGTTCTGCAGACGAACGGTCGAACGATCTGCACACACTGGCCGGCCGAACGCGATTTCGGTCGGTCCCGGCAGGAAGCAGAGACGACAGGTGACAGAAGCGATCCTCCTGGTCGGGGGCAAGGGCACCCGGTTGCGTCCGCTCACCGTGCACACCCCGAAGCCGATGGTCCCGGCGGCCGGGGTCCCTTTCCTCACCCACCAGTTGGCGAGAGCGAGAGCGGCGGGGGTGGACCACATCGTCCTGGCGACCTCCTACCTGGCCGAGATCTTCGAACCGCACTTCGGCGACGGCTCGTCGCTCGGCCTCCATCTGGAGTACGTCACCGAGGACGAACCCCTCGGCACGGGCGGCGCGATCCGCAACGTGGCCTCCCGCCTGCACTCGGGCCCCGACGACCCGGTCCTCGTCTTCAACGGCGACATCCTGACGGGCCTGGACATCAGGGCCCTGGTCCGCACCCACGAGTCGACGTCGGCGGACGTCTCGCTCCACCTCACCCGAGTGACGGACCCGAGGGCCTACGGCCTGGTCCCGACCGACGAAACAGGCCGAGTGACGGCTTTCCTGGAGAAACCCCAGACCCCCGAGGAGATCGTCACCGACCAGATCAACGCGGGGGCGTACGTCTTCCGCCGCTCGGTCATCGACACGATCCCGGCAGGCCGCCCGGTGTCGGTCGAAAGAGAAACGTTCCCGGAACTCCTCTCCGCCGGCGCACACCTCCAGGGCCTGGTCGACTCGACGTACTGGCTCGACCTCGGCACCCCGGCGGCCTTCGTACGGGGCTCGGCGGACCTGGTCCTGGGCCGCGCCCCGTCCCCGGCCGTCCCCGGCCGCTGCGGCGACCGCCTGATCCTCCCCTCGGCCCGAGTGGCCGCCGACGCCAAACTGACCGGCGGCACGGTGGTGGGCGAGGGCGCGTACGTGGCGGAGGGCGCCCGCGTCTCGGGCAGCACGATCATGGCCGGTGCGGTGGTCGAACCGGGCGCGGTCATCACCGACTCCCTGATCGGCACGAGGGCCCGCGTGGGCGAACGCTCGATCCTGACCGGCACGATCATCGGCGACGGCGCGATCATCGGCGCCGACAACGAACTGAGGGAGGGAGTACGGGTGTGGTGCGACGCCAGAATCCCTCCGGGGGCACTCCGTTTCTCCCCGGACGAGTAGGCGCGCATTTTCAGCCCGTCCGCCCTTTGAGGCCTCGGCCCGCGCCCCCAGCCCGTCCGCCCTTTGAGGCGCCGGCCCGCACCATCAGCCCGTCCGGCGTTTGAGGACAAGGCCCGTTCAGGGCCGTAGGGGGGTCTGGGGGCGCAGCCCCCAGGAATGGGATGGGACGGGTAGGGGCGGCGGGGGCGAAAACCGAACCGCCGCCTCACAACCGCCCAATATCCCCCGGCTGCATCCGCGGCCCCCGCCTCCCCGGCGTACGCCCACTCAACAGAATCAACCGAGCCGCCCGATGCCGCTGCCCCGCATACGGCTCCAGCAACGACAACATCACCTCATCATCCGCATCCCGATCCCCCGCCAACGCGAACCCGACGATCCCCGGCAGATGCAGATCCCCCACAGTCACCGCATCCGCCGCCCCATGACTCCGCTGCACAACCTCCGCCGAGGTCCACGGCCCCACCCCCGAAACCACCTCCAGCCGAGCCCGAGCCCGCTCCGGATCCAGCGCCACGGCCTCCTCGAGCCGCCCAGCGACCCGAACCGCCCGCAGAATCGTCGACGCCCGCTTGTTGTCGACCCCGGCCCGATGCCACTCCCAGGACGGAATCAGCGCCCAGTCCCGGGCCGAGGGCACCACGAACAGCCCGCGAGGCGAACTCGCCGGCCCAGGCGCAGGCTCCCCGAACTTCCGTACGAGCAACCGCCAGGCCCGATAGGCCTCGTCGGTGGTGACCTTCTGCTCCAGCACGGAGGGGATCAGCGACTCCATGACCAGCCCGGTCCGCGTCAGCCGTAGCCCCGGCCGCTGATGCCGGGCGAGGGCGACGATCCGGTGCCGGGGCGCGAACACCTCGGGATCGTCGGCCGCCCCCAGCAACTCGGGCATCTGCTCCAGCAGCCACTCGGCTCCCGGCCCCCATGCCTCGCCCCGGACAACCCCGTCCCGCAGCGCGACCCGGAGCGTCCCGGGCCCGGCGGGCGTACGGCTGGTCCGCCACACGGACCCGTCCGGCGCAGCCCAGAACGTGGGGTCGCCAGGCCCCCGCCGCAACGGCCCCAGTACCAGCCCGAGGTCGAGCGGCACACCGGGCACCCAGGTCCGGGTCCGCCCGGGCGCCACGGCCTGCCGGGGCACCCCACCAGGCACAACGACATGACCACCTCGCACGGTGGTACGAGTGGGCCGCGAGGGCTGGGAAGCGAACCGTCCTGCCACGAGACCGTTCCTAGCACACGAAGAACGAAGCCAGAAGAAACGAACGTCAGCTGGGACAGCGCCGCCGCGACCGCGAACTCACCGCACGTCGATTCACC
Organism: Streptomyces sp. ME02-8801-2C; assembly: GCF_033793965.1. Taxonomy (NCBI): domain Bacteria; kingdom Bacillati; phylum Actinomycetota; class Actinomycetes; order Kitasatosporales; family Streptomycetaceae; genus Streptomyces; species Streptomyces sp. ME02-8801-2C. The sequence goes on along the minus strand of NZ_JARAXP010000019.1, from coordinate 21,602 downwards.
GCACCTCGATGAACGCCCCCGCATCCCGATCCACCCGAGCCTGCGAAGCCTGAGCAGGATGCCCGACCGCGACCGCCCCCATCGGATCCCACCCGGCGGGCAGCCCCAGCACCTCCCGCACGACATCCCGGCAAAACATCGTCGACGACACCCACGCCGACCCGAGCCGCTCCCCGGCGAGCGCGACCAGGAAGTTCTGCACCCCGGCCCCGGCGGCGACCACGAACATCTCCCGCTCGGCCCCGTCCCGCCGCGCGTCCCCGTACGTGTGCGACCCGTCCATCACGAGACAGGGCACCACGAGATACGGCGCCGCGCGCAGCACATCCCCGCGCCGAACCCGCTTCTCGATGGACGCCTCGCTCTTGCCGTCGCGCCGCAGATCCGCGATCCAGGCGTCCCGCATCGCGTCGAGCAACTCGGTCCGCGACCGCTCCGACTCCAGCAGTACGAAGCGCCAGGGCGTCGTGTGATGCGGGGCGGGCGCGGTCACCGCGGCGGCGACCGCCCGCCGTACCGCACCGAGGTCGACGGGCTCGTCCGTGAAGGCCCGCACCGTCCGCCGCTGGGTCACCGCCTCCCGTACGGCCTCCGAGGTACCGAGCCGGAACATGTCGTCGCGGGCGTCGCGCACCATGGCCCGTGCCCCGGTCACCCCGGCATCGTCATCCTCACCCACCACGACATGCGACAGCCCACGCACGACGGCGACGGGCAGCCCGGAAGCCTTGCCCTTGACCAGATCCCCGGCGGCGGCCAGCTCGTCGGCGGTCGCCACGACGGTGGCGGACAGCGGATTGCCGTACGCGTCCGTGCCCCCGCGCAGATCGTCGAGCACGCGGACGCCCGCGGCGCCGATCGCCACGTCCGTGAGCCCCGCGCGCCAGGGGCGCCCGAAGGTGTCGGTCACGACGACCCCGATGTTGACGCCCAGGGCGTCTCTGAGCCCGTCCCGCACCGCACGGGCGGACGCGTCGGGGTCCTCGGGCAGCAACAGCACTGTGCCGGAAGGCGTGTTGGAGGCATCGACGCCGGCGGCGGCCATGACGAGCCCCTGCCGGTTCTCCACGATCCGCAGCGCCCCGCGCCGGGCGACGACCCGGACGGTCTCGGCGTCGATGGCGGCCTCCCGGTCCGCCGCCTGGACGACACGCCCCTCGGCCTTGGACACGATCTTCGAGGTGACGAGCAACACGTCTCCGTCGATCAGCCCGGGCTCAGCGTCGGCAATGAGCTTCGCAAGATCGTCCCCACCCCGAACCTCAGGCAACCCCTCCACAGCCCACACCTGATACCCACCGGCACCACTGCCCCCGGCACCGCCACCGGCACCACTGTCCCCGGCACCGCCACCGGCACCACTGTCCCCGGCACCGCCACGGACCCCGCCACCGGCACCCGCACGCGCCCCGCCACGGCCACGGTCCCCGGCACCGCCATTGCCACCCGCGCCCGCACCGGCACTGCCACGGGCACCTGTACCGGCACCGGCCCCCGGAGGCGCCCCGCCACTGCCACGGTCCCCGTCACCGGCACTGCCACGGGCACCTGTGCCGGCCCCGTCACGACCGGCGGCCCCGTCACCGGCACCGGCCCCGCCCCGGCCACGGGCCCCGTCACGGACGCTGCCACCCGCACCGGCACCGCCAGGGACACCCGTACTGGCACCGATACCGCCACCGTCACCTGCACCGCCTGTGGCACTGGCACCGCCTACGGCACCGGCACTGCCACCGGCACTGCCACCCGCATTGGGGCGGCCGCCGACATCGGCGCGGACATCCTCACCTGCACCGCCCACGGCACCTGCACCGCCCACGGCACCTGCACCGCCACCCGCACTGCCACGGGCACCCGCACCCGCACCACCACAGACCCCCGAAGCGCCGCAGGCCCCCTCACCGGCAAACTCGCCGCTCACGCGCCCTGCACCTCCTCCGCCAGTGCCAGCGCCTCGCGGGCCATCTGTGCCGACGCCTCGACGTCCGTCATCATCAGCGGCACCGCGCGGCAGCGGATGCCCGCCGTCTCCACGCGTTCCACCGTGCCCGCGTCGACCGTGTCGACGAGCCAGCCGTCCAGGAGCCCCGAGCCGTAGTGTTCGGCGACCGCCGCAGCCGTGGCGTCCACGCCGACCGCCGCGAGCACCTTGTCGGCCATCCCCCGCACGGGCGCGTCCCCGACGATGGGGGAGAGGCCCACCACGGGCACCCCGGCCTCCGCGATCGCCTCGCGGATCCCGGGCACGGCCAGGATCGTGCCGATGGACACGACGGGGTTGGACGGCGGGAAGAGGATCACGTCGGCCTCGGCGATCGCCTCGAGGACACCGGGCGCCGGCTTCGCCTGCTCCGCGCCGACGGGCACGATGGCCTCGGCCGGAACCGAGGCCCGCAACCGCACCCAGTACTCCTGGAAGTGCACGGCCTTGCGCTCACCATCGACCTCGACGGCGACATGGGTCTCCACGCGGTCGTCGGACATCGGGATGAGCCGCACCCCGGGCTTCCACCGGTCGCACAGCGCCTCCGTGACGGCGCTCAACGGAAATCCCGCACCGAGCATCTGCGTCCGCACGATGTGCGTGGCGAAGTCCCGGTCGCCGAGACCGAACCACTCCGGCCCGACCCCGTACGCCGCGAGCTCCTCCTTCAGATGGAAGGTCTCGTCGGTCCGCCCCCAGCCCTGCTCCTCGTTGATGCCGCCGCCGAGGGTGTACATCACCGTGTCGAGATCGGGGCAGACCTTCAGCCCGAAGAGGTGAATGTCGTCCCCGGTGTTGCCGATGACGGTGATGTCCGCGTCCGGCACGGCCCGCTGAAGACCACGCAGGAACCGGGCACCACCGATGCCGCCTGCCAGAACCACAATGCGCATACGGCCAAGTCTTGCAGGCGGGTACGACAACGCGTCGGCAGGTCTGTCGCGGAGACGGCCCCCGACCGCGACGACGCCCCTCTCAGCCGGCCACGACCGCCGAGGGCGCGCAGCGCGCCGCGTGCATCGGCATCTCGGTGAGGCCCGGGTAGTAGACGTGCAGGCTCACGGCCGGTTCGAGGCTGTCGTTGACCACCTCGTGCACGTACCCCGGAGCGAACACGCTCCCCCACTCTCGGCTTCGCTCGAGCGGGGGGACCCCCACCGAGCCCGCCCCCAACGCGCGCGTGCCGCGCTCCGTCCGCTCGGTGAGCCGCCCCTCCAGGACGGTCAGGACGCCCGACGAACCGCCGTGGTCGTGCAGCCCGCTGCCCTGTCCGGGGACCCAGGACAGCAGCCACACCTCGTAGCCGGGGCCGGTGCGCAGCCGGTGGTACCAGCGCGATGTCGCGTCGTACTCGACCAGGTGTGCCCACTGGGAGCGGTCCGCGGCGATGGTGCGGGCCAGGCCGACGAAGTCGGCGACGGTGGCCGGGTGCTCGCGCGGGGCCTGGAGGAGGTGCGGTACTTCGAGGATGTCGCCGGCGATCTGGAGGTCGCTGTCGCTGTTCATGGAGTGCGGAGGTCCTCGGCAGAGTGTGGGGGTTGGCTGGGTGTCGCGTACCGCCCGCCCGGATCACGGGTGGGAAACGCATCGCCCTGATGTGGGCTTCGAGGGAAACAGCAGCCGAGTCACGGTGGACTCAAAGGCAGCCGGAGCGCGTTGGGCTCAACAGCTGGAACAGCAACAACAGCTACAGCGAGCTGGGGCAGCACCGAGGGACCGCGCGGGGCGGGTCGAGGTGAGTGCCAAGTTCGCGAGCATGCCCACAAGGACACCGGTTCACACACTCACTGTCAACTCGACACCCGGTATGTGGGACGCGTTTCACCCCATCCGGTTCATCTGTCAGGTGAAAGGTTTGTTCGCGCGTCTTCGGGGACACATGGCGCACAACCAGGCGCACGGACCTCGGAACGAGATCGAACTTCTGGACGTCCTCCCCCGTACAGGCTCTGTATGGGGGTAGCCGTTCCCCTGGGGCCTCCTCCTGCTGTCAAGGTTTATGACGATTTGAACACTTTCCGCATGGCCTTGGTTCCGCAGAGTGAATAAGGGGCCCAATAGCAGATCTCGGCTTGACTCGCCCGGATCAGCACACTTGTAATTTCACTCGTGTCGTTCGGCCGATACCGGTTGACGGCAACCTCACGGGGACGCGAAAGACAGACGAGGGGCGCACATGACCGAGACGGTGCAGCAACTGCTGGTCGACGACGCGGACGAGGAACTCGGCTGGCAGGAGCGCGCGCTGTGCGCCCAGACAGACCCCGAGTCCTTCTTTCCCGAGAAGGGCGGCTCGACCCGAGAGGCCAAGAAGGTCTGCCTCGCGTGCGAGGTCCGCTCCGAGTGCCTCGAATACGCCCTCGCGAACGACGAACGCTTCGGCATCTGGGGCGGCCTGTCCGAGCGCGAACGCCGCCGGCTGAAGAAGGCCGCCGTCTGAGGCGCACGGCACGGGATCAAGGCGACACAGCGAAGGGCAACGCGGTACACGGCGGCACAGCACGGCGAACGGCCCGTCGAGGGTGGTTATCCACAGGCGGCGGGCCGCTGTGCTGCCCAGCCGATAGTGTGGCTGCTCGTCCGAGACGCCCCGCCGCTCACACAGGGCACAGGCGTCCACCACAGTCCACCGAACCGGGGCCCGTACCTCGATGTCCGCGCACAGCCACACGGCAGCCGACTACGGCACTGCCACCACGCCCGAGTTCCCGCGTCACGTGGTGACGGCGGTGCTCGTCACCCACGACGGCGCCCGCTGGCTGCCCGACGCGCTCGCCGGGGTGCTCGGCCAGGAGCGCCCGGTGCAGAACGTCATGGCGGCCGACACCGGCAGCGCGGACGAATCCGCCCAGCTGGTCACCGACGCCCTCGGCGCCGACCGAGTCCTGCACCTCGCCCGCCGCACCGGCTTCGGCCAGGCCGTCGAGGAGGCCAACCGCACCGCGCCGGTCCTCACACCGGACGAGCTGACGTACCTGAAGCGCCCCAGCGGCTGGGACCCCGTCACCCGCAGCTGGCGCGACGACGCGTACGACATGCCCGAACTCCCTCACGGGGAGCCGGTGCAATGGCTCTGGCTGCTGCACGACGACTGCGCCCCCGAGCCGGACGCCCTGGCCCAGCTGCTGCGGGTCGTCGAGAACGAACACGAGCTCGGCCGGGCGGACGACATCGCGGTCGTCGGCCCCAAACTCCGCGGCTGGTACGACCGCAGACAGCTCCTCGAAGTCGGCGTGACCATCGCCAGCTCCGGCCGCCGCTGGACCGGCCTGGACCGCCGTGAACAGGACCAGGGCCAGCACGACCACGTCCGCCCGGTGCTGTCCGTGTCCACCGCGGGCATGCTCGTACGACGCGACGTCTTCGAGGAACTCGGCGGCTTCGACCGCCGGCTGCCCCTGATGCGCGACGACGTCGACCTGTGCTGGCGCGCCACCGCCGCCGGCCACCGGGTCCTCGTCGCCCCGGAGGCGGTCGTACGGCATGCCGAGGCGTCCTCCCGCGAGCGCCGCACCGTCGACTGCGGGGGCCGCACCTCCGCGTCCCCACACAAAGTCGACAAGGCCGGCGCCGTCTACACCCTGCTCGTCAACAGCCGTACGGCGCAGCTGCCCTGGGTGCTGCTGCGCGTGATCCTCGGCACCCTGGTGCGCACGGTGGCGTATCTCGTCGGCAAGGCCCCCGGACAGGCCGTCGACGAGATCCGCGGCCTCCTGGGCACCCTGCTGCGACCCGAGCGGATCATCGCCGGGCGCCGCAGGCGAGGCGCTCCCCAGATCGACAAGGGCGAACTGAGGGCACTGTTCCCGCCGCCCGGCGCGACCGTGCGGGCCACCATCGAACAGGTCGCCGGCGACCTCGGCGGCCGCTCCGACCCCGAAGCCACCTCCGGCGCGGGCCGGCACGGCAACGCGGTCGAGTCCGGGCCCGGCGGTGACGACGCCGACTTCCTCGAGGTCGAGCAGTTCGTCCGGCTCAAGCGCATCGCCCGCAAACCCGGCCCGGTGCTCTTCCTCGTACTCCTGCTCGTCTCGCTCGTCGCCTGCCGTGAGCTGCTCGGCGGCGGCGCTCTCGCGGGCGGCGCGCTGCTGCCCGCGCCCGCCGACTCCGCCGAACTCTGGGCGCGCTATCTGGACGCCTGGCATCCGGTGGGCGTGGGTGACACCTCGTCCGCGCCGCCCTACCTCGCGATCATCGCGATGCTCGCCTCCGCCCTGTTCGGCTCGACGGGCCTCGCGGTCACCGTCCTGCTGATCGCCTCGGTGCCGCTGGCGGGCTTCACCGCGTACTTCGCCTCCCGCCCGCTCGTCGAATCACGGCTCCTGCGCGCGTGGGCGGCCGTCGTCTACGCGTTCCTGCCCGCGGCCACCGGTGCCCTCGCCGGCGGCCGGATCGGCACCGCCGTACTCGCCGTCCTCCTCCCGCTGATGGCCCGCGCGGGCGTCGCGGCGAGCGGTCTCGCGCATGCGTCGGGGGCGCGCGGCAGCTGGCGCGCCACCTGGGCGTACACACTGCTCCTGACGATCACCACCGCGTTCACACCCATCGTGTGGCCCATCGCCCTGCTGCTCGGCCTCGCGCTGCTTGTCGTACGGCGAGGCGAGATCACCGCCTACGGGCTGCGCTTCCTCGCCCAGTTCGGCGTGCCGCTGCTGGTGCTCGCCCCCTGGTCGCTGTCGCTGCTCCCGTTCGGCTTCTTCAAGGAAGCCGGCCTGGAGTACGGCTCCGGCGCCGCCGGCGCCCTCGACCTCCTCAGCGCCAGCCCCGGCGGCCCCGGCACGGTCAGTGGGCTGATGCTCATCGGCGTCGTGCTCGCCGCGCTGGCCGCCCTGCTGCGCACAGAGCGCCAGTCCGGCATCTGGACCGCCTGGGCGGTGGCCCTGGTGGCGCTCGTCTTCGCGGTCCTGTCGAACAGCTCGGCCTGGGCCGGACCCGCCACCCTCGTCTACGGACTCGCGCTGCTGGCCGCCGCCACGCTCGGTGCCGACGGGGCACGCTCGCGCGTGGCCGAGCAGAGCTTCGGCTGGCGTCAGCCGGTCGCCGCGTTGATCGCGTTCGCCGCCGCCGCGGGCCCGCTGCTGCTCGCCGCCGGCTGGATGATCCGCGGCGCCGACGGCCCGCTGGAGCGACGCGACCCCGTCCAGGTGCCCGCGTTCGTCGCCGAGGAGAGCGGCACCCGCGACCAGGCCCGCACCCTGGTCCTGGCCAGCGACTCCACCGCCCGCGTCGGCTACACCCTGGTCCGCGGCTCGGGCGCCCGCCTCGGCGACGGCGAACTCGCCGCCCAGAGCGGCGAGAACGCGCTCCTCGACAAGGTCGTCGCCAACCTCGTCGCGGGCTCCGGCGCCGACCAGGCCGACGAACTCGGCGACTTCGCCGTGCGTTACGTCCTCGTCCACCGGGGCGCGCCCCGCCAGGTCACTCGCGTCCTGGACGCCACGCCGGGTCTGAGCAGGCTCAGCCAGCAGGACGGCGTCGCGCTGTGGCGCGTCGACCAGCAGGTCTCGCGCGCCGCCATCGTCCCGGCGTCCGGCGCCGGCGACCCGCTGCCCGTCGCCGCGGGACCCGTCGACATCCACACCGCGATCCCGGCCGGCGCAGGCAACCGCGTCCTGCGCCTCGCCGACGCCGTCGACGAGTCCTGGACGGCCACGCTGGACGGAAAGCCCCTCACCCCCACCACCCTCGACGGCTGGGCCCAGGGCTTCGAACTCCCCTCCTCCGGAGGGAAGCTGGACGTCACCTTCGACACCCCGATCGGCCACACCGCCTGGCTGTGGACCCAGGGCGCGCTGGCCGTCGTCCTCGTCGTGATGGCCCTGCCGGGCCGCCGCCGGGACGTCGACGACGACCTCCCCGAGGAAGAGCGCGAGATCCCCGCCCAGGCCACCTCCGGCGACGGCCGCCGCGCCCGCCGACTGCGCGCCCAGGCGGAGGCCGACGAGACCGAACAGGCCGACGAACAGGCCGAGTTCCCGTCGGACCCGCCTCCTCCCTCGGAGGAGGTCCCCGCCGCGGCCGGGCAACAGCAGCCCTACGGCGAGGAATGGAACAACGCGGCCTACGCGGGCGCCCAGTTCGACGCCTACGGCGCCGACCAGTTCCAGAACGCCCAGCAGTACCCGCCGGGCACCTACGACCCGGCGTACCAGGGGGAGCCGTACCAGAGCGGCCAGTACGACCCCTACGCGTACGGCGGTTCGCCGCAGAACGCGGCGTACGACCAGACGTACACCCAGGGTTACGACCCCGCGTACGACCCGGCGCAGCCACACCAGCCCCACCCGCAGGGTGAGCACCCCGACGGGAGCCAGCAGTGAACCGCACCACCATCTCCCTGATCGCCGGCACGACCGCGCTCGCCGCCGTCACCGGGTTCGCCTCGATGAGCACACCGGACGCGTCCGACGCGGGCACGGCCAAGGCGGCCGCCCAGCTGCCCGTGGAGCGCACGAGCCTGCTCTGCCCGGCTCCCAGCTCCTCCGACCTCGCGGAGACGACGTACACGTCCTTCACGCCCGTCACCAAGGGCACCGGGAGCGACGGCAAGGCCGAACTGGCAGCCGCCACCACGAAGTCAGTGGCCGGCGCCAAGGGCAAGGGCAAGGCGACCAAGCCCGTCCTCGCGCCCAAGGAGCCCGGAAAGCCGGTCGACGGGGACACCTCGGGCGGTGACGCGCCCGCGCTCCTCGGCACCGCCGAGGGCAAGTTCGCGCCGGGCTGGACCCTGCAGGAGACCACCGACGTCGACGCGGGCATCGGGCGCGGCCTGCTGGGCGTCAACTGCGCCGTCCCGGACACCGAGTTCTGGTTCCCGGGCGCCAGCACCGCCGCCGACCGCACGGACTACGTCCATCTGATCAACCCCGACGACTCCGCCGCGGTCGTCGACATCGAGCTGTACGGCAAGGACGGCAACCTCAAGTCCGAGGTGGGCGAGGGCATCACGGTCCCGCCGCGCGGCAGCGAGCCGATCCTGCTGTCCACGCTCACGGACGGCCCACAGGCCGACCTCACCGTGCACGTGAACGTGCGCAGCGGCCGGGTCGGCGCGGCCGTCCAGGCCCTGGACGCCAAGACCGGCGGCGACTGGCTGAGCGCGTCCAGCGAACCGGCGGCCAGCCAGGTCCTGCCGGGCATCCCCAAGGACGCCACCTCCGTACGTCTGATCGCCTTCACGCCCAGCGAGAACGACGCCGACCTGAAGGTGCGCCTCGCCTCCCCGACCGGCCTGATCACGCCGGCCGGCAACGAGACGCTGCACCTCAAGGCGGGCATGACCGCGGTCGCCGACCTCGGTGACCTCACGCGCGGCGAGGCCGGCTCCGTGGTGCTCACACCGACCGACACCGCGGTGCCGTTCGTCGCCGCCCTGGAGGTCGTACGCGGCAAGGGCGCCAAGCAGGAGACCGCGTTCATCCCGGCCACGGGCCCGATCTCCACGCGCGCGACGGTCGTCGGCAACACCGCCAGGGGCACCATCCTGTCCCTGACCGCCCCGGACGGCGCCGCGCAGGTCAAGGTGACGGCGTCCGCGGGCAGCGAGGGCGGTACGGCGGCCACGAAGACGTACACGATCAAGAAGGGCACCACGCAGGACCTCGAACTCCCCGTCCCGGCAGGCCTGAAGGGCACGTACGCGCTGACGGTCGAGCGGGTCTCCGGGGGAGCCGTCTACGCGTCCCGGACCCTCCTGGCACCGGAGGACGGCGTCCCGGCATTCACGGTCCAGACACTGCCGGACGACCGGGCGACCGTGGCGGTGCCGGACGCGGAGCAGGACCTGTCGGTCCTGCAGCAGTGATCGACGTACAGAAGTGATCGCCCCGCGAGGCGATCAGGGACCTTGGGTCATTCCTCGCCGTATCGCGGATCGACGGTGTCGGGCGTGAGCCCCAGCAGCTCGGCGACCTGCTCGACCACGACCTCGTGGACCAGGGCCGCGCGTTCGTCGCGGCCCTTGGTCCTGATCTCGACCGGGCGGCGATAGACCACCACGCGCGCGGTGTGACCCTCGCGGGCGGGAATCGTGCCTCCCAGGGGTACCGCCTCGTCGGCCCAGGCCTCGGGCGGGCCTTCGAGCCGCGGTACCTCGAGGACGACGAAGTCGATGTCCGCGAGCTGCGGCCAGCGCCGCTCGAGCCGCTCCACGGAGTCCTGCACCAGATCCGCGAACGCCTCGGCGCGGCTCGCGGAGAGCGGAACCTGCGGCGGCGCCACGGGGCCGCGCATGCCACGGCCGTGGCGATCACGGCGGCGGGGGCCGGGGCCTGCGGCGCGGGGCGGTACGGGGTTGTCCATCACTGACGAAGCGTAGTCCCCGTGACCACCGCGCGGGTGCCTGGCACGCTGCGCCCACGGTCGCCGACCAGGGCCGGACGGCCTGCCGACGCCATGTCGCGAGAAGACCATTCCAGCCAAGGTTGGGCTCGATTTCATATCCATCCCAGATCGCCGATGGCCGTCAATCTCACGGTAATTGACATGTTTTGCGCCAAGTGGGTACCGGGGCGGGGTTGTTCGGTATCCCGTACCCCGATGTCGCCCCAGGTCAACGGGGTGTCCCAGAAGACCCGTGTGGGCGGTTTCACACCACGACACGGGAGTGTGGCCTGGTGGGGAGTCGTCGCGGCCCGCTCAAGAGTGCGGTACCGTCCAACGTCGTGAGCCCTGTACGTCGCTGTTCGCGCACCGCTTGCGGCCGTCCCGCCGTCGCGACGCTGACGTACGTCTACGCCGACTCGACCGCGGTCCTCGGCCCCCTCGCCACCTACGCCGAACCCCACTGCTACGACCTGTGCGCCGAGCACTCCGAGCGCCTCACAGCGCCGCGTGGCTGGGAGGTCGTCCGGCTTCTGGACAGCTCCGCTCCCGCACGGCCCAGCGGAGATGATCTGGAAGCGCTTGCCAACGCGGTCCGCGAAGCGGCCCGCCCACCGGAGCGGAACGCCGAGGGCGGCGCACCACGCACGGCGGACCCCCGCGAGGTCGCACGGCGCGGACACCTCAGGGTGCTGCGGTCCCCCGAGAACTGAGAAACCGCTTTCCACATCGCGGAATCCAGCGACCCTCCATGCGCGGGAGTTGTCGGTCCCGACGGGTAGTTTGGGGCGACCGATGAGACTTTTCATGGAGGGATGGCCGTGCCCGCAGATCTGTCGCAGCTCGTGAAGGCGTACGACGTACGTGGTGTGGTCCCGGACCAGTGGGACGAGCCGCTGGCGGAACTGCTCGGCGCTGCCTTCATCCAGGTGACCGGGGCGGACGCGATCGTGATCGGACACGACATGCGGCCCTCGTCGCCCGGCCTGTCGCGGGCCTTCGCGCGCGGGGCGGCCGCACGCGGCGTCGAGGTGACCGAGATCGGCCTGTGCTCCACGGACCAGCTCTACTACGCGTCGGGTGCGTTCGACCTGCCCGGCGCCATGTTCACGGCCTCGCACAACCCGGCCCAGTACAACGGCATCAAGATGTGCCGGGCGGGCGCCGCACCCGTCGGGCAGGACACGGGCCTCGCCGAGATCCGGGAACTGGTCGAGTCCTGGCTGGACTCGGGCGCACCGGAGCCGAAGCCCGGGACGCCGGGAACGATCACGTCACGGGACACGTTGGAGGACTACGCGGCGTACCTCCGCTCGCTCGTCGACGTGACCTCCATCCGCCCTCTGAAGGTCGTCGTCGACGCGGGCAACGGCATGGGCGGCCACACCGTGCCGACGGTCTTCGCCGGCCTGCCCCTGACCCTCGTCCCCATGTACTTCGAGCTGGACGGCACGTTCCCGAACCACGAGGCCAACCCGCTCGACCCGGCCAACCTGGTGGACCTCCAGAAGCGGGTCCGTGAAGAGCACGCAGACCTCGGCATCGCCTTCGACGGGGACGCGGACCGCTGTTTCGTGGTCGACGAACAGGGCGACCCGGTCTCGCCGTCGGCGATCACCGCCCTGGTGGCCTCCCGCGAACTGGCCCGCAACGGCGGCTCCGGGACGGTCATCCACAACCTGATCACCTCCTGGTCGGTCCCGGAGGTCGTCCGCGAACAGGGCGGCACACCCGTACGCACGCGCGTGGGCCACTCCTTCATCAAGGCCGAGATGGCGCGCACGGGCGCGATCTTCGGCGGTGAGCACTCCGCGCACTACTACTTCAAGGACTTCTGGAACGCGGACACGGGCATGCTGGCCGCCCTGCACGTCCTCGCCGCCCTCGGCGGCCAGAACGGCCTCCTGTCGGCCCTGGTGGCCCAGTACGACCGGTACGCGGGCTCAGGCGAGATCAACTCCACGGTGGCCGACCAGACAGCCCGCCTGGACGCGATCAGGACGGCCTACCAGTCCAGGGACGGCATCGAACTGGACGACCTGGACGGCCTGACGGTCACGGCAGCGGACTGGTGGTTCAACGTCCGCCCCTCCAACACGGAGCCCCTCCTACGCCTGAACACGGAGGCAAGGGACGAACCGACCATGGCGAAGGTACGGGACGAGGTCCTGACCATCATCCGAGGCTGAGGCCGCCGGGGGGTAGGCCCTTTTTTCCAGCCCCGGCCCGCATTTCCAGCCCGTCCGGCGTTTGAGGACAAGGCCCGTTCAGGGCCGTAGGGGGGTCTGGGGGCGCAGCCCCCAGGGACAGGATGGGACGGGTAGGGGCGGCGGGGGCGAAACCCTTCCCACCCCTGCCCCACCACGCCCGACACCCCACCCCCCACGGCGGTACCCTGACCAGGCCACACCACTGCGTCGCACCCCCGAAGGGACACCTCATGCCGCTCGAAGCCGGCCTCCTGGAGATCCTCGCCTGCCCGGCCTGCCACGCCCCCCTCAAGGAGCAGGACACCGAGCTGATCTGCACAGGCCAGGACTGCGGCCTGGCGTACCCCGTCCGCGACGGAATCCCCGTACTGCTCGTCGACGAGGCCCGCCACCCCGCGTAGTCCCGACCCGGCGATCGGAGGTGCCATCCATGCTCGACGAATCGCTGCTCGACGCCCCCGAGGCGTTGGCGGACGCAGACCGCCGCAACCTCCTGCGCGGCGCGGCCGAAGCGGGCGCCCGCGTCCGCACCGCTGCCCGGCACGCGGCCGAGGCAGGCATCAACGACCTCAAACCCGACGGCCGCCCCCGCGCCGTCCTCATCGCGGGCCCCGGCGCCGCCGCGACCTGCGTCGCCGACCTCCTCGGCACCCTCGCCGGCGCGACCACCCCCGTCATCCGCCTGGCCCCCACCGGCGTCGCCCCCGCGGCAGGCGCCCTCCGCTGGGAGCTGCCGGGCTGGGCCGGCTCCGTGGACCTGCTCCTGATCGCCACCCCCGACGGCACCGAACCGGGCCTGTCCCTGCTCGCCGAGCAGGCCTACCGGCGCGGCTGCACGGTCGTCGCCGTCGCGCCCACCAGCACCCCGCTCACCGAGACGGTGCAGGGCGCCGCCCATGGCCTCTTCGTAAGGATGGCGACCGCCCCGTACGAGCAGGAGGGGACGGACCTGCCCCTCGCCGCGTCCGCCCCCGGTGTCCTGTGGGCGCTGCTCACCCCGCTGCTCGCCCTCCTGGACCGTACGGGCCTGCTCGCAGCCCCTCCGGACGCGCTGGAGAAAGTCGCCGACCGCCTCGACAACATCGCCGAACGCTGCGGCCCGGCCATCGCGACGTACAGCAATCCGGCCAAGACCCTCGCCGCCGAACTCGCGGACACGCTCCCGGTGATCTGGACGGAGGGCACGTCGGCCGGACCCGCGGGCCGCCGGTTCGCCGCCGCCCTCGCCGAACTCGCCGGCCGCCCCGCGCTGGCCGCCGAACTCCCCGAGGCACTCGCCGCGCACGGCGCCCTGCTCGCGAGCCGGCTCGCCGCCGGCGCCGACCCCGACGACTTCTTCCGCGACCGCGTGAACGAGGCTCCCGCCCTGCACGCGCGCGTGGTCCTGCTCCGCGACCGACCGGCCGGCGGCCTGAGCGCCGCCCCCGCCGCCCGCGAACTCGCCCTCGGCCACGACACGGCGATCAGCGAGCTCGAACCGGAGGACGGCGCCGAACTGGAGACCCTGGCGGAACTGATCGCCACCACGGACTTCGCCGCGGTGTACCTGGCGCTCACCGCCGGGACCTGACCCGACCTGACCTGCCAAGAACTCGCGAGGACTCACTCCTCGTTCACCTACTTCAACCTGCACGCAGGAAGAACAGAAAGACCGGTATGGACCGCCTCGACAACACCATCCGCCCCTACGCCTGGGGATCCACCACCGCCATCCCGGCGCTCCTCGGCACCGAGCCGACCGGTGAACCGCAGGCGGAGATGTGGATGGGCGCCCACCCCGGCGCCCCCTCGCGCACCGGACGCGGCACGCTCGTCGAGGTCATCGACGCGGACCCGCAAGCCGAACTCGGCGCGGCGGCCGTGGCCAAATTCGGCCCCCGCCTGCCCTTCCTCCTGAAGATCCTCGCCGCCGGCGCTCCCCTCTCCCTCCAAGTGCACCCCAACCTCGCCCAGGCCAGAGAGGGTTACGCGGACGAGGAGAACCGCGGAATCCCGGTGGACGCCGGGCACCGCAACTACAAGGACGCCAACCACAAACCCGAACTGATCTGCGCCCTCACCGAGTTCGACGGCCTGTGCGGTTTCCGCGATCCCTCGCAGGCCGCCGAACTCCTCGCCGGCCTGAACGTCGACTCCCTGAAGCCGTACGTCGACCTGCTGCGCGCCCACCCCGAGGAGGCGGCGCTGCGCGAGGTCCTGACGGCCGTACTCGGCGCGGACCGCGAGGACATGGCCCGCACGGTCACCGAGGCCGCGACCGCCTGCGCCCGCCTCGGCGGCGACTACGCGCCCTACGCGGACATCGCCCACCACTACCCCGGCGACCCGGGCGTCATCGCCGCGATGCTCCTGAACCACGTACGACTCCAGCCCGGCGAGGCACTGTTCCTCGGCGCGGGAATCCCGCACGCCTACCTCAACGGCCTGGGCGTCGAGATCATGGCCAACTCCGACAACGTCCTGCGCTGCGGCCTGACCCCCAAGCACGTCGACGTCCCCGAGCTCCTGCGCGTCGTCCGCTTCGAGGCGAGCGACCCCGGCGTACTGCGCCCGGAGGCCTCCGCCGACGGCGAGGAGGTCTACGACACCCCCATCGACGAGTTCCGCCTCTCCCGGTACGTCCTCACGCAGACCACGCCCACCCGCGAACTGGCCCTCCCGACCCCGCAGATCCTCCTCTGCACAGCAGGCTCGGTCCGCGCCGGCGACATCGAACTCGCCCCCGGCCAGTCGGTCTTCGTACCGGCGAACGAAAAAGCCGAAGTGTCCGGCCCCGGCACGCTCTTCCGGGCGACGGTCGTCGTCTGACACCCCGTTCGGCACCCCGCCCGGCACCCCCGGAGACCGTCAACGCCTGCCGGTGACTGTTCAAGCACATCCCGGGCACTGGTTGCCAGGGCCTGTGTGACAGCCTGGCGGGTCGTTGTCGGAGGTGGCTGCAACAATGGCCCACCGGCAAAGGGCGGGCAAAGCCCGGGACAGCGAACGTACGAAGGGACAACGCGAACACATGAGCGCGTCAGGCGGCACCAGGGCGATCGTGGCGGCACTCGGCGCCAACCTCGCGATCGCGGCAGCGAAGTTCGTGGCGTTCCTCTTCAGCGGCTCGTCGTCGATGCTCGCGGAGTCCGTGCATTCGCTCGCCGACTCCGGCAACCAGGGGCTTCTTCTCCTCGGCGGCAAGAAGGCCCAACGCGAGGCAACTCCGCAACACCCCTTCGGCTACGGCCGCGAGCGGTACATCTACGCCTTCCTCGTCTCCATCGTGCTCTTCTCGGTCGGCGGCATGTTCGCGATCTACGAGGGCTACGAGAAGATCAAGCACCCGCACGAGCTCGAGCACTGGTACTGGCCGGTGGGCGTCCTCGTCTTCGCGATCATCGCCGAGGGCTTCTCCTTCCGTACGGCCATCAAGGAGTCCAACCCCCTGCGCGGCGGCGACTCCTGGAAGGACTTCGTCCGCCACGCCAAGGCGCCTGAACTGCCCGTCGTCCTTCTCGAGGACCTCGGCGCGCTCGTCGGTCTGATCCTGGCCCTCGGCGGCGTCGGCCTCGCCCTCGCCACCGGCGACGGCGTCTGGGACGGCATCGGCACCCTCTGCATCGGCATCCTGCTGATCCTGATCGCCCTCGTACTGGCCGTCGAGACCAAGTCCCTGCTCCTGGGCGAGTCCGCGGGCGCGGAAGCGGTCGTGAAGATCGAGAAGGCGATCGTCGACGGCGACACCGTCACCGGCATCATCCACATGCGCACGCTCCACCTCGGCCCCGAGGAACTCCTGGTCGCCGCCAAGATCGCCGTCCAGCACGACGACACCGCCGCCGAGGTGGCCACCGCGATCAACGCCGCCGAAGGCCGTATCCGCGCCGCCGTCCCGATCGCCCGCGTCATCTACCTGGAACCGGACATCTACAGCGAGAAGGACGCCGCCAAGGGCCCCGACCCCGAGGCGTCCCCGGGCGGTCCGACCCAGCCCGCCGCCCACTGAGTTCACCTCCGCTCGGCCTCGATGTGTCCGGATGTGTTCGCAGGCGGACTGGGGACGGTCGGCCGACAGGTGTAGCTTGGGACGGAGCCAGACGTCGCTGCTGATGGCGGTCGGGCGGTCCCAACGAGGACCGACCGAGGGAGAGAGGGCCTCCGACGGACTGCGCTGCGCGTACTGGGGCACGCCCGTGTCCTCTTCGGGCACCCCTGTGTCCGCCGCCGCGCAGAACAGCCGTAATCACCTCTTCCCAACCTTGAGGAGCAGCCCGTAATGACGACTGTCGACAACCGACAGGACTTCAAGGTCGCAGATCTCTCGCTGGCCGCGTTCGGCCGTAAGGAGATCACCCTTGCCGAGCATGAGATGCCCGGTCTGATGTCCATCCGTAGGGAGTTCGCGGCGGCGCAGCCGTTGGCGGGTGCCCGGATCATGGGTTCGCTGCACATGACCGTGCAGACCGCCGTCCTGATCGAGACCCTGGTCGCCCTGGGTGCCGAGGTCCGCTGGGTGTCCTGCAACATCTTCTCGACGCAGGACCATGCGGCCGCGGCGATCGCGGTCGGCCCGCACGGCACGCCGGAGAACCCGCAGGGTGTCCCGGTGTTCGCCTGGAAGGGCGAGACCCTCGAAGAGTACTGGTGGTGCACGGAGCAGGCGCTGACCTGGCCGGGCAGTCCCACGGGTGGTCCGAACATGATCCTGGACGACGGTGGTGACGCCACGCTCCTGGTCCACAAGGGTGTCGAGTACGAGAAGGCCGGCAAGGTGCCGGCCGTCGAGACGGCCGAGAACGACGAGCACCGGGTGATTCTCGAGCTGCTGAACCGGACGATCGGCAATGGTTCGCAGAAGTGGACGCAGCTGGCGTCGGAGATCCGTGGTGTGACCGAGGAGACCACGACGGGTGTGCACCGCCTGTACGAGATGCAGCGCGAGGGCAGCCTCCTCTTCCCCGCGATCAACGTGAACGACGCGGTGACGAAGTCGAAGTTCGACAACAAGTACGGCTGCCGGCATTCGCTGATCGACGGGATCAACCGGGCCACGGATGTACTGATCGGCGGCAAGACGGCGGTCGTCTTCGGGTACGGGGATGTGGGCAAGGGCTGTGCGGAGTCGTTGCGCGGTCAGGGTGCGCGGGTGATCGTGACGGAGATCGACCCGATCTGTGCGTTGCAGGCGGCGATGGACGGTTATCAGGTCGCGACGCTGGACGATGTGGTGGAGACGGCGGACATCTTCATCACCACGACCGGCAACAAGGACATCATCATGGCCTCGGACATGGCCCGGATGAAGCACCAGGCGATCGTGGGGAACATCGGTCACTTCGACAACGAGATCGACATGGCGGGCCTGGCGAAGATCGAGGGCATCGTCAAGGACGAGGTCAAGCCGCAGGTCCACACGTGGAAGTTCCCCGACGGCAAGGTGCTGATCGTGCTGTCGGAGGGCCGTCTGCTGAACCTGGGCAACGCGACGGGGCACCCGTCGTTCGTGATGTCCAACTCCTTCGCGGACCAGACCCTGGCCCAGATCGAGCTGTTCACCAAGCCCGAGGAGTACCCGACCGACGTCTACGTGCTGCCCAAGCACCTCGACGAGAAGGTCGCCCGCCTCCACCTCGACGCCCTCGGCGTCAAACTCACGACGCTGCGCCCGGAGCAGGCGTCGTACATCGGGGTCGAGGTCGAGGGCCCGTACAAGCCGGACCACTACCGCTACTGAGCCGGTATTCCGACTGATGGTGAACACGCCCGTGCACTGACGCGTTCACCACCAGCAGGTCCTCCGAGGCAGGCCCCCGCACCCCCGTGCCGGGGGCCTGCCCCTTTACCGAGGCTCAGCGGCTCGAAAGCTCGAGCGACAGTCCGAAAGACCCAGGACCCCCATGCCCCGCGGCCGTTATTCGCTTCACGATGCGCACGATCACACCCCCCTCGCAGAAGAGCACTTCCACTGCGCCCCCGGCCCCTCCGGCTGGCGCTACGTCTCCCAGCTGACCGCTCCCTCGGGCGACCACACCGGCTCCGTCGACCTCACCCTCGACGACCTGGGCCGCCCGATCCGCCTCGAACTCCACGCGGCGAGCTGGCAGATCCGTGGCGCCGCACTCGACGGCGTCACCTGGGTCCGCACCGACCCCACCGGCACCCACGCCACCGAAGGCAACGTCCGCGCCCATGCCTTCACCGGCACATCGCCCGCCTTCTTGGTCGCCACCACCCGTCTCCTGCGCCTCACCCCCTCCGCCACCGCAACCCGCGTACGCCTCGTCGCCTTCACGGACCCCGTCCTCGCCCCCCGTACCGTGGACCAGTCCTGGGCCTTGGTGAAAAGAGAAGCACACGCCACTGACAACGGCCCCCTGACCGTGGACGAATACCAGGTCACAGCCCTGGACACCGGCGAACAGCACGCCGTGCACATCGCCGGCGACGTAGTCCTCGCCGCCCCGGGCATCGAGCTGGAACACCTCGAATCCCCGCCGTCGGTGTTCGCCGACTAGGCAGGCGGCGCGAACCCGCCGGAGGAGCGGCGATCGCCGGCCTGGTCCGCCGGCTCGGCTTCGACGACCGGGACAGGGACGCCGGCGCCGGAGACCTGCGGATGGGAGACCGCGGCGGGCGGATGAAAAGCCACACCCGGCGGCTGCGGCGCCGCAGGACCGAACACCCCCGGGCCACCATGCACGACATGGCCACCAGGCACCGAGGGCCCCACGGCCGCAGGCCCGCTCCCGAACGCCCGCCGAGCTTCCCGCACCTGCCGCTCCTGCAGCACAGCCGCCAGATAGGCCGCCGGCGGAACACCCTGCGGCGCCGGAGCCCCCGTACACGCCGCCACCTCGGAGGCCAGCCGCTGGGCCATGGCCCAGCCCACCTGCGGATCCAGCTGCCCCATACGCGTCAGATACTGACGTACGGCCAGCCACAACCCGTCGGGCACGGCCGACAGGTCGAGCTCCGCGAACCGCCCGGACAACCACGGCGGCGGAGGAGGTACGAAAGCGGCCCGAGCCACCGGCACTCGCTCCCGTACGACGAGCGTGCCCGCGACGACATCACCGAGCCGCCGCCCACGCGCCGACACGAGCGACGCGATACAGGCCACCACTCCGAACGTCATCAGGATCTCGACCACCCCGACCGCACCACGCACCAGCGCGTGCCGGAACCGGATCGGCCCACCGTCGTCCCGCACCACCCGCAGACCGCACGCCAGCTTTCCGAGCGATCGCCCATGGCTGAGGGTCTCCACCGCGATCGGCGCACCCACCAGCACCAGAAGGAACGCGGCGACGGCGACAGCGGCCTGCGCCGCCTCGTCCAATGAAGCCGTGGATATGACCAGAACTATGGTGACCAGGGTGTAGACCACCCCGACCACCACAAGGTCGAGCAACACGGCGAGCGCCCTGCTGGGCAGTTTCGCTGGGCGCAGTTCCAGCGCCACTGCCTCGCCCGTAACCAGCTCACTCACGCCTGCCGTCCTTCCCCTGACCTGCCCCTGGAACAGCAAGTCTGCCAAGCTGACAGGGCATCGCGCCGCAGTACGACAAGCCGACACCCACGACGTGCAGTCGGCGAACAGCCGAGGAGCAGGCAAAACCGATGGACCTCGACGTCTTCGTCTCCGCCCACCGCGCCGAGTGGGACCGCCTGGACGCACTGCTCCGCCGCCAGCGCCGCCTCAACGGAGCCGAGGCGGACGAACTCGTCGTCCTGTACCAACGCACCGCCACCCACCTCTCGCTGATCCAGTCGAGCGCCCCGGACCCCCAGCTGACCGGCAGGCTCAGTCAACTGGTGGCACGCGCGCGTAGCGCCGTGACAGGAACCCGCCGCGCGTCCTGGCGCGACGTCACCCGATTCCTCACCCACGGCTTCCCCGCGGCGGTCTACCGATCCCGCCACTGGTGGGTCCCCACCGCGCTCATCTCCACGGCGGTGGCGGTCCTCCTGGGCTGGTGGATAGGCACCCACCCCGAGGTGCAGTCCTCCATAGCGGCCCCCGACGAACTGCGCGCCCTCACCCGTCCCGGTGGCGAATATGAGACGTACTACTCCAGCCATCCCGCGGCGTCCTTCGCCGCTCAGGTCTGGACGAACAACGCACAGGCCGCAGCGATGTGCCTGGTCCTGGGAGTCTTCCTCTGCCTGCCGGTCGTCTGGATCCTCTTCGAGAACATGCTCAACGTGGGCATCGGCATCGGCCTGATGTCCTCTGCGGGCCGCCTGGACACCTTCCTCGGCCTGATCCTGCCGCACGGCCTCCTGGAGCTGACCGCGGTCTTCGTGGCCGCCGGCACGGGCCTGCGCCTCGGCTGGACGGTCATCGACCCGGGCCCGCGCTCCCGCCGCACGGCACTGGCCGAAGAAGGACGAGCCGCCCTGGGAATGGCGATCGGCCTGGCCCTGGTCCTCTTCGTCTCGGGCGCCATAGAAGGCTTCGTCACCCCGTCCGGTCTGCCCACCTGGGCCCGCATCACGATCGGGGTCGTCGCCGAACTGGCCTTCCTCGCGTACGTGTACGTCCTCGGCGGTCGTGCCGCGCGCGCCGGCGAGACGGGTGACCTAGAGGCGGCAGAGCGGAGCGCCTCGGTCCCCACTGCCGCCTGATGTGCGGACACGGCGGCCGGGCTGCTAGTCTCCTCTTCGCCCCACAGAAACCGTTGACGCGGAGCGAGTGGGGAGGTAGATTAGAGCAGTTGCCTGGAGCCGGACAGGTTCGGTGGCGGCAGTGAAAATCTACTGGTTTCTCGAGGACTTTGATTCCCGAGGGCCACCTCCCGATGAATCTCAGAAATGAGCAGCCGGTCAGCCCGGCCGAAAACTTCTGATAAAGTCGGAGCCGCCGGAAAGGGAAACGCGAAAGCGGAAACCTGGAAAGCACCGAGGAAATTGGATCGCGAAACGGTCTGATAGAGTCGGAAACGCAAGACAGCAAGAACCGAAGGGAAACTGCCCGGAGGAAAGCCTGAGAGAGCCTCTTGGGCGAGTACGAAGGAAGCGTCCGTTCCTTGAGAACTCAACAGCGTGCCAAAAATCAACGCCAGATATGTTGATACCCCGGCTCACAGAATGTTCTGTGGGTT
>NZ_JARAXP010000018.1:0-122407 GCF_033793965.1 Streptomyces sp. ME02-8801-2C | reverse complement strand
GGTGACCGTTTGAGCCCGGCAGCCGGGATCATGACGACCCTTTCAATCGAACGACATCGTCACCCTCTGCGACCGCTCCCCAAGATCTGTGCCAGACCCCGGTTCCCGGGTTCTCGCTCAGCTTCTGTGGAATGGTCACTGGTAGTCAGATCTTCGAAGCGAGACGGTACCGATGCTGATGAGCATGGAGTCGCGCTGAGGTGAGTTCCAGGGCTCGGTTGTCCAGGCCGGCGATCATGTGGTCGAGCCATCGTTCGTACCAGGCGAGGAAGTCCGGGGGCTGAGGAGACGTTCGGGCCCCACCGGAAGCTGATCAGGACTCCCGCTCACCCTCGCCGGCGCCGCGCTTTTCGACCGCGTAGCCGTCGAGGAACAGCGTCACCGCGCGCCCGATCGTCGCCGCCATCTCCTCTTCGGTAATCGTCTCGCCGAACAGCATGCGCTCGCCGAGTTCGCCATAGGTGAGCATCCTGAACTGGCCGCACGCGACCTCGGGGTCGGGGATCGCCAGCCTGCCGGCTCTGACCTGCCCGCGTAGGTATGTCTCGAGCGTCGAGCGCATCACCCCCATCACTGTCTTGGGGATCTCCGCGAGCTGAGGGAGGCGATCGACCTCGCCTATGACGAGCCGGTAGATGGCCACTCCGCGTGGGGTCATCCAGTCGCGGGCTATCTGCATCGCGAACCTGGTCAGCACCTCCTCGGGTTCGCCGGTCATGGTGGTCTTGGCGTCCAGCATGGCCGTGCATGTCCGCGCGGCGAGGTCCTCCACCACGGCGACGAGCAGTGCGTCCTTGGTCGGGAAACGGGCGTAGATGGTCTTCTTCGACACCCCGGCGTCCTGTGCGATGCGCGAGATCCTGGCCTCGGAGAACCCGTGTGTGACGAACTCGTCGCAGGCGACCGACATGAGGTGGCGCATGCGCGCCGCGAGCGCGGCCTGCGGCGGCCGGCCCGGACTGACGCCTGCTGGTCGTTGCCGTTTCGAGTTGGCGGACTCTTCCGTCGACATGGCTCCAAGACTGACACACCGCCGGAGTGATGGAAGCCACGGGATTGACAAAGGAACAACTGGTTCCTTTAATCGTCAAACGCTGGCTTGGCCGCTTCGTAGACCCTGCGTCGCAACAGCGCGCCCAAGGGCTGGCGACCCGCGCTGTCGGCCGTCGATCCTCACCTTCAAGGACGTGACCCCATTGCCCGAGCTTCGACTGCGGATCAACGGAGAAGACCACATCGCGGACGTCGCGCCGCAGGTCAGCCTGCTCGACATGCTCCGTGAGCACCTGTGGCTCACCGGCACCAAGAAGGGCTGCGACCAGGGCGCGTGCGGTGCCTGCACGGTCCTGGCCGACGGGCGGCGGATCAACTCGTGCCTGGCGCTGGCGGTGCAGTACGAGGGCCGTGAGATCACGACCATCGAAGGCGTCGACCACCCGTTGCAGGAGGCGTTCGTCCGCACCGACGGATTCCAGTGCGGCTACTGCACGCCGGGCCAGATCTGTTCGGCGATCGGGATGCTTGCCGAGCACAAGGAGGGCGCGCCCAGCGCGGCGACCGAGCACCTCGCCGACACCGGCGAACTGGACGACGCCGAGATCCGGGAGCGGATGAGCGGCAACCTGTGCCGCTGCGGCGCCTACAACGGCATCGTCTCGGCGATCAAGGAGGTCGCGAAGTGAAGTCGTTCTCCTACCTCAGCGCCCCGGACACGGCCACCGCACTGCGCACGATCGCGGACAGCGATGACGTGAAGTTCCTCGCGGGCGGCACGAACCTCGTCGACCTCATGCGCGAGGGCATCGAGCACCCGGCGACGGTCGTGGACATCACCCGCCTGCCGCTGACCGGGATCGAGGAACTTGCCGACGGCACCCTCCGCGTCGGCGCGCTGGTGACCAACAGCCGCCTCGCCGCGGACCCCCTGGTCAGGACCCGCTATCCGGTGCTGGCCAAGGCGATCCTCCTCGGGGCCTCGGCCCAGCTGCGGAACATGGCGACGGTGGGCGGCAATCTGCTGCAGCGCACCCGCTGCATGTACTTCTACGACGAGGCCTCCGCCTGCAACAAGCGGGTGCCCGGCAGTGGTTGTGACGCGATCGGCGGGTTCTCCCGCGGCAGTGCGGTGCTGGGGGCGAGCGAACACTGCATCGCGACGCATCCCTCGGACATGGCGGTGGCGCTGGTGATGCTCGACGCGGTCGTCGAGGTCGAGAGCGTGCGCGGTGTGCGACGGATCCCGGTCGCCGACTTCCACCAACTGCCCGGCGACACCCCGCACATCGAGACGGTGCTCGCCGCCGACGAGCTGATCACGGCCGTGGAAGTGCCGCCGGTGTCAGTCGCCGCGCACTCGCGCTACCGCAAGGTCCGCGACCGAGCGTCCTACGCCTTCGCGTTGGTCTCGGTCGCCGCGGCGCTCGAGGTCGCCGCCGACGGCCGCATCACCGAAGCCCGCCTTGCACTCGGCGGCATCGCGACCAAGCCGTGGCGGGCACGCATCGCGGAACAGCTTCTGCTCGGCGCCGAAGCCACCGACGAGAACTTCGCCAGGGCTGCCGCCGCGGAACTCGCCCCCGCCCTGCCCCAGTCCGGCAACGCCTTCAAGATCGACCTGGCCCGGCGGACGGTCGTGGCCGTGCTGCGGACACTCAACGCCGAGCGGAGCGCATCGTGACCACACACACCTGGACAGACACTGAGCCCGGCGCGGACGCCACCGTGCCCGTCGGGGGCGCGGTCGGCCGGCCGGTGGACCGCAGGGACGGTCACGCGAAGGTGACCGGGGCCGTGCGGTTCTCCGCCGAGCACCACTACCCGAACCTCACCTACGCGACGCTGGTCCATTCCACCGTCGCCCGTGGCACGATCACCGGCATCGACACGACCGCGGCGGCCGCGGTGCCCGGCGTCGTGGAGGTCCTCACCCACCTCAACGCGCCGAGGATCCGCCCGGAACGCAACCACAACATCGTGCGGGACCTGGGACCGAGCGTGTCGGGAACCAGCCTCGACTACCTGAACACCGATCAGGTCCATTGGGACGGCCAGCCGATCGCCGTCGTGGTCGCGGAGACCTCGGCCGCGGCGAACGAGGCCGCCCACCTCGTCGAAGTGACCTACGACCTGCTGCCCGCGCGCGTGGACTTCGCCACCGAGCAGCACAACGCCACCCCGGCCAAGGGCGACCTCACCTTCGCCGGCCAGACGAAGAAGGGTGACGCGGAGGCGGCGCTGGCCGCTGCGGAGGTGTCGGTCGACCTGCGCTACACCACGCCCGGCCTGCAGCACAACGCGATCGAGCCGCACGCGACGGTCGCCGTCTGGGACGGTGACCGTCTCACCGTGCACGACACCACGCAGGCCATGGACCAGACCCACCGCTACCTGGCCTGGCGGTTCGGTGTGCCGGCGTCCCACGTCCGTGTCCATGCCGAGTTCCTGGGAGGCGGCTTCGGCGGTAAGTTCGCCGTCTGGCCCGGCACGGTCATCGCGGCGATGGCGGCCAAGGCAGTCGGACGGCCCGTACGCCTGGCACTGACCCGCCAGGCCGTCAACCGCGCCACCGGTGGGCGTACCGCCTCGACCAACCGGATCGCGCTCGGCGCGACCCGCGACGGCCGGCTCACCTCACTGATCCAGGACAGCGTCACCCGCACCGGCTCGGCCGGGGGCCTGCTCGAGGCGACCAGCTCACCGGCCCGGCACCTCTACGGCGCCCAGAACATGCTGACCCGGCAGAACCTCGTCTCCATGGACCTGGTGCCCAACACCTGGCTGCGCGCCCCCGGCGAGGCGATCGGCAGCTTCGTACTGGAATCCGCGATGGACGAACTCGCCTATGAACTGTCCATGGACCCGATCGCCCTGCGACTGCGCAACGAGCCCGCAAAGGACCCGACCGGCGGCAAGAAGTTCTCCCAGCGGAATCAGCGTGAAGCCTTCGAGGCCGGCGCCGAACGCTTCGGCTGGGCGGACCGCAACCCAGAACCCCGCTCCATGCGCGACGGCGAGTGGCTCGTCGGCATGGGCACGGCCACCGCCTACCACCCGGTCCTGCGCCTGGTCGCCGACGTCAGGGTGCGGCTGAGTGACGACGGCAGCGCGCTCGTGCAGTGCGGTTTCCATGAGATGGGCATGGGCGCCGCGACCGTCCAGGCACAGATCGCCGCGGACGCGCTCGGCATCGCGTACGAGAAGGTTCGCGTCGAGTACGGCGATTCGGCCCTGCCGACCGGCCCGATGGCCGGCAACTCCAACCAGACGGCGACAGTGGCCACCAGCCTCCTCGCCGCCTGCGCCGAGCTGACCCGCAAGGTGAGCGCGCTCGCCCGGCGTACGGGCACGACCGGCCAGGAACCGGCAGCCGCCCTGCGCGCAGCGGGGCGCCCGTTCCTCGAAGCCTCGGTCGGGTCGGACACCCGACGGGGTCTGCTGGGCAGTCAGAGCCGGTTCCTCACCACCTTCCTGAAGGACCAGCGCTGGTCCAAGGCCGCCCGCGGCGCGCAGTTCTGCGAGGTCCGGGTCAACGCCGACACCGGCGAACTCCGGATCTCACGCTGGCTCGGCATGTTCGACGTCGGCCGCATCATCAACCCCAAGACCACGGCCAGCCAGCTCCGCGGCGCCGTGATCATGGGCATCGGCATGGCACTGTCGGAACAGAGCCTGATCGACCCCCGCAACGGGCGCACCATGAGCGCAGGCCTCGATTCCTACTACGTTCCCGTCCACGCCGACATCCCCCCGATCGACGTCGCCTGGCTCGACGAACCGGACAAGACCATGCCCCTGGGCATCATCGGCCTGGGCGAGGTCGGCACGACCGGCGTGGCGGCCGCGATCGCGAACGCCGTCTACCACGCCACCGGCAAGCGGATCAGGGACCTGCCGATCACCCTGGACAAGCTGCTGTGACCGGCGCAGCCTTGCTCCACCGTTCGGCTCGAGCGCCGCACCGCAGCCGTCGTCGCCTCGAACGAGACCCGCGGCCTCGAGCCGGACGACGGAATCGGGAAGCCGCGACTATGCCGCTTCCCGGCCGACCGGCAGCTCTCTGACGCGGTTCTCAGCCGAGAGCTTTCGACAACGCCCCTGTTGGCTTACGGCGTCGGCCAACGGGCCTGATCGCACTGTCCTGTTCAGGAGACGACATGATGGACATCGCCCAAGAGCTCAGCGACTGGGCCGCTCGCGGGCGCGATTTCGCCGTCGCCACGGTGGTGGCCGTCACCGGCAGCACACCCCGCCCGGCCGGCGCCACCCTCGCCGTCGACAGCGACGGCACGGTCATCGGTTCCGTCTCCGGCGGATGTGTCGAGGGCGCCGTGTACGAGCTGTGCCTACAGGCGCTCCGGGACGGCGCGCCGGTCCTCGAACGCTTCGGCTACAGCGATGCGGACGCCTTCGCCGTCGGCCTGACCTGTGGCGGCATCATCGACATCCTGGTCACCCGGGTACGTGCCGGGACAACGGACGCCGACGTTGTCGCGGCGGCGCTGGCCGAGGCCTCGGCCGGCGCGCCCGTGGCGCTGGCCCGCATCGTCGACGGGGCCGGTGCGCTGACAGCGCGGCCCCTTCTCGTACGGCCTGATGGTTCCCGCGAGGGCTCCCTCGGCGGCCGCCCCGCGCTGGACGCCGCCGCGGCCGCCGCGGCCCGCGCCATGCTTGATGCAGGCCAGACCGGCACCATGACCATCGCCGAGGGTGGCTCGCACTGCGAGGGCCCAGTCACGTTGCTCGTTGAATCGAGCGTTCCACCTCCCCGCATGATCGTCTTCGGAGCGATCGACTTCGCTGGCGCGCTGGTGCGGATCGGCAAGTTCCTCGGCTACCGCGTCACGGTCTGCGACGCCCGCCCCGTGTTTGCCACAGCCGCCCGGTTCCCGGAGGCGGACGAGGTCGTCGTCGACTGGCCCCACCGCTTCCTGGAGACCGCCGACGTCGACGGCCGAACCGTGCTGTGCGTGCTGACCCACGACGCCAAGTTCGACATACCCCTGCTCCGGATCGCGCTGCGGCTACCGGTCGCCTACGTCGGCGCGATGGGTTCGCGCCGCACCCACGAGGACCGCACACGACACCTGCGTGCGGCCGGAGTCACCGAGCTCCAACTGGCCCGTCTACGCTCGCCGATCGGCCTGGACCTGGGCGCCCGGACACCGGAAGAGACCGCCCTGGCCATCGCCGCGGAAATCGTCGCCGACCGGCGCGGCGGTTGCGGCATGCCGCTGACCGGTACGGACGGCCCGATTCACCACGACGCGGCCGTGTTCACCCCTGCCTGACGCGCGACCAGCGGTCCTCGTAGCGGCCCATGAGCGCCACGCCACAAACAACGAACCGACGCGAGCGGATGACCGTGTCACCTGGAGCAGCCACAGTGGAAAGCCACGGGCTGCACCGGGCGATCGTGGCGCTGATGTCCGCCCATACCGTCATCGACCATCGCCGATCTGTCGCAGGTCGACGACGGCTACGTCCTTGACATGATCCACGCGTTCAACGATGCCGCAGGTGCACGGCCCGGAGGGGCGGTATGCCCCTCTCCGCCCCTGTTTGCCGCAGGTTGCGCAGAACGGCGACCTGACCAACTGGGCCGTCCCCGGGAAGCTGGTCAAGGGCATGGGCGGCGCCATGGACCTCGTCCACAGAGCCCGGCGGGTCATCGTGCTCACGGCAATCGTCGTGACGACGAGGGTCGTCCGCTCTGGCTGCGGAGCAGTGATCACGTCGACCTCACGCTCTTGCTCGTCGGCGAACCGGCTCACGTGATGCGTCGCAGGACGCGCTCCTTGAGAGGGGTGTAGGGCGGAGTGGCCACGCCCAGCGTGTCGGGCTTGAGCGGCTTGTCGAGGACGGCCTTGAGGTGGCTGAAGGTGTCCAGGGAGTACGAGCCGTGATAGCGGCCCATGCCGCTCTCACCGACACCGCCGAAGGGCAGGTCGAGCACGCCGAGCTGGAGGAGCGAGAGGCCGAAGACCAGGCCGCCGGAGGACGTCTCCGCGGTCAGGCGCCGCTTGGAGCGCTTGGACGCGGTGAAGGCGTACAGGGCCAGCGGCTTGTCCCGTTCGGTGATGAAGGCGATCGCCGCGTCCAGGTCGGGGACCCGGACGATGGGCAGGATGGGGCCGAAGATCTCGTCGCGCATCACCGGGGAGTCGGGGTCGACGTCGGCCAGCACGGTCGGGGCGATGTAGCGGGTGTCGCGGTCGTGGTCGCCGCCCACGACGGTCCGGCCGTCCTTCAGCAGGCCGGCCAGCCGGTCGAAGTGGCGCTCGTTGACGATACGGCCGTAGTCGGCGCTGCGAGCCGGATCGATGCCGTACATCTCACGTATCGCCTCGACCAGGTGCGCCTCGATCTCGGCGCCCGCCTCACCGATCGCCAGCACGTAGTCGGGTGCCACGCAGGTCTGGCCCGCGTTCATGAACTTGCCCAGGGCGATACGGCGGGCAGCGGTGGCGAGGTCGGCGCCGGGTTCGACCACGGCGGGGCTCTTGCCTCCCAACTCCAGGGTCACCGGGGTGAGATGACGGGCCGCGGCGGTCATCACGATGCGCCCGACCGCGCCGTTGCCGGTGTAGAAGATGTGGTCGAAGCGCTGTTCCAGCAGGGCGGTCGTCTCCTCCACGCCGCCCTCGACGACGGCCACGGCCTGCGGGTCCAGGACCCGGGGCAACCAGTGGGCGAGCACGGCCGAGGTCGCGGGGGCGACCTCGCTGGGCTTGAGGACGACGGCGTTGCCGGCGGCCAGGGCACCGATGACCGGCGCGAGCGCCAGATTGACCGGGTAGTTCCAGGGGGCGATGACCAGCACGACACCCAGCGGCTCACGCACGGTCCAGGCCCGGGACGGCATCAGCGACAGGGGCACGGAGGCTCTCTTCGGACGCAGCCACCGGTCGAGATGACTCAGGGTGTGGTCGATCTCCCTGACCAGGAAGCCGATCTCCGCCATGTGGGACTCGGTCGCGCTCTTGCCGAGGTCGGTCCGCAGCGCCTGCGCGAACACGTCCTCATGCTCCGTCAACAGACGCCTCAGCGACTGCAGTTGCTGCTTGCGCCAGGCGACGGGCTTGGTGCGGCCGGTGTTGAACGTGGCCCGCAGTCGCGCGACGGTCTCCGCCGCAGGGGCCGCCGTGACGGCGATGTCCGGCTGACCGCCGGTGGGTGCGTTGGTGTTCATACCCAGAACCATATACGAAACGAAAGCCTTTCGTTTCGTTTACCTGTATGCTGGGCGTGTGACCTACACCACCGTGACTCAATGTTCTGGAACCGCTCGATGACCGGGACGCAGGCACGTCGGGGACGCCCCCGCGATGCCTCCCGCGACCGTGCGCTGCTCGACGCGACTCTCGCCGTTCTCACCGAGAGCGGCTACGGCGCGCTCACCACCGCCGCCGTCGCGACCCGCGCCGGGGTGTCCACCGCCACCCTCTACCGCCGCTGGCCTTCCAAGGAGGTCATGGTCGTCGACGCCGCCGCCGCGTACGCCAAGGAACTGACGGCCGAGTCGGACACCGGCACCCTCGAGGGTGACCTGCGTGCCCTGCTCCGGGACAAGGCGGCTTCCCTGACCGGCAAGGAGGGAGGAGTGCTGCGCACCCTGATCGGCGAGGCCGCCTACAGCCCCTCCCTGGCCGAGGCCCTCGAGAACGCCTTCATGCTGCCCGTGCGCCGACGCATGGAGGAGATGACACAGCGTGCGGTGGACCGGGGCGAGATACCACCGGTGGAGCACGCCGACCTGCTCGGCGACCTGGTGATCGGTCCCATGATGAGCAGGTTCTTCCTCACTCCCCTGCCGCCGAACCAGGTCGACCCCGCCATCGCCGCGGAGACCGCCGACTCCATGGTGTTCTTCCTTTTGCGCGCCTTCGGACACCAGAGGCCAAGCACGGTGGCGAGCGATAAGTAGCCGACCGGCCGACAGCCCTTCGAGGAGGACCACGAGCGGGCCGACAGGCAGACGCATTGGACGGGTGACGCGCACGGCCCGCCGGGTCAGCGGCCTCGAAGGCGGCTGGAGCCGGCGCGCGCGGTCCGTCAGCCGGGCGTGCTCGTCGGTCAGCTCCTGGGCGGCGTACACGGCGCTCGCCCACACCCGTGGCGGCGCGTGCCGACTGGGCGCGGACGTCCGTGAGGCAGCGGACTTCATCACCCACGGGAAGCGTTCCAGCTCGTCGTCGACAACGCCGTAACGTCCGTCGGCGACCATCCGCGTCAGAGTCTTCAAGTGCGCTGCCGCATGCGGATTCCCGGCCAGGTCCGTGCCCTTCGGGTTGCGCGGCGCCGGTCCACCAGGAACTTCACGCGGAGAGGCTGCCGAAGACGTCCAGACCGCCCTGGACCCGCCGCCGCGGCCATCCGGCTGACGGCGGCTTCGGGGGCAGAGTGATGAGTCAGTTGTCCAGAAAGCTCAGAATGTGATCGGCGACCTGCTTGGGCTGTTCGAGGTGCAGGAAGTGTCCGGCGCGGGGTACGACGACGCGTTCGAGGCCTTTCTTGAACACGGCGTCCATGCCGTCGCTCACCTCCACGGAAAAGCAGTTGTCGTCGGCCCCGTGGAGATACAGCGCCGGGATGGTGATGGCACCGCTCGCCCGGGCCTCCAGCGCTCGCGCCGCCTCCTCGGCGGGGGGTGAGAACAGCTGGCGGTAGTAGCCCAGGATCTCGGTCAGCACTCCTGGAGCACGGAGGGTTTCCTTGAGCGCGGCCCGCTCCGCATCCGGCAACTCGTAGCCGGGCGACCACTCCCGCCAGAGCCGGTCGATGAAGGCGAAGTCGTCGAGCGCGACGGCCGGTTCCGCCAGGGCCGTCTGGAAGAAGAACATGTACCAGCTGCGTCGCTGCTGGTCGCCGTCGGTGAGCCAGGCGGTTCGCAGTTGCGGCCCGTAGGGGACCGCCATGCCGACAATCTTGCGGACGCGGGTGGCGTCGAGGCTCGCCGCCGCGTACGCCGCCCGGGCGCCGAGATCGTGACCGATGAGATCCGCCCGATCGCGCCCGAGCGCTTCGATCAGGTCCAGGACATCCTGCCCGGTCGCTGACGCGCGATAGGAGCCGTCGGGCGCCGCGCCATCCGGCCAGTATCCGCGCTGTGCGGGAGCGACCGCCCAGTAGCCGTCCTGGGCGAGGCGATCGAGCATCCCTGCCCAGGAGCCTGCATGGTCGGGAAAACCGTGAAGGCACAGGACGAGGGGCCCACTGCCGGCCTCCAGGATCGGAACCTCCCGGCCCCCTGCCTGAATCGTCCGGCGACGGATACCGTCACCGGCGGAGGACCCACCTGTCGTCGCGTCCTCGCCGGACGAATGCGTCGGCGGTCGCTGTGTCTCGGATGCCATGCGTTCAACCTCTCCAGGCCGCTGTCGCGGCGTCACGGGCCGACAGGCCCGGACCGAGTAGTAAGTCCTGACGTCATCGAGCGGGGTCACGACGACGTCATGCGGGTCGGCCTTTCGTCGGAGCCCTCCCAGCAGGCAACAACCGTACGGCTTTCGCTTATTTCAGCACAAGCGAAAGCCGTGCCCGCCATCGCAAGGAGCAGACCCACCGTGCCGATTTTCGCTGGAGACCCCCGCCGGGGCGACCGACCCGGACGACTTCTACAACCCGCTGGTACGGACACGCTGACGGGCCCGGTGGGCACGCAGGTTCTCAGGGTTGCCGCAGGTCTTGGTGGAGTGCCATACACCGCTGTTATTGCGGGAGCGGTCGAAGAACGCCGTCGTGCAGCGCGTATTACGGCAGATCTTGAGTCGGCGCCAGGCGTCCGCCTGCTGAGCCTGGAACACCTCGAGCAGCACCAGGGCGGCCACATACCGCCAGCCCTGACCGCGAGGCTCCAGGACGGCCCGGCCGGTGCGGTCCATCCGCACCGCCGCGGCCGCGACATGAACGGCTGGCGCTACGGTCTGGTCGTCGGCATCCATGCCGTCTTCGTCTCGTGAGGCGAGAAGCCGCCGCAACTCTGCACGCAGGCCGCGCAACTCCTCGAGATCACTCTCGGTGAGAGGCACCTGCGCGGCGACCTGCCCCCTCTCGCGCGCCCAGCAGTCCAGCGCCTGATCGACCCACGCCTGCGCGTCGGAGAGGCCGTCCAGGAGATCCGCCGCCCGGGGTCGGCCGGCAGAAATGGTGTTGAGCAGGTCGTGCACGAGCGCCAGCCCGACCGGAGCCGGTTCAACCTCGTACCGCGTGGACGCGGACCACACCATGACCACGCCTCCCTCTCGCTGACCGGCCAGCTCTACCGACATGACCGTGACCGTTTGGCCACTGGCTCAGGGTACGACATCTCCCCCCTCTTGAAGTGAAAGAAGTCAAAGGCGTATGGTCCTTTCATCTTGATTGGTGACGCAGCCACAGGAAGGGTGTCGCTCATGAGCTCGTCCGACCCCCGGAGCCCCCAGGAGACTCCCCCTGCCACCGCGGGACCGGGCGGCAGGACAGGCCGAGGTCTGCCCCTGCGGGGTCTGCCGTACATCCCGCAGACCCCCGCACCGCACCCGACCGTCACCACGACCCACGGGTACGGCGGAGTGGTCCGCGAAGCCCGCGTTCTGCTGTTCCCGACCCCTTCGCCGAGTCGGCGACGCCGATCGCCGCAACGCGCCGTGCCCCAGGCACCCACCTCGCACGCAGGCCGCGCTCGACTTCTGCTCATGTTCGTCGGCCACGACGACCACCTCATCCCCACCGACCTCGGGCTGACGGCCCACGAACGAGCCCTGGAACCCGAGCGGCTGACGTTCATCGGCGGTGGCCACTTCGCCCTGTGCAGCACGCAGTCCCCCATAGCCGCGCAGTCCGCCTTGGACTGGTCCGGCAAGCACCTCACCTGACCGACGGCGACCCCGTCCGCACTGTCTCGAGCCAAGGAAGTCCCATGTCCGTTCTCACCCACTCCCTCGACGGCGACGTCGCCACGATCGTCCTCGACAACCCCCCGCAGAACCGCTTGGCACCCGAGTTCACCCAGGAACTCAGCGAAGCCGTCGACGCCATCACCCGCAGCCCGGCCCGCGCCGTCCTACTGCGGGCCGAGGGACCCGACTTCAGCTACGGCGGCGACTTCCGGCCCTGGCTCGACGCCGACCGCACCAGCCTGCGAGCCGACTTCGACCAGATCATGAGCGTGATCAACCGGTTCGAACAGCTCCGGCTCCCGGTCGTGGCCGCGGTGCAGGGGCTGTGCTTCGGCGGCGGATTCGAACTCGCCCTGCGCGCCGACATCATCCTCGCCGGCCAGAGCGCCCGCTTCGGCCATCCCGAGCAGTCGCTCGGCATCGTCACCCTCCTCGGCGGAATCCACCGGGTGGCCGAACGGGCCGGCCGGGCACGCGCCTACGAATGGGCACTGACCTCCGAGCAGGTACCCGCCACGGTCATGGCCGAGGCCGGCGTCATCAACCGCGTCGTCCCCGACGACGAACTGCGCGCCGAAGCCGAGGCCTTCGCCCAAAAGATCGCCCAGGGCCCCACCCGGGCCCACGTCGTGCACAAGGCGCTGCTGCGCGCCTGGGCCACGGGCGGCATCCCCGCCGCCGACCAGCAGCTGTTCGACCTCGCCGTCCCCCTCTACGAGACCGAGGACGTCAAGGACGGCCTGGCCTCCGCCGCCAAGGCCCTCAAGGAGGGCCGCCCCCGCCCCGTACTGCCCTTCAAGGGCCGCTGACCTCCAACTCTCCCCCCACACTCACCACCAAGGGACACCACATGATCATCGACTCGGCCGATCTGGACGCGAAGTCCGCCTACAAGCTGCTCATCGGCAGCGTCATCCCCCGCCCCATCGCCTGGGTGAGCACCCTGTCCACCGAAGGCGTGGGCAACCTGGCCCCCATCTCCTTCTTCACGGTCGTCGGGCGCAAGCCGCCCCGGATCTCGCTGTCGATCCAGCCGCGCTCGGACGGGGCCACGCTCAAGGACAGCTTCGTCAACATCCGGGACACCGGCGAGTTCGTCACCAACATGGCCACCCTGCCGCAGATCAACGGGCTCAACCGCAGCGCCTTCGAGTTCGAGCCCGATGTCGACGAGTTCGACGCGGTCGGGCTGGAGAAGGTGCCGTCCGAAGCCGTTCGCCCGCCGCGTATCAAGGGGGCGCCCATCGCCTTCGAGTGCACCGTCGAGCACATCTTCTCGGCACCCGACGGGCTCAACAACGTCGTCTGGGGCAACGTGGAGCGCTTCTACATCCGAGACGACCTCTATGTGGGCGGCCGGATCGACTTCGGTGCCATCGCTCCGGTGGGACGACTCGCCGCCGAATACACCGTCGTGGACAACGCGTTCGAGGCGCCGCTCGACGCCGAGGTGGTCCAGGAGCGCGCCGGCCGCCGTATGGTGCGGCTGGACCGCAAGGACACGCACTACTCGCCGATCGACACGCCCGCCTGGTCGCCGTCCGGCTCCACAACGACACTCGACTAGACCGCCAGGACGTGACGAGGTGACACCCCTCACGGGTCCGGCAGACCGCCTGTCCAGCACCCCGAGTCCGGTGCGGACCGCGCCGACCCGCCGGTGTGTCACCTCGCCCCCGTCCGCTCAATTGCTTGTGACCTCATAAGCGTCCGGTTCAGCAAGCCTGTCACTGCCTGCTTCACCCGCACGACCGCGCAGCCGCCCACCAGAACGGCTCCGAGTCACCCGTTCTCAATGAGGAGAGCACGTGTCACGGAAGAACTCTTCCACGAAGCCAGACGAACACAGAGACGACTCCGCGTACGACTACGACGTGGTCGTCGTCGGCTCCGGTTTCGGCGGATCAGTCACCGCCCTTCGGCTCACCGAAAAGGGCTATCGCGTAGGCGTGTTGGAAGCGGGCCGCAGGTTCACACCCGGCTCGCTTCCCAAGAACTCCTGGGACGTCAGGAACTATCTCTGGGCACCGAAGCTCGGCCTGTACGGCATCCAGCGCATCCATCCGCTGGGCAACGTGATGGTGCTGGCGGGGGCCGGGGTCGGGGGTGGTTCCCTCAACTACGCCAACACCCTGTACGAACCTCCGAGGCAGTTCTTCGAAGACCCGCAGTGGAAGGACATCACCGACTGGGAAGGGGAACTGAAGCCGTACTACGACCAGGCCCGGCGCATGCTCGGGGTGCGGCTCAACCCGACGACGACCTCGGCCGACGTTCACCTGCACGCGGTCGCCGAACGGATGGGCGTGGGCGACACCTTCCACATGGCCCCCGTAGGGGTCTTCTTCGGCGACGGCCAGGACGCCGACGGGACGACGAAGGCCAAGCCGGGAGAGGAGGTGGCCGACCCGTACTTCGGTGGCGTCGGTCCGGCCCGCAAGGCCTGTGTCGAATGCGGTGAATGCATGACGGGCTGTCGCCGCGGCGGGAAGAACAGCCTCAACGAGAACTACCTCTATCTCGCCGAGCAGGCCGGCGCCGTCGTCCACCCCATGACGACCGTCGTCTCGATCACGGACGACTCGCCGGACGGGTACACGGTCAGGACCCGGCCGACGGACCGGAAACACAAAGGCGCCGGCCGCACTTTCCGGGCGCGGAACGTCGTCATCGCGGCCGGCACGTACGGTACGCAGACGTTGCTGCACCGGATGAGGACGGGCGGCCAGCTTCCGCACATGTCCGAGCGACTGGGCGATCTGACCCGCACCAACTCGGAAGCCCTGGTGAGCGCGCACGCAGACGTCCGGCGCCACCGCAAGGTCGTCGGAGGGCAGAGCGCCGACTTCACGCGCGGTGTGGCGATCACGTCTTCGATCCACCCCGACGAGAACACCCACATCGAGCCCGTCCGCTATGGCAAGGGATCGAACGCGATGGGTGCCGGGTTCGTCCTGCAAGTCCCGTACGCCGAGGGCTCGTCGAGGTTCCTGGGCTGGCTGGTCAACGTGGCGAAGCACCCGGTGCTCATGGCCCGCTCGCTCTCCAACCGCCGTTGGTCCGAGCGGACGATCATCGGTCTGGTCATGCAGTCGCTGGACAACTCGCTCACAACCTATCTGAAGCCGAAGGGCGTGGGGAAAGGACTGCTGCTGGCTCGTCAGGGCCATGGGGCGCCCAACCCCAAACAGATCAAGGCGGCTTCGGAAGCCGCCTCGGTCATCGCCGCCGAGGTTGACGGCTTCGCGGGCAGTAACGTGGGCGAGCTGATGGGCATGCCGCTCACCGCGCACTTCCTGGGCGGCTGCCCCATCGGGGACACTCCTGAGACCGGCGTGATCGACCCGTACCACCGGCTCTACGGACACCCTGGCATCTCAATCGTCGATGGAGCGGCGATCTCCGCCAACCTCGGAGTCAACCCGTCCCTCACGATCACGGCCCAGGCCGAGCGCGCGATGTCGGCCTGGCCCAACAAGGGCGAGGAGGACCCGCGTCCAGCACAGGGAGCGACCTACAAACGCCTGACGCCTGTGGAACCCCGTCACCCGGCAGTCCCCTCCGACGCCTTCGGCGCCCTGAGGTTGCCCTTCCTGGGGATGCCGACGGTGCCGCCGAAGAGGTAGCCACACCGCACCGCGCGTTCTGAGAAGGGGCTCGGACGGACACGGGATGCCGTGGGCGTTGACCAGGCCCACAGCGGCTCGTGGGCGCTTGTTGCAGGCCGGCCGCTGCGGCAGCTACGTGGAAATCCCGTGCGAGTAAGCATGCGGGAAGCGCAGTCGGCGGGCTTCGCGGGGAAGCCCGGCATCGCCTGGGCCGGCGCCGAAGTCACCAGCTCGGCATCGGTCAACCGCGGCGGGCGCCCACCGCGACGTCTCCAGACGGTCATCCACATGCACGTGAAGCGCCGTCAAGAGTGGGCCCGGATCAGTCGCGAGGTGCGTCAACGCACGCCTGCACTGTCGAGCAGGACTCCCACGGTGGGCCCGATGAGCGCAGCCAGGTTCTCGGCCCTGATGCTCGCGCGGGCTACGGCGCCGTCGAAGGTGAGGCTGAGCTGCCTGGCCAACAGGTCGGGATCGCTCGCCCCACCCCGTTCGGCCTCGGTACGGAAGAAGGCCGTCAGATTCCCCTTGGCCCGGCGGACCACCTGGCTTGCGGGATGGCCCTCATCCTTGAGCTCGATCTGTACGGCAAGGTAGCGGCAGCCTCGGAATTCCGGCGCGCCCGCCTGGGACTCCACTTGCTCGAACACGTGCAGGATCCGCTCGCGCGGCGGGCGACCATCGTCCGCTGCGGGCAGAAGTCGCGCCGCGAAGGCAGTGATGCGTTCCTCCAGGCTCACCGTCAGGAGTTCGTCCTTGCTTTCGAAGAGCTGGTACATGGAACGCTTCGACACCCCTGCGGCCTTGCACAGCGCGTCGACACCGATGCCGACGCCTTCTTGGTAGGTGAGCGTGGCGGCTGCTTCCAACAGGCGCTCGCGGGGAGTCGCCTTCGCCTGGGTTGTCATAGTTAGAGGTTAACTCCATTCCGACGAAAGGAAAACCGATCGGTTTCCAGGGTGGAGCTCGGGTGATGGCGGGTCCAGGCTTCATGACCGAAGGGCATCTGGGTCCGAGCGGAGGGCTCGGCGGCGGCTGCATGAGTATCGCCGCCGAGCCCTTGGGGGGGTGCACGCCTCCCGCCCCCACGAAGCGACGCGCACTGAGGGCCACTCGCACAATGGCCCCGTCTCTGGTGTCGTGAGTAGGGGCCGCTACGCCTTGACGGCAGGCTCGTTGTGCTTCGCCTCCGCGGCGGTGGTGCGGTGCAGCCCCTTGCGGTCGTACCAGCTCGTCGTACCGAAGCCGAACAGTGCGGCTGCCGCGAGGCCGACGGCCATCATGACCCACCCCCGGGTCAGGCCCGCGTCACCCTGGGCGTCGTAGTAGAGGATCGAGCGGATGCCCCCGCTGATCTGCCGCAGCGGCTCGAACTCGGCGAGGAAGCGGTAGAAGCCGGGCAGCGACTCGATCGGGGTGGTGGCGCCGGCCGTCGGCACGGCCATCGCGATGAAGACCAGCGTGACCACCAGCATGCCGGGCGTACCGAAGACGGCGAGCAGAGTGAGGGCGCCGATGCCGGAGACGGCGATGGCGGCAACCGAGTACAGCCACAGCAGCGGCAGGTGGGAGGCGTCCATCCCCATGATGCCGATCGCTCCCACCATGACCAGGGTGCCCATCAGCAGGGACAGGGCGGCCATGAGGGTGCTGCTCATGGCGAGGCTCTGCACGCGGGTGGCCCGGATCAGCGGGCGGTGGATGCGCAGCGGGCCCATGTCGTTGTGGGTGTAGCCGAGGGCGTGGTCGACCTGGCCGCTGATCACGTTGGCGGCGAGCATGCCGCAGACGACGAGGACGAGCGCGTAGTAGAACGCCGACAGGCCCAGGCCGCTGTGCGAGTCGAGCGGATGCCCGTCCTCGACGGTCACCGCCACCGGATCGGCCAGCAGGACGCGGGCCGCGGTCGGCAACTCGGCCTGCTGGGCGCCGGCCTGCGCGGTCAGCTGCTTGCCCACCTGGAGCGAGGCACCCTCGGCCGCCGTGGTCGTCGCCTGCCGTGCCATGCTCGAACCCACGCTGCCGGCGGACTGGTTGGTCAGCACCGTCAGCTGCGGGCGAACCGGATTCCCGGTTGCCGAGGGTCCGGTCAGCGCGGTGACGGAGGAGGTGAAGTCGGCGGGGACGACGAGCGCACCGTACAGCTTGCCCTTGCCGAGTTCCTCCTTCACCTCCTTCTCATCCATCACCTTCCAGTCGATCTTGCCGCCGCCCGCGGTGGACGTCTTGATCGACCCGGTGATCTGCGCCCCGAGGTTGACCTGCTTGCCGCCGACGTCGGCCCCCTTGTCGGAGTTGACCAGGCCGACCGGCAGATTCTTGGTATGGCCGACCGGGTCGACGTTGGGGCCGACATAGAAGATGCCGAACAGGATCGCGAGGACGCCTGTGATGACGCCGCTTGCTATCCAGAGGGGCCTGGCGCGCAGCACGCGGAAGGGGTGGATTCCATTCATGACTTACTCCGGTCTGGACAACACATCTGCATCGGGAGGAGACCGGACGGCGCCATTGCAGGCCGGGAGCCTCTGGGGGTTCAACCCTCGGTCTGCACAACCGCAGGGGAACACGGTGACCGCTCGGCAACTCACTGGATCACGGTCGTGACCGCCCCCGTGGGAAGCCAGCCGGTTTCATCACCATCATAAACCGGTCGGTTTCCAGCCGCTGAATCGAGAGGGCACTCCCGAGGGGGCGGCGGTGGGCAGTTCACCGCCGCGAGCGATCGGTCGGCGTCGCCTGTGGTCAGGTCGTGGTCTCGCCGGCGCGGCAGAAGTCGGGGACCTCCGATTGAGGAGGTCTGGAGAGTGTCAGTGGCCGGGCCCACTCGAGCGCATCTGCCACTGGGTCATTGCGCCGAAGGCCAGAACGTTGGCGCGGCGGGTGGTGAAGCGCGAGGTCAGGGTCATCACCCAGTTGAAGGTGCCGGAGACGACGCTTGGCGGCGGGTTGCGCCGGTCCAGGGTGCGCAGTGCGGTGGTGACCACCTGGCTCGGGGTCTGCAGCCGGACACCGCGGGCCATGTCGTCGGAGCCGGCCGTGTCGAAGAACTCGGTGCGGGTGGGGCCCGGGGAGAGGGCGAGCACGCGCAGGCCGGTGCCTCGCGATTCCTGCCACAGCGCCTCGGTGAAGTTCAGCACGAAGGCCTTGGTCGCCCCGTAGACGGCGGCGTTGGGCCAGGGCTGGTACCCGAGTGAGCTGGCGGTGTTGACCAGGACCCCGGTCAGCCGGCCGATGAACGCCCTGGTGACGTCGACCAGGCTGGCCACGTTCAGGTTGATCTCCTGCTGGACGCGTGCCGGGTCCTCCTGGCGGAACGGGCTGTGGGTGCCGAAGCCGGCGTTGTTGACGAGGCTGGTGACGGTGATCCCACGCCGGGCCACCTCCTTGGCCAGCGCTTCGCCCGCGGCCGGCACGGTGAGGTCGAACGGCACCACCGTGACGGTGATCCGGTGCTTCGCGGACAGCTCGTCGGCCAGGGCCTGAAGCCGGTCCGCACGGCGGGCGACCAGCACGAGGTTGGAGCCGCGCGCGGCGAACTGACGGGCGAACTCCGCGCCGAGTCCGGCACTTGCCCCGGTGATCAATGTGGTCTGGCTGCGGTAGTCGATCTTCTTCATGACGGTCAGGGACACGGCACCCTCGCGGGCACCACCTCCCCTGCTCCTTTCAATCCTTGCGACGGTCTGTGACCGTCATCGAGTGCTTCATCTGTTGCCCAGGCGGACTCGGAGCCCGCCTGGGCGATGGTCGTGACGTTCGAGGTGTCCTCGGTGACGAGAACGAGGTCGTGATCAGCCACCGGGGGCCTCCTTGCGGAGGTGTGCGCCTCGGCCAGGCCCTGGCCGCTGCACGGGCGGACGTGCGTCCTGGTGCTCGACGCCGCCGCTCGGGGTGCACACCCTTTCCGCCGATCTGCCGATCGATTTCGCCGAACGGGCGGCCGCACTTGTGTGTGAGGGGCGCTCCGGACCGGCGGGCGCCGGGAACGGCTCCGTTACCGGAGCAGGAAGTTGAGGAGGGTCTCGGTGCGCGTGTTGAAGGGGGCGCGCAGCATGCGGGTGGCGTTCCAGCGTCCTTGTACGTAGATGCCCTTGGGGTGGCTGAGCGTGCGGAAGCCTTCGATGCCGTGGTACTTGCCCATCCCGCTGGCGCCGACGCCGCCGAAGGGGAGGTCGTCCTGCGCGACGTGCATGAGGGTGCCGTTGACGGTGACGTTGCCGGAGGTCGTGCGGCCGAGGACCCTGCGGCGCTCGGGGCCGTTGTCGCCGAAGTAGTAGAGGGCGAGCGGTCGCGGTCGTGCGTTGACGTAGTCAATGGCGTCGTCGATGTCGCGGTCGTGCGTTGACGTAGTCAATGGCGTCGTCGATGTCGCGGTCGTGCGTTGACGTAGTCAATGGCGTCGTCGATGTCGCGGTAGCCGAAGATCGGCAGGATGGGGCCGAATATCTCCTCGTGGGCGATGCGCATGTCGTCGGTGACGCCGAGCACGACGGTCGGTGCGAGGGTGTGCGGACGGCGGGCCGCGTCGCCCGGCCGGTGTCCGACCTCGATGATCCGCGCCCCGTGGGCGCGGGCGTCGTCGATCAGGTCGTTGAGGATCTTGTACTGCTTGTCGTCGACGATCGAGGTGTAGTCCTCGCCGGTGGGGCCGTCGGGGTAAGCGGTCTTCACCAGTCTGTCGTAGCCGGCGATGAAGGCGTCGATCTCGGATTCGTGAACCAGGGCATAGTCGGGAGCGATGCAGGTCTGCCCGCCGCTGAGCAGCTTGCCGAAGACGATGTCGGACACAGCCTGGTCCCGGACGTGTCCCTTGGCCACGATGGTCGGGGACTTGCCGCCGAGTTCCAGGGTGACGGGGACGAGGTGGTCGCTGGCCGCCCTCATCACGGCTCGCCCGACCTCGGTGCTGCCGGTGAAGACGAGGTGGTCGAACGGCAGTGAGGAGAACGCGGAGCCGTCGCCGCTGACGATCGTGACCTGCTCCGGCGGGAACAGCTCGCTGAGCATCGACGCGAGCACCGCGTTCGTCGCCGGGGTCAGCTTCGACGGCTTGAGCATCACGCGGTTGCCGGCGGCGATCGCGGTGACGACGGGCATGAGCGACAGGTTGACCGGATAGTTCCACGGCGAGATGACCCCGACCACGCCGAGCGGCTGGTATTCGATGCGGTTGCTGCCGAAACGCAGCAGCAGCTCGATGTGGCGATGGGTCGGGCGCATGAACCGACGAAGGTTGCGATGCAGGTAGTCGATGCCCTGCACGACGCCCACGACTTCCATCAGCGCGCTCTCGTGCCGCGAGCGATGCCCGAAGTCGGCGTCGATCGCCTCCTCGATGTCGCCACGCCGGGCGATCAGCGCCGCCCTGAACCTGCTCAGATCGCTGCGCCGGGCCTCCAGGGAAGGCGCTCCGTCGCGGAGGTAGGCGGCGCGCTGGCTCTGGAGGATGTGGTTGAAGCGCTCCGCGTCGGTGGACTGTGCGGTGACGTCGGTGATGGTCATGATCGCGTTCCTTAGCTGTTGATGAGGGCGGCGGGGACGGAGTCGACGTCGCT
This sequence comes from Streptomyces sp. ME02-8801-2C, assembly GCF_033793965.1. Lineage (NCBI taxonomy): Bacteria > Bacillati > Actinomycetota > Actinomycetes > Kitasatosporales > Streptomycetaceae > Streptomyces > Streptomyces sp. ME02-8801-2C. Next base: position 101,365 of record NZ_JARAXP010000018.1, on the reverse strand, counting down.
CATGGCATTCACTCTACGCACGTCTTTGCACTGAGTGCAAGTAGATGCATCGCGTGATACGAAGTACCATCGGTGCATGACTCAGAAACCAGCCCCTATCCGGGAACAGACCCGCTCCGTGGTTCGATCACTGCTGGCCCGTACCGCCATCGAACTGTTCGGCGCCAAGGGCTTCGACAACACGACCCTCGACGAGGTCGCCGCCGCCGCGGGCGTCTCCCGGCGAACCCTGTTCAACTACTTCCGCAACAAGGAGGACCTCGCGCTCAGCGGCCTGGACGAACAGGGCGAACTGATCGCCGCGCGCCTCGCCGAGCGCCCGGCCGACGAGGATGCCTGGACGGCGCTGCGCGCGGCGTTCCAGGTGCTCGAGGAGATCGACATAACAGCCGAAGGGCGCCTGGAGTTCATCACGCTGCTGTTCGGCAACGACTCCCTGCGCGCCGGGCACACGGAGAAGCAAGCCCGCTGGCAAGACCTGTTCGCTCCGCACATCGAGCCGCGAGTGCCCGACTCCGACCGCCGCACCCTGCAGGCCCGCGCGATCGCGGCCGCAGCGATCGTCTGCATGCAGGCAGCCAACGAGGAATGGGTACGCCTGGGCGGACAGGCCGACATGTTCGACCTCTACGACACCGCCGTACAGGCCATCCGCCGCCCCACCTGAGGGTCTGTACGGTGAGCGGTGTAACTCCCGAGCTGGAAGCGACAGTTGATGACTGACGTGACGAGTGACACCGAGGCCGGGCAGGTCGGCTCGGGCCGTCTGGAGGGCGGCCTCCTGCAGCAGCTGACCAAGCGGGTGCTGGAAATACGCACTGGAGGGCGAGCTCACTGATCATCTGGGGCACGAGCCCGGTGAGCGGGCCGAGGGTGGCAGGGAGAACTACCGTAACGGGCACCGGCCCAAGACGGTGATCACCGAGTCGGGGCCGGTCGAGGCACGAACGCCCCTATAACGAGGGAGGATCGCCGGAGCGCTCAGCCCTCGGTGTGATAGCGGCTTGAGACACGACGGCTTGGCGGATCTTGGTGGTGAAGTCGGCGGTACGGGCGATCCGGTCCACCCCGCCGGCCTTGTTACGACGCAGGACGCTCTTGAAGATCTGCTCCAGCGTTCCTGTCGTTCGGAACATCAAGCGGAGCGGGCATCGCTTCAGACACCTCCAGAGGCGTTCGATTTTGCAGAAGCGAAGGCTTTGGCTGTTGGCCGCCAAGGGCCCTGGGCCGCATCACTGCAGGCGTGTGTCATCACCACGCCCTCGCGTCAAGTGCTCGTTGGGGGGAGAAGCCGGGGGGGGTTCGGTGCCATCGCCTGAGCTGCAGCACACCCGCTCGGAAGCGCCCTCCGGCCGCGTGCCTGCAGGGGCTTGCCGTCGAACGCCTCTCTCACCGGCGGTATCACACGTCTGTCACCAACTACGCCGACTCCCCCAGACTGCGATGCCCTGACCTGCCACTACGCAGCCGCCCTGGACTGATGTGGACGCCCGAAGACAGTCTCTACAACCTGTGCCAGGTGGTGCCCAGTGAGGGACCGAGGATCAGAACGGGGGCGTCTTCCGGCCCGTCAAAGCGGTATTGCAGGGTGTTCATCGGCGTCTCACTCACCCGCCCGACCCTCTCATCTGTCACGAGATGTCACATCGCCGGGGTGGACCTGGCGACATCAAGTGTGGCGGCGCGTACGCGACTCGACGTGACCCACCTGCAAAACCTTCCCGACTCCCACCCAACAGCGGCTTGAACACCACACGGTGAACAAGTCTCTTCTCGCCCTCACGACGGGGCGCTGAGGGACCCCGGGGGGCGCGCTAGGCTGCGGTTCCTCGGCGGATGGGGGCATACATGTGGCGCCAAGGAACACGGGTGGTCGTGCTCGGCGCGGCTCTGGCGGTCCTCGCCGGCTGCGGTACGGAGACCGCCGACGAGGCGGCAGACACGGCCTCGGCCTCCGACTGGACGCTCGCCGCTCCGATTCGCATCGACGGCATCCGTACCGCCGACGGCGGTCGGTCTCTGGTGGTCGAGGCCGAAGTGCCCGACGGGAAACGCGACTGCGTACGCGGCCTGCGCGGTGAGCTCGACACCGTCGAACACGGCACGGTGTACGTGAAGGTCACGTACGAGACCCGCTCCCTGGACCAGGACTCCGGCTGCACCGGCACGCGGCGGGTCAAAGCGACGGTGAAGCTGGGCGAGCCCCTGGGCTCCCGCAGGGTCATGGTGAACAGCATGGACGTGTACACCCCCGTCGGTGCCGAGCCACCCGCTCTGCGGCAGTGCGGTGAGAACGGCTGCGACCCCACGCCGCCGCGTTGCACCTCGTCCTCGTACGGGCAGGCGGTCAAGGACACGGACATCCCCAAGCACACCAGCTGGGAGGAACGCGGCTGCGACGACACGTGGCTGGTGCTGGACCTGTCGACCCGGATGGGGCCCGCGTGCGGTGACCCCGGCGACGGATGCTCCTCCTCCGGTGTCTCCCAGCGCTGGTTCTACCGGGCCGAGTCCACGGGCTGGCGACCGGTCGCCACGAACGGCGACGCGGGGTGCGCCGGGATCCACGAAGTCCTGCCGAAATTCCCCGAGCGCCTCTGCGCGCCGCTGCCGGAGCTTAATCGCGGCTGATTCTGCGGGGTAGCTGCAGGCGTTCCGCGTCGGGTCAGTCGAGGTGCCAGATGTCGAAGGGCAGCGTGCTGCCGTATTTCAGAAGGTTGCTGTCCGGGCTCGTGAGGTAGGTGTACCTCTGATCGACGAATTGTCGGAGGCCGGGGCGGACCGTCGTACGGAAGGCCCAGAGAAAGTCGATCACATGGTCGGGCCGGTGCTCGATGAACTCGTACTCGTCCAGCGGACCACAGAGACGCTGTTTGAAGACCTCTCCGGTGCGGGGCTCGTCGATTTCGGCGATCCACATGTTGCCCTGGAAGATCAGCATCGCGTCGATGTACTCGATGAGCGCCAGAATGTTCTGTCCGGTCACCGGCTTGCCGTCGGACGGCCAGTGTTGGAGGTGTCTTGCCCACGCCTGCGAGCGGCCCAGGTGTCCTGCCGTGCGGGGCGGATCAGTCGGGGCCGCGATGCACGGGACAGAGCACAAATCCACTGCGTGCAGCTCGACTTGGGAATGGACACTCAAGGAGCTCGCCGATGGTGATCATGGTCAGGCCCTGGACGGCGCTTCAGTAGGGCGGGCTTCGCCGGATGCTTGAGGCTTCTGGGGTGCCGTGTGCGCGACTGCCGCAACCATCGGCGCGAGGCCTCCCGGCTCGCGGGGGGCACAAGATGCCCTCCCAGGGCGGAGAAATTCTGTCTTCTCAGTCAGTACGGCATCGTCCCTGATCGGCCACCGGCTGGCATCCGCCCCGGCTCTGTCCTCGGCGAACGCCGATCCGTGTCCGTTCGGCCCAGCACCACGCGCCGGACCGGCGTCATCTCCATAGGGTCGCTGTGACGGTCGTACAGGCCACCAGCCCGAAAGGAATGACCTATGCGGATACGCACAGCGTTCGCCGCCGCAGTGACGGTCGCCCTCGCCGCCGGCCCGTCGGCGGGCCTGGCCCACGCCCAACCCGATCTGGACTGCCGTGACTTCGCCTTCCAGGAAGACGCGCAGGCAGAGCTGAACCGAGACCCCAGCGACCCCCACCGGCTGGACGAGGACCAAGGGCCGGACGACGGCATCGCCTGCGAGACCCTGCCCCACAGAAGCACCACCAGCACGACGACGTCCACGCCTTTGCCCACCCGCGGCGTTCAGGGCGGTATCGGCGGCAGCACCGGCCCCGCCGACTTCGAGCGGACCCTGGGCACGGCCCTGGCCTTCACATCCCTCGCTGCGGCAGCTGCTTACGCGGCCCGGCGACACCGGGGCGCCGGCCTACGCAGACACTGACCGGCCACCGCAGGCACTTTCACCGACGCGAGCCGCCCCTCACCGTCGCCGAGCGTCCGGGACGAGGTTCCCCCAGGCCGGCTCTGTTATCGAATGCGGATGCGTCTCAGGTCAAGACCGCGCCAAGGTGCCCCGAGCGGGTCTCCGGATACGGGAGCGGTCTTGCCGGCTACGGGTGAGCTGGTTTCCTGATGGCCTCGCGTATCTGTGCAGTCAGCTCACTGATGCCGGCGGAAGCGCCGGGCGCGGGGCACGGGGTGGGTGAGGATCTTGGCGAGTTCGGGGTCGGCAAGGGCGGGAAAAGGTATGTCGGCGGCGTGGTGATGGGTGCGGGACTGCTGCAGTGTGCGGAGGACGTCTTGGTGTCGGCCGACGGCGCCGTAGAGTCTGGCCAGGCGGAAGCTGGCCTGAGCGGAGCCGGCGTGGTCGCGGAAAGTGGCGAGGGTCTGTTCTGCCAGCATGATGGCGTCGCTGAGGCGGTTTGCCTCGGCGAGCAGCAGAGTTTGGAGGGCCGATGCCCTGCTGTTGCCTCGATGGTCGCCGCAGGCGTCGGTCTCCTGGAGCGCACGCCTGATCAGTTCTGCGGCGGTGTCGTCACGTTCATAGAGGGCCATGTCTGCCAGCCCCAAAGTGACCCAGGTGTGCCCACGGTGGTCCCGGACGGCGTGCAGAACCTGGGCAGCGTCGTCGTAGTGGGTGCGGGCCGCGGCCCATCGCGGATCTTGTGCGGGACGACTCGTCGTGTGGTATCCGGGCCAAGGGCCTTCATACCAGCGGTGAGGGAGCGGGCAGCCGCCCGTCGTGCTCTCCTTCTCGGTATCGGCGCGGGTGCGCAGGATCCAGCCGATGCCACGGATTTCTTCGTTGGCGGCGAACAGGGCCTGGGCTTCGTCGAGTTGGGCGTGCGCTTGGGTGTATTGAGCGTGGTGTCGGCTGATCACCGCCCTTTCCCGCAGGGTCCAGGCCAGCCCGCGCTCCAGTGGCAGGGCCCGGAAGCGCAGCTCGGCCGCGGTCAGAGTTCGCTCAGCTTCCCGCAGCGCGCCTTGCTGGCGCTGCAGAATTCCCAGGTTGCCCAGGGCGTCGCTTTCGCCGTGTGCGTCGCCTGAGCTGCGGAAGAGAGCGATCGCTTCGCTGAAGCACTCTGCGGCCCTGTCCAGGTCGTCGCCGCCGTCCCGCAGGGCTTCGCCGAGGTTGCGCAGCAGTGCGGCACGGGCCTGGCCATCCCCCAGACGGTCGGCCGCGTCCAATGCGAGCCCGTGAACCTGACGGCTGATGTCCCAGCGCCATTGATGCTCAAGAGCGATACTCATCGCGTCGGTGATCTCCCAGCACAGCTCCCACCACCCGCGAGCATGAGCGTGGGCGACAGCTGCCACCAGTACGGGACGCTCGGCTTCGAACCAGTGGACGGCCTCCCACACGTCACCTGCCACGGTGTCCTCCGGCGGGGAACGACGGACTGCCCCGTCACGGCCGCGGTGCCGGGCACCTGCCGGCCGTAGCTGCGCGTCGGCTGCGTCGGCCGCGCTGAGGAGGGCACCGAGCAGACGCCGTACGGCACTGTCGGCCCCGTCCGCCGGCTGTTCGGCCGCCATCTCCTTGGAGAACCCGCGCGTGAGATCATGCAGCACGATGCGCTGGCCGCCTGTCTCGCCGCGGCGAGTCTGTACGAGATGAGCCAGCAGGAGCCTTTCCAGACATGCGTCGGCCGCAGCGGCGTCCACGTCCAGTAATGGCGACAGCGCCCACGTCGGCAGGTCGGGTGCGTCCAGGGCCGACAACAGCCGGAACGCACGCCGCTGCAACGGCGGGAGCGCCTCATAACCGGCGCGGAAGACCGCCCGTACACTGCGCTCGCCCAGGCTCAGCACATCCAGCCGCCGGTGGTCGTCGGCCAGATCTCGGGCGAACGAGCCCAAGGTACGCGCGGGAAAGGTGGCCAGCCGCGCTCCCGCGATACGAAGGGCAAGCGGGAGCCCGCTGCACAGACCGACTACAGCGCGGCCTGCTTCAGGGTCCTCGTCCACCCGGTCCGGGCCGCTGATCCGCCTCAGCAGATCCCAGGCGGCGCCCTCGTCCAACCCCGGCAAGGCGACGCGCTCATCCACGGCCAGAGTGGCAAGAGCCTGGCGGCTGGTGATCAGGACAGCGCACGACGACCCACCCGGTATCAGCGCATCCACCTGCTGTTCACTGGCCGCGTTGTCCAGGACGATCAGGACACGCCGGTCGGCCAACTCCGTACGGAACTGCCGTGTCCGCCCCGCAACATCGTCGGGGATTCTTCCGCGTGGTGTCCCCAGAGCCTCCAGGAAGTCGCCCAGTACCTCGACGACGGAGGCAGGACGCTCCTCCGCCCCGTTCAGATCGACGAAGAGCTGACCGTCGGGAAAAAACTGCACCAGCTGGTGAGAAGCCTGCAACGCGACAGATGTTTTGCCGATCCCACCCGGCCCGTGCAACAGACACACCCTGGACCCACCAGGACGCTCAACAGCCTCCACCAGCCGCGCCACCTCCTGGCCGCGTCCAGTGAAATCCGCCGGCGCCGGTGGCAACTGACGCGGGATACCGGACGATTCCGAAAGAAGAGCCAGCGCGTGCGGCGACAGCAGCATCCGCAATTCCTCAACGCCTGCAGGATCTTCACCCAGAGCCAGTACCAGCCGCCGTCGCAGCTGAGCCCGTGCAGCAGGAGAACGGTCCGCCTCCTCGACCAGGGCCGCGCCCTCCTCACCCGGCAGTCGTCCGACCATCCACCGGTACAGCCGCCCCAGCCGGTCGGCCACCGACTGCTCCACGCCCTCCACCGCACGATCCGCCAGACCAGCACCCAGCCTCTTCGCAGCCACGATCGCCAAAGCGACAACTGCCGCCACGAGCTCCTCAACCGTCATCGACCGCCCCCGTCCGGAGCTGTGACAACCGCGCCGTCCCACAACGCACTGCCGACGCCCCGACAGCAGTCATGCCCAGAACGCCGTTAAACAGCACCCCCCTCGACCAATCCCGGTGCGGTTCAACTAGCAGCGTGGATCGCGCAGTACAGCTGTGCCAGCCGAAACTGCACACGTGTAGCTTTTCTCCGGCTCACTCCGCATGAGATGTTGCTGATCACGGTGGTTTGCCGGCGCAACGCTTCGGTTGATCGCCCCAGTCGCATCCCGGACGGTGACCGCAGACCTCCGATGGCCGCCCCGTCCGGTGTGACGGATCTGCCGTCGGTCGCCGCGCAGACCAGCGTGAGGTTACCTGGTTGGGGCAAGAGCGCCACTCCTGCCATTGCCTCGCCACCGGGTCCGTGGAACACGCGCAAGCTCATGTCCTGTGATGCCTGTGGTCACCCACTCAGTTCACCTGAACGTTGACCCCATGCCTCACCGGCCGTACTGGTCGCCATGGGCGTCCAGCGCCAGCGCACCGCCGCCCGCGCCGATTCCGCCTCGTCCGCCACACCCGATACAGACAGGATCCCCACTTCCAGATCCTGACCCGGCTCACGCCTCAAGGGGCGTGGCTGTGGTCAACAGCCGCGCCCCTTAATTGGATCGACCTTCCCGACCTGGGTAGTCGATCTCCCGAACCGGGGATCAATACAGGCACATGACGGGGGAATGTACGGGGGCGGGGGGATGTGCCATGGGGCCGGGATCCGGTGTGCCCGGGGCCGCTGACGGCGGGGGTTTCTGGGGAGGTTTCTGGGAACAGAGTGGTGGCACCGCTGTGTGGGTGCTCGGCATTTTCGCGCTCACCGTGGTCGTCGTCACCGTACGGCTGGGGTCCGGTTTACTGCTGCGCCACCAGAGCAACCGGCTGCTGCCGGTGGTGGTCGGCGAGGACCGTGGTCTGCTCGGCGGGCAGGGTGCGGCGCACCGGGGCAACGGCAACGGGCACGGCGGCGCGGACCACGGCCCCCAGTCCGCGCGCACCGCGGAACTGGCCGCCTACATCACCGAACACATGGCCGCCGACGGCCTCGGCCCGCGCGTCCTGACCCCCGGCAGCGGCACCACCACGGGACCCGACCCGGCTCCGGAGACCGCCTCGTCCCCGCACGGCTGGGTGGACGTGATGAAACGGCTCGCCTTCTTCCAGCCCCGGGCCTACCACGTGATGCTGCACTGCATGTCGGCCGACAGGACACAGCCCCGATTCTCCGTGCGGATCATGTACATGCCGAAGAACATCATGGTGGCCGCCACCATCATGGAAGGCGAGCCCATCACGCGGGGGGCGACCAACGAGGAGAGGCGCAAACGCGACAAGAAACTGTACGAGCGGATCGCCTGCTACTGCACCGTCAAGATCCTCGGCGACCCGCGCTCGCAGGACCGCATCCCCCGCTGGGAGAGCTGGGGCGACGACCTTGACTCGTACCGCTTCTACCGCATGGGCATCAGGGCGCAGGAGCGGGCGCTGGCCGCGAAGAAACGCCGCGACCCCGATCAGGAGCGCGCGCACTACCAGCACGCCCTCAAGCACTACGACGAGGCCGCGGCCCTGGTCCCCGGCAACCTCACCGTTCGCCTCCAGCAGGCCGGCGTCCGCGAACTCATGGGCCAGGACGGCGATACGGAGGAGCCCGCCCCCCACATCCAGCGTGCCATCGAGATCTACGAGGACTGCGTCCAGCTGTGGCCCGAGCACATCGAGACCGGCTACCGGCTGTCCATCGCCTGCGGCGAGCAGCACCGGTACCGCGGCCAGGGGCGGCACTGGCCCGCGGACTACGAACGCGATTCGCGCGAGCATCTCAGGCTGTTGCTGAAACGCCTGTCGTGGTCGGTCATGGCCCGCCGCTACGCCCGCACCTGGCTTCCCGGCCGCCGCAACCTCGGCGAACGCCGTTACTGGCGACAGTGGTTCGCCTTCGAGCGGCCCCACCCCTCGCTGCGCAGCCGCCGCCGCGCCTTCCTCGCGGCCGTACGCATCGCCGAGGCGGCCGACGAACTGCGGATGAACTGCCAGCCGGAACCCGAGAAGCTGCGTGAGGCGTTCCGAACCGTGGCCAAGGAAGTGACCGGCGGTGTCTGGGCCCGCTGGGGCTGGCTCTGGGGCGGGCCCGACTGGGGGATACGCCGTCTGCTCCACGCCGACCACCGACGCGGCGGCGACCATGCCGGAGAGGGCACCCCCGTGCCACCTGCCTGGCACCGGGGAGCGCGTACGTACACCCACGCCGAGGCGCTGATCGCCGGCCCGGCGCCCCGGCATCGCGTGCCCACCCGTGCCTCCACCGGATATCTCGTCTACTACAACGCCGCCTGCTTTCTCAGCCTGGCGCTGGGGGTGGAGCCTCCCACGGGTTCCGTGACGTGGTCCGGCGAGGAATGGCGGGAGGACTGCGCCAGAGCGGCCGTCGCCCACCTCAACAGCAGCCTGCGGGTCACACGCAGCCAGTTCTCCGCGGCCTGGGCGGAACGCGACACCGACCTGCGCCCGCTGTTCACGGGCCGTCTGCGCGACGACCCGGCGACCGACCCACCGCGCTGGGTACGGATCGGACGCAACTGGGCCGGTTTCGCGGGGATACGCGTTCCGGACTGAGGGGCCCGATTTCGAGGGGGACCTGCCGGCTGTCCCGGCAGCGCACCGGATGCGTTCCGACAGAGCACAACGCGAACTCGCGTCCACCACCGCTTCAACCGGACACGGGCGCCGGTGAGGTGGGGACGCCAACCCGACTGCGGGGAAGCGACCGGTCCTGCCGTCGGGTTGCCGGGGATTCCGGAGGTTCCGACGGCAGGACCACTGTCCGGCCTACTCCGCCCGGGATCCGGCGGAGCGCGTCCTGGTCACGGCGAAGGCCGCCGCCGCCAGCCCGAGCACACCCACGACCAGCCCGGCGATGCCGAGCCCACGGGCGGTCGAGTCACTGCTGGACGCGGTGGCCGAGGCGGCGGCGCCGGAGGCGCTGACCTTCGTCGCGCTCCCCGACCCGTCCGAACTCGCCGAGCCGTCCGCACCCTTCGCGGTGAGCTTCAGCACCGGCGCCGGGTTCTCCGGCTCGTCCGCGCCGGGCTGTGCCTCCTCGATCCAGCGGACGGTCTTGCCGTCGGAGTAGGTCTGCAGGGTCTTGAAGGTCAACTGGTCGGCGTTGTCCGGGAGTTGCCCGAACGCCACGTCGAAGTCCTCGAACTGCCCGGCACCGATCTTCCCACCGGTCCAGGTGATCTCGGAGACGGCGTCGGTGATGGTGCCGTCGTCGGTCTTGACCGGCGTCTTCAGCTTTGTGTTGGTGACCTTGGCCGTCCAGCCGTCCCTCGGCGAGACGAGCACGCCGAGTACCGGATGGTCGGTCGGCAGAAAGACCTGGACCTTCGTGGTGCTCGCGGTGTCCTCCTCGTTGGGGACCCGGAAGGTCAGGACGCCGTCCGTGGCGCCCTTGGCGTAGCTCTCGGGGTGGACGGTGACATGCGCGGAGGCGACACCGGCGCCGGCGAAAACTCCGGCGGTGGCGAGGGCGGCGACGACGCCGGCCCGGCGCAGGGTGGTGGTACGAGTCGTGGACATGGCTGAGTGGATCTCCGTACTGGAGAGAAGGGATGTCGGGTCTCAGATCGCGTACGACATCCCCGCCGGCGGCCCGCGCCGGTGCACGGCGTACCGCAGCTCCACCTGTCGCGGCTGCCAGGCCCCCTCGGCGGCGGAACGGGCGATACCCGGCGCCCTCGAAGCGCCCCGGAATCCCCGCACCAGCTGCCACCAGGCGGCGAGCCCCGGCAGGAACGCGACCGCCCGGCGCAGCAGCGACCACAACGCGGCCTCACCGCACCGCAGCCACCAGGTCAGCAGCAGGGCCGCCCCGATGTGCGCGGCGGTGGCGTGCGGGGTCAGCGCGTGGGAGTGGGCGTTGGACATCCGCATGCCGTGCATGACCATCGCGATATGCGGCCGGGCGGCGTCGAAGGTCAGGTGCAGCCCGCCTTGGGAGGCCAGCGTCGCGCCGCCGATCCCGGTCAGGGACCGCTCCCGTCCACCGAGCAGCCAGCCGACCGCGAAGACCGGAAGACCCCCGACGGTCTGCGCCCACACCGGCGGCGCCGCTCCCACGGCCAGCGCGTGTCCCCCTGTGGCGAGCAGCACGCACAGCACGGCGAACACCGCCGCGCGCAGGCTCCGTACCGCCGGGGAAGCACTCACGTCGGACGATGCTGCCATGCGGCGCGCGGGTCTCTTCCCCTGCCCCCGCATACGCACCACCGCCACGGCCGATGAGTGGAACCCGCTCCCTCTCTACGGGCCGGACCCGGAAGCCGTTCAGTACCGGGGACCGGGGGCCTGCTGCCGAAAGCCACCGCCGGGCCAGAACAGCCGGGACGTCACAGTCGGCGCACCGACTGCCGGATGACCAACTGCGTGCCCAGCACCACGTGGTCGTCGCCGCCGAGGGACTCCTCGCGCTCCAGGGCCAGGCGTACGGCGGTACGGCCGAGCTCCTCGTAGGGCACCCTGACGGTGGTGAGGGCCGGGGTCAGGTCGGTGGCGAAGGGCACGTCGTCGAAGCCGACCACGGACACGTCGTCCGGCACTCCGAGCCCGGCCTCGCGCAGCGCGGCGAGTGCCCCCAGCGCGACCATGTCGGAGGAGGCGAACACTCCCGTGAACTCGAGCCCGGCGCGCAGCGCGTCCCGGGTACGGACATAGCCCGAGGCGCGGGTGTACGTCCCCGTGGTGTCGAGTTCCTCGACATGGTCGGCGCCGTGCGCGCGCAGCGCGTCCCGGTAGCCGGCGCGTCGCTCGTCCCCGCTGCTCAGCCCGGCCTCTCCGCCGAGGAAGAGCACCCGGCGGTGCCCGGACGCCAGCAGATGCGAGGCGGCCTGGAAGGCGCCGCCGCGGTTGTCGTAGTCGACGACCGTCACCGGCAGGCCCGGTGCCGGAGCCGGACGGCCGACCAGCACCAGGCGCGACCCGGCGGCGTCCAGCGCCCGCGCGTAGCCGACCATCCGCCCCTCGTACGCCGCGTCCGGCACCACGCCGCCCACGAGGAGAACGGCCGCCGCGTGCTGCTCCCGCATGAGCTGGACCAGGGCGTCCTCGCGGGTCGCGTCGTCGTGCGTGGCGCACACCAGGCTGAGCCTGCCCCGGTCGGCGGCCTCCTGCTCCACCCCGGCGGCGACATGGGCGAGGGAGGGGCCGGTGATGTCCTTGATGACCAGGGCGACCGGGCCGGCCACCCGCCCGGACAGTGCCTTGGCGTGCACGTTCACCACGTAGTGCAGTGTCTCGACGGCGGCCATGACCCGGGCCCTGGCCTCCTCGGAGACCGGGTAGTTTCCGGCGAGGGTACGGGAAACGGTTGCTACCGAGACACCCGCCTGTTGGGCGACGTCCCGGATCGTGCTGGGGCGCTCCTTGCCCGCCTGCTGGGCGCCGGTCCGCTTCCGCTTGCCAGGACGGCCCGCCCGGGTGGCCGACCGTCCGCTGTTCCCGTTCTCCGTCACAGCCCGACGTTACTTCATGTCGGGCACCTTGCGGAGTCCCCGGGAGAGCAGCGGAGGCCCCGAATGCGGTAAACGTTTCCTGCACCGGTTTCCCGTACCGATTCCCCTAGCGCCCGCAGTACGTCCCCGGCTCAGTCCTCCGTCGGGTTGCCGAGGCCCGTGAGGGCGCCGACCGGGTCCAGGTCGGGGGTGCCGCGCGGCCACCAGTCGTCGTGGCCCGGTTCGGACTCGTACGCGTACCAGTAACCGTCGCGGCCCAGGCGCAGCTGTATGTGGCCGCGTGGGTGGGTGAGGTGGTTGCGCCAGGGCCTGAAGGCGGGGAGGTCGGCGGCTCGGAGGAGGGGGCGGGCACGGTCGAACCGTCCGGCCGGTGGATCCCAGGCCTCTTCGAGGACCGCGAGGCCGTCGAGCCCGCCCTGCCGCCAGGCGGCCACCGCGCGCGCCAGTTCGGCCGGGGTACGGCCGGCTGCTCGGGCGAGCGAGGAGTACAGGGCACGGGTGCCGGCGGTGAGGCCGGAACCGGGGCGGGCCGCGGCGAGCCGTACGGCGTCCTGCCACAGGGTCAGCTCGCCGACCGGGTCGCGGCCGGCGGTGAGCAGGGTGTGGGCGCGGGCGGCGGCGTCCGTCGCCAACTGGTCCAGCGCGAAGGGGTCGGGGCCGCCCGGGGATGCGGGGTAGGCCGGAGGCGGCTCCGGGTGCGGGCGGGGCGGCAGCGGGGCGGGGAGCGGCGGCAGGGTGCGCGGGGCGAGCGCCTCGGAGGCCCGGACCCCGGGGAACGAGGCCGGCCGCTGCTCCTGAGCGGCACGGGCGGCGTGCGCGGCGTTGCGCCGGGACAACTCGTCGAGCACCTGCCGTTCGCCCCGGCCTCGCAGCAGGAGCAGGACGAAGGGGTCGGCGTCGAGAAGGCGGGCGGTCTGATAGCAGAGGGCGGCGGCGTGCTTGCAGGGGTGCCCGGAGTCGGGGCAGCTGCATCGGGGGTCGAGGTCGCCCGGGGCGGGCAGCAGTGGAACTCCGCACTCGGCGAGGGACTGGGGCATCTCCTTGTCGAGCAGCGCGGCGATGTGTCCGGGCCGTGCCACGGCGGCGTCCAGGAACCGCTCCCACTCCTGGTCGCCGAGGGTGCGCAGCCGCACCTGGACGCGGTACGGGCGCGGCCGGGTGCCCTGTACATAGGCGAGCACGAGTCCGGGCGTCACGGTGATGGCGTCGACATGCCCCTTCGCGGCGTATCCGCGCCCCCGCATCAGCCGGGCGGCGTCCAACGCCCCCTCCTCGAGGGCGGCCACCCAGGCGTTTCCCCACCAGCTCTCCGCGAATCCCCCGCTGCTCCCCGAAGCGGGCAGGGCGGGGAAGGTACGACGCAGCTCACCGTCCCGGCCGGGGGCAGCCATGGAGGAGGTGTTTTGAGGGGTGGGGGTGGCTGGTGGGGTGCTGGTGGTGGCTGAGGTGCCCAGGGTTGTCGGCGTTCCCGGAGCGCCGGGAACGTGCCGGGCGCCCAAGGCCCTCGGGGCGTTCGGGACGTCCGGCGCCGCACCCGATGGTGTTCCCGCCGCCTCGACGCCCGCGATGGCGTGCCGCACAGCGGGTGGAGCGACGGCACGCAGGACCTCGCCGACGGTCATCGGCGACGACGTGTCCATGTGCGGCTCGTCGTCCGGAGTGCTCGGCCCCCTCGGCGCAGCCGTCGGGACCGCCGGAGCCGCCGGGGACTTGTCGGTCGGCGGCTGGAAGGTACCGGCGAGCAGTTCCCGTACATCGTGCGGCAGGTCGCCAGGACTCCGCGCGGGCGGAGCGGGACGCCGGGCGGCGGCCTCGGCTGCCGCCCTCTCCGCGTCGAGGCGGGCCCGTAGGGCCTCCCCGCGCGCGGCGCGCAGCGCCTCTCGGGCGACGTCCCCGGGACGCCCGCCCGCGCGGTCCCCGGTGCCGGGACGCCCCGCCGGGGCATCGCGGACCGTCGGGTCGGTGTCGTCCGCCGCCCGTGTCTCGTCGGCCCGGCTCACGGCCGGCGGTGTCGCGCGGCGCAGGGCCGCACGGGCGGCGTCCCCCGGCCGGGCCTCGCGCCCGGCGGTCTCGGCCGTGCCCCTCGTCCCGGTCGCCTCGTGGCCCGCGCGCTCGCGGGCCGCGCGCAACGCCCTGCGCGCGGCATCGGCGGGCCGGTCCTGCTCGGGGCCGTCGGGCAGAGGGTGCCCGCTCGCCGACGACTCCTCCCCCACCGCGTCGCGACCTTCTCCGCCGCCCTCCTGGCCGTCCCGGCGCTCCTCCGACGTCATCACACCGTCCCCCGCAGCGAGACCAGGTCGGACAGTGCCCGGTCGGTCAGTTCCGTGAACGACGACTCGCCCGACGTCAGGATCGCGTCGGCCAAGGCCCGCTTGGACTCCAGCATCTCCGCGATGCGGTCCTCGACCGTGCCCTCGGTGATCAGGCGGTGCACCTGTACCGGCTGGGTCTGGCCGATGCGGTAGGCGCGGTCCGTGGCCTGTTCCTCGACCGCCGGGTTCCACCAGCGGTCGAAGTGGACGACATGGCCCGCGCGCGTGAGGTTCAGGCCGGTGCCGGCGGCCTTGAGGGAGAGGACCAGGATCGGGGTCGCTCCGCTCTGGAAGCGGTCCACCATGCGTTCCCGTTCCAGGACCGGGGTGCCGCCGTGGAGCAGTTCCACCGGGACCGCGCGGGCCGCGAGGTGGGCCGTGATCAGCCGGGCCATCCCCACGTACTGGGTGAACACCAGGGCCGAGCCGTCCTCGGCGAGCAGGGTGTCCAACAGCTCGTCCAGCAGGGCGAGTTTGCCGGAGCGGGCGGCCAGTCGGTCGCCCGCGGCCGGTCCCGGGGCGTCCTCCTTCAAATACAGGGCGGGATGGTCGCAGATCTGCTTGAGGGAGGTCAGCAGCTTCAGCACCAGACCCCGGCGGGCCATGCCGTCCGCCGTCTCGATGGCGAGGAGTGACTCACGCACCACCGCCTCGTACAGCGCGGCCTGTTCGCGGGTCAGGGGGACCGGGTGGTCCGTCTCCGTCTTCGGCGGCAGTTCCGGCACGATGCCGGGGTCGGACTTCTTGCGGCGCAGCAGGAACGGGCGGACCAGACGGGCGAGTCGGGCCACCGCTTCCTCGTCCTCACCGGTCTCCACCGCGCGCGCGTGCCGGGCGCGGAACGACTTCAGGGGGCCCAGGAGGCCGGGCGTCGTCCAGTCGAGCAGGGCCCACAGTTCGGAGAGGTTGTTCTCCACGGGGGTGCCGGTGAGCGCCACGCGCGCGGGGGTGGGGATCGTGCGCAGGGCTTTCGCCGTCGCCGAGTACGGGTTCTTGACGTGCTGCGCCTCGTCGGCGACGACCATTCCCCACCGCTGCTCGGCCAGCCTGGGTGCCGCCGACCGCATGGTGCCGTACGTCGTGAGGACGAAGCCGCCCGTCATGTCCTCGAGGGTGCGGTCGGGGCCGTGGTAGCGGCGGACGGGGACGCCGGGCGCGAACTTCGTGATCTCGCGCTGCCAGTTGCCCATCAGGGAGGCCGGGCAGACCACCAGGGTCGGTTCGTCGCGGGCCCGCCGCAGATGCAGGGCGATGACGGTGATCGTCTTGCCGAGCCCCATGTCGTCGGCGAGGCAGCCGCCGAGGCCGAGGGAGGTCATGAGGTCGAGCCAGGCCAGTCCCCGGAGTTGGTAGTCACGCAGCCGGGCCCGCAGATCCGGGGGCGGCTCCACGGGGGTGATGCCCGCCGTCAGCCGGTCGCGCAGGGCGGCCAGCGCGCCGACGGGGACCGCCTCGACGCTCTCCCCGTCGACCTCCACGCGGCCGGTGAGTGCCGCGGAGAGCGCGTCGACCGGGTCCAGCAGGCCCAGTTCGCGCTTGCGGGCCTTGCGCACGAGCGCGGGGTCGACGAGCACCCACTGGTCCTTGAGGCGTACGACGGGACGGTGGGCCTCCGCCAGTACGTCCATCTCGGCCTCGGTGAGCGGATCGCCGCCGAGCGCCAACTGCCAGCGGAACTGGAGGAGTTCCTCGCTCTCGAAGAACCCGGTGCCGTCCTTCGCCGAGCCGGGCGCCGGACGGACGACGGCCTGGGCGGTGAGGTCCTGGGCGAGGTCCCGTGGCCAGTGAACGGCGACTCCGGCCGCGGCGAGCCTGGTCGCGGCCACCCCGAGCAGGTCGTACAGCTCGTCCTCGGTCAGGGCCAGGACGTCGGGTGCGTCCTGCTCGGTGAGGCGGTCGAGCGGGGGCCAGACGCGGGCCGCGCGGCGTACCGCCAGGGCGGCGTCCACGCGGGCGCGTGCCCCGAAGGCCGCGTCCGCGGTGCCCGCCCACAGGGTCGCCGCGTCGGTCACGAGGGTGGGGTCGGCGAGGCTGTGCACCTGGACGACCGCCGCACCGGCGGTGCGCACCCGGTCGGGGTCGTCGAACAGCTCGTACGCCGACAGGTCGAGGCGGAGCGAGATCCGCACGCCCGCGTCCATGCCCGCGGCGACCTCGGCCGCCCAGTCCTGGGCCTCCGGCAGCCGCTGGGCCGGGCGCGCGGCGAAGGGCAGCCCCGACGCGTAGGGCGCCGCCGGAGTGCGCGGCAGGGTGTCCGCGACGGCGTCCAGGAAGGCGCGCAGCAGTGCCTCCGGCTCGGGCAGCAGCAGGGGTCCGGAGCCGGGCAGGGGCACCGCGTGTCCCTCGTGGGGCAGGGCCGCGGCGATGGCCCTGAGGTGGGCGATGTCGTCGGGGTCCAGCGGGCCCGCGCGCCAGGAGTCGTGGCCTGCGGGGGTCAGCCCGGGGAGCAGTCGGCCGCGGGCGGTGAGGCGGAGGGCGTGCAGCGCGGCGGCGCCCCAGCAGGCCGTGGCGGGATGCGCGGCGGGGTCGCGGCGGGCCCGCACGAGCAGCGGCAGCGCCGCGTCGACGGGCAGCTTCAGCGCGGGGGCGGTGCGGCGGCGGACGCCGGCGCCGTGCGGTCGTACGACCGTGAGTTCCGTACGCAGGGCCGTGGAACCGTTGTCCTCGTCGGGGAGGCCGGTGTCCCCGGCCGGGTCCCAGAAGGCGATGCGGCCCTCGCGCGGGAGGGGGGCGGGGAGGAAGACGGCCGCGAGGCGCACGGACACGTCCGCCGTCGCTGTCGCCGACGTCGCGTCGCTCATCCGTACGTCACCTCCCGCCCTCGTGTCGTGTCCGTCGAGTCGGACGTCTTCGACTGTACGGGCGGGGTCTGACAATCGGTCCCGGAAACGGGTCGGAACCCGTCGCACGGCCGGTCAGGGGGTGGTTCGCGAGACGACGTACACCATGTAGTGGTTGGCGCGCGCCCACTTCACGACGATGTGCTGCGTGGGTGCCGGGTTCTTCTGCGGGTGGGCCAGACCCCACCACGAGCCCGGTTTCTTGAACTCCCAGCCGACGATCTTCTGGTCGCGGGCACTGATGGGGAACGTGTTCTTCTTCAGGCTCGTGCGGGGGACGCCCATGGCCTCGAAGAAGTAGTCGAGCCCCGCGTTCGTGGTCATGAACTGGACGTACAGGCGGCTGGTGCGCCAGTTGTTCGTCTCGTAGTACGCGACCTTCGTCGACAGGATTCCCGGGCCGTCGGCCACGCGCGGGACAGGCACCTCGTAGATGTGGCGCTGGACCTTGGACGGCCATGCCTTGGTGAGGCCGCGCGCCGCCCACTTCCGTTCCTTGTCCAAGCCGCTGTCCCGGCTCTGGTTGGCGGAGATCACCAGATAGCCGGCCGGGACGCCGATGAGCAGCACGATGATCAGCAGGGTCAGGGCGCGGCGGCGGATCATGTGACCGCGGTCCTCGGGCGGCCCGGGCTGCTCGTCCGAGGCCATGGCCTGGTGGGGCAGGGAGGCGGTCACTGCGGCCCCTGGGTGGCGCGGCGGGTGGTCTCGACGAACTTCTCGAAGCGCTCGTACCGCTCGACCCGGCGCCGGTTGGCGCGCCGGAAGCGGCGGGCGACCAGGCGGGCGAGGTCGGCGGCGCCCACCATGCCGGCCTCCGGACCGAGCTGGGCGCGTGCGATGCGGGCCTCCGGCCGGTAGCCGCGGCCGGTGAGATGCCGGCGGAAGGCGTCCCGGGCGGGGCCGATGAGCAGGTCGTCGGCGGCGGAGACACCGCCGCCGATGACGAAGCAGGAGGGGTCGAGGGCGGCGGCCAGGTTGGCGATGCCGACGCCGAGCCACTGGCCGATGTCCTGGAGCAGCTCGATGCACATGGCGTCGCCCTCGCGGGCCAGCTCGGTGATCATCGGGCCGGTGATGTCGGCGATGTTGCCCTTGACGTGCTCGATGATCCCGTACGCCACCGGGGAGTCGGCGGCCGCGAGTTCGCGCGCCTCCCTGACCAGCGCGTTGCCGGAGCTGTACTGCTCCCAGCAGCCTCGGTTGCCGCACGGGCAGCGGTGGCCGCTCGGCACCACCTGCATATGGCCGAACTCGCCGGCGACACCGAACTTGCCGCGCTTGACCTGGCCGTCCTCGAGGATCGCGCCGCCGATACCGGTGCCGAGCGTGATCATGACCAGGTGGTCCTCGCCGCGTCCGGCGCCGAAGCGCCACTCAGCCCAGGCGGCGGTGTTGGCGTCGTTGTCGACCAGGACGGGGACGGCGAGGCGGCCCGCGAGGCGGTCGCGCAGGGGTTCGTTGCGCCAGGACAGGTGGGGGGCGAACAGGACGCGACTGCGTTCGGCGTCGACCCAGCCGGCCGCGCCGATGCCGACGGCGTGCACGTCGTGCCGGTCGGAGAGGTCGAGGACCAGCTCGGTGATGGTGTCCTCGACGACCTTGGGACTCTTGGACTTGTCCGGGGTCTCGGTGCGGAGCTTCTCCAGGATGTTGCCGTCGGCGTCGACGACTCCGGCCATCACCTTCGTGCCGCCGATGTCGATGCCGACGGTGGGCACGCGCGGGGCCGTGAGGTGGGAACGGCGCTCACGCGTGCCGACGGTGCGCAGGGCGGGGGCTCTGCGGGAGCCGATGGGGGCGCTGGCCTCTCTGGCGGAGCCGGCCAGTGCTCTGGGGAGTGCGAGGTCGCGGTAGCTGCTCATCGGGAGTGATTGTGCCTCACCGGCAAGGGGGGTGCGTTGCGGGGGAGCAATGGGGGATGTGCGTTGTTCGCCGGGTGCGGGTGGGTTGTGGTTGCTCGCGCAGTTCCCCGCGCCCCTAGGGAGGGGGCTGCGCCCCCTCCCTAGGGGCGCACCAAGAGCTGGAATTCGAATGAATAGCGCGTGGGGCGGTAGGTGTGGGTGCCGAACTCCACTGTTCTGCCTGTGTCGTCGAAGGTGGTGCGTTGCATGGTGAGGAGGGGTGCGCCCTCCTGTTCCGTGAGGCGTTCCGCCTCCTCGGCGGTGGCGCCGCGGGCGCCGATCGACTGGCGGGCGCTGTGCAGGGTGATGCCCGCGGTGCGCATCAGGCGGTACAGGCCGGTGGCCTCCAGTTGCGCGGTGTCCAGGTCGAACAGTCCGGGCGGCAGGTAGTTGCAGAGGTACGCCATCGGCTCACCGTGTGCCATGCGCAGCCGTTCGACGCGGTGTACGTCGCTGTCCTCGGCCACGTTGAGCGCGGCGGCGACCTCGGCGGAGGCCTGTACGACGGTGTTGACGAGGACCCTGGTCGCGGGGCGCTGGCCCGCCGCCTCCAGGTCGTCGTACAGGCTGCTCAGTTCCAGCGGACGTTTGACCTGGCTGTGCACGACCTGCGTGCCGACACCCCGGCGGCGTACGAGCAGGCCCTTGTCCACCAGGGACTGGATGGCCTGGCGCACGGTGGGACGGGACAGGCCGAGCCGTCCGGCCAGCTCTATCTCGTTGCCCAGCAGACTGCCGGGAGTGAGTGCTCCGTGCTCGATCGCGGCTTCGAGCTGCTGGGACAGCTGGAAGTAGAGCGGCACCGGACTGCTCCGGTCCACGCGGAGTTCCAGCGGCACTGTCGGGTCCACATCTGGTTTCGGCACGGGCCGAGCGTAGCTCCGGTGCTTGTTGACGGGAAGTCGTGTAGTTCGATTGTCCGGACATACGCATTGACAGCGCGCCTGCTCGGACCCCAGTTTGGTTCTCATGCGCATCGGAGTCATCGGGACGGGCCGAATCGGCACATTCCACGCGAACACCCTCAGCCGCCATCGTGAGGTCGGGGGCTCCCTCATCGTCACGGACGCGGACAGCGGGCGAGCGCAGGATCTCGCGCACCGCTTAGGAGCCACGGCCGCACCGGGTGTCGACGAGATCTTCACCTGGGGCGTGGACGCCGTGGTGATCACGGCGGCGACCTCGGCACACGCCGAACTGATCGGTCGGGCAGCACGCTCGGGTCTCCCGGTGTTCTGCGAGAAGCCCATAGCGCTCGATCTGCCCGCCACCCTGGCCGCGATCGGGGAGGTGGAGGCGGCCGGAACCATCCTCCAGATGGGCTTCCAGCGCCGTTTCGACACCGGCTACACCGGCGCCCGCGAGGTCGTGCGCTCCGGGAAGCTCGGCCGTCTGCACACCGTCCGCATGATGACCTCGGACCAGACGCCGCCCCCGCCCGACTATCTGCCGCTGTCCGGCGGCCTGTACCGGGACACCCTGATCCAGGACTTCGACATCCTGCGCTGGGTGACGGGCCACGAGATCGTCGAGGTGTACGCGACGGGGTCGGACGCCGGGCCCCCGATGTTCCGCGAGGCGGGCGACATCGGTACGGCCGCCGCGGTACTCACCCTGGACGACGGCACGCTCGCCACGGCGACGGCGACGCGCATGAACGGCGCCGGCTACGACGTCCGCATGGAGCTGGCCGGCGAGCTGGACCAGGTCGGCGTCGGCCTGGACGACCGTACGCCGATCGCGTCCACCGAACCGGCCGGACCGCCGGCCGCGAGCAAGCCGTGGACGGGCTTCCTGGAGCGCTTCGGCCCCGCCTACGAGGCGGAACTGTCGGCCTTCGTCGAGGTGGTGCGCGGCGAACGCGCCAACCCGTGCGACGGCCGCGAGGCACTGCAGGCCCTGCGCGTCGCCGAGGCCTGCGAACTGTCCAGACGGGAGCGCAGACCCGTACACCTCGCGGAGATTCCGGGCGGCTGGGAGTGAGAAGCGGGGAGGACGGCCGCGACCGCGCCGGGCGGCCGCCGCTGCGCCGCTTCAGGGGCCGTACTGACCGTCCTCGTCCAGGAGGCCGGCGTCGTACGTCAACAGGGCGATCTGTACGCGGTTGTTGAGGTCCAGCTTGGCGAGGATGCGGGAGACGTGCGTCTTGACGGTCGGCACGCTCATGTAGAGGGCCGCGGCGATCTCGGCGTTCGACCGGCCCCGGCCCACGGCGACCGCGACCTCGCGTTCCCGGTCGTTCAGCGCGTCGATCCGCTCCCGGGCGCCGGCCCGCCGGGTGTCGGCCGTGCCGCCCGCCGCGTGGGCCATCAACTGGCGGGTCACGGCGGGCGAGAGGACGGGGTCCCCGGCCGCGACCCGGCGTACCGCGGCCAGGATCTCGGCGGGCGGGGTGTCCTTGAGGACGAAACCGGCGGCGCCCGCGCGCAGGGCACGCAGTACCTGGTCGTCGGCGTGGAAGGTGGTCAGAACCACGACCTGCGGGGCGTCCTCGACGGCCCGCAGGCGTTCGGTGGCGGCGAGGCCGTCCACCGTCGGCATCCGGATGTCCATGAGCACCACGTCCGGGTCGGTGCGGCGGACGAGCTCCTCGACCTCGCCGCCGTCGGCGGCCTCTCCGACGATCTCGATGTCGTCGGCGCCGCCCATCATGAAGGACAGGCCTGCCCGTACCAGGGGGTCGTCGTCGACGAGGAGCAGTCTGATCACGGTCATGGCCCTACGTAATCACGGCGGGCGGCATCACGGTTGTGCGGCGCCCGGACGTTTCGGTGCGCCGCACGGCTAGATTGCCGACCTGAACTCCCGTGTAGTGAGGGGCCTTTCGTGCGTTACCGGCTGCTGGGCCGAACCGGCCTGCGTGTCTCCGAGCTCTTCCTGGGAGCCATGACCTTCGGTGAGCAGGGCGGGGTGGGAGCGCCCAAGGAGGAGTGCGCGCGCATCCTGGACGCGTACGAGGACGCCGGCGGCAACGTCGTCGACACCGCGATCAACTACCGCGGTGGTGCGAGCGAGACGATCCTGGGCGAACTCCTCAGAGGGCGGCGCGACCGTCTCGTACTGTCGACGAAGTACACGATCTCGCGCGACGGCTCCGATCCCAACGGCGCGGGCAACCACCGCAAGAACCTCGCGCTGTCCCTGGAGACGAGCCTGCGCCGGCTCGGCACGGACTACGTCGACGTGTACTGGGTGCACATCTGGGACCGCGCCACGCCCGTCGAGGAGACGATGCGCGCCCTGGACGACGCCGTGCGCTCGGGGAAGGTGCTGTACGTCGGTATCGCGGACGCGCCGGCCTGGGTGGTGTCCCGGGCCAACACCCTGGCGGAGTGGCGGGGTTGGTCGCAGTTCGCGGCGCTGCAGGTGCCCTACAGCCTGCTGAACCGGGACATCGAGCGTGAACTGCTGCCCATGGCGGAGATGTTCGGGATGTCGGTGGCGGCCTGGAGTCCGCTGCACAACGGCATCCTGTCCGGCAAGTACACGCGCGCGCGTGGCATCGCCCCCGACGAGTCGGTACGGCTGTCCGTGGACGCGATCGGGGAGCGCGAGCACACGGTGGCGCGGGCGGTGCAGACGGTGGCGGACGAACTCGGCGCCTCCCCGGCGCAGGTGGCCATCGCGTGGACCATGGCGCACTCCCCCGCCGTGCACCCGATCGTCGGCGCACGCCGGGTCGAGCAGCTCACCGAGAACCTCGGCGCGGCCGAACTGGCGCTGCCCGCAGGCCTGGTGGCGAAGCTGGACGAGACCACCGGGTTCAGGCCCGGCTTCCCGACCGAGTACATCGAGGAGACCTCGGCCTGGGTGTACGGGGAGGCGGGACTACGGGTGGTACCGCGTACGGCGACGGGCTGAGGTCCGCATCAGGGGCCCCACGGCAGCCACGCGCGTACCGCGAACCCCCCGTCCGCTCCCTCGCCGTGCTCCAGTCGGCCGCCCGCGAGGGCCGCGCGCTCGGTCAGGCCGATGAGTCCCTGTCCTGAGCCGGGGACGGGCGGGACCTCCCCCGGGGGTGCGGGATTCTGCACGGAGACGGTCAGGCCGTCGCCCGGGGCGCCCGTGAGGCAGACGGTGACCTCGGCCCCGGGGGCGTGCTTGCGGGCGTTCGTGAGGGCCTCCTGGACGATCCGGTAGGCGGTGCGGCCGACGGAGGCGGGGACGGCGGCCGGTGCCGTCACCCGGCTGTCCAGCACGATCTTCATACCGGCCGCGCGGGACTCGGCCACGAGCGGGTCGAGAGCGGCGAGCGTCGGCTGCGGGCGCCCGGCCTCCTCCGCGTCGCCTGCCCTCAGGACACCGATGATCTCCCGCAGGTCCTGGAGGGCCTCGTGGGCGCTCTCCCGGATGACACCGGCGGCCCGTGCGACCTCCTCGCGGGGTGCGTCGGGCCGGAACTCCAGGGCGCCCGCGTGGACGCTCAGCAGGGTGAGCCGGTGGGCGAGCACGTCGTGCATCTCGCGCGCGATGGCCTCGCGGGCGAGCCGCTGCGCCTGCTCGGCCCGCAGCGCGGCCTCCGTCTCGGTCCGCCGCAGCCGGTCCCGCAGGCTCAGGGTGAGCTGCCGCTTGGCCCGCACGAACATGCCCCAGCCGACCGCGGTCGTGGTCAGCAGGATGCTGAGGACGACCGAGACGATGTACGGCAGGTCCGGGTCGGGTCGCGCCCAGTAGTAGAACGGGACCACCAAGGCGGAGGCACCGCCGACGAGGCCGGCGTACCGGAAGGGCCGATGCACGGCGAGGGAGAACAGGGAGACCAGGCCGGCGCCGCCCGCGGTGCTCGACACGAGGCTGACCGCGAGCATCGCGACGGCGAGCCCGAGCGGCCAGCGGCGCCGCAGCCATACGGCGGCGCAGGCGAGGGCGCCGAACCACTGGTCGACGAGCGCGACGGCGTGGGGGGTGTTCGGGTCGCCGGCCAGGGCGTGCGCGCCCAGCACACCGACGAGAACGGCCAGCAGGAAGCAGGTGAAGTCGACGACCCAGTCCCGCGCGGTACGCCGGGGCCGTGCGGCCATGCCGAAGCGTCCGGCCCGCCTCCGCTCGGCGCCGGAACCGGGGTCCGCGGCGGCGTCGCTTCCGGGGCGCGGACCGAGTTCTTCGAGCAGGGCCGAGGGGAAGAGCCAGCGCCGCCCCGGGAATGCCGTCGGGGTCTCGGAAACGGATGTCGGCCTGTCACCACTCACGGTCGACGAATCTACGCGGGGACGGCCCGCGCCGCCCGCCCCGCTTCATGATCGTCGACCAAAGTCGGGCCGCCGCAGACTTTCGGCGCGGTTTCGGCGCAGACCGGCGACTTCGGGAGAGCGGAACTCGCCCTGCGGCGTATGGAAGCGGAGGGTGCGCCGGGCGAGGATCCCGGTATGAAGCAGCTACTGGAGATCATCGCTTTCCTGGCTCTGGTGCAGGGCGTCGCGGGCCTGCTGCAGGAATTCACCGGCCTGCACTGGGGCCTCGTACACAAGCTCGGTTTTCTCGACGGTTACGAGGTCTACGCGAGCGTGACCCTGCTCGTGCTGTCGTTCGCGCTGTTCGCCGCCGTCAGTAGGTGGCCCTTCCGCCGCTGATGTCGTAGACCGCGCCCGTGGAGAAGCTGACGCGGTCCGACGCGAGGAAGGCCACGAGTTCGGCCACTTCCTCCGGGCGCCCGATGCGCTTCATCGGGATGAGCCCGGTGATGTGGTCGAGGACCTCGGGGGCGGTGGAGCCGTTCATGGGGGTCGCGATGACGGCGGGCGTGATGACGTTCACGAGCACACCGCTGGTGGCGAGTTCCTTGCCCGCGGATTTCGTCAGGGCGATCACGGCCGCCTTGGAAGCGGAGTAGACCGACAGGCCGGGGTTGCCGTCCTTGCCCGCCATGCTGGCGAAGTTGACGACCCGGCCCCAGCCGCTCTCGCGCATTCCGGGCACGAACGCCCGCATGGTGTTGACGGTCCCCAGGACATTGACGTCGAGAACGTGCCGCCACTGCTCGGGCGTGGTGTCGAGCAGCGGCGCGTTCGGTCCGACGATGCCGGCCGAGTTCACCAGGATGTCCACGGGCCCGATCTCGGCGGCCAGCCGGCTCAGCCCCGCCGCGTCCGTCACGTCCGCCGCGATGTCCGCGCCGGCCAGGTCGAGCGTGGTCACCTCGATGCCGTCACCGCGTAGCCGTACGGCCGCGGCGGCGCCCAGGCCACTGGCTCCTCCGGTGACGAGCGCGGTCCTGGCAGGTTTGGTCGCCATGTCATCTCATTCCAATAATCGATACGCTGGTCTAATCTTTGGAATGTCATGGACGATACGCAGAGGTTGGACGGTCCGAAACCCCTCGGCCACAAGAAGGCCCTGCCGAACTCCCCTTCACCTCCTGGAGATTGATCCCATGTATCTGATGCGCATCGGAGCCGTCGGCGCCGAGAAGCCGATCGCCCGCCTCGACGAGGACACGTACGTCGACCTCTCCGACGTCGTCACCGACTTCGACGAGGCGTTCTTCGGGTCCGGCGGCATCGACCGCGTGCGGCCCGTCGTGGCCGAGCGCGCGGCGGCGGGGCAGGTGTCCCGCTTCGCCGGAGAACGCGTCGGCGCGCCCATCGCCCGCCCGCACCAGATCCTGTGCATCGGCCTCAACTACCGGGACCACGCGGCGGAATCCGGCATGCCGGTACCCGACGAGCCGATCCTGTTCACCAAGTCGCCGAACACCCTCGTCGGCCCGTACGACGACGTGCGCATCCCGCGCGGATCCACCAAGCCGGACTGGGAGGTGGAACTCGGCATCGTCATCGGCAGGCGCACCAGCTACCTGGACTCGGTGGCGGAGGCGCGCGACGCCATCGCCGGGTACGTCGTCGTCAACGACGTCAGCGAGCGCGCTTTCCAGCTGGAGCGCGGCGGGCAGTGGGCCAAGGGCAAGTCCGCCGAGACCTTCAACCCCGCCGGTCCCTGGCTCGCGACCACCGACGAGATCGACGACGTCCTCGCGCTCGGCATGCGGCTCGACGTCAACGGCGTGCGCCGCCAGACCGGCACCACCAAAACGATGATCTTCGACCCGTACTTCATCGTGCACTACCTGAGCCAGTTCCTGGTTCTGGAGCCCGGTGACCTCATCAACACCGGCACCCCGCCCGGTGTCGGCATGGGCTTCACCCCGCCCGTCTGGCTGCGGCCCGGCGATGTCATGGAGCTGGCGATCGACGGTCTCGGCACTCAGCGCCAGCGCGTCCTCGGACCTCGCTGAGCCGGAGCCGTGCGCGCTGTGGTCCTCACTGGCCCCGGGACGTACGAGGTGCGGGAGCCGCCCGATCCTCGTCAGCGGTGGCTGGTGCGCCGGCATCGGTGACGGACCTCGCGGCCGGGCCCTCGGCGCGGGCCCGGGTCTCCACCGCCGGGGCCAGGAAGGCGGCGCACACGACACAGGCCAGGACGACGAGCATGGCGGGACGCAGGCCGACCTGGCCGCCGAGGAAGCCGAGTCCGGGTGGCCCGACCAGGAAGGCGACGTAGCCGATGACGGCGACCAGGCTGACCCGCGCCGTCTGGTCCGGGCCGGACTCCCCGGCGGCCGAGAGCGCGAGAGGGAATCCGAGCGAGGCGCCAAGTCCCCACAGCAGTACGGCGGTTCCGGCCAGAACGGCGTTGTCGGAGACGATGACGGCGAGGAGGCCGAGCGCACCGGAGAGGGCACTGGCACGTACGACGGCGGTGCGGCCGAGGCGGTCGATGAAGAACGTGCCGGCGAAGCGGCCCAGCGTCATCGCGGCGGCGAAACCGGCGTACACCAGGGACCCTGCCGTCGCGTCCATGCCGTGGCCGTCGACCATCAGCAGCGGCAGCCAGTCGTTGGCCGCCCCCTCGGCCAGCGCCATCGCCAGCACGATCCCGCCGATGAGCAGCAGCCGCCCGTCCTTCCAGACCGCCGGGCGCTGCTTGCCGACGCCCGCTTCGTGCGCCTCGACGGGCGCGGCACGGCCGGTGCCTTCCGGGACGGCCCGCACCGCGCAGAGGAGGAGGACGGTGGCGAGCAGGACGACCGCGGCGAGGTGCCAGTACACCGGTACGCCCGCCGCCGTCGCCGCCATGCCCGCCCCGGCGCCCAGCACCGTGCCCAGGCTGAAGCAGCCGTGCAGCGCGGGCAGGGTGGTCCTGCCGCCGACCCGCTCGACGTCCGTGCCGTCGACGTTGATCGCCACGTCGCCGACGCCCATCCCGGCGCCGAAGGCGCACAGGCCGGCGGTCACCGCCGGCACCGACGCCAAGGCGCTCCCCCAGCAGATCGCGGCCATCCCCGCGATGAGCAGCCATGTCCCCCAGACGATGACGGGCCGCGTCCCGAACCTGGACACCAGCCGTCCCGAGCAGGAGATCCCCGCCATCGATCCGAACGACAGCCCGAACAGCACC
The DNA here is from genome assembly GCF_033793965.1 of Streptomyces sp. ME02-8801-2C. NCBI lineage: Bacteria > Bacillati > Actinomycetota > Actinomycetes > Kitasatosporales > Streptomycetaceae > Streptomyces > Streptomyces sp. ME02-8801-2C. The sequence goes on along the minus strand of NZ_JARAXP010000018.1, from coordinate 73,573 downwards.
AGCCCCATGTGCGCGGTGGAAAGGTCCAGCCGGTCCCGGATCGCGGGCGTGCGCGTCACCCAGGAGGACATCGCGATCCCCGCCAGCAGGAAGAGCAGGAACAGCGCCTGCCGCCGCCGACGCACGTCCTGGTCCATGAGTGCACTTCTCCGTCCGGCGAGGCTTGGGGCGGCTCGCGGCCGGGCCTCGACACCCCGCCCGGCGTGAATAAATGTACATGCCATGTCACCCAGTGCCGAGGGACCAGGGTTTCGATCCGATCGGGCCCCGGTCGGTCGGGTCAGTCGGCCGCTGCGACCGCAGGGCTTCACGGTGGGCGCGGGCCGTGGTCATCGCCGCGTCCAACGCGTCCCGGGTATGGTTCGCCCGCCGTGCAGACAGCGGTGGCCCGAGGCGCGCTGGTCGTCCAGCAACTGCTGAAGGACCCCTCCCGGGTCGCCTCGATCGTCGACCCCGAGGTCACCCGGCTCGGCGGGCACCAGGTGTGGACCCAGCCCGTCCTCACATCGACCGGGTACTGCCCCTGGCCGAGGCCGCCGACGCACTCGCTGCGGCATCCCCGCGTCAGGCGCTGTCCGGGAGCTCGTACGTGCCGTACTCCGGGCGGCCCGCGAACTCGTACGTCTGGATGGAGACGCCCGCCTCCGTCGTACGGCCCCCGGTGCGCCGGAAGGCGGTCGGGGCGGCGCCCTCCGCGAAGAGGCGGCGGCCGGAGCCGAGGACGACCGGGAAGGTCAGCAGGTGAATCTTGTCGACGAGGTCGAGGGCGAGGAGGGACTGCGCGAGGGCGCCGCTGCCGTGCACCTGGACCTCGCGGTCGGTGCGTTCCTTGAGGGCGGCCACCTCCTTGCCGAGATCGCCGCTCAGCACGGTCGTGTTGGCCCACTCGGGGTCCTTGAGGCCGGCGGAGGCGACGTACTTCGGCAGGGCGTTCAGCCGGGACGCGATCGGGTCCGCGGGGTCGGTGACCTTGGGCCAGTACGAGGCGAAGATGTTGTACGTGCGGCGGCCCAGGAGGAACGCGTCAACGCGTTCGAAGACCTCGACCATGAACCGGCCGAAGTCCTCGTCCCCGTACGGGACGCTCCAGCCGCCGTGTTCGAAGCCGTCTCGCGGGTCCTCCTTGGGGCCTCCGGGGGCCTGGTAGACGCCGTCGAGGGTGACGAAGGACGTGAGGGTGAGGGTGCCCATGGCGGGTGCCTGCTCTCTGGGAGGGGTCTGTTCATCAGCTCAGACCCCTCCGGCGCCCGCAACTCATCGGCGGTGGGTACGAGGACCGCCGGGTACGACGGCTCAGCCCCCGAGTTCCTGATGGCGGGCCCGCAGTTCGTCCGCCCCGTCCTGGGTCAGGGAGCCGAACAGGCGCAGCCGTGAGATTCCACCGTCCGGAAAGATGTCCACGCGCGCGTGCGTGCCCGTCGCCGGGGCCGGCAGGACGAAGCGGTGGTTGGTGTCGGGCTGGAGGCGGGTGCGCGGCAGGATCTCCGTCCAGTCGCCGTCGTCGCCGTCGTCGCCGTCCCGAAGCGACACCGAGGCCCAGCCCGCGCTGTTGCCCTTCAGATACGCCGTGTCGATCTCCAGGGCCCTGATCTCCGAGCGGGCCACGAGCCGGTAGCGGATCCAGTCGTTGCCCCGGTCGCGGCGGCGGCGCGTCTCCCAGCCGTCGTCCATCTTGCGGGAGCGCCCGGGCTGGATGGTGTTCGACGCCGGTGAGTAGAAGAGGTTGGACGCGTCCTCGGCCCGGCCGCCGTTCTCCAGGGCGACCACGTCGAAGGTGCCGAGCACCGCCAGCCAGGCGGGGTCGGGGGCGACCTCGCCGTACACCCGCAGGCGGGCGATGCCGCCGTCGGGGTGCTGGTTGATCCGCAGGTGCGTGAAGCGCTGTTCGAGCGACACCTCGAAGCCGTTGGCCGCGTGCCCGCCCACCTTGGTGCGCGGTACGAGTGTCGTCCACTGCACGTCGTCCGCCAGGAGTTCCTCGGGGGACGGGGAGCCGGGCACCGACACGCCCTCCACCGACACGGCCTGCGGGTAGTTGCCACGGAAGTGGGCGGTGTCGACGACGATGCCGCGTACGACGCCCGGCGCGCCGAGCCGGACCAGCGCCCAGTCGTGGTCCTCCTCCGTCGGCCACGGGTGCTCGGCGGACGCGCCGCGCCGGCGCCGGGTCTCCCAGCCGTCCATGATCTTGCCCTTGTGCCCGAAGTGCTCGGGCACGAACTCGGCGGGCTCGGGCACGAGCATGTTCTCCCGGTCGGCGAAGAACTCGTCATTGGCCGCGATCACGCCCGCGCCGAGGCGGCGGTCGGCGAGGTTGGCGTACTGGGTGAAGGGGAAGTCCGCGGTGCGGTGGTCCGCGTACGGGTCGCCGCCTCCGTAGGGGTTCGCGTCGCCGGTGAAGCTCGGAATCGCGGTCACGGTGATCAGTTCTGCCTTTCGGACTTCGGCGTCGGCCGTCGCGGGTGCCATGGGTGCCGTGGGAGGGGGATCGGGTCAGGGGGTCCGGGTGAGGAGTTGTCCCTTCGGGTCGGTGAACTCACCCTGAGCCACGATGCGTTCACCGCGCAGCCAGGTCGACCTGACGACACCGCTGAGGGTCCGGCCCGCGTAGGCGGTCACCCGGTTGCGGTGCTGGAGGGCGGCCGGGTCGACGGTGAACGTCTCGTCCGGCGCGAGGACGGCGAAGTCGGCGTCCCGGCCCGCCTCGATGGCGCCCTTGCGCGCGTCGAGGCCCACCAGGGCCGCCGTACGGGTGGACATCCAGCGCACGACGTCCTCCAGGGAGTGGCCCCTGCGCCGTGCCTCGGTCCACACCGCGGCGAGGCTCAGTTGCAGCCCCGAGATGCCGCCCCACGCGGTGGCGAAGTCGCCGGTCTTCAGGTCGGCGGTGGACGGCGAGTGGTCGGTGACCACACAGTCGATCGTGCCGTCGGCCAGCGCCTGCCACAGGAGGTCCTGGTTGGCGGCCTCACGGATGGGCGGGCAGCACTTGAACTCGCTCGCGCCGTCCGGGACCTCCTCGGCGGTGAGGGTCAGATAGTGCGGGCACGTCTCCACGGTGATCCGTACGCCCGCCGCCTTCGCCTCGGCGATCAGCGGCAGCGCGTCGCTCGACGACAGGTGCAGGACGTGCACGCGCGCGTGGAGGCGTTTCGCCTGTTCGATCAGGTTCGCGATCGCCCGGTCCTCCGCACCGCGCGGACGCGAGGCGAGGAAGTGGGCGTACTCGGGGCCGCCCTGCTGGGGGGCCGTGTCGAGGTGGTGGGGGTCCTCGGCGTGCACGATGAGCAGGCCGTCGAAGCCGGCGATCTCGCCCATCGACCGGGCGAGTTGCTCCTGGTCGAGGTGCGGGAACTCGTCCACGCCGGACGGCGACAGGAAGGCCTTGAAACCGAAGACGCCGGCGTCGTGCAGGGGCCGCAGGTCCTTGACGTTGTCGGGCAGCGCGCCGCCCCAGAAACCGACGTCGATGTGCGCCTTGGAGGCAGCCACTTCCCGCTTCGTCCGGAGGTGGTCGACCGTGGTCGTCGGCGGGAGGGAGTTGAGGGGCATGTCGACGAGGGTGGTGATGCCCCCGGCCGCCGCGGCGCGCGTGGCGGTCCAGAAGCCCTCCCACTCCGTGCGCCCGGGGTCGTTGACGTGCACATGGGTGTCGACCAGACCGGGCAGCAGGACGTCGTCGCCGAGGTCCTCCAGCCGGGCGCCGGGCGGTACGTCCGCCTCGTACGGGAGTACGGCCGCGATCCGGCCGTCGGCGACCGCGACGGTGGCCGCACGCGTCCCCTCGGGCGTGATGACGCGCGTCGAGCGCAGCACCAGTTCGATGTCGGACACCCCGACCCCTCTCTGTCGCCGTGAATCCCGCCGTTAACCTCCACGTAACGGAATTCAACGTTCTGTTGAAGGAGTCTTCCCCGCGCACGCCATACCGTCAAGAGTGCGACAACCTGGATGTTTCCACAGAACGGAATTAGAGTTCCAGAAATCAGAACGTAGTCACATACCAGCAGGCCGTCAAGCAACCGCCCGGTAGGCTGCAGCATCGCCTGTCAGCCGTGAAAGGAACGCGCCGTGCCGACGCCCAGCGCCAGCTCCACCGATGCCGCCAAACCCGCCGCCGGTGGTGGCGGTGGTGTCCAGTCCCTGGAGCGTGCCTTCGATCTGCTGGAGCGCATGGCGGACGCGGGCGGTGAAGTCGGCCTCAGCGAACTCTCCGTGAGCAGCGGGCTGCCGCTGCCCACCATCCACCGGCTCATGCGCACGCTCGTGTCCTGCGGTTACGTACGTCAGCAGCCCAACCGCCGGTACGCACTGGGCCCGCGCCTGATCCGCCTCGGCGAGTCCGCGTCCCGGCTGCTCGGCACCTGGGCCCGCCCCTATCTGGCCCGGCTGGTCGAGGAGACCGGGGAGACGGCCAACATGGCGCTCCTGGACGGCGACGAGATCGTGTACGTGGCGCAGGTTCCGTCGAAGCACTCGATGCGTATGTTCACCGAGGTGGGCCGGCGCGTCCTGCCGCACTCCACCGGCGTCGGCAAGGCCCTCCTCGCCGGCTTTCCGCCGGACGAGGTGCGCTCCCTGCTCGCCCGTACGGGCATGCCGGCCGCGACGGAGAAGACCCTCACGACCCCGGACGGCTTCCTGGCCGCCCTGGAGGACGTACGTCGTCTCGGTTACGCGGTCGACGACAACGAGCAGGAGATCGGCGTCCGCTGCCTCGCGGTCTCCGTCCCCGACTCCCCCACCGCCGCCGCGATCTCGATCTCGGGCCCGGCCGGCCGGGTCACCGAGGAGGCCACGGAGAAGATCGTGCCCGTACTGAAGCAGGTCGCGATCGAACTCTCCGCGGCCCTGGCCAGCTCGGGCAGCCCCAGCCACTGATCTCCGCCCCGGCGTCCCTCCCGGCGGCACTCGCGGGCGGTCAGACGCCGAGTGCGGCGATCAGGGCCTTGGTCACGTCCTCCGTCGTGGCCGTGCCACCGACGTCGCGGGTGAGAACGCCCGCGGCGGTCGTGGCCTCGCTCGCCTTGTTCAGTCGGGCCGCCTGGTCCGGCAGGCCGAAGTGCTCCAGCATCAGCGCCGCGCTGCCGACCGCGCCGATCGGGTTGGCCAGGCCCTGCCCCGCGATGTCCGGGGCCGAGCCGTGGACCGGCTCGAACATGCTGGGGAAGCGGCGCTCGGGGTTGAGGTTGGCGCTGGCCGCCAGGCCCAGGCTGCCGGCGAGCGCGCTGCCGAGGTCGGAGAGGATGTCGGCGTTGAGGTTGGAGGCGACGACGACGGAGAGGTCCTCGGGCCTGAGGAGACGTACAACTGCCGGTACCACGGCGTCGCCGCGATACGCGCGGCCTGTTCGGCTCTTCCGTTGCCCGGTACGCGTCATTGCAGGCTCCTTGATCGCGCGACACCGAACCCGATCGGTCTCCGCGCGCGGACTTTCGCCACATTGAATCCTCCCCCAGCTGAAGCGGGGGGATTCCTGGCTCAGGCAGCCTCCTGGAGCAGCGCTCCTGGAGGTCTTACGCCCTCGACACCAGCCGGGTTGAGACCAGCCCGGACGAGCATCACGCGGGCGGAGTTCTTGTCTCTCGGCGAGACGACTCCGCATGCGGTGCAGGTGTAGGTGCGTTCCGACAGCGGCAGTGCGTGCTTGGCTCTCGCTCCGCAGCGCGCGCAGTCCATGGTGGTGTGTGCGGGGTGCACGAGGCGCACGTCGCGCCCGTGCTTGTGGCCCATCGCGATCAGGGCCTTCTTGGTGGCGCCGATGGCGGCGTCAGCTGCCTTGCGGGCCATCGAGGACTTGGCGAGGAACTTCGGGCGGAAATCCTCCACCGCGATCGCGTCGTGGTCGGCCACGACGCGTTTGGCCCACTTGCGGCTGGCGTCCTGCCGTTGCCGGGCGATCTTCGCGTAGGCCTTCGCGCGCAGCTTCTTGGCCTCGCGGTGACCCTTCGAGCCGGACTGTCCCTTGGCAGGTTTGCGGCGGGCCATCATCCGGTCGTACCGCGACAGTTTCGCCTGGGCTTTCCGGCCGTGCTCGGCGTGCGGGAGGTCGTGGGCGTTGGAGGTGGTGGTCGCGGTCTCCTTCACGCCCCAGTCGACACCGATCACCGCGCCCGTCCCGGGCAACGGCTGGATTTCGGCAAGGACGACGAACGAGGCATACCAGTGACCGACACTGTCCCGGTACACCCGCACCGAGGAGGGATCGGCGGGCAGGTCGCGGGACCACACGACCGTCAGCACGATGTTGCCCGCCAGGTGCAGACGCCCGTCCTTCAGCCGGAAGCCGCGCTTCGTGTAGTTCAGGCTCGGCTCGGCCTCACGCCTCTTCTTCCACCTGGGCATCCCGGCCCGCTGCCGCTGGGGCAGACGATCCCGAATGTCCTTCTGCGCCTTCGCACGGGACGTGCCGAAGTCGCGGATGATCTGCTGCTGCGGAACCGACGAGCCCTCTCGCAGCCACGGAGTGCGGGCGCGGGCCTCGGTCAGCATCTTGTCGAGCTGTGCCGGACCGCACGTCCGCTTGTCCTCACCCTCGGGCCGGAACCGGTTCCAGGCGTGCGCGGCCCTGGACTTGGCGACGCACTCGTTCCACACCCACCGGCACCGGTCCCACTCGGCTTCCAGGGCGGTGCGGGCGGTGGACGACACGCGCAGTCGGTAGGTCCACCGGGCGCGCCCGGCCTCCCCCACTTCACGTGATGTCATCATGCGGCTAACGTAGCATCATGATTCGTTTCGCGTTGCGCATCCCCGAAGACCTCCATGCCCGACTGACCGCACAAGCCGCTGCGGACCGGCGGTCCATCAACTCCGAGATCCTGCACCTCATCGAGGTCGCCCTCAGCGCCATTGAGACGGACGAGGAATCGCCCTGACGGCGATTCCTCCACCCCTGCCCCGCTACGCGGGAAGCCGGATTCCTCCCCGGCCTGAAGGCCGGGGCATCCACCGGTTACCAGGTGAACCGGACCATGAAAGGGGGGTCCACGACCAAAAATCGACGCCCCGTACAGGCCGGGCCTATCAGTACCGGCTCAGCCGACGGGCTGCGCGACGGCCTTGGGAGACGGGCCGTACTCGTTGGCGCCCGGGGTGCTGTCGAGTGCCATGCCCACGAGGTAAATCACCGGGCCGACGACCGGTATCAGGGCGATGAACATCCGTCGGCCGGACTTGCCGGTGTCGTGCAACCGGCGGACCGAGACGGTCAGCATGGGCACGATGAACGGAAGCAGCAGAACGTTCAGCAGGGGGGCCTCGATCGCCAGGCCGGTCCCGGCGATCACCACGGTGGCGATCACGTACAGCACCGAGAACCACCAGTACTCCGCGCGCCGGGCGCGACCGGAGAACGAGGCGTACTTGACGGTGAGACACGTGCGTATCGCGTCGGTGAACGACATCCTGGTCACGGTGGGTCCTTTCGCTGCGGCTGGGGCCGGATCATCGAAACAGAATCGGACAGGGCTATCCGATTCACGATTCGGATAAGTCGTTCCGTTTCCCTGCCGGACACCATAGCACCGTAAAGCGGATAGACCACTCCGTCTCTCTCCTGCGGTCAAGTGGCGCACATCACACTCGGCTCGGGAAATAAATGGAACACCCGGACCACTTATCTCGATCACCGAGAAGGACAGCAGGCACGCCCCCGAACGACGCGCCGCTGACCGATCAGGAGGCTGCCGTGCCCCAGTCAACAGCGCCTCGGAACGGCGCATCCCCGTCGCCGAGCAGCGCGAAGCGGGAGACCGCTCATGTGATGCCACTGTGGGAAGCGGCCAGGTCGCGACAGCCGAGCAGCCTGGCGCAGGACGCCGGAGCGACCCGGTGAGTTGCGTGGCCGCCTGCAGCCTTCGCCCCCGCGGTTCCCGGCGCGCGCCGGTTCTGGGCCGGACCGGGCCAGGGCGTGCGCACGTCCGGCGGAGCCTGCGGCGCGCCATGGTGGGCGGTGCGGCGACACTCCTCGCGTATTCCGGTCTCCTCGCCGTGTCTGTCCACAAGGAGACGTTCGCCGAGGCCGGCTGGACATCGTCCGCCGCCGCGCGCCTCAGCCCTTACGGGACCGTCGCGGCGGAGCAGGGAGCCGTGTTCGTCCACGCCCTGGCCCAGCCGCTGACCTGGATCATCGTCCTCGCCTCGTTGGCCTTGGTGGTGCTTGCTCTGCTCCAGCCGGCCCGACGGAATCAGCGGCTCCACATACGTCCTGCCGGACGGGTGCTCTCGTTCCGGCCCCGCACCCGGGCGCCTGAGCCGGCCCGCACCCCGCAACCCGCCCCGTTGCGACAGGCGCGCTGACGGCCATGGACATCGGTGCGCTGATCGAGGCCGCCGGATGGTGGTCGTACATCGTCGTGTTCGCCCTGACGGCGGGCGAGACCAGCGCCTTTGTCGGTGTGCTGCTGCCCGGCGAGACAGTCGTCCTCCTCGCGTCCACGATCGCGGGCAGGGGCGACCTCGACCCCGTACTCCTCGCCGTCCTCGTCGTGACCGGTGGCATGACGGGTGACAGTCTCGGCTACGCCCTGGGGCACTGGTACGGACGACGCCCGCACGCCCGGCTGATCCATCGGGCACGCGCAGGCAGCCGGATCGGCCGGGCACATGACTTCCTGACACGTCATGGCGGGGCGGCGGTCCTCGGCGGCCGGTTCATCGGGTTCGTACGGACCTTCCTGCCCTTCGCCGCAGGGGCGACGGGCATGCCGTACCGCCGCTTCTTCCTCTTCAGCACCGCCGCGTCGCTGATCTGGGGGATCGGAAACGTGCTCCTGGGCTACTTCGCCGGTGCCGCCGCCACCGGCTTCCTGCACAGGGCCGGACTGATCGGCGCGGTGACGCTCGTCGCCGTGGGTGTGGCGCTGTTCGGTCTTGGGTGGTTGGTCGCGCGTCGCCGGGGCGGCGCGCGGGCGCAGTCCGCCGTGGTGGCCTCCGGCGCGGCCTCTCGGCGCCCTGAACAGGAGCCGATCCATCTCGTCACCTCTTCGAAGGAGTAGTGGGCCATGGGATTTACGGGTGCGGAACTGGCGGTCGTACCGCTGGACGCGGAACATGCCAAGGCCGCGGCCGCCACCGGCGCCAAGGCCGCCAACCTGGCCCGTGCCGCCATGGCAGGGCTGCCCGTGCTGCCGGGGTTCGTGCTGGTACGCGCCGACCGGGCACCGGAGGCGGCCGTCGGGGAGGACACGGTGCGCTCCGCGTGGCAGGCACTGGTCGGCCCGGAGGAGCGGGCGTTGGTCGTGCGTTCCTCCTCCGCGCACGAGGACACCGAGGAGTCCTCCATGGCGGGGCGGTTCGAGTCGGTGCTGGATGTGCGGGGCTGGGAGGAGTTCACCATCGCCGTGCAGATCGTCCTCGACTCCGCCGGGAGAGTCAGGCCGCTGCGCCCGCCCGAGGACATCGCCGACGGCGACGGAATGGCGGTGCTGGTGCAGCCGATGCTCGAATCCGCCGTCGGTGGCGTGATGTTCGGCGCCGACCCGGTCGAGGGCCGCACCGACCGGATCCTCGTCAGCGCGGTGCCCGGCGGACCGCACCAACTCGTCAACGGCAGCACCCAGGGCGTGCGCTATCAACTGACCCGCCTCGCCCGCCTGGTGCGCACCGACCCGGCCGAAGCACGCGGCCACCGACTCCTGTCCCACCGGCAGCGGGTCGGGCTGGTGGACCTGGCCAAGAAGACCGAGAGGGCGTTCGGCGGGCCCCAGGACATGGAGTTCGGCTTCGACGCCGACGGAAGGCTGTGGCTGTTCCAGGCCCGTCCCATCACCGCGATGGCGGCCCGGCCGCCGCGCGAGGCGCGCCTGTTGGGCCCCGGTCCCGTCGCCGAGACCCTGCCCGGAGTCCTCCAGCCACTGGAGGAGGACCTGTGGGTGAGCCCGATGTCCCACGGCCTCACCCTCGCCCTCGACATCGCGGGCGCCGCGCCCAGGCGACAACTGCGCAGGCTGCCCGTGGTGACCACTGTGGAGGGGCGGGCCGCCGCCGATCTGCGACTGCTGGGTGCCATACCCTCCGCCCACCCGGTGCTGGACTTCGTCAACCCGGCGCCGGGGGCTCGCCGTGCGGGCGCCGCCTGGCGGATCGGGCGGCTGCGTTCGGCGCTGCCACTGCTGGCCGTCGACCTGATGGCCGACGTGGACCGGCAGTTGTCCGACTTCCCTCCGCCCCGGGGGATGCTCAGCGGCCAGCTGCTGGACGCCGTCGCCTGGGGTCGGCACGTCCTGTCGTCCCTGCATGCCCAGGAGTCGCTGGCAGGCGCGCTGCTCGGCGCGGGAAGCGGCGCCACCGCGGCCGGCGAAGCGCTCGCGGAACTGACGGAAGGCCGCAGGCGGGGCCTGAGCGACGAGCAGCTCCTGGAACGCCACCCCGTTCTGCTGGCCTTGCTCCCACCGACTCTCGGCGACCGCCCCCCGCTGCCCGCACAGACCGGGTGGACCGCGGCGCCGCGGGGCGTGGGCGCGCTGCCCGTGCGGGAAGGGCTGCGGCTGCGGATCCGCTGGGTGCAGGAGATGCAGGCCCAACTGGTGCGGGAACTCGCCGAACGGGTCGACGCCGGTGAGTGCGGGTTCGGATCCTCCCGTCTGATGCTGCTGCGCTGGGAGGAACTGGTCGAGGCGGCGGACGGCAAGGGGTTGCCGGCCGATCTCGCCGAGCGGCTGCCCCGCGAGAACACCGGCCCGCTGCCCGCCGTCTTCCGCCTGGCCGACGGTCGGCCCGTGGCCCAACTCCCGCCCGGCCACCGGGCCTTGGGCGAAGGCCAGGGGGCCGGCGGCGGCTTCGGCTCCGGCACGGCCTGGGACGGGCACGGCGAGCGCCCCGACCGTCCCGTGCTTGTGGTCCGCTCCCTCGACCCGGCCCTGGCCCCGCTGCTCCCGGGCCTCGCCGGTCTCGTCGCGGAGACCGGCAGCGCCCTGTCCCACCTCGCGGTGCTGGCCCGCGAATACCGCGTCCCCACCGCGGTCGGCGTACCGGAGGCGGTCGGGCGCTTCCCCTCGGGGACACCGCTGGCCGTGGACGGCGGGACAGGAGAGGTGACCGCGAACGACACCCCCGGCGCGGCGCCGGAGCCCACACCGATCCGTGAGGAGTCGGCGGCATGAAGGCCATCAGACTGGTCGGCTACACCTTCGGCGGTCTGTCCGCCGCCTACGCCGGTTACTACACCGTGCTCTACCTGACCCGCTGGGAATGGCAGCGGGCCCTGATCTCCGCCGCCCTGCTGATCGTCGTCGAGGTCTTCCTCGCGACCGTCCTGCTGCTCACCCGGCTGAGCCGTCTGGAGGAGCGGCTGGAGCGGTCCGACGCCCGAGTCGAGGAAGTACGCAAGCGGCTCGAGCAGACTCGTGGTTCGGTGCCGAACCACTTCAACTGGCTGGCCGCCGTGGACCGGACCGAACTGAACGGCACCCACCGGACGTTCGTCTTCGTCCCCGTCCTCATGGTGGCGGGCGCGGCTCTGTCCGGGATCGCCATGGTGATCCAGAAGGTGGCCGGAGCCACCGCTCGGCCCGGCGCGGAACGCCGGCTGGCCGGACGCCTGGCGGCGTTGACCGCCCCGCCGATCACCGCGACCGTGCCCCTGGAGAGCCTCCCGGCCGTACCGGCGGCCCGTACCGGCCGCGGGGCGTTCGCCGTCGTGGCGGCCGTCGGCGGTCTGCTCCTGGTGCCCGTGCTGTGGTCCGCCCTGGCGGACGCGACCCAGACCCGGGCCGAGCAGCCGCCGGACGCGGCGAGCACGACCATGGTCTTCCGCGTCGAGACGTACGGCGATCGGAGCGAGGGGGCCGTCCAGCTAGCCGCGCGGGATCTGTGGGAGACCTGCCGCCGCTCCACCGCGGCGACGAACGACAACGCCACGCTGAACCGGATGAACGACGGCGTCTACGCCGGCGTCATCCGCCCCGCCCTGCCGCCGCACGACGTGACACGCCTGCACGGCTGCCTCCAGGACGCCAACACCAACCGCACCAGCGCCGTCGTCCTCGGCGAGGGCCAGTCCGAACACCGGAGCTGAGCATCTGGCCTGCCAGTAGCCGGATGCCGTGGGACCGGCCCACGGCATCCGCCTCCACCCGCCCGACAACCGGTACGCCCTATCCGTTTTCGGTGGTACGGTGGAACCGGAGATCCGGATAGGTCTATCCGGATACCTATCCGAATGCCCCCTCCCTTCGACCATGTTCCGCGAAAGGATCGCTGTGACCAGCATCGCCATCATCGGAGCCGGCCCCCAGCTGGGCCTGGCCATCGCCCGCACCTTCGGCTCCCAGGGCTTCGACGTCGCTCTCGTCTCCCGTGACCCCGGCAACCTCGACGCTCTCGTCGGCACGCTCACGGCCGAGGGCATCAGCGCCGCCGCGTTCCCCGCCGACGTACTCGACCGGGACGCGCTCACCCAGGCGCTCAAGGACGCCGCCGCGAGGTTCGGCGGGATCGACGTCCTCGAGTACTCCCCGGTCGCGGGCCTGACCACAACGATGGTCACCCCCACCGAGGCCGAGCCGACCCACGTACAGCACGAGATCGAGTTCCAGCTGTACGGTGCCATCGCAGCTACGAAGGCGGTACTCCCGGCGATGCGGGAAGCCGGCGCGGGCACGCTGCTCTACACCACCGGCGCCGGCTCCATCGACCCCGTCCCGCAGGTCGGCAACGTCAACGCGGCCGCCGCCGCGCTGCGCAACTGGGTGATCAACCTCCACAAGGAACTGGACGGCACCGGCGTCCAGGCCGCCCACATCGGCATCGACGTGTCGATCGGCACACCGGCCGTCCCCGGCTTCCCGACGGCCCAGCCCGAGGAGATCTCCCCCGTCTACTGGGAACTGCACACCACCGGGCGGGACCAAGCCGAACTCGTCTTCAGCCGCTGAGCAGCCACCGGCCCCGCCCCGCTTCGTTCTCCTTCGGGTTCACAGCCACGCGGGCAGTTTCGGTACGGATGGATCCGCGGTCGGTGGTACGGAGAGAGCCTGGCACGGGCCGGCCGGTCGCATAGGCGGCCAGACTCGGGAGGTCGCCGGTCACGAGGAGGGTGTTCGCTGTGCCGGGCACGCCCAGGAGCCCAGCACGTGTCGGGCAGTGCGGCGAGTTCCCCGGCGAGTCGGCCGTCGGCCCGGAGCAGGTCCGCGCGCAGTTCACCGGCACGCTGGGGGGACTGACGTACATCGGCGTCTCGACACCCGTACGAGCCCAGTTCAGGAGATTGAGCAGCGCGTCCGCGTTGCGGGCCATGTGCGCGACGATGCGCGCCCGGCTCCAGCCCGGTAGATACGAAGGTCGGACGAGGCTCGCGTCAGTCGTACGCCCTCGCGGTACCAGGCCTCATCGGCGCGGCACTGATCGGACTGGTCCCCCGCACTCCCTGCGATCCGGCGCCGGTGGCTGAGAGACGGTTCCTTGCTCGGAGGTCAGAAACTGTACGGGCCGAAGCGTCCCCAGGCCACCAGGACGGCGAGGATCAGCAGGACGGCGGTGAAGCCGACGGCTCCGGGTTCCTTGCGGCGGGTGTGGGTGAGCGCGGCCAGCACCATCGTCACGGCCAGGCCGGTCGCGGCCAGCGGGGTCAGGACAGGGGCGATGTCGGTGGCCGCGGGCAGGATCAGGCCGAGGGCGGCGGCGAACTCCACGATGCCGATGAAGCGGACGGTGCCCTGCGAGAAGTCGGCCGTCCAGGGCAGCTGATCGACCAGTTTCTCCTTGGGCTGGGTGGACTTCATGACGCCGGCCATGGCGAACATGGCGGCCAGCACAACCTGGACTATCCACAGGAAGACGTTCATGTACGGATTCCTCGACGAGGGGACGGAGCGGGAGAGAGTGCAGGGAGAGTGCAGGGAGAGCGCGGTTGCGCCCTCCCCGCGGCAACGCAGGGCAGTCGGGTCAGGCGCTGAAGACGGCTTCGGAGCGGTCGCGTTTGTCGTGGAGGTCCCAGTACAGCGGGGCGATCTCCTCGGCCGATGCCGTCGGGAAGCCTTCGGGGCCGCCCCCGCCGATCCAGACGCCGATCGCCACATGGGCGGCGTGCACACCGCTGCCGGCCAGCTCCTTGTGCAGGTTGACAACCCAGTTGCGCAGCGCCGCACCGGCCGCGTTGACATTGCCGAGCATCGGCAACGGATCGACGGAGCCGCCGCCGGAGGTGAACAGCAGGGTCCCGGCGCCGGCCTCCCGCATCGCGGGCAGGACCGACTGGGCGGCCGTGACGGCGCCGTAGAGGAGGTACTCGATCTGCGGCTGCAGATTGTCAACCGTGGCCTCGGAGGGGGTGGCCAGGACGTGACCGGGCACCGGTGAGTGTGGAGCCGGTGAGTACTCCAGTACGTCGATGCCGCCGAAGCGCGCTTTCACGGCGTCCAGGGCAGTGGTCAGGGAGGGCCGGTCGAGGACGTCGGCGGGGAAGGCCTCGGCGGTGATGCCTTCCTGGCCGAGCCGGCCGACCAGGGTCTGGAGTTTCTCCTTGGTTCGGGCGATCAGGGCGACGTCGAAGCCCCGGCTGCCGAAGGTACGGGCGATGGCCAGCCCCATGCCGGGGCCGGCGCCGATGATGGCGATGGTGGGCATACTGAACTCTCCTCGTCAGTGGTGTGTGGACCTCAGGCGCAGGCGACGGCGATCTTGCCCGGGGTGCCGGAGCTGAAGGCGGCGAAGGCCTCCGCGGCCCGGTCCAGCGGGTATGTCGCGGCGACGGGGACGCGCAGTGCGCCGGAGGCCGCCTGTTCGGCCAGGACGGTCAGGGTCGACGCGTTCGGGTCCGCCATGATCGTGTGGACGGTGACCTCCAGGTCCTTGACGGCCTCCTGGGTCGCGCCGAGGGTCGAGGCGATCCGCCCGCCCGCTCGCAGCAGGCCGGCCAGCTGGGCGATGTCGCCCGCCAGGTGCAGCGCCGCGTCCACGCCGTCCGGGGCGATCGCGCGCACCTGAGTCTCCAGGTCGCCGGTGAAGTCGACCACGTGGATCCCGGTGCCGGAGTCGGTCAGGCCGGTGACGAAGTCGGTCTGCGCACCGGGGCGAGCGGTGGCGATCACCTTCGCGCCGCGGGCGGCGGCGAGCTGCACGGCCAGCGATCCCACCCCGCCGCCCGCTCCGGATATCAGCACCGTCTCGCCCTGGGTCAGGGCCACCGCGTCCAGGCTGTCCACCGCGGTCGCCCCGGCCACGCCGAGCGCGCCCGCGTCCGTCACGGCCAGGCCCGCCGGGAGCGGGGCGACACCGTGTCCGGCGGGTACGACGACGTATTCGGCCAGCGACCCCGCACCCAGGAACGGCTTCATCACGACACCGAAGACCGCGTCACCCACCGCGAAGCCGTGGGCGCCCTCGCCGAGGGCTTCGACGGTGCCCGCGAAGTCCCCTCCGAACACCATGGGGAACCGGTGCTCCATCAGTCCCTGCACGTAGCCGGCGGCGGCGGCGATGTCGATACCGTTCAGCGAGGCGGCGCCCACCTTCACCAGCAGCTCGCCGGCCTCGGGGCGGGGAATGTCCAGCTCGGTCACGGCCGGGGCCCCCGGAACCGAGTCCACAGTCACAGCGCGCACGACAGCACCTCTCCATAAGTGGACCGGCCTTCCCGGTTCCGCTGACGCCGAGCGTAACAGCAGAAGCGGCCCGCCCGTTCCACTTGGCTAGAATGGCGGGATGACCTCACCTTCCGACCAGGCCTCGGACCAGCAGCCCGAGGCGAAACTCCGCGCCGACGCCGAGCGCAACCGCGATCTCATCCTGGCGGCCGCCCGCCGCCTCTTCGCCACGGAAGGACTCGGCGTGTCCATGGCTTCCGTCGCCCGCGAGGCGGGCGTCGGCAAAGCCACGCTCAGCCGACGCTTCGCCACCCGGGAGGAGCTCATCAACGCGGCCTTCGCCGACCGCATGGACGGCTACGCCGGCGCCGCCGCCGAGGCACTGGCCGACCCCGATCCCTGGCACGGTTTCACCGGCTACATCCACGCCGTCTGCGCCATGCAGGCCGCCGACCGCGGCTTCGCGGACGTCCTGACCATGGCCTTCCCGGCCGCCAAAGCGCTGGAAGCCCGCCGCAAGGAGTCGTACGACGACTTCGTCGAGCTCATCGCCCGCGCCCGGACCAGCGGACACCTCCGCGAGGACTTCGTTCCGGAGGACCTCGTCATCCTCCAGATGGCTAACGCCGGCGTCATCGCCGCCGGCGGCGACGCCGCCCCCGACACCTGGCGCCGCCTGGTCGGTCACATGATCCGCTCCTACGCCGCCCCCGGCGCACCGATCCCCGAGGTCCCCGACGCCCCGACACCCACCGCCCTCTACCGCGCCATGGTCCGCCTCGCCCGATCGGGCCCGTGCTCCGCCCGGACCGACGCCCCCTGAGACCGCCGCACGCCTTCCGCGGCCCGGCGACGCGTCTCCCTCGACCTCTCCGAAGTAGGCGCGACGTTCCACCAACCAGAGGAACACGCCCTCGGGGGCGCGAGGAACTGCGCGATCAGCCCCCACCCACCCGCAGCCGACCCTCAGCCCTCACCCACCCGCAGCCGACCCCAGCCGATGCCCACCCGCACGGCCCGCCCCTCGGAGCTCAGCGCGGCGGGCTGCCGAACCGTTCCACCGCCGCGCGGACCTCCGACAACCCCCGACCGAGCGCGCTGACCGAGCCGATCGCGCCCGCGATCAGAAGCAGCGAGCGACGCAACCGCGGAATCTCCGGGCTGCCGGTGACCGTCATCGCCGCCAGGCACGCCAGTTCGTCCTCGGCGATGCCTCGGTCGGGGAACTCGGCGGGATGCGCGGCGAGTTCACGGCGCAGCCGGGACACCGCGGTCCGCAACTCCGCCACTCTCGGATCTTCGTCGCTGCCGGCCACCGACCTCTGTCCCACGCTCCGCAACACAGCTCTCCCCCACCTGTCCCCCGACTCGCGCCCCCGCGCAGGCCCCCCGCACGCCCCGCCGCGCTGGTCGGGCGCCGCCGGACGCGGGACAGTAAACGCCACCCACGCGACCGACGCCACACCACGGACCGAAATTGAGCCCGTGAACACCTCCGGTCCGACGTCGCGTCAGGTATGCAGGAGGCATGACGGAGAAACCGGACCAGGTGGCAGGGCTGTTGCTCGCGGCGGGCGGGGGCCGACGGCTCGGCGGGCGGCCCAAGGCCCTGCTCGAACACCGGGGGCGCCTCCTCGTCGAACGTGCGGCCGAGGCCCTGCTCGCGGCGGGCTGCGCCCCGGTCCATGTCGTCCTCGGGGCGCGTGCCGGCGAGGTGCGGGAGCGGGCGGTGCTGCCCGGATGCGTCCTGGTGGACAACCCGGAGTGGGAGGAGGGCATGGGGTCCTCGCTGCGGGCCGGCCTGGCGTCGCTGCGCGGCACACCGGCCCGCGCGGCCCTCGTCTCACTGGTCGACCAGCCGGGCATCGGGCCGGAGGCCATGGCTCGCGTCCTCGCCGCGTACACGTCCGAGAAGAGTCTGGCGGCGGCCTCGTACGACGGAACGCGGGGGCATCCGGTGCTGTTCGGCGCCGCTCACTGGGCGGGCGTCGAGACGGCGGCGGTCGGCGATCGCGGGGCCCGCGACTATCTCAGGGCCCATGAGGACACGATCACCCTCGTGGCATGCGGTGATGTGGCACTGCCCTACGACATCGACACGGCGGACGACCTGGAGCGCCTCGCGTGACGGCTTCTCGCCACGAAGAATCTCGACATCAACAAATTATTGAACTTCCACGATGAGGAAACTAGCATCCACTGAGAGAAACAGAATCATCAGTTCGCCCACAGCAGCCCGCTGAAGGAAGTGACCGCTCATGTCCGCACCAGCGCCGTCCCCGCTGGCCATCGTCGACGCCGAGCCCCTGCCCCGGCAGGAGGAGGTGCTCACCGACGCGGCGCTCGCCTTCGTGGCCGAACTGCACCGGCGGTTCACGCCCCGGCGTGACGAACTCCTCGCGCGCCGCACGGAGCGCCGTGCCGAGATCGCCCGCACCTCGACCCTCGACTTCCTCCCGGAGACGGCCGCGATCCGCGCCGACGAGTCCTGGCGGGTCGCCCCCTCCCCCGAGGCCCTGAACGACCGGCGCGTCGAGATCACCGGCCCGACCGACCGCAAGATGACGATCAACGCCCTCAACTCGGGCGCGAAGATCTGGCTCGCGGACTTCGAGGACGCCTCCGCGCCGACCTGGGAGAACGTGGTCCTCGGTCAGGTCAACCTGGCCGACGCCTACACCCGGAACATCGACTTCACCGACCCGGCGAGCGGCAAGTCGTACGCCCTCAAGGACGACGCCGAACTCGCGACCGTCGTCATGCGTCCGCGCGGCTGGCATCTGAACGAGCGCCACCTCCAGCTCGACGGGGAGCCGGTGCCCGGTGCCCTCGTCGACTTCGGCCTCTACTTCTTCCACAACGCGCGGCGGCTCATCAACCTCGGCAAGGGCCCGTACTTCTACCTCCCCAAGACCGAGTCGCACCTCGAAGCCCGCCTGTGGAACGACGTGTTCGTCTTCGCGCAGGACTACGTCGGCATCCCGCAGGGCACCGTCCGCGCGACCGTCCTCATCGAGACGATCACCGCCGCGTACGAGATGGAGGAGATCCTCTACGAACTCCGCGACCACGCCTCGGGGTTGAACGCGGGCCGCTGGGACTACCTCTTCTCCATCGTCAAGAACTTCCGTGACGGCGGCGCCAAGTTCGTCCTCCCGGACCGCAACGCGGTGACGATGACAGCCCCGTTCATGCGCGCCTACACCGAACTCCTCGTCCGCACCTGCCACAAGCGGGGCGCCCACGCGATCGGCGGCATGGCGGCGTTCATCCCGTCCCGGCGCGACGAGGAGGTCAACAAGGTCGCCTTCGAGAAGGTCAAGGCCGACAAGGACCGGGAGGCCGGCGACGGTTTCGACGGTTCCTGGGTCGCCCACCCCGACCTCGTCCCGATCGCCATGGCCTCCTTCGACGCGGTCCTCGGCGACCGCCCGAACCAGAAGGACCGGCTGCGCGAGGACGTCCACGTCGAGGCCGCCGACCTGATCGCCGTCGACTCGCTCAAGGCGAGCCCGACGTACGACGGACTGGTCAACGCCGTTCAGGTCGGCATCCGTTACATCGAGGCGTGGCTGCGCGGGCTCGGCGCGGTCGCCATCTTCAACCTCATGGAGGACGCGGCCACCGCCGAGATCTCCCGCTCGCAGATCTGGCAGTGGATCAACGCGGGCGTCGAGTTCGAGAACGGCGAGCGGGCCACGCCGGAGCTGGCCCGCAAGGTCGCCGCCGAGGAACTCGCCGGCATCCGCGCCGAGATCGGCGAGGAGGCCTTCGCGGCCGGCCACTGGCAGCAGGCCCACGACCTGCTGCTCCAGGTCTCCCTGGACGACGACTACGCGGACTTCCTGACCCTGCCGGCGTACGAGCAGCTCAAGGGCTGAGCACGGCGTACGTCATTTCTCCGAGTGGCCCAGGGACTTGTCCGGGGCCACTCGGTCGCGTACGAGGCGCTTGACCGCCGTCGGTTCGGGGAAACCCTGCTCGCGCCGGTCCCACACCACCTCGTCGTTCACACGGACGACGAAGACGCCTCCGGTGCCGGGCCTCAGGGACAGTTCCGTCAGCTCGGTCTCGAAGGTCGTGAGGAGTTCCTGCGCCAGCCAGGCCGCGCGGGGCAGCCAGCGGCACTGGGTGCAGTACTCGATCTCCACCCGGTGCACGGCGTCCATGTCGATCTCCACCCACTGTGTGTCCGTCATCCGAGATGCACCGACCAATCCCGTTCCGCCGCCGGTTTGCCGTGCAGGTCGGGGACCCGCTTGAGCCAGTCCGGCCGGCCCTGCTCCGTCTTCGCCGCGCGTCGGGCGTCCTCGGCGGCGAGTTCCTCGCGGCCGGGGAAATCGGTGGGAAGCCAGGACGCGGACGCCCGCACGCGCGCGTGGAGGTACGTCACATAGGCGTCCCGGACTTCGTCGGGGGTCGCGAAGCCCGCCTCGACCTCCAGCCAGGCGTCCGGTACCTCGGCCAGGACCTCGCGCAGCAACTCCTCCGTCACGCGGGGCGCCAGTTCGGCGTCGGCGGCACGGGTGTCCGGGGCGTGGCCACCGAGGGCGTGGCGGCGGAAGTCGTAGGCCTTGTCCGGTGCCGACAGGTCCCACCTGTGGTGGAAGACGAGGGCGGCGCCGTGGTCGATCAGCCACAGGCGCGGCGGCGCGATGCCGAACGTGGGCCACACCATCAGGTTGGAGCTGTGCGTCGTACGGTCCACGTTGACGGTCAGGGCGTCCAGCCAGACGATCCGGCCCGCCTCCACCGGGTCGACGTCGAACGCGGCAGCCGTCTCCGGGGTGAAGTCCTTCGCGCCCGGGAGGTAGTCCATGCCGAGGTTGAGGCCGGCGCTGGCACGCAGCAGGTCCTGGACCTCCTGGTGGGGCTCGTGGGCGCCGGTGGCCGGGTCGAAGTGGACGAGGACCAGCTCGGGGAAACGCAGCCCGAGGGCGCGCGCCAGTTCCCCGACGACCACCTCGGCGACCAGCGCCTTGCGGCCCTGCGCCGAGCCGGTGAACTTCACGACATACGTGCCGAGGTCGTCGGCCTCGACGACCCCGGGTACGGAGCCGCCCGACCTCAGCGGGGTCACGTATCGAACAGCAGTCACTTCGCGCAGCACACGGGCCACTGTAAATGAGCCGGTCGTCCGGCCCGGCGGATTATTCGCGCAGCGGATTCGGCACCGGCCCGCGCAGCGGATTCGGCAGGGGCAGATACCGGGCGTCCGCCCCGTCCGCGCCCGTCCAGCGGAGCAGCAGGTTCGTCTTGCCGGGGAGGGTGGGCGCGGTGAGTAGGGCGGCGGCCTCGGGGAGGTCGAGACGGCGGCTCTGGCGTTCGAATTCGGTGCGTACGGCGGGCCAGGGGTCGAGGTGCGGGTGGCGCTCGCGCAGTGCCTCGGCGATCTCGACGAGGTGGTTGACGACCAGGCAGTACATCAGCCGCTCCCACCCGGCCGCCCGGCTCACCTCCGGCAGCAGCTTCACGCCCTCCGCGTCCCGGAACAGCGCCTGTACGGGATGTCCGGCGCCGTCGACGGCGATCAGGCAGTTCTGGAGGTGGGCCTCGACGACGACGCCGTGCCGGGCGAACAGTTCGAGGGCGGGGGGCACGACCGCCCGCAGATACGCCGTCCACCAGGCGGCGGGGTCACGGAGGCCGTCCAGCGGGGTGCCGTCGAAGCCCTCCACCAGGGCGGCGGCGAGCAGCGGTGCGGCGCCGGGGAAGACGTGGTCGTGCAGGCCGTCCCTGACCAGTACCGCCAGGGCCTCGAAGGCGAAGTCGGCGGTGCGGTAGCCGCGGTCGCTCAGCCAGGCGCCGGGGGTCTCGCAGGAGGCTGCGGCGGCGGCCACCGCGCTGTCCGTGCGGCGCAGTTTCAGCAGGTCGTGGCGCCAGAGCCGGCGTATGTCGTTGGTGATGCGGACGTCGAGGCTGAACTTGACGAAGAGGTCGTGCCCGGGCACGTACAGCGTGCGGATCGCCGCCGTGGGCCAGGTGTCGAAGCCGGTCGTGCCCAGCCGGATCAGCCGGCCGTCGGCGAAGGCGTCCGTGAGGGTCGGGCCGACGAGGTCGAGCTGCCAGGGGTGGGCCGGCAGCAGCCGGTAGCCGGGCGGGGCCGTGCCGAAGGCGTCCAGGGCGGACACGTCGCCCTCCTCCACGATCGCGTCCTCGCGCACTCCGAGCAGCACCAGCGGGAACGCGGCGTACGCCTCGGGCGCGTACGGCAGCCAGCCCGCGACGGGGCCGCCCCCGCGCGCCTTGGGCGCCGGGTGGTAGGGGTGCCCGGTGAGGAGGGACTGCTCGGAGCGCCGGTACGGGTCCTCGGGCGGGGTGACGCGGGCGCGGGCGGTGAGCAGCGCGGCGACCGTGTCCCGGCTGTCGGCCATCTCGGCGGGCAGCTCGGGGTTGGACAGGCCGGTGTGCGCCCGGAGTTCCTCGGCGACGAGCTTGACGAGTTCGGCGTGCCCGACCCGGTGCCAGGTGCCGTCCGTGTTCACCTCGGGCGCCGCGGGCCGCCGCCCTCCGCGCACGCGCAGCAGACGCTCCCCGCTCGGCAGCCGGTACACCCGCGGCTCGCCCGGCCCGGGCACCGGCCGTGCCACTTCCCGGAGCAGGCAGTTGAGCAGGGGCGCGGTCGCGTACGCGTCGGCGCGCGCCCCGATGCCGTCGTGCGCGGGCACGGCCTCGGGCGTGGTGGGCGGCATGGTGGAGTCCACGCGTTTCCTTCGTTTCTTACGGTGCTCTTCCACGTGCGGTTTCCCGCGGTGCACTGGCGATCAGTATGTCTGTCGTCGTCCCCGCCCGCTCACCAGCACTTACCCGCACCCAAACCCGTACCCGAGGAGCCCGCCGTGCACCGTCCCAGCAGCGCAGAGGCCGAGGTCGCCGACGAACTGGCCGCCGTACGCCCCGACCTCGCCTCGCGCTACGCGGCCGAGCTGCCCGGCGCGCGGGCCGCCGTCCTGACCCGGTTGTGGCGGGCGCTCGTGCACGAGCCGTTGCCGTGGATCGTCCGCCGTGAGCACGGCTCGGGTCTTCTGCTGGCGGACGGCCGCAGGCTGGAGGGCCCGGACGCCGATCCGTACGCCGTCGACGACCGCGTCACCGCCGTACGGCTCGGGACACGGCTCGCGGGGGTGTCGTACGACGATCCGGTGCGGCTGATGAGGGACCTGGCCGTCCCGCACGGTCCCGGCTTCGCGGCCGAACTCGGCCACAGCGTCGCGTCGTTGGCGTTGTCGCGGGCGAACCAGGAAGGTGCTCCGCACGACCCCGTCGCCGGCTGGGAGTGGGAGCAGCGAGTCGTCGACGGGCATCCTTTCCACCCCAACTGCCGTTCCCGGCCCGGATTCTCGGTCGCCGAGCAGCTCGCGTACGGTCCTGAGCACCGGCCGGTGGTGGAGCTAACGCTGGTGACGGGCGACGCGGGTGGCGTGCGGGGCCAGTGGCCCGAGTGGCTGTGGGACGGAGGGCGTCCGCTGATCCCGGTGCATCCCTGGCAGGCGCAGCATGTGCTCCAACTCCCCAGCAGGGGAAAGCTGTCGGCGCGTCCGCTGATGTCCCTGCGCAGCCTCACCCTGCCGGACGGCGGCCCGCATCTCAAGACGGCGCTGAGCGCGCGGCTCACCTCCTCGGTACGGGACATCTCGCCGTATTCGATCGGGACGGCGGCGACCGTGTCGGCGTTCATGGAGTCGATGGCCGCCCGGCTCGACGGGCTGCTGCACATCACCCGCACCCTCGGCGCGGTCACCGCCGACTCCCCTGATCTGGCGGCGGTGCTGAGGGAGCCGCCCGACCTGTACGCGGACGCGGCGGCGGGCGAGCAGGTCGTCCCCGTCGGGGCTCTGGCCGCCACGGAACTTCCCCGGTCCCCCTCCTGGCTGGCCGAGTTCACGCGTCTCGCCCTCACCGTCGGACTGCGGCTGCTCGATCTGGGCGTCGCCCTCGAGGCGCACGGCCAGAACCTCCTCGTCGTGCTCTCGGCGTCCGGGGATCCAGTGCGGCTGGTCTACCGCGACCTCGCGGACATCCGCGTCAGTCCGGCACGGCTCACCCGGCACGGCATCCCGGTGCCGGAACTGACCGGACGGATCGTCACCGACGACGAAACCACCCTGCGCCGCAAGCTGTTCGGCTCGCTGGTGGCGGGAGCCCTGGGTGCGACCGCCGGTGGTGAGGCGGCGCTGCGGACGGCTCTGGAGACGGCGGTACGAGGGCTGCCGCGCACACCGGATCTCCTGGCACTGCTCGAACAGCCGCTGCCCACCAAGGCGTTGACCCTGATGCGGCTGTCGCCGGAGTCGCCCGGCGACCTGTGGACCCAACTCCCCAACCCCTTGGGAGAGGTGAAGCGGGGAGCGAGCTGAGGGACCCGTTGTGAAGCGGGTCGCCACGGGTCAATAGGATCCATCGATGATCACAAGACAACGGCTGGCGGCGGGCGCCTGCGCCCTGTTCGCCGCCCTGGCGGCCGGGATCGCGGTCCCGGCCTCAGCCGTCGCCGACGAAACCACCGCCCTCGCACCAAAGGTCGACCTGGTCCTCGACGTCAGCGGTTCGATGCGGGCCCGGGACATAGACGGCCAGTCGCGGATGGCCGCGGCGAAGCAGGCGTTCAACGAGGTGCTGGACGCGACCCCCGAGGAGGTCCAGCTCGGTATCCGCACGCTGGGCGCCAACTACCCCGGCGACGACCGCAAGGAGGGCTGCAAGGACACCGCGCAGCTCTACCCGGTGGGCCCGCTCGACCGCGTGGAGGCCAAGACGGCGGTCGCGACGCTCACGCCCACCGGCTGGACGCCGATCGGCCCCGCGCTGCTGAAGGCCGCCACCGACCTCGACGGCGGTGAGGGCACCAAGCGCATCGTGCTGATCAGCGACGGCGAGGACACCTGCGCGCCGCTCGACCCGTGCGTGGTGGCCCGGGAGATCGCGGCCAAGGGCATCGGCCTCACCATCGACACCCTCGGTCTGGTCCCCAACACCAAGATGCGCCAGCAGCTCAGCTGTATCGCGGAGGCGACCGGCGGGACGTACACCTCGGTCGAGCACACCGACGAACTCGCCGACAAGGTCAACCAGTTGGTCGTCCGGGCCGCCGACCCGGTGGTGACGCCGGTGGCCGTCGAGGGCGCGGCCGGGTGCACGAACGCCCCGGCGGTGAAGTCCGGTCTGTACACGGACCGCGAGGAGTTCGGTCGGCAGCGCTGGTACCGCGTCGACGTGCTTCCCGGCCAGGAACTGCGCGCCTCGGTGAGCGTGGCGGCCGACCGTGCCGTCAACCCCGACTACGGGGTGCTGCTGCGGGCGGTGACCACGCACGGCCGCGAGATCGTCCGTGGCGAGGGCAACGGCACCGGGCGTACCGATGTCATCTCGACGGGCCTGCGGTATGCGAAGGCGGAGGCCGACGACGAGGACAAGCCGGCGGCCGAGACCGTGTGCCTCCAGGTCACCAACTCCTTCTCGGCGGCCAGCGGTGTGAAGTCCGCGCCCGGTCTGCCGCTCGAGCTGACCGTCGACGTCGTGGACGGTCCGAGCCAGGCGAGCGATGTGGCCTCCTTCGGTCTCGGCCGCGGCTGGTGGCTGCTGGGCACGCTCGTCCTGGTCGGCTTCCTCACGGGTGTCCTGTGGGGCTGGATCTCGCGTTGGCGGGTCGCGGTCTGGAGGACCAACTGATGCGAGTAGGACGACCTCGACAAATGGCAAGAGCTTTCAGGGATCAACTGGTGAGCGGTACGCGGGTGTTGGGCTCGGCCGTGCTGCTGCTCGGGCTGGCCGCGACCCCGGCCGTCGCCGATGCCTCGCCCTCCGCGAGCCCCTCGGACGACAGCGCGGCGCCCACCTCGGCGGGCACGTCGTTCCGTACGGCGACGGAGATCGACCAGGGCGAACAGGCCACCGCGAGCGGCTCGGCGGGCGACTACCTGTACTGGTCGTTCCCGGCGGACGCCGCCCAACGCCCCACCGTCAGGGCGACGGTGAAGCTGCCGGACACGCACGCCTCGGAGGCGTGGCAGCTCGATGTGTACGACGGTCTGCGGCGCCGCCAGGCCTGCCAGTACGGCGCGCAGACGCGCACCGCCGCCGCGGGCACCGCGTCCGTGGAGCTGGCGTGCACCCTGCGCACGGTCCGTGCCTGGTCGGAGCAGTGGGCCAACGACCCGCTGCCGGGCACGTACTACGTCAGGCTGACGGCGGTGGACCTCCCGACCTCCGACCTCGGTCTGCCGGTCAACGCGGAGATCCGGGTCGACTCCAAGGACATCGGCGGTGCGGCCGCGGTGGACGGCTCGCTGGCCGAGCCGCTGGTTCCCGGGATCGCGGTCGAGTCGGAGGAGAAGGAGGACAGTTCGGCGGCTTCCGCGGTGCTGTCCAGCATCGAGCCCGACGACGGCTGGTCCTCCGGCTGGTGGTCCGACCGCTGGGTCTGGACGGCGATCGGCGGCGCGCTGGCGGCCCTGGCAGGGGTCGGCGGCTACGCGCTGACGCGCGGCACGGGACGCCCGAGGCAGGTTCCGCCGGGCGCCTGACCATTCGCTGACGGTCCGTCA
Source organism: Streptomyces sp. ME02-8801-2C (assembly GCF_033793965.1). NCBI lineage: Bacteria > Bacillati > Actinomycetota > Actinomycetes > Kitasatosporales > Streptomycetaceae > Streptomyces > Streptomyces sp. ME02-8801-2C. The sequence goes on along the minus strand of NZ_JARAXP010000018.1, from coordinate 47,502 downwards.
ACATGCCCGCCGCACACGGTAGCGCGGCGGGCATGCCCCGTTTCCGGACCACTGCCACCCGGCGCCCTGTCCCTCCTCAGCCCTCCCGCAGGGCCTTGGCGAGCGTCCCCTCGCCGGTCACCTCGATGCGTCCGTCGCGTACGGCGTCGAGCACGCCCACCTCTCCCCGGCCGACCGCCGCGCACGTCCCGGTGTCCATCGACAGACGGGCGTCGGGCTCACCGGGGGCCGGCCCGGCGCCGTACACCGGAACGTCCTCGGCGCCGACGTACAGATGGAACTCGCCCTCCTCCAGCCGGACTTCGACCAGTCCCCCGCCGCTCGCCCCGCCCACCGCCTCGAGTCCGCGCAGCAACGGCAGCGCGAACCAGTGCGCCCGTACGGCGTCCGTGGGCCGGCGCTCGCCCAACTCGGGTGCGCCCCACTCCCCCAGCGCCTGGAGGACGGGCAGCAACTGCCGTCCCCGCCCGGTGAGTTCGTACACGTACGCGGCCCCCGGCGGGGGCAGCCGGCGTCGGGTCGTGAGGCCGTCGCGCTCCATGTCCTTCAGCCGTGAGGCCAGTACGTCCGTGCTGACGCCCGGGAGATCCGCGTGCAGATCGGTGTAGCGGCGCGGGCCCGCCAGCAGCTCCCGGACGATCAGGAGGGTCCAGCGGTCGCCGACGACGTCGAGGGCGCGAGCGGTGGAACAGTACTGGTCGTAGCTTCGGCGAGGTGACATGCGACGCAGTCTAGACATGTTGTTGGACTTTCCAAGCGGGAACTTGGTAAAACCAAGCATCACCACGAACCGGAGGGGCGTAAGCGCATGGAGTTCCGGCAGTCGAGCAAGCTCAGCGAGGTCTGCTACGAGATCCGCGGACCGGTGATCGAGCACGCCAACGCGCTGGAGGAGGCGGGCCACAGCGTCCTGCGCCTCAACACCGGCAACCCCGCGCTCTTCGGCTTCGAGGCACCGCCGGAGATCCTCCAGGACATGATCCGTATGCTGCCGCAGGCCCACGGCTACACGGACTCGCGCGGCATCCTCTCCGCCCGCAGGGCCGTCGCCCAGCGCTACCAGGAACGCGGCCTGGAGGTCGATGTCGACGACGTCTTCCTCGGCAACGGCGTCTCGGAACTGGTCTCGATGGCTGTCCAGGCCCTGGTCGAGGACGGCGACGAAGTCCTCATCCCCGCCCCCGACTTCCCCCTCTGGACCGCGGTCACGACCCTCGCCGGCGGCAAGGCGGTCCACTACCTCTGCGACGAACAGGCCGACTGGTATCCGGACCTGGACGACATGGCGGCGAAGATCACCGACCGCACCAAGGCCGTCGTCATCATCAACCCCAACAACCCCACCGGCGCGGTCTACCCCAAGGAGATCATCGAGGGCATCCTCGACCTGGCCCGCCGGCACGGCCTGATGGTCTTCGCCGACGAGATCTACGACCAGATCCTCTACGACGACGAGGTGCACCACTCGGCCGCCGCCCTCGCCCCCGACCTGGTCGTCCTGACCTTCTGCGGCCTGTCGAAGACGTACCGGGTGGCCGGCTTCCGTTCGGGCTGGCTGGTGGTGACCGGGCCGAAGCAGCACGCGCGCAGCTACCTCGAGGGCCTGACGATGCTCGCGTCGATGCGCCTGTGCCCCAACGCGCCCGCGCAGTACGCCATCCAGGCCGCGCTCGGCGGCCGGCAGTCCATCGACGAACTCACCGCCCCCGGCGGGAGGTTGCGCGAACAGCGCGACCGCGCCTGGGAACGCCTCAACGAGATCCCGGGCGTCTCGTGCGTCAAGCCGAAGGGCGCGCTGTACGCGTTCCCGCGCCTCGACCCCGCCGTGCACAAGATCCACGACGACGAGAAGTTCGTCCTGGACCTGCTCCTCCAGGAGAAGATCCAGGTCGTCCAGGGCACGGGCTTCAACTGGCCCTCCACCGACCACTTCCGCATCCTCACCCTCCCGCACGCCGACGACCTGGAGGTGGCGATCAGCAGGATCGGCCGCTTCCTGAGCGGCTACCGGCAGTAGCGCCCGCAGGGGCGGGTCATCCGCCGTCCGTCATGGGTATCCCGTCCCCATGACGGACCGACCGCTGCTGCTCCTCGACGTCGACGGCCCCCTCAACCCGTTCCGCGCCCGGCTTCTGCGCCACCGGGGCTATGTGAGCCGCCGGGTGCATCCGGCCAACTGGTCCTCCCGCCAGAAACCGGGCTCCCGGCGTCTCAGGCGGGGCCTGCGCATTCGGCTGCACCCGGGCCACGGCGCCCAACTGCTCACCCTGCCGTACGAGCTGGCGTGGGCCACCGCCTGGATGCACGAGGCCAACGAGATGATCGGCCCGGCGATCGGGCTGCCCGCCGACCTGCCGGTCATCGAGTTCACCGACCTGTTGTTCACCGAGGACCCCGACGGGCTGTGCTGGAAGACACGGCGCGTCGTGGAGTGGGCCGACGGGCGGCCCTTCGTCTGGGTCGACGACCTGATCACCGACCTCGACGTCCGCCATGTGGCCGAGCATCATGCCGGGCAGGCCCTGCTGCTGCGGATCGACCCGCGCAGGGGTCTCGGGGAGCGCGAGTTCGTCGAGCTGGAGCGCTGGGCTCGCGATGTCAGTCCCTGGTCGTAGTCTTCGAAAGAGTCGGGTCCACCGGTCGACCCGCACCTGTCGACGACCTGGGAGGAGTACGTCATGACACGCCCGCCGACCGCCGCCCAGCGGCGCGTCATCGACGCCGCCGATCCCGTCACCGGCCGGCTGCGGGGTACGGACTTCCAGCTCGCCGCGCTGGTGAGGCGCGGGCTCGCGTTCCGGCATCCACGGCCACCGCACGATCATTTCCTGACGCCTGCCGGTCATCGCGTCCGGGAGGAGGAGCGGCCCGCGACCGCGCCTGCCGCCGCCGAGCCCGCCCCTGTTTCGGGAACCGCCGGAGTGTTCGCCGCGCGGGTGGGCGGCGAGGAGGAGATACCGGCCACCGGGCCGGCCCGGACGCGTGAGGTGCACAGTGCCTGGCAGGGGCTGCTGGAGCTGCGTCGGATGACCAACACGGACGGGGCCGTGGACCGTCCGTGCGACTGGGAGCGTACGCATCTGGTGCAGGCCGCCGCGCTGGCGCTGGAGGCCGCCGGTCACCGCCCGGCGGACGGGGGTGCGGGCAGCGGTGGCTATCGGGTGCAGGCCACTCCGCAGCCGGAGGCCGTCGCCGTGCGCGAACCGGACGCCGACGCGCTGCGGGCCTGTGCGGCCACCCTGGAGAAGGCGGGCTGGCAGGCAGGCGAGTACACCGAGCCGCGTACCGGCGTGCGCTATCTGCTGGCGTCGCCCCGGCGGACGTAACCGGGCTGTGCGCGTGGGCAGTTGAGGACCGTGAGCGACCGCTCAGTACGCTTGCGCCCTCATCGACCAGTCGTGAAGGGGAAGTCGTGGCCGAACCGTTTTCCGTTCCGGTGACCGTGCGCGGGTACGAGACCGATGTGCAGGGGCACCTCAACCAGAGCGTGTACGTCAACTACGCGGAGCACGCCCGCTGGTCGTTACTCCACGCCGCCGGGATCACCCAACAGGGGCTGATATCCAAGGGAGTCGGTCCGGTGGCCCTGGAGACCACCATCCGCTACCAGCGGGAGCTGCGCGCGGGCGACGAGGTCGAGGTGACGTGCGACTTCGCGTGGAGCGAGGGCAAGACGTTCCGTATCCAGCAGACGATCCGCAAGACCGACGGCACGGTCGCCGCCGAGATCACGGCGGTCGGCGGGCTGATGGACCTCACGGCGCGCAAGCTCGTCGCGGACCCGAAGGAGTACTTCCGCGCACTGGCGTCCCAGCCGCAGCTGTTCGGCCTCTGACGCGCGTGCCGGCTCGGCGTGCCGTCGTCCTGGAGACGGCCGATCACCGTCTCCCGGGCCGGCTCCGGCGTACCGGCGCCGGCCCGGATCACCTTGCGGGCGCTGTCGGTGGTGGCCTTCTCCGCCTCCAGCGCCTTCGCCGCGCCGAGCCGGCCGCCGCCCGGACCAGTTGCCTCATCGGCCCCCGGCGGTGACGGCGGCTCCGGCCGAGGGTCGTTCCCCTCGGCCGGAGGTCTTCTCGGGCCCCGTGATCAGGCGCGTCCGGCGCCTCAGGCGCTCGCCGCGAGGGCCGCCAGCCGCCGGGCCTCCGCCCGCGTCGAGCGGGCGATCTCGTCCTCGTCGACGCGCAGCAGCCGCCCGTTCTCGACGATCTGTTCGCCGTTCACGAAGGACGCGGTGACCGGGGCCGCCGCCCCGAAGACGAGGGCGGTGACCGGGTCGGCGATCGACGCGTGGGCCAGGGTGTCCAGGTTCCACAGGACCAGGTCGGCGAGCTTGCCCTCCTCCAGCGACCCCGTCTCCCTCGCCCGGCCAAGCACCTGGGCGCCGCCGTACGTGCCCAGGCGCAGCGCCTGTCGGGCGTTGAGCGCCGCTTCCCGGTGTGCCCCGAGGCGGTTGATGAGGAGGGCGTTGCGCAGTTCGGTGTGGAGTTCGCCGGACTCGTTGGACGCCGTGCCGTCGACGCCGAGGCCGACCGGGACACCGGCCGCCAGCATGTCGGGGACGCGTGCGATGCCCGCCGCCAGCCGGGCGTTGGAGGACGGGCAGTGGGCCACGCCCGTCCTCGTACGGGCGAAGGCGGCGATGTCCGAGTCGTTCATATGGACGCAGTGCGCCATCCACACGTCCTCGCCGAGCCAGCCCGTGGACTCGAAGTAGTCGGTCGGGCCCATGCCGAACAGTTCCTTGCAGAACTGCTCCTCCTCGACCGTCTCCGAGCCGTGCGTGTGCAGCCGCACGCCCTTGCGCCGCGCCAACTCGGCTCCCTCGCGCAGGAGTTCGGTGGATACGGAGAACGGCGAGCAGGGCGCGACCGCGATCTGGGTCATGGCGTCGAAGGAGGGGTCGTGATGCTCGTCGACCGTGGCCTCGGTGGCGGCGAGGGCGCCCTCCAGGGTCTCGACGGCGAAGTCCGGGGGCAGACCGCCGTCCTTCTCGCTGCGGTCCATCGAGCCTCGGGCGAGGGTGAAGCGGACGCCCATCTCGCGGGCCGCGCCGATGATCGCCCCGGACAGGTCGCCGGAGTCCTTCGGGAAGACGTAGTGGTGGTCCATGGCGGTCGTGACACCGCCCCGGGCCATCATGGCCAGCGAGCCCTGCGCCGCCGCCCGCACCATCGGCTCGTCGATGCGCGCCCACGTCGGGTAGAGCGCCACCAGCCAGTTGAAGAGGTTGTGGTCGGTGGCCAGGCCCCGGGTGATCCACTGGTAGTAGTGGTGGTGGGTGTTGACCAGGCCGGGGGTGACGAGATGACCGCTCGCGTCGATACGCCGGACCACGTCCGCGAGGCCCTCGGGCGCTCTGCCCGGGCCGACCGACTCGACGCGGTTGCCGGCGATCACCACATGGCCGGACGCGTACTCGGTGTCGGCGGCGTCCACGGTCGCGATCGCGCAGTTCTCGATGACGATGCGCTGAACCATCGTTCGAACGTCCTTAGAGGTTGGTGAGGTCGGCGGGGATGCGCGCCTCGGCGCCGTCCCGCAGGATCGTGCCCTCGATCAGGCCGTAGGGCCGGTCGGCGGCGAAGTACACCTCATTGTCGTTCTTCAGCCCGAACGGCTTCAGATCCACCAGGAAGTGATGCTTGTTGGGGAGGGCGAAGCGCACCTCGTCGATCTCGTCCCGCCGCTCGATGATCCGCGCGCCCATCTGGAAGAGGGTCTGCTGGAGGGAGAGCGAGTAGGTCTCCGCGAAGGCCGCGAGCAGATGCCCCCTGGTCTGCGCGTAGGACTCCTCCCAGTCGGGCATCTCCCGTGCGTCGTCGGACCAGTTGAAGCGCCAGCGCGCGGACACCTGGGTCGCCAGGATGCGGTCGTACGCCTCGGGGAGCGTCGTGTACTTGTCCTTGACGTAGCCCCAGAACTCGGAGTCGGTCGTGTTCATCACGACGAGGTCCTTGAGCCCGGAGACCACCTCCCACGACGAACCGTCGTAGGTGATCTGGGTCAGCCGGGTCTCCTGGCCCTGCCGGACGAAGGAGTGCTCGCCCTCCCCCGCCGCCTCGATCCGGTCCCAGGAGTACTCCTCGATCCGGATGCGCACCCTGTGGATCGGCTCCTGGCTCGTCACGAAGTGCCGGGCCAGCTGGATGCCGAACTGCTCGGCGGAGTCGATGCCGTGCTCCTTGGCGAAGGCGTACACCGTGTTCTTGGTGGTGTCCGTCGGCAGGACGTTCGCGTTCGAGCCCGAGAGGTGCACCTCGTCCATGTCGCCGGAGAGCGACACGGAGACGTTGAGATCCTTGATGTGGTGGGTGGCGCCGTCGCGGGTGACGCGCACGACGCGGTTCTCGGCCTTGCCGTACTGGTTCTGTCCGAGGAACACGGGACGGGCCGGGCCCGCCGCGCCGGTGGTGGCTGAGTCGGTCATGGTGCTGCTAGCTCCCTCGGTATACGGAGTAGCCGAACGGGTTGAGCAGCAGCGGTACGTGGTAGTGCTCGCCCGGTACGACGGCGAACGTGACCGCCACCTCCGGGAAGAACGCTCCCGCCGCACCGCTGTCCCGATTCGCGGGGGCGTCCTGCTGCGCATCGGCCTGTTTCTTCTCCAGGTAGGGCTGGACCTCGAAGTCGAGCCGTACCTGGGTCGTGCCCGCCGGCAGCGCCGGCAGGTCCTTGCACCGTCCGTCGGCATCGGTCGCGCTGCCGCCGAGCGCCCGCCAGTCCGCTTCCCGTCCGCCGCGCGCGGCGAGCCGGACGGCGACGTTCGCGGCGGGCCGTCCGACGCTGGTGTCCAGGATGTGCGTGGACACGGAGGCGACGGGGGTGATGGGATCAATGGCGTCGGTGCTCACGTCTGTCACTGGTCTGTCACTGCTCTTCCTGTACGAGGTTGCCGAGCCGGATGCGGTTGATCTTCCCCAGTTCGGTGCGGACGATCTCCCGCTCCCGTTCCGGCGTGTTCCCGATCCGTTCCCGCACGGAGTCGCGCATCTGCTCGCCGGTCAGGCCGGTCGCGCAGATCAGGAAGACATGACCGAACCGTTCCTGGTAGGCGAGGTTCAGTTCGAGCATCTCGGCCTTCAGCTCCTCGGAGGCGCCGGCCATACCGCGCTGTTCGCGGGCGGAGGTCGGGTCACCGGGCCTGGGACGGCCGATGGGCGGGTGGCCGGCCATCGCCTCGGCCAGGTCGTCGGCGGTCAGTTCGGCCGTCGCGGTGTCGCTCGCCGCGTACAGGTCCTCGGCGGTGGCGTAGGGGCGCTTCGCGAGCAGGTGCCGTCCCCAGGCCGTCGAGGCGCAGGCCTCGTGGAGGGCGACGCGGGCCGCGGACTCCTCCAGGGCGTTGAACCGGGCGAGGCCGCCAGGGGTCGTACTCGACGTCACGGCAAGCCTCCGTGGCCTTGTGCGTGCGGGGCGGCGTGCTGGACGCACACCGGGCTGGCTGCGCCCAGCTAACGCCGTCCGACGACAAGACGTCAACACTTTGTTGAAAATTCCGGGTTACGGCGGCCGTCACCCCTGGTCCGGCCTCGTCTCACAGCGGGGCCCGGTCCCGCCTCACAGCGGGACGTTGCCGTGCTTCCGGTCGGGCAGCACCGCGTGTTTGCCGTGCAGCATGGCGAGCGCGCGGATCAGTGTGCGGCGGGTGTCGCCGGGGTCGATCACGTCGTCGATCAGTCCCCGCTCGGCGGCGTAGTACGGATGCATCAGTTCCGACTTGTACTCCTCGACCAGTCGGGCGCGGGTGGCCACCGGGTCCTCGGAGGCGGCGATCTCGCGCCGGAAGACCACGTTCGCCGCTCCCTCCGCCCCCATGACGGCTATCTCGTTCGTAGGCCAGGCGAAGGACAGGTCAGCTCCGATGGAGCGGGAGTCCATGACGATGTACGCGCCGCCGTACGCCTTACGCAGTACGAGGGATATACGCGGGACTGAGGCGTTGCAGTACGCGTGCAGCAGCTTCGCCCCATGCCGGATGATCCCCCCGTGCTCCTGGTCCACTCCCGGCAGGAAGCCGGGCACGTCCACCAGGGTCACCAGAGGGATGTTGAAGGAGTCGCAGATGGAGACGAAACGCGCGGCCTTCTCCGAGCCGTGGATGTCCAGCACCCCGGCCAGCGCGGCGGGCTGGTTGGCGACGATGCCCACGACCTGTCCGCCGAGCCGCGCGAACGCGCACACCACGTTGCGGGCCCAGGCCTCGTGCACCTCGAAGAACTCGCCGTCGTCGACAACCTCCCCGATGACCGCGCGCACGTCGTACGCCTGGGCGGGATCGGCGGGAACGATCGAGGTCAGGGCGTCGGTACGCCGGTCGACCGGGTCGGTGCCAGGTGCACCCGGGGGCAGCTCGCGGTTGTTCTGGGGCAGCAGCGAGAGCAGGTAGCGGACGTCCTTGAGACACTCGCTCTCGTCGTCGTAGCAGAACCCGGCGACCCCGGAGATGCCGGCGTGCACGTCCGCGCCGCCGAGGCCGTTGTGGGTGATCTCCTCGCCGGTCACCGCGTGCACCACGTCGGGGCCGGTGAGGAACATCTGCGAGGTCCCGCGGACCATGAACACGAAGTCGGTGAGCGCCGGGGAGTAGGCGGCCCCGCCCGCGCACGGGCCGAGCATCACGCTGAGCTGCGGGATGACCCCCGAGGCGCGGGTGTTGCGCTGGAAGATCCCGCCGTATCCCGCGAGCGCGGTGACGCCCTCCTGGATACGGGCCCCGGCGCCGTCGTTGAGGCCGACCAGTGGTGCCCCGGCGGAGAGCGCCAGGTCCATCACCTTGTGGACCTTCGCGGCGTGGGCCTCGCCCAGAGCACCGGCGAAGACACGGAAGTCATGGGCGTACGCGAAGACCGTACGGCCGTGGACCTGGCCCCAGCCGATGACCACACCGTCGCCGTGCGGCTTGCGGTCCTCGAGGCCGAAGCCGGTGGCGCGGTGCCTGCGCAGGGGCTCGATCTCGGTGAACGTGTCCGGGTCGAAGAGCAGGTCGAGGCGCTCCTGGACGGTGAGCTTCCCCTTGGCGTGCTGGCGGCGCGTGGCGTCCGGGTCCGGGCCCCGGCTCACTTCTTCCTTCAGAAGATTCAACCCGGCGGTCGCCCGGCGCAGGTCGGGCCGGGGTGTCGCGGCCAGGAGTTCGTCGAAGGTCGTCATCGCCCGAAAGTAGTAACCACTGCTCAAAGTGGGCTGAAGACGGGGTGGAGCGCGTCCGGCGCACCGAGGGCCGGCCGAGGCCGGCGGACCTCAGTCGACTCCCGCGGTCTGCTGGTCCATGACCGTGTCACCGGAGAGCACCGCGTGGTGGAGCTGCCGCAGTGACACCGAGGGCTCGAGCCCCAGCTCCGTGACCAGGGCGCCGCGCAGCCGCTGGTAGGCCTCCAGCGCCCGCCAGGACCCGCCCGACCGGTGCAGGGCCAGCATGAGCTGCGCGCAGAACCGCTCATGCATGGGATGACGGGCGGTCAGGACCCTGAGTTCCGGGACCACTTCGGCGTGCCGCCCCAGGCGCAGGTCGGCGTCGATCCGCCGCTCCAGCGCGGCCATGCGGTTCTCCTCCAGGCGCAGCACCTCGAGTTCGAGCATGCTGCCCGTCCGTACGTCCACCAGGGCCGGGCCCTGCCACAGGGCGAGGGCGTTGCCCAGCAGGCGTGAGGCGGTGCGGTAGTCGGTGGCGTCGTAGGCCGACCGCCCGTCGGCGACCAGTTGTTCGAACTCCTGAACATCGATCTGGCCGGGCTGCACCCGCAGCAGATAACCCCCGAACTGCGTCACTAGGACGTCCTTCGCGCTGCGGGCGGGCTCCGCGGGGGTGGCCGCGATCTTCCGGCGCAGCTGGAGGATGTACGTCTGCAGTGTCGTGGACGCGCTGCGCGGTATCCGCTCCCCCCAGATCTCCGCCATCAGCGTGGGGACGGTGACCACGTGCTCCGCCTGCAGGGCGAGCAGCGCGAGTATCTGCCGGGGCTTGGCCGCGCTGGGGACGACCGAGACCCCCTGTTCGTGGGCGGTCAGCGGCCCCAGTAGCTTGATCTCCATAGCGCGCTCTCCCCTTTTGGTCGCATCCCCTGAAACCAGACCCGGGCCAACCTCGCTCGGTGCAGGGCAGGCTCCCATCCACGGCCGGGGCCGCCCAGTGAGCAGCACATGAACACAATCATGAAAAGTTCATAGTCATCCCATGACGCCCGCACTCCCCTGTCCAGTCCCGCTCGGCTCAAAATCACCGCACAGACGGAGAGCATCCGCTCGAATCCGCCGAATGTGACTCACTCACCACGGGAAGGACCCTTGTCATGGACACCCTCTTCACCAAACCTGCACTCGTCGCCGTCGACCTCCTCGAGGACGATCTCCGCTTCGCCGAACTGACCGCCCGCGCCGGCCTGGAGCCGGAACTGGGCCGGCGCTACGAGAACAGCCCCACCCTCGTCCTCGCGGAGTTCGGTCTGTCCGGCGCGGCGCAGGCGCCCGCGGGCGCCGGTGTGGTCATCGAGGACCTGAGCCGGTCCGCCGCCGGAGCCATGGCCATTCCGACCTGGACCACCGCCGGCCCCAGCCCCGAGGAGCCGAAGGTCCCGGCGGTGGCGCCCCGATGGTGAACCGGCCTCCGGCCGCCGACGCCCCCACCGTGGGGTTCAAACGGCATCTGAGAGTCCAGGCGATCGGCGACAAGGCCGTCTACCTGCTCTCGGCCCGTGGCGTGCAGGTGCTGCACGGACCGGAGGTCGTGGCGCTCGCCCCGCTCCTGGACGGCACCCGCACCCTGCCCGGCCTGCTGCGCGAGGCCGCCTCCCGGATGCCGGCCCCCGAGGCCGGCCGGGTGGTGGGCGAGCTGGCGAGGGCCGATCTCATCGGCTACCGGGAAGCCGCCCCCCGGGAGCCGACGGACACGGCCGGCCCGGCCTACTGGGACCTGCTCGGCAACGGCAGCGCCGCCATCGCCAACCTCGCCCGTACGGCGGTGGAGGTGATCGGCGTCGGGCAGGCCGACCGGGCGGCCGCCGTCGCGGCCTGCCGGGCCACGGGCCTCACCGTCGTGGACGAGGACGACGGCGGCCCCGGCGCGGGCCTCTCGCTCGTCCTGTGCGAGGACTACCTCGCACCGGAGCTGGGCGAGGTCGACCTGCGGATGCGGGCCGCGTCCCGCCCATGGCTGCCGGCCAAGCCCGGCGGCCCGGAGTTCTGGGTCGGGCCGGTCTTCTCGCCCGAGGACGGCCCCTGTTGGTCCTGTCTGGCACACCGGCTGCGCGCGCACCGCTCGGCGGAGGAGGCGGTGTGCCGCGCCGGCGGATTCACCGGACCACTGCCGGTCCCGGAGGCCTCGCTGGCCGCGGGCCGGGCCCTGGGCCTCCAGGCGGCCGTACTGGAGGCCGCCAAGTGGATCGCGGGGGTGCGGCACGAGAACGCACGGAGCGTGTACACCCTGGACACCTGCACGCTGCGCTCCGCGCACCACCCGGTGACCCGTCGGCCGCAGTGTCCGCAGTGCGGGGACGGCTCCCTGGTGGCCCGGCGCGCCTTCGAGCCGATACCGCTGGCCTCCCGCCCCAAGGCGCGGCACACCGGTTCGAACCACCGTGCGCTGCCGGCCCGTCAAGTACTGGACCGATACCGGAAGTTGACCGACCCGGTCACCGGGATCGTCTCGGAGGTCGCCCCGGATCCGAACGCCCCGGAGGGCGTCACCAGCTTTCTCTCCGGACACAACCTGGCGCTGGCCGGCCACACGCCGTCCGAGGTCCGCAGGGGGCTGCGACAGTTGAGCGGCGGCAAGGGCGTGACGGCGGAGGAGGCGGAGGCCGGGGCCCTCTGTGAGGCGGTGGAACGTTTCTGCGGAACCCGGCAGGGCGACGAAGCCGTTGTCCTCGGCTCGTTCGAGGAGCTCGGCGAAACGGCCCTCCACCCCAACGACTGCCAGCTCTTCCACGAGCGGCAGTTGCGGGACCGCGCCCGGTGGAACGCCACCCACGGGGGGTTCCAGCAGGTGTGCGCCCCCTTCGATCCCCGGCGCACCATCGAGTGGACGCCGGTCCACTCCCTCACCACGGGCCGGCAGCGGCTGCTGCCCACCTCGATGCTCTACTTCACCAACCCCGCGACCGAAGGCCTGCCCTGGGCCGACTCCAACGGGAACGCCGCCGGGAGCAGCCTGGAGGACGCGATCGTCCAGGGGTTCCTGGAACTCGTGGAGCGGGACGCGGTCGCCCTGTGGTGGTACAACCGCACCCGGCAGCCCGCGATCGACCTGGACGCCTTCGACGAGCCCTGGCTCGCCGAACTGCGGGAGACATACGAGCGCCTGAACCGTGAGGTGTGGGCACTCGACCTCACTTCGGATCTTGGCATTCCGGTAATCGTGGCGTTGTCCCGGCGCACCGACAAACCGGCCGAGGACATCGCGTTCGGCTTCGGCGCGCACTTCGATCCCCGGCTCGCACTGCGCCGGGCGGTCACCGAAATGGGACAACTGCTGTCGCCCGCGGCAGGCGCTCGGGAGGACGGTACCGGATATGGAGTGGACGATCCGGAGATCCTCTCCTGGTGGACTCGGGCAACCATCAGGAATCAGCCATACCTCCTACCGGATCACGTCGAATCGCCTCGGTCACCCAACCATTTCCCCCGGGTTTTCCGCACTGATCTGCTCGAGGACGTGAAGGCGGCGAGCGCCCTCGTGGCGCGGCACGGGATGGAGTTGCTCGTCCTCGACCAGACACTGCCCGATGTGGCTCTGCCCGTGGTCAAGGTGTTGGTGCCGGGCCTGCGGCACTACTGGGCGAGGTTCGCTCCCGGGCGTCTGTACGACGTTCCCGTTCGCCTCGGCCTTCGCGAGCAACCGGTTGCTTACGAACATCTGAACCCGATTCCCATATTCGCGTAATTAATAGCCGTTCGGCCAACCTCCGATGGATCAGGCACCGTATATTTCGATCACAAGTCCAACGGTCTGACGAGGAGGCACTTCATGACCGACCCCTTCCGTCATCCGGAAACCGGACTCGTTCATGACGGTGTTCTCGGGAGACCCGGGGCCGGACAACAGGGGCCAAGACCAATACCACGCGGGGGCGGGATACGAAGACCTCGCCCGGAACGAGATATTCCGGCTACGCACGTCTCGAAGATCATCACCGTCACCACCCTCGTCGGTTACGCGGCGGTTCTTCTGCTCAACGTCCTGTGGGCGAAGCCCAGTCCGGGCAAATTGATCCTGTGTCTGGCCTGTGTGACCGCCCTGTGCGGGGTGCAACTGCTGCACACCTCGCCACGGACCCGGCGCCGGCCCATGCGGTGGCGGATCCTCACGCTCACCATCCAGGCGGTCCTCACCTTCCTGCCGTTCGTCTGGTTCGGCATCACCTGGGGCAGCATGGGCGGGATTCTCGGTGCCTCGATCCTGCTCATGCTGCCCCGTCCGGTGTCCTGGATCCTCTTCGGACTGCTGGCTGCCGCGATCGGCGGCTACGCCTTCGCGCTGCACCTTCCGTTGATCAGTCAGATCTACGCGCCCCTCACCACCCTGCTCACCGGCCTCATCCTCTACGGGCTCACCCGGCTGACCGACCTGGTGCACGAAGTCCACGCGGCGCGGGCCGAGTTGGCGCGTATGGCGGTCGCGCAGGAGCGGCTGCGATTCTCCAGGGACGTGCACGACCTGCTGGGTTACAGCCTCTCCGCGATCACACTGAAGTGCGAGCTGATCCACCGTCTGGTACCGACCCACCCCGGCCGCGCCCTCGACGAGGTGGCCTCGGTGCTGAACGTGTCCCGGCAGGCCCTCGCGGACGCGCGTCTGGTGGCCCGCAGCTACCGCGAGATGTCCCTGGCGGACGAGGCGGAGTCGGCCGCGACGGTCATGGCCGCCGCGGACATCCGGATCACCATGGACATAGCCTGCGGCCGGCTGCACCCGGCGGTGGACACCGCGCTCGCGACCACGCTGCGGGAGGGGATCACCAATGTCCTGAGACACAGCAAGGCGCAGTCGTTCGACATCAGGGCGGTCCGCGAGGACAAGACCGTACGGCTTCTCCTGGTCAACGACGGGGTGGTCGAGAAGGGCCCGTCCACCGCTCCGGTCGGCAGCGGCCTGGAGAATCTCCGCACCCGGCTCGACGCCGTGGGCGGCCGGCTGACCGCCGAAGTGGACGACGACGGCCGGTTCCGGCTCATGGCAGAGGTACCCGTCCGACCGATTCCCCCCGCGACAGTGGTCACTGGCGCGGGGAGGGACGCATAATCGCCACTGCACCTGCGGGACACGGGGACACGCTTGATCAGGGGAAATCGATGCTGTCGGTGAAGATTCTGCTCGCCGAGGATGTGCACATGGTCCGGGGAGCACTGATAGCCCTCCTGGAACTGGAGCCGGACTTCCAGGTGATCGCCTCCGTTGACCGCGGGGACCTCATCGTGGAGACCGCGCTGCGGACGCGCCCCGATGTGGCCGTCCTCGACATCGATCTACCCGGCATGGACGGCATCACCGCCGCCACCGAACTGCACGAACGGCTTCCCAGCTGCCGTGTTCTCATCCTCACCAGCCTCGGCCGGCCCGGCATGGTCCGCCGGGCCCTGTCCGCCCAGGTCTGCGGCTTCCTCCACAAGGACGCGCCGCCCTACCGGCTCGCCCACGCGGTCCGGGCGGTGGCCGCAGGGGAACGGGTCTTCGATCCCCACCTGGCCCTCTCCGCCTGGGAAGCGGTGGAGTGTCCGCTCTCGCCCCGCGAGGCCGAGGTACTCCAACTCGCCTCCCGGGGCGCGGACGCCGCCGAGATCGCCGCCGCCCTGTATCTGACCAAGGGCACCGTGCGCAACTACCTCACGGCGATCGTCGCCAAGCTCAACGCCCGCAACCGGATCGACGCCATACGGATCGCCAAGGAGGCCGACTGGATCCCGTGACGCCGGTTTCCGTCGCCGTGTCACGGCCCCGGCGGGTCCTCGGCGAGCGGCCCGGCGTTCAGTGCGGAGAGCACTCCGGCGAGGTCCACCGCGTTGCTCTCCGGACCATGGCACACCGCCAGGCACCGGGGGCCGTCCGCACCTCCGATCCGGCGCAGCAGCGGGGTCAGCACGGCCTTCGGGCCGATCTCCACCACATGGGTGGGGTCCAGCTGGGCCAGCATCCGCCGGACCGCTTCGGCGAACCTCACGGGTGAGGTGATCTGCCGGGCCCAGTAGGCGGCGCCGAGCGGCTCCGCCAACTCCCTTCCGTACACCGTCGAGTAGAAGGGGACGCGCGGCAGGACGTCGGGGAACCTCCCCGCCACCGCCGTGAACCCGGGGACCACCGCCTCCATGCGCGGCGAGTGGAACGCGTGCCCGACCGGGAGGAGCCGGCTGGAGATGCCGGCGTCCGCCAGCCTGTCGCTGACCCGCGCCAGCCCCTCGAGATCGCCGGAGAGCACGGTGGCCCGGGCCGCGTTGATGGCGCCGATCGACACCCCCGGCTCGGACGCGGAGACCTCCGCCGCCTCGTACGGATCCGCACAGGTCGCCAGCATTCCGCCGTTGTTGGGCAGCCGCTGCATGAACGCGCCCCGCATCGCGACGAGTCGGGCCGCGTGCCCCGGCGTGAGTGCCTCGGCGACCGTCGCCGCGGCGAACTCCCCGAGCCCGTGACCGAGCACGGCCACCGGACGTACCCCGGCGTCCAGCAGGGTCTGCGCGAGGGCGTACTCGACGGCGAAGAGGGCCGGCTGGGACAGCGACGTCCGGTCGATACCGGGATCCTGACTGAGGATCAGGTCGGCCACCGAGCGGCCCAGATAGGGCCGCAGCACCTCGTCCACCCAGGTCAGGCCGATCCGGTAGCTGGTGGAATGGCGGTAGAGGCCCTCCGCCATGCCCGGGTACTGGCTGCCCTGGCCGACGAACACGAACACCACCCGGATGCGCTCGCGCCGCTTCACGCGCACCCGGCGAACCGCCAGATGGCCGGCCAGTTCCCGGACCGTGGGGTACACCCACATGTCCTGGGGGTCGATCAGTGAGCCGAACTCCGCCTCGATGTCCCCGTAGAGGCTCAGCAGTGCCACCGAGTCGAGTCCGCACTCCACCAGGAGGGTCTCCTGCCCGACCTCCCGGCGCGCGTAGTCCGAGATCCGGCGCGTCAGCCAGGTGAGGAACTCCCGTTCGTGCCGCTCGTCGTGCGGTACGTGGTTCACACCAGTCCCCTCTGTCGCCCTGGTTCATCCGGCCAGCGCGTCCAGCCCCGTCACGAGATCCATGTCGAGCTCCTGGTGCAGGGGACGGATACGGCCGCGCAGGAACAGCTCGCGCATCGCGGAACGCTCCACCTTTCCGCTGGTCGTACGGCGTACGGTGCCGGGGCGGACCAGCAGGACACCGCCGACGTGTACGTCGAACTCCTCGGTGAGGCAGCGCTCCACCTGGGTGGCGAGCGCGGCGAGGTCGAGGTCGTAGCCGCTGCGGGTACGCAGCTCCTGGACGACCACCACACGCTCGCGCTCACCGGGAACGGCGAAGGCGGTCCCCGGGCCGAACAGCGCGTTGACCCGCTGTACGGTGCGCTCCACGTCCTGGGGGTACAGATTGCGCCCCGCCACCACGATCACGTCCTTGAGGCGGCCGGTCACATAGAGGTGACCGCCGTCGAGGGTGCCCAGGTCCCCGGTACGCATGAAGTCGCGCTCGCCGTCGGCCGTCGTGGCGCGGAAGACCCGCGCCGTCATGCCCGGGTCGCGCCAGTAGCCGTGGGCAACCCCGCTGCCGCGGACCCAGATCTCACCGATCCGCCCGTCGGGGACCACCGCCCGGGTCTCGGGATCGACGATCCGGATCTCGCAGCCGACGGCGTAGCCGCAGGAGGGCAGCCGCCTGGCCGGACGCCCCGGGGTCGGCTCACGCCACAGGTGGCGTTCCAGGGCCTCCGCGTCCACTGTGCGTTCCTGACGCGGTTGCACTCCCCGGTTGCCGGAGACCAGCAGGGTGGCCTCGGCCAGGCCGTAGCAGGCCGAGAAGGCCCCGGCCCGGAACCCGGCGGGCGCGAACCGCTCGGCGAAGTCCCGCAGGGTCTTGGAGCGGACGGGTTCGCCTCCGGAGACGGCGGTGCGCCAGCCGGAGAGGTCGAGGCCGTTCAGCTGCTCGTCGGTCACCCGCCGCAGGCACAGGTCGTACGCGAAGTCCGGGGCGCCGCTGGCTGAGATCCCATGGCTGCTGATGGCTTCCAGCCAGCGCACCGGCTGCCGGATGAACGACTCGGCCGGGAGCATGACGGACGTACCGCCCAGCCAGAGCGGGTGGAGCAACTGGCCGACGAGGCCCATGTCGTGGTGCAGGGGAAGCCAGCCGCCCAGCCGCGCCCCGGCCGCCGTGCCCAGCGCGTCGTGGATCGCGCGCTGGTTGGCGAGCAGGTTCTCGTGGGTGACGACCACTCCGTGCGGCTGTCCCGTGGAGCCGGAGGTGTACTGGAGGTAGGCGACGGTGTCCGGAGGCAGCTCGGGCAGGCTCCAGGGCGGTGCGGTGGGCACCGCGTCACCGGGCAGACAGGGCGTGTTGCCGTATCCGCACCGGGCCAGCAGCCGGGACACCTCGGGGGCCAGGGCGGCGTCCGTGAGCGTGACGCACGGAGCGGTGTCCTTGACGATCCCGGCGATCCGCTCCTCGTGGTGGGCACGACCGCCGCCCGGTGGCGCGGGAACCGCGATGGCCCCCGCGTACAGACAGGCCAGGAAACTGACGGCGAACTGGTGGCGGGAGCGGTGCACGAGCAGCACCCGCTCCCCGACGGCGTTCTGACTCTGCAGCCAGCCCGCGAGCCTGCGGGCGGAGGCATCCAGGCTCCGGTACGAAACGGATTTCGGACGTCCTCGCTCCGCGCTGTCCGGCAGCAGGAGCAGCGCGTCCCTGCCGGGTGCTTGCGCGGCCCTGGCCAGCATGAGTTCGGTGAAGTTCCGATGACTGGTCAACGCCTCCCCCTCACGTGTGTTCCGTCGGCGCCACCCCCGGGCACCGACCTCGCCGGCGGGGAGACATCCGACCCCTTGCCCGCGCCGCGCGAACTCCCACGCCGGACGGGGATCGTGCCCGCTCACCTGGCGGACCAGGCGACCGCGGAGCGGTGGCAGAGCCGCCCGGGGCCCCATTCGGCCCGCCGCGGGGGTGCCCCGCCGAAGGCGGAGTCGGGGCCCGCGGGGTCTTCGCAGGCTCGCAGCCGTGCCAGCAGCACGGCGGTCACGGCGGCCAGTTCGGTCTCGTCCGGCTGCCCCCGGACCACTTTGAGGAGCTTGTGTTCGGACATGGCACGAGCCTGTACCCGACAACTCGAACGTCGGTCGTGCCACAGCCGCAGGAAGGTGGAGCGGCCCGGCCGGTGGGCCCGGGCGGTCAGGACAGCGGGGACTCGCAGGCGACCCGCGCCCGTTCGACGGTGAGCCGGGTCGTCGTGCCTTCCAGCCGAATCCGGCAGTCGGAGAACCGGCTGCTGCGCAGGGCGTCGTCACAGGGCTGTGCGCTGCTCCACCAGATCAGGCCCAGGTAGGCGCGCGGATCGGTCGTGGAGCGCAGCAGCAGACCGCCCTGACAGTTGGCGTCCTGCATGAACTGGCCGGCCAGGGCCCCGAAGTCCAGCTCGAACTGGGCCGCTTCACCGTCGAGCAGCGCCTCCACCAGTACCACGTGCGCGGCGTCGGCCATGATGTGGTGGGCGCCCATCCGGCCCACTCCCACCGCCTGGCCCGGCTCGATGTCGGCGAGCCGGCCGAGGCGGTCGAGCTGGGCGCTGTAGGTGCCGGTGTGGATCGCGCTCAGCATGTTCCCGTACGAGCGCCAGCAGCTGAGGTGCAGATAGGTGCGCGGCCGGTCGAGGGACCGCAGTGTCACCTGGCCCCTGCTGCCCGTCTGGTGGCGCTGATGCCGCGCGCCGAGTTCCAGTTCCCGTTCGAAGCTATCCCTGGTCCCTTCGTCGTTGAGCTCGAACCACCGCACGGTGACGACAGCGTGGCCGCGCTCGCCCTGGATGTCGGCCGGACGCGGTTCCCACCTCTCCATGCTCGCCCCGTTCAGCGACACAGCACACCGTCCTTGGGGGCCTGATGATCTCGTCGGAGTCTCACGGCAACGCGCGCCCACGCAGCCTGCATCCTGTATCCGAGCAAGAAACACTCGAGGCCAACTCGAGCCCGTAGTGCAGAATGCCGAACCCGACGTTCCGGTTGGGCCGCGGCGCCGTTGCGAGGGTTCCTTGAGTCCTGGTTGAGCGCCGGTTGTCACCCTCCTCCCCACGGTGTTTTCCATGCTGGAGGGAACCGACGACATGTCCGGCACAAGCAAGGGACTGCGAGCGCTCGCCATGGCAACGGCGAAGCGGCTGCTGCGGCCGGTGGGACGGGCCCTGGTGATCTACGGCTGGCTGTGGCTGCCGGGGCCGCCGCCGAAGGAACTCTTCGACTGGCCCGCGAAGGACGGAAGTCCGGTCGGCCATCCGCCGCCGGCCGAGTTCGAGCAACTGGACTCGCGGCGCTTTTGAGTCCGGGGCGGGGCACGCGCCAGCCTGTTCCATGGAAGAACGGTAGGAAGCGATGTCGGTTGCGGCGAGCGGTGCGGACCTCGACGGGGCGTCCGTGGAGGAGCGGATCGCCCGGCTCGAGCACGACTGGGGAGATCTGGACGACCCGGGAAATCCGCTGGGGGCCGAACAGTTCGTGGCGGCGGACGCCGAGCGGCGCCCGCTGCCCGCCGCTGAGCGGCTGCTCGACGACTTCCGGCTCAACGCCGAGTTCGTGCCGGGGGAGTTGGGCGGCAGACTGCTGCGACTGGACGCGCTGGCACGGGTGTTGCGGTCGGTCTTCCGGCGGGACGCGTCGCTGGGCATGGGCTACGGGATGAGCTCGTACATGGCCGCCGCGGTCGTCTGGGCCGGGGGCTCGGCCGAGCAGCGGCGCGCCACCGCCGAACTGCTGCTGTCCGGCGGGCGGATGGTGTGCGCCTATCCGGAGCCCGCCGAAGGGAACGACTTCCTGCAGAACAGCTTCACCACCACCCCGAGCGGTGACGGTTTCCTGCTCAGCGGCCGCAAGGAGGCCCTCAACAACGCCTCGCGGGCCTCGTCGCTGCTGCTGTTCGCGCATCCTGCGGGAGAGGCGGTGGACGGCCACAGCGCGTACCTCGTCCGCGCCCCGGAGCCCGGCAGCCCCGGCTTCCGGTCGCTGCCCAGGCGCTCCACCGTGGGTCTGCGCGGCTGTCTGGTCAACGGCGTGGAGTTCACCGGATACGGGCTCACGGCCGACCAGTTGCTCGGACCGCCGGGCGCCGGGGCCGAACTGGCCGCGCGCGCCTTCCCCGTCATCCGCTGCGTCGGCCCCTCCATGGCCCTGGGGTGCGCCGACACGGCCCTGCGCACCGCCGTCGCGTTCGCCCGCTCGCACCGGTCGCGCAGCAGGGCTTCGCTGCGCACGCCCCGCACCCGCGCCGCACTGGTCGACGCGTTCACCGACCTGCTGCTGTGCGACACGCTGGCCCTGGTGGCCACCCGGGGCCTGCATCTGCTGCCGCGCGAAGGCCCCACACTGAGCGCCGTGGTGAAGTACCTGCTTCCCACGGTGCTCACCGAGATGGTGTACGACCTGTCCATCGTGCTCGGCGCCGAGTCGTACGCGAGCCAGGGACCGTACGCCGTCTTCCAGAAGTCGGCCCGCGACCTGCCGATGATCGGCCTGGGTCCGGTGGGCAGCACGGCGAGCCGGGCGGCGATCGTGACGCACCTTCGCCGGCTGCCCGGGCTGCGGGCGCCCGTGGACGAGGAGGTCCCGGCCGCGCTGTTCCAGCCGTTCGGCCAGGTACTGCCGGGCCTTCGCCCGGAGGAACTGACCCGGGCCGCCGACGTGGACTCACTCCTCGGGACGCTGGAGTCCACCCTGTGGCAGGCATCCGCCGCCGACGGCGGGGAGCTGGAGAAGGCGCTGGCCGGGTACGCCGCCGCGCTCGACGCCGAACTGGCGCGACTGCGCCGGGCCAGCGCCGACCTGGCGGACCGGCCCGAAGGCGGCCCGGGGCTGCGGGGCTTCGCGCTGGCCGAGCGGTACGCCCTGATCACCGCCGGCGCGGCCTGTCTGGGCGTACGGCGCTACCACAGCGGCTCCCCGGACGACTTCCTCTCCGGTCCGGCCTGGGCGGTCATGGTGCTCTTCCGCATCCTGCGCAGACTCGACCCCGGTACGCCGGAGCCGCCCCGCGTCGGGGAGGAGCAGCTGCTCGACGAGCTGCTCCACCGCTTCGACGACGCCCGCAGCTACGACCTGTACGCGACCCTGATCGGCCGATGAGAACAAGAGGCTCCCCATGACTCCGAGGACGCACGAACGGCGGTCTCCCGAGGGCCTCGTCCCGAAGCGGGACGGCGTCCCGCCGGGTGGTGCGGGCGAGCAAGGCGGCGGAATCCGAAGGCCGGTGACGGTGACTCCGCCCATGGGGGTACCCGACTCGCCTCGGCAGGACGCCTCGTGGACCGCCGCTGCTCCGGGGCTCGTCAGGGGCGTCGTACCGGAACGCGCAACGCTTGATCCCGTACACCACGACGCGGGACACACCCCGGAGTGGCGGCCCCCCGCGCCGACGGACGTCTCCCCAGTGGACCCGTCCCCGAGCGGCACGCTCCCGCGCCGCGGTCCCGTCGACGAACCCGCCGACCGCCTCGCGGACCTGGTCCGCCCGCCGGTGCGCTGATGCCTCCCGGGCACGACCGAGGCCCCGGGGACCCCTGGCGGGGGATGCGCGGCGAACTCGACTCGGCGGGCACGTCGGTCGTCCACGCGGCCGTCGCCGACTGGCTCCCCGACGCCCTGGACTCCGACCGGCTGGCGGCGATGCTCGGCCAGGACCACGCCCGGCTGAGGCGGATCGCCCAACCCCAGCTCCGCGCGCGGTTCGCCGCCTCCCGGCTGCTGCTGAAGTCCGCGGCGGCCGCGGCCCTCGACACCTCGGCGGAGGACCTCGAACTGGCGTACAGGCCCGGCGGACGGCCGTATCTGCGCGGTATCGACCAGCTCGACGTGAGCCTGAGCCACACCGAGGAGCTGCTGGTGGTCGGGCTGGCCCGGCACGGCAGGATCGGGGTCGACGTCGAGTTCGCGGACCGGCGGATGCTGAGTCTGGGCACGGAACGCATGGTGTGCACGCCCCACGAGCTGGAGGCGCTGCGCGGCATGGCGGAGGAGAACCGCAACCGGGAACTGGTGCGGCTGTGGACGCTGAAGGAGGCGTACAGCAAGGCGATCGGCCAGGGTCTGCGGTTTCCCTTCACCGGGTTCGGGTTCGACCCGGGGGACGAGCGGGCCCGGATGCTGCGCCCGGACGGATCCCCGGTCGCGGGCGTGGACTGGACGTTCCACAGCTGGCTGCTGGACGACGAGTACATGGTGAGCGCGGCCGTCCACGACCCCGGCTTCGGCGACCGGCGGCGCTCCGGCGGCGTGCCGCTCCTGGCGCCGCCGCTCTCCGCCCCCGGCTCTACCACTCGTTGAGCGCCCTTCCAGAGGCTGCTGTGACGCTCATCGCCGTCCTGGCCGGAAGGCATCGCACGGAAGGGGGGTCGGCAAGGTGCATCGTTATCTCGCGACTCGGCCGTCGGCCGGCGGCTCGGCACGAAGACTGCTGTGCTTCCACCACGCGGGAGCGGGCGCCATGGCGTTCGCCGGCTGGCGACAGCGGGTCGGGCCGGGTGTGTCGGTCCTCCCGGTGCGACTGCCCGGCAGGGAGTCGCTGCGGCGGGAACCCCCGCTCACCGACGCCCAACAGCTCGCCGAGGAACTCACGGAGGACTTCGGTCCGCTCCTGGACGAGCCGTACGCCTTCTACGGGCACAGCCTCGGGGCGCTGGTCGCCCACCGGCTCGCCCTGCACCTCGTGGCCACCGGCCGCAGGCCACCCGAGGTCGTCATGGTCGGCGCCTGCCCCGCCCCGCAGTCGCCCTCGCGACTGCTGGAAGCCGCGTCGCTGCCCGGGGTGACCGACGAGCAGCTGGTGGGCCTGCTCGCCGACGACGAGAGCATGCCCGAGCTGCTGCTCGAGCGCCCCGAGTGGCTGCGCGCCACTCTCACCACGCTCCGGGCGGACCTGCTGCTCGCGCACAGTCTGCGCTCGGCGCCACCGGCCCGACTGCCGTGCCCGCTGTGGGCATTCGCGGGCCGGGACGACCGGATGGTGAGCGCAGCGGAGGTCCGTGCGTGGGAGCACTGTACGACCTCCGGGTTCCACTTCCGGATGATGCCCGGCGCGCATTTCTTCGTCCGCGGCCGTGAGCTACCCCTAGCCGTCAAAGAGGCACTGCATACCGAAATGTCGCTGCCTCGCGTCGGCTGAAATGTTCGTTGTGGAAGGAGATCCGCGGATGGACATCAGCATTCTCGGCCCGTTCAGGGCGACTCAGTCCGGGGTGTCGGTGACACCGACCGCCGTCAAGCCCCGCAAGGTACTCGCCCTTCTCGCCCTGCAGGCAAACCAACTGGTCTCGGTGTCCGCACTGGTGGAGGAGGTGTGGGGGGAGGCACCGCCGCGCAGCGTGCAGACCACCCTGCAGACCTACATCCTCCAGCTGCGCACCCTCATCGCCGCCGCCCTCGAGGAGGACTGTGCCGGGCTGCCGCACGGCGCGAAGAGCGTGCTGATCACCGAGCCCGGGGGGTATCTGCTCGACACCCAGGGCGGGTTGTTCGACATGCAGGAGTACGAGGCCCTGGCCGCCGCCGGGCACCGGTCACTGGAACAGGGCGACTGGTCGGCGGCCTCGGACCATCTGGGCCGGGCGCTCGCCCTGTGGCACGGCCGGGCCCTGGTGGACGTGCAGTGCGGTTCACTGCTGGAGGTGGAGGCCACCCGCCTGGAGGAGTCACGCATGAGCGTGCTGCACGGGCGCATTGAAGCCGACCTGAGACTGGGGCGCCACCACGCGCTCATCGGTGAGCTCTCCGGGCTCGCCGCCCGCTATCCGTTGCACGAGGGCATCCACGGACAGCTGATGGTGGCGCTGTACCGCGCCGGGCGCCGTGGCGACGCGCTGGGCACCTACCAGCAGCTGCGTACCGCCCTCGGCCAGAACCTGGGCCTTGACCCGTCGCCCTCGATCGAGGACCTCCAGCGCGCGGTCCTGGGCTCCTCCCTGCTCGACCTGGACGACGCCCTGTCGCCGGCACCGCTGGCCAAGGTCGGCTGACACCTCGGCCGACACCAGGGCGACCCGACTTCTCTCCCGCCTCCCCTCCCCTCCCCTCCCCTCCCCCGTCCTGTCCTCCCCTCCTGAGAATCCCGGCGCCCGCCGGCATGCGAAAGGAACAACGACGATGAGCGACATCAGCCTGTCCGAGCTGAGCGAGCTGCTGCTCGAGTGCGTCGGAGCCCCCGAAGAGGGCACGAGCCTCGACAGCGACAACGCCCTCGACACGCCCTTCCTGGAGTTCGGTTACGACTCCCTGGCCCTGCTCCAGGTCACGGGTCTGATCACCCGCCGGCACAACATCGTGCTGTCCGACGACGCCGTGATGGAGGCCGAGACGCCGCGCCTGCTGCTGAACATGATCAAAGAGGCGCCGCAGGCCGGGGCGGTCCGATGACGTCCGGCACCGGATTCGACGGCAGGCGGGTGGTGGTCACCGGCGGGACCCGGGGCATCGGACGGGCGATCACCCTGGCCTTCGCCCGGGCCGGCGCGCGGCTCACCGTCGTCCACCGCGCCGACGGCGAGGCGGTCCGGCAGCTCGACGAGGAACTGACCGCCATCGGCTGCGAACACGTTCTCGTACAGGCGGACGTCACCGGTGACACCGGCGCCCGGCTGGTGGCGGACACGGTGCGCGAGCGGTTCGGCGGTGTGGACGTCCTGGTCAACAACGTGGGCGTGGACGGCCATTCCAAGTTCGAGGACCTGTCCGAGGCGGAGTGGCACCGGGTGATGAACCACAACGCCACGTCCACGTACCTCGTCACCCACGCGCTGGTGGGACTGTTCCCGGACGGCGCGTCGGTGGTCAACGTCGGGGCCTCGGTGGCCCTGCGCGGCCGGCCGCTCGGTGTGCACTACAGCGCGTCCAAGGCCGCCCTGGTCGGGTTCACCCGGGCGCTCGCCAAGGAGCTGGGCGGCCGGGGGATCCGGGTCAACACCGTGGCCCCCGGCGTGACCGAGACCGAACCCGGTGCCGGGCTGCCGCCCGTGATCGCCGAACGGATCGCCGGGATGACGGCCCTCGGCCGGCTCGGACGTCCCGAGGACGTCGCCGGGGCGGTCCTCTATCTCGCCGGGGACACGGCCGCGTACGTCACCGGCGCCACCATCGAAGTCGACGGAGGAATCTGATGCCCTACGCAGCCATCACCTATCGCGTCAAACCCGGCCACGAGGAGGAGGTCGCGGAGATCTTCGCGGGCTTCCAGCGGGTCGACACCCCTGACTTCGCCGGGAAGGCGGGCGAGACGGCCGGCCGGCTGCTCGGTACGGCCGTGTTCATCAAGGACGACGTTCTCGTCCGGTTCATCCACTACGAGGGCGACTTCTCGGCCGTCGCCCGGCACATGGCCGCGCAGAAGGGCGTGCACGTCCTGGAGGAGAAGCTCGCCCCGTTCCTCGCCGAGCAGCGGGACACCAGTTCGCCGCAGGGCTTCGCCGAGTACTTCCGCAACGCCACGATGCGTTCGATCGCCCAGCTCACCGTCGACACCCACCCCACGGTGGCCCCGGCGTCATGACGGGACTGCTGGGCGTCGCCGCGCTGCTCGGCGGCGGAATCACCGCGGGGGTGCTGTTCGCCGTGGCGCTGAGTGTGGTGCCCGCGCTCTTCGCGATGGAGACGGGCACCTATGTGTACGCGCACGGGCTGCTGGGCCGTAACTGGGATCCGACGATGCCGGTCATCGTGCTCGGCAGTGCGCTCGCCAACGGTGTCCTCGCCGGCCTGACCGACGGGGCCGCGCGGGTTCTCTTCGCCGTCGCGGTGGTCCTGCTGCTGGGGGTGTCGGGCGTCTCCCATCTGTGCAACGTGCCCATCAACCGGCGCGTCAAGGCCGTCACGGACCCCGCCGCGCTCCCGGCGGACTGGGAGGACCCCCGGCCCCTGTGGCGGCGCTGGCATCTGCTGCGCACCGCGCTCGCCGTCGTGGCACTGGCCGTGACGGCGGCGGCCGTCACGGCTATCTGACGACACGTCAGACACCCCTGTCCTCCCGTGTGTTGGTGCGCACGGGAGGACAGGGGTGTCTGACGTCGGGCCTCAGGCCGGGTTCGCCGCGGCCGCCGGTGCCGCCGGGGCCGCCGCCTGGTCGCGTACGGAGATCTGGGCGACGGTCTTCAGCAGACTGCGCTGGAACGTGGCCACGAAGCCCTCCGTCGTGTCGGTCTCGCGCGGCTTGCTGAGATACGGCTTCAGCTTCTTCTCCACCTCACGAACACCGGGCTGCGCCGCCATGTGGCGGGCGACGGCCTCGAGGTCGCCGGTGTACTCGATGACGCGGACCAGCGTGTCGTCCCGCAGGAAGACGGCGGTGGCCAGGATGGTGCCGGCCGTGCGGCCTGACTCGTCCGTGACGTTGCTGCCGCGCACCCGCTTGAAGTTGCCGAAGATCTCGGTGAGTTCCTTCTCGTAGCCGGGCTTGATGTCGTAGGTGATCGCCGCAAACGGCATGGGACGGCTCCTGTTCGCTCCGGGGTGTGTGCGCCCAGCGGAACCGAGACGGCTCGGGAGTGCCTCGAGGCGCCCTCCATCCCCCGGAGAGCTGGATCTGTGTTCGAGCGGCTCTCCAGACAGCGGTGCGACCGTCCGACCTGATGCTGACCGTGGTTCCCCAGGAGGTACGCCGTGCACCGCACCTTGATCGTCGCCCGTCTGAAGCCCGACAAGGCCGACGACATCGCTGAGATCTTCGCCGAGTCCGACGCCACCGACCTCCCGGGAATGGTCGGCGTCTCCCGTCGCACCCTCTTCCGGTTCCACGGCCTCTACTTCCATCTCGTCGAGGCCGACGAGGACATCACCGGCAACCTCTACCGGGCGCGCAGCCACCCGCTGTACGACGACATCAACACCCGGCTCGCCGAGTGCGTCGAGCCCTACGACCCCGACTGGAAGGAGCCCAAGGACGCGATGGCCGAGCCCTTCTACATCTGGACCAAGGACGGAGGGCGGATCCAGTGACCACCTCCATCACCCGTACCGTGAAGGTCTCCGAGGACGAGGTCGCGGCCAACACCAAGCGTGGCGGCGACATCCGGGTCACCCTCAGCCCCAAGACCGTCGGCTGCACCTCGGGCTTCGGCGGGGTCGTGACCCTGGAGCCCGGTGACTTCATCACCGAGCACTACCACCCGTACTCCGAGGAGTTCCTCCACGTCGTCAGCGGCGATCTGCGGATGACGCTGGACGGCGGCGAACCGATCGCGCTGGCCGCCGGGGACTCGCTGCTCGTCCCGATCGGCGTACGGCACCGGCTGGTCAACGCCGGCGACACCACCGCGAAGTGCGCCTTCCACCTGTCCCCGCTGGCGCCGCGTCCCGAGCTCGGACACGTGGACACCGAGACGGCGCAGCACCCCGAGCAGTCCAACCCGGATGTGGGTGGGGCGCCGTGAGACGACGGGCCGTCATCACCGGTATCGGTGCGGTGGTGCCGGGCGGGGTCGGCCGGGAGGCGTTCTGGAAACTCCTGTCCGAAGGACGCACCGCCACCCGGCGGATCAGCCTGTTCAATCCCACTCCCTTCCGTTCGCAGGTCGCCGCGGAGGTCGACTTCGACCCGGCCGCCGCGGGCCTCGAACCACGCCATGTGCGGCGGATGGACCGTGCCGCGCAGTTCGCCGTCGTCTCCGCCCGGGAGGCGGTCGCGGACAGCGGACTCGACCTGGCCGCGCTCCCCCCGGAGCGGATCACGGTCAGCCTCGGCAGCGCCGTCGGCTGCACCATGGGGCTCGAGGAGGAGTACGTCGTCCTCAGCGACCGGGGCCGCAAGTGGCTGGTCGACCACGAGTACGGCGTACCCCACCTGTACGGCTACATGGTGCCCAGCACCCTCGCCGCCGAGGTCGCCTGGGAGGTCGGCGCCGAGGGGCCGGTCGCCCTGGTCTCCACCGGCTGTACGTCGGGGCTGGACTCGATCGCCCACGCCGTCCAGCTGATCGAGGAGGGCAGCGCGGACGTCGCGCTGGCCGGCGCCACAGACGCCCCGATCTCGCCGATCACCTCGGCGTGTTTCGACGCGATCAAGGCGACGACCACCAACAACACCGATCCGGAGCACGCCTCGAGGCCCTTCGACCGCGACCGGGACGGTTTCGTGCTCGCCGAGGGCTCGGCCGTGCTGGTCCTGGAGGAGCGGGAGGCCGCCGAGGCGCGCGGCGCCCGGATCTACGGCGAGATCGTCGGCTTCGCCGGGCGCAGCAACGCGTACCACATGACGGGACTGAAGCCCGACGGCAGGGAGATGGCCGAGGCCATCACGGTCTCCCTGAACCAGGCGCGGCTCAACCCGACGGACGTGGGCTACATCAACGCCCACGGTTCCGGCACCAAGCAGAACGACCGGCACGAGACGGCGGCGTTCAAGCGGAGTCTGGGCGAGCACGCCTACGACATCCCGGTGAGCTCCATCAAGTCGATGGTCGGCCACTCCCTCGGGGCGATCGGGTCCATCGAGGTGGCGGCCTGTGCCCTCGCCCTGGAGCGGCAGGTCGTGCCGCCGACGGCGAACCTGCACAACTCCGACCCGCAGTGCGACCTGGACTACGTACCGCTCACCGCCCGGGACCACACGATGGACGTGGTGCTGAGCGTCGGCAGCGGGTTCGGCGGGTTCCAGACCGCGATGCTGCTGGCCCGCCCGGGTACGGCGGCCGCGGCAGCCGGAAGGAGCGGGGTATGACGGCCGCAGACACCGCCCCGCCGGTGATCACCGGGATCGGCGTCACCGCCCCCACCGGCATCGGGGTCGAGGCCCACTGGTCGGCGGTGCTCGCCGGGAAGTCGGCGATCAGCCGGATCGAGCGGTTCGACCCGTCCGGGTACCCGGTGCAACTGGCGGGCGAGGTACCGGGGTTCGACGCCGACAGCGCCGTACGGCCCAACCGGCTGGCCTCCCAGACCGACCACTGGACGCATCTGGCGTTCGCGGCCGCCGAGGAGGCGCTCGCGGACGCCGAGGTCGATCCGTCCGGGCTTCCGGAGTACGAGATGGCCGTGGTGACCTCCTCGTCCTCGGGCGGCACCGAGTTCGGGCAGCGGGAGATGACCGCGCTCTACCGGAACGATCCTTCCTGGGTGGGCGCCTACCAGTCCATCGCCTGGTTCTACGCGGCCACCACCGGACAGTTGTCCATCCGCCACAAGATGCGCGGTCCGTGCGGTGTGCTGGCCTGCGAACAGGCCGGCGGGCTCGACGCGGTCGCCCAGGCGAAGCGGCTGACCGACAAGGGTTCCCGGCTGGTGCTCACCGGCGGCACGGACGCTTCGCTGTGCCCGTACGGCCTCACCGCGCAGTTGTCGACCGGCAGGCTCTCCACCGTCCAGGACCCGGGCCGCGCCTATCTGCCCTTCGACGCGGAGGCCCGCGGGTACATCCCCGGCGAGGGCGGGGCGATCCTGGTCCTGGAGAGCGCCGGGTCGGCGGCGGAGCGGGGTGCCGGGCCGGGTTACGGGAGGGTGCTCGGCCACGCCGCCGGTTTCGACCCGCCGCCCGACTCGGGGCGGCCCCGGGTGCTGCGCCGGGTGGCCGCGCAGGCTCTGCGGGCGGCCCGGCTGACGCCGGGGGACATCGACGTGGTGTTCGCCGACGCCGCCGGACTGCCCGCCGACGACCGCGCGGAGGCCGAGGCCCTCGCGGCCCTCTTCGGGCCCTCGGCGGTCCCGGTCACGGCGCCGAAGACCCTCACCGGACGGCTCTACGGCGGGGGCGCGCCCCTCGACGTGGCCACGGCGCTGCTCGCCCTGCGCGACGGAGTCGTCCCGCCCACCGTCGGCACCCGCCGGCCGGCGCCCGGTCTGGAGATCGACCTGGTCACCGACGGTCCCCGGCAACTGCCGCTGCGCCACGCCCTGGTGCTGGCGCGGGGCCACGGGGGCTTCACCTCGGCCCTGGTCCTGGGCCGCTGACGCCGACGGCCGACGGCGGCGCAGGGACCACCGGGACCACCGTGACGACAATGGTTAGGAGCACAACGATGGCTGGACACACCGACAACCACATCGTCATCGACGCCCCCATCGACGTGGTGTGGCAGATGACCAACGACGTGCCGAACTGGCCCGATCTCTTCAGTGAGTACGCCTCCGCCGAGGTGCTGGAGCGCGACGGCGAGACCGTGCTCTTCCGGCTCACCATGCACCCCGACGAGGACGGCAACGTCTGGAGCTGGGTGTCACGGCGCACCAGTGACCCCGAGACCCGCAGTGTGCGGGCCGAGCGGGTGGAGACCGGCCCGTTCGACTTCATGAAGATCTTCTGGGAGTACACGGAGGAACCCGGCGGGGGCGTGCGGATGCGCTGGGTCCAGGACTTCCACATGAAGCCGCAGGCGCCCGCCACCGACGAGGCGATGACCGAGCACCTCAACCGCAACACCAAGGTGCAGATGGCGCTCATCAAGGAGAAGGTCGAGGCCGCCGCGCGCGCCCTGACCCGCTGAGGGGGACCTCGTGCTCGCGTTTCTCACTCCCCTGGTCCTGCTGCTCAACGGGCTCGCGGCCGGGGTGCTGTTCGGCACCCAGCTGGGCGGATTCCCCTATCTGGCCTCGCTGCCCGCCGACCGGTACGTGCACGCCCACGCGTTCTTCGGGACCCGGTACGACCCGGCGATGCCGATCTGTCTGCTCGGCACCGTCGTCTGCGACGCGGCCCTGGTGTTCGTCGCCACCGAACCGGTGGCGCGGGCCGCGTTCGCCACGGCCGCCGTGCTCGCCGCGGCCACCGCCGTCATCTCGGTCGCGAAGAACGTTCCGGTCAACCGGTGGATGCGCACCCTCGACCCGGAGAACCTGCCCGCGGACTTCGCGGACCGGGACCCGCGGCTCGACTGGGGTGCCTGGAACCGCAGGCGCAGCCTGCTGACCGTCGCCGCGCTGCTGGTGAACTGCGCCGCGCTCGGCGTCCTGCTGTGACCGACCGCTCGCGCCCACCCTCAACCTCACCGTCAACCCCGCTGTGGAGGAATCATGGATCTCGCACTTCGTGGCAAGAAAGCCCTGGTCACCGGCGGTACCCGAGGCGTCGGCCGGGGCATCGTCCTCGCCCTCGCCCGGGCCGGCGTCGACGTAGTGACCTGCTACCAGCGTGAGAGCGACTTCGTCACCTCGCTGGAGGCCGAACTCAAGGAGATCGGCGGCGACCACCATGTGCTGCGCGCCGACATCTCGCAGCCGGCCGAAATCGCCGACCTGCTGGAACGGGTCAAGGAGCGGTACGGACGGCTCGACCTGGTCGTCAACAACGCCGGCGCGATCAGCCACATCCCGTACGCCGAGCTCCCGTTGGAGGAGTGGCAGCGGATCTTCACGACCAATGTCACCGGCGCCCATCTGGTGATCCAGCACGCGCTGCCGCTGCTGGGCGAGGGCTCCTCGGTGGTGAGCATCGGCTCCCGGGCCATCGACGCCGGTATCCCGCTGCGCTCGCACTACACGGCGACCAAGGCGGCGCTGGTGGGCCTCAACCGTTCGCTGGCCAAGGAGTTCGGGCCGAAGGGCATCCGCTTCAACGTGGTCGCCCTGGGTGTCATCGAGACCGAGAACTTCCACGCGATGCCCGAGGAGCAGCGCACCGTCATGGCGGAGCGGTACGGCGCCAAGACCGCGCTCGGCAGGCTCGGCACCCCGGACGAGGTGGCCGGCGCCGTGCTGTGGCTCGCGAGCGACCTGTCCCGCTACGTCACCGGCAACACCATCGGCGTCGACGGGGGGATCTCCTGATGACGTTCCGGGTGATGCTGCGCATGGAGATCGAGCCGGGCAAGGAGGCGGACTTCGAACGGGCCTGGTCCTCCGGGACCGACGCGGTGACCGGGCACCCGGCCAACCTGGGGCAGTCGCTGTCCCGGTCCACCGGCGAGGAGAGCACGTACTACATCGTCAGCGACTGGCTGGACGAGGCACGGTTCCGCGAGTTCGAGGACAGCCCCGCCCACCTGGAGCACCGCTCCACGCTGCACCCGTTCCGCCGGAGCGGCTCCTTCCACACGATGGAGCTCGTCACGCACCTCGACGGCAAGGCGGCCGGCCGTGCCCGCTGAGGTCCGGGTCATGGTCTACCAGGCGGCGTACGACGAGGCGCAGCTCGCCGAGGTCAGGACGGCGTACCACCTGGTGAGCAAGCGGCTGGCGGGGGTGCCCGGCATGCTCGGGAACGAGCTGCTGCGCAGCCCCGCCGACCCCACCGCGCTCGCGGTGGTGAGCAGTTGGGAGTCCATGGCCGCGTTCCAGCGCTGGGAGCAGGGCGACGGCCACCGTAACGACACGGCCCCGCTGCGCCCCTTCCGCGACACCCGCGTCCCCGCGCCGTTCGCCGTCTACGAAGTCGACGCGGCGTACTGAGCCGAACGGGCTCGCCGGACCACAGGACGTAACGAAGATTTCGGATGTATCGGACGTACCGAAGGAGAAGGGTTTTGTCATGAATCACCGCCAGTTGGCGTTCATCGGCCTCGGCAACATGGGCAGCGGCATGGCGCATCGGCTGCTGGACCGCGAGTACCAGGTCACCGTGTTCAACCGGACCGCCGCGAAGGCCGGTCCGCTGGTCGAGGCCGGGGCCCTCCTCGCCGACTCCCCCGAGCAGGCCGTGAAGGGGCACCGGGTCGTCCTGCTGAGCCTCAGTGACGAACAGGCGGTCGACGAGGTGCTCTTCGGCCGGGTCGTGCCCGTCCTGGAGCCGGGTTCGCTGATCGTCGACACGTCGACCGTCTCCCCCGGTTACGCCCGGGAGGTGGCCGAGCGGCTGGCCGCCAAGGGGCTGCGCCGGGTCGAGGCCTGTGTGGTGGGCAATCCGCTGCAGGCCCGTGAGGGCGCCCTGCGCGTCTATGTGTCCGGCGCCGAGGAGGACCTGGCCGAGGTGCGGCCGGTGCTGGAGTCGATCGGCTCGCAGGTGCTCCACCTGGGCGCTCCGGGCACGGCGACGAGCATGAAGCTCATCCTGAACCTGCTGCTCGGCGCCCAGGTCGCCTCGATGGCCGAGGCCGTCGCCTACGGCGTCGCCGCCGGCCTGGACCGGGAACAGCTCATCACCTCCATAGCGGAGAGCGGCTTCAGCTCCGTGGTGATGCGGTTCCGGGCGGCTCTGATGCGTACCAGCTCCTACGAACCGGCTTTCTTCCGCGCCGATCTGATGGAGAAGGACATCCGGCTCGCCACGGCCGCGGCCCAGGAGAGCGGACTCGCCCTGCCGGTCCTGAACACGGTCCGGGAGAGGTTCGCCGCGGTGGTCGCCGCCGGGGACGGCCCCAAGGACGCCTCCGTCATCGTCGAACACCCCGTGTAGCCGGGCGGGAAAAAGGCGGGCGCCCTCCTCCGACGGAAGCGGAGGAGGGCGCCCGCCTTCGCGGTACCCGGCTCGGCACAGCGACACCGACGGGGAAGGCGGCGCCCGGACCGTGAGGCCCGCGGGTCCGCCTTCCCCGCCTTGCGCATTGAGGGCTTTGCGCACGGAGGCCGTGCGACCTCACCTCATGCCGCCGCCCGCATCCCGGCCAGGCCGAGGCCCTGGTAGATCTCCAGGGTCGCCGTGGAGTTGTTCAGCGTGATGAAGTGCAGCCCCGGTACGTCCTCTTCGAGCAGCCGCTCGCACATACGGGCCGCGTACTCCACCCCGATCTCCCGTACGGCGGCCGGATCGTCCTCCACCGCGTGCAGCCTCTCGGCGAGCGCCGGCGGGAACACCGCGTTGCTCAGCTGCGCCATGCGCTCGATCTGACCGACGTGGGTGACCGGCATGATCCCGGCGATCACCGGAACCCGGCAGCCCTGTGCGTACAGCCGGTCGCGGAGCCGGAGGTAGTCCTCGACGTCGAAGAACATCTGGGTGACGGCGTAGTCGGCCCCGGCCTCGCACTTGCGGTGGAAGTGCCTGATCTCGCTCTCCCAGTCGGGCGAGCGCGGGTGCCGCTCGGGAAACGCGGCGACCCCGACCCCGAAGTCCCCGCAGGACCGCACCAGGCGGACCAGTTCCTCGGCGTGGCTGAGCCCCTCGGGGTGCGGGCGCCACTCGCCCATGGGGTCCCCCGGCGGGTCCCCTCGCAGCGCGAGGATGTCGCGTACGCCGGCGTCCGCGTACTGGCCGATGATGTGGCGCAGCTCCGCCTCGGAGTGCTCGACCGCGGTGAGATGCGCGACCGGGGTGAGCGTGGTCTCCAGGGCGATGCGTCGGGTCGTCTCGACCGTGCGCTCGCGGGAGGATCCGCCGGCCCCGTAGGTCACGGAGACGAAGGTCGGGTGCAGTGGTTCGAGCCGCCGGATGGACTCCCACAACCGCTGCTCGGCCTTCTCCGTCTTTGCGGGGAAGAACTCGAATGAGTAGGAGCGCACGCCGGCGGCGAGCACGTCTGAGATGCGTGGCACTGCTCGCCTCCCCGAATCAGTAGCGGTAGTGGTCCGGCTTGTACGGGCCCTCGACCTCGACCCCGATGTACGACGCCTGCTCCGGGCGCAGCGTCGTGAGTTTGACGCCGAGGGCGTCGAGGTGGAGGCGGGCGACCTTCTCGTCGAGGTGCTTGGGCAGCACGTAGACGTCGGTCGGGTACTCCTCGGGCTTGGTGAACAGCTCGATCTGGGCCAGGGTCTGGTCCGCGAAGGAGTTGGACATCACGAACGACGGGTGCCCCGTCGCGTTGCCCAGGTTCAGCAGACGGCCCTCCGACAGCACGATCAGCACCTTGCCGTCGGGGAACTTCCACGTGTGGACCTGCGGCTTGACCTCGTCCTTGACGATGCCCTCGATCTTCGCCAGGCCGGCCATGTCGATCTCGTTGTCGAAGTGACCGATGTTCCCCACGATCGCCTGGTGCTTCATCCGGGCCATGTCCGAGGCCATGATGATGTCCTTGTTGCCGGTCGTGGTGATGAAGATGTCCGCCGTCTCCACCACATCGTCCAGCGTCGCGACCTGATAACCGTCCATCGCCGCCTGCAACGCACAGATCGGGTCGATCTCCGTCACGATCACCCGCGCACCCTGACCGCGCAACGACTCCGCACAGCCCTTGCCCACATCCCCGTACCCGAAGACGACCGCCGTCTTGCCGCCGATCAGGACATCCGTGGCCCGGTTGATCCCGTCGATCAGCGAATGCCGGCAGCCGTACTTGTTGTCGAACTTCGACTTCGTCACCGCGTCGTTCACGTTGATCGCGGGGAAGAGGAGGCTGCCCTCGCGCTGCATCTCGTACAGGCGGTGCACACCCGTCGTGGTCTCCTCGGTCACACCACGGATCTCCGACGCCAGCTGCGTCCACTTCTGCGAACCATTGCTGATCGTCCGGTTCAGCAGCTCGAGAATCACCCGGTGCTCGTCGTTCTCGGCCGTCTCGACAGCGGGAACCTTGCCCGCCTTCTCGTACTCGACACCCTTGTGGACCAGGAGCGTGGCGTCACCACCGTCGTCCAGGATCATGTTCGGACCACCCGTGGGACTGCCCGGCCAGGTCAGCGCCTGCTCCGTGCACCACCAGTACTCTTCGAGGGTCTCGCCCTTCCAGGCGAACACCGGGACACCCTGCGGGTTCTCCGGCGTGCCGTGCGGGCCGACCGCGATCGCCGCGGCCGCATGGTCCTGCGTCGAGAAGATGTTGCAGGACACCCAGCGGACCTCGGCACCCAGGGCGACCAGGGTCTCGATCAGGACGGCGGTCTGCACGGTCATGTGCAGCGAACCCATGATCCGGGCACCCGCCAACGGCTGCGCCGCCGCGAACTCCCTACGGATGGACATCAGACCGGGCATCTCATGCTCGGCAAGGGTGATCTCCTTACGGCCGAACGCGGCCAGCGAGAGATCCGCGACCTTGAAGTCCTGTGCGGTGTGGGTCGTGGTCATGCGAGCAGCTCCTCAGCGTGCGTTGAAGTAGGTGGCTTCGGGGTGGTGGATGACGATGGCGTCGGTGGACTGCTCGGGGTGGAGCTGGAACTCCTCGGAGAGGTGGACGCCGATGCGCTCGGGCTGGAGGAGGTCGGCGATCTTGGCGCGGTCCTCGAGGTCGGGGCAGGCGCCGTAGCCGAGGGAGAAACGGGCGCCCCGGTACTTGAGGGCGAACATGTCTTCGACGTCGGCGGGGTCCTCGCCGGCGAAGCCGAGTTCGGAGCGGACGCGGGCGTGCCAGTACTCGGCGAGCGCCTCGGCCAACTGGACGGACAGGCCGTGCAGTTCGAGGTAGTCGCGGTAGGAGTTCGCCTCGAAGAGCTTGGCGGTCTCCTCACCGATCCGGTTGCCGACGGTGACCACCTGAAGGCCCACGACATCCGTCTCGCCGGACTCCTCAGGGCGGAAGAAGTCGGCCAGGCACAGCCGGCGGCCACGACGCTGACGCGGGAACGTGAAACGCGTACGTTCGGAGCCGTCTTCGTTCAGCAGAATGAGGTCGTCGCCCTTGGAGTGGCAGGGGAAGTAGCCGTGGACGACGGCGGCTTCGAGGAGGTTGCCCGTCTGCAGTCGCTCCAGGAGGCCGCGCAGCCGGGGCCGGCCCTCGGTCTCCACCAGTTCCTCGTACGTCGGCCCTTCGCCGGTGCGGGCCTGCTTGAGACCCCACTGCCCCTTGAAGAGCGCGCCCTCGTCCAACCACGAGGCGTATTCCCCCAGTTGGATGCCCTTGACGATTCGCGTGTCCCAGAAGGGCGGGGTGGGGACGGGGTTGTCGATGGCGACGTCGGAGCGGACGTGCCCTTCCTCGGGCCGTTCCTCCACCACCGTGTCGGCGGCGCTCGCCCGCACCCGGCGCTGCTTCAGCTCCGGCAGCTTGGCGCCGGGCACCCCGCGCTTGACGCCGATGAGGGCGTCCATCAGCCGCAGGCCCTCGAACGCGTCACGGGCGTAGCGGACCTCGCCCTCGTAGATCTCGTGCAGGTCCTGCTCCACATACGCCCTGGTCAGGGCCGCGCCGCCGAGGATCACGGGGTAGTCGGCGGCCAGCTTGCGCTGGTTGAGCTCCTGCAGGTTCTCCTTCATGATCACCGTGGACTTGACCAGCAGACCCGACATGCCGATGACGTCGGCCTTGTGCTCCTGCGCGGCCTCGAGAATCGCGGAAACCGGCTGCTTGATACCGATGTTGACGACGTTGTACCCGTTGTTCGACAGGATGATGTCCACGAGGTTCTTGCCGATGTCATGGACGTCACCGCGCACGGTGGCCAGCACGATCGTGCCCTTGCCCTCCGCGTCCGACTTCTCCATGTGCGGCTCGAGATGCGCGACGGCCGTCTTCATCACTTCCGCCGACTGCAACACGAACGGCAACTGCATCTGGCCCGAGCCGAACAGCTCGCCGACGACCTTCATCCCGTCCAGCAGGGTGTCGT
The DNA here is from genome assembly GCF_033793965.1 of Streptomyces sp. ME02-8801-2C. Taxonomy (NCBI): domain Bacteria; kingdom Bacillati; phylum Actinomycetota; class Actinomycetes; order Kitasatosporales; family Streptomycetaceae; genus Streptomyces; species Streptomyces sp. ME02-8801-2C. Next base: position 10,021 of record NZ_JARAXP010000018.1, on the reverse strand, counting down.
TGACGATGTCGAGAGCCGGGCGGGATTGCAGGGCCTCGTCGAGGTCCGCCTCCAGGCCGTTCTTCTCACCATCGATGATCCGCCGCTTGAGCCGCTCCTCCAGGGGAAGGGCGGCGAGTTCCTCGGCCTTGCCCGCCTTCAGCGACTTGGTGGTGGCGCCCTCGAACAGGGCCATCAGCTTCTGCAGGGGGTCGTAACCCTCGCGGCGGCGGTCGTAGACCAGGTCGAGAGCCGTGCTCACCTCCTCCTCGCTGAAGCGGGCGATGGGGAGGATCTTCGACGCGTGCACGATCGCCGAGTCCAGGCCGGCCTTGACGCACTCGTCCAGGAAGACGGAGTTGAGGAGGACGCGGGCGGCCGGGTTGAGGCCGAAGGAGATGTTCGACAGGCCCAGCGTGGTCTGCACGTCCGGGTGGCGGCGCTTGAGCTCGCGGATCGCCTCGATCGTGGCGATGCCGTCCTTTCGCGACTCCTCCTGGCCGGTACAGATCGTGAAGGTGAGGGTGTCGATGAGAATGTCCGACTCGTGGATGCCCCAGTTCGCCGTCAGGTCCTCGATCAGGCGTTCGGCGATGGCGACCTTCGTCTCGACGGTCCTGGCCTGCCCCTCCTCGTCGATGGTGAGCGCGATGAGCGCGGCGCCGTGCTCCCCCGCCAGTCGGGTGACTTTCGCGAACCGGGACTCCGGTCCGTCGCCGTCCTCGTAGTTGACGGAGTTGATGACCGCACGCCCGCCGAGCTTCTCCAGACCCGCCTGCAACACCTCGACCTCGGTGGAGTCCAGGACGATCGGCAGGGTCGAGGCGGTGGCGAAACGGCCCGCCAGCTCCTCCATGTCCGCGACACCGTCCCGGCCCACGTAGTCCACGCACAGGTCGAGCATGTGCGCGCCCTCACGGATCTGGTCGCGGGCCATCTCGACACAGTCGTCCCAGCGGGCCTCCAGCATCGCCTCACGGAACTTCTTCGAACCGTTGGCGTTCGTCCGCTCACCGATCGCCATGTACGACGTGTCCTGACGGAACGGAACCGTCTGGTAGAGCGAGGCGGCACCCGCCTCCGGCTGCGGCCGGCGCTCGGTGACAGCCGTGCCCCGGACCCGCTCCACGACCTGCCGCAGATGCTCGGGCGTCGTGCCGCAGCACCCGCCGACCAGCGAAAGCCCGTACTCGCGGACGAAGTTGTCCTGGGCGTCGGCCAACTCCGGCGCGCCCAGCGGATAGTGCGCGCCGTCCTTGGTCAGCACCGGCAGACCGGCGTTGGGCATGCACGACAGCGGGATACGGGAGTGGCGGGAGAGGTAGCGCAGGTGCTCGCTCATCTCGGCTGGGCCCGTCGCACAGTTGAGGCCGATCATGTCGATGCCGAGGGGCTCCAGCGCGGTCAGCGCGGCGCCGATCTCCGAGCCGAGCAGCATCGTGCCGGTGGCCTCGACCGTCACCGACACGATCACCGGGACATCCGCGCCCAGGGCCTTCAGGGCGCGCCGGGCGCCCAGTACGGCGGCCTTGGTCTGGAGCAGGTCCTGGGTCGTCTCCACGAGCAGCGCGTCCGCGCCGCCTGCCAGCAGGCCCTCGGCGTTTCGCTGGTAGGCGTCGCGGATCGTGCCGTAGGCGATGTGGCCGAGCGTGGGCAGCTTGGTGCCCGGTCCCATCGAGCCCAGGACCCATCGCTCCCGCCCGTCGACGGACGTGAACGCGTCGGCCGTCTCCCGCGCGATACGGGCGCCGGCCTCCGACAGTTCCAGCACCCGGTCGGCGATGTCGTACTCGGCGAGGGCGGCGAGGTTCGCGCCGAAGGTATTGGTCTCGACGCAGTCCACGCCCACCGAGAAGTACGCCTCGTGGACGGAACGGACGATGTCGGGGCGGGTGATGTTGAGGACCTCGTTGCAGCCCTCCAGTTGCTGGAAGTCCTCCAGCGTCGGGTCCTGCGCCTGGAGCATCGTGCCCATCGCGCCGTCGGCCACCACGACGCGCGAGGCGAGCGCCGCCCGCAGGGAGGCGCCGCTCACAGGACTTCGCCGAGGTGTGGGGTGACGGCGTCCGTCGCGACGGATCCGTAACCGGCGCGCAGGGCCACCTTCAGGGCGCGGCGGCTGAGCTCGTACGTCTGGGTGCCGGTGGTGGCCAGGGCCGCGGAGGCCATGGCGCAGCCCAGCCAGGCCGACTGCTCGGTGCCCAGCCGCCAACTCTGTCCGGCGAGGAAGCCGGCCCGGAAGGCGTCTCCGGCACCGGTGGGTTCCGCGACCCGGCGTACGGGGACGGCCGGGATCCGCAGAGGTGCGGACCGGGCGCTCTCGATGTGCACGCCGTCGGCGCCCTGGGTGATCACCCAGGTGCCCACCTGCTCGAGAACGTCCGCCTTGCTCCACCCCGTGCGCTCGGTCAGCAGCTCGGCCTCGTAGGCGTTGGTGAACAGGAAGCGTGCGCCGCGTACGACGTCCTGGGCCTCGGCGCGTTCGAGTACGGCCAGTTGCTGCGAGGGGTCGGCGGAGAAGGTGATGCCGTGGGTCCGGCACTCGCGGGCGTGGCGGACCATCGCGCCGGGGTCGTCGGGTGAGACGAGGACGTGGTCGACGGCCGTCCGGCGGGCGATGTCGGCGATCGATATCTCCCGGGCCTCGGACATGGCCCCCGGGTAGAAGGTGCCGATCTGGTTGTTCTCCCGGTCGGTCGTGCAGATGAACCGGGCGGTGTGGGCCCGGTCGCTGACGCGGACCCAGTCGGTGTCGACGCGGTGCTCCTTCAGCCAGACCCGGTAGTCGTCGAAGTCGACTCCCGCCGCCGCCACCAGTACCGGCTGCACACCGAGCCGTCCCAGACCGAAGGCGATGTTCGCGGCGACACCGCCCCGCCGGATCTCCAGTGACTCGGCGAGAAAGGAAAGGGAAACCTGGTCCAGCCGCTCCCCGATCAGCTGCTGGGCGAAGCTGCCGGAGAAGCCCATCAGCTGGTCGATGGCGATCGAACCGGTCACGGCGATACGCATGGCTGTGCCTCCTGTGATGTGGCGCCTGGTCGAAACCCTGTGGTGCGGTGGCCGTGGTGGTCGGGTCAGCCGATCGCGGACCGCAGGGCGGACACCCGGTCGGTGCGCTCCCAGGTGAAGTCGGGCAGTTCACGGCCGAAGTGGCCGTAGGCCGCGGTCTGGGCGTAGATCGGGCGCAGCAGGTCCAGGTCGCGGATGATGGCGGCCGGGCGGAGGTCGAAGACGGAGGCGATGGCGGCCTCGATCCTGTCGACGGCGACCTTCTCGGTGCCGAAGGTCTCCACGAACAGCCCGACCGGCTCGGCCTTGCCGATGGCGTACGCGACCTGCACCTCGCAGCGGGAGGCCAGCCCCGCCGCGACGACGTTCTTCGCGACCCAGCGCATCGCGTAGGCGGCGGAGCGGTCGACCTTGGAGGGGTCCTTGCCGGAGAAGGCGCCGCCGCCGTGGCGGGCCATGCCGCCGTACGTGTCGATGATGATCTTGCGGCCGGTCAGGCCCGCGTCGCCCATCGGGCCGCCGATCTCGAACCGCCCGGTGGGGTTGACCAGCAGCCGGTAGCCCTCGGTCTCCAGCTTGGTGCCGTCCTCGCCGAGCGCGGCGAGCACGGGTTCGACGACGAACCGGCGGATGTCCGGGGTCAGCAGGCTGTCCAGGGAGATGTCCGGGGCGTGCTGGCTGGACACGACGACGGTGTCCAGCCGTACGGGCCGGTGGCCGTCGTACTCGATGGTCACCTGTGTCTTGCCGTCGGGCCGCAGATACGGCAGAACGCCGTCCTTGCGGACCGCGGTGAGGCGTTGGGCGAGCCGGTGGGCGAGCATGATGGGCAGCGGCATCAGCTCGGGCGTCTCGTCGCAGGCGAAGCCGAACATCAGGCCCTGGTCGCCGGCGCCCTGTCCGTCGAGCTCGTCCGACTCGCCTCCGACGCGCTGCTCGTAGGCCGAGTCCACGCCCTGGGCGATGTCCGGGGACTGCGCGCCCAGGGAGACGGACACTCCGCAGGAGGCGCCGTCGAACCCCTTCTGTGAGGCGTCGTAGCCGATGCCGAGCACGGTCTGCCTGATCAGGGTGGTGATGTCGGCGTACCCCTTGGTGGTGACCTCGCCGGCCACGTGCACCTGGCCCGTGGCGATGAGGGTCTCCACCGCGACACGGGAGGACGGGTCCTGGGACAGCAGGGCGTCCAGGATGCCGTCGCTGATCTGGTCGGCGATCTTGTCGGGATGCCCCTCGGTCACGGACTCCGAGGTGAAGAGGTTACGGGTCACGGGTCCTCCAGCGCGGAAACGGCGGATACGGCGGATACGACGAACAACGGGCTCCCGTGAGGCTGGGCGAGCCGACTGCAGACGGGCTCAAGGGCGGCTGGACACAAGGCCGTTGCGGGGATCGAGCAGATCCCGAGCTGGTTGCTAGCCGGTTGCCGCACTGTCCGTCCAGCACTGGACCCACCCGGTCCGCCGGGGTCCACCCACGTCACGAAGGGGCTGACGGAAGCCATGCGCGTACTGTTCACGACCTGGGCCTGGCCCTCGCACCTGTACGCCCTGGTGCCGCTGGCCTCGGCCTTCCGGGCAGCGGGCCACGAGGTGCTGATCGCCAGTCAGCCGGCCCTGAAGCCGGAGATCGAACGGACCGGGCTGCCCGCCGCCGTGGTGGGCGAGGACGTCGACGCGGTCGGGATGGTGCGCGGATACGTGCTGCCGTCGGCCGCCGGTGAGGCCGCGGGCGGTCCGCAGGCACCCAAGGAGGGCAAGGGGCCCCGGGCGCTGCGCATGTTCTGGGCGCACGCGGATTCGATGACCGACGGTCTGGTGGACCTGGCCCGCGACTGGCGCGCCGACGCGGTGGTGTACGAGCCGACCGCGCTGGCCGGCCCACTGGCCGCCGCGGCCGTGGGGATCCCGGCGATCCGGGTGCTGTACGGCACCGATCTGATGCTACGGGCCCGCAAGCTGCTGCCCGAACTGCTCTCCCCGCTGCTCGAGCGGCACGGCGTGACGGACTTCGACCCGCTGGGAGCCGTCACCGTCGACCCGTGTCCCGACACCTTCCAGGTGCCCACCGACTATCCACGGCTGCCGATCCGGCATGTGCCCTACAACGGTGTCGGCATCGCTCCCGGGCCGCTGACTCCGCCCGCGCCGGGTGTCCGGCGGGTGCTGGTGACCTGGGGCCACACCATGGCCCGGCTCAGCCCCGGTCTCTTCCTCGCCGGGGAGGTCGCGGCGGCGCTGCGCGGCGCGGACACCGAGGTGGTGCTGGCGGTGACGGGGGCGCAGCGCCGACTGCTCGACCCGGCCCTGCTGTCCGGTCCCGGCGCGGTGCGGGTGGTGGAGGACGCCCCGCTGCACACGCTGATGCCGGGCACCGATCTGGTGGTGGCGCACGGCGGCGCGGGGACGGTGCTCGCCTCGCTGCGCGCCGGGGTGCCGCTGCTGCTCGTACCGCAGCTGCCCGACCACACCGGTCACGCGGGGCGGGTCTTCGCGGCCGGCGCGGGAGAGGTGCTGTCCCGGGACGAGGCGACGCCGGAGCGGCTGCGCGAGGAGGCCGGGCGGCTGCTGGACCCCGAGAAGGGGGCGGCGGTGCGCGAGACGGCCCGCCGGCTGCGGGCGGAGATGCTGGACCGGCCCTCCCCCGCCGACATCGTCAACGAACTTCGGACGAAGGTGATCTCGTGTGCGGCATAGCGGGCTGGCTCGACTTCCGGCGTGACCTCGGCGAGGAGGGCGCCACCGTACGGACGATGGTCGCCGCGCTCGCCAATCGCGGCCCGGACGACGAGGCCGTGTGGACCGACCGGCGGGCCGCCCTGGGCCATCGCAGGCTGTCCGTCATCGACCTGGAGAACAGCACGCAGCCGATGGCCGTCGAGGAGGACGGCCGCACCCTGGCGGTCGTCGTGCACAACGGCGAGATCTACAACTTCCGCCAGTTGCGGCGGCAGTTGGAGGGGCTCGGACACCGTTTCCGCACCGCCGGCGACACCGAAGTGGTGGTGCGCGCCTATCTGGAGTGGGGCGACCGCTGCGCCGAGCACCTGGAGGGCATGTTCGCGTTCGCCGTCTGGGACCCGGCCCGCGAAAGGCTGCTGCTGGCCCGTGACCGGCTGGGCATCAAGCCGCTGTTCTACGCCAGGACCGCGAACGGTGTGCTGTTCGGCTCCGAGCCGAAGGCGTTGTTCGCCCACCCGTCCATGGAGTGCGCGGTGGACTCCGAGGGCTTCGCGGAGCTGCTGGCGTACATCGCGACGCCCGGGCACGCCGTCTACCGCGGGGTGCGCGAACTGCCGGCGGGGCACACGGCGGTGGTCCACCAGGGCGGGGTGACCGAGTCCGCGTACTGGACGCTGCCGTCCCGTCCCCACGAGGACGACGCGGCCACCACCATCGACGCCGTACGCGGTCTGCTGGCAGAGTCCGTCGAGGCGCATCTGGTCTCCGACGTGCCGCTGTGCACCCTGCTGTCCGGCGGGGTGGACTCCAGCGCCATCGTCGCGCTGGCCGCTCGTGCCGGAAACCGGCCCCGGACGTTCTCGGTCGACTTCGAGGGGCACACCGAGCGGTTCCGCAAGGACTTCTGGCACGAGGACGCCGACGCGCCGTACGCCGCCGAGGTGGCACGGCACGTGGGCACGGACCACGAGCCGGTGGTGCTGCGCACCGCGGATCTCGCGGACCCGGTGATCGACGCGGCGGCGCTGCGCTCGCAGGACCTGCCGCGCCCGATCCCGGACATGGACCGCTCGCTGTATCTGCTGCTGCGCGCGGTGCGCCAGCGCTCGACCGTGGCGCTGATGGGCGAGGCGGCCGACGAACTCTTCGGCGGCTACCGGTCGTTCCAGGATCCGTCGCTGACCGACACCGGGAACTTCCCCTGGGTGTCGATGGGTCTGAAGGTGGCTCCGCACGGCATGAGCACCGGACTGCTGGACCCCGGGATGCTCCAGAAGATCGACGTTCCCGGGTACGCCGCCCAGCGGTACTCGGAGGCCGTGGCCGAAGTGCCCCGGGTGGCGGGCGAGTCCGAGCTGGAGCACCGGATGCGGCGGGTCAGCCATGTCCATCTGACCCGTTGGATGCCGCTGCTGCTCACCCGGGACGACCGGCTGAGCATGGCGGTCGGCCTGGAGCTGCGGGTGCCGTACTGCGACCACCGCCTGGTCGAGTACGTCTACAACATCCCCTGGGAGATGAAGACCGCGGACGGCCGCGAGAAGAGCGTGCTGCGCTCCGCCGTGGCCGACCTGCTGCCCGCCTCGGTGACCGAACGCCGCAAGAGCCCCTTCCCGATCACCCAGGACCCGGGCTACGGCCAGGTGCTCAAGGAACGGTTCGACGCCGTGGTCAACGACCCGTCAGGACCGGTGGCCCCGCTGCTCGACCGCGAGGCCTGCGCCCGCCTCTCCGCACAGGACCGGCCCATCGAGGTCAGCGGCTGGGGGGAGCGGCGCGACGTGGAGATGGTGCTGCAACTGGACGGCTGGCTACGGCACTACCGCGTACGCCTCGACCTGTGAACCGAGAGCCGAGAACCGAGAACCGATAACCCGGGATTCTCCGACCGAGAACCGACAGGAGCAGATGCCCATGCTGAGCAAGGAACTCCAGGAGCTGGCCGAACCCGTTCTCGCCGAGGTCAGGGAGCACCCGTTCTGGGCGGGGCTGCGGGACGGTTCGCTGCCTGCCGAGTCGCTCGCCTACTTCGTGGAGCAGGACACCGGCTGGCTGCTGCCCGGGTACGCCCGCTCGCTGGCCCGTACGGCCGCCGCCACCCGGTGGGACGCGCACGCCGCGCTGCTGGCCCGCTCGGTCATCGGCACGCTGGAGGCCAGGGACCGGCTGCGCGGGGCGTACGCGGAACTCGCTCCGCGGCTGGAGCTGCCGCCGGCGGCCGAGTCGCCGGAGGTCACCGCGGCCACCCACGCGCACTGCTCGTTCTTCCACGCGGCCACCGCGGCGACGGTGGCGTCCGGGATGGGGGCGCTGCTGCCGATGGTCTGGTTCAACCACCAGATCTCCGACGACCTGCTGCGACGCCATGTGCCGGGCTCCCGCTACGCAGAGTGGATCAAGGTCTACCACCCGGGTGAGGGCTACCAGTACGCGGTGAAGGGCTTCATGGCCGCCTACGACGAGCTGGGCGAGCGCATGGCCGTCCCCGGCCGCGCCGAACTCGTCGACTACTTCACGACCAGCATCCGCTACGAGTGGGCCTTCGCCGAGGCCGCCTGGACCAGGTCCGGCTGGCCCCTGTGACCACAGGTCGCCGCGAGCGCCGACCTGTTGCACCGCCCCCCATGACCGAACCACTCCCTCGCTGATCACCGAACCGATGAAGATGAAACCGTGTGTGAAGGGATCGATGTGAGTACTCAGACCCCGCCCAGGTATCCGTTCGCCTGGAACCCGCCCATGCAGATGCCGGAGGCGCTGAAGGATGTCCACGAGTCCTCGGCGATGGAGGTGACCCTGCCGAGCGGTGACACGGCGACGCTGGTCACCCGGTACCAGGACGTGCGCGCCCTGTTCGCCGACAAGCGGCTGTCGCGCAACATCGCGCGGCCCGACTGCGCCCGGATCTCCAAGGACAACGACCTGTTCATGGATCCGCACATCGACCCGGACCCGCCCAAGCACACCCAGGTGCGCTCCCTGGTGACGAAGGCGTTCACCGCCCGGCGCATCGAGGCGCTGCGGCCATACGTCCAGGAGGTCGCGGACGAGCTCCTGGAGGAGATGGCGGCCGGCCCCCGGCCCGCCGAGCTCAACGAGGCGTTCGCGTTCCCGCTGCCCATCAAGGTGATCTGCAAGCTGCTCGGCGTGCCCGCCGAGGACCGGGACCAGTTCCGCGGTTACGTGGACGGGTTCCTCGCGGTGACCAAGCTGCCGCCGGAGGAGATCGGCAAGGCCCGGCAGAACCTGTGGAAGTACCTGGGCGACCTCATCGAGGACAAGCGCAAGAACCCGGCGGACGACCTGATCAGCGAGTTCATCCGGGTCCGCGACGAGGACGACAACCGGATGAACGAGCACGAGCTGCACTTCTGGTGCCAGGGGCTGCTCATCGCCGGCTACGTGACCACCGCGAGCCAGATCGGCACCGGTACCGCCGTGCTGCTGCACCGCCCCGACCTGGTCCGGGAGATCCAGGCGGACTGGTCACTGGTCCCCTCGACCGTCGAGGAGCTGCTGCGCACGCAGATCATGGGCTCCTCGGTGGGCACGATGCGTTACGCGATCGAGGACATCCCGCTGTCCGACGGCTCGGTGATCAAGAAGGGGACGAGTGTTCTCCTCTCCGAGGAGGGCGCCAACTGTGACCGCCGGGTCTTCGAGAACCCCTTCGAGCTCGACATCCGGCGCCAGGAGAACCACCACATGACCTTCGGGGCGGGCATCCACTACTGCGTGGGCGCCGCGCTGGCCCGGATGGAGCTGCAGATCGCCACCGAGAGTCTGCTGCGCCGCTTCCCCGACATCCACCTCGCCAAGCCGGCCGAGGAACTGCCCCGCGCGCTGGGCGGCTTCATGGAGGGGTTCACCGAGATCCCGGTGGACTGGTGAGGGAGCGGCAACGATGCGTGTGGTAGCCAACTCCGAGACCTGCGCGGTCGCCAGCCTGTGCGTGTACCGGCTCCCCGGTGTCTTCGACCAGGACGAGGAAGGGCTGGTGCTGGTCCTGGACGACCACCCGGACACCGCACTGCACGAGGAGGTCCACCGCGCGGTCCGCGCATGCCCGACGAACTCCATCCGGGTCGTCGAGACCGACTGAGACTCTGTCGGCGGATCCTCTCCCACGGCTGTGGCCCGGGAACCGAACTTCGGTTCCCGGGCCACAGCCGTGCCCCGTACCACCACGGCTTGCCCCGGGCAGGCACGTGTCCGGCACGCGGGCCCGGGACTCGGGCCCGGGACTCGGGCCCGGTGCGCGGCCCGGTGCCGGGGCCGGTGCGCGGCCCGGGGCCAGGGCCAGGGCCGTGCCCCCGGTGCCGGGGCCGGGGCTCGGCCCGGTGCCGGGG
>NZ_JARAXP010000017.1:0-127024 GCF_033793965.1 Streptomyces sp. ME02-8801-2C | reverse complement strand
GCACGAGTTCCCCCCGTGTGGAAATGGTGTGAGTTCCGAATGAACGCTGTGGACAGTAGGTCACTCCGGATCGCTTTAACAACCCTCAGAAGCGGAACCCGGGAACCCATTTACCGCCGGTAATGAAGACCCCGCCGAGTGCTCACACACATATGAGTACGCGTACTCATGCGGGACGTGGGTGACCTGTTGGAGGATGCGCGGAAGACGCCAGGAGCCCAGTGGTGGCGGGGTTGAGGGCGGGGTCGCGTGCGGTCCGGAGCATGTGCGGCCGAATGAGGAAAACGCAGGCGACCCTGAATTGGTTTTCCGGGTTTGGGAGCCGAATTTCCCTGGCCGATCACATGCGGAAAGGCGTCAGCTTTCCCGGCGCATCCGGCGGTCCAGCGCCAGCGACAGTTCCGCCTCCACCACCCGTTGGGCCAGCGGGCGCAGACGTGCCGGGTCCGCTTCCCGGGCGTGGGTGAGGAGCACGTCCGTGAAGATCTCGGCCAGGGCGTCCGCGTGGTCGCGTACCCGCTTGCCCGCCGCCAGGACGGCCGAGAGCGGGATGCCCTCCTGGACCAGCGCCGACGACGCGTCCAGGAGACTGCGGCTGATGTGGACGATCTGGTCGCCGTCGGTGCCCAGATAGCCGAGTTCCAGGGAGGCCGCGAAGTTCTCGGGGGTGGCGTCGGGGCCGAAGCGGTCGGCGAGGTCCTCGGGGGTGAGGCGGACCGGGGTCTCCTCGGTGGGGGCGCCGAGGCCGAGCAGGTCGGCGACATCGCGGCCGTGGTCGAAGGCCTCGGCGAGTTCCGCGATGCCGTTGAGGGTGTGCCCGCGTTCCAGCAGCGCCGAGATCGTGCGCAGCCGGGCCAGGTGGTGGTCGTCGTACCAGGCGATGCGGCCCTCGCGGCGGGGCGGCGGGATCAGTTTGCGTTCGCGGTAGAAGCGCAGGGTGCGGACGGTGATGCCGGCCAGCTCGGCCAGCTCCTCCATCCGGTACTCCGTCCCGGAACCGGGCCGTGCGGCGTTCTCTGAGCCTGCGTCTGCGTCTGCTTCTGCCACGTCGGAACCTTAAGACGTACCCCCGGTAACTTTCCCCCTTCCGGACCCTACCCATCGGTACGGGGCTCCTCTACTCTCCCCATTGCGCCAGTGTTCACTGGCGCGGTCGCGCAGGGAAGGGCATCGGCATGGCCGAACGGGAAGCCGGGCAGGAAGCCGAACACGAACATGTGCGGGTGGCGGTGATCGGTTCCGGGTTCGGGGGGCTCGGGGCAGCCGTGCGGCTGCGCCGCGAAGGGGTCACCGACTTCGTCGTGCTGGAGCGGGCCGACAGCGTCGGCGGGACCTGGCGCGACAACAGCTATCCGGGCTGCGCCTGTGATGTGCCCTCCCATCTGTACTCGTTCTCCTTCGCGCCCAATCCCGACTGGCCGCGCGCCTTCTCCGGGCAGGAACACATCCGCGCCTACCTGGAGCACGTCACCGACACCTTCGGGCTGCGGCCCCATCTCCGCCTCAACTCCGAGGTGAAGACGATGACTTGGGACAGTGGCCGACTGACATGGGTCATCGAGACCAGCAGCGGGACCCTGCTCGCCGATCTCGTCGTCTCCGCCACCGGGCCGCTCTCCGACCCCAGGATGCCGGACATCCCGGGGCTCGAGACATTCCCCGGCAAGGTCTTCCACTCCGCCCGCTGGGACCACGACTACGACCTGCGCGGCAAGCGCGTCGCGATGGTCGGGACCGGCGCCTCCGCCATCCAGATCGTCCCCGCCATCCAGCCCGACGTCTCCCACCTCACCCTCTTCCAGCGCACCCCGCCCTGGGTGCTGCCCCGCGTCGACCGGGCCATCGGCAGCGCCGAGCGCGCCGTGCACCGCGCGCTGCCCTTCACCACCCGGCTGCGGCGCGGACTCTCCTGGGGTGTACGGGAGTTGCAGGTCCAGGCGTTCACCCGGTATCCGGGGGAGCTCAGGGTGGTGGAGGCGCTGGCCAGGAGCGCCATGCACCGCGCGATCAAGGATCCCGCCCTGCGCGCCAAACTCACCCCCGACTATCGCATCGGCTGCAAGCGCATCCTGCTGTCGAGCGAGTACTACCCGGCGCTCACCCGGCCCAACGTCGATGTGGTGGCGAGTGGGTTGAGCGAGGTGCGTGGCTCCACTGTCGTCGGGGCCGACGGGAGTACGGCCGAGGTCGACGCCATCGTCTTCGGTACGGGGTTCCACGTCACCGACATGCCCATCGCGGACCGGGTCGTCGGGGCGGACGGGCGTACGCTCGCCGAGGCCTGGGCGGGGAGCGGGATGCGCGCGCTGCGCGGGGCGTCCGCCGTCGGGTTCCCCAACTGGATGACGATCATCGGGCCCAACACCGGCCTCGGGAACTCCTCCATGATTCTGATGATCGAGTCCCAGCTCAACTATCTCGCCGACTACGTACGGCAGTTGGGCGTCCTGGGCGGGCGGGTCGCCCTCGATGCCCGGCCCGCCGCCGTCGACGTCTGGAACGACCGGATCCAGGAGCGGATGCGGCGCACGGTGTGGAACACGGGCGGATGCAGCAGCTGGTACCTCGACGCGAACGGCCTCAACACCACCGTCTGGCCCGGTACGACGTCCGAGTTCCGGCGGGCGACCCGGCGGGTGGACCTCACCGAGTACCAGGTCCTGCGGGCGACCCCCGTGGGCCAGGGCGACGCCAACTCGCCCGTGGAGGTGGGCGCATGAGCCGGCTCACCCGGTCGACCCGGTCGACGCGACCCGCGTCCGTGGCGGACGGCCCGTACACCCCACCCGTGCCCGTCCGTACGCTCACCGCCGTGTCCGCCGACGGCGCGCGGCTGCATGTCGAGGTGCACGGCGTGGACGACGGACCCGTGGTCGTCCTGTCGCACGGCTGGACCTGCTCGACCGCCTTCTGGGCCGCCCAGATCCGCGGACTCGCCCCCGATCACCGGGTCGTCGCCTACGACCAGCGCGGCCACGGACGCAGCCCGGCGAGCGCCGTCTGCAGTACCGACGCACTCGCCGACGACCTGGAAGCCGTCCTCGCGGCCACCCTCGCGCCCGGTGAGAAGGCCGTGGTCGTGGGGCACTCCATGGGCGGCATGACCGTGCTGGCCGCGTCCGCGCGTGAGGGGTTCCGGGAGCATGCGGCGGCCGTACTGCTGTGCAGTACCGGCAGTTCGCGGCTCGTCGCCGAGTCGCTGGTCGTCCCGATGCGTGCCGGTCGGCTGCGCACCTGGCTCACCCGGCTGGGCCTCAGCTCGCGCGCCCCGCTCGGGCCGGTCACGCCGGTCTCCCGGCGCATCCTCAAGTACGCGACGATGGGCGCAGGTTCGACGCCGGCGATGGTCGAGGCGTGCGCCCGGATCGTGCACGCCTGTCCGCGCAAGGTGCGGTACTCGTGGGCGCGGGTGCTGGAGGGTGTTCAACTCGACCGGCAGATAGGTGAGTTGACCATACCGGCGGCCGTAGTCGTCGGTACGGCCGATCGGCTCACCCCGCCCGTGCACGCGCGGGCGCTGGCCGCCGCGCTGCCCGACTGCCACGGTGTGACCGAGCTGGCCGGGCTCGGACACATGACCCCGGTGGAGGCGCCGGGGGAGGTGACCGGGGTGATACGTGAACTGGTCCTGGCTTACGGGCAGTTCGGGGCTCAGGGTACTCAGGGCAATCAGGGTGGCGTACGTATCGAGGAGGGCGCATGAGCAGGGTCCGTCTGGAGGGGCAGGTCGCTGTCGTCACGGGGGCCGCCCGGGGGGTCGGTGAGCTGCTCGCGCGCAAGCTCTCCGCTCGCGGGGCGAAGGTCGCGCTCGTCGGGCTGGAGGCCGACGCGCTCAAGGGGGTCGCCGAACGCCTGCACACCGACAGCGCGTACTGGCATGCCGACGTCACCGATCACGAGGCGATGTCCCGGGTTGCCCAGGAGGTCAAGGAGCGGTTCGGGAAGGTCGACATCGTCGTAGCCAACGCCGGGGTCGCGAACGGCGGGCCCTTCGCCGACTCCGACCCGGAGTCCTGGCGGCGGGTCATCGAGGTGAACCTCATCGGGTCGGCGGTCACCGCCCGCGCGTTCCTGCCGGTGCTGACCGAGAGCCGGGGGTATCTCCTCCAGATCGCGTCGGCGGCCGCCATCTTCCCCGCGCCGATGATGAGCGCGTACTGCGCGTCCAAGTCCGGCGTCGAGGCGTACGCGCACTGTCTGCGGGCCGAGGTCGGCTACAAGGGTGTCGGGGTCGGGGTCGCGTATCTGTCGTGGACCGACACCGACATGGTGCGGGGGGCCGATCAGGACGACGTCATGCGGGAGTTGCGGCAGCGGTTGCCGTGGCCGGCCGGCAAGACGTATCCGCTGGGGCCGGCCGTCGACCGGCTCGTGGCCGGGATCGAGCGGCGGTCCAGTCATGTGTACGGGCAGTGGTGGCTGCGCGGGATGCAGGGGGTACGGGGGTATCTGCCGGGGCTGATCGGGGCGGTGGGGCAGCGGGAGGTCGCGCGGTTCTCGGGGCGGTTGCAGGGGATGGGGACCGGGTTGGTGGGGGCGGGTGGGGCCGCGGACGAGATGGCCCGGGGGGCTGTTACTGAGCGTTACTGATCGAAATGCGCGCTTTGTCCTGGCATGTAAATCTGGTCGAGCCCCCATCCCCTCACCCACTTATGGGAGTGAATCCACATGGGCATGAAGGACGAGATGCAGGACAAGGCTCGGCAGGCCAAGGAGAAGATGGAGCAGCAGGCTCGGAAGGGTCAGCGGCAGTCGGGCCAGCCGGGTCAGCCGGGTCAGTCGGGCCAGCCTGGCCGGTCGGGTCAGGAAGGTCGGCGTCGGCCGGGTCAGGGGGAGATGCCGGAGCGGGGGCGGGGGCGGGATGAGGAGACGGAGCGGGCGATGCGGGACGAGGAAGATCGGTTGAACCAGGACTACGAGTCGTAGGCCGGCTTGACCGGTTGACGCAGGGCGCCCTCTTTGTTGGGGGCGCCCTGTGTTTTTTGGGTGCGTTGTCGGGTGCGGGTTTGCTGTGGCTTGTCGCGCAGTTCCCCGCGCCCCTAGGTGGGTGGCCCTGGCGTTCGTCGAGATGTGACCGGTGATCAGGTGAAGACAGGACGCATCCCATTGCTCATGAGCGGGGTGGGAGTTCGGGTCTTGTTCTGTTCGGGACGTTTTTGTAGTCCGGGGGGGTTGCCGCTGGGCTGGTTTTCAGGAGGGTCAGGGCCAGTTTGATGGCTTCGTCCGTTTCTACGTGGCGGCCCTCTGCCCAGTCCAGGGGGGTGCGCAGGACCTCCAGGTCCGGGGCGACGCCCTGGTTCTCGACCGTCCAGCCGTAGGTGTCGAACCACGCCGCGTTCATCGGGACCGTGATCACCGTGCCGTCGCCCAGGCGGTGGCGGCCGGTCATGCCGACCACTCCGCCCCAGGTCCGCTGGCCCACCACCGGGCCCAGTTCGAGGAGTTTGAAGGCCGCCGTGATCATGTCGCCGTCGGAGGAGGTCGCCTCGTCCGCAAGGGCGACGACCGGTCCCCGGGGGGCGTTCGAGGCGTACGAGACCGGCTGGGCGTTGCGGGTCAGGTCCCAGCCCAGGATCGTGCGCGTCAGCTTCTCCACCACCAGTTCGCTGATGTGGCCGCCCGCGTTGCCGCGTACGTCGACGATGAGGGCGGGCCTCGACACCTCCATGCGCAGGTCGCGGTTGAACTGGGCCCAGCCCGAGCCGCCCATGTCGGGGATGTGCAGATAGCCGCACCGCCCGGCGCTCAACTCCCGTACGACTTCGCGGCGTTTGGCCACCCAGTCCTGGTAGCGCAGCGGCCGTTCGTCGATGAGGGGGACCACCGCGACCCGCCTGGCCGGCCCCTCGCCCTCCGCCGGGGTGAACGTCAGCTCCACCGTCGTACCGCCCGCGCCCGCGAGCAGCGGGAACGGGCCCGTCACCGGGTCCACCGGCCGGCCGTCCACATGGGTGAGCAGCGCGCCCTCCCGGATTCCCGAACCGGCCAGCGGGGAGCGGGCCTTGGAGTCGGAGGAGTCGCCGGGGAGGATCCGGTCCAGCATCCAACCGCCCTCCCTGCGGACGAAGTTGGCGCCCAGCAGGCCCTGGCGGCGCTGGTAGTGGGGCGGGCCCTCGTTGCGGCGGGCGGCGGTGACGTACGCGTGGGAGGTGCCCAGCTCGCCCAGGACCTCGCGCAGGAGGTCGGCGAACTCGTCGGGGGACGCGACCCGTTCGACGAGCGGGCGGTACTGCGCGAGCACCGCGTCCCAGTCGATGCCGCACATCTTCGGTTCCCAGAAGTAGGCCCGGATCAGCCGGCCCGCCTCCTCGTAGGACTGGCGCCACTCCGCCGGCGGGTCGACCTCGTGCATGACCCGGCGCAGGTCGATCCAGACGGTCGTGTCACTGTCGCCGGGGTCGGTGGACGGCACCGCGCGCAGCTCGTCCTCGTCGACGACGACCAGTCGTGAGGCGTCGCCGCTGACCGCGAACCAGTCGAGGTGACCGACGAGTTCGGACTTCTTCGCCTTGGTGATGTTGAAGTGTTCGAGGGTGGGCCGCCCGCTCGTGTCGTCCGGGTTGGCGAACGTCTCGCCCAGCGCGCCGGAGATCGGCCAGCGCAGCCACACCAGCCCGCCGCCGGCGACCGGATACAGCGCCGAGTACTTGGAGGCGGCGACCGGGAAGGGCGTCACCCGGCTCTCCAGGCCCTCGACCTCGACGATCACCGTCCCGTCCGTGCCGCCTTCGGCACCCTCGTCCTCGGCGGGGTCCAGGCCACCGGCGGCCGGGCGTCCGTCGGGGGACAGGGCGAAGGGGGAGGGGGTGGCGGAGGAGAGGGGGACCAGGTAGGGGCGGCAGCCGAGCGGGAAGGAGAGGTCGCCGGTGTGGACGTCGTACACGGGGTCGAAGCCGCGCCAGGAGAGGAAGGCCAGATAGCGGCCGTCCCTCGTGAAGACCGGGTTCTCGTCCTCGAAGCGGCCGTTGGTCACGTCGACGATCAGACGGTCCTTTATCCGGGCCATCTTGATCTGCCGGAGGGAGCGGCCGATGCCCGGGTGCGACCAGGTCAGCCAGGCGCCGTCCGGGGAGAAGGCGAGGTCGGTGACCGGTCCGTTGAGGGAGCAGATCAGCTCGGTGACCTCGCCGGTCGAGTCCTCCGCCGAGTCCTCCGCCGCGTCGATCAGCAGAAGCCGTCCGTCGTGGGCGGCGATGGCGAGGCGTTCGCCCGCCGGATCGGCCACCAGTTCCTGTACCCGGCCGAGGGCGCCGGACGCCAGCCGCCTCGGCTCCCGTTCCCCGCTGGCCCTCGGCAGGTAGGCGATCTCGATCGCGTCCTCGCCCTCTGCGTCCGTGACGTAGGCGACCTGCCCGCCCGAGCCGAGCATCTCGGGCAGCCGGACCCGGACCCCCGGTGTGTCCGTGATCGTCCGGGCGGGACCGTCGCGGTGGGTCAGCCAGTACAGGCTGCCGCGTACGACGACGGCGCTCGCGCGGCCCGTCTCGTCGACGGAGATGCCGTCGACGTGCTGCGCGGCGGGCACCTGGTACGTACGCCGGCCGGTGCGCGGACCGCCGAGCCGTACGTCGAGGCGGCGGGGGAGGGAGCCGGCGGCGAGGTCGTCGACGATCCACAGGTCGCCCGCGCACTGGTACACGACCCGGGTGCCGTCGCTGGAGGCGTGCCGGGCGTAGAAGGCGTCGTGGTCGGTGTGGCGGCGCAGGCCGGAACCGTCGTACGCGCATGAGTACAGGTTGCCGACGCCCTCGTGGTCGGAGAGGAAGGCGATGCGGCCGCCGACGAACATCGGGGAGTGGAGGTGGCCGTCGAGGTCGGGGAGCAGACGCTCGCCGTGCAGCCAGAGGCGGCCGGTCGCGCCGCCCCGGTAGCGCTTCCAGGCGGCCGGTTCGTGGGGCGGGGTGCCCGTGAGGAGGAGGGTCCGGCGCTCGCCCTCGATGTCCGCGACCTGGATGTCGGAGACCGGGCCCCAGGGGAGCCGGCCGCCGGGGCCGCCGCCCGCCGGGACGCTGTAGGCCCAGGTGAAGTAGGAGAAGGGCTGGCCGTGGGAGGCGACGGCGAGGATGTCCCCGTCCGGGGTCCAGCCGCAGACCTGGGTGTCGGCGCTGCCCCAGTGGGTGAGCCGCCGCGCCTGGCCGCCGTCCACCGGCACCCGGTGGATCTCGGGCACGAGGCTGCGCCAGCTCGTGTACGCGATGTGCGTGCCGTCGGGCGAGAAACGCGGGTGCCCGATCTTCGTACGGTCGACGGTGAGCCGCCAGGCACGGCGGGCGTCACCGGCCGAGCCGGGTCCTCCCGCGTCCTCGTCCTGGTCGAGGCGGGCGAGCCAGAGATCGTCCTCGGCGACGAAGCACAGCAGGTCTCCGCTGAGGTGGGGCAGGCGCAGATAGCTCACCTCTTCATGCTTTTCCGCAAACGGGGCCCGAGCAACTTCGGACTTCGCGTCGGTCCCGGCAACCCGGGAAAAATCGCGCACAAGGGTGTGGCCGGATGCGGTCCGTGAGCGAGAACACGTACGAAACGGTTTCGTTTCTTTGCTTCTCGGGGTATCGTCATTGACGGACGGCGCAGCTGTACGAAACCGTGTCGTCCTCTACCGGAGCCGGAAAGGGTGAGAGACATGACCGAGGTCGCGACGGCGCGTCGTAGTCGGATCACGCCCGAGCGCGAGGCCGAGTTGTACGCGGCCACGCTCGACCTGCTCCGGGAGGTCGGCTACGAGGCCCTCACCATGGACGCCGTCGCCGCCCGTACGAAGTCCAGCAAGGCCACGCTCTACCGCCAGTGGGGCGGCAAGGCCGAACTGGTCGCCAGGGCGATGAAGCACTTCAAGCCAGGGGGTAACGCCCTCGCCGACATCGACACCGGGTCCCTGCGCGGCGACTTCCGGGCCCTGCTCCTCCGGGACGACGACTGCACCATGCAACAGAACTCCGCGCTGATGCGGGCTCTGGGTGTGGCGGCCCACGCGAACCCGGACCTCCTTCAGGCCTTGCGGGAGCTGCTGATCGAACCGGAGCTGGCGGAGTTCAACAAGGTGCTCCAGCGTGGCATCGACCGTGGTGAGATCCGCGCGGACAATCCGGCAATCGGCTATGTGATGCACATGATGGTCGGCGGCTTCATCGCTCGCACGCTCATCGACGAACTTCCTCCGACGCAGGCCTACTTGCGCTCGTACCTCGATGCCGTGGTGCTCCCCGCCCTCGGTGTCAGTGCCGGCGACTGACCTCGGCGTCTGCGTCCGCAGGACCTCGAACCCCCTGCAAGGCCCTTGTAAGACACCCCACTTGTACCTGACGCGACTGCTCACGCCGTCGGGCTGATCCCGCCTGCGCCCCAACAGGCCGGTCAAACACGCCCTGTTGCTGTTCAACGACCTGACCGGGAGTACGCCCTCGTGGCCACATTCCTCTACAAACTCGGCCGGCTCGCCTTCAGGCGACGGCATTTCGTCGCCCTGATATGGGTCGCCCTGCTGACCCTCGCGGGCGTCGGCGCGGCCAGCGCGCCCGCCGCGGGCACCACCTCCTTCTCGATTCCGGGTACGGAGGCCCAGAAGGCCTTCGACCTGCTGGAACAGCGTTTCCCCGGCGCCAGCGCCGACGGAGCGACCGGACGCATGGTCTTCAAGGCGCCCGAGGGCCAGAAGATGACGGACGCCGCCAACAGGGCGACCGTCGAGAAGACCGTCAAGCAGCTCGGCGACGGCTCCGAAGTCGTCTCCGTCACCGACCCGTTCACGACGAACGCCGTCAGCAAGGACGGGTCGGTCGCCTACACGTCGGTGAAGTACAAGCTCCCCGGCATGGAACTGGCGGAGTCGACCAAGGACGCGCTGGAGAAGGCCGGCGACGAGGCCCGGGCCACCGGACTGACCGTCGACGTCGGCGGTGACGCCCTGCAGGCCGCGGCCGAGCCGGGCGCGATCGGTGAGATCGTCGGCATCGCCATCGCCGCCGCCGTCCTCGTCGTCACTCTGGGCTCACTGGTCGCGGCCGGACTGCCGCTGCTGACGGCGATCATCGGCGTCGGTATCGCCGGTGCCACCATCGCCGCCCTCGCCAACGCGCTCGACCTCGGCGACACCACCTCCACGCTCGCGCTGATGATCGGGCTCGCGGTCGGCATCGACTACGCGCTGTTTATCGTCTCCCGCTACCGCGGCGAACTCGCCGACGGCCACGACCGCGAGGAGGCTGCCGCCCGCGCCACCGGCACCGCAGGATCGGCGGTCGTCTTCGCGGGCCTCACGGTCGTGATCGCCCTGGCGGGCCTCGCGGTCGTCAACGTCCCGATGCTGACCAAGATGGGCCTGGCCGCCTCGGGCACGGTCGTGGTCGCCGTCCTCATCGCGCTGACCATGGTCCCGGCGATGCTCGGATACGCGGGCCGCAAGGTCCAGCCGGCGGGCCAGAAGAAGAGCAAGAAGAGCGGGAAGAGCGAGGCTGCGGCCGGCGCGGACGACAACGGCAAGCCTGTCGCCGGGCCCAACATGGGCACCCGTTGGGCGCGCTTCGTCATCCGCCGCCCGATCGCCGTACTGATGTTCGGTGTCCTCGGTCTGGGGGCCATCGCGCTCCCCGTCACCCAGCTGGAGCTCGGCCTGCCCGACGACGGCTCGCAGCCGACGTCCACCACCCAGCGCAGGGCCTACGACCTGCTCTCGGAGGGCTTCGGCCCCGGCTTCAACGGCCCCCTGATGGTCGTCTACGACGCCAAGGGTGCCGGCACCGCCCCCCAGGCCGGCGTCGACAAACTGACCGAGCGGATCAAGGGCCTCAAGGACGTCGTCACCGTCGCCCCGGCCGCGTTCAACAAGGCCGGCGACACCGCGACGATCACCGTCATCCCCGACTCCAAGCCGTCCTCGACCCAGACCGAGGACCTGGTCCACGCGATCCGCGCCGAGAGCGCCGACGTCAAGGCCGAGACGGGCGCGACGGTACTCGTCACGGGCACCACCGCGATGAACATCGACTTCTCGCAGAAGCTCAACGATGCCCTGATCCCGTACCTGGGCCTGGTCGTCGGCCTCGCCTTCCTGCTCCTGATCCTCGTCTTCCGCTCCATCCTGGTCCCGCTCAAGGCCGCCCTGGGCTTCCTGCTCAGCGTCCTCGCCGCGCTCGGCGCCGTGGTCGCGGTCTTCCAGTGGGGCTGGCTGGGCGGCCTGCTCGGCGTCGAGGAGACCGGCCCGGTCATGTCGATGGTGCCGATCTTCATGGTCGGCGTGGTCTTCGGCCTCGCGATGGACTACGAGGTGTTCCTCGTGACCCGGATGCGGGAGGCGTACGTCCACGGCGAGTCGCCGACCGACTCCATCGAGACCGGGTTCAAGCACAGCGCCCGGGTCGTGGTCGCCGCCGCGATCATCATGATGGCCGTCTTCGGCGGGTTCATCAGCTCCAGCGAGTCGATGATCAAGCTGTTCGGCTTCGGCCTGGCCATCGCGGTCTTCTTCGACGCGTTCGTGGTCCGCATGGCGATCGTCCCGGCGGTACTGGCCCTGCTCGGCAAGCGGGCCTGGTGGCTGCCGAAGTGGCTGGACCGCGCCCTGCCCAACGTCGACGTCGAGGGCGAGGGCCTGCGCGCCCTGGACGACGACAACCGCCCGAAGGACGAGGACCGGGAGCTCGTGCGCGCCTGACGCGCCGATTCTCCTGACGTACCGAGTCCGAGAGCAGCCGGCCGGTGAGGGCCTCGTGGGGACGGGGAGCCCTCACCGGCTTCTTTCTTCGTGGCTCGGGTTTCATGGCTCGGGCCTGGCTCAGGCGAGCATCTCAGCGGTGGATGCCGCCGTGATGGCACGTCTGAACCAGCGGGTGAGGGTGCCCAGATCGTTGCAGGCGGCGACGCGGTCCCGGTCGGCGTCGGGGACGCTGATGCCGCGACCTTCGAGGAGGAGCAGGATGTCAGCCCTTCTGCTCCGGGTGTACCCCTTGAGCCACTCCGTGGCGGACTGGTGGACGTACAACTCGCCGTATCCCCGGTCCAGTCCCTCGCGCACTCGCGCGGCGTAGACCTGGTCGGCCAGTTTGTCCACGGGGGCGGGGTCCGGGTCGACCAGCCTGGTGACGGAGATGGCCTTGGAGAAGAGGACGTCGTGGAGAGTCTCGGACGCCCCGCTGTCCGGGCGGTTGTCCGGGCGGTCTGCTGTCACTGGCTCTGTCCGCCTTCCTGGCCGGCCGGATCCTCGGCGAACACCTCGGTGGTGGAGGTGGCGGTGATGGCGCGGTCGATCCAGCGGGTGAGGGTGGCGGAGTCGGCGCAGCTGGTGATGCGGTCCCGTTCGGCGTCGGACACGGGGATGTCCCGGCGGTCGAGATGGTGGAGGAGGTAATGGGCGAGTCCCTTGGTCTCGCCCCGGGCCTCGCCCAGGGCTGCTCCCTCGGCGCGGATTTCCTCGGCCACCGGTGAAGTGAAGAATGAAGTGTCGGTCTTCAAGAGTTCGCTCCAGATCTTGAAGGCCTCGGTCCTGCCCAGGCCCTGGCTGGTGAATTCTGTGAGGAGTCCTGCTTGGTCCGGGTCGCGCGCCTGCATGGCGCTCAACGCTGCCGCCAGTAGCTTCAGTGTGCCATCCGCCGACCGCTCCTCGGAGTGGAGTTGCAGACGCCGGAGTTCGCGAAGGCGTTGTTCGAGATGACGCAGCCTCCGCTGTCCCGGGAAGTGATGGAGAGGGAGACGGCCGCGCGTATGGCTCGGAAGTCGGTCTTCGACGCGGACCCTGTGCCCTCGCTCAATTTCATCCAGGAGCAGGTGACGCTGGAGCGCCCCTACGGTGGGAAGCCGGTGTTGCGCCGACAGCTTGAACACCTGCTGGAGGTAGGGCGGTTGAGGAACGTCACCCTTCAGGTCATGCCGACCGACAGTGATGAGCACGCCGGGACGCAGGGCCGGATCCAGGTGCTGAAGTTCGCTGACGGTACGGCGGTCGGGCGCTGCGACGGGGCGTTCAACGGACGTCCGGTCTCAACTCCCAGGGAACTTCGGATCCTTGAACTGCGCTATGGGATGATTCGGGCACAGGCTCTCCCTCCGAGGGAGTCGCTGGCCTTCATCGAGCAAGCGCTGGGAGCGTTATGAGTACCTCGGAACTGCACTGGTTCAAGAGCAGCTACAGCGACAGTGGCGAACCCGGTGACTGCGTAGAGGTCGCCACCACCCCCGCCGTCATCCACATCCGGGACTCCAAGACCCCCGAGGCACCCCACCTCACCCTCGCCCCCGCCGCCTGGAATTCGTTCGTGATGCATGTGCCCGGCAGCTAACGTGCCGGGCATGACCACGTCCTCCTCCCGTTTCGCCGAGGCCCTCGATCAACTGGGCCTCAGTGAACTCCACTCCCGCATCCGCCGGTTCCCCGACGAGACCCGTACGGCCGCCGAGGCCGCCGCCGCGATCGGGTGTGAGCTGAGCCAGATCTGCAAGTCGCTGATCTTCTCCGCCGACGGGGTCCCGGTCCTCGTCCTCATGGACGGTGCCTCCCGGGTCGACGTCGAGCTCGTCCGGTTCGAGCTGTGCGCCGCGAAGGTCACCCGGGCCAAGGTGGACGTCGTACGGGAGACCACCGGGTACGCCATCGGGGGCGTGCCGCCCTTCGGGCACCGGACCAGGACCCGTGTCCTCGCCGACCGTTCGCTGCTGGAGCACGACGTCGTCTGGGCCGCCGCCGGCACCCCGTACACGGTGTTCCCCATGGAGCCGAAGGCCCTGATCGCCCACGCCGGCGCGACCCTCGTGGACGTACGCGAGCCGGCGGCCTCGTGACCCCGGCCGTCACCGCCGCCGTACTGCTCGCCGCCGTGACGCACGCCTGCTGGAACGCGCTCGCACACCGCATCACCGACAAGCTGGTCGGGTTCACGCTCATCGCGGGCGGCGGGACGGTCATCGGGCTGGTCGCGGTGCCGTTCCTTCCGGTCCCCGCGGCCGGGGCGTGGCCGTATCTCGTCGCGTCGGCCCTCATCCACATCGCCTACTACGTGCTGCTCATGCGGTCGTTCAGGCTCGGTGACTTCGGGCAGGCCTACCCGATCGCGCGCGGTACCGCGCCCCTCCTCGTCACCGTCCTCGCCGCTGTGTTCGCGCACGAGGTGCCCGACGGCTGGGCGGCGGCCGGAATCGCCGTGTCCTGTGCGGGACTTACCGGTGTCGCCCTGTGGGGGCTGCGCGGGCGGCGGCCCAACTGGGCCGCGATCGGGGCCGCGTTGGCGACCGGCGGGACCATCGCCGCGTACACCGTCGTCGACGGGCTGGGCGTACGCGCTTCGGGGTCAGCGCTCGGCTATATCGCGTGGCTGATGGCCCTGGAGGGCATCGCCGTCCCCGCCTTCGCGCTGTACCGGTGGCGGGGCGCCTTCCTCGCGACGGTACGGCCGTACGCGGCCCTCGGACTGCTCGGCGCCGCGCTGTCCGTGGCGGCGTACGGGCTGGTCCTCTGGGCACAGACCCGGGCCGAACTCGCCCCGGTCGCGGCGCTGCGGGAGTCGTCGATCATCGTCGGCGCGGCTATAGGCGCCGTCTTCTTCAAGGAGCGCTTCGGAGCGCCGAGGGTCGCCGCGGCCGGGCTGCTCGTCCTCGGGATCGGGCTGATGCTGCACGCCGGCGCTCCGTAGGCGGGCCGGGGCGCGGCCGGTACCGGCACCGTTGGGATCAGGCCGTCCCGTATCTGTTTTGAGACGTCACGGTTCGTATGAGTTTCAGTCAAGATGGGTAGTTCCCCGCATCGGTGCTTGCGTTCGCGTCGCTGTGCACTCGGGGGGACTCGTGGAACTGGTCGTACGGTTTTTGATCGCGGTCATCGGCGGGCTTCTGTGCCTCTTCATGACCTGTCTGGTCGCCGCAAGCGGCTTCCTGTTCGCGGTGGTCTGCATCATGTTCGCGTGCACCGTCGGGGTCCTCGCCGGTGTGCTCGGCGGGAAGGGCGGCCGGGCGTTCGCGATGGACACGGCCCGGACGCCCATCAAGAGCCTGCGGGCCACCGGCCGTGGGGTCGGGGGGATCTGGGAGTTCTGGTCGAAAATGGTCTCCAGCGACGACTGACCGTCACGGCGTACGGCCACCGCGTCCACCTTGAACAGCACCCCCGGCAGGGCCGGCGAGGCGACCCCGCTGAGCGTCTGGGCCGGGAGCCGGTCGGAGGCGATACCCGGGCCGACGTCCGGGGGCACGCGCGATTTTGGTCAGGCGCCCGCAGGTGGCCGCGAGTGTCTGCTCAGGTCGTCGGTGCCGCGTAGCAGCGGAGCTTCACCCACTGGCCCGGCAGCCACTCCTGCTCCACGTCCGCCGCCAGCAGCGTCCAGCCCAGGCGCTCGTACAGGGCCGCCGCTGCCGGGGCCGTCGACGCCACGTCCAGTACGGGGTGCAGGGCACGGGACTTCGCCTCCGCCACCGCTCGGGTCATGAGCGCCGCGCCGACTCCCCTGCCCCGGGCCGCCGGATCGACGTAGAGGCGGTTGACCACGGCGGTGGGACCGTCGCTCCAGAGGGCCGCCGCCGCGTTGCCCACGTCGCTTCGGGACAGCACGACGTGGCCGATGATCTCCCGGGTGTCTTCCTCCTCCGCCACCCACACCGCGAGGAGTGACCCTGGGGTCAGCCAACTGGACGGGTCAGTAGGCCAGTTGAGGGGATACGCGTTCTGCTCGTGGATCGTCGACAGTACGCGTACGCACGCGTCGAGGTCGGCTTCCGTGCGGGGGCGGATGCGGAACTGGGCTGTCTTCGCGGGGGTGTTGGCCGAACTGCTCGTCATGCGCGCATGTAAGCACGCACCCCGGACAGGTCATGGAGCCGCATGCTGTTGCGGTCGGTCACCGAGCGGCCGAGGGCGTGGTGGGGCCAGAGGCCGCCCGCTGTGAGGCGGCTGCGTTCGACCCAGGCGCGGGCCGGGACGCTGCTGTTCTTGTAGTAGTTGAGCGCGTAGCCGCCGGTGTGGACACGCAGGAGGCAGAAGCCGCCCGGGTAGTCCTTGACCGCGCTGACCTCCTGCTGGGTGACGTGCGGGGCGCTGGTGAGGACCGTGCGCTTGTTGCGGTGGGTGTGGCCCGCGTGGTGCAGGAAGACGCCGGGGGAGGCCGCGTAGGCGTCGACGATCGAGCGGGCCTGGCCGCGGTCCAGACGCTGGCCCCGGCCCATCGGGAACACCGAGTCCCGGGTGGTGAGCGGGTGGTGGCCGAAGACGATGGTCGGCTGGTCGCGGTTGCCGCGCAAGTCGGCCTGGAACCAGGCAAGTTGCTCGGCGCTCAGCCCGCCCGCGTCGCCGCCGTTGCCGTTCTTCTCGTAGGTGTCGAGGCCGATCAGACGCAGGCCGCCCAGGTCGTGCGCGAAGTAGCCGCGGCCGTCGGCGCCGCCCAGGAAGCCGTCGCGGAAGGAGTCGCGGAACGAGTCGTCGGGGTGCCTCGGGCGGTCGTGGTTGCCCCGTACGACGAAGTAGTCCCGTCCGTGGGTGCCGAAGCCGTCCAGGATGCGGCGGGCCTCGGCCAGGTCCCGGGGCGCTCCGGCCGCCGAGATGTCCCCGGCCGCGAGGAGCACGTCCGCCCCGCGCCGGTGGGCCTCCTCGACCATCGCCACGCTCATGATCTCCGGGTACGGGTCCAGGCCGGGCTGCTGCGAGACCCCGCGCAGCATCGGTACACCGGCCACCCGGCCCGCGGTGGTCTCGCCGAGGTGCAGGTCGTTGCAGAGCGCGATGGAGAGGAGATGGCGGCCGGGAGGCGGCTCGGGGGTCGTGAAGGAGTAGGGGCCGCCGTGCGAGCCGAGACCGTGCAGCGAGGTGCCGACCGCGTTGCCGCGCACCAGGTGCAGGGGTGTCGGGGTGGCCGCCCGGCCGCGTGAACGGGCCTGGTAGTAGTACGTCTGGCCCGGTTCCAGGTCCGTCAGTTCGACGTGGTGGTGGGCGGTCGGGTGGCCCTCGGACGCTGTGCGGTTGAGGTGGGCCGGATGGGTGCCGTACACGACCTCGCCCTCGGTGACGGCGGGAATCAGGTGGCCGAAACCGTCGTCGGTGCCGGGCACGGCCGTGTACCAGGTGATGACGGCGCGGTCCTCGGTGAGCGTGACCAGCTCCAGGTTGACGGCCGTCACGACGTCGGTGCGGGTGATCCGTTCCCGGCGCGCGGCGAGCGCGGACCGGAGCACGGCGGGGGTGAGGAGCGCGCCGGAGCGGACGAGGTCGCGGGGCGCGGGGAACGCCGCGAGGGCGGCGAGCGGGGCGGGGAGACAGCAGCGCATGATCGGTACGTGCCCGTGGTCCGTCAACAGCCGCTGTGGGCGCGGTGGCGGCCGGAGGTACGGGGCACGACAACTCCTTGGCGTCGGTGCGGGAGGTGCGCGGGATGCTTTCGGCGGAGCGGGAAGCTTTCAGGAGAGCACGGTGAGGGCCCTGGGGGCACGGGAGGGAGGGCGATCGCGACGAAAGTCACACATCGGACGCGGTCGGGATACGCCGGGATCGGTACGCGCCGCAAGGCGTGCAGGCGTGCAGGCGTGCGTGCCGGGGCCGACAGGAGCACCCTGGAAGCAGCGGTACCGCAGGTGAGCCGGAGGTGATCGTCATGGCGCACACCGCAGTGGGATGGCATGTCGAGTTGCAGTTCGAGGAGGACGAGCAGCGGACGCGTGCCGCGGCCCTCGTACGACTCGCGGACGGGAGCGAGGTACGGGCCAACGGATACGCGAGCCGTCACCGGTCCGACGAGAATCAGCCGCGCGTCGGCGAGGAGATCGCCGGGGCGCGTGCCCTCAACGAACTGGCGATGAAGCTGCTGACGAAGGCACACGACGAGATCGACGCGGCGTCGGGGCGTACGTCGCATTCACTGGGCCTCAGATAGTCCACCGGCCCTCGGTCGGTTGCCCTCGGTCAGTTCACCGGCCCTCGGCCAGGAGGGCGGCCCGCACCCCCCGTACCAACGCCTGCGCCCGCCCGTCCGCCGTCACGCTCTTGCGGAAGCCGTTCGTCACATAGCCGAACGCGATCCCCGACTCGGGGTCGGCGAAGCCGAGCGCGCCGCCGCGCCCCGGGTGGCCGAAGGAGCCGGGGGCCAGGAGCGGCGAGGCGGCGCCGTGGAGCATGTAGCCGAGGCCGAAACGGGTGCCGATGACCAGGACACGGTCCGGGCCCACCGAGTGCTCGCGCCGGGCCGGTTCGACGGTCGCCGGGGTGAACAGGCGTGTCCCGCCGTCCACTTGGCCGATCAGGGAGGCGTAGAAGCGGGCGAGTCCGTCGGCCGTGGCGATGCCGTTGGAGGCGGGCAGGGCGGCGGCCCGGTACGCCGGGTCGTTCTCGTCGGGCAGCGGGGTGATCGCGGCGAAGGCGCGGCTGGTGAGGGAGTCCGGGTCGGCGTAGGCGTCGGCGACGGACCGCTTGGGGCGGGTTCTGAGGTGCGGGCCCGCCGTCTCCGGCGTCGGGACCCTGCCCACCCTGCCCACGCGCCCTGACGCGGCCACGGTCTCCGGCAGCCCGATCCACAGGTCGAGCCCGGCGGGCTCCGCGATCTCGGCGGCGACCCACTCGCCGATCGGACGCCCGCTGACCCGCCGTACCAGCTCACTCGTCAGCCAGCTGTACGTCTGCGCGTGGTACCCGTGGTCCGTCCCGGGTTCCCAGGCCGGTGCCTGGGCCGCGACCGCGGCGGCGCCGAGCGCGGGGTCCGCGGCCTGGGCCGGTGTGAGCGGTCGGTCGAGTACGGGGACGCCGACGCGGTGCGAGAGCAGGTGCCGTACGAGGGCCCGCTCCTTGCCCGCCGCCTTGAACTCGGGCCAGTACTCGCCCACGGGCGCGTCCAGGTCCAGTTCGCCGCGCTCGGCCAGCATCAGGAGTGCTGCGGCGGCCACGCCCTTCGTCGCCGAGCGCACGATCTGCGCGGTGCCGTGCTCCCAGGGCGCGTCGCCCTCCACGTCACGGGTGCCGGCCCACAGGTCGACGACCCGCCGCCCGTCCCGGTACACGGTGACGGCGGCGCCGCGCTCGCCGCCGGTCGCGAAGTTCGCCGCGAACGCCTCTCTGACGGGCTCGAAGCCCTCCGCCACTGTGCCGTTCACGTCCACGTTCAGGTCCACGCGGGGGTAACGCACCCGCACCCGCCCGCGATTCCTCAGCCCAGGATGATCGTCACGTCGATGTTGTCGCGGGTGGCGTTCGAGTACGGGCAGATCATGTGGGCCGCGTCGACCAGTTTGGACGCGATGCCCTGGTCCAGGATCGGCAGCGAGACGCTCAGGGCGACCGCGAGGCCGTAGCCGCGCTGCTTGTTGGGGCCGATGCCGACCTTCGCGGCGACCGTGGAGCCGGAGAGGTCGTAGCCCTCGCGGCGGCCGACCAGGACCAGGGCGTTGTGGAAGCAGGAGCTGTACCCGGCGGCGAACAGCTGCTCGGGGTTGGTGCCGTTGCCGTCGCCGCCCATCTGCGGCGGCATTGCCACCTTGAGCGCGATCTGGCCGTCCTGGCTGGTGACGTCACCGTTCCGACCGCCGTGGGCGGTGGCCTCGGCGACGTACATGATCTTCGTCGGACGGGTGTCCGGACGAGCATCGGTGGTACCAGCCTGGCTGTCGATACCGGCGTCGGTCACGACAGAACCCTCCCAAAGCGGACTACATGGACGGATGACATGGGCACGGACGCGTGTAGATTCCGCGAAGACAACAACTACATCGTGCACAAGGTACCGGCTGGTAGGTAGGGAACTCTTACCCGGGGGTAGGAACCGCGGGTAACCCTCAGGTCAGACGGGTCCGGTCGGCCGCCACCTGGGCCCGCTCCGCCAACTGACGCAGTTCGCCCCGCAGTCGGGCGACCGCGCCCTCGTTCAGCTCCGTCGCCGCGAGCAGCGCACCCGGTACGAGCGCCGCGCGCTCCCGGAGTTCCTCGCCGCGCCCGGTGACACCGATGGAGAACGACCGCTCGTCCCGCGTCGACCGCTCCCGGCGGACCAGACCCGCCGACTCCAGCCGTTTGATCAGCGGCGAGACCGTGCCGTAGTCCAGGCACAGGGCGGTGCCCAGCTCCTTCACGGTCACCTCGCCGCGCTCCCACAGGACCAGCAGCACCAGGTACTGCGGGTAGGTGATGCCCAGTTCGTCCAGGAACGGGCGGTAGGCGGCGGTCATCGCGCGCTGGGCCGCGTACAGCGCGAAGCACAGCTGGTCGTCGAGGCGCGGCGACCCGGGGTTGTGCGCGTCCTCTTGTTCGATCACGAGACCATTGTCACGGACGCCCCGGGAGTCACGGAGTGCGGGCCGCCGAGACCGAGCGCGGGTCGAATCCGAAGGGCAGTTCGAGGCGGTGGGCGCGCATCAGGTCGTCGTCGGCGAGGAGCTCGCCGGTGGGCCCGTCGGCGGCGATGACGCCCTCGCTGAGGATCAGCGCGCGCGGGCACAGCTCCAGGGCGTACGGCAGGTCGTGCGTGACCATGAGGACGGTGACGTCCAGCGACCGCAGGATATCGGCCAGTTCGCGGCGCGAGGCGGGGTCGAGGTTGGAGGACGGTTCGTCGAGGACGAGGATCTCCGGTTCCATCGCGAGCACGGTCGCCACGGCAACCCGGCGCCGCTGCCCGAAGGAGAGATGGTGCGGCGGCCGGTCGGCGAAGTCCGCCATCCCGACCAGGTCGAGAGCGGTACGCACCCGCCTCTCCAGCTCCTCGCCCTTCATTCCGGCGGCGGCCGGCCCGAAGGCGACGTCCTCGCGGACCGTCGGCATGAAGAGCTGGTCGTCGGGATCCTGGAAGACGATCCCGACCTTGCGTCGGATTTCGGCCATGTGCCGCTTGCCGACGGGCATCCCGGCCACGGTGACCGTCCCCGCGCCCCCGCTGAGGATGCCGTTGAGATGCAGCACGAGGGTCGTCTTGCCGGCCCCGTTGGGCCCCAGCAGCGCCACCCGCTCACCGCGCCCGACGGTGAAGTCGACGCCGAAGAGGGCCTGATGGCCGTCGGGGTAGGCGTAGGCCAGCCCGGCCACCTCGAGGGAGGGGGAGGGCAGGGGTGTGGATGAGGGCGTGGACGGGGGTGCGGCTGTCACAAGGACCATCCCAACACACAGACGGCGAGCGCGGTGACGGGCAGCGCGAAGGCGTACGACCACTGCGCCCGGGACGCGGTCACCTCGTCGATGACGGGCATCGAACCGGCGTAGCCCCGGCTCACCATGGCCAGATGTACGCGCTCGCCCCGCTCGTACGACCGGATGAACAGCGCCCCGGCGGACTTCGCCAGCACACCCCAGTGCCGGACTCCCCGCGCCTCGAACCCCCGCGACTCACGGGCGATCCGCATGCGCCGCATCTCGTCGGTGATGACATCGCCGTACCGGATCATGAAGGACGCGATCTGGACGAGCAGCGGCGGGAGCTTGAGGCGCTGCAAACCGAGCAGGAGTTCGCGCAGTTCGGTGGTGGAGGCGAGCAGTACGGACGTGGCGACGCCGAGGGTGCCCTTGGCGAGGACGTTCCAGGCGCCCCAGAGGCCGCTGACGCTGAGCGACATGCCGAGCACCTCCACCCGCTCGCCCTGCGCCACGAACGGCATGAGCACCGCGAAGGCGACGAAGGGCACCTCGATCAGCAGGCGCCTGAGCAGGAACGCGGCGGGCACGTGGGCGGCGCGGGCCACTCCCGCCAGCAGTACGGCGTACACCGCGAACGCCCACACGGCCTCGCGGGGCGTGGAGACGACCACGATCACGAAGGCGAACGCGGCGGCCAGCTTGGTGTGCGGCGGCAGCGCGTGCACGCGGGAGTGGGCGGGCCGGTAGAGCCGGTGGGCGTGCCCCGCGCCCATGTCAGACGCTCGCGCGCGGGGTGACGGCCGTGCTGTCCTCGTCGGTACGACGCTTGCGCACCGCCCAGAAGACGCCGGTGCCGGCGGCGATCGTCGCGCCGACGCCGATCACGCCGGCGAGGCCGCCCGAGAGCCGGCCGTCGGTGATGCCCTCGACGCCGTAGTCGGCGAGCGGGGAGTCGGCGGCGGCGTGTTCCTCGACCTTGACGTCGATGCCCTTGTCGGCGGCGACCTTCTCCAGGCCGTCGGGGCTCGCGGAGGCGTAGAAGCTGACGACCCCGGCGAGGACGAGGGAGGCGGCGAGGCCGGTGAGCCAGACGTTGCGGGTGCGGTGTGCGGGGGCGAGTTCCGGCTTGGGGTCAGGTGCCGCGTCCACCAGTTCGCCGCCGACCCGCAGTTGGAGCTTCTGGCGCAGACCACGGGCGCCGTACACGAGATCCGGCCGTACGGCGATGACGGCGCCGACCGTGAACGCGGTGATCGCGGCCTCGCCGAGCCCGATCAGCACGTGCACGCCGACCATCGCGGTGAGGACCCGGCCGAGCGGTACGTCCGTCGTGCCGCCGATCGCGTACACGAGCGTGAAGGCGAGGGCGGCGGCCGGCACGGACAGCGCGGCGGCGACGAACGCGGAGACGGTGACGGAACGGCGCTTCTTGGGCAGCACCTTCACCAGTCCGCGGAACACGGCGTAGGCGACGACGGTCGTCACCACGGCCATGACCGTGATGTTCACGCCGAGCGCGGTGAGGCCGCCGTCCGCGAAGAGGATGCCCTGCATGAGCAGGACGACGGACACGCACAGGACCCCTGTGTAGGGGCCCACGAGTATCGCGGCCAGCGCCCCGCCCAGCAGGTGTCCGCTGGTTCCGGCGGCGACCGGGAAGTTCAGCATCTGCACGGCGAAGATGAACGCGGCCACCAGGCCCGCGAGCGGCGCGATCTTTTCGTCCAGCTCGCGCCGCGCGCCGCGCAGGCTCACGGCGACGGCGCCGGCGGCGACGACTCCGGCCGCTACGGAGACGGGGGCGTTGATGAATCCATCTGGCACATGCACCGTTCGATGATAGTGGCTTGTTGCGAACCTCTTGCAAGAGCGATGCGTCACTGATTAGCGGGGGCCGAAGAGGGGGACGGGGCGTAATTCGGAAAATATGGGACATTGGAGGGGAGGTGAAGCGGATTCATGGATTCCGCACAGGTTACGCAGCGTAAGGGGCCGTCTGATGTCCGTAGTCGAGCAGTACGCGCGAGCCCATATCGTCACGGACACCCAGGACGACGATCGTGAGGCGGTGCCTGTGGTGCTGCGGTACGACCCGGACGCGGATCCGCGCGCGGTGCGGGTGGGGTTGCCCGGGGCGCATGAGTGGACGTTCTCGCGGGAGCTTCTGGAGGAGGGGTTGCGGGCGCCGGTGGAGGCGGGGGAGGTGCGGGTGTGGCCGTGCGGGCGGGTGCAGGCGGTTGTCGAGTTTCACTCGGCGGGGGGTGTGGCTGTGGTGCAGCTCGAGAGGCAGGCGTTGATGCGGTTTCTGCGGCGTACGTATATGGCTGGGGCGCGGGTGTCCAGTTGACGTGGGGGTTTTCGCCCCCGCCGCCCCTACCCGTCCCATCCTGAACCTGGAGGCTGCGCCCCCAGACCCCCCTTCGGCCCTGAACGGGCCTTGTCCTCAAACGCCGGACGGGCTGGAAATGTGGGTCGGCGCCTCAAAGGGCGGACGGGCTGGGGGTGCGGGCCGGGGCCCGCAACGGAAACGTCAGGAACCCGCCTTTAGTAGTGCTGCCACGATCGGGCCCGCCGTGCTGCCCCCGTGGCCGCCTGCGATGACCACTCCCGCTCCTGCCAGGTCGCCCTTGTAGGCCGTGAACCAGCCGTTCGGCTGTTTCTGGCCGTCCACCTCCGCCGAGCCTGTTTTCGCGCCGTAGTCGGGGCCCAGGCCCGCCATCGCCTCCGCCGCCGTGCCGTACGCCGCCGTGTACTGGAGCAGTTCCCGGAGCTGGGAGAGCGTTGCGGCGGACATGGTGCGTGTCGCCTTCGCCAGGGTGCGGCCGTCCAGGTCGGGGGAGACCAGGTACGGCTGCCGGAAGACCCCGGACTCCACGGTCGCCGCCACCGACGCCATGTTCAGGGGGTTCATCCGCACCCCGCCCTGCCCGATCAGCGAGGCCGCCATCTGGGCCTGGGACTGCACCGGTACCGAGCCGTCGAAGGTCGAGACGCCGATCGCCCAGTTGTCCATGCCGAGGCCGAACACCTGCTGCGCCTGCTTGGTCAGACTGTCGTTGTCGAGTCTGGGCGCCTGGCTGATGAAGGCCGTGTTGCAGGACCGCGCGAAGCTCGCCTTGAACGTGCCGCCCTTGATCTCGAACTTGTCGTCGTTCTGGAACTTCCAGCCGCCGTACGTCGAGAACTTCGGGCACGGATGCGGCTTGTCCGGCGACGCCAGCTTCTTCTCGATCAGCAGCGACGACGTGACGACCTTCATCGTCGAACCCGGCGCCAACGAGCCCTGGAACGCCGTGTTGAAGCCGTGGGACTGGTTCGCCACCGCCAGGATCTCGCCCGTCGAGGGGCGCATGAGGACCACAGACGACTTCGCCTTCTTCGCGACCTGCGCCTCGGCCGCCGCCTGCAGGGCCGGGCTCAGGGTCGTCTTCACGGTGCCCGGGGTGCCCTTGCTCAGCTCCAGCAGCGTCTTGTCGGCCGACTTGGCCGCCTTGGACTCCTTGCCGCGCACCACGCGCAGTTCGATGCCCGCCTTGCCGCCGGCCTTCTTGCCGTACTTCTCCCGGAGGCTGTCCAGGACCGTGCCCAGCGAGGGGTATTTGGTGAGGGTCAGTTCGCCGCCGTCGCGGTCCACCGCCTTGATCGGCGGGGTGCCGGCCTCGCCGGTGAGGAGCTTGTCGCCGTCCGCCAGGTCGGGGTGGACGACCGAGGCGTGCCAGTCGACCAGCGGCTTCCCGTCGGACGTACGGCGGACGACGTTCAGGGCGCTCTGGTACGTCAGCGGCTTGCTCGTGCCGCCGTACGTCACCGTGCCCTTGACCGTGAAGGGGACCTTGGCGCCCGTCGCCGTGCCAGGTGTGATCGTCACACCGTTGATGTGGGCGTCCTTGGTGTAGCCGGTGAGGAGGGCCGTGGCGGCCGTGGTCGTGTCGTTCGTCGCCGCCACCGCCTGGGCGATCCTGCCCGTCTGCCAGGACGTCAGGAACTGGGTGGCGATCGCCTTGACCTGGGGCGCCGGAACGGGGCCCGTCGGCACCGACGGCTTCTTGTCGGCCGTGGCCGCCGTGGCGGAGCCGTCCTCGGCCGCCGCTCCACCGCCGAACAGCGCGTAGACGCCGAAACCGGCGCCGCCGACGACGACGGCGATCATCCCGCCGATCATCGCGGGCCTGGTCTTGCGTGCAGCACTCCGTCGCTCGGCGACGCGCCTTCTCTTGCCCACAGCTCCCGATCCTCCGCGAAATCCCCAGGGTCCCCGTTGCCCTCATTCATCTCAACGACTACGGACACCCTAGAGTCCCGTCCCACGAGAGTGAGTTCAGCCTCCGGTCCGTAGCACGGCTGCGACAATCGGGCCGGCCGCGTCGCCGCCGTGGCCGCCCTCCTGGGTCATGGCCGCCGCCGCGATGTCGCCCCGGAACCCGGTGAACCAGCTGTTGGACTTGGCCTGCCCGTCGACCTCGGCGGACCCCGTCTTCGCCCCGATGTCCCCGCTCAGCCCGGCCATGGCCTGAGTCGCGGTGCCCTGCGTCGCCGTCATCCGCATCATCTCCTTGAGCTGCGTCGACGTACTCGCCGGCAGCCCCTTCGCCGTCGCCAGCTGACGCTTGTCCAGGTCCGGCGAGACGAGATACGGCTGCCGGAACTCACCCGTGATCGCCGTCGCCGTCACCGACGCCATGTTCAGCGGGCTCATCTGGACCTGGCCCTGGCCGATCGCGTTGGCCGCCCGGTCCGGGCCGGGGGAGGCGGGGACGCTGCCGTCGAAGGAGGTGATCCCGGTCTTCCAGTTGTCCTGGCCGAGCCCGAACCGCTCCTGGGCCTCGGTCGTCAGCGACTCGTCGGTGAGCGGGTTCGCGTCGGTGCCGTCGATCAGGTTGATGAAACCCGTGTTGCAGGAGCGCAGGAAGTCGTTGGCGAGGGTGGCGTTCTCGTTCGGGTCCATGCCCTTGAGGTTGCTGAAGGTCTGGCTCTGCCAGACCGCTGTCTGCGTGCAGGGCGCCGGCCCGTTCATCGACGCCACGCCGTTGTCTATCAGCATCGCCGCCGTGATGATCTTCATCGTGGAGCCCGGCGCGAGCGTCCCCTCGAAGGCCGCGTTGAACTGGTCCTTGCGGTGGTTCGCGACCGCCAGCACCTGACCGGTGCTCGGCTGTACGGCGACCACGGACGACTCGGAGAACTTCAGCACCGCCTGCTCGGCGGCGGCCTGCGCGCTCGCGCTCAGCGTCGTCTCCAGCTTGCCCGGGGTGCCCTCGGCGAGGGTCACCAGCGAGGTGTCGGCGATGTTGGTGTCGGCGTGCCTGACCATCAGCTCGACGCCCGGTGCACCGCCCGCCTTGTCGCCGTAGCGGGCCCGCAGGGTGTCCAGGATCGGCCCGAGGGAGGGGTACTTCTCCTTCGTCAGGACCTTGCCGTCCCGGTCGACGGCCTCGATCGGGGGGCTCCCGGCCTCCCCGGTGACCAGCTTGTCCCCGACAACCTTGAGGCCGGGGTGGAGGACCGACGGCTTCCAGTCGACCAGCGCCCGCCCGGTCGTCGTACCCCGGACGATCCGCAGACTGCTCGTGTAGGCGAGGGGCTTGCTCTTGCCCTGGAACGACACCGTGGCCTTCACCGAGAAGGGCACGGTCGCTCCGGTGGCCGTCCCGGGGGTGATCTTCACGCCCGTGATGTGCGCGGTCGCCTTGTAGTCGCTGATCAGGGTGGTCGCGGGCGCGGCGTTGTTCGTCAGCTCGCCGGCGGCCTGCGCCTGCCCCTTCTCCCAGGCCGCGAAGAACTTCTCGCTGGTCTCCGCGATCTCGTCCTTCGACGGCGGCCCGGTCTTCACGGCCGGCGGCCCGCTGTCCTCGTTGAGCGCGGACACGATGTTGAACGCGCCGTACCCGGCCCCGCCGACCATCACCGTGAACACGGATCCGACGATGGCGGCCTTTGCTCCCTTGCGCATGTGAGTTCCCCTCCCCGTTGGCCTCTGCACTGTAAGTGGCGCGAGGGGCCCCTGTGAGGGGAGTTTCCGTCTCTTGTCCCAACTCTTGTCCGAAGAGTGATCAGAAATGTGATTCACAGAGCGGTCAGACCCAGGTATCGAGCCACATCCGTGAACGCCAGGAGTCGATCGGGATCGCTGTCCCCGTGTACAGCGGCCAGAAGTAGATGAAGTTCCACGCGATCAGCAGCACCAGCACGCCCGCGCCCGCCGCCCCCGCGACCCGGCGCCGTTCGCTCGACCCCGGTGGGCCGATCATCGCGCCGATCATCATCGCCACGGCCAGGCACAGGAAGGGCAGGAAGACGATCGCGTAGAAGAAGAAGATCGTGCGCTCCTGGTACATGAACCAGGGGAGGTAGCCCGCCGCGATCCCGCAGGCGATGGCGCCCGCGCGCCAGTCGCGCCGCAGCAGCCAGCGGTACAGGACGTACAGGACCGCGAAGCAGGCCGCCCACCACAGCAGGGGCGTGCCCAGGGCCAGGACCTCGCGGGCGCACTGCTCACCGGCGTTGGTCGGGCAGCCGCCCGAGCCGGGTTCGGGGGCCTCGTAGAAGAAGGAGACCGGGCGGCCCAGGACCAGCCAACTCCACGGGTTCGACTGGTAGTTGTGCGGGGTGTGCAGGCCCACGTGGAACTCGTACACCGCGTGCTCGTAGTGCCACAGGCTGCGCCACCAGTCCGGGAACAGCCATGACCAGTCGCTGCTCTTGCCCTGGGTCGCGGCCCAGTTGCGGTAGTAGCCGCCGGTGCCGTCGGACGGGGAGAGGATCCAGGCCGTCCAGGAGAGGAGGTACGTGACGATGGCGACCGGGACCGTCGCCAGGAACGCCCAGCCCAGGTCGCGCCTGAGGACCGCCTCGTACGGGTGCCGGGCGCCGGCGACCTTGCGGGTGCCGACGTCCCACAGCACCGCCAGCACACAGAACGCGGCCAGTATGTACAGCCCGTTCCACTTGGTGCCGATGGCCAGGCCCAGCATCAGGCCGGCGAGCCAGCGCCAGGGGCGTACGCCGAAGCGGGTCGTCTCGGCGGTGTGCGCGTCCGGCCGTACGACACCGTCCGCGTCCGGCGGGAGCGCCGCCGCCATCCGTTCGCGGGCCTTGTCGCGGTCGATGACCAGGCAGCCGAAGGCGGCGAGGACGAAGAACTGGAGGACGCCGTCGAGCAGCGAGGTGCGGCTCATCACGAAGGCCAGACCGTCGACCGCCATCAGGGTGCCCGCCAGGCACCCCAGGAAGGTCGAGCGGAAGATACGGCGGCCGATACGGCACAGGATCAGGACGGACAGCGTGCCCAGCAGCGCTGTCATGAAGCGCCAGCCGAACGGATTGAACCCGAACATCCATTCGCCGAGCCCGATGACGTACTTCCCGACGGGCGGATGCACGACATAGGCCGGGTCGGTCGGGATCGGCACGCGCCCGTCGGTCTGGAGGATCAGGTTGTTGACGTCCTTGCCCCAGTTGACCTCGAAGCCGCGGTGGATGATCCCCCACGCGTCCTTCGCGTAGTACGTCTCGTCGAACATCACCCGCTTCGGGCTGCCCAGGTCCCAGAAGCGCAGCAGGCCCGCCAGCAGCGTCACCAGCAGCGGGCCCACCCAGCCCGACCAGCGTGTGATCCGGTCGGTGAGGGTCGGCGGCAGCCCGAGGGTCGCCCAGAGGCGGGGGTTCGGCTCCGTGTACGGCGGCACCAGCCGGTCCCGGACGTCACTTCTGGGCTTCGCCGTGTATCCGAAGCGGCGCAGCCGCTGCTGCCACGTCGGCCGCTGCTCTGGCGAGGATGAGCTTTGCCGGATGTCCGTGGAGGGCGCGGTACTGGTCACCGCGCCATCGTAGGGAACGGCGCTGTGTGCGTCCCGTGGAAGTGCCCTGCGAGGATGGAAACGTGACAGGAACCTTGGTTTTGGCAGGCACCCCCATCGGCGACATCACGGACGCGCCGCCCCGGCTCGCGGCGGAACTGGCGGGCGCCGACGTCATCGCGGCCGAGGACACCCGGCGGCTGCGCCGGCTCACCCAGGCGCTCGGGGTGCAGCCCAAGGGCCGGGTCGTGTCGTACTTCGAGGGCAACGAGGCCGCCCGCACCCCCGAACTGATCGAGGCGCTGCTCGGCGGCTCGCGGGTGCTGCTGGTGACGGACGCGGGCATGCCGTCGGTGTCCGACCCCGGCTACCGGCTGGTCGCCGCCGCCGTGGAGAAGGACGTCAGGGTGACGGCCGTACCCGGCCCGTCGGCCGTGCTCACCGCGCTCGCGTTGTCCGGGCTGCCCGTCGACCGGTTCTGCTTCGAGGGCTTCCTGCCGCGCAAGGCGGGCGAGCGCCTCTCCCGCCTCCGTGAAGTGGCGGAGGAGCGCCGCACCCTCGTCTACTTCGAGGCCCCGCACCGCCTCGACGACACCCTCGCCGCGATGGCCGAGGTGTTCGGCGGGGACCGACGGGCCGCCGTCTGCCGGGAGTTGACGAAGACGTACGAGGAGGTCAGGCGCGGTCCGCTGGCCGAGCTGGCGGAGTGGGCGGCCGAGGGCGTACGGGGTGAGATCACCGTCGTCGTCGAGGGCGCCCCCGAGCGGGACGGCGGGGAGCTCGGCGCGGAGGAACTGGTGCGGCGGGTGCGGGTGCGCGAGGAGGCGGGGGAGCGGCGCAAGGAGGCCATCGCGGCGGTCGCGGCGGAGGCGGGGCTGCCCAAGCGGGAGGTGTTCGACGCGGTGGTTGCCGCGAAGAACGCGGAGGCCCCCGGCGGTCCTGGAAGTGCGACACCGGTCACGCCATAAGGGGGCAAAGGGGGAGGGCGGAAGGCAAAGCACGGACCTCGAATGCGGGCTGTTCCCACAAGGAATGGCCAAGACGCCTTCAACACTCGACAGGTCTGATGCCTTCACGCCGGTAGAGGCGTCCACTGGTTCACAGGACGCACCGTCCTTGGTCCAGCGGACTAGAGGAGCTGGCATGAGCGAGATCACCGGCCACCGCGGCACGGCCACCGCCGTCGTTCACGAGTCGTATTCCTTCGCCTGCATGCGCTGCGGGCACGGCTGGGAACAGTCGTACGAGATCGAGCACCACACTGACGCCGAGGGCGCGCAGATGGTCATGTACGTGGCGGACGGCCACGTCGTACCGTCCCCGCTGACCCGGCCCACCTGCCTGAACTGCGACGGCCATGTCGTGCGCATCATGCGGGCGGGGCAGGTGTCGTCGGTCCAGAACTCGATGCACCGGCAGCGGACGGCACCGAAGGCTGTGCCGGACACCGACGAGACTTCGGCGGCGCCGAAGGAAGAGCATCACTGGCACCTGTCGGATCTCCTCCACCCGTTCCACCGCAAAGCGAGCTAGCTCCGCCGGAAAGGGCGGTTCTTCTGCTGCGGCTCGGTGGGGGCTGGTCGCGCAGTTCCCCGCGCCCCTTTGGGGCGCGGGGCGTCCGTAGGATCAGGGGCATGTCTGCCAAGTCCCAAGACGCCTCGGCGCCGCCGCTGCCCGAACCCCTGCGGGTGGCGGTCGCCGACTCGCACACCCACCTCGACATGCAGTCCGGCACGGTCGCGGAGGGCCTCGCCAAGGCCGCGTCGGTCGGGGTGACCACGGTCGTCCAGGTCGGCTGCGACCTCAAGGGATCCCGGTGGGCGGCCGAGACGGCGGCCACGTACGAGAGTGTCCACGCGACCGTCGCCCTGCACCCGAACGAGGCCCCCCGGATCGTCCACGGCGACCCCGACGGCTGGTCCCGGCAGGGCGCGCGCGTACCCGGCGGGGACGCGGCCCTCGACGAGGCGCTCGCGGAGATCGACCGGCTCGCCGGGCTCCCGCAGGTCAAGGGTGTCGGCGAGACGGGACTGGACTACTTCCGCACCGGCCCTGAGGGCAAGGCGGCCCAGGAACGCTCGTTCCGGGCGCACATCGAGATCGCCAAACGGCACGGCAAGGCGCTCGTCATCCACGACCGGGACGCGCACGCCGACGTCCTGCGGGTGCTGAAGGAAGAGGGCGCCCCCGAGCGGACCGTCTTCCACTGCTACTCGGGCGACGCGGAAATGGCCGAACTGTGCGCCGCGAACGGCTACTTCATGTCGTTCGCCGGGAACATGACCTTCAAGAACGCCCAGCCGCTGCGCGACGCGCTCGCCGTGGCGCCCGTGGAGCTGATCCTGGTCGAGACGGACGCGCCCTTCCTCACCCCCGCGCCCTACCGGGGCCGGCCCAACGCCCCCTACCTCATCCCGGTCACCCTGCGGGCGATGGCCGAGGTGCGCGGTATCGACGAGGACACACTGGCGACGGCCATCGCGACGAACACCGCACGCGCCTTCGATTACTGACGCGCACTGACGTGCTTTGACGCTCCGTAGCCGCGTCGCTTTGGAGAGTGACGGCCGCTCCGCTAGGTTCTGGTGCCCGTCGCCGGAACCTGGAGCGTGTCGTCGTGAGCAGTTCGCCGCCGTACGAGACGTACAGCACCCTGGGCGGGCCACAGCCGCCGTCGCCGTACGGGGAGCACGACCCGCACACCGCGGAAACGGTGGTGTACGGGATGCTGTCGTCGCCGCCCTACGTGCCTTACGAGGACACGTACCGCCCCGCCTACGAGCCGCTCCCGGCGCCGCAGCCGTCGCCCACGCTGCCCCAGCAGCAGGTGCCGGGCGAACGAATCCGCGAGGGGCGGGCCGCCAGGCGCCGCAAGGGCTCCGAACGGCCCGACACCATCCGCCGATTGCTGCCGCAGGCACTGGTCGTGGCCTTCCTGGCGGGCGGTACGACGGCCTTCGTCGCCAAGGACAAGGCGATCGAACTGAACGTCGACGGCAAGCCGCGCACCCTGCACACCTTCGCCGACGACGTGACCGAACTGCTGGCCGACGAGGGGGTCGCGGTCGGCGCCCACGACGTCGTCGCCCCCGCGTCGGGCACGGCACTGGCCAGCGGCGACGAGGTCCACGTCCACTACGGGCGACCCGTACGTATCACTCTGGACGGTGAACGGCGTGAGCTGTGGACGACGGCACACACGGTGGAGGAAGCACTCAGACAGTTCGGGGTGCGCGTCGAGGGCGCGTATCTCTCCCTCGCGCGCTCCCAGAAGATCGGCCGCCACGGACTGGCCATCGACGTCCGCACCGAGCGCACGGTGACGATCATCGCGGACGGCAGGGCCCGCACGATCCGTACGAACGCGGCGACGGTCGGCGAGGCGGTACGGGAAGCCGGGATCACGCTGCGGGGCGAGGACGCCCTGTCGGTGTCCCCCGCGAGCTTCCCGCGCGACGGCCAGGCGGTGACGGTGCTGCGCGTGACGGACTCCAAGGAGGTACGCGAGGAGGCGATCCCCTTCGACGTGCGGCGCACCCAGGACGCGACCCTGTTCAAGGGCACGGAGGTCGTCGAACAGTCGGGCCGCCCGGGCCTGCGCCGGGTCACCTTCACCATCCGCGCGGTCAACGGAGTGAAGCAGAAGCCACGCCGGGTGCGTACGGAGGTGGTGCGCGAGCCCCGGGCCCAGCTGGTGAGGGTCGGCTCGAAACCCATGCCGACATCGGTGGCCGGGGCGGACCACCTGGACTGGGGGTCGCTGGCGGCCTGCGAGTCCGGGGGCCGCCCGAACGCGGTGGACCCGTCGGGCACGTACGGCGGCCTGTACCAGTTCGACACGCAGACCTGGCAGAGCCTGGGCGGCTCCGGGCGCCCCCAGGACGCGTCGGGGGCAGAACAGACGCTGCGGGCGAAGAAGCTGTATGTGAAGCGGGGGGCGGGGCCTTGGCCGCATTGTGGGGGGCGGTTGCATGGCTGAGGGTCTC
This sequence comes from Streptomyces sp. ME02-8801-2C, assembly GCF_033793965.1. Lineage (NCBI taxonomy): Bacteria > Bacillati > Actinomycetota > Actinomycetes > Kitasatosporales > Streptomycetaceae > Streptomyces > Streptomyces sp. ME02-8801-2C. Next base: position 94,232 of record NZ_JARAXP010000017.1, on the reverse strand, counting down.
TTTTAGGCGGTGGCGCCGACGCCGGTGGCGAGTTCACACCACACGAACTTGCCGCGATTCCCGAACCGGGACAGCGGCTGCCATCCCCAGAGGTCGGAACAGGCCCGGACCATCCCCATCCCGCGCCCGTCTTCCGAGTGGCTGAGCTGCCCCAACTCCTTCGGTGGCTCGGGTGGTTGGGGATCGGCGTCCCAGGCTCCGATGCGCAGGACGCCGGCCGACCAGCGCACGCGTAGGGCGGCGGGGCCCTTGGTATGCCGTACGGCGTTCGAAACGAGCTCGGTGGCGAGGAGTTCGGCGACATCGACGAGGCTGATCAGTCCGTGCATGGTGAGGATGAGGCGGAGGGTGCGGCGGCTGATGGTGACGGCGCGGAGGTCGTTGGGGATGTAGAGGGGGTACTCCCAGGACTCGGGCTCGGACTCCGGCTGGGCGTTCTACTCGGTTTCGGCCATGCGTCAACTCCCGTTCGGTGGTGGGGGGTTGCGGTGGGCGGGCGGCGGCGGGACGGAGCGGTGCGCTTCCGGGGCCTGGGGTTCCGCAGGGTGTGCGTCGCGTCACTGACGGTAGACTTAACTTTTTAAGTTTCGCAAGTGGATCGCGTACCTGACCCCGAACGAGTGGCGCTTTCAGGTGGGTTGGGAGGAGTAGCCGATGGTGTTGAGGCGAGAGCCCACGGCGCGTCAGATGCGTCTGGCGGTCGAGCTGCGCAAGCTTCGAGACGCGGCAGGACTCGCCGCGCGCGATGCCGCAGCACTCCTCGGAGTGAGTTCCGCGCAGATCAGCCAGATCGAGACCGGCCTCACCGGGGTGAGCGAGAAGAGGCTGCGCCATCTCGCTGCCAATTACGCCTGTGGGGACGGCGAGTTGATCGATGCCTTGGTAGCCATGGCGAGAGACAGGACGCGAGGCTGGTGGGAGGAGCACCCGTGCCAACTGCCGACGCCGTTCCTGGAGTTGGCAGAGTTGGAGCACCATGCTCGTTACCGGTGGGATGTGGACTTCCTGCACGTCCCCGGGCTGCTTCAGACCGAGGACTACGCTCGGGCGCTCTTCTCATACGTCAACCCGGAGTTCCCAGCGAGCGAAGTGGCGCGATGGGTGGAACACCGTATGAAGCGAAAGGTCATCATCGAGCGTCCCGATCCCATCCCGTATGAGGCCGTAATCCATGAAGCGGCGCTGCGTATCCGGGTCGGCGACAGGGCCACGACACGAGCTCAACTCACCCGCGTCCTGGAAATCTCAGAGGCAGACCACATCACGGTGCGCGTCATCCCCTTCGACCTGGACGACTTCGGCGGGGCCGGAAGCACGATGGTGTACGCGGGCGGACCTGTCCCCAGACTGGACACCGTGGTACGCGACGGGCCCAACGGGCCAGTGTTCATCGACGCCGAGGCCCAACTCAGCCGCTACCGAACGCTCTTCCGTAGGGTAGGGACAGTCGCACTCGAGTCTGAGCGTTCGCGGGACTTCATCTACAAGCTGGCGAAGGAGCTGTAGAGGCATGACCACCCCTGACACCTGGCGGAAGTCCTCCCACTCCGGCGGCGGCCAGGGGGACGCCTGCGTAGAGATAGCAGACCACCTCGTCCAAGTAGCCGTACGAGACTCCAAGCTCCCCGCCCACGGCACCCTCACCTTCCCCGCAGGAGCCTTCACTCGCTTCGTCGAGGGTCTCAAGTCACCCACGGCCCACGCCAAGTGACCGCTCATACTCGACGCGCCGCGGCCCCGTCCTGCCGGCGGTAGAGGTCGCGCAGCAGGGAAATCTCGGCGCCGTGATGGATCAGCTCCCTGTTGACGTGCAGGACCCTGTTCTCCATGGGAAACCGCTCGGGACCCACCGTGGGCGGATTCTCCAGGTCGGCGTCCGAGAGCTCGAGGACCCCCGCGTTCCATCTCCCGTACATCTCGTCGAGCTGTTTCAGCGCCTCGTCAGCGGTCCCCGCGTAGGCGAATGTCCCGGAGTCGACGTCCTGCCCGCCGAAGTACCATCCGACCCGATAGCCCAGGCAGGAGACGATGATGTGCGCCAGCCGCCAGGCAATCGTGGTCACCGGCGCCGGCTCCGGCACCGTGTCGGGGGACGCGGAGTCCATCGTCCAGTCCCCCGAACCTTCCGACATCGGCGCGGCCGACGTGCCACGCGGGCGGACGCTCCAGCAGTCGCGCACCGGCTCCCAGAAGTACTCCTCGTCGGTAAGACCTTCCAGCCGCGGCCGCAGGTTCTTGCGCCAGTACCAGTCCAACTGCTCCGCGAGCCGCTCGCTTCGTGTCATTTCCGCAGACTACTGATGGCAACGACCGACTCCGTGCTCGAAATCCCCGAGGAGCCGCGTCCGCACCCATGGCTCCTCTGACCGAATCGATCCGCTTCGGGACCCGATGAGGCCTGTCGCCGCCCCCTCCGCATGGCAGACGCTAGGTGCATGACCCGAGCACTGATCGTCATCGATGTCCAGGAATCCTTCCGCGCCGATCCGCTGTGGGAGACGATCTCCGACCCCAAGATCGCCGACAAGGTGAACCGGTTGGTCCGGCTGGCCAGGCGTGCCGGGGACCTGGTGGTGTGGGTACTGCACTCCGAGCCCGGGAGCGGCGGGGCCTTCGACCCTGCCCTCGGTCACGTACAGCTGATGGAGGAGCTGGAGCAGCCTCAGGACGGCGAGCCGCTGGTCCGGAAGACCTCACACAACGCCTTCACCACCACCAACCTGCAACAACTCCTCACCGAGCGCGGGGTCCGCGAACTCGCCGTCTGCGGCATCCGCACCGAGCAGTGCGTGGAGACCACCGCCCGACTGGCCGGCGACCTCGGCTACCAGGTCACCTTCGTCGTCGACGCGACCGCCACCAACCCCGTCGCGCACCGCGACGCCCCCGCCGGCCTGAGCGTCGCCGAACTGCTCGCCGACCCTCGTACCCTGGCCGCCGAGGAGATCATCCGGCGTACCGAGTACGCCCTTGCCGGACGCTTCGCCACCATCGCGACGGTCGACGAGCTGGAGGCCGCCACCGGTCTTCCGGCATGATGACCGAATCGTGAGCCACATCGTCTTCTTCCTGGTGCCCGGAGTCCATCTGCTGGACCTGGCCGGCCCCGCGCAGGTCTTCTCCACCGCGGCCGACTTCGGGCACCCCTACACCCTGAGTTACGTCGGCGAGCAGCCGCAGGTGCCCACAGCCCAGGGGCTGCCCGTGCTGGTGGGGCTCGACTGGCCCGACCTCGGGCCCGAGGACCTGATCGTGGTCCCAGGCTGGGAGGTCGCCACCCTCGCCGACTCGCCCGCCATCGCCGAAACCTCCCTGAAGGTCCTGCGGGACCACCACACCAGGGGCGGAACAGTGGCCAGCGTCTGCGCCGGAGCAGAAGCGCTCGGTCGGGCCGGCCTGCTCAGAGGCCGCCGCTGCACCACCCACCACTCGGTGCAGGACGAGCTGGCCCTGCGCCACCCCGGCGCGGTCGTCGTCCGCGACGTCCTGTTCACCGCCGACGACCGGGTGATCACCTCCGCCGGTATCGCCAGCGGCATCGACCTGGCCCTCCATCTCGTCGCCGGCCGGCACGGGCCCGCCGTCGCCGCTCAGGTCGCCCGGGACATGGTCGTCTACGCCCGCCGCAACGGTCACGAGCCGCAGGCCAGCGCGATGTTCCGGCACCGGTCCCACCTCGACGACACCGTGCATCGCGCCCAGGACCTCATCGACACCCGCTTCGACCAGCCCCTGCCGCTGCCCCACCTCGCCTCGGCCGTCGGAGTCAGCGAACGCACCCTCACCCGGCTCTTCACCCGCGCCATCGGCCTCACCCCGCTGCGCTACCAGCAGACGCTGCGCCTGGAACGCGCCGAGCACCTCATCAGCCACGGCTCCACCATCGGCGCCGCCGCCCACTCGGTCGGCTTCGAGGACGCCCGTATGCTGCGCCGCCTGCGCAACCGCCTGGTCTGACGGGACGTGGGGCGTTGGGGAAGTGGGGGACGGCGGGGACATGGGGACGCGGTGAGGGAAGCCCCAACGAAAACGCGATCAAGACCGCCCCCCGATCCTCCCCGCGGCCTCCACAGCGATCTCGATCGCCCGTGCCGCGAGTGGGGAGTGGGTTCGGCCCGTCTGCCACAGCAGGAAGATCTCGCGGGGTGGGAGCGCCGGCTCGAGTTCGTGGACGCGCAGCGACTCGTCGGAGTCGATGTCGGCACCGCTGACGGCGAGTCGGGGCAGGATCGCGGAACCCAAACCTGCCCGCACCATCGACAGCACCGTCTCGTTGCCCGCCGTACGGCACACGACGTGCGGTCGGACGCCGCGCCGGGCCAGCGCCTGCTCCATCCTGGCCTGGTCGCAGATCGCCGGATGCGCCACCATCGGTACGCCGTCCAGCTGGGCCGTCCGTACTGGACCCTCGGGGAAGGTGCCGGTGCGGGCCACCAGCAGGTAGGGATCGTCGAGCAGCTTGCGGTGTTCGACGTCACCGTCCACGCGGCCGTCGAAGAACATCAGGTCGAGGTCCTGGATCTGGGGCCGGTCGGTCTCCTCCTCGAACAGCCTGATGTCGCAGCCGGGGTGCTCGTCCCTGAGCCAGCGTACGACCGACGGCAGCAGGGCGTTGGACACGCTCTGGAACGTGCCGATGTCGACCCGGCCGTCCCCGGCCTTGAACCGGTCGACGGCCGTCGCCATCGCGTCGGCCCGCGCCAGCAGATCCCGCCCGTGTGTCAGTACGACCGCGCCGAGCGGCGTGATCCGCACCGGTTTCGGCCCGCCCGGCCGGTCGAACACGGCACCGCCGACGGCCTTCTCCAGAGCCGCGATCTGCTGGCTCACCGTCGACTGGGTGTACCCGAGCAGCGCCGCCGCCCGCCCGAACGAGCCCTCGTCGGCCACGGCGGCCAGGGCGATCAGATGGCGCAGTTCCACGTCGAGCATGGTCCGTCTTCCTCGTCGGGTTCATCGTCAATCACGATTGACTTGATCGGAAACTATCGCTTTTTGCGATGGCCGGCCGCATCTAGCGTGGTGTTCATGACCGATCACCTTTCGCACGGCGAGAAGCTCATCCACATCGCGGCCGAGACGGAGAAGGGCGGTGTCGAGCTCTGCGTCGAGACCTTCGGAGACCCCGCCGACCCGGCGATCCTCCTCATCGACGGCGCCTCCGCCTCCATGCTCTGGTGGGAAGCCGAGCTGTGCGAGCAGATCGCGCGCGGGGGCCGGTTCGTGATCCGCTACGACAACCGGGACACCGGCAGATCCACCAGCTACCCGCCGGGACAGCCCGGCTACACCTACACCGACCTGGCCGCTGACGCGCTCGGCATCCTGGACGCCCTGCACGTCGAGCGCGCGCACGTCGTCTGCCGGTCCATGGCCGGCGGACTCGGCCTCATCCTCGGCGTGGACCACCCCGACCGGGTGGAGTCACTGACGTTCGTCTCCACCTCCACCGGCGAGGACGGCCTGCCGCCCTCGTCCGACGAACTCGCCGCCGGTATCCCCGCCGAGCCGGACCCCGCCGACTCCGACGCGGTGGTGGACTACGTCGTCGCGTCGGCGAAGGCATGCTCGGGCGGCTCGCCCTACTTCGACGAGACCGCCACCCGCACGCTGGTCGAGCGGGACGTGGCCCGTACGCGCGACTACGCGGCCACCCTCGTCAACCACTATGCGATCTCCTTCGACGGATCGTCCCGCGACTTCGCTTCCCTCAAGGCCCCGACCCTGGTCATGCACGGCGACCACGACCCCGTCCTCCCGCTCCCGCACGGACACGCGCTGCGTAACGCGATTCCCGGTGCGAAGCTGCTCATCCTGGAAGGCGCCGGACACGACCTGCCGAAACCCCTGTGGGACGTGTTCGCCACGGCTCTGCTCCAGCACACCGGTGACGGAGACGGAGACGCCGACCTCGAAGGGACCCGATGACGGTGACGTCCAACCTGTTCGACTACGACGCCGAACTGCGCCTGCACAACAACCACTTCCGAGCCGCCGCCCGCGTCCGCCCCCGCGACCGTGTGCTCGACATCGGCTGCGGCACGGGCCAGACCACGCGCGAGGCAGCCCGCGCCGCCGACACCGGAAGCGCGCTGGGCGTCGACCTCTCCGCGTCCATGCTCGAACGGGCCCGCCGGCTCAGCGACGACCAGGGGCTGACCAACGTCACCTTCCAGCAGGCGGACGCCCAGACCCACGACTTTCCGCCCGCGCACTTCGACCTCTGCATCAGCAGGTTCGGGACGATGTTCTTCACCGACCCGGTCGAAGCGTTCACCAACATCGGGCGTGCTCTGCGCCCCGCCGCGCGCCTGGTGCTGCTCGTCTGGCAGGAGCGCGAGCGCAACGAATGGGCCACCGCGATCCGCCGGACCCTCACCACCGCCCCGGCAGCCGCGTCCGACGGCCCGGATCCGTTCTCGCTCGGCGACCCGACCGTCACGGAAGGCACCCTCACGGCGGCAGGCTTCACGGACGTCACCTTCACCGACGTACACGAACCCGTCCACTACGGCCCGGACAGCGACACCGCCTTCGACGCCGTACTCCGCCTGTGGGAGGTCAGGGACCTCCTCGCCGCCCTCGACCCCACGGCCGCAGAGGAAGCCCGGGCGCGCCTACGCGCCACCCTCGACGCCCACACCACCGCCACCGGCGTGCACCTCGACTCACGCGCGTGGATCGTCACGGCTCGCCGCCGCCACTGACCGGGAGCGGACAGTTGCCATCCACGCCCCCCACCCCCCGTACCCTTGACCCGTGAGTACCAGCCCCGCCCCCGACGCCGTCCCCGACGCCTCCTCCGACGCCCTGTTCGGTGCCGCCGACATCCGTGAGCTGGCCGGCGCCCTCGGTGTCAGGCCCACCAAGCAGCGCGGGCAGAACTTCGTCATCGACGCGAACACCGTCCGCCGTATCGTCCGTACCGCCGGTGTGCGGCCCGATGACGTGGTCGTCGAGGTCGGGCCGGGGCTCGGTTCGCTCACGCTCGCGCTGCTCGAGGCCGCCGAGCGGGTGGTGGCCGTCGAGATCGACGACGTCCTCGCGGGCGCGCTGCCCGCCACCGTCGCCGCCCGGATGCCCCACCGCGCCGACCGGTTCTCGCTGGTGCACTCCGACGCCATGCGCGTCACCGAACTGCCGGGCCCCCCGCCCACCGCGCTGGTTGCGAACCTGCCGTACAACGTCGCCGTGCCCGTGCTGCTGCACATGCTGGAGACGTTCCCGAGCATCGAGCGGACCCTCGTCATGGTGCAGGCGGAGGTCGCCGACCGGCTCGCCGCGCCGCCCGGGTCGAAGGTGTACGGCGTTCCTTCGGTGAAGGCGAACTGGTACGCCGAGGTCAAGCGGGCCGGTTCCATCGGCCGAAACGTCTTCTGGCCCGCGCCCAACGTCGACAGCGGGCTCGTCTCGCTCGTCCGGCGTGCCGAGCCGCTGAAGACGACCGCCGAGCGCAGCGAGGTCTTCGCGGTCGTGGACGCCGCCTTCGCCCAGCGGCGCAAGACGCTGCGTGCCGCGCTCGCCGGGTGGGCCGGGTCGGCCGCCGCCGCCGAGACCGCCCTCGTCGCCGCCGGTGTCTCCCCGCAGGCGCGCGGCGAGTCGTTGAGCGTCGAGGAGTTCGTCCGCATCGCGGAGAACAAAGCCGAAGAAAAGAACGACCACGAGGAGTCCGGGCAGCAGTGAGCGTCACCGTTCGGGTTCCCGCCAAGGTCAACGTCCAGCTCGCGGTGGGTGCCGCGCGTCCCGACGGCTTCCACGACCTCGCCAACGTCTTCCTCGCCGTCGGCCTGTTCGACGACATCACGGTGACTCCGGCCGACGAGCTCCGGATCACCTGTGAGGGGCCGGACGCCGCCCAAGTACCCCTGGACGGTACGAATCTCGCCGCCCGCGCCGCCGTCGCGCTCGCCGAGCGGTACGGACGTACGCCCGCCGTGCACATCCACATCGCCAAGGACATCCCGGTCGCGGGTGGGATGGCGGGCGGCAGTGCGGACGGTGCCGGGGCGCTCGTGGCCTGCGACGCGTTGTGGGGGACCGGCGCCTCGCGGGTCGAACTGCTCGACATCTGCGCCGAGTTGGGCAGCGATGTGCCCTTCAGCCTGGTGGGCGGGGCCGCGCTCGGGATGGGGCGCGGGGAGAAGCTGACGGTCCTGGAGACCGGCGGCACCTTCCACTGGGTGTTCGCGGTGGCGGAGCGCGGTCTGTCGACGCCGGCCGTGTTCCGGGAGTTCGACCGGCTGGTCGCTGACAGTGAGGTTCCGGTGCCCGTCGCCTCTTCCCGTCTCCTCGACGCGCTCGCCGAGGGCGACCCCGACGCGCTGGCGGCCACCGTCTCCAACGACCTTCAGCCCGCCGCCCTTTCGCTCTTCCCGGCCCTCGCCGACACCCTCGCCGCAGGTCGCGCGGCAGGCGCGCTCACCGCTCTGGTCTCGGGTTCCGGTCCGACGACGGCGTTCCTCGCCCGGGACGCGGGCGGCGCCCGGCAGGTCGCGGAGGCGCTGTCGGCGTCCGGCACCTGTCGTGCCGTACGGGTGGCAGCGGGGCCGGTACCGGGTGCCCGCGTGCTGTGACACCGCGCACACAGGGTTACCACCGGGTTGACCCAATTGTCTGACCCGCACAGGGAATTCACCGTTCCTTGGCATGGAGCGGTGCGGACGGACGGGCGTGACGCGTAGGGTCTTTTCAACTTCAAGCACTCGCCGTCGCGGAGCTCCGTACGAGTTGGATGAGCGCGCACGGCGTGGGATCCCCCTTGAGTTGCCAACTCCCCCAGCAAGTTTGGAAGGCATCTCCGTGTCCGTACCTCCCCCCACCCATCGCCGGAAAGTCCCCCTCACCCGGCGCGGCATGATCGGCGCCGCGGGTGCCGTCGCCGTCGGCGGCGCGCTGACCCCGGTGGTCTTCGCGGCCACCAACGGTGAGGATTCCTCGTCCGGTTCGACCGACGGTTCGGCCTCCGGTACGGCGGACAGCGCGTCCGGCACTTCCGGTGCCGCCGGCACCGAGCCGCAGAAGTTCCCGGCCACCCGTACCGAGGCCGCCACCGGCACCGCCGAGGCCAACACGGCCTTCGCGATCTCGTACGTCGGTGTGCGCTGGACCGGTACGGCCGACGGTGCCGGGATCAAGTTCGCGGACGGTGCCTCCGCGCCCGGCAAGTGGCAGGAGTTCAGCGGGGGTTGCGCGACCGTCGAGGGCGGCGGCACGAAGCTGGTGGCGGCGGGGGACGCCACCGCGTACGAGCTGAAGCTGCCGGACGGCGTGAGCGTGAGCGCGGCACGGTCGCTGGCGATCGACACGACCGGCGGAGCCGGCAAGACCTTCCGGGTGCCGACCGAGCCGACCCGGGTGCGCGGCGTGCAGTACCTGTCGCGGCCGGCGTGGGGCGCCGACGAGTCGAAGCGGTACAAGGACGGGAAGGTCAACTCGCCCGAGGTGTACTACCCGTTCCAGACGGTCACCGTCCACCACACGGACACCCCGAACGCCGATCCCGACCCGGCGTCGACCGTGCGCGGCATCTACGAGTACCACGCGATCACCCTCGACTGGGGCGACATCGGCTACCACTTCCTCATCGACGAGGCGGGTGCCGTGTACGAGGGCCGCTACTCCGGCGACGACCCGATCCCGGCCTTCGACAAGGACGGCAAGCTCGTCACCGCCTTCCACACCGGTGGCTTCAACTCCGGCAACCTCGGCATCGCCCTCATCGGCACGCTGGTCGACCAGCCGCCGACGGACGCGGCCAAGGCGTCCTTGATCCGCCTGATCAAGGTGATCGCCCGCTACAAGGGCCTGGACCCGCAGGCCAAGCTGACCTATGTGAATCCGGTCAACGGGGTCACGAAGGACGTCAACGCGATCAGCGGCCACCGCGACTGGCTGGCCACCGACTGCCCCGGCCAGACCATGTACGACCTGCTGGGCGAGGTTCGCACGGCTGTCGCCGCCGGCAAGTCCGCCTGATCCAGGGAACAAAAGCAGGAAGGGTGTCGAGGGGTCGGCGGGAGTCGGCCCCTCCTTGATGAGATGCGCAAACACGCTGGTCAACTGTTAGCAGCCGCACGGTAGTTGAGGGCAGCCAGTCGCCCCCTTGGTCCCTTTTCGGAAGTGCCCAGGGGAGTTGATCAGCCATTCGCCGGTCTCCTGCTATCGGCGTTACTTCCCGAGAAGCGGCAGCCTGCCCGCGTCTCGGGCGAGAGGAACTCCCCCCATGGGCCACATGGACCACTTCAGCGCCGGATGGGTCACCCCCGTCCTCTCCTACGCGATGGCCTGTCTGGGCTCCGCACTCGGACTGCGCTGCACCGTACGGGCGTTGGAATCGGACGGCGCCTCCAAGCGGAACTGGCTGACGCTGGCCTCGGTCGCCATCGGGTCCGGCATCTGGACCATGCACTTCGTCGCGATGATGGGCTTCAGCGTGACAGGCACCCCCATCCGCTACGACGTCCCGCTGACCGTCCTCAGCCTCCTCACCGCGATCGCCGTCGTCGCCGCCGGTGTCTTCACCGCCGGGTACGGCCGCTCCCGCGTCAGGTCGGTCGTCCTCGGCGGCCTCGGCACCGGCCTCGGCGTCGCCGCCATGCACTACGCCGGTATGTACGCGCTCAACCTGCACGGCGACATCTCCTACGACCCGCTGCTCGTCATCGCCTCCGTCGCGATCGCCGTCGTCGCCGCGACCGCCGCGCTCACGCTCACGCTGATCGTGCGGGGGCCCGTGCTGGCGACGATCGCCGCGCTGGTCATGGGGCTCGCGGTGAGCAGCATGCACTACACGGCGATGTTCGCGGTCGAGGTCACGCTCGCGCCCAGCAGTGCGGAGTTGGCGGGGGCCACGGCCACCGAGTTCCTGTTCCCGTTGGCCGTGCTGCTCGGGTCGTTCCTGTTCCTTGCCTCGGCGTATGTCGCGTTGTCGCCCACGGGGAAGCGGGCGGAGGCGGCGGTCGCGGCGGAGTTGCTCCGCGAGGTCGAGCTGTCCACGGCCTGAGTTTTTCTCGCCCCGCCGCCCCTACCCGTCCCATCCTCTCCCTGGGGGCTGTGCCCCCAGACCCCCCCTTCGCGCTGGACGCGCTCGTCCTCAATCTCCCCCCAGAGGGGGGACCCCCAGACGGGCTGGAGATGCGCCGCGGGGTTTACAGGCAACGAGGTTCCCCATGCGTATGGTTCACGCCGCCCGGCGACTGCGGCCCCGATCCGTCCGGGCGAAGATCGTCGCCCTGCTGATGCTGCCCGTCGTCTCGCTCATGGCTCTGTGGAGCTTCGCCGCGGTCACCACCGCGTCCACCATCGGTGACGCCGAACGAGCCAAGGAGGTCAACTCCGAACTCCTCGCCCCGGTCGCCGACTTCGTCGCCGCGATACAGGCCGAGCGGACCGCCGCCGCAGCCGGCGACGCGGAGATCCTGACGCGTGCCCAGGCGGCCACCGACAACTCCGCCGAGGCCCTGCTCGACGGCGTCAACGCCACCAGTTCCGACGCCGCACTCCTCAACTCCGCCCTCCCCGACCGCCTCGACAAACTCACCGCCGACACGCACGGCCTGAACGCGCTGCGCAGGACAAAAAGCGCGACACAGACCACGTACACGGCCTACACCGGCATCATCGAGGACGCCTTCGCCGTCACCGGCGCGCTCACCGGGGAGAACAGCACCACCACCGCCTCCGAAGCCCGCGTCGTCCTCGAACTCTCCCGCGCCCGCGAGGCTTTGGCCCAGGAGCAGGCGCTCCTCGCTGCGGGCGGCGCCGCCGGGAAACTCACCGCCGAGCAGTACGCGCTCTTCGTCGGCGCGGTCACCGTCCAGCGGGGACTGCTGAAGCCCGCGGTCGCCGATCTGCGGCCCGAGCACCAGAAGGCGTACAACACCCTTCTGGAGAGCGACAGTTACAGTCGGCTCGCCGGGATCGAGAACCGCGTACTCAGTGCCGGGCCCGGTCGATCGGCCGTCGCCGACGGCCTGTTGAAGGGCTGGGACGGCTCCGCGAACGCCGTACTGACCTCCCTCGCCAAGGCCGAGACCGAGGCCGGTACGGCAGCCGCCGCCAAGGCGAACCCGTTCGGCTGGGACACCCTCGGCGCCTCCGGGATCGCCGTGGTCCTGGGCCTGGTCGGCGTGCTGCTGTCCCTGCTCGTCTCCGTCTCCGTCGGGCGCGGCCTCATCGTCGAGCTGCTCGACCTGCGCAACTCCGCCCTCGAAGTCGCCGGCCGCCGGCTCCCGCAGGCCATGCGGCGACTGCACGCCGGACACGGCGTCGACATCGACGCCGAAGCCCCGATGCGCCGCCTCGCCGGAGACGAACTCGCCCAGGTCGGCACCGCGTTGACCGCCGTACAGCGGGCGGCGCTCAAGGCTGCCTCCGAACGCGCCGAACTCCTCAGCGGCATCTCAGGCGTGTACGTCAGCCTCGCCCGCCGCAGCCAGGTGCTGCTGCACCGCCAGCTCGACATCCTCGACCACCTCGAGCAGCGCCCCCGCGACCCCGCCGAACTGCACGAGCTGTACCGCGTCGACTACCTCGCCACCCGCATGCGCCGCCACTCCGAGAGCCTTCTCATCCTGTCCGGCATCGCGCCCGGCCGCGGCTGGCGGGAGCCGATTCCGCTGGGGGACACCCTGCGCGCGGCGGTGGCCGAGATCGAGGACGCGAACCGCGTCCAGATCTGGGCGGCCCCGCGCGTGTCCCTGCACGGCGGCTCGGTGGCCGACGTCATCCATCTCCTCGCCGAACTCGTCGAGAACGCGGCCTCGTTCTCCCCGCCCAGCACCAAGGTGCAGCTCCGCGCGGCCCGTATGCGCGACGGTGTCGTCATCGAGGTCGAGGACGGCGGCTTCGGCATGAACGAGGACGCGCTGGCCGACGCCAACCGCAAACTCCGCTCGGAGAAGGTCGACCTCCTCGACGCGAAACAGATCGGCCTGTTCGTGGTGAACCGCCTCGCGGACCGCCAGGGCCTACGCGTAGAACTCCGCAACTCCCCGACCGGCGGCGTGACCGCGGCCGTACTCATCCCGGAGAACCTGCTGCGCGACGACATGCCGGTGCACGACGACGAGTACGGGCACGAGCTGCCGACACCGGTGCCCGCCCCTTCCCCCGCTCCCGGCCCCGCGGTGATTCCGCGGCAGCGGGGCGAGTAGCCCCCGAGCCCCCGCCGGCAACCACCCCCTCGCGCCCAACAGGTACCGTCCCCCTGGATTCCCCATCGGCCAGGAGGAGACTCGTGTTCCACAGCCTGACCCGGATACCCGCCCTCCTCTTGGGCGTACTGCTCATCGGAAGCCTTGCCGCCTGTGACGTGGGTGGGCTGCACTCGGCCGAGCAGGCCGGGCCCTTCCCGCACGAGTCTCCGTCGGACGCCGCCGATGTCAGCCTCGAACAGGCACTGTCCGATCACCAGGTCCGCCTTCCGGAAGAGGCGCGGGACATCACCTACGGAGCCCTCAAGGCACTGGACGGTTATCCGTTCAGTGTCGAGTTCTCGATCGCGTGCGACCGCGTGCCCGCGTTCACCAGCGACAACAAGCTCGTCCCGGCCGGAAAGAAGACCCCCGACGAGGTACTGACCGAGGCGATGGACGCGGGGTTCGCTCCGGACGGCAGCCCGGCCTACGTACGGGCGAAGGGAACGAAGCTGCCCAAGGTCGCCGGAGCCGTCTTCGAGCGCTCGGGGACCTGCACGGTGTTCCTCGGCTCCTGAGCCCGTCGCCACCCCGTATCCCGCACCCCGTACCCCGTACCCCGTCGCTGACAGTGGCCGCACCGCGCTGCTTCGTGACCCCGGTGAATCCGCCCGCCGACCTCACCCACCCGGCCCACTACCCTGGAAGGTCGATCCACCCCAACTCAGGAGCGAAATGGCCGTCAACCTCGTCAATGTCGAGAACGTCAGCAAGGTGTACGGGACCCGTGCCCTGCTCGACGGGATCTCGCTCGGGGTGTCCGAGGGGGACCGGATCGGTGTCGTGGGGCGCAACGGCGACGGCAAGACCACCCTCATCCGGATGCTCGCCAAGCTGGAGGAGGCCGACACCGGGCGCGTCACCCACTCCGGCGGCCTGCGGCTGGGGGTACTCACCCAGCACGACTCCCTCGACCCCGCCGCCACCGTCCGCCACGAGGTCATCCGGGACATGGCGGACCACGAGTGGGCCGGAAACGCCAAGATCAGGGACGTACTGACCGGGTTGTTCGGCGGGCTCGACCTCCCCGGGTTCCCGCAGGGGCTCGACACCGTCATCGGGCCGCTCTCCGGCGGTGAGCGGCGCCGCATCGCGCTCGCCAAGCTGCTCATCGACGAGCCCGACCTGATCGTTCTCGACGAGCCCACCAACCACCTCGACGTCGAGGGCATCTCCTGGCTCGCCCGGCATCTGCGCGAGCGCCGCTCCGCGCTCGTCTGCGTCACCCACGACCGCTGGTTCCTCGACCAGGTCTGCACGCGCATGTGGGACGTGCAGAAGGGCGCCGTGTACGAGTACGAGGGCGGCTACACCGACTACGTCTTCGCCCGTGCCGAGCGCGAGCGCATCGCCGCCACCGAGGAGGTCAAGCGGCAGAACCTCGTCCGCAAGGAGCTGGCCTGGCTGCGCCGCGGGGCCCCCGCCCGTACGTCGAAGCCGCGCTTCCGCGTCGAGGCCGCCAACGAGCTGATCGCCGACGTACCGCCGCCCCGGGACAGCAGCGAGCTGATGCGGTTCGCGTCCTCGCGGCTCGGCAAGACCGTGTTCGACCTCGAGGACGTGACCGTCCAGGCCGGTCCCAAGGTGCTCCTCAAGCACCTCACCTGGCAGCTCGGCCCCGGTGACCGCATCGGCCTCGTCGGGGTGAACGGCGCCGGCAAGACCTCCCTCCTGCGTGCCATGGCCGAGGCATCCCGCAGCGACGGCGAGACACAGCCCGCCGCCGGGAAGGTCGTCGTCGGCAAGACCGTCAAGCTGGCCTACCTCTCCCAGGAGGTCGGCGAGCTCAACCCGAACCTGCGGGTCCTGGAGGCCGTACAGCAGGTCCGGGACCGCGTCGACCTCGGCAAGGGGCGCGAGCTGACCGCCGGACAGCTGTGCGAGACGTTCGGGTTCGGCAAGGAGAAGCAGTGGACCCCGGTCGGGGACCTGAGCGGTGGTGAGCGGCGGCGGCTGCAGATCCTGCGCCTCCTGATGGACGAGCCCAACGTCCTCTTCCTCGACGAGCCCACCAACGACCTCGACATCGAGACCCTCACCCAGCTCGAGGACCTCCTCGACGGCTGGCCCGGCTCCATGGTCGTCATCTCCCACGACCGCTTCTTCATCGAGCGGACCACCGACCGCGTCTTCGCCCTCCTCGGTGACGCCACCCTCCGTATGCTGCCGCGCGGCATCGACGAGTACCTGGAGCGGCGGCAGAGGATGGAAGAGGCCGCCGCTGCCGCGATCCAGGCCGCCGCCCCCGCCGCCAGGCCCGTCGCCGAGAAGAGCGCCGCCGACGTCCGGGCCGCGAAGAAGGAACTCCAGAAGATCGAGCGGCAGTTGGACAAGATCTCCGAGCGGGAGAGCAAGCTGCACACCCAGATCGCCGACAACGCGACCGACTTCGAGAAGGTCGCCAAACTCGACGCCGAACTTCGCGAACTCTCCGGCGAACGCGACGACTTGGAACTGCGGTGGCTGGAACTCGCGGACGAGTCGTAGTCGGGGAACAGATGGCACAGAGGCGCACAGCGGCGCGCAGAGGCCGACTCACGCGAAGCGTGAAGCTCACAGACGTGGCGTGAAGGGCACGTGAACGCGCATAACAGTGGCATCACGGGCCGGTTCGCCCTTGGGAACAGAGGCGGGCGGGGGCGGATACGGTCCGGTGCGGGAGGGCCACGGAGTGGTAGAAAGAGCGCTCTGAGAACTCCCTGAGCACGTATACGTATCCGAGTGCGGTTCCCGCGCGGCTCCATTGCCTGTCCGCGCCCCTCCGCGCCTTCCGCGTTCCTCAGGGCGTGGCTAAAAATCAGCTGAAGGGGGAGCGCGCTGATGACCCAGCCGCCCAGCCAACCGCCCGTGGGACCTCCCTACGGGCCGCCCCAGGGTGGCTTCGGCCCGCCGCCGGAGGTACCGCCGCAGCCGCCTGAGGCACCCCAGGCCCCCCAGGCTTCTCCGGCCCCCCAGGGCGGGCCGGGCGTGCCGCCGGCCACTCCGCAGCAGGCGATGCCGTACGGGACCCCACCGCCCCCGCAGGGCCGGCCACCCCTGCCCCCGGCCCCGCCCACGCCTGAGCCCGGCTACGCCTACCCGCAGCAGCCCGCCCCCGCCCCCTACGCCCCGCCGTCACCCTCCGGCCCGTACGACGCCCAGTCCGGCCCGTACGGGACTCAACCCGGCCCGCACGACGCGCAGTCCGGTCCGCACGGCACCCCGTCCGGCCCGTACGGGACTCAACCCGGCCCGCACGACGCCCAGTCCGGTCCGCACGGCACCCCGTCCGGCCCGTACGGGACTCAACCCGGCCCGCACGACGCCCAGTCCGTCTCCTATGGGACTCAACCCGGCCCTTACGGGACGCAGCCCGGCCCGTATGGCGCCCAACCGGCCCCCTACGGCACGCCGCCGGCCCCCTACGCCGCCGCCCAACCCGCCCCCCACGGCACCCAGTCCGACCCCTACGGGTACGGCGCCGCCCCCGGATACGGCTACCCCGGCCAGCAGTCCCCTCAGTTCCCCGGCGCCCCCGTACCCCCGCCGCAGCTGCCACCCGGCGGCGGTTCCCGCAACGGCAGCCCCTTCAAGCGGCGGCCCGCGCTGATGCTGGGGGCTGCGGTCGCCGCGCTGCTCGTTGTCGGGGGCACGGTGTTCGCCGTGACGAGCGGCGACGGTGACGACAAGAAGCCCGCCGTGGCCGACCCCGAGCTGCCCGTGCCCGCCTCCGGGCCCATCAACCCCGGTGACGACAGCGGCGGGGACGGCGGCGGCGGCGATGTGGCCGGCGCCGACCCCGACAACCTCAACGCGGGCCGCCAGGCCGGTGAGTCGAAGGTGCTCTGGTCCAAGGACGCGCCGGACGCGCCCGCCTCCGGTGCCGACGCCAACGGCATGTGGATCACCGACAAGGTGGCCGTGAAGGTGGCGTACAAGCAGGTGTTCGCGTTCCGCGTCGGGAACGGGAACACGGCCTGGGGACCGATCACTTTCCCGCAGAAGATCTGCGCCGTCACACCGCAGAAGTCGGCCGACGACAAGATCGTGGTCGCCTATATGAGCGGCGCCGGCTCGCGCGCCAAGTGCAACAAGCTCCAGCTGCTCGCCCTGAACACGGGTGCGAAGGGCTGGAGCGGTGAGGTCGCCGACGGCGCCCTGTTCGACAGCGCGCTCAGCGTCGAACTGACCCTCACGGGGAAGACCCTGATGGTCGGGCGCTCACAGTCCGGCACCGCGTACGACCTGGACACCGGCGCCAAACTGTTCGACAAGGTGAAGTACGGAGCCGCCTGCTTCCCGGCCGCCTTCGCGGGCGGCGCGAAGCTGATCGTCGTGTCGTCCTGCGGGGCGTCCACCTCCACCGAGCACGACGAGGTGCAGGAACTGGACCCGCGCACCGGTGCGGCCAGATGGACCCGGCCGATCCCGAAGGGGTGGCGGGTCGGGCGGACGTACTCCGTCGATCCTGTCGTCCTCTACCTCACCGACGAGGACAAGAAGTCGTGGAACATCTCCACGCTCAAGGCCGACGGCAGCTTCCGTTCCGAGGTCTCCGTCAACGAGTCCTTCGCACCCGTGTGCGGCTGGGCGCTTCTCGAACGCGACCTCCAGGGCTGCCAGGGCGTCGCCGCCGACGCCGACACCCTCTATCTGCCGACCGAGGCGAAGACCGGCGCCAACGAGATCGTCGCGATCAACCTCGCCACCGGCAAGGAGAAGTGGCGCGTCAAGTCACCGGCCGCGGAGACCATGCTGCCGCTGAAGACCGAGGGCGGCGCGCTCATCGCGTACGTCGAGCCGTCGTACGACGCCGGCGGCCAGGTCGTGTCGATCCCCGTCACCGGCAACAGCCACACCCCGACGACACTCCTGAAGAACCCGACGGCAGCCGCCGACGTCGAGAACGGCTTCTACTCCAAGGCGTACGACTGGGCCGACGGCCGCTTCTACCTCTCCACCACCCGGCTGAGCGGCAGGGACGAGCTGAAGGAGAAGCTGATGCTCGCCTACGGCAAGTAGGAAACCCCGCCGCCCCCTCCGCTCCCGCCGCTCCCCTCTCTTCTCCCCGTTTCCCGAGGTACGCACGTCATGACCCAGCCGCCGCCCCCGCCCAACCAGCCCCCGCCGCCCCCCGGCTACGGCTACCCCCAGCAGCCGAACCCGTACGCCCAGCAGCCCCAACCGCCGTACGGCTACAGCTACCCGCAGCAGCCACAGCCCGTCTATCCACCTCAACCGCAACCTCCGGCTCCTCGGAGGAAGTCGAACGCCCAGGCCGTCATCATCGTCTCGGCCCTCGCGGCGATCGCGCTGATCATCGGCGGCGGTGTCTGGTACTCCTCCTCCAAGGACGGCCGGGCGGACGACAAGGCCGGCGACAAGAACAACACCGCCGGTGCCACGGCGGGAACCGGCGGCGGCGAGGGCGGCGAGGGTGCCGGAGGTGACAAGGGTGCCGGCAAGGCGCCCGCGAACACCGCCTCCAAGGTCCTCTTCCAGGTCCCCGAGCCCGCCGTCGGCGCCGACGAGAACAGCGCCACCGTCGTCGGCTCCTGGCTCACCGACACGGTCTACGCCAAGAGCGGCCGGGCCGAGATCGTCGGCTACGACCCCGTGAAGGGGACCAAGCTCTGGACGGTCCCGCTGCCCGGCCCGGTCTGCGAGGCCAGCCGTCACACCACCGCCGGCCACCAGACGGCGATCGTGTACGAGCCCGCCATGCCGACCAAGGACAAGCCTTCGCACGGCTGCAGCCAGGTCGCGGCGATCGACCTCGACGAGGGCAGGAAACTGTGGACGCGGACGGTCAAGTCCGGCGACCAGGTGATCAACCTCGACAACGTGACGATCAGCGCGAACACGGTCGCCGTCGGCAGCACCAGCGGCGGCGCCGCCTTCGACATCACCGGCAAGTCCCTGTGGGCCCCGAAGCCCGGCGACTCCTGCTACGACGCGGGCTACGGCGGCGGCGAGAAACTGGTCGCGGTGCGCAAGTGCGGCTCGTACGGAGCCCGGCAGCTGGCCATCCAGACCATCGACCCCGTCTCCGGCAAGGTGCTCTCCGAGTACGCGATGGCCAAGGGCATCGAGGACGCCAGCATCGTGTCGACGAACCCGCTGGTCGTGGCCGCCGACATCAACCGCTCCGCCGGCGACGGCAGCGGCATCTCCGACTTCTTCTCCATCGACAACAAGAGCGGACGGCTGCGTACGAAGATCTCGGCGCCCGGCGACAGGTACGCCGCCGAGTGCGAGGGTGTCTCGCGGATCGAGTACTGCACCAAGCTGGCCGTCGGCAACGACAAGCTGTATCTCCCGACCGAGAACCACGACGGCACCGGCGAGTACAGCAAGACCAACGAGATCGTCGCCTTCGACCTCGCCACCGGCAAGCTGGACGGTCAGCGGGCCGACGCCGGCGACGGCTGGACCATTTCCCCGCTCACCATGGCCGACGGCAACGTGATCGCGTACAAGCGCCCGCCCTACGACAAGGGCGGCGAGGTCGTCAGCATCGACAGCGGCTCCTTCGCGCAGACGACGCTGATGCGGAACCCGGCGACCAAGGCGGTGCGCGAGGTCGAGTTCAGCATGCAGCCCGAGTTCGCCGAGATCATCTACGCCGACGGCCGCCTCTACATGTCGCAGGTGTATGCCCGGAAGCCCTCCAGCACAGGGGGGCCCAGGTACCTGGCGATCGCGTACGGCACCAGCTCGAACTGAGCCCGCTCGCCTCCCAGTTCAGGGGCGGGGCACGGCACGTACTACTCATCACCCTCGAATGCGAGGAATTTCGGCGATCCGGGGCACTTCTCACCAGTAGGGGAAGCGCAACGTCGAACAAGCGTGTAGCTTCCGGGGGCATAGAAAGCGGGGGGAGCCGGGGGGCTCCCTTCCGTGTGGACCAATGGGCATCCAGAAGGGGACAACCATTGGGGGGACTGGGGGGTGGCTCGATGGGTGTGCGGTTGATGGTGGTCGACGACCACCGACTCCTCGCCGAGGCTCTTGCCTCGGCGCTGAAGCTGCGCGGGCACCGGGTGCTCGCCGCGGCGGCGCCCGCCGCGGGCGCGGCGGAACTGGTGATCACCCGCGCGCCGGAGGTGTGCCTGCTGGGCACGGCGACACCGGCCGAGCCGGGCATGTTCGACCCGGTGGTGCGGATCAAGCGCGAGCGTCCACAGGTGGCGGTCCTGGTGCTGGGCCCGGTGCCCAGCCCGCGCGGCATCGCCGCCGCCTTCGCCGCGGGGGCTTCCGGGTACGTGCGTCACGACGAGCGGATAGAGGGCGTCGAGCGCGCCATCATGAAGGCCAGGGCGGGCGAGGCGGCGGTCGCTCCGCAACTGCTCCAGGGCGCGTTCAGCGAACTGCTCAACCCCGCCGCCCAGCCCGACGACGAGGGCCAGCGTCTCCTCCAGATGCTCACGCCCAGGGAGGTCGAGGTCCTGGTCCGGGTCGCCGAGGGCGAGGACACCCGGCTGATCGCGGCCGGCATGGGGATCGCCCCGAGTACGGCTCGTACGCATGTCCAGCGGGTGCTGATGAAGCTGGGAGTGGGTTCGAGGCTGGAGGCGGCGGCGCTGGCGGCCCGTACGGGGCTGCTGGATCGGGCGGGCCCCGTGCAGCAGCACTCGCCCCCTGAACCGGGCGCCTTCTGACCGGCGTCACCCTCCAGACCGCGGAGCCGGAGTTCCCGTGAACTCCGGCTCCGCTCATGTGTCACGGACGGCTTGCGCGGACGGCTTTCACGGACGGTATTCCCATACCCATGGTTGTGGATTTATGATTTGATGTGTTCGGTTCTGTTTGAAGCTAGGTATGGGTACGGATGGAGAGTCCGGCGTGAAGAAGACCTCGACGAGGCTCGCCGACGGTCGTGAGCTCATCTACTACGACCTGCGCGACGACACAGTGCGTGACGCGGTGGACCGGCGCCCCCTGGAGCGCACCGTCACCACATCGCAGGTACGCCGGGACCCGCTGCTCGGCGATGACGTGGCGATCGCCTCGCACCGCCAGGGCCGCACCTACCACCCCCCGGCCGACGAGTGCCCGCTCTGCCCGACCCAGGGCGACCGGCTGAGCGAGATCCCGGACTCGTCGTACGACGTGGTCGTCTTCGAGAATCGTTTCCCCTCCCTGGCGGGCGACTCCGGGCGCTGCGAGGTGGTCTGCTTCACCTCCGACCACAACTCGACCTTCGCCGACCTCACCGAGGAGCAGACGCGGCTGGTCCTGGAGGCATGGACCGACCGGACGTCGGAGCTGTCCCACCTCCCCGCCGTCGAGCAGGTGTTCTGCTTCGAGAACCGCGGCGCCGAGATCGGCGTCACCCTCGGCCATCCCCACGGCCAGATCTACGCGTACCCCTTCACCACCCCCCGTACGGCCCTGATGCTCCGCTCGGTGGCCGCGCACAAGGAGGCGACGGGCGGCGAGAACCTCTTCGACGACATCGTCGAGAAGGAACTCGCGGGCGAGCGCCTCGTCCTGGCCACCGACCACTGGGTCGCCTTCGTGCCGTACGCCGCCCACTGGCCCTACGAGGTGCACCTGTACCCGCGCCGCCGCGTCCCGGACCTCCTCGGTCTCGACGAGGACGCCCGCACAGAGTTCCCCAAGGTGTACCTGGAACTCTTGAGGCGCTTCGACCGGATCTTCGGCGAGGGTGAGCCGCCGACGCCGTACATCGCGGCCTGGCACCAGGCACCCTTCGGCACCCTGGACGAGTTCGAGGGCGTCAACCGCGACGACTTCGCGCTGCACCTCGAGCTTTTCACCATTCGACGTACTTCCGGCAAGCTGAAGTTCCTCGCGGGCTCCGAGTCGGGGATGAGCGTGTTCATCAACGACATCGCGCCGGAGTCCGCGGCCCAGCGACTGCGAGAGGTAGCGAGTTGATGAGCGGTAAGTACCTGGTCACCGGCGGTGCGGGCTATGTCGGCGGGGTGGTCGCCCAGCATCTGCTGGAGGCCGGCCACGAGGTCGTCGTCCTCGACAACCTCTCGACGGGCTTCCGGGAGGGCGTCCCGGCAGGTGCCACGTTCGTGGAGGGCGACATCAAGGACGCGGCCAAGTGGCTGGACGCCTCCTTCGATGGCGTGCTCCACTTCGCGGCCTCCTCCCAGGTCGGCGAGTCGGTCGTCAAGCCCGAGAAGTACTGGGACAACAACGTCGGCGGCTCGATGGCCCTGCTCACGGCGATGCGCGAGGCCGGCGTACGCAAGCTGGTCTTCTCCTCGACCGCCGCGACGTACGGCGAGCCGGAGACGACCCCGATCGTCGAGACCGCCCCCACGTCCCCGACGAACCCCTACGGAGCCACCAAGCTGGCCGTAGACCACATGATCACCAGCGAGGCGGCGGCCCACGGCCTGGCCGCGGTGTCGCTGCGCTACTTCAACGTGGCCGGCGCGTACGCCACGCAGGGCGAGCGCCACGACCCCGAGTCCCACCTGATCCCCCTGGTCCTCCAGGTCGCGCAGGGCAAGCGGGACGCGATCTCGGTCTACGGCGAGGACTACCCGACCCCCGACGGCACCTGCGTACGGGACTACATCCACGTCGCGGACCTGGCCGACGCCCATCTGCTGGCCCTCGCGGCGGCGACGGCGGGCGAACACCTCATCTGCAACCTCGGCAACGGCGAGGGCTTCTCCGTCCGCGAGGTCGTCGAGACGGTACGCCGGGTCACCGGCCACCCGATCCCCGAGGTCGTGGCCCCGCGCAGGGGCGGCGACCCGGCGATCCTGGTCGCCTCCGCCGACCGGGCCAAAACCCGCCTCGGCTGGAACCCGACCCGGGCCGACCTGGCGGGAATCGTCGCGGACGCCTGGGAGTTCGCGCAGCGGCACGGCAGCAACTAGCGGTACGCGGTACTGGAACATACGAGAGGTCAGAGGTAGAGGGCATGACGACTGCGGATGTCGCCGAGGTTTTCGAGGAGCTGTACGGATCGGCACCGGAGGGAGTGTGGGCGGCGCCCGGCCGGGTCAACCTGATCGGCGAGCACACCGACTACAACGACGGCTTCGTCATGCCCTTCGCCCTCCCGCACACGGCGCTGGCAGCGGTCTCCCGCCGCACGGACGGCGCCGTACGCCTGCACTCGTCGGACATCGAGGGCGGGGTCATTGAGCTGCGCCTCGACGCCCTGGCCCCCGAGTCGGACAAGAACTGGACGGCGTACCCGGCAGGCGTGATCTGGGCGCTGCTGGACGCGGGTCACGAGTCGGTCTCCGGCGGCGCGGACATCCACCTCACCTCGACGGTACCGACGGGCGCGGGCCTGTCGTCGTCGGCGGCACTGGAGGTGGTGGTCGCCCTGGCCCTGAACGACCTGTACGAACTGGGCCTGCAGGGCTGGCAGTTGGCCCGCCTGTGCCAGCGCGCGGAGAACGTGTACGTGGGCGCCCCGACCGGCATCATGGACCAGACGGCCTCGGCATGCTGCACCGACGGCCACGCCCTCTTCCTCGACACCCGGGACCTCTCCCAGGACCAGATCCCCTTCGACCTGGCGGCCGAGGGCATGCGCCTGCTGGTCGTGGACACCCAGGTCAAGCACTCCCACAGCGAGGGCGAGTACGGCAAGCGCCGCGCGGGCTGCGAGCGGGGCGCGGCCCTGCTCGACGTGACCGCCCTGCGGGACGTGCCGTACGAGGACCTGGACGCGGCCCTGACCCGGCTGGCCGACGCCGGTGCGGACGAAGAGGTGCAGCGCCTGGTCCGCCACGTCGTCACGGAGGACCACCGCGTGGAACGAGTGGTCGCCCTCCTGAAATCAGGCGGCGACACCCGCGCCATCGGCCCGATCCTCACCGAGGGCCACGCCTCCCTCCGCGACGACTTCCAGGTCTCCTGCCCCGAGCTGGACCTGGTTGTCCAGGCTGCGGTCGAGTCCGGCGCCCTGGGCGCCCGCATGACGGGCGGCGGCTTCGGCGGCTCGGCGATCGTCCTGGTCGAGGCGGAAGAAGCGGACCGGATCACAAAGGCGGTGGAGTCGGCGTTCGACTCGGCCGGCTACACGGCTCCCCGAGTGTTCGCGGCGGTGCCTTCGGCGGGGGCTCGGCGGGTTCGGTGACGGTGGGCCGAGGGGCTCGCGCCGAATCCCTGGCCGACTGTTTCCGGCGGATCGCCAGGGAGGCCGGATGGACTGTCGTACGGCTCCCTGGCGAAGCTCTGCGAAGCTGGGAAGCGATGGTCGACGAGTGCGTGGACGGCTACGACATGGACGTTTCGGAGTACCTGAACGACCTGTCCATCCGTGACCTGCTCCAGCGCGTCACAGACGACCCGATAGTGCGGTCGCTCCCCGAGTTCGCATGGTTCACGGCCGAGCTTGCCGGAATCGACGAGCGATTCAGGGCGGTTCTGGCGGACGGTCCAATGGTCCGGCCCGGCGAACATCGGTGGTGGCGTCGGTCCCTCCCGGCCGTAGGGCAGGAAGATTTCGTCAGGGACGCGAAGGAGCGATATCGGGTGGAGCTGAGACTGGTCGGCTGAGTGGCGCTCGGAGTGCTGTTCATCGAATGAACTCCTGTCGTGCCGCAGCCCGCGCGCAGTGTCGGCGCCCGGCCCACCGTCCTTTCGCCAGGCGGCTCGGCGCTTCAGAGGCTCGATGCACTCGACGCAATGATTGCGTCATTGTATCGTCGGGGTGTGCTCTTCCCCACCCCCTCCCTCGACCCCGACGACCACCGCGTGCTCGAAGAGGTCGATCGGATGCGCGACGCTCTGCGGCACCAGGTGCGTGCCTCCCCCACCAAATGGACGGACGGCCTGCGCAAGTTCCTCACCGCGGACGCCGTGGCGGCATCGAACTCCATCGAGGGCTTCAAGGTGTCCACCGTCGACGTCGAAGACCTGATGGAGGGGGAGACCGAGGTCGAGGTGTCCGATGAGGACCGGGACGAGACCCTTGCCTATCAGCGGATGATGACCTACATCCAGACGCTCCACGACGTCGAGGACTTCACCTACGGCAAGGGGTTCCTCAACAGCCTGCACTGGATACTGCAGGGCCACCGCCACAGCGCCCGCCGACCCGCCGGCCAGTGGCGCAAAGGGCCCGTCTATGTCACGGACGCCCGCGATCCCAGCATCGCCGCCTACACCGCACCCGACGCCGCTGCCGTCCCCGCGCTGATGCTGGAACTCGTCGACTGGCTCAACGCCGACGACGACAGCCACCCCCTGGTCCGTGCGGCGATGGCCCACCTGCATCTGGTGTCCATCCATCCGTGGGCGGACGGCAACGGCCGCATGTCGCGCTCGCTGCAAACCCTCATGATCGCCAGGGAAGGTGTCCTGGCCCCCGAGTTCTCCTCCATCGAGAGCTGGCTCGGGCGGCCGGGCAACACCTGGGAGTACTACCGCCGGCTCAACGACACCGGCACCCACTACACACCCCAGCAGGATGTCTCCAGCTGGGTCCGCTTCAATCTCACCGCCTACCACCAGCAGGCCCAGACCGTCTCCGGCCGGTTCATCCGCTCCGGCCGCGTGTGGACAGCCCTCGCCGACTTCGCCGAGGAAACCGGCCTCGACGACCGTACGGTCACCGCCCTCCACGACGTCGCCATGGCCGGACGCGTGCGCCGCTCCCGCTACCAGCACGCCGAAGCCCTGAGCGTCCAACAGGCCCAACGCGACCTCCGCGACCTCACCACCGCCCAGGTCCTGCAACCCGTCGGCCGCACCCGCGCCCGCTACTACGTCGCCGGCCCCCGTTTCCCCGAGCCTGCCGCCGACATCGTCCGCACCCCCATGACCCTCACTCATCCGTACCGCACCTGATCTTCCCCACGGCACCGGAATGACGTGACTGCTCGTCAGCGGCCGGGAGGCACGAACTCCGGCTGGTCCAGCAGTCGCAGCCAGCTTCCGTCCGGCTGACGCCGGACGACCTGTGCCCGGGCGCCGGTGCCGTCCTTCGGTGGGGTCGAGGTGAGGGCGATGTCTCCGCTGACCAGTGTGGGCAGTGGCTGTTCGCGCTCGAAGCGCGGACGGTTGGCCAGCACCTCCTCCCACAGCGCCCGGATCGCCTCCCGGCCCACCGTCCGCTCGCCGGGCGGATAGGCCAGCACCGCGTCCGCTTCGTACAGGGCGGCCACTCCCTCCGCGTCACCGGCGTTGGACCGCTCGACGAACAACCGGGTGATGTCCTCGGGCCGCATGGCCTTCTCGTACTCCGGCATGGTTACCTCCTGGCGTCGTCGGGCTCGGCTTCGGCTTCTTCTCCCCAGCCTGGGTACCTGCCTGCCAGAAGTCCAACAGATGGTTCTTCTGGAAACTAGAATCAACAGTCATGGAATTGAGGCAGCTCGAGTACTTCGTCGCGGTCGCCGAAGAGCTGAACTTCACCAGGGCCGCCGAGCGGGTGCACATCAGCCAGTCCGGCGTCAGTGCCCAGATCCGGCAGCTGGAACGTGAGCTCGGCGCCAAGCTGTTCGACCGTTCGGCACGCACCGCCACCCTCACCGTCGCCGGAAAGGCCATGCTCCAGCACGCCCGCGCCGCGCTCGCCGCAGCCGATGCCGTCGGTCAGGCAGTGGGTGAGGTGACCGACCTGATCCGGGGCCGGCTCACGGTCGGGATGGTCATCGGCTGCGCGATCACACCGCTCTTCGACGCACTCGCCGCGTTCCACCAGGCACACCCCGGTGTCGAACTCTCGCTGCTGGAGGACAACTCCTACCGCCTCGTCGAGGCCGTACGCGCCGGCGCCGTAGACCTCGCCCTCATCGGTACGGCGACCGCCACCCCCGACGGGCTGGACGCCTTGACGATCATCAGCGAGCGGCTGGTTGTGGCCGTTCCCGCCGGGCACCCCCTCGCACGACAGAGGCGAGTCACTCTGCGCGACCTGGCCGCTCACCCCCTCGTGTGCATGCCGCCCGGCACCGGCCTGCGCACGGTGCTCGACCGCGCCTGCGCCGCCCACGGCCTCCAGCCCACGATCTCCCTGCAGGCGAGCTCCGCGGACACTATTGCGTACCTCGCCGCCCGAGGCCTCGGCGTCGCCGTCCTCAGCGAATCGCTCGCCGCGGACAACCGCGACCGCCTCACAGCCCGCACCATCGACGACGTCGAGACACCGGCGCTGCTCGCCCTGATCTGGAAGAACCCACCCGCCCCCGCCCTGCGCGAACTGCTCGCCCACAGCCGACGGGCGTTCACCGAGCGGGACAGACAGGGTGGTTCCTGGTCAAGGTGTCACCCGTTGTGATGACGGCTCCGGATTCCTGTCCTCATATGGGAAAGCAGATCGAGGATCTCGGCCATGAGTGAATCACCGACGTACACCGTGGACGACCTGTTCACGCTGCCAGACCTTGGAACGCGACCGAGCTGATCGACGGCAGCCTGGTCCTCCCGAGGCCACAGACACAGTTCCCCAGTGTCATGACCGACCTGCTGGTCAGCGGCCTGCGACGCACGGTTCCGAAGCATCTCAAGGTCGAACGTCAGATGACCGTTGTCCTGGATCACCACAACGCCCCGCTGTCGAGATGGCCGACCCCAACCAGCACCCGGTCGTCCGTGCCTACGAGATCGACCCCGTGAACAAGACGTACGCCCTCACCGGCATCCACCACGACCACCTCAAGCTCACAGTCCCCAATGACATCGACGTCGACATCAGCTTGCAAGCGCTCGAGGAACTCTGAGGCACACCCACCGTCCCCCTCAAGCCCTTGCGGGCAACCGCTTGGTCAGCGTGTACTCCGTGACCCCCGGCGGATAGTCCGGGATCACGCACACCACCTCGTACCCCTGCTTCCGGTAGAAGTCCGGTGCCTGGAAGTCCCACGTCTCCAGGCGTACGTGGTCGCACGCGCGCTCCTCGTGTGCCACGCGCTCCGCTTCCGCGAGGAGGCGGGTGCCCAGGCCGGAACCCCGGTGGCGGGCGTCCACCCAGAGGTACGTCACATGCAGCCAGGTCGTCCAGGTGTGGCCGACCAGGCCACCGGCCAGGTTTCCGGCCTCGTCCAACGCCCATACGTGGAGCGGGAGTTCCCGCTCGGCAGGGGTGCCGCGCAGGGCGCGCAGGACAGGTGACGCCGCCGTGTTCGCCTCGCGCAACCGCGACCGGAGCAAGGACAGGCATTCCTTGTCGACTTCTGTCGCAATACGAAACATGCGGCACACCATAAACGCGCTGGCCAATCAGTTCTGCGAATTACCTTCCGCTCCTGCCTCCCAGCCGTACCCTGATGAACAGCACCGGTGGGGGCCGGTGCTGATCAGGGGGCGAGACAGCCGGGTACGACGCCCGGAGCGGGGGTAGCAGTCATCGCACGGCGGCGGCCGTGCGGTCGGTGACCGCGGCCCCGTCCCAGGCCGGCAACAGCAGCCGGGGACTGCTCCGGGCGTCGTGTCCGCACGGGCCGTCCCCCCGACGATTGGGTGTCCCCAGCTCTTGAGGAGCTCGGGGAAGGGGGTTTCAGTGGTTCGCATCCGAGTCCTGGTCGTCGATGACCACCGCATCTTCGCCGAGTCTCTCGCCGCCGCACTGGCCGCGGAGCCGGACGTCGACGTCTCCGCCGCCGGCAGCGGTCCCGCCGCGCTGCGCAGTCTGGAGCGCGCGGTGGCCGAGGGCCGCCGGTTCGACGTCCTGCTCGTCGACTCCGACCTGGGCGGCAACGTGCCGGGCGCGCGCCCGGCGGTGCCCGTGCAGGAGGGCAACGAGGAAGGGCTGGTCGACGGGATCTCCCTGGTCGCGGGCGTCCGTACGGGACATCCGCACGTACGGACCGTCGTCCTCGCCGAGAAGGACGACCCCCGCAGGGCCGCGCTCGCCCTGCAGGCGGGTGCCTCCGGGTGGGTCGCCAAGGACTGCTCGCTGTCCCGGCTGCTGACCGTCATCCGGGGTGTGCTGCGCGACGAGACGCATCTGCCGCCCGCCCTGCTCACCGGCGTGCTGCGCGAACTGACCGCCGCCCGCAAGCACCGCACCGAGAGCGAGCGGCTCGTCGAGTCGCTGACGCCCAGGGAACGGGAAGTGCTGCGCTGCATGGTCGCCGGACTGGGCCGCAAAGCCGTCGCCGAACGGCTGTTCCTCTCCCCGCACACCGTGCGCACGCACATGCAGAACGTGCTGGGCAAACTCGGCGTCCACTCCACCCTCGCCGCCGTCGCCCTCGCCCGGCGCGCCGGAGTCGGCCCCGCAGACCTCGGCCATGGCACACGCGTCGCAGTCGAGGAGAGCAGCAGCGCCTGACCGGCGACAAGCCCCCGGGCTCGGTCAGCCGGGGATGTTGTCGAACGGCGCCGTCAACTGGCGCAGCAGCGCGGCCAGCTCGGCCCGCTGCGCGCGTGACAGCTCCGCCAGGATCGCGCGCTCCTGGTCCAGCAGACCTGCGAGCGCCTGATCCGCCCTGTCCTGGCCCTCCGGCGTGAGCCGCACCAGCACCCCTCGCCGGTCGCTGGGGTCGGGAAGACGCTCCACCAGGCCCTTCTTCGTCAGCCGGTCGATACGGTTCGTCATCGTGCCGGAGGTGACCAGGGTCTGGGTGAGGAGCTGTCCGGGGGAGAGCTGATACGGGTTTCCGGCCCGCCGCAGCGCGGTCAGGACGTCGAACTCCCAGGGCTCCAGGGCGTGTTCGGCGAACGCCAGTCTGCGCGCACGGTCCAGATGCCGGGCGAGCCTGCTGACCCGGCTGAGCACTTCGAGCGGTTCCACGTCGAGGTCCGGGCGTTCCCGGCGCCACGCGGAGACCAGCCGATCGACCTCGTCCTCCATGGCGATCAGTGTAGTGGTTGTGTCGATGTGAAGTCTCTTGGCGTCAAGTCTCTTGACATCGAGACAGTTGCGGCGGGAAGGTGACTGCCATGACGACCCCCACCTGGGACCCCGCCCAGTACCTCCGCCACGCCGACCACCGCGCCCGCCCCTTCACCGACCTCCTCGCCCGCATCCCCGACCTCCCCACGCGACAGCCCGAGGGGCATCCCCGCATCGCCGACCTCGGCTGCGGCCCCGGCAACGTCACCGCCGTCCTCGCCGACCGCTGGCCCACCGCACACATCACCGGCTACGACAACTCCGCGCCGATGCTGGAACAGGCGGCCCGGTACGCGGGCCCCACCGCCGGCGGCGGACGCCTCGACTTCGCCCACGCGGACGCCTCGCGGTGGACGCCCACCGAGACGTACGACCTGCTCGTCTCCAACGCCGCCCTCCACTGGGTCGAGGGCCACCTCGACGCGTTCCCGGCCTGGCTGGACACCGTCGCCCCCGGCGGGACCCTCGCCTTCCAGGTGCCGAACAACCTTGACGCGCCCCTGCACGCCCTGATGCGCGAACTGGGCACCGGCGCCCGCTGGAAAAGCCGCCTCGGCGAGGTACTGCGCCACGAGGACTCCGTCCACGCACCCCACGTCTACCTCGACCGGCTCGCCCGCCTCGGCTGCGAGACGGACGTGTGGGAGACGACGTACCTCCATGTCCTGCAGGGGGAGGACCCGGTGCTCGACTGGGTCAAGGGGACCGGCCTGCGACCCGTGCTCACCGCCCTGGCGGACGACCCGGAGGCCCGCGACGCGTTCGTCACCGAGTACCGCGAACTGCTGCGCGCCGCGTATCCGATGGAGCCGTACGGCACCGTGCTGCCCTTCCAGCGGCTGTTTGCCGTGGCGCGCAAGAGCGGGGGACGGCGGGCCGAGCGGTGATCGCCGCCATCGACCATGTGCAGCTTGCCGCGCCGCCAGGCGCGGAGGACGACTTGCGCGCGTTCTACGCCGGCATCCTCGGGATGACCGAGATTCCGAAGCCGCCGCTGCTCGCCGCACGGGGCGGCTGCTGGTTCCGGGCGGGGAGCGTACAGCTCCACCTGGGCGTGGAGCCCGACTTCCGGGCCGCCCGGAAGGCACACCCCGGCCTGCGGGTCACGGACATCGAGGCGTACGCGGCCCGGCTGGAGGCCCGCGGGGCGCGGCTGACCTGGGACGACGACCTGCCGGGCCACCTGCGCTTCTATGCCCAGGACCCGGTGGGCAACCGATTGGAGTTCCTGGAGCCGGCGCCTACGGGGTGAAGCCGCGCGTCCGCCTGACCTCAGCGCGTGGGACAACCCGGCCCGAGGGTGCCCTCGGCCTTGCGGCGCCGGCGGTCGGCGACGGCCAGGGAGTCTTCGAGGCCGGCGACGACCAGCGGAGAGACCAGCAGCGCGGTCACCCCCTCGTCGTCGGCGAGGGCGATCGTCTCGCCGTCCGCCGCGCGGCGGACGAACTCGTCGAGCTGGGAACCGGCCTGGCCGATCGCGATCTCAGTCATGCGCCCACGGTGCACAGCCCGGCCTCGCGGTCAGCCGAAGCGCTCCGCAGTCACCCTCAAGCCTTCCGGCGCCCGATCAGGCGAGGCTTCGCCTCCAGGCCGTCCAGGCCGTGCCAGGCCAGGTTCACCAGGTGCGCCGCCACCTCCGCCTTCTTCGGGCGCCGCACGTCCAGCCACCACTGGCCGGTCAGCGCGACCATGCCGACCAGAGCCTGGGCGTACAGCGGGGCCAGCTTGGGGTCGAAGCCCCGGCGCTTGAACTCGCGGCCCAGGATGTCCTCCACCTGCGTGGCGATGTCCGAGATCAGCGACGCGAAGGAACCCGTCGACTGCGGGATCGGGGAGTCGCGGACCAGGATGCGGAAGCCGTCCGTGTACTCCTCGATGTAGTCGAGGAGCGCGAACGCGGCCTGCTCGCACAATTCACGGGGATGGCCCGCGGTCAACGAGCTCGTCACCATGTCCAGCAGGCGCCGCATCTCACGGTCCACGACCACCGCGTACAGGCCCTCCTTGCCGCCGAAGTGCTCGTAGACCACCGGCTTGGAGACGCCGGCCCTGGCCGCGATCTCCTCCACCGACGTGGCCTCGAACCCCTTCGAGGCGAACAGCGTGCGGCCGATCTCCAGCAACTGGGCCCGGCGCTCGGCACCCGTCATCCGGGTGCGGCGAGGACGCCGCGGTTTCTCATTGCTCTCGGTGCTGCTGGAGTCGGTCGCCACGCCGTCAATCATGCCGCCTTCGCCGGTTCCTTCCGGCGCCGAGAGCCGTCCTGGTCCGTGTTCCGCCGCGAATCGATACGCGAGCGTGACGGCCAGCGCACGTCATAGGCCCATCCGAGCTTCTCGAACCAGCGGATCAGCCGCGCCGAGGAGTCGACCTGCCCGCGCATCACACCGTGCCGCGCCGACGTCGGGTCGGCATGGTGCAGGTTGTGCCAGGACTCGCCGCAGGACAGGACGGCCAGCCACCACACGTTCCCCGACCGGTCCCGTGACTTGAACGGGCGCTTGCCCACCGCGTGGCAGATCGAGTTGATCGACCAGGTGACGTGATGCAGCAGGCAGACGCGGACCAGCGAACCCCAGAAGAAGCCCGTGAACGCGCCCCACCAGGACATCGTCACCAGACCGCCGATCAGCGCGGGCAGCGCCAGCGACAGCATCGCCCAGAAGATGAACTGACGGGAGATCGCCCGAATGGTCGGGTCCTTGATCAGATCAGGCGCGTACTTGTCCTGCGGAGTCTGCTCCTCGTCGAACATCCACTCGATGTGCGCCCACCACAGGCCCCGCAGCAACGCCGGAACCGTCTCCCCGAACCGCCACGGCGAATGCGGATCACCCTCCGCGTCCGAGAACTTGTGATGCTTGCGATGATCCGCCACCCAACGCACCAGCGGACCCTCCACCGCCATCGAACCCGCGATCGCGAGCGCGATCCGCAAAGGCCGCTTCGCCTTGAAGGCGCCATGCGTGAAGTACCGGTGGAAACCGATCGTGATGCCGTGACAGCCCAGGTAGTAGAAGAAGACGAGCAGGCCGAGGTCCAGCCAGCTCACCCCCCACCCCCACGCCAGCGGCACCGCCGCCAGCACCGCGAGGAACGGGACGATGATGAAGAGGAGAAGCGTGATCTGTTCGAGTGAACGCTTCTGTTCGCCACCCAGCGTGGCCGAGGGCAGTGAGGAGTCGTCGGGCGTCTTCCCAGCGTCTTCGAGCGCGTCGGAAGGTGAGGTGGTCATACGCGTCCCCTGGGGGGTGGTGGGTCCAGTCAGATACCGGGGTACGGAATCCGAGGGCGCCCTCGGATCCTCAGGCTCCCTACGGTTGCGTAACCTACGGCGTCGTAAGTATGTCAGCGCGTCGCCCGGCGGCAAGAGCCCGAAATTCTGCGCGTCCCCCTCGACACCTATCCTTGAGTCGGTCGGACAGCGCGGTCCGCTCTCTTTTCTTCCCGGATGCCCCGCCCCCAAGCCTCCCCGAGGCGGCCCCGGCGCGGCTCCCGGGCCGTCCGGACGCCGTCCGGGTACCCTCCCGCCCAGCCTCCACACTGCAAGGAGCCGCACCTGTGAGCAGTGCCGACGACCATGGCCAGGCCACCACGACCACCAGCAGCGAACTGCGCGCCGACATCCGGCGCCTCGGCGACCTGCTCGGCGAGACCCTCGTCCGCCAAGAAGGCCCTGAGCTGCTGGAACTCGTGGAGAAGGTCCGCCGTCTGACCCGCGAGGACGGCGAGGCCGCCGCCGAACTCCTGCGCGGCACCGAACTGGAGACCGCCGCCAAGCTCGTCCGCGCCTTCTCCACCTACTTCCACCTCGCGAACGTCACCGAACAGGTCCACCGAGGCCGCGAACTGCGCGCCCGACGCGCCGCCGAAGGCGGCCTCCTCGCCCGCACCGCCGACCGCCTCAAGGACGCAGACCCCGACCACCTGCGCGCCACGGTCAAGAACCTCAACGTTCGCCCCGTCTTCACCGCCCACCCCACCGAAGCCGCCCGACGCTCCGTCCTCAACAAGCTGCGCCGCATCGCCGCCCTGCTCGAGACCCCCGTCATCGAGGCCGACCGACGCCGCTACGACACCCGTCTGGCCGAGAACATCGACCTCGTATGGCAGACCGACGAACTGCGCGTCGTACGCCCCGAACCCGCCGACGAAGCCCGCAACGCCATCTACTACCTCGACGAACTGCACGCCGGAGCCGTCGGCGACGTACTCGAGGACCTCACCGCCGAACTCCAGCGCGTCGGCGTCACACTCCCCGACGCCACCCGCCCCCTCACCTTCGGCACCTGGATCGGCGGCGACCGCGACGGCAACCCCAACGTCACCCCCCAGGTCACCTGGGACGTCCTCATCCTCCAGCACGAACACGGCATCAACGACGCCCTCGAGCTGATCGACGAACTGCGCGGCTTCCTCTCCAACTCCATCCGCTACACCGGCGCCACCGAGGAACTCCTCGAATCCCTGCGCCTCGACCTGGAGCAACTGCCCGAGATCAGCCCCCGCTACAAGCGGCTCAACGCCGAGGAGCCCTACCGGCTCAAGGCCACCTGCATCCGGCAGAAACTGGAGAACACCAAGCAGCGCCTGGCCAAGGGCACCCCGCACGAGGACGGCCGCGACTACCTCGGCACCAGCGAACTGCTCAGCGACCTCACCCTCATCCAGACCTCCCTGCGCGAGCACCGCGGCGGCCTCTTCGCCGACGGCCGGATGAACCGCACCATCCGCACCCTGTCCGCCTTCGGCCTCCAGCTCGCCACCATGGACGTCCGCGAACACGCCGACGCCCACCACCACGCCCTCGGCCAGCTCTTCGACCGCCTCGGCGAGGAATCCTGGCGGTACGTCGACATGCCCCGCGAGTACCGGGCCAAGCTCCTCGCCAAGGAACTGCGCTCCCGCCGGCCCCTCGCACCCACCCCCGCGCCCGTGGATGCCGCCGGCGAGAAGACCCTCGGCGTCTTCCAGACCGTGAAGCGAGCCCTGGAGGTCTTCGGACCCGAGGTCATCGAGTCCTACATCATCTCCATGTGCCAGGGCGCCGACGACGTCTTCGCCGCCGCCGTCCTGGCCCGCGAGGCCGGACTCATCGACCTGCACGGCGGCTGGGCCAAGATCGGCATCGTGCCCCTCCTGGAGACCACCGACGAGCTCAAGGCCGCCGACACCATCCTCGAGGACATGCTCTCCGACCCGTCCTACCGGCGCCTCGTCGCGCTGCGCGGCGACGTCCAGGAAGTCATGCTCGGCTACTCCGACTCCTCCAAGTTCGGCGGCATCACCACCAGCCAGTGGGAGATCCACCGGGCGCAGCGACGGCTGCGCGACGTCGCCCACCGGTACGGGGTGCGGCTGCGCCTCTTCCACGGCCGCGGCGGCACCGTCGGCCGAGGCGGCGGCCCCTCCCACGACGCGATCCTCGCCCAGCCCTGGGGCACCCTGGAGGGCGAGATCAAGGTCACCGAACAGGGCGAGGTCATCTCCGACAAGTACCTCGTGCCCTCACTGGCCCGGGAAAACCTGGAACTGACCGTCGCGGCCACCCTCCAGGCGTCCGCCCTGCACACGGCTCCCCGCCAGTCCGACGAGGCACTGGCCCGCTGGGACGCCGCGATGGACATCGTCTCGGACGCCGCCCACGCGGCCTACCGCCGGCTCGTCGAGGACCCGGACCTGCCGACGTACTTCCTCGCCTCGACCCCGGTGGACCAGCTCGCCGACCTGCACCTCGGCTCACGGCCCTCCCGCCGCCCCGGCTCGGGCGTCTCCCTCGACGGACTGCGCGCCATCCCGTGGGTGTTCGGCTGGACCCAGTCCCGCCAGATCGTCCCCGGCTGGTTCGGCGTCGGCTCCGGCCTCAAGGCACTGCGCGAGGCGGGCCTCACCGCAACATTGGGAGGAGAGGGCGTCCTCGACGAGATGCACGAACAGTGGCACTTCTTCCGCAACTTCATCTCCAACGTCGAGATGACCCTCGCGAAGACCGACCTGCGCATCGCCCGCCACTACGTCGAGACCCTCGTCCCCGCCGAACTCCAGCACGTCTTCGCCGACATCGAGGCCGAGCACGAACTCACCGTCCGCGAGGTCCTGAAGATCACCGGCGAGGACGAACTCCTCGACGCCACCCCGGTCCTCAAGCAGACCTTCTCCATCCGCGACGCCTACCTGGACCCCATCTCCTACCTCCAGGTCACCCTCCTCAAGCGCCAGCGCGAGGCCGCCGCAGCAGGCGCCGAACCCGACCCGCTCCTCGCCCGCGCCCTCCTCCTCACCGTCAACGGAGTAGCGGCAGGCCTGCGCAACACCGGCTGACCGACACCACACCCGGACACGACGATGCCCCCGGCCCGCCTGCGCGGACCGGGGGCATCGCCATAAAGGGCGCATCGCCACACCGTGCGAAGCCCTACGAAGCCGTACGTACGTCAGTTACCGGCGGCCTTCCGGCGCCGCAGCACCAGATAGGCTCCGGCCCCGACCAGGGCGAGCGCGGCGGCCGACAGCAGACCGGCCGGGGCACTGCTGCCGGTCTCCGCGAGATCACCCGCGCCACCCTGCCCCGACGGTGACGCCGACGCCGACGGGTCCACCGCCGGGCCGGAACCCTCCTCGGACGAACTCGGCGACGGTGTCACCCCCTCCGTGTCCGTCGGCGAAGCGGAGGACGAGACGGTCGAGGAGGGCGACGGGGACGGCGACGTGCCGCCACCCCCGGTGCCCTCGGAAGGCGTGGGCGACGCGGAGTCCTCGCAGTCCGTCCAGAACACCTTGTGCTTCGCGGCGCCGTTCTCGCCCTCGAACTTCCAGAACAGCTTGTAGTGCCCGTCCGGCAGCGACAGGTCCTCCGTACGACCATGACCCTGGTCGTCCAGGGTGATCTCGCCGGACTTCACCGTCCCGCCCTCGGTCGGGGCCCACGCCTCGATGTGCCAGTCGACCTCCTGGACCGAGTCGAAATCGAAGGCATCGAGATAGAAGGTGCAGACGTGGGGCTCGTTCTGGTGCAGCTCCTCGCCGGTGGTGGCGTCATGGATCTTGACGGTGCCGTTGTCGCCATGAGGCGTGGCGAGGGAGAGAGCGTGGGCGGCCGGACCAAGGAACAGCATGGCCGAAACACCGGCGGTCAACGCGCCGGCGCGGATGAGGGTACGCATGGGCATCCATCTTCGGGAATCGAGCGGGAAGATGTGGAGGGGGCGGCTCAGCTTCCAGTTCCGACTGACCTGCGGTCAATCACAAACAGGCAACGCACCGATTCTTCACAGCGAAAACGGCTCAAAGCGCCACAAAAGCCGCCGTCAACAGTGCGATTCCCGAACCCGCCATCGCCCACCCCACCCGCGTCAACCCCAACCCACCCGCCACCACCACCGACGCGAGCAACAACCCCCCA
This sequence comes from Streptomyces sp. ME02-8801-2C, assembly GCF_033793965.1. NCBI lineage: Bacteria > Bacillati > Actinomycetota > Actinomycetes > Kitasatosporales > Streptomycetaceae > Streptomyces > Streptomyces sp. ME02-8801-2C. The sequence goes on along the minus strand of NZ_JARAXP010000017.1, from coordinate 56,863 downwards.
CCCAACGGAACCCACGCGTACAACATCCCCGCCGGCCCCGAACGCACCACATCACTCGTACCCGGCTTCACCACAACCGTGTACGTCCGGCCCTCCCGCGCCCCCACCGACGCGTCCAGAACCACCCGCTCCCGCGCCCTCGACCCCACCGACACCGGCCGATACGGACCCGTACACGCATCGTCGTCACACGACGCCACCGTCATCGTGCCCTGCTCACGCCCCTTGCTGAGCACCACGTGCTGCGCCGTCCCCCACGACGCCCACACACCCGCGATCAGAATCAGCACGGCGACCGCACCCATCACCACAAACCGACCCCACCGCCCAAGACGCCCCAGCCGCGGCGCGACAGACGCGGACTTACGACGATGGGCAGTGGCCGGCATGGCCGGGATCATTGGCCATGGTCCTGCGATCGGTCAACTCCTGCCCGACAAAGTCAGCAGTTGTACCCACGTATCTCCCGCACAACCCCCGTCACTCTCCGTACTCACGAGTTGTACGCGCCCTGCGCCCGCTCCAACCCCTCCGTCACCAGACACTCCACCGCGTCCGCCGCCCGGTCCACAAAGAAGTCCAACTCCTTGCGCTCCACCGACGAGAAGTCCTTCAGCACGAAATCCGCCACCTGCATACGACCCGGAGGACGCCCGATACCGAACCGCACCCGGTGATAATCCGCACCCATCGCCTTCGTCATCGACTTCAGACCGTTGTGACCGTTGTCACCGCCACCCAGCTTCAGCCGCAACACCCCGTAATCGATGTCCAGCTCGTCATGCACCGCCACCACACGATCCAGCGGCACCTTGTAGAACTCACGCAACGCGTTCACCGGCCCACCCGACAGATTCATGAACGACATCGGCTTCGCCAGAATCACCCGCCGGTTCGCCGGACCCACCGGCCCCACACGCCCCTCGACCACCTGCGCCTGAGCCTTGCCCGCCCGCTTGAACTTCCCGCCGATCCGCGCCGCCAACAGATCGGCCACCATGAACCCCACGTTGTGCCGGTTCATCGCGTACTCCGGCCCGGGATTGCCGAGCCCCACGATCAGCCAGGGGGCACCCGCGTCGGTCGTCACGTCCATCTCTCCTTAGATACGCGACAGCCGCCGCCCCCGGTGGGAGCGGCGGCCGCCGAACAAAGACTCCGGGGAAATCAGGCCTCGGCGCCCTCGGCCTCGGCGTCTGCCGGGGCCTCCTCCGCCTGCGCGGCGAGAACCTGGAGGACGACCGCGTCCTCGTCGATCGCCAGCGTCGTGCCCGAGGGCAGCGGGATGTCCTTGGCGAGGATGGAGGCACCGGCCTCCAGGCCCGCGATGGACACCGTGACGGACTCGGGGATGTGCGTCGCCTCAGCCTCGACGGTCAGCGTGCTCAGCACGTGCTCGAGCAGGTAGGCACCCGGCGCCAGGTCACCCTCGGTGTGGACGTAGACCTCGACGGTGACCTTCTCGCCGCGCTTCACGGTCAGCAGGTCGACGTGCTCGAGGAAACCCTTCAGCGGGTCACGCTGCACAGCCTTCGGGATCGCCAGCTCGGTGCGGCCCTCGATGTCCAGGGTCAGCAGAACGTTCGGCGTACGCAGGGCGAGCTGGAGCTCGTGACCCGGAAGCGTGATGTGAACGGGGTCGGCACCGTGGCCGTAGACAACCGCGGGAACCTTGCCCTCGCGGCGCGCGCGACGGGCCGCACCCTTGCCGAACTCGTTGCGGGTCTCGGCGGTGAGCTTTACGTCGGACATGCTGTGCACTCCTCGTACAGGTGAGAGACGGACAGGTCACCCGGCCACGAACGGCCTGCTACGAAGAGCGCGTCGATAACGGACAACCACCCCGTGATGACACGGGTGCGGCCTCCCTCGCCGAGCAACTCAGACAGAGTACTCGGCGCGAGAGGCCGCAGAAAAATCGATCATGCAGAAGCGATCCAGCTGAGCCCGCAGATCTCATCACGCGAGACCCGATCCGCAGGACGAGAAAGCGGACGAACCTCAGTGCTCGTCGAACAAGCTCGTCACCGAACCGTCCTCGAACACCTCACGCACCGCACTCGCGATCGTCGGCGCGATCGACAACACCTTGATCTTGTCCAGATCAGCACTCAGCTCACCCGGCGTCGGCAACGTGTTCGTGAACACGAACTCACTCACCCGCGAGTTCTTCAACCGATCAGCAGCCGGACCCGACAACACACCATGCGTCGCCGTCACAATGACATCCTCCGCGCCATGCGCGAACAACGCGTCCGCCGCCGCCACGATCGTCCCACCCGTATCGATCATGTCGTCCACCAGCACACACACACGACCCTTGACCTCACCCACGACCTCGTGGACAGTCACCTGGTTCGCCACATCCTTGTCACGCCGCTTGTGCACGATCGCCAACGGCGCACCCAACCGGTCACACCAACGGTCCGCCACCCGCACACGACCCGCGTCCGGCGACACCACCGTCAACTTGCCCTTGTCCACCTTCGCGCCCACATAGTCCGCGAGCAGCGGGAGCGCGAAAAGGTGATCGACCGGACCGTCGAAGAAGCCCTGGATCTGGTCCGTGTGCAGATCCACGGTCAGGATCCGGTCCGCACCCGCCGTCTTCATCAGATCAGCCACCAGACGCGCCGAAATCGGTTCACGCCCACGATGCTTCTTGTCCTGCCGCGCATAACCGTAGAACGGCACGATCACCGTGATCGAACGAGCCGACGCCCGCTTCAACGCGTCAATCATGATCAACTGCTCCATGATCCACTGATTGATCGGAGCCGTATGGCTCTGGATCACGAAACAGTCCGCGCCACGCGCCGACTCCTCGTAACGAACGTAGATCTCACCGTTCGCGAAATCGAAGGCCTTCGTCGGGACAACCCCGACCCCCAACTGCTGGGCGACCTCCTCGGCAAGCTCGGGGTGGGCGCGGCCGGAGAAGAACATCATCTTCTTCTCCCCGGTCGTCTTGGTCCCGGTCACAGCACTGTCTCCTCAGAGGTGGTGTCTCAGCCGTGATCAGCCCTGACAGGCCTGCTCAGCTGGGGGTGTGCGGGTGTGCACCTATCACGGTAGCCCGAGTCCGACCTACCCGTTTCCGGTCAGCTTCCCTCGCCCTGCTCCCGAGAAGCCGCCTCAGCCGCCTTCGCCGACGCGCTCCCCGGCCGCTTACGAGCCACCCAACCCTCGATATTCCGCTGCTGGCCTCGGGCCACAGCCAACGAACCGGGCGGCACATCCTTCGTAATCACAGAGCCGGCCGCGGTATACGCACCATCCCCGACCGTGACAGGCGCCACAAACATGTTGTCCGAACCCGTCTTGCAGTGCGACCCGACAACGGTGTGATGCTTGTCCTGCCCGTCATAATTCACAAACACACTAGCCGCACCGATGTTCGTGAACTCACCGATCGTCGCATCCCCCACATACGACAAATGCGGCACCTTCGTACCATCACCGATCGACGTGTTCTTCGTCTCCACGTACGTACCGATCTTGGACTTCACCCCGAGGCGGGTTCCGGGGCGCAAATAGGCGTACGGCCCCACCGTCGCCTGCGCCCCCACCACGGCGCCGTCCGCGACCGTGTTGTCCACCCGCGCCCCCGCACCCACCCGAGTGTCCTTCAACCGCGAATTGGGCCCCACCTCGGAACCCTCCCCGAGATGCGTGGACCCCTGGAGCAGTGTGTTCGGATGGACGATCGAGTCCTGCTCGAAGGTGACCGTCACATCGACCCACGTACTGGCCGGGTCGATCACACTCACCCCGGCGAGCATGGCCTCGGTCAACAGTCGCTCGTTGAGGATCCGACGCGCCTCAGCCAACTGCACCCGGTTGTTGATCCCCGCGATCTCCCGATGATCGGCCGCCACACAAGCCCCGACCCGGTGCCCCGCCTCACGCAGAATCCCGAGCACGTCCGTCAGGTACTCCTCACCCTGACTGTTGTCCGTCCGCACCTTCCCCAACGCATCCGCCAGCAACCGCCCGTCGAACGCGAAAACACCCGAGTTGATCTCACGAATCGCCCGCTGAGCCTCGCTGGCGTCCTTGTGCTCGACAATCGCCGTCACGGCACCCGACCCGCCGTCCCGCACGATCCGCCCGTACCCGGTCGCGTCCGGCACCTCCGCCGTCAACACGGTCACCGCGTTGCCGTCAGCGGAGTGCGCGCCGGCGAGCGCACGCAGGGTCGCCCCGGTGAGAAGGGGGGTGTCGCCACAGACGACCACCACCGTCCCGTCCACGGCCCCACCAAGCTCCTCCAGCCCCATCCGTACGGCATGACCCGTGCCGTTCTGCTGCGCCTGGAAGGCGGTACGGATCTCGGGGTCGGTCTCCGTCAGATGTGCGGTGACCTGCTCACGGGCGTGACCCACGACGACGACCAGGTTCTCGGGGTCCAACTCGCGGGCGGAGGCGAGCACATGACCCACGAGGGAACGGCCACAGAGCTCGTGCAGGACCTTGGGTGTGGCCGACTTCATACGGGTGCCCTCACCCGCTGCGAGTACGACTACGGCGGCGGGGCGATTGGCGCTCACGGGTGGTGCCCTTCGGCTGCGGAGGGGGTGGGGTGGACATCCGCAGGATACCGGGGCGTTTCGTGGGGGGCATGAGAGTGGGCCCTGACTGTGTTGTCAGGGCCCACACTGGCTGGGCTCCCGGGGAAGGATTCGAACCTCCATAAGCGACACCAAAAGACGCTGTCCTGCCCTTAGACGACCCGGGATCGCCCTTATGTCCGGTTCGGTAGATCACCCGGAGGGACGGCTCCTACTATGCCGTACCAGGCCCCTTCCACGCGACGGTATAGCTCTGCGCTCTGCCGGACATAGATCATGAGGCAGCCGCGGTAGAGGTCGCCGGTGTTCTTGCGAACGGTTCGGGGGTTGTGCTTCTTCAGGGTGGCCTTGCTGAACGCAGTCGCATCGATGCCTGTGATGTTGGCCCAGTACTCCTCGGCACCTCGGACGTCTGCCGTCTCGTGAATGCATACCCGAAGGGTCAGGCGCTCTCGCTCGACTTCCAGTAGGTCCAGCCAGCGCAGGAAAAGGTTGATCACATTGGGGTCGCTGTTGATGAACTGCAGGACCTCGGTGCGTCGGTGGGGCTTGTCCTTCGATCCCTCCGCCCAATACAGAGCCACCCCGGTGATGAAGAGTTCACGATCTGACAAATCGCCGATCGCGGCAGCTGCTGTCCGTTTCGTCGCCTGGCGTTCGTGGTCGCGCTGAGCATGGAGTCGGGCCAGTCCCGCGTTCATGCGTGCTCGCTGCTCCTCCGGCGTGCACTTGGGCTCAGGGTGCGGCAGATCCCGCACCCACAGTGACACCGAGCTCTTCGAACAGCCCAGCTCGGCCTTGATCTGGTTGTACGTCCAGCCTTGTTGCCGCAGTTCTCGCGCCTTCTCGCGGAGGTCGTCCTTCGCTCGTGGGCGCTTCGTCCACTCCGGGGGCGGCTCGCCCTCGACAAGGCGTTGCAGGACCTCCTTGTTGTGGACCTGGAGCTCGTCCCGGATCTGCCGGAGGCTCAGCCCGTCCCGTCGCAACGCCACCGCCTGCTCACGCAGTGCCTCGAAGTCCACGTACTTGCCACATGCATGTTCCATGGGCAAACCCTCGTGGCGGAATCACCGCTTCCGGGGTCGAACGGTGTCCGATTCAACAGTTCGAGGGATTCCGGCAGGTTTCGAATCTGTTTGATCGCGGCGTGTGGTGTAGGCCAGTCGTTGAAACTCGCCGGAAAACCGGGTGCGGCCGAACGTAGGCTGGACGCATGACCACTACGGGGGAAGAGCACACCGCGGCCTTGACCGGGCCGTGGTGGTGGACCAGGTGGCGCAGTGCGGGGCTGGATGCGGGGCTCGCGCTGGTGTCCGCCGGGGAGTGCGCGGGGGAGGGGATCCGGTTCGCGCGGGACGCGGGGATTCCGTTGCCGGTGGGGATCGTTTTCGGGCTTGTCGCCGGGTCGGTGTTGTTGTTGCGGCGGCGGTGGCCGATCGCTGTCGTGCTTGTTTCGATCGCTGTGGCGCCGGCCCAGATGGGCTATCTGATGGGCATCGTCGGGCTGTACACGCTCGCCGCTTCCGAGCTGCCTCGGCGGATCATCGGGGCGTTGGCGGGGATGGCGATGGTGGGGACACTCATCGTGACGTTCGTGCGGTCGCATCAGGGTGTCGCCGACGGTGGGCTGAAGATCGGGGACTGGCTGGTTCCGATCGTCGCGATCACGACGTCGTTGGGGGTTACGGCGCCGCCGTTGCTGCTCGGGCTGTATGTGGGGGCGCGGCGGCGGTTGATGGAGAGTTTGCGGGAGCGGGCGGACAGTCTGGAGCGGGAGCTTCAGTTGTTGGCTGAGCGTGCGGAGGAGCGGGCGGAGTGGGCGCGTAACGAGGAGCGGACGCGTATCGCTCGTGAGATGCACGATGTCGTGGCGCATCGGGTGAGTCTGATGGTGGTGCATGCGGCGGCTTTGCAGGCGGTTGCCCGGAAGGATCCTGAGAAGGCTGTGCGGAATGCGGCTTTGGTGGGGGATATGGGGCGGCAGGCGTTGACGGAGTTGCGGGAGATGCTCGGGGTGTTGCGGTCGGGGGATGGGTTGGAGCGGCGGGTGCAGGGGGTGCCGTTGGCGGCGGTGGGGGTTGCTGCGGCGGTGGCTGCGTCTCGTGTTGTTGATGGTGAGGGTGTGGGCGTGGGTGTGGGGGAGGGGCCTTGTTTGTCGGAGTTGGAGGAGTTGATCGGGCAGTCGGCGGCTGCGGGGATGGTTGTTGATCTGTCGGTGGAGGGGGATGTGCGGTTGTACGGGGCTGAGGTGGAGCAGACGGCGTATCGGGTGGTGCAGGAGGCGTTGACGAACGTGCATAAGCATGCGGCGGGGGCGAAGACGCATGTTCGGTTGGCTCATCGGGGTGATGAGGTGGCTATGCAGGTGGAGAACGAGCCGCCGCCGGAGGCTGTTTTGGGGGCTGAGGTGCGGTTTCCTTCGGGTGGGAATGGGTTGTTGGGGATGAAGGAGCGGGTTGCTGCGTTGGGGGGTGTTTTTGTGTCGGGGCCGACGGAGGCTGGGGGGTTTCGGGTGTCGGCGGTGATCCCGGCGTAGCGCTCCGCTGGGTGGGGGGTTCGTTTGTCTGCGGGCCCGGTGGGGGTTTGTCGCGCAGTTCCCCGCGCCCCTTTGAGGAACGCTTCGGGTCCTCAAGGGGCTGTTAGGCGGGTGGGTTCCATGCCTGTTACCAGGGTGGTGAGGGCGTGGTCGATGGTGGGGCCGAGGTACCAGTCGCCGGTGTGGTCGAGGGCGTAGATGTGGCCTGCTGTGTCGATGGCGAGGAGGGTCTGGGTTTCGGGTTCTTCGCCGAGGGGGCAGACCTCGGTGTCGAGGGCGCGGCCGAGGTCGGCGAGGGTGCGGGCCTGGTGGAGGCCGTAGAGGGGGTCGAAGTGGAGGGCTGTGGGGGCGACCTGGCGGCCGGGGCCGGGGGGTGTGATGTGGAGGCCGCCGAATTCGGCCCAGGCTTCGACTGCGGCGGGGAAGACGGCGTGGCGGTGGCCGGCGGGGGAGATGTGGCCGCGTAGGGCGTCGGCCCAGATTTCGGCTTGTTTTATGTCCCAGCGGCCTGGTTGCCAGCCGGCGGCGCGTAGTGCGGCGTCGACGGCTACGGGGAAGCGGGTGGTGGAGGTGCGGTCGGTGTGCATGTGCGCTTCGATCGTCGGGGGTGTGGGCCTGCCTGGGGGCGGCGGTGGGGGTGTGTCAGCGGGTGGGGGCTGACGGGTCGACTATGCGGACGCCGAAGTGGTCGCTGAGTGCTGTGCAGGAGCGGCAGGGTGGGGCGAAGCTGCCGTGGAGGGGGTCGCCGTCCTCGCGGATGCGGCGGGTGGTGAGTTTGGCTTGTTTGAGTGCTCGGCGGGCTTCGCCGTTGGTCATGGGTTTGCGGGCGGCGCGGCGGCTGCGGGCTTCGTCGGCGAGGGTGATCTGGCGGGATAGGAGGAGTGCCTCGGCGCAGCGGCCGGTGGAGCGGTCGCGTTGGGTGCTGGTGAGGGTGTCGAGGAAGTCCTGTACGAGTGGGTGCAGGGTGGGTGGTTGGTCTGTGCGGGCGGCTGTGCCGGTGAGGGTGGTGCCGCGTACGGAGAGGGCGGCGGCGACGGTGGGGAGTATGCCGTCGCGGCGGTGGCGGAGGGTGGGGGTGTGGGGGGTGTCGCTGCTGCTCCAGCCGACGCGTGGGTCGCCGCCGGGTCTGCCGGGCGGGGCGGGTGTGGCGGGTGTTCCGGAGGGCCCTGTTGTGTGGGGTGTTCCGGGTGTGGGTGTTGTTGTGGTGCCTGTTGTCGGTCGTTCTGCGGGCCTTCCCGTGTGGGGCCCTGTTTGTGTCCCGTTCATGATCGTCATCCCCTCCGGTGCCTCCCCCGTGCGTCTTCCCGGCGGACACAGAGTGCCAAATGGCGGGGCTGGTGCGGTAGCTGGGGCGCTGTGACACGCCCGGGCTTCGCCGTACCGTCACGGCAGGGTGACGGCTGGTCACGGAAGCGGGGGGTCGGTGGCTGGTGCCGGTGACCGGTGTCGGCGTACCGCATAGGCTGTCGGGCAATCGCGATCCGCAGTGCTGTTCGGGCCGCTGTCCGTACTGATGTGCTGGCAGGTGGTACGGGGGTGATGCGGCGTGACGTGATGTGACAGACGTGCGGGTCGTACTGACGTACGGGCCTTACAGAGCGCCGCAGGGGGCAACCGCCATGACGACAGGTCGGCTCGGGCAGCGAGCCGTGCCGCCGAACGCGGCCTATGCCGGGCAGGTCGTGCACTTCCCGGATCCGGTTCGGGCCACTCGGCATCCGAGAGGGGTGCGGGTCGACGAGGGCGGCTATCCCGATTTTTCGCTCTACGCGCGTGCGGTGGCGGAGATCGCCGAGCCGCCGGAGGGTTTCGGGGTCGACGAGTTGCGGTTGACGGACTACGTGTCGGCGAACGCGGCGCTGGCCGCGTCGGGGCACGAGTTGTGGGACACGGTGTCGGCGGTGGCGACTCCGCACGGCTGGACCTGGCACCACGTACCCGGCGGGCGGCGGTTGGAGCTTGTTCCGGTCGAGGTGAAGGCGTTGCTGCGGCATCACGGCGGGATCGCGACGTCGGCCGTCGACCAGCACAAGCGGGGTACGCGGCCGTTGCAGGAGACGCGGCCCGCGCATTTCGCGTTGCCGAAGTCGGCGGTGGCGGTGACCGAGCAGCAGGTGCAGGGGGTCGAGGAGGATCTCGGTTATCGGCTGCCGGGGGCGTACCGGTCGTTTTTGAAGGCGGCGGGCGGGTGTGCGCCGGTGGGTGCGGCGCTCGACGCCGAGTTGGGGCTGCTGGTGGACCAGCCGTTCTTCACGGTGCGGGACGAGGCCGCGGTCAACGACCTCGTGTACGTCAACAAGTGTCTGCGCGACCACCTGACCAAGGACTATCTGGGCGTCGGTTTCGTCCAGGGTGGTCTGCTTGCCGTGAAGGTGAAGGGTGAGCGGCCGGGTTCGGTGTGGTTCTGCGCGTACGACGACGCGCGGGACGTCGATCCGACGTGGCCGCCGGCGGACCGGGTGCAGCGGTTGCTGTTGCCGTGCGGTGACGACTTCGACGAGTTCCTGTCGCGGCTCGCGGGTAATCCGCCGGAGCTGGAGACGGTGGCGAACCTGATGGTGGACGGCGGGTTCGCGCGGGCGATTCCGGTGGGGACCGCCTCCGCGGTGTCTTCGGTGTCCGCGGTGTCTTCGGTGGGGGAGTGAACTGACCGATGGTGACTTTCGCGCAGGCGCAGGAGCGCGCCGAGGAGTGGGTCAACGGGGATGTGCCGTCGTACCAGCACCGGGAGGTGCGGGTGCGGGAGTTCGAGCTGGGGTTCGTGGTCTGGGCGGAGGACCGTGCGGAGGGTCCGCGTTCGGACGGTGGCGCGCAGCGGCTCGTTCTCGCCCGGGACAGCGGTGAGGCGACGCTGTGGCCGGCTCTGCCGGTGGGTGAGGTGATTCGCCGGTACGAGGAGGAGTACGGCCGTTCGGCGGCCGTCGAGGACGCGGTACCGGCGCCTCCGGCGCGGGTCGACCTGAACCAGACGTCGTTTCTGCTGACTCCGCCGGAGTGGTTGCAGGAGGCGGCGGACAAGCTGGGGATTGCGGACCGGCGGGCGGGTGGCTCCGACGGTGGCGAGGGTGGGCGTGCTGGTGCTGGTGCTGGTGCCGGCGCTGGTGGTGGCGGGGCCGATGCTCCTTCCGGCCCGGCTGTTGCCTCTTCCCCGTCTCCTTCGGTTTCCGTGGCGTCTTCGGCTGCGGGGGCCACGCCCTGGGCCGGGACCGACACGACCAGTGTGGACGCGGGTGAGGACCTTTCCGTACCGCTGCCGGCGACCGTGTTCGCGCCGCAGCTGAGCGAGGACGTTCCGCGTTCGAGGGACGAATCGGCGGCGGGTTCGGCGTACGGGTATCCGCAGGGGGCGGGTGGGCCCGCGTACGGGTATCCCCAGGGTGTGGCCGGTCCGCCTGGGCGGGTGCTCGCGCCCAACGCGGGTGAGATCGCCGACGCGGCGACCAGTAAGGCGCCGCCGCCGCGTGGCGCCCGGGGCACGAGCGCCCCGCCTCCGCCGGGGGCGCCGGGAACTCCGGGCGCGCGCCAGGGCGTTGCGCCGTCTTCGGCGGGGCCGACGCCTGGGGCTGGGGCTGGGGCTGGTGCTGGTGTTGGTTCTGCAGGTGGGTACGTGCCCACGCAGTTCGTGTCGGGGCTTGGGCCGGATGGGGTCGGGGGCGGGGCGGACGGGGTTGGCGGTGCCGCTCCCGGTGCGGTGAATACGCCGCCCGGCGTTCCCAACGCGCCCGGGGGCGCGTCTCCTGAGGGAGTTCATCGGGCCGAGACGATGTTCGCCGGGCCGGGTGGGCCGGGTGGGCCGGGTGGCCGCGGGGCGCCTGGTGGGCTCGGCGGCCCTGGTGCGCCCGGTGCGCCCGGTGCGCCTGGCGGGCCCGGTGGCACCGGTGGGCCTCAGCCTCCGGCGGCTCCTGGGGTTCCGGGTGCGGGTCAGGCGCCGGGTGCGCCTGGTCGGCCTGGAGTGCCCGGGGTTCCTCAGGTTCCGGGCGCGCCGAAGCCGCCTGGTGCTCCTGGTGCTCCGGGTGCCCTGCATCGGCCGGGCGTTCCCAACTCGCCCGGGGGTGACTCTCCCGACGGTGTGCACCAGGCCGAGACGATGTTCGCCGACCCCAAGCAGGGTGGCCCCGGCAATGTGCCCCGGCCGCCTGGTGCTCCGGGTGTTCCGGGTGCGCCGCAGCGTCCGGGTGCGCCCGGAGTGCCGGGTGTGTCAGGCGGGCCCGGTGTGTCGGGCGGGCCCAATGGGTCGGGTGTTCCGTTTGCTCCCGGTGCTCCCGGTGCTCCCGGTGCTCCCGGTGCTCCCGGTGCTCCCGGTGCTCCCGGTGCTCCCGGTGCTCCCGGTGCTCCCGGTGCTCCCGGTGTCCCTGGGGGCCTTGGCGACTCCGGCTCCGTGCACCGCGCAGAGACCGTGCTGTCCGGTCCCCCGGTCGGTGGCCCGGGCGTGCCTCCGCCGCCTTTGCCGCCCCCGGGTGCCCGTGTGCCCGGAGCCCCGGGTGTTCCTGGCACCCCGGGTGCGTCGGGCTTCCCTGGTGCTCCGGGCACGCCTGGTTTCCCGGGTTCTTCCGGGGCTCCGGGCGCGAGCGGTTTCCCGGGTTCTCCTGGTGCTCCGGGCGCACCCGGTATCCCCGGTTCCCCTGGGGCTCCAGGCGCAGCCGGCACCCCGGGTTCCCCAGCGGCTCCGGGCGCTGCCGGTGGCCCTGACACCCCCGGTTTCCCCGGTGCTCCCGGCGCGCAGGGCACCCCTGGTTTCCCGGGTGCTCCCGGCGCATCAGGTACCCCCGGTTTCCCTGGCGGCGGTCCCGGTCCCGCTGGCGTACCCGGAGGTCCGGGCGTTCACGGCGTTCCTGGTTCCCCGGGCACGCCCCCGAACGTCCCCCAGCCCCCCGGCGGTCGCCCGGCGCCCGGCATGCCCGCACCGGGCGGTCAGCCTGTCCCCGGTTTGGCGGCCCCCGGTGGTCCGTCGGCGCCTGGCATGGCGGCCCCCAGTGGTCGCCCGGCGCCCGGTATGGCCGTCCCCACCGGTCAGCCAACCCCCGGCATGCCCGCCCCCACCGGTCAGCCAAGCCCCGGCATGGCCGCCCCCGGCGGTCAGCCGGCCCCCGGCAGCGCTCCCCCCGGTTTCCCGGCGGCCGCCCAGTCGGTGGCCGCCCCCGGTTTCCCTCCGCCTCCCGCCCCCGGGGGTTCCGTCCCGCCGGCGCATCCCGCTCCCCCTGCCCCCCAGCCCCCGTCCTACGGTTACCCCCCGCCGGGGCAGCCCACGGTCGGGCCCGGTTATCAGGCCGTGCTTCGGTATCGGGCGCCCGACGGGTCCGAGCAGCAGGTGATCCGGCGGTCCGCGCCGGGGATGCCGCATCCGGAGTGGCAGATCTTCCATGAGCTGCGGGCGATGAACATCCCGCCGGATCAGGTTCTCGAGCTGCACACGGAGTTGGAGAGCTGTGAGCTGCCGGGGGCGTACTGCGCGCGCATGATCCGTGAGCAGTGGCCGAACGCCCGCATCACGAGCATCGCTCTCTACGGCACGGATCACGCGAGCCGTCAGCAGGGTGTGGCTCAACTCCTCGCGCATCAGGGTGAGTTGCATCAGGTCGCGGATGGGCCCGCGCGTCCGGGGCCGGTGCGTGTGCCGTTGCCGCCCGTGCAGCCCGCGCCGCCGATCCCGCCGGAGGGGATCGCGCAGGAGATGGCCGCCGCGTTCGGTCCTGGGGTGTTCCGGTTCGATCAGGCGGCGGTGTCGCGGCAGGGGGTGCCGCCGATCGTGGCGCACACCCTGGTCGTCGCGGGGCTGCCCGCCGACATGGGACCGTTCTTCTGGGCGCAGGCGCAGCCGGGGCGGCCGGTGCCGACGCTTGCCGAGCTGGCGCAGGAGCGTGGGGTCCGTCCCGCGTCGGATGCCGGGTCGTACCTCGTGATGGGCAGTGACTTCGGCAAGGCGATCTGCGTGCAGTACGGGACGGCGAACATCGTCGCGGTGCCCGTGGAGGCGGGGCCGGGCGGAGCGCCCGTAGCGCCGCAGTTCGTGAACACGGGGCTGCCGGAGTTCGCGCGCTGTCTCGCGCTGCTCGGTCGGATGTGGCGGTTGCGCTACGGCCTGAACCAGGAGCAGGCGGGCCGCTGGACCGTCGATTTCCAGGCCCAGTTGGCCTCGCTCGACCCGGCGGCGCTGGGCTCTTCGGAGAGCTGGTGGTCGGTGCTGCTGGAGCAGATGTGGGACGGGCTGCTGTAGGCGGCTGTTTCAGGGGAGGGGGCTGGTGACCGGCGCGGTCTCCGGCCCCCTTTCGCGTGCGTCTCCTCGTGTCGGGCGTGACCCGGCCCGGAGTGTCGCGTTAGGCACATTTCATCCCAATCCATCAAGATGTGCGCGAAATCATTACTTCGTACGCGGAGAGGGGTTGCAGGATGAGCAGCGCAGCGATGGCGCACGGTTTCGTGGCCGGTTTCGTGGCTGGACGGGGGCGTGGTTACCGGCCCGATCAGGTCGACGCGTGTGCCGCCGCGCTCTCCGCGGAGCGGGACGCCGCCTGGGAGCGGGCGGCGCGGCTGACCGTGCTGGCCAGGGAGATGGAGGCGGAGTCGGAGCGGCTGGGGGAGGCGGTCGCGCGGCTCGCCCCGCAGACGTACGAGAGTCTCGGTGAACGGGCCCGGCGGCTCTTCGAGTTGGGCGCCGAGGAGGCCGGCGCCGTGCGGGAGCGGGGGCGGAGTGAGGCGCGGGAACTGGTCGCGGCGGCCGAGGCCCGCGCGGGCGCCCTGCGGGAGGCCGCGGCGGCCGCCGCCGACACCGTACGCGGGGAGGCCGAGGAACGTGCCCGGCACCGGCTGCTCGCCGCGCGCGCCGAGGCCGACGAGATCCGGATCGGTGCCCGGCGGGAGGTCAAGGAGGGGCGGGGGGAGGTGTTGGCCGCGCTGCGGGAGATGCGGCTGCGGACCTCGGGGCTGCTCGCCGAGCAGGAGAAGGAGTACGCCGAGCGGTGGGCGGCGCAGGAACGGCTCGTCGCCGAGCGTGAAGTCGCCCTGGACGTACGGCACGTGGAGCGGGTGGCGGCTGCCGAGGCGGCGCTGTCCGAGGCGAAGCGGACGTTCGCGGAGGCCGAGGAGTCGGTCCGGCGGATCGATGACGACGCGCGGGTGCGGGCCGCCGAGGTCCTCGCCGAGGCCCGCGCCCAGGAGGACCGCATCGCCCGCGACACCGAGCGCGTACTGCGGGAGCACGGGCAGGAGTGGGACGACGTGCAGGCCCACATGGACCATGTGCGCAGCAGTCTGACGACGCTCACGGGGCGTGCGGCGGCCGAGTGAGCGCAAGAAGGGCCTGACGGAGTACGCAAAAGGGCATTTGATTGGCCAACTGTGTGCCGCAGAGGGGTTATTGGGGGCTGTCGAGGACCGGGAAGCGGCGCGGTGCCAGTACCAGCAGGGCCACGAACGCCAGTGCCGCCGCCCCCGCAGCTCCGAAGTACACCGCGTGCACCGCGTCCGCGATCGCGCGTCGGGTCGCTTCCGGGGCGGCGCCCGCGTCCAGGGCGCGGGTCACCGAGTCCAGGTCGCTCGCGCCGCCCAGCCGGGACGCGAGTACGCCGTTGGCCACCGCGCCGAACAGGGCCGCGCCGATCGTCTGGCCGCTCTGGCGGCAGAAGAGCACCGACGCTGTCGCCGTGCCGCGTTCCGGCCAGCCGACCGTCGACTGGACGCCCACTATCAGGGGGAGTTGGAAGAGGCCGAGGGCGCCGCCGAGCAGCAGCATCAGGAGGGTGGGCTGCCAGGGGGAGCCGGGGTAGGGGAGGAAGGGGAACGCGAGGAGGATCAGGGCCGCCGCGCCGATGCCCAGCAGCGCGGTGTCGCGGAAGCCGATCCGCCGGTAGACGTGCTGGCTCAGTGCCGCCGACACCGGCCAGCTCAACGTCCATACGGACAGCACGAATCCGGCGGCTATGGGGGCCAGACCCAGGACGGACTGGGCGTACGTCGGCAGGAACACCGTCGGGGCCACCATCAGCAGTCCCAGCGCGCCGAGCGCCAGGTTGACCGCCGCGATCGTGGGGCGCCGCCACACCCAGCCGGGGATGATCGGCTGCGCGGCCCGGCGTTCGATCGCGACGACGATCAGCGCCAGTGCAAGTCCCGTACCGAAGAAGGAGGTTGACGGCCAGGACAGCCAGGGCCAGGCCACGCCTCCCTGGACGAGGGCTGTCAGCAGGACGCCGCCGCACGCGAACACCGCGAGCGCGCCCGCCCAGTCGACGCGTGGGCGGGGGCCGGAGGTGTCGCGCTGGGGTTCGTGGAGGTGGCGGGCGAGGAGCCACATCGCCACCGCGCCGATGGGGAGGTTGACGAGGAAGATCCAGCGCCAGTCGGCGTAGCCGGCCAACACCCCGCCCACCGCGGGGCCCGCCACCGCCGCGGTCGCCCATACCGTCGACAACTTGGCCTGGATCTTGGGGCGTTGTTCGAGCGGGTAGAGGTCGGCGGCGAGGGTCTGGACGGTGCCCTGGAGGGCGCCGCCGCCCAGGCCCTGGATGATCCGGAACGCGATGAGCGCGCCCATGTTCCAGGCCAGGGCGCACAGCAGTGAGCCGGCGAGGAACAGGGCGCTGCCCGCGATCAGGACCGGTTTGCGGCCGAAGGTGTCGGAGAGCTTGCCGTACACGGGGAGCGTGACCGTGACGGCGAGGAGGTAGCCCGAGAACAGCCAGGAGAAGACGGAGAAGCCGCCGAGGTCGCCGACGATCTGCGGTACGGCGGTCGACACGATGGTGGAGTCGAGCGCGGCCAGCGCCATCGAGAGCATCAGGGCGGCGACGACGGCCCCTCGCTTCCCAGTCCCGGTGTGCTGCTGCTCCGCGTCGCGCGGCGCGGGTCTCGTACGGCGGCTGCTGCTGCCCACCGGGTTCCTTTCCCCCTGCATCTATCTGTCGGCGACCACTCTGCCACCCACCCCGGACAGGGGGGAGGGTGGAGCGTCGGTGGGGCGCGGGTGGAGGCAACCCCGAGACTCGCTCCACCTTGAGGTGGACAGCCCCTAGGGGTACCTCCGTACTACGGCTCGGGGAGGGTTCGTACTGACGGAGGACGAGACGGGACCCCGACCCTCCTTAACCTGGCTTTACGCCGCTGGGGACGGCGTTCCCGACCTCGGGGGGTGGGGTTTACCCCCGGAGAAGGCTGGGCCGGGCACCAGAGACCCGGACCCCCTCCCACCAGCAGACTCGGACGCACAGCACAGGGCAGCACAGCACAGGGCAAGGCATCCGCATCCGCATCCGCGGGTTTCAGTGCGCTTCCGCACTGACCGACTTAGGAGACATACCGTGACATCGGCTGTGACAATCACCAGGCACGGGGGCACTGGAGGGCGTACGGCCGTTGCCGCGCGGGCGCGGCAGGTCGTGAAGGCGTACGGGTCCGGTGAGACCCGCGTCGTCGCCCTGGACCAGGTGGACGTGGACATCGCGCGGGGGCAGTTCACCGCGATCATGGGCCCCTCGGGGTCCGGCAAGTCCACGCTCATGCACTGCCTCGCCGGACTCGACACCGTGACGTCCGGGCAGATCCACCTCGACGAGACCGAGATCACCGGGCTCAAGGACAAGAAGCTGACGCAACTGCGCCGGGACCGCATCGGGTTCATCTTCCAGGCGTTCAACCTGCTGCCGACGCTCAGCGCGCTGGAGAACATCACGCTCCCCATGGACATCGCCGGCCGCAAGCCGGACAAGGGGTGGCTGGCGCAGGTCGTCGAGACCGTCGGGCTGAAGGACCGGCTCAAGCACCGGCCCAACCAGCTCTCCGGCGGTCAACAGCAACGCGTCGCCGTGGCAAGGGCGTTGGCGGCGCGGCCCGAGATCATCTTCGGTGACGAGCCGACCGGGAACCTCGACTCCCGTGCGGGGGCGGAGGTGTTGGGCTTCCTGCGCCGCTCGGTGGACGAGCTGGGTCAGACCATCGTGATGGTCACGCACGACCCGGTGGCCGCCTCGTACGCGGACCGGGTGCTGTATCTGGCCGACGGGCGGATCGTCGACGAGATGTTCCGGCCGACCGCCGACAGCGTCCTCGACCGTATGAAGGACTTCGACGCGCGGGGGCGTACGTCATGACTGTGCTGAAGACCTCGATGCGCAACTTCTTCGCGCACAAGGGTCGGATGGCCCTGTCGGCGGTGGCCGTGCTGCTGTCGGTGGCGTTCGTGTGCGGGACCCTCGTCTTCACCGACACCATGAACACGACGTTCGACAAGCTGTTCTCGGCCACCGCTTCCGACGTCACGGTGTCGCCGAAGGCGGCCAAGAGCGACGACACCCCGCAGAACGGGGTGCCCGAGTCGCTGCCGGCCTCCGTACTGGCGCAGGCGCAGCAGGCCAAGGGCGTCAAGTCGGCCGAGGGCGCGGTCAGTTCGATGAACGTGACCGTTGTCAACAGTGAGAACGAGAACATGGGGTCCAGTACCGGGGCTCCGACCATCGCGGGCAACTGGACGCGCAACGACCTGCGTTCGATGGAGATCACCTCCGGTCACGCGCCACGCGCGCCGACCGAGGTGATGGTCGACGCCGACACCGTCGACAAGCACCACCTGAAGATGGGTGACGAGCTTCGTACCATCGCGCAGACCGGTGACATCAGGGCGCGGATCGTCGGCATCGCCACCTTCAAGGTGACCAACCCGGGTGCCGCGGTCGTCTACTTCGACACGGCCACCGCACAGCGTGAACTCCTGGGCGCCACAGGCCGGTTCACCCAGCTCAACGTCACGGCGGCGAGCGGCGTCACCGACACGCAGCTCAAGCGGAACGTGACGCAGGCCCTGACGGCCGCCGATGCCGCTTCCGCCACCGGTGCGTTCAAGGTGCAGACGCAGAAGGAGTTCTCCGACGAGAACCGTGAGGGCGTCGGCGAGTTCATGAACGTCATCAAGTACGCCATGCTCGGCTTCGCCGGGATCGCGTTCCTGGTGGGCATCTTCCTGATCATCAACACCTTCTCGATGCTGGTCGCCCAGCGGACCCGCGAGATCGGTCTGATGCGGGCGATCGGCTCCTCCCGCAAGCAGGTCAACCGGTCCGTGCTGGTGGAGGCGCTGCTGCTCGGCTTCGTCGGGTCGGTTCTCGGTGTCGCGGCGGGGGTCGGTATCGCGATCGGCCTGATGAAGCTGATGGCGATGGCCGGTATGAACCTCTCCACCGACGATCTCACCGTCAAGGCGACCACTCCGGTGATCGGCTTGGTCCTCGGTGTCGTCGTCACCGTCCTCGCCGCGTACCTCCCCGCCCGGCGCGCGGGCAAGGTCTCGCCGATGGCCGCCCTGCGCGACGCCGGCACCCCGGCGGACGGCAAGGCGGGCCTCGTACGGGGGCTCATCGGCCTCGTCCTGACGGGAGCGGGTGGCTTCGCCCTCTATCTGGCGGCCACCGCCGACAAGGCGAGCGACGGTTCGCTGGTCCTCGGCGCGGGGGTCGTGCTCTCGCTCCTCGGGTTCGTGATCATCGGGCCGCTCCTCGCGGGTGTTGTCGTACGGGTGCTCAGTGCCCTGCTGCTGCGCGGTTTCGGCCCGGTCGGCCGGCTCGCCGAGCGCAACGCGCTGCGCAACCCGCGTCGTACGGGTGCCACCGGCGCGGCCCTGATGATCGGCCTCGCCCTGGTCGCCTGCCTGTCGGTGGTCGGCTCGTCGATGGTCGCCTCCGCGACGAGCGAGCTGGACAAGTCGGTCGGCGCGGACTTCATCGTCCAGGGCAACCAGCGGATCGTGCCGCAGGCGGAAAGGGCGATGCGGAGCACGCCCGGCCTGACCCACGTCACCCGCTACAAGGAGGTCGAGGTCACCCTCACCCCGCCGAACGGCAGGGCCGAGAAGACCGAACTGACGGCCGCGGACCCGACGTACGCCTCCGACCTGCGCCGCGCCACGACGGCGGGCACGCTGAGCGCCGCGTACGGCGACGGCGCGATGTCGGTGGGCTCCGGGTACGCCACCGACCACGGTGTGAAGGTCGGCGACACGATGACCGTGGCCTTCAAGGGCGGTTCGACGGCGAAGCTCAGGGTCGCCGCGATCACGGACGACAACGTGGCGATCGACAAGGGCTCGCGGTACCTGTCCATCGCGACGATGGAGAAGTACCTGCCGGCCGACAAGGTCCCGCCGAGCAGCCTGCTGTTCGCCTCGGCGAAGAAGGGCGAGCAGGACGCGGCGTACGCGGCGCTGAAGAAGTCCCTCGACCCCTACCCGCAGTACCAGGTGCGTGACCAGAGCGACTACAAGCAGGAACTGAAGGACCAGATCGGCCAGCTCCTGAACATGGTCTACGGCCTGCTCGCCCTGGCGATCGTGGTCGCGGTCCTGGGCGTCGTCAACACCCTGGCCCTGTCGGTGGTGGAGCGGACCCGGGAGATCGGCCTGATGCGGGCGATCGGACTGTCACGGCGCCAGCTGCGCCGGATGATCCGCATGGAGTCGGTCGTGATCGCCCTCTTCGGCGCGCTGCTGGGCCTCGGCCTGGGAATGGGCTGGGGCGCGACGGCCCAGCGACTGCTGGCCCTGGAGGGCCTGAACGTCCTGGAGATCCCGTGGGTGACGATCGGCGGGGTGTTCGTCGGGTCGGCGTTCGTGGGGCTGTTCGCGGCGCTGGTGCCGGCGTTCAGGGCGGGGCGGATGAATGTGCTGAACGCTATCGCTACTGATTAACCGACCCGGGGCGGGGGCCACGGGGGCCACGGGGGCCACGGGGGCCACGGGGGCCACGGGGGAAACAGGGGGAATACGGGGGAACGGCGGCCCCGGTGAGCGTTCTTGATGCTCACCGGGGCCGCCGCTTGTCCTGTCCTGGACGGCGGGCAGGCGCTTCAGCCAGGTATGGGGCGCGCGCTCCGTTGAGCGGGCGCGGGCAGCGAGCCTCCGTACGCCCCCTCTCGCTCCGGCACCGGCTCCGGGCTAGGCAACGACTCCTGGGCCTGCGCCGGCTCCGTCGGTGTTCGCTGTGCTCCTGGGGCTTGCCACCGTCGGAGTCTGGTATCTGACCGTGCTCTACAGCGGCTCCCCGGCGGACTTCTTCGCCGGTTACCGGCAGTAGAAGCAGGGCGAGCACGGACTCACCGACCACGATCTCCGTAACTGGCAGCCCCCAGCCGCAACCCGAGGCCGTCGCGCCGCTGTGAAGAAGTAGCCGGAATCGACTCGGTGTTGTGCCCGTACCCCGATACCGAGTCGGTCGGACGACGGGCTGCCGGGTGCGTGTGCGGGCGGCCTCCGGTCGGTACGCGCAGCTGCGCCCATACCGTCTTGCCGGGGGCGGCCGGGCGAGGGGTGACGCCCCAGCCGGACTCGGACGCGGGGTCGGGGGTCGGGGGAGCGGTTGGGGGCTGTTTCTCGGCGCGGGTGTCGGTCACCTCGATGCGGAACATGCCCTCGCTCAGGGTGAGTTGAAGGTGGAAGTCCCGGCCGGGGATGTGGCCGTGGCGTACCGCGTTGGCGCTGAGTTCGGCCGTGATGAGGGCGAGTGTCTCGTTGGCCGGGGTGGTGTAGGGGTGGCCCCACTCGTTCAGGCGGTGTGAGACGAGTCGGCGGGCGAGGCGGGCGCCGCGTGGGGTTGAGGTGAAGCGCATGGTGAACTCGCGTTCGGGTGCGGAGCGCTGTGGCATATGCCCGTTCAGGGGAGTTGGTGACTTCATGCGGTCAACGGTCGCGGACTCTGCGTAGCGTTGGCCAGGAGCGACGGGCTGACGGGTGCGGGCTGTACGCGTGGGCGGCGCGCTTGTACGTGGTGTCGGGCGTGACCGGTTTCCCGGCGGTGCGTTGGGCGGGCCGAGTCCGGTGGCTGTGGTGGTCGTACGGGAGGAGTCGCGGCGTGGACGACGAGGTTCAGCAGCCGGAGTACGAGGTCGGGACGGGCATTCTGTGTGTGTTCGGGCGGCAGTTGAAGCTGTTTCGGGAGCGGGCGGGGATGGATCGTGCGCAGCTCGGGTCGCTGACCGGGTACTCGGCCTCGACGATCGCGTCGTTCGAGCAGGGGAGACGTGTTCCGCCGCCGAGGTTCATCGACCGCGCCGATGAAGTGCTTGACGCGGGTGGGGTGTTGAGCGCGAGCAAGGAGGAGGTGGCTCGGGCTCAGTATCCGGCGTTCTTTCGGGATGCGGCTCGGTTGGAGGCGGAGGCCATTGAGCTGCATGTGTACGCGAACCAGGCGGTGCCCGGGCTCTTGCAGACAGAGGGGTATGCGCGGGCCATTTTCATGATGATGCGACCACCTATGGATGACGAGCTGATCGAGCAGCGAGTGTCCGCGCGCCTGGCCAGGCAGGAGATTTCGTCCGGCCGTGATGCGCCCCTCGCCAGCTTTGTCATCGATGAGGCCGTGTTGAGGCGTCCCATCGGAGGACGAGGCGTCCTGCGTGGCCAACTTGAGCACGTCCTCCTGATGGGGGAGCGGCGGAACATCGAGATCCAGGTGATGCCGCTCGACCGTGAGGAGAACGCTGGTATGGCTGGTCCCTTCACCTTGATCGAAACGAAGGAAGGACGGAGGATCGCGTACGCCGAGGTACAGAACGTGAGCCGCCTGCAGACGGAGCGGGAACGCGTCCGTGCGCTTGAGGCCAAGTACGGGATCATCCGGGCGCAGGCCCTGACTCCTTGTGAATCATTGGCGTACGTAGAGAAGTTGCTGGGAGAGCCATGAACGCGCAGGTACATCCGCCGCACCTAGACCAGTTGGTATGGCGTAAGAGCAGCTACAGCAGCGAGGAAGGCGGCGAGTGCGTCGAGGTCGCCGTCCGCCCCGCCAAGGTCCACGTCCGCGACTCAAAGGACACAACCCGTACCGCACTCGCCGTACAACCCACGGCGTGGACCGCGTTCGTCGACTTCGCGGCATCCTGACAGAGGCAGGGCCCCTCGGCAGGCGTGTGCTTGCCGAGGGCCCAGCGTGTGTCCCATTCGCGCGGCCTCTGCACTTGGACAGGGACATGTGATCGCCCCAACCAGCTCGATCAGGCGAAGAGGAGCGTGGGCTCCGCGAGGATGTCCCGCTCCGCTTCGCTCTTGTAGATCAGATCGATGCTGCCGAAGCGGGCCTGGTCGTAGTCCAGGCCGAGCTCCGCCACCGCCTTCTTCACGGCCGCCTCGGAAGAGCCTTCGATCTCCAGGAAGGTGGGAAGGTCCGGCCAGGTGTCGAAGTCGTAGGTCACACCGTCCAGTTGCCATTCTTCGCGGTAGTTCTGCTGGTAGCGGACCTGCCGCAGTCCGAGCGCCGCGAGGAGCTCTGCCGTCTTGGCCAGGTCGTCGACCTCGATCTCGATCTCGGTGGTCCCGTGGATGTGCGTCGCGTCGGTCACCTGCTTCAGGGTGAGCGTCGTCTTGCCGCCCTCGTCGCGCAACCGCAGCCACTGCTCGCCCTGCACGGAGTCGTTCTCGAAGATCAGGCGTGTGAACATGGTCTTGGTGAAGACCTGTTCCGCCCCGGCAGTGCGCAGAGCGTCGCGGGTGACCTCCACGTCGATCTCCAGGAACTTCGCTTCGTATTCGTTCTGCGCCACGATTCTCCTTCTCAAGTGATGGTCTGAGCGGTCAGGTCGTGGAATTCCTGCTCGCGCATCCTGTTGATCTCACTGCACACGGCGCTGTCCAGGAACTCGTCGATGGGCAGACAGAGATCCATGCGCTGAATGCAGACGCCTACGTGGAAGGTCCCCTTGGGGTCGCGGTAGAGACGGACCCCGTAGTAACCCTCTTGGCAGTCGGTCGTGTTGTTGAAGCGGCAGCTTGCGCAGGTCTCGGGCAGACGCAGGGGCCGAATGTGCTTGACCTTGATCAGGCGTCCGCCGGGCAGGGCGTAGGAGATGCGGAAGCCGGAGGTCCCAGCGATGACGTGGACTTCCTGAGGTACTGCGCCGAGGCCGCCGAGAAGCTCGTCGATGGCGGCCAGCGATTTGTCCCCGTCGGCCAGCGACGACAGGATCCTTAACGACACCTGCGGAGAGTACCGGTCCAGGAGCCGGTGAACACGCTCAATGTGGCTGTGGTCCGGGATGACCACGTTCGCGCTCACGCCGACACCCTCCTCGGTCGCCACCTGGATCGATCGCTCCAGGGCCTCGATCTTCCGCGCTGCCAGGGAAGCTGTCCCGAACCGGACGTTCTGCACATGCGCCAGTTCCTCGGGTGTGGTGCCGAAGATCGAGAAGTTGACGCGGCCCAGGCCTGCCTTCGCGCACGCAGGGAGGACCCTGGTGCCGTTCTCGCCGTTGGAGGTGACACCCACGCCATATCCCTCCTCCCTGGCTACGGCGATGATCGCCGCGAGCTTGGGGTGCAGGGTCGGTTCTCCTCCCGTGAGGTGAACATCCTCGAAGCCCAGGGCGTCACGTAGTTGCGCCAAGGCGGCGCGGAAGGCGTCATCAGGGAACATGGGAGCTGCCACGAAGCGCGCTCCGTTGGTCGCCAGGTAGATGGAGACCCGTCCCGACCGGCCGACAGCGCCGAATTCGCCGGAGGTCTGAGCGTGGTTGTCGGCGCTGACGGGTGTGCCTTCGTTGTGGCAGAAGGTGCAGGTCATCCCGCAGGCATCGATGACCTTGACTCGGAGTGTGCGGTCCATCGTGACTCGGACCGGGGCAAGGTCGCAGATACCTCTCAATGCTCGGTGCTTGAACATGACGTACAGCTCCTTCGTCGGAGACGTTCGTTGCTTGCGAGCTGATCCAGCCGCTTCCCGCATCACACCGGGACCCCGTGTCCGGCGTGATCTCTACAGCACCCGTTCCAACCGGCGTGGACCAGAGAGGAATTGGGCGGCGTCGATGCTGTCCGCGATCAGTGCGTGTCGATGGGCAGGTGTCGACGGGTGGAGCCTCGTGTCTGTCGGCCACGGTGGTCACCACGCATCTCCCCTCGGTACCGCAACGCGCGGTGGCTGCCTCGGTTGCTCAGGTTCGGAGACGAACGTAGGGCGGCCGTCACTCAAGTCCCAAGAAGATTGCGCGAGTTTGCGGCAAGCCGATTGACGGCCCCGAACGCCCCGCAGACCATCGTCATGCCACGCAAATCCAAGCAAGGCAGCAGACAGGAGAACGACCATGAAGCTACGGTTCCTTGGTAAGAACTCCACGGTCGGTGACTGCCCGACCCTGTACGCCACAGACCGGGACACCTACCTTGTCCAGGGCTGGAAGATCTTCGCGAACGACCTGTTGATGCAGCTTGAGATCCCGGAGGGGGAGACGGTGGTGGAGGTTCCCACAGAGCTGTTCGAGCACCTCGCGAAGGACGGCCTGCCGGCCGGCGCGGTCAGGCGCGTCGAGGACCCGATCATGATCCTCACACCGGGCGGAACGTTCGTCGTCCAGGGCCGGGAGGTAACCGACCCCGAAGCCCTGGCCCAGATGGAGATTCCGGACTACGAGACCGTGGTCGAGGTCCCCAAGCCCGTGCTCATCGCCCTACTGGAGGAACCGCGTGGAGCTGATCTCCAGCGCCAAGCGCAACCAGCTCTTTGAGAGCTTCGCGCAGGACGCATTCCATCTGGAGCTGAGGGACGACTACTCCGTCCCCGACGAGGACAGCCCGTTCACGAGCTGGATTCGCGGCGAGAGCGTCGACTACTCCTACATGGAACCTTGGACGCAGCTCATCAGGCGCGTCACCGGAGAAGGGAAAACAGTCCGACGCGTCCGCGTGGTCACCGAGCCCCACACCCCCTACATCCAGTGGGAGCACGCCACCACCGGCCTCAACGAGGAGGCCGGTGAGGAGATCCGCTGGCTGTCCCGACACCGCCTGCCCGAGGGCGTCACGTTTCCCGTGGGTGGAAACGACTGGTGGCTGTACGACAACCGCCTTCTCGCAGTGGGGCACTTCGACTCCGACGGCAGAGTGCTCGGGTCGGAGATCGTCGAGGACCCGGGCGCCGTAGCCGAGTGCGTGCACCTGCGGGATCTGCTGTGGGCTGCCGCCATCCCCCACCCCGAGTACAAGCCCTGACCGACCCGTGAGCAAGCAGGTAGAAGAGGCGTTGCAGGCACTCGGTGCCCGGCTGCGCGGCTTCCGGAAGGACGCCGGATTCGCCAGCGGCCGGGCATTCGCGCGTGCCACCTCGTGGCAGGAGTCGAAGGTCTCCCGCATCGAGAACGGCAAGCAGCGCCCCAGTGAGGACGACATCCGCGTCTGGTGCGAGACGACCTGCCAGGGCGAGCAGTTGGGCGACCTGGTCGCGATCGTCCGCCATGTCGACGAGCTGTGGCTCGAATGGCGACGGCAACTCCAGACCGGCGTCGAGAAACGACAGCGGCAAGCGATCCCCGTGTACGCGAAGACCAAGGTCTTTCGCATCTGGCACCCCACGCTCATCTGGGGAACCCTCCAGACCGCGGAATACGCCGCCGAAGTCTTCCGACAGGGCGTCAGCTACTACGAGATTCCTAACGACGCCGAAGCGGCCGTGGCGAAGCGACTTGAGCGCCAGCAGTACCTGTACCAGGGCGACCGCATCTTCAACGTCCTCCTCGGCGAACAGGCCCTTTACACCAACTTCGGCGGCGCAGAAGTGATGAAGGGGCAGCTCGACCGCCTCCTGGCCGTGATGAGACTTCCCCGCCTCAGCCTGGGCATCGTCCCCAAGTCCGCCCCCACGTTCATCTGGCCGGGCAACGCGTTCTCGATGTTCGACAGCCGACTCGTCCTTGTGGAGACCTACTCGGCCGAGCTATCCGTCGCCCAGCCCCGAGAAATCGAGCTGTACACCAAGGCGTTCGCCCTCGTGAAACAGTCAGCGGTCTACGGCTCCGCCGTCCGCGACCTCATCTCCACAGCGATCCAGCACTTCGACCAGATGCCGACGGACTAGGAGAGTGCCCCATGCAGCCCGTAATCCCGAATTGGCGAACAAGCTCCTACACCGAGACACAGAACTGCGTCGAACTGGCCGACAACGACCCGAACAAAGTGATGATCCGGGACACGAAAGGACACGATCGGGGAACCATGGCCATCCAGCGGGACACCTGGAGGACCTTCGTCCAGTATGCCAAGCGGACGTAGTGCTGGGCATATTCTCGGTGTTCGTGGCCACCAAAGGTGGGGCGTCAGGATCGACGCAAACGCTGTCATGACCCGTCGCCTCGGATCTGGTACGCCACCGATATGGATCGCATCCGGGAGGTCCGGCGCACGCTCGCTCCCTGGCAGAACGAGCAGTGCGTCCGGAACCTCGATGACCGTCTCTACGACTGGGGCAGGACGGTCAGCGCCCTTCAACGTTGAACTTGGCGATCTTCTCCGGCAGTTCCGCGAGTGAGTCGATGCGCATGGTCGTGATCGCATCTGCGTCGGGGTCGCGCTGTTGGATCGTGCCCCAGGGGCCGCGCCGGATGAGGGCGGTCAGGAGCCCCGCCTGCACGGCAGGGCGGATGTCGTTGTCGAGACGGTCACCGACGTAAAGGATCTCGGCAGGCTCAGCGGGCGTTGCCTCGATGACGTGCTCGAAGAAGTTCACGTCCGGCTTTGATGCCCCCAGTCGTCACTGGTGGCGATCATGTCGGAAGGAAGGTCCAGCTCGCGCAGCAGACCGCCGGCCCGTACGGTCTGATTCCCGGCGATGCCAACCCACAGCCCTGCTTCACGAAGGGCAGAGAGGGTGGGCCGGACGTCCGGGTAGAGGTCATCCTCGCCGAACCACTCCGGCTTTCCGGCAGCCGCGCGCTTCTCCCGCGCCTCGGTCAGGTCGAACCCGCGCCGGAACTCCTGGAACGTCTCCCGGTAGTCGCGCCCCTGCGCGATGACCGCCCCGAACATCGCCGCGAAGGTGTGCCGTGGCACACCCGGCCAGTCCGCCCACGTCCCGTACTCGCGGGTCTCGTCAACAAGACACTCGCCCACATCGAACACCACCGCACGAATCATGCTCCGCAAGTTAGACGGTTCAGCGCGACGGGCGAAGCGGCCTTCTCGGGCAGCAACGGTCTCGGCGTCGACGCGGCGAGTGCTCGTGATCGAGAACTCCACGGTGGGCCCTCTGCGACGTGTACAACGAGGGCCGCTACAAGGCACCACGCCCCGTTCATTGAGCGCCGTCGCGACGGTCTGTGCCTCCGCACGGCGGACTTCCTGAAGTCCATCGGCTTCGACGTCGACGAGGAGCTCTGGGCGATCGACGGCGAGGACTGCTCGCCGTGCGACAACAAAGTCCCCGACAGCCACTGAACGCCCTACCCTGGCCACTGCTCTCCGTCTCCCGGAGGACAGGGGCCAGCCCTGCGAAGAGGAATCGACTTGCCCGCACAACACGACATCGCCGCCGAGACTGAGCTGTGGGACACCTTCGCCGCTTCCGCCTTCAAGGGCGACGCGGAGCCGAGCTTCTGCTGGACTCAGTACGCCGGTCACGGACCAGGCCCGGAACTGCTCGGCAACCCGCGTTCGGTCCTGGAGATCGGCTGTGGCACCGGCCGCGCCCTCGCCTACCTCGCTCAGCGCGGCGTCGCTGCCCGGGGCGTTGGCCTCTCTCCCGCCATGGTCAAGAAGACCATGAAGAAGTGGGCCGGAACCGGTGCGGAGTTCGTATGCGCCGAGGTCCTGGAGTACCTGAGCGAGCACGAGGACGCGTACGACGCGGTCTACTCGATCTTCGGAGCCGCTTGGTTCACCGACCCGGGCCGCCTCTTCCCCCTGGTACGCCAGAGGCTCAGGCCCGGCGGCGTCTTCGTGTTCTCGCAGCCGCCGGCGATCCCCGCGGCGTACGGACTGCAGGGCATGTACAAGGGAGGTTTTGCGGGAAAGGCGATGTTCACCGGTTCCTCCGAGGATGCCCCTGCCTTCAGGTCGGGGAGGAGTCGGACTCCTGCGGAGCAGGGCAGGGAAAGGGGAGTCGCCTTCAGGGTGATTGGTTGTCTGACACGGCGGCGTCGTGCTCGCCCTCCAGGCGGTAGACGATCTCGGAGTTGAGGGACCTGCGGGCGGACTTGGCCTGAGTGACCAGCCACTCGTGCAGGTCGGCGGGCAGACGCAGCGCGATGCGCTTCTCTTCATCCCTGGGAACGCTTGCTCACCCGTGCCGGGTTCGCCACCGCTGAGGCGCGGGTCCTCGACGCGCCTCACCCCGGGCACATCGGGACGCTCCTCGTGCGCGCCGTCGCTCCGTGACGGACCCCGGTCCGGAGTACGCGGTCGGGACGGGCATTCTGTGTGTTCGGCGGCAGTTGAAGCTGTTCCGGGATCGGGCGGGGATGGAGCGCGCCGCTAGGGTCGCTTCAGCAGCGCAATTGGGTCACAGGTATTGACGATCACTCACCGAACGGGTCTACGTGTAGGACCGGATGGCCACCGTGACATCCATGGTGAAGGCGTTCGCCCCCGCTGCGGACGGCAGGCCCAGGGCCCGGTCGAGCGCGCGCCTCAGGGGGCCACAGCCACTAGTGCCCGGGGCGGCGAACTCTGCGTCCTGCGCACCGAAGGCGACGACCAGGGGGTCCCTGGATATCACCCGGGTGGGATCGGTGTCCTTGAGCACCAAGTGGACCGCGTCCGCATCGCCGCCCACCGAGCAGCCCGACGACGGCAGGGCCGGCAGCCCGTGCGCCAAGCCTATGGAGAACTTGATGTCGAACTCTCCGCGCCGGGTGTCGTCGGACAGGAAGTCAGAGTAGCCGCCGTACTGCGGAGTCAGAGTCAACGGGGTGCCTCCCGCCCGGATTGGCGCAGCGGTCATCTCACCGAAGACCTGGTCGAATTCACCATCTACACGGCCTTCCGCAAACGTGATCTTCATAGGTTCGGTGAGCGGCTCGTCTATGGCTCCCATGCGCAGATGCCCCGTGGCGTGCATGACCTCGCAGCGCCAGGTCCCGGGGTCCGCACCCGTGGGCAGCTCCTCGACGGACGGGCAGGCGGAGAAGTCGAACTCGGGTAAATCGGCGGCACGCTCAGCTCCATGGGCGGGTACGGCGCCCAGGGCGAGTCCAACAAGCAGGGCCCCCGCGACAGTACTTGTGAAGCGGCGGACTGCGCGATTCGAGGTCACTCGGTTCGGCGTCATACGCAACAGCATTGCAGACTTTCCTCTGCAGAGGAAGGTCTGCAGAGAAATGGCTGCTATCTGGGTAGACTGCCGCCATGACGAAAGAGCGGAGAGCGGAAGCCGCAGGGCGGCGCACGGTCAACAGCCCCGAGGTGCTCAAGGCCCTCTCGCACCCCCTGCGCCTGCGTATCCTGCGCCACCTCGGCGCTCAGGGCCCGGCCACCTCGACCACGCTGGCCGCCGCCCTCGGCGAGAACACCGGGACGCTCAGTTATCACCTGCGCATGCTGGAGCGCAGTGGCCTCATCGAGGACATCCCCGAGCGCTCCACCGGGCGGGAGCGCTGGTGGCGCGGGGTGCGCGGGCTCGACATCCGCAGACCGCCTCAGGGTGAGCTGACGGAGGCCGAGCGCGCCATGTCGGCCGAGCTGGACCGGATGAGGATGGAGGAGGACGTCGAACTCGCCCGGCAGTTCACCGCCGGACAGGCGGAGTCCGAAGGCTGGATGCGGGGTTCCCGCAGCCTCATCCACCTCACGAAGGGTGAGCTGGACGCGTTCCATGACGACTATCTGGCACTGCTCGCGCGCTACGCCCGCGCGCCCGAGGAGGCCCCCGGCGACGCACGCCCCGTACTCCTCCGCTGGTTCGGCCTGCCCGCTGACTGACTGGCAGTCGGCCCACATCAAAGCGTCCGGTTCGCGACGGCAGTCGCCTTTCCGGGCGACGATCGGCATTGCGATGGACCCGGCCCGCACGCCCCCGTCACCTCCGCGCTGGGCCGGACCGCCCCGGGAAGGCTCGCCATGGTGCGTACGACCCGTGAGTTTCACCCTCTGAGTTCACCGCTTCGGATCGCTGCCTGAGGTCACCGTCCGAGTGGCGCCCGGGGACGGCGGGGCGGGCGTTGTCCACAGGCACGGCGCGGGCCCACGCGGCGACGTAGGCTGGAAGCCTCCCGGCTCGTAGTACGAGGCCGGGCGTTCGTGTTGCCCACCCCGGACGGGATACGCCCCACATGAGCCTGCACGGTCTGCTCGACGTCGTCGTCAAGGACGCCGCCCTCGCGGAAGCGATCAAGGCCGCCGGCGACGGCAACCGTATGCACGTCGACCTGGTCGGACCACCCGCCGCCCGCCCCTTCGCGGTCGCCGCGCTGGCCCGCGACGCCGGGCGCCCGGTGCTGGCCGTGACCGCCACCGGCCGTGAGGCCGAGGATCTCGCCGCCGCCCTCAGATCACTGCTGCCCCCGGACACGGTCGCCGAGTATCCCGCCTGGGAGACCCTCCCGCACGAGCGCCTCTCGCCCCGCAGCGACACCGTCGGCCGCCGCCTCGCCGTACTGCGCCGCCTCGCCCACCCCAGCGCCGACGACCCGGAGACCGGCCCGGTGTCGGTCGTCGTCGCCCCCGTGCGTTCCGTACTCCAGCCGCAGGTCAAGGGGCTCGGCGAGCTGGAGCCGGTCTCGCTGCGCACCGGCTCGACCGCCGACCTGGGCAGCGTCGTCGAGGCGCTGGCAGCCGCCGCGTACTCGCGCGTCGAGCTGGTCGAGAAGCGCGGCGAGTTCGCCGTACGCGGCGGCATCCTCGACGTGTTCCCGCCCACCGAGGAGCACCCCCTGCGGGTGGAGTTCTGGGGCGACGACATCGAGGAGATCCGTTACTTCAAGATCGCCGACCAGCGTTCCCTCGAGGTCGCCGAGCACGGACTGTGGGCGCCGCCCTGCCGCGAGCTGCTGCTCACGGATGAGGTGCGGGAGCGGGCCGCCGCCCTCGCTGAGGCGCACCCCGAGCTGGGGGAACTGCTCGGCAAGATCGCCGAAGGGATCGCGGTGGAGGGCATGGAGTCCCTCGCCCCCGTACTCGTCGACGACATGGAACTGCTGCTCGACGTCCTGCCCAAGGGTTCCATGGCCGTCGTGTGCGACCCGGAGCGGGTGCGGACGCGCGCCGCCGACCTGGTGGCGACCAGCCAGGAGTTCCTGCAGGCTTCCTGGGCGGCCACCGCGGGCGGCGGCGAAGCGCCCATCGACGTCGGCGCGGCCTCCCTGTGGTCCATCGCGGACGTACGGGACCGGGCGCGCGAGCTGGACATGATGTGGTGGTCCGTTTCGCCGTTCGCCGCCGACGAGACGCTCACATATGCCGCTGACGCGGAGGGCGACGCGGACACGCTCAAGCTCGGCATGCACGCGCCCGAGACCTACCGCGGGGACACCGCGAAGGCGCTCGCCGACACCAAGGGCTGGCTCGCGGACGGCTGGCGCGCGGTGTTCGTCACCGAGGCCCACGGCCCGGCCGCCCGTACGGTCGAGGTACTCGGCGGGGAGGGCATCGCCGCCCGGCTGGAGGCGGACCTGGTCTCCCTGGCCCCCTCCGTCGTGCATGTGGCGTGCGGCTCGATCGACTTCGGGTTCGTCGACACGAAGCTGAAGCTCGCCGTGCTGACCGAGACCGACCTGTCCGGGCAGAAGGCCGCCGGCAAGGACGGCGCCCGCATGCCCGCCCGGCGCCGCAAGACCATCGACCCGCTCACCCTCGAGACCGGCGACTACATCGTGCACGAACAGCACGGCGTGGGCCGCTACATCGAAATGGTCCAGCGGACCGTGCAGGGCGCCACCCGCGAGTACCTCGTCGTCGAGTACGCGCCCGCCAAGCGCGGCCAGCCCGGCGACCGCCTCTACATCCCCACCGACCAGCTCGAACAGATCACCAAGTACGTCGGCGGCGAGGCACCCACCCTCCACCGCCTCGGCGGCGCCGACTGGACGAAGACCAAGGCGCGCGCCAAGAAGGCCGTCAAGGAGATCGCCGCCGACCTCATCAAGCTGTACTCGGCCCGCATGGCGGCGCCCGGCCACGCCTTCGGGCCCGACACGCCCTGGCAGCGCGAGCTCGAGGACGCCTTCCCTTACGCGGAGACCCCCGACCAGCTGACCACGATCGCCGAGGTCAAGGACGACATGGAGAAGACGGTCCCGATGGACCGCCTGATCTGCGGCGACGTCGGCTACGGCAAGACCGAGATCGCCGTCCGCGCCGCCTTCAAGGCCGTCCAGGACGGCAAGCAGGTCGCCGTCCTCGTCCCCACGACTCTCCTCGTCCAGCAGCACTTCGGCACCTTCGGCGAGCGCTACTCCCAATTCCCGGTCAACGTGCGGGCGTTGAGCCGCTTCCAGACGGAAACCGAGTCGAAGGCCACCTTGGAAGGCCTGCGCGAGGGCTCGGTCGACGTCGTCATCGGCACCCACCGGCTGTTCTCCTCCGAGACCAGGTTCAAGGACCTCGGGCTCGTCATCGTCGACGAGGAGCAGCGGTTCGGCGTCGAGCACAAGGAACAGCTGAAGAAGCTGCGCGCCAATGTCGACGTGCTCACCATGTCCGCCACCCCCATTCCCCGTACGCTCGAAATGGCGGTCACCGGCATCCGCGAGATGTCGACCATCACCACCCCGCCCGAGGAACGCCACCCGGTGCTCACCTTCGTCGGCCCGTACGAGGAGAAGCAGATCGGCGCCGCGATCCGCCGCGAACTCCTGCGCGAGGGCCAGGTGTTCTACATCCACAACCGCGTCGAGTCCATCGACCGCGCGGCGGCCAGGCTCAGGGAGATCGTCCCCGAGGCGCGGATCGCCACCGCCCACGGCCAGATGTCCGAACAGGCCCTGGAACAGGTCGTCGTCGACTTCTGGGAGAAGCGGTACGACGTCCTCGTGTCGACGACGATCGTCGAGTCCGGCATCGACATCTCCAACGCCAACACCCTCATCGTGGAGCGCGGCGACAACTTCGGCCTCTCCCAACTCCACCAGCTGCGCGGGCGAGTCGGGCGTGGCCGGGAGCGCGGGTACGCGTACTTCCTGTACCCGCCGGAGAAGCCCCTGACCGAGACCGCCCACGAGCGGCTCGCGACCATCGCCCAGCACACCGAGATGGGCGCCGGCATGTACGTCGCCATGAAGGACCTCGAGATCCGCGGCGCCGGAAACCTCCTCGGCGGCGAACAGTCCGGCCACATCGCCGGCGTCGGCTTCGACCTCTACGTACGGATGGTCGGCGAGGCCGTCGCCGACTACCGGGCCTCACTGGACGGCGGGGTGGAGGAGGAACCGCCGCTCGAGGTCAAGATCGAACTCCCCGTCGACGCCCACGTCCCGCACGACTACGCCCCCGGCGAGCGCCTGCGCCTCGCGGCCTACCGCGCCATCGCGTCCGCCAACACCGAGGCCGACATCAAGGCCGTACGCGAGGAACTCGTCGACCGCTACGGCAAGTTGCCGGAGCCGGTCGAGAACCTGCTGCTCGTGGCGGGGCTGCGGATGCTCGCGCGAGCCTGCGGGGTCGGCGACATCGTGCTCCAGGGCACCAACATCCGCTTCGCACCGGTGGAGTTGAGGGAGTCGCAGGAGCTGCGCCTCAAGCGCCTGTATCCGGGCAGCGTCATCAAGCCCGCCGCGCACCAGATCCTCGTACCGCGCCCCAAGACGGCGAAGGTCGGCGGAAAGCCGCTGGTCGGGCGGGAGTTGCTGGGCTGGACCGGGGAGTTCCTGACGTCGATCCTGGGCTCGTGAGCGCCTGCGGCAAGTGATGAGGGGCGGCTCGAAGTGAGGGGCGGCTCGAAGTAATGAGGGGAAGCCGCCCGCGGTCCGTTTGGGTCTGTGGGCGGCTTCCACACCTGCGAAGACCTGCGAAGACCTGCGAAGACCTACGAGGGGCCCCGGGCTGCTACGTCTGTTCGGGCCTGTCGCGGTCGCGATCGCGGTCGCGGTCCATGCCCATCGCGCCCTCGGCTCTCTGTTGCGCGTCGTCGACCTGGCTCGTGTACTTGTCGCCTGTCCTCTGGTTGACCTGTTTTTCCGCGGCGTCCGAGGCCTTGTGGCCCGTCCTGCCGCGCATCTGGTCCTTGAACTTGTCGAAGATGCCCATCCAGAGCTCCTTCCGGAGGAGAGTCAGCATCGACGATACGCCCGGTATGCGACATATGCCCCTTGAGCGCCGGTGGGCGCCCTGTGAGGGAAAGAGCTCGGCCGCTAGCCTGTCGACCAGCGGAAATCCGCAGGCATTGACGTGAACGGGGCGGCAGGGGAGGGACGTAACGTGGTGAGTCTGAGGGGTGGGGGCGTCGCCGCCGCCGCATTCGTGGTGATGCTCGGTGTCGGCGGGTGCAGCGGCGAGAACCTGGGGTCCGCCGGGTCCGGGGAGAGCGCGAGCGGCGGTGCGGGCGGTGCCGGGGGAGCCGGTGGCAGTGGGGGAGGGGGTGGCGGGGGTGCGGCGCTCGCCGCCGTCGACTCGCTTGCCGTGAAGGGGCGGGCGCCCAAGACCGGGTACTCCCGGGACCGGTTCGGCAGTGCGTGGGCGGACACCGACTCGAACAAGTGCGACACCCGCGTTATCTCTATCGTTCACCGTGCGGTCGAGGCGTTTATACAGCTCACGCAGGGAGTGGTGAGCTGTGCTTACTGAGAGGGACATGAGGCACAGGGGGATCGGGAACACGCGCTTCCTTCGCATCGCAGCGGCGGCAGCAGTCGCCGCCCTCCTCGTCTCTGGATGTGAAGATCTCGGTGAAGACGACTCCTCGACCGGATCGGGGCCAGCTGCACCGGACGGACGGGCGGTCAGTCCGCTCAAGAATCCAGACGGTACGAAACCGGGACTCGCACCCGTGACGACTGACGCGGACAAGGCTGCGGCCCGCAAGCTCATCGAGGAGGCTTCCACCAAGGGGCGGGGGCCCAAGACGGGCTACGCCCGGGACAAGTTCGGCTATGCCTGGATGGACACGGCCGACGGTGTGCCGCTCGCGAGGAACGGATGTGACACGCGAAACGATCTCATCCACCGTGATGGCCAGAACCTCCGCCTCCGAGCCGGCTCCGACTGTGTGGTCATCGCGATGACGCTGCACGATCCGTACACCGGGACGACCATCGAATGGCGCAAGGCGGAGGCGTCCGAGGTACAGATAGACCATGTGGTGCCGTTGTCGTACAGCTGGCAGATGGGTTCTTCGCGATGGCCGGTGAGCAAGCGCAAGCAGCTGGCGAACGACGTGCTCAATCTGATCCCGGTCGAGGGGCGCGCCAACAGCGCCAAGGGCGATTCCGGACCCGCGTCCTGGCTGCCTCCGAACAAACAGATCAGGTGCGCGTACGCGGTCAGGTTCGCCCAGGTCGCCGTCAAGTACGAGATGCCGGTGACGGCCCCGGACAAGCAGATCATGCTGCGCCAGTGCGGCGGTTGACGAGCAGCACGGTTACCTCAACGTGGGCGGATCGGCTGATCATCGACAGTGGCCCGTGACTGGCTTCTCGTAGTTCCGGGCCTCCGGCTGTGCAGCTCCACCAGGTGGCGGGCGATGGCGAGCACCGTGAGCAGTGCCACGAGCGCGCACACGCCCCACCACCCGACCTGGCCGTAGGCGCGTACCCCGAGCCATGATCCTGCGCTGCCGCCCAGGTAGGAGCAGGTCATGTAGGCGGTGTTGAGCCTGCTGCGGGCGTCGGGGCGCAGGGCGTAGACCCGGGTCTGGTTGGCGACCATGCCGGACTGCATGGCGACATCGAGCAGCAGCGTGCCGACGACCAGAGCGGTCAGCCCCGGTACGTCGCCCCAGGCGCCGGCAGTCAGGACCGCGGCTGAGACGAGGACCGCGAGCATGCAGACGAGGTTCACCGGGTCCGGGCCGTGGCGGTCCACCAGGCGTCCGGCGAGCGGGGTGCAGAGCATGGTTGCGCCGCAGACCAGGGCGAGCAGTCCCACGGCCTGGGCGCCCATGCCGTAGACCGGACCGGTGAGGAGGAGCGTCAGGCAGGTCCACACGGCCGAGAACCCCGCGAAGACCGTCGCCTGGTAGAAGCAGGAGCGACGCAGGTCCGGCTCGGTGCGCAGCAGACGCAGTGACTCGGTCAGGAGCGCTGGGTACGGCTGACGCGAGCGCGGGGTCGCGACGGGCACCGTGCGAGCCAGAATGCTTGCGAGCAGCAGGGTCAGGGCCGCGGTCGCCAGATAGGGGGCCCGCCATCCCAGCCATTCGCCCAGCGAACCGCTGAAAGCCCGGGCAAGCAGCATGCCGCCGATCGACCCGCTCAGCAGGGTGCCGATCACCGCGCCACGGCGGTCGGCGGGCACGAGTCCGGCCGCCAGCGGACCGACGACCTGAGCGGCCACGGTGGTGAGGCCGGTGAGGGCGCTGGCGGCGATGAGGAGCGGCAGGGTTGGAGCGCAGCCTGCGGTGAGCAGGCCCAGACCGGTAAGGGCGAGCAGGACGACGAGGAACGAGCGGGACGGGAGCCGGTCACCGAGCGGCACCAGCAGGAACATTCCGGCCGTGTAGCCGACTTGGGTGGCGGTCACGGCCAGGGAGGCCGCATCAGGCGACGTGTGCAGTCCTGCGGCGACGAGCGGAATGATCGCCTGCGGGAAGTAGATGTTGCCCACGGCCACCGCGGAGGTCACGGCCAGGAGCAGGGTCATCCGACGGCTCATCCTCAGTCCACCGGTCCGCCGGCGACGTAAATGACCTGGCCGGAGACGAATCCCGCCTCGCGGCTCACCAGGAAGGACGCCGTGTGCGCGATGTCTTCCGGCTCGCCGACTCGTCCGACCGGGATGGATTTCGCCGCGCTGCGCCGGAATTCCTCGAAGTCGAGGCCGAGCCGCCGGGCGGATGCCCTGGTCATGTCGCTCACGACGAAGCCCGGGGCGATGGCGTTGGTCGTGATGCCGTGCCGTCCGAGTTGAAGGGCGAGCGTCTTGGTGAAACCGATCAGACCGGCCTTCGCGCTGCCGTAGTCGACGCGGGCGGCATCGCCGACCGCGGAGATGCTGGACATGTTCACGATCCGCCCCCAGCCGGCCGCGATCATGTGTGGGCAGACGGCACGGGTGGCGAGGAACGGGCCGCGCAGATTGGTCCCGGTGACTGTGTCCCACTGCTCCGTGGTCATCTCGACGAGCTCGGCACGGGGGCCGATGCCGGCGTTGTTGACCAGTACTTTCGGCGGCCCCAGTTCGGCGGCGATCCGGGCCACGGTGGTCTTCACCGCAGTCTCGTCGGAGACATCGGCGGCGACCGCTGTCGCCGATCCGCCGTTGCTGGTGATGGCTTCGACTGTGGCGACGCAATCCGCCTCGTCCAGGTCGATCAGGCCCACCGCCAGGCCGTCGCGTGCCAGCCGTCTGGCCACCGCGGCGCCGATTCCGTGTGCCGCACCAGTGACAATCGCCGTGTGCTGTCCATGAGTTGGGTGTGTCATGCGCGGAAGTCCACTGCATCGACGTTGCGAGGCCAATCGATGTAGCGTCTGGCTTAATGATCAGTTTTGTGCTCGGCGTCGAGGACCTTGCGGATACGCGCTTCGCCGTGTCACCCGTTCACGAGACTCTGCTCAGCCTGCGGGTGCTGCAAGACCCGGGGCTGTCCGCGTTGCACATCCCCTGGCGCAGGTCCGTGGTCGGCAGGATCGGCCCGCTCGACACCGAGCTGCTGATGTCGCTGGTCGCCCGCAGGCGCACCATCCCCGACTTCCTGACTCCGCAGCCCACGAGCTTCGCGCCCACCTTCGACGAGCAGTTGGCCGTCGTCCGCCAGACTTCACCTGCGCGGGTTCGCCATGACCTGCTGACCGCACACGCTCCCGACCCGCTTCCAGCAGCCCTGCATGACGCCGCTGTCGCCGACGACGCATCCGTCGTCAGACTTCGCGATGCCGTGTGCGAGCTCCTGCGGCAGTTCTGGGAGGTGGCCATCGAGCCGGAGTGGCGGCAGATGCGGCTGCTCCTTGAAGCCGACATGACCTACCGAGCGCGGCAACTGGCAGTGGGAGGCGCCCGCTTGTTGTTCGCCGACATGCACCCGAACCTGCGCTGGCACAACGGCGTACTGCACATCGACAAGATGATCAGCAGGCACCGTGTCGCTGCGTCTGGTCGGGGCCTGCTGCTTCTGCCGTCCGTGTTCGCGCACAAGCCGGCGCCTCCGGTCGGTCCGGAAGAGCCGCCCCGGCTCGTCTATCCGGTCCGCGGGGTGGCCACGCTGTGGGCCACCCCGCCAACCGTCGATGCCACGGCTCTTACGTCGCTGCTCGGTGCACCACGGGCAAGGCTGCTCACCCTGCTCGAAGAGCCGCTCGCCACAGTTGAGATCGCCCGACGCTTCCGTGTGACCCCGAGTGCCGTGTCCCAGCACCTGCGCGTGCTCCATGCCACGGGTCTGGTCAGCCGGGCTCGCGACGGACGGCAGGTCCTGTACCGCCGAAGCTCCCTCGGCGACCAACTGACCGGCCGCCAACAGCGCCACCAGATCGCGCCCTCTTGAGCTGGACGCCGTCGGCCTGTCTGGTCGGCCGGATCCGAGAACCGGCCGGATACACAGGGCGACCCCTTGTCAGGAGATCACTTGGAGGGCAGGGCCCGCATCGCCCGGCGGAGGCCGGCCCTGGCGGCGGTGAGGTCGTCCTCTGATTCCCGCAGGCGACACTCCAGCGAGGCCAGCCGGTCTCGGGCGTCTGACAGCTCACGGTTCAGGTCGGTGTTCTGCTGCTCCAACTCCTGGATACGTCGAACGAATTGGCCTCGGTCGACTTCGTCGAGCTCTGCACCCAGGGACAGTCGGACACGCTCCCGGAGCCGGTCACGCTCCTTCCTCAAATCCTTCATCTCATCCCGGGCGAGGGCGAGTTCGGTGCGCAGACCGGCGGGAGTGACCTGCTGTCCGTCGGTCGCCGGAGAGGTCTGGCGGCCGTGCTCCTGCTGCTCATGAATGGCGGCCTGGACGGCGTCCCGCACCCGGGGTTGGTTGTAGACGAACCAGGTGGACACCGAGGCGTCACGGGCCACCCGGGCAACTGTGACGCGCTGGCCCGAGCTGAGGAGGCCGCGTACTGCTTCCATCGCGCGTGCCGTCTTGGCCTCGCTGTCCCGGGCGCGGGCGGCTCGCAAGCGTTCGACCCGAGCGTCCCGGCCGTCGGAGCCGGAGATGGCGAGGTGCTTCATTCGGAGCTCCGCGTCGTCAGCGCCTGCACCGGGAAGAAGGCTGCGGCCGAGCGAGCTTTACGCAGCTCACGCGAGGCCGATTCGACTGTGGCCCGTTCCTCCGGTGGCATTTCCTCCAGCTTGTGCCGCATCTCGTCGGCCGACTTCGAGTAGGCGCGGATCTGGTCGTCGAAGTTGCGCACGACCCAGTCGGCGGCGTCCATAGCCACGGCCGCCTCCTTGTCGGCCCGAAGATCTGCCACCTGCTGCTCCAAGGCCGGGAGGTAGGAAGGGTCGGGCCGGTAGAAGTCACAACCGGCGCACTGGAAGCGGATTCGGCAGTGGCCGCCGCCCGCCTTCACGTTGCTGGGCTCGGTACAGCCGCCGTATGGCACCGCAACGCTCTCGACTTCGTAGGCCAGCGCGTCGCCGAAGCCTTGAGGGGTACCGTGCCGGTCGACCGCGAGCCTCGCCACCGTCTTGACGGCATCCTGCTTTCTGCTGAGCGAGACCTTGTAATAGCCCATGGTGACGTCGAGGGAGCGATGGTCCATGAGCTCCCGGAGGACGTCCGGTCGGGTCCCGGCGTCCGCGTGCCGCTGGGCGTAGGCGTGCCGGAAGCCGTACGGGACGATCTGCGTGCGGTCGTAGGCACGTGGTTTGCCGTCGTCGTCCAGCCGGTCGTCGACAAGATCCGGAATCAGTTCGTCGACCCAGGCCCGGAAGATCCTGTTGCAGAAGTTCGGTGTGGTCATGTGGCCACGCCGAGGACGGTTGCGCTGGCCCGGGGCAGGGAAGAGCCACTGTTCACAACTGGGTACGGGAGGCAGTCGGTCCAGTTCCCGTTGCCAGGACTCGATCAGTTTGGCAGTCACCTCGCTGATGGGAAGACGGCGGCCGTGACGACGCCGTTTGTGATTGTCGTAGAGGAGGGTCGGTTTGCCGTCGACCCACTCCAGGCAGCTTCGGTGCAGGCTGGTGACCTCGCCGGGACGGCGGCCGGTGTCCCGGAGGATTGTGTACGCCACCTGGTACATCCGAGCGAAGTCGGTGGCTCTCCAACCACCGCTCTCGTAGGCGGTGGAAGTGCCGAGCCGAGGGAGGTGAGCATCGAGCTGGGCGATGACATGCTCGGGGATCGCGCGGCCGATGTCGTCCTCGGACGCTTCGACGGCAGCAATGGCGTGGAACTTGGGGTTCAGGGCGAACCCACCGGGCACATGGTCCATCAGTCCTGCCTGCCGTGCGTACTCGAGAAATGCCCGCCAGGCGCGGAGTAGTGCCCGGCGGTGGCTGGTTGAGTAGTCGTGGCCGTCCTCGGGGCGCTTTGCGATGCGGAGTGTGTCCACCACGGCGCTCATGTCCGCCATGGACAATTCTTCCGGCGTATTGCCGCACGGCCGGTTGGCCAGGGCCTTGGAGGCGATTGACGCGGCGTACACGGCCTGTCTCAGATCGAGCACAGAGGGACGGACCGCGCGTCCGTACTCCTTGACCAGCTCTCGCAACCAGCCCTGTCGAATCGGCCGGAAGTCGATGGCGCCGTGTACGGCGATGTACTTGCGCCCGCTTCCACGTCCTGCGGTGAGTCCTACGAGGGAGCACTCCCAGACGTCGCCTGACGTCGGATCAGCACCCTCGAACTCGAGCCGTGCGCGGCGGACGTGAGTGAGGATGCCGTTCAGAACCCCGGCGGC
The DNA here is from genome assembly GCF_033793965.1 of Streptomyces sp. ME02-8801-2C. Lineage (NCBI taxonomy): Bacteria > Bacillati > Actinomycetota > Actinomycetes > Kitasatosporales > Streptomycetaceae > Streptomyces > Streptomyces sp. ME02-8801-2C. The sequence goes on along the minus strand of NZ_JARAXP010000017.1, from coordinate 16,096 downwards.
AGCGGGGGGAAGGCCGCGTACGAAACTCTCGTCGAGGTCCAGGAGCGAGAGCAGCCCTGTGGGGAGTCCGGCGACGATGCGACGGATGCGCTGCGGGACCAGACTGATCCCGGCCGCGTCGCGTTGCTGAATGCCGTACAGCAGCTCATGGCATACGGCCGAAGAGAGCCCGCCCAGAGAGAACTGGGAGACCCCGGGACGGGCACCAATCCTGACATTGGGTCTGCGGCGAGCCTGGACCGGAACGTACGTCGTCTCGAAATCCTCAGGAGTGCCCTGGAGCCAGCGGGCCTTCCGGCAGGCGTCACAACGACTCCCGTTGCTGGCGACGTGGGTTGTGCAGGCGACCACGATGCAGGTGAAAACACTGGTGGCCGGGTTGCCGGGATCCGCTGTGAAGAGCAGCTCGGCCTCGTCCCACTCGGCGGCCCGCCAGCCGGAGAGGAGATGATTCGACAGCCAGTCAGCCCAGCCGGGTCCGTCCTGGAGTGGTAGCGAGACTGAGGCCAGGCGCGCGGACGGAGTCATCGGCCGGCCTCCGCGGAGACACGGTCGACAGCGGCGCGCAGGTCCTCGTCCTGCGCGTGCAGGTATACAGCCGTGCTCGCCGACGAAGCGTGACCAAGCAGCGTCTGCACAACGTCCGGTGCCACTCCGTTGCGGATCCAGCGGGTTGCCGCCGTGTGCCGCATCATGTGCGGCCGTGCGCGAAAGCCGCAGCGGTCACCGATGCGCTCGACGATCTGTTTGGCGTTGGAGTACGTCATAGGCCTGCCCACGTGCATGCCGGTGAGGTTCACGAACACGTAGTCGCAGGCGTCGGCTTCGGCTGCTTTCTCCCGTTCGGAGAGGTGGTCCCGGTACCGATGCACCGTGCCCTCCGCCAACGGCACCACCCGGTGGCGGCCCGACTTGGCCCGCGCACCGTTCGCGTTGTCCTGGCGGGGCCGGATGTGCAGGTGAGCACCACGAGTCCGGCACCCGAGATAGGTCGAGTCAGGCAGCAAGTGCATGTCCTCCCGGCGCAGCCCCAGAGCCTCGCCGATCCGTAGTCCTCCTTCCACCAGCACGGTCAGGAGCAGCCGGTCCCGAGCTGTCCGGGCCGCACTCAGGACCTCCGAGACCTGGGGCGAGGTAAGAATCGAGGGAGCCCTCTCGATCTCGGGTGCCTTCAGCACGCGCGCCTTGACCATGAGGTGCTGGCCGCCCTCGCCCGGGTCGAAGCCGATCGGCGTTGATGTCAGGAGACGTGGCTCGCTGAGCCGTGCGGCGACCTCGTGGGCGACGTGGCCATGGACGGCGCAGAACCGGAGGAACTCGCACACGGCGGTGAGGACGGCGTTGACTGTCTTGCCCGACGGTGGCTGCCCGCGCCGCGTCGCTGTCCGCTCGACGTGGAACTTGAACCGGGTCATGTCGCCCAGCGCCGCGGCCTTCCAGTCGGTGCCCCGCCCCTGGCACCAGTTGAGGAAGCGCCCGATCCGGGGGATGTAGGCACGCTGTGTCTGCGGCGAGCGCCCCGCACCGCGTAGATACAGCGCGAACTCCCGTGCCTCCGGATGGGGGCGGTACGTCTCCTCGTCGACGAGTAGCCAGGTGACCTCTCCCGTGGTGGGCGAGACGGCCTTCTCGGTACGCAATCCCACTGAGTCATCCTCTGTTCAGTAATGTCACTCATGTGCCTCTTGGTATGACTGATAACGGCGAGACACAGGGAGAGGACACGGCTGTCGCTCACGTCAATCACGAGGAAGAAGAGGATGCAGATAACCCGCGACGACATCCTCAAGCGTGATCTGGTCGACGTACGGTTCCGCAGTGGCGGCTGCAAGGTGTCCGCGGGGGAGCTGAAGCCCGACCCCTACAGCGGCAAGGACGTCGAGTTCACGAGGGGCCGCAGCGAGGTCGACATAGACCACATCGTCGCGCTCTCGGACGCCTGGCAGAAGGGCGCCAAGTACTGGGACGCCAGCAAACGCATAGCCCTCGCCAACGACCCGCTCAACCTGCGCGCCGTCGACGCGAGCACCAACCGCAGCAAGGGCGACGGTGACACGGCCACCTGGCTGCCGCCGAACAAGGCCTACCGCTGCGCGTACGTCGCCAACCAGGTCGCCGTGAAGAAGAAGTACGAGCTGTGGGTCTCGGCGGCGGAGAAGGCCGCGATGAAGGAGGTCCTGTCCGGATGCGGCGGCCAGAAACTCCCCACCGGCGGCAACCCGACCAACGCTCCCGCGCGGTTCCACGCGAACTGAGCGTGCCGGCGTCGGCGGGGTGGGTGGGTGACCTCGTCCTTGTCCTTGTCCTCGGGCGACGGGCGGGCCGCGGAGTACCGTCTCGCCCATGGAGTCCACGGAGTTGAAGGTCTCGTCCCTCGCCGAGCGGCCCGACATGTACCGGCAGGTCGTCGAAATGCCGGACACCTGGCCCGAGTTGATGCAGCACGACTTCACGGGCAACGCCCACTACGACCGGATCGCCAGGGAACTCCCCGAGTACGTCCTGTTCGCCGAGGACGAGCGGGGCGAGATCGTGGCCCACGCCTACAGCGTGCCCTTCGCCCTCGCCGCCGAGGGGCGGGGCGGCGGTGAACTGCCTGCCCGGGGCTGGGACCAGGTCCTGGTGTGGGCGTTCCAGGACCTGCGCGCCGGTACCCGTCCGGACACCGTGAGCGCGATCTCGATCGTCGTCTCCCCGCACGCTCAGGGGACGGGACTGTCCGGACGTATGCTCGCGGCGATGCGGGACAACGCAGCCGCCCACGGTTTCCGCGAGGTCGTCGCACCCGTCCGGCCGAGCGCCAAGCACCTGGAGCCGCGGACACCGATCGCCGAGTACGCGTACCGGGTGCGCGAGGACGGACTGCCCCACGACCCGTGGCTGCGCGTGCACGCCCGGGCGGGCGCCACCGTCGTCGCCATGGCGCCGGCGTCGATGTGCGTCGCGGCCTCGCTGGAGGAGTGGCGCGCCTGGACTGGCCTGCCCTTCGACCGCACCGGCGAGGTGGAGGTGCCGGGGGCGCTGACTCCGGTGCGGTGCGATCTGGAGCACGGGTACGGGGTGTATGTGGAGCCCAACGTGTGGATGCGGCACGTCCTTTGACCGCTGGTCTGGCTTTGACCGCTGGTCCAGCGGCCGGGTTCAGCCGCCCAGGGCGTCCAGGTCGAGGATCTCGCCGCTGGGCTTCTGGGCCGAGACGGGCTTGTCGTAGTCGCTGAAGGTGACGGTCCCCGGGTCCTTCCTGGACTTGCTGTCGACCTTGAGGAGATAGGGCTTGCCCTCACCGGCGACGTACATCGTGGTCGTGTCCTTGCCGTCCTTCTCCGTGACGACGACGGCCGGCACACCGCCGACGGTCGTCGTCGCACCGCGCGTCACATTGGAGCTGGCCCCGGAACCGGCGTCCTTGAACTCGGCGAGCACCTCGTCGAGATCACAGAAGCCCGCCATGTCCTTGGCGTCGGAGCCGGTCGCGGACATCTTGGTCCACTTCCCGGCGAGCAGGGCCACCACCCCGTCGGTCTCCTCCTTCGAAGAACCCTCGCTCTGCGCACGCAGGAACTTCTCGTCGTACCGCATGTAGAGCGTGGAGCCGGACTTCACGAGGTCGGCGTTGCCCTGACCGTTCAGGCTCATCGATCCGGCGCAGTCACCTCGTTTGTCGAGGGCCATGTCGATCCGGATGGTGCCGCCGCTCTCGTCGTCCGGGACGGTGCCCGTCATCCGGAGCGACGAGGCACCCGACGTCGCCGTCAGCGCCCGCTCGGCTATGTCGTCGGCGGTGAGCCCGGCGAACGGGTCCTTGGGCTTGACTGCCGAGTCGTCCGCCGTTTCGGCGCCGGCCGTCCCGCCGGTTGCCGTACCGGTTGTCGTACCGGTTGATTTGTCGGCCACCTTGTCGGAGGCCGTGTTCTCGCTCGACTGACAGCCGACGACTCCAGCGGCGGTGACGGCGGTGAGGCAGAGGGCGGCAAGAGTGGTTCGGCGCATGACGGTTCCTCCGGGTGGCGGTGGTGGTGGCGGGTGGGTGATGGGTGGTGGTGGCGCAGTCCCCTGTGCTGCGCCACCAGCATCCGGCTGGGAGACGAGAGGGAACCGTCTGTTTCTGGCGGATCCCCGGCTGATCCTGTTCGCTGCGTCAATGACAGCAGAACGTGTGAACCGAGTCAACGCGATCCACGCTATGACATCAGTTCACGCCGTGAATGCGCAGATCTTGCGTGCGCCGGTATGCTCGGCGCCACATGTGAACGAAGGTTGTGCGACTGCGGCTGTGTACGGCTGACCAGAGCCGCACGGCGAACGCCGGAGTCACGCACGGGACGAGGGGAGCGCGGCGCGTGCAGGACAACGCCACGGAAGTGACCGCCGCCGGAATCGCACGGCTCGCGGGCGTCGGACGCGCCGCCGTGAGCAACTGGCGTCGCCGTCACGCCGACTTCCCCAAGCCGGTCGGCGGCACCGAGGCCAGCCCCGCCTTCGCCCTGGCCGAGGTCGAGTCCTGGCTCCGCCGCCAGGGGAAACTCGCCGAAGTGCCCCTTCGTGAACGCGTCTGGCAACAGCTCGTCGGTCACCCCGAGGGGCCGGCGACCGCCCTCGTCCACGCGGGCTGCGTCCTGCTGCTCATCCATGACCGCCCGACCGTCTGGCTGGAGCTCGGCGCCGTCTCCGACGAACGCGTCGCCGCCCGCCTGCCCGCCGAGCTGGAACAGGTGATCGCGCCGCGCTTCGGTGCCGTCGGGAAGCGCGGTGTTCACAGCTCGCCTGCTGTGCGGGGAGTTCACACGGGCGCGGTCGCGCAGGGAGTTCACAGTGCGGCTGGTGTTCGAGGGGTTCACACTCCGCCGGGTGGGCGCGGCGGAGTGGCTGTGAACGAGCCGCAAAGTGTGAACGCGCCGGGCGCTGTGAACAGCCCGGCCGACGTTCACGCCTCGCCTCCCGCGTCCGGGGTTTACAGCACCCCCTCCGCGTCCGGGGTTCACACCGCCCCCGCGCCACCCGGCGTACACAGCCCGCCCGGGGTTCACAGCACCCCGGCCGCCTCCGGCGTACACGCGGCACCCCCCGTAAACGTCGCCCCTGCCGCCCCCGCCGCCCCCGCCGTGACCACCCCCACCGGCCCCCAGCTCCTCCCCTCCGTCCCTCTCCTCCGCGGTGTCGCCGAGCTTGCCGCCGAGATGGGGGCGCGGCAGGCGTACGAGTTCCTGGTCGGGCGGCATCTCGATGCCAACCCGCGGCAGTACACGCTCACCCCGGCCGAGCCGGCCCGGCTCATGGGGGAGCTCGCCGGGCCGGCGCGCACCGTCCTCGATCCGGCCTGTGGCACCGGTGCGTTGCTGCGGGCCGTTCCGGTGCCGGGGGCGCGGGAGGTCGAACGGGACGACTCCGAGCGGGAGTTGTACGGGCAGGACAGTGCCCCGGAGCTGGCCGCGCTCACCGCGCTCCGGCTCGCGTTGCAGGGGCGGAGCGTGGTGCGTACGGCGGTGGGGGACACGCTTCGCGGTGACGCGTATCCGGGGCTCAGGGCCGACGTCGTCCTCTGCCATCCGCCGTTCAACGAGCGCAACTGGGGGCATGACGAACTCGCGTACGACGCCCGCTGGGAGTACGGGTTTCCGGCCCGCAACGAGTCCGAGCTGGCCTGGGTGCAGCATGCGCTCGCCCGGCTCAGGGACGGCGGTACCGCTGTACTGCTGATGCCGCCGGCTGCCGCGTCCCGGCGTTCGGGGCGGCGGATCCGGGCCGATCTGCTGCGGCGCGGTGCGCTGCGCGCGGTGATCGCGCTGCCGGTCGGCGCGGCACCCCCGTACAACATCCCGCTGCACCTGTGGGTTTTGCGGCGGCCGGACAAGGCGTCGGCGCAGCCCGAGGTGCTGCTCGTCGACACCGGGACCGTCGCCGAGCACAGTGGGCAGGGCGGTCGCGGGGGGCTCGACTGGGAGGCGGTGCGCGCCGCCGTGCTCGACGCCTGGCGGCCCTTCGAGCGGGCCGGTACGGCGGTCGAACAGCCGGGGGTTGCGCGTTCCGTGCCCGTCATCGAGCTTCTCGACGACGACGTCGATCTCGCCCCTGCCCGTCACCTCCCGCCCGCCACCGTGGGCGACAGCGAACACCTGAGCGACGTACGGGAGCAGCTCGGCGAGACCCTGCGGCTGACCGCCGACCTCACACCGCCCGCTCCCGCCGCCCCCGCAGGACCCCCCGAGGCCGGTCGGCCGGGGCGCTGGCCCCTCATCACCATCGGGGAACTCGCGCGCGGGGGCGCCCTGGTGATGCGTACGGGTGGAAATGGCGGCAACGCGCGCGTGCCCGTGCTCACCGACAGCGACGTCCTCGCCGGAACCGCTCCCTCCGGAACGCTGCCCGAGAGCGACGAGGAGGCCGTGCGGGTGGCGGCGGGGGACGTCGTCGTGCCGGTGCTGGGCGGCGGGTCCGTCGCGCGCGTGGTCGACGACGCGACCGCGGGAGCCGTGCTCGGCCGAAGCCTCGTCCTCCTGCGGCCCGATCCGGCCGCCCTCGACCCGTGGTTCCTCGCCGGCTTCCTGCGCGGCAGCGCCAACAACCGGCAGGCCAGCAGCTACGCGTCGACCGCGACCCGGCTCGACGTGCGCAGGCTGCAACTGCCCCGGCTGCCGCTGCCCGAACAGCGGCGCTACGGCACACGGTTCAGGGCACTCGCCGAGTTCGAGGAGGCCCTGCGCCACGCGAACCGGCTCGGCGGACAGCTCGTGCGGGGCATGTACGACGGGCTGACGGACGGAAGCGTCGCCCCCGACTGACGCCTCGGCCGATGTCCCGACCTACGCACCGCTGACAACGGTTCGGTACAACCCGGACCTGTTGTCGGTGTCGGGCTATACGCTCGAACTCCTACGTCGAACCTGCCACTCGTACGCCCGTCCCCTGTTGGCACCACCCGGTCCAGGAGCAGTCATGTACGGCCCCGGCGCGCCGCCGCCAACCCGCAGCGCGGGCACTGTCATCACCTTGCGCGTGCTGTTCACCGTCGCCGCCTTCCTCTCGTGCGGCGTTCTGGCGTGTCTGCCGCTGTTCCGGGTCGCCATCCTGCGCGGCCGGTGGTTCAACTGGACGGCGGCCTGGTTGAGCCTGCCGCTCGCCGTCGTGTGCTTCGCCGTGGTCGGCACGGTGGAGGAGAACGACCCCAAGGGCGACATCGCCCTCGCCCTCGTGATGCTCCTGGGCGCCCTGGCCGGCACCTACTTCCTGATCATGGACATACGGCCGGACAACCACCGCAGCCAGTACGCCGGTTACGCGCAGCCCCAGCCCCAGCCCGGGACCACGCCCTCGCCCCCCGGGTACGGCTACCCGGCGCCGTCGCCGTCGCCGTACGCGAACATGCAGTCCGGGCCGCAGCCCCCCATGCCCCACACGCCGATACCCCAGCCGCAAGCCCAGCCCCAGCGCCCCACGCACGCCCGTATCGACCAGGTGCGCGCCGAACTCGACGAGCTCAGCGACTACCTGCGCAAGCACGACACCAACGGCAACGGCAACGGCGAACACGGGGGCGGACGGTGAGCGTGGCGGCATCGACGTCGGCGTCGGCGTCGACGGGACGCGTCATCGCCGACCGGTACGAACTGTCCACGCTCATCGGACAGGGCGGCATGGGCCAGGTCTGGACGGCGTACGACCAGCGGCTGGACCGGCGCGTCGCAGTCAAACTGCTGCGCCCGGACAAGGTCGCGGGCCAGGAGGCCGACGAACTGCGCCGCCGCTTCGTACGCGAGTGCCGGGTGACCGCCCAGGTCGACCACCCCGGGCTCGTCACCGTGCACGACGCGGGCAGCGATGACGAGGAACTGTTCCTCGTCATGCAGTACGTCGACGGCGCCGACCTCTCCGACCACCTCGCCGAACACGACCCGTACCCCTGGCAGTGGGCGGTCGCCGTGGCCGCGCAACTGTGCGCCGTGCTGAGCGCCGTGCACGCCGTGCCGATCGTCCACCGCGACCTCAAGCCGCGCAACGTGATGGTGAAGCAGGACGGCACGATCACCGTCCTCGACCTCGGCGTCGCCTCGGTCATGGACACGGACACCACCCGCCTCACCCACACCGGCTCACCCATCGGCTCGCCCGCCTACATGGCCCCCGAGCAGGCGATGGGCGGCGCGGTCGGCCCCTACACGGACCTGTACGCACTCGGCGTACTCCTCCACGAACTCCTCGCCGGAGACGTGCCGTTCTCCGGCTCGACAGCCCTCGGGGTGCTCCACCGGCACCTCTACGAACCGCCGCTGCCCGTGCGCCGCCTCAGACCCGAGGTGCCCGAGGCGCTGGAAGCGCTCGTCCTGCGACTGCTCGCCAAGGACCCGCAGCACCGGCCCGCCTCCGCGCAGGAGGTGTACGAGCATCTGGCGCTGCTCCTCCCGGCGCGCGGCATGCCCACCGGCGCGCCCCTCGACCCCACCCGCCCCTTCCTGCGCCCGCACGCCCCCTGGCCGGACCGCGCCCGCACCCCAGCACCCCAGCCGACGGCCGCCCCGGCAGCCGAGCGACCCGATGTCGCCGGAGCCGTCGACGAGGTCAAGCGTCTCCTCGGCGAGGGCCGCATCACCCAGGCCGTCGACATCCTCGGCGCGATCCTGCCCGCCGCCGCCGAACAGCACGGCGAGCACTCCCCGGTCGTCCGCACCCTGCGCAAGCAGTACGCGGCCACCCTCATGGACGACGGCCAGTACCGGCGCGCCCTGCCCGAACTGCGCCGCCTCGCCGACGAACGCGCCGCCGAGGCCGGCCAGGCCGACCCCCAGTCGCTGCGCTTCCGCTACGACGCCGCCCAGTGCCTCGAACAACTCGGCGAACCCGCCGCGGCCCTCGCCGAGTACCGCGCCCTCCTGCCGTACTACGAGAACCAGTACGTCGCCGGTGACCCGGAACTCTCCCTCGACGTCCGCCGCCGTATCGGCCACCTCCTGCTCGCCCTCGGCGACCGCAACGCCGCCCGCGACACCCTCGCCCGCCTCCTCCACGACGTTGACCGCCTGCGCGGCCCCGGCCATCCGCTGGCAGCGGAGATCCGACGCACCCTGGAGTGGCTGGGACAGGTACGCGGCTAGGGTTTGCCGCGGCTTGAGCGAATCTTGTGGGTCCCCGGGGCCGAACTTTCCCGAACACGGGAACGGCGCCGGTTACGTTGCGACCTGCTTTCCTGTCGCACAACGTCAAAGCACAACGTCAAAGCACAACGTCAAAGCACAACGTCATGTCGCAGAACCAGGGGTGGGTTTCACGTGGTGTCCAGTCACCGGCAGTCCAAGAAGCGCAGGTACATCGCCTGGGCGGTGGCAGGTGCGGCCGTCGTCGCCGGGGCCGGACTCGCCGCGCAGTCCTCGATGGCCGCCACCACCTGGCCGGCCCAGCGCACCTACACCGGCCGCGCGTTCGACACCTGCACCGCACCCTCCGTCGCCGCGATGAAGGCCTGGCACGGCGGCCTCTATGGCGCCGCCGCCGTCTACATAGGCGGCAAGAACCGCGGCTGCGCCCAGCCCAACCTCACCGCGTCCTGGGTGAAGTCGGTCAGCGCGCAGGGCTGGAAACTGATCCCCCTGTACGTCGGAGCCCAGCCGTCCTGCCAGACCGGTTCCAGCCCCGAGAAGCTCACCGCCGCCACGGCCGCCTCCCTCGGCGCGACGGACGCGGCGGACGCGGTCGCCAAGGCCTCGGCGCTCGGCATGAAGGCCGGCAGCCCGGTGTACCTCGACATGGAGGCGTACGACATCACGAACAAGGCGTGCAACGACGCCGTACTGACGTACGTACGCGCCTTCACCAAGACACTGAACGCCAAGACGTACCGGTCCGGCTACTACGGCTTCACCAGTTCCAGCGCGAAGGCGATCGCCCAGGCCACCGACCGCACCAACCTGCCGGGCAACATGTGGTACGCGCTGTGGGACAAGCAGAACACCACCACCGGGGACTGGCCCTTCGGCGCCACGCAGTGGACCAACCACAGCCGGGCCCACCAGTACATGGTCAACAGCAAGGAGACGCGCAACGGGTACACGATCACCGTGGACCGTGACGCGTGGGACGCACCGGTGGCGATCACCGGCTGAGGCTGAGCCGAGGCCGGAGGCCGCCCGGCTCGGAGGAGGCGGTGCCCGAAGTCCCGGTGAATCGTTGGTCGAATGGCTTGGCCAGAGCCCAGCCACTGCCTAACATCGATCACCGCAAGACTTTGTGCGCCCGCCCGTCGCCCGACCACCACCCCTCAACGAGACGCTGCGCGCCGCACCTTCTGGTCTGCACAATCTCCTCAGGAGGCTTCCTTGCACCGCCGTCGTCGCACCGCGCTCCTTCTCTCCGCCGCGATCGTCGCCGCGGCCCCCCTCCTCACCGCCTGCGGCAACGACGCGCATCCCGGCGCGGCCGCCGTCGTCGGCGGGCACCGGATCACGGTCGCGCAGCTGGAGAGCAGGGTGAACGAGGTACGCACGGCGCAGCGCGCGGCCGCCCCGGACCAGGCCCAGTACGCACAGGCCGTCGCCAGAACCGGCAGCCTCACCCGGGACACCCTGCACACCTTGGTCCTCGACCGCGTGCTCAACCAGGCCGCGAAGGACGCGGGCGTCTCCGTCAGCCGCAAGGACGTCCAGAGCCTGCGGGCCTCCCTGGAACAGCAGGCGGGCAGCTCGAAGGCGCTCGAGGACACCTGGCTCCAGCAGTACGGCGTCGCCCCGGGCCGCCTCGACGACAGCCTGCACACCGAGATCACGGCCCAGAAGCTGGCCACCGCACTCGGCGCCGACATGAACACGCCGGACGGCCAGGCCACGTTCTGGAAGGCGATGTCCGAGGCCTCCAAGAGCCTCGACGTCGACCTCAACCCGCGCTACGGCACCTGGGACGTCCAGAAGAGCGGCCGAGTCGACGCGAAGACTCCCTGGGTACGGGAGATCACGGCGGCCCAGGCCCCTCAGGGGACGGCGTAGGAGTTACGGCGTGACGGCCACGGCGTAACGGTTGTCCGTACGGGTGTGCGGGCACCCGTGGCCATGAGCGCGGCCTGTGGACAACCGCCTGAGGGCAGCCGCCTGTGGATAACCGTGGGGGCTGTCGGCGGCGTGAGTTACGTTCGGATGGTGAACGCAACCAGCGGCTTCGAGACCGCTCCGGAGACGGAGACCGACCCCGGTCGTGTCGTCCTGCTCACCACCAGCCACCGCGTCGCCCCCGGCCTGCTGTCCTGGCCCGCCTGGCAGACGCTGCACGCGGCCGACCAGGTGCTGTGCGCGGACGGTACGCATCCGCAGCTGCCGTATCTGCGGGACGCCGGCATAGCGGTCGAGGAGATGTCCCCGACCGCCGAGGACCTGGTCCACGCCTGCGCCGGCGCGCGGACGGTCGTGGTCGTGACGACGGGCGAGGGCGACCCGGCCCTCACCGACGGCCTGGCCCGCCTCGCCGGATCCGGCCGCGTACAGATGCCCGACCTGGAACTCCTCCCCGCCTCCTACGACCTCCCCGGCGCCCGCCTCCTCGACCTCGTCCAGGTCATGGACCGCATCCGCCTGGAGTGCCCCTGGTCCTCCCGCCAGACCCACAAGGGCCTGGTGAAGTACAGCATCGAGGAGGCGTACGAACTCGTCGATGCCATCGAGGAGGGCGACCGCGACGAGCTGCGTGAGGAACTGGGGGACGTCCTGCTCCAGGTCGTCTTCCACGCCCGCATCGCCGAGGACGCGAACGAGGAGGAGGACGGCGAGGCCCCCTTCTCGATCGACGACGTGGCGGCCGGCATCGTCACGAAGCTGATCCACCGCCACCCGCACGTCTTCGGCGACGCGACGGCGTCCACACCGGAGGACGTCAAGGAGCACTGGCTGCGCACCAAGGCGATAGAGAAGCGGCGGGAGTCGGTGACGGACGGCGTCCCCCTGGGCCAGCCGGGCCTCGCGCTGGCCGCGAAACTGGCCTCCCGGGTCCACACGGCAGGCCTGGACGTCCCGCTGCCGCAGGGCGAGGGCATCGGATACGAGCTGTTGCACATGGCGGTACGGGCGGAGAGCGAGGGCGTGGATCCGGAGGCGGCGTTGCGGGTGGCCGCGCGGGCCTACCGGGACGCGGTGCGGGTGAAGGAGGGGGTGACGCGGACGGCTACCGTCACCGAGTGACCAACCAGCCGCCCTCCTCGCCCTCACCCCCGCCCCCACCCTCGCCCTCACCCCCTGCCCCCGAACTCTTCACCTGGGAGTTCGCCACCGACCCCTACCCCGCCTACGCCTGGCTCCGTGAGCACGCGCCGGTGCACCGGACGAAGCTGCCCAGCGGGGTAGAGGCCTGGCTGGTCACGCGGTACGGGGACGCCAAGCAGGCCCTTGCCGACCCGCGGCTGTCCAAGAACCCCGCCCATCACGACGAGCCCGCGCACGCCAGGGGCAAGACCGGTATCCCCGGCGAGCGCAAGGCCGAGTTGATGACGCATCTGCTCAACATCGATCCGCCGGATCACACCAGGCTGCGCAGACTCGTCGCCAAGGCCTTCACCCCGCGCCGGGTCGCCGAGTTCGCGCCCCGCGTCCAGGAACTCACCGACGATCTCATCGACCGGTTCGCGGCGCGCGGCTCCGCCGATCTCATCCACGAGTTCGCGTTCCCGCTGCCGATCTACGCGATCTGCGACCTGCTGGGCGTGCCCCGCGAGGACCAGGACGACTTCCGCGACTGGGCCGGGATGATGATTCGGCACGGGGGAGGGCCCCGGGGCGGGGTCGCCCGGTCGGTCAAGAAGATGCGGGGCTATCTCGCCGAGCTGATCCACCGCAAGCGCGAGGCGCTGTCCGACGTACCCGAACCCGGCGAGGACCTCGTCTCCGGGCTCATCCGGGCCTCCGACGAGGGTGAGCACCTCAGCGAGAACGAGGTCGCCGCGATGGCGTTCATCATCCTGTTCGCCGGTTTTGAGACGACCGTGAACCTGATCGGCAACGGGGTCCACACCCTCCTCGCCCATCCCGACCAGCGCGCCCGTCTCCAGGACTCCCTCGCCGCCAAGGACTCCTCCCTCCTCGAAACCGGCGTCGAGGAACTCCTGCGCTACGACGGCCCCGTCGAACTGGCCACCTGGCGCTTCGCCACCCGGCCGCTCAGCATCGGCGGGCAGGACATCGCGACCGGCGATCCCGTCCTCGTCGTACTCGCCGCCGCGAACCGGGACCCGGCGCGGTTCGCCGAACCCGACACCCTCGACCTCGGACGCCGGGACAACCAGCACCTCGGGTACGGCCACGGCATCCACTACTGCCTCGGCGCACCGCTCGCCCGGCTGGAGGGGCGCAGCGCCCTCGCCACCCTCCTCACCCGTCTCCCCGACCTGCAACTCGCCGTGGATCCAGTCGAGTTGAGATGGCGGGGCGGGCTCATCATGCGTGGACTGCGCACCCTGCCCGTCGAGTTCACGTCGACGACCGAATCGGGCGGGTCCTCGTCGGCGGTGCGGTAGCAGGTCACGGCAAGGTGACGCTCCGTCAGCAATGTGATCTTCACGTGATCTGCGCGGCATGAACTTGTGACAACTGATCGTCTGCCGATACGTTCGAGCACTAGTGCGACGCCCCCGCAGTATTCGTCGCACTGTCCCCACTGTCTCGCGAAAGGCCACCGCATGCTCTCCGGGAACGGTCGTCACCGTCGCCCCCGTCAGGCCCCGGCTCTGCTGGTCGCGGCCGGCGTGACCGGCTCCGCCATGGCCCTTCCGCTGCTCGCCGCGAGCGGCGCCAGCGCGGCCAGCGGTGCCACCTGGGACAGGGTCGCGGAGTGCGAGAGCGGCGGCTCCTGGAGCGACAACCCCGGCAACGGGTTCTACGGCGGGCTCCAGTTGACCCAGACGGACTGGGAGAAGTACGGCGGCCTCGCCTTCGCCCCGAGCGCCGACCAGGCCAGCCGTTCGCAGCAGATCTCCGTCGGCGAGAAGATACTCGCCGACCAGGGGGCCGGGGCCTGGGAGGCCTGCGCGGTGCTGTCCGGGCTCGGCAAGGACACCAGCCCGGCCGACGTCGACACAGGCGTGGCCGGGAGTGGGACCGAGGGCGACGCCTCAGGGTCGGGTACGGCGACCGAGTCGGGTCTGGGCCTGGGTCTGGGTACTTCTTCCGGCTCCTCCTCGTCTTCGTCCGCAGACTCTTCGTCCGCCGACTCCTCTTCCTCGTCCTCCTCCTCGTCGGTGGCGCCCACGCCCGCCGGGTCCCCTGTCGACGACTCCGCGGCCTCCGGCGACTCCTCGGGCTCCTCCAAGCCCTCCGGGTCCTCCCAGTCCCCCTCGCCGTCCGCGGCTGCGACCGACGCCGCCGGTGGGGCCGACTCGGGTGACTCGGTCGCCCCGCCCGCCTCGCCGGTCCCTTCCTCGCCGTCGGCCGGTACGGGCGAGGTGCAGGAAGGCGACAGTTCACCCACAGATGCGACAAATGGGAAAGAGTCGGACAACTCCCAGCAGTTCGTGGGAATCGGGATCGACGGAAGCGGCAGTGTGGCCACTCCCGGTACCGGGCGTCACCGTGGTGACGCCGAAGGGTCGTACACCGTCCGTACCGGGGACACCCTCTGGAGCATCGCCGACTCCCTGGGCCTCGCGGGCGGATGGTCCGGGCTCTTCGCCGAGAACGAGCACACCGTCGGCACTGATCCCAACCACATCCTCCCCGGTCAGACCCTCGCTGTCGGTGTCGAACCGGTGCAAAAGTAGCCGGAGTTCGCGTCACGATTCGAGCTGAATGTCCGTTATGAATGCGGTGAGAGATAGATCTCAGAAGCCCTGATCGTCTTTGTATTTCAGAGGATCAGCTGTTTACGGTCGTCATCGCCCGCCACAGTGGGCCCCGTCGGTCGCAACGCCGAATCCTGCCACCGGCCGCACGGGAACAGTCGTCGCTGTCAAGCGCCGTAGGCAGGAGCGGGGGACCCAAGGTAGGCGCCGCACCGGGCAGTTGTCCGGAGCGGCTCGGGGTGAAGCCGTACGCCGCCCGACAGGGGCGTACGGCCGGGCAACTCAACCGGCCCGAACCCGACAGCTCACCTCGCAGGCGTCGGTGAGGGGATCTTTCATGCTGTTTTCCGGCAAGGGCAAGCACCGTCGTCCGTCCAAGGCCAGCCGCGCCGTCGCCATCGCCGGCGTGACCGGTGCCGCCGTCGCCGCTCCGCTGCTGGCGGCCGGCTCCGCCTCCGCCGCCACCTCCGCCGAGTGGGACGCCGTCGCCCAGTGCGAGTCCGGCGGCAACTGGTCCATCAACACCGGCAACGGCTACTACGGCGGTCTGCAGTTCTCCGCCTCGACCTGGGCCGCGTACGGCGGCACGGCGTACGCGTCCACCGCCAACCAGGCCTCCAAGGCCCAGCAGATCGAGATCGCCGAGAAGGTCCTCGCGGGCCAGGGCAAGGGTGCCTGGCCGGTCTGCGGCACGGGCCTGTCCGGCGCCGCCTACGACGGCGGTTCGAGCAGCAACACGGGCGCCGGTACGAGCGACAACTCGTCCAGCAGCAGCAGCAACAACAGCGGCAGCAGCGGCAGCAGCAACAACAGCGGCTCCAGCAACTCCGGTGAGACCGCCACCCGCTCCACCGACAACCAGCAGGCCTCCCGTTCGCAGGAGCGGCCCGCCGCGAAGAAGACCGTCACCACCCCGACCGGCAAGAAGGTCAAGAAGGGCGACGGCGAGTACAAGGTCGTCAAGGGCGACAGCCTCAGCGCGATCGCCGAGGCGCACGACGTCAAGGGTGGCTGGCAGAAGCTCTTCGAGCTGAACAAGGACATCATCGACGACGCCGACTTCATCTACCCGGGCCAGCAGCTGCACCTCGGCTGATCCCGGTCGCCCGCCGGCTCCGACACCTCCCCCAAGCGGTTCGGAGAACAGCCGGTGAGAAGGTGAACCGCAGGGCTCTCACGCCCGTGCCCTTCATTGTGAGGGCCTCGTGAGGGCCACCCCCGTCCCCCACGGGCTCCCCGCCCCGGTGCGTTCTCCCCCGTACGGGTAGTGGATCGGGCCTAGTAAAACGTCCCTTTAAATCGAAGGCTGAGGGCCCGATCGACCCACTACATTAAAGGTCATCGGCGTTCATACCCTTT
>NZ_JARAXP010000058.1:0-779 GCF_033793965.1 Streptomyces sp. ME02-8801-2C | reverse complement strand
AGACCACCGAAGGTGAAGGTGATCAGGAAGCCGGTGGCCCAGAGCATCGGGGTCTCGAAGCTCAGCGACCCCTTCCACATGGTGCCGATCCAGTTGAAGAACTTCACGCCGGTCGGGACGGCGATCAGGAACGTCATGAAGGAGAAGAACGGCAGCAGCACACCGCCGGTGACGTACATGTGGTGCGCCCACACCGTCACGGACAGACCCGCGATCGCGATGGTCGCGCCGATCAGGCCCATGTAGCCGAACATCGGCTTACGCGAGAAGACCGGGATGACCTCGGAGATGATCCCGAAGAACGGCAGCGCGATGATGTACACCTCGGGATGCCCGAAGAACCAGAACAGGTGCTGCCACAGCAACGCCCCGCCGTTCGCGGCATCGAAGATGTGCGCCCCGAACTTCCGGTCGGCCTCCAGGGCGAACAGCGCGGCGGCCAGGACGGGGAAGGCCAGCAGGACCAGGACCGCGGTCAGCAGCACGTTCCACACGAAGATCGGCATCCGGAACATCGTCATGCCCGGTGCGCGCATGCAGATGATCGTGGTGATGAAGTTGACCGCGCCGAGGATGGTGCCGAAGCCGGAGAAGGCCAGACCCATGATCCACAGGTCGGCCCCGATGCCCGGCGAACGCACCGCGTCCGACAGCGGCGAGTAGGCGAACCAGCCGAAGTCGGCCGCCCCGGAGGGGGTGAGGAAACCGCCGACCGCGATCGTCGAGCCGAACAGGTACAGCCAGTAGGCGAACATGTTCAGCCGCGGGAACGCGACGTC
>NZ_JARAXP010000057.1:0-791 GCF_033793965.1 Streptomyces sp. ME02-8801-2C | reverse complement strand
CGATTCAAGGACTCTCTACAGCTGTCCTCGTTCCAGCAGTCGCTGCTGGTGGCAGTACCCGTCGTGGTCGGCTCACTCGGCCGCATCCCGGTCGGCGCACTGACCGACCGCTTCGGCGGACGGGTGATGTTCCCGCTCGTCTCCACCGCCACCATCATCCCCGTCCTCTACCTCGGGCTCGCCGGCCACTCCTCCCTCACCGCCCTCCTGACCGGCGGCTTCTTCCTCGGCATCGGCGGCACCGCCTTCGCCGTCGGCGTGCCCTTCGTCAGCGCCTGGTTCCCACCCGCACGGCGCGGCCTGGCCATCGGGATCTTCGGCACGGGCATGGGCGGCACCGCCATCAGCGCCCTGACCACCGTCAAACTCGTCGACGCCCACGGCATGGCCAACCCGTTCTGGATCACCGCCGCCGCCCTCACCGCATACGCAGTGACCGCGGCACTGCTGCTGCGCGACGCACCCGGACACACCGTGCCCACCGAACCACTCACCCACCGCCTCACCGCCACCTTCAAACTCGCCATCACCTGGCAGGCATCCGCCCTGTACGCAGTCGCCTTCGGCGGCTACGTCGCCTTCTCCGTCTACCTCCCCACCTACCTCAAAACCAGCTACAACCTCACCCAGGCCGACGCCGCCAACCGCATGGCCGGCTTCGTCCTCCTCGCAGTCGCCATGCGCCCCATCGGCGGCTGGCTCTCCGACCGCACCGGCCCCGTGCGCGTCCTGGCCGGCGCACTGGCCCTGGTCGTCGCGGGCGCACTCGCGCAATCCCTCACACCCTCCCT
>NZ_JARAXP010000016.1:0-171642 GCF_033793965.1 Streptomyces sp. ME02-8801-2C | reverse complement strand
GCCGCCGCCCGCCGCCCGCCGCCGCCCGCCGCCCGCCGCCGCCCGCTGCCTGTCGCCGGTCGCCGCCGCCCGTCGGTCTTTGGTCGTCGGTCGCCGCCCGTCGGTCGTCGGACGCTCGCCGTCACCTGTTGGAGGGCGCCTGTGCCGGGCGCCAGGTGGGATACATCGGTTCGACGGTCTTCGGCCCGTCGGTCTTCGTCGGTCCTCGGTGGTTGTTCTCTCTGCGGTGAGGAGTGGGTGGCGTGCGGGTTCGGGTGCGTGGGCTGGTGGCGGGTGCGGTGGCGGTGGTGCTCGGGGTGGCCGGGGTGGTCGGGAGCGGGGGGTTCGCGGGGGCCGACAGTGGTGGGCCGGAGGCCGATCTGGCCTATCACGGGGCCGTCTCGCTGGACCGGGGTCGGATCGATCTGCGGGTGACCCCGCGTAACCACGGGCCGTCCGCCGTCGCCGACGCGACCGTGCGGCTGACCTGGTCGGCGCCGCTGGCAGCCCGCCAGCAGTTGCCCGAGGGGTGTGCGCGGGTCGGGGCGCGGGTGGTGGTGTGCCGTACTGGGGCGCTGGCCGCCGACGGTGTGGGTGAGCAGATCGGGCTGAGGCTCCGGCTTCGGGGCGCGCCCTCCGAGGTGACGCTGGACCTCGGTACGGTCTGGAACGGCGGGCTCGTGGACCGTAACCGGGGCAACGACCGGCAGCGCGTGCTCGTCCTCGACACGGGGGACGCGTACTACTTCTGACGGCCTCTGTCTGCGGCCCCGCGCGCGGCTCACCATCACCTCCGGGACGGTGAGCCGCGCGCAGGCGTGTGCGGGAAGGCCTGCGGAATACCTCCGGAATAGCTCCGGAGGGGGCGCGGTTGTCGACCCAGGACGCTATAGTTGAACGGTAAACAACCTGGAGGGTGAGCGACCATGCAGTTCGGGATCTTCAGCGTCGGCGATGTCACGCCGGACCCCACCACGGGCCGTACGCCGACCGAGCGTGAGCGGATCAAGGCCATGGTCGCGATCGCGCTCAAGGCGGAGGAGGTCGGCCTCGACGTCTTCGCGACCGGCGAGCACCACAACCCGCCGTTCGTGCCCTCGTCCCCGACCACGATGCTCGGCTACATAGCCGCGCGGACGGAGAAGCTGGTCCTCTCCACCGCCACCACCCTCATCACCACCAACGACCCGGTGAAGATCGCGGAGGACTTCGCGATGCTCCAGCACCTGGCCGACGGGCGCGTGGACCTCATGATGGGGCGCGGCAACACCGGACCGGTGTACCCCTGGTTCGGGCAGGACATCCGCGAGGGCATCAACCTCGCCGTCGAGAACTACGCCCTGTTGCGCCGGCTGTGGCGCGAGGACGTCGTCAACTGGGAGGGGAAGTTCCGGACGCCGTTGCAGGGGTTCACCTCGACACCCCGGCCCCTGGACGACGTACCGCCATTTGTCTGGCACGGGTCGATCCGCTCGCCCGAGATCGCCGAGCAGGCGGCCTACTACGGCGACGGCTTCTTCCACAACAACATCTTCTGGCCGGCCGACCACACCAGGCGGATGGTCGAGCTGTACCGCTCCCGGTACGGGCACTACGGGCACGGCACGCCCGAGCAGGCCATCGTGGGGCTGGGCGGCCATGTGTTCATGCGGAAGAGCTCGCAGGACGCGGTACGCGAGTTCCGGCCGTACTTCGACAAGGCGCCGGTGTACGGGCACGGCCCGTCCCTGGAGGACTTCGCCGAGCAGACGCCGCTGACCGTCGGGTCGCCGCAGCAGGTGATCGAGAAGACGCTGGCCTTTCGGGAGTACGCCGGGGACTATCAGCGCCAGCTGTTTCTGATCGACCATGCGGGGTTGCCGTTGAAGACGGTGCTTGAGCAGCTCGACATGCTCGGCGAGGAGGTCGTGCCGGTGTTGCGGGCCGAGTTCGCCAAGGGGCGTTCCGCTGATGTGCCGGATGCGCCTACGCACGCGTCTCTGCTGGACGCGGCGCGGTGAGCGCTGTGACGGGTGCGGTTTGATGTCGGGTGCCGGCTCGTTGTGGCTTGTCGCGCAGTTCCCCGCGCCCCTGGGGGGTTGCCCCCTCGGCGGGTTTCCAGGGGAGGGCGAGAGGGGGAGTGCGCGGGGGAGAGTGAGAGGCGAGTAAGAGGGGGGCTTGGCACACTTGGTGGGTGTCGCAAACCGTGTTGCTCGCCGAGGACGATCGCGCCATCCGTCACGCCCTGGAGCGGGCCCTGACTCTGGAGGGGTACCGGGTCACCGCGGTCGCCGACGGGGTCGAGGCGCTTGCCCAGGCGCATCGCACCCCGCCGGACGTGCTCGTCCTCGATGTGATGATGCCCGGCATCGACGGGCTGCAGGTGTGCCGGGTGCTGCGTGCCGAGGGGAACCGGACGCCGATCCTGATGCTCACCGCGCTCGTCGAGACCGCCGACCGGATCGCCGGGCTCGACGCGGGCGCCGATGACTACGTCGTGAAGCCGTTCGACGTGGAGGAGGTCTTCGCCCGCCTCCGGGCGCTGCTGCGCCGCACCGCCCCCGACGAGCAGCGCCCGCTCAGGAGCGTCGCCGCCCCCACCGGTGTACCCGCCTCCCACCTGGCGAAGGAACCCGCCGTCCCCGAGCGGCAGCTCACCGCGGCCGGGCTGCGGATGGATCTCCAGGCGCGGCGGGTGTGGCGCGGGACGCGGGAGCTGGAGCTGACCCGCACCGAGTTCGAGCTGCTGGAACTGCTCGTGCGCAACGCCGGGATCGTGCTCGACCACTCCACGATCTACGACCGTATCTGGGGCTACGACTTCGGTCCCGGCTCGAAGAACCTCGCCGTGTACGTCGGTTATCTGCGTCGCAAGCTCGACGAGCCGGGCGCCTCGCAGCTGATCCACACGGTGCGAGGCGTGGGTTACGTCCTCCGGGAGGACTGAGTGGCCCTGCGGAGGGAGGGGCTGGCCTCGTTGCGGACCACCTTCGCCGTGTCGTTCGCCGCCGTGGCGGCCGGGGTGACGGTGCTGGTCGGGTTCCTGTCGTACGACGCCGCCGCGCGGCTGGTCCGGGTGGACCAGCAGTCCGCCTTCGCCGAGGTCGTGGAGGACCTCCAGGACGAGGTGCGGCACAACACGATGACCCCGCAGGACTTCTCGTCGTCCGAGCCGGGGCACGACATCGTGCGGCCCAGCCGTACCGACGTACAGGTGCTCGGGGCGGCCGGGGAGATCATCGACGGCGGCAGTCCGGGGCTGCCCGTCACCGCCGACGACCGCCGGATCGCCGCCTCCCCGGTCGCCGGGCTCGCCGTGCTGCACAAGGACGCCGACGTCGGCCAGGACGTCTACCGCATCGCGACCGTCTCGCTGGGCGGCGCCGGGCGGGACGGCCAGGAGGGTGTGGGGCGGGGCGCGGTGCAGGTCGCGCAGGAGTTCAGCGACACGGAGGACCTGCTGCGGGAGCTTCAGCAGCGGACGATCCTGATGGTGGCGGCGGTCGTCGTCGCGGCCGGGCTGTTCGGCTGGTGGCTGGCCCGGCGGATCACCTACCGGCTGCGCATCCTCGCCTCCGCCGCCGAGGACGTCGCCCGCACCCGCCGGCTCGGCATCCAGGTGCCGGTGACCGGGTCCGACGAGGTGGGACGCCTCGGGCGCTCCTTCGACCGGATGCTCGGCCGGCTCGCCCAGTCGGAGGAGGACCAGCGCCGACTGGTCCAGGACGCGGGACACGAGCTGCGCACCCCGCTCACCTCCCTGCGTACGAACATCTCGTTGCTCCGCCGGATCGACGAACTGCCGCCCGCGACCCGGGAGGACCTGGTCGACGACCTCGCCCTCGAGGCACGCGAACTCACCGACCTGGTCAACGAGTTGGTGGATCTGGCGGCCGGGCAGTCGGACACCGAGCCCAAGCAGCGCATCGACATCGCCGACATTGCGGACGAGGTCGCGGTGGTGGCCCGGCGGCGCACCGGGCGGGAGGTCGTCGTCCGGGCGAGCGGGGACACGGCCGTCGACGCGCGTCCCGCCGCGCTCCAGCGCGCGATGACCAACCTCGTCGAGAACGCGGCCAAGTTCGACCGGGGCGGCAGGGCGCCGATCGAGATCGCGGTCACCGGACCGGAGCGGGGACGCCAGGGCATACGGCACGGTGCGATCCGGGTGGAGGTGCTCGACCGGGGGCCCGGTATCGCCGAGGGCGATCTCGTGCGCCTGTTCGACCGTTTCTATCGTGCCGCCGACGCCCGTAGCCTGCCCGGCTCGGGGCTCGGCCTGTCGATCGTCCGTGAGGTGGCGATCGCGCACGGCGGGGCGCCGTTCGCCAACCAGCGGGACGGGGGCGGGGCGGTCATCGGGTTCACGGTCGGGGGAGAGGGCTGAGGAGAGGCTGGGGGGAGGGGCTGGGGAGAGGGCTGGGGCGGTGAGCCGCCCGGCCTGTCCGTGACCGGCCGGGCGGCTCACCGGCGGTGTCAGCTCTTGTCGGTCTTGCCGAGGAGCTTGTTCATCTCGGTGATCTCGGCGTTCTGGGTGCGGATGACGTCGTCGGCCATGGAGGTGGCGGGGCCGTACTTGCCCTTGGCCTTCTCGGTGGTGGCCATCGTCACGGCGCCCTTGTGGTGCTCGATCATCATGGTCAGAAAGTTCTTGTCGAACTCCTTGCCGGTGGCGGAGTGGTCCATGCCGGGCATCGATTCCATCCCTTCCATGGACTCCATGCCGGGCATCGACTCCGTCGACGTCGGGACGTCCTTGCCCCAGGTCTTCAGCCACCCGGACATGGTCTCGATCTCCGGTGCCTGGGCCTTCTCGATGCGGGCGGCGAGGTCCTTGACCTCGGGCGACGAGGCCTTGTCCGCCGCCTCCTCCGCCATCTCCAGGGCGCCCTTGTGGTGGGGGATCATGCCCTGCGCGAAGGTGACGTCCTGGGCATTGTGGTCCTCGGTCCTGGTGCCACCGCTGGCGCTGGCGCTGGCGCTGGTGTCGCTGTTGCCGTCGTCGCTGCCGCAGGCGGTGAGCGTGACGGCGAGTGCGGCTGTGGCGGCCATGACGACGAGAGTCCTACGGGTTTTGCGCATGCTGGAACTCCTGCTGTGGGGAAGGGAATCGAGGCGAGGTGGGGGTCGCCTCTAGATCCGCAGCAGTTGGAGTTCGGCGAGGGAGGGTGGCGCTCTCGCGCCCTCGGGGGACCGGGGCAGCGAGTGGCCGCCGCGGGCGGCCGGGGCCGAGGCGCCGGCCGGGTCGGGCACGAGGGCGGGGAGCGTGTGGCCCGCCGGGACGGCGCCGGACGCGCAGGTCGCGTCGGCGTGCTGGGTGTGGCCGCCGTGCGAGCCCATGCCGTGGCAGACGGATTCGTCGGCCGGCCCGGCCCGCATGCTCATGCTCATCTGCTGGGCCTGGACGCCGTGGTGGGAGGCGTCCGTCGTCCCGGCCGGCATACCGCCCGGCCCGAGGCCGTGCATCGCGAGGACACCGGCCAGCAGCCCGAGCACGACGAACGCCCGCACCCACCAGAACCGGCGGTGGGTGCGCTGCTGTCGCTGTGCGCGGGCTGTCATGTGGGGCATCTTGTCAGGAAGTACGGGCGAAACAGCGTTCCAGCTCATCCAGGGCGTAGAACTTGCTGCCCTTGTCCACCGGTCGGCAGCCCGCCTTGAACGCGGTCTCCTTCTCGTTGTAGAGCATCCGTACGAGAGTGGTGCCGAGAGTGGTGTCGCCCCGGGGGTGACCGTGGAATGGCCGATACGGAGTGGGGTTCTGGTTGTTTGATTCACCTTGTGCGGGAGATTTGGTGACTTCTATCATCTAGATCTTACTCGCGAGACCCCAGAGGCCACCCGATGACGTCGACGCAGCAGTCCGAGCAGCACCTGGCCGGCGGCCTCCCCGCCGACCTCGACGAAGCCGTGCACCGGTGCCTTGTCGCCGGTTTCGACGGCACCACCGGTGTCCCGCACACCCTCAAGGGGCTCATCGACCGGGGTCTCGGCGGGGTCATCCTCTTCACCCGTAACGTGCGTGACGCGGGCCAGGTCCGCCGTCTCACCGACGAGCTGCGCGCCCTGCGTCCCGATCTCCTGGTCGCCATCGACAACGAGGGCGGCGGCATCGGCCACCTCGTCGCCGCGGGCGCGCCCGAGGTCCCCGGCTCGTACGCCCTCGGCGTCGTCGACGACCCGGACCTCACCGCCCGCTGCGCCGACGCCCTCGCCGGTCACCTCGCCTCGCTCGGCATCACCGTCTCGTACGCTCCCGTGGCCGACCTCCAGCATCACCCCGACAACCCGATCGTCCGCACCCGCTCCTTCGGCGCCGACCCGGAACTCGCCGCCCGTCACCTCCGGGCCTGGATCACGGCCACCGAGGCGCGCGGGGTCGCGTCCTGCGCCAAGCACTTCCCCGGCCACGGCGGCACGGTGACCGACAGCCACCACGAGATGGCGGTCGACCCGCGGTCGTACGACGAGATCCTCGCCGATGTCGAGCCGTTCCGGGCGGCGGTGGCGGCGGGGGTGCCGATGCTGATGAGTGCGCATGTGGTGTACCCGGCGCTGGATCCGGAACGGCCCGCGACGCTCAGTCGCCGCATCCTGGGCGACCTGCTCCGCCACGAGCTCGGGTTCGAGGGGGTGCTTGTCAGCGACGCGCTCGAGATGAAGGCGATCGCCGACCGGTACGGCGAGGCGGCCGGCGCGCGGCTCGCCCTCGCGGCGGGTGCGGACCAGGTGATCGTGGCGGTACCGGACCTGTCGACGACACTGGCCTGCCGGGACGCGGTGATCGACGCGCTGCGGGAGGGGGTTCTCGCGGAGGAGCGGGTGCGGGAGGCGGCGGGGCGGGTGCGGGGGTTGGCTGAGCGGTACGCCTCCGGCGGGGTGGGCGGAGGGGGAGTGGGCGCCTCCGTCGGGGTCGGCGGATGGGACGCGGAGGCCGGGCTTGAGGCGGCTCGCCGGGCTGTTCGGGGTGGTTTCGCGGGGGTGGCCCGGTCGGGCGGGGTGGCGGGGTCGGGTGGGTCCCCAGGGTCGGGCGGGGTGGTGGGGTCGGCTGGGTCCCAGGGGTCTGCTGTGGTGGCCCGGTCGGGCGGGGTGGTGGGGTCGGGTGGGTCCCAGGGGTCTGCTGTGGTGGCCTGGTCGGGCGGGGCGGTGGGGTCGGCTGGGTCCCCGGGGTCTGCTGAGGTGGCCGGGGTGGCCGGGGTGGTCCGGTCGGGCGCGGGGGTCGGGGTGCGGGGGGCGTATGTCGTTGATCTGTTTCCGTCGCCGCATCCCGCGTTGAACTGGGGTGGGGAGGATCTGCTGAGTGCGGTGCGGGCGCTGGATCCGACGGCCGCGGGGGTGGCGTTGAACGAGGCGCCGGTGGAGCCGGGAGCTCTCGTCGAGGGGATTCTGCGGCGGGCCGCGGGGGCGCCGTTGGTGGTGGCTACGGCGGATGCGGGGCTGTATCCGTGGCAGGGGGAGCTGCGGGAGCGGTTGGTGGCCGGGCGGGGGGATGCGGTGGTGGTGGAGACGGGGTTGCCCGGTGGCGGTGGCCATGGGGGAGCCGCCGCCGGTGCGTTGTGTTCGTTCGGGCGGGGTCGGGTGAATTTGCGGGCATTGGCCGAGGTTTTGGTCGGGGGCGTCTGAGCAGTCGCAGCATCCGCCCTGTACCAAAGGTCGATTGACCCGAGGGTCGGCCACCGGAATGATTGGTCGGGTGGTTACGGGGAGTTGGGTGAAGAGACGCCGACGCAGTACGTCACTTTGTTCGTCGCATCGCACTGACAATCCGGCCGAGTTGCTGCCTGCCCGCAGGTACGGGATTCAAGGAATTGGACTGCGATGAGTGACGTTCCCGACATTGTTGTTGAGGCTCTGAAGTCCGCGGAGGCGCGGGGATTCGGGCTTTCCTGCGAGGAAATGGTGGGCAGGCTCCTTGCCACTCTCGCGAGTGCCGTTCCTCCCGGCGGGCGGGTTCTGGAGCTGGGCACCGGCGCCGGCGTCGGTGCGGCCTGGCTGGTCTCGGGGCTCGGGCAGCGAAGCGACGTCACGGTGCTCACGCTGGAGCGGGATCCGGAACTTGCCGTCGCGGCCCGGGAGTTCGCGTGGCCGGATTGGCTCGAGGTGCGGGTCGCCGACGCGGAGAAGGAGCTTCCGCAACTAGGGCGTTTCGACTTGGTCTTCGCCGACGCCGAAGGCGGAAAATGGTCCGGACTCGACCTGACCGTATCGGCGTTGCAGCCCTCTGGAATTCTGGTCGTCGACGATATGGACCTGTCCCGCTACCAATCCGCCGAGCATCGTGCATCGGTGACCCGTGTACGCGACGCGATTCTCTCCGATCCGCGTCTCGTGGCAGTGGATCTCCCTGTGGGCAGCGGAATCATGGTGGCCGCCAGGCGTCGCGACTGAGGTAATGCGGCCCGTTCATTTCCACGGCGTCTTTCGTGTTGCCGCACGCGATTCATTTCCCCTCACTCCAGGAGACGACTGATGAGTGATACCGGGCTGGTGGATGCCCCGGGCAAGGACATGAGCTCTTCCCAGGATCTGCTGTCGTTCTACGAGACGATGAGCCTCATTCGAGCGTACGAACACCGCATGATGGAACTGCGGACCGCGCGCGAGGTGGTCGGGCCCGTCCATCCGTATGTCGGTCAGGAGGCCGTCGCCGTCGGAGTGTGCGCCGCGCTGGAGCCGCGCGACCACTTGGTGAGCCACTACCGCGGACACGGGCACGCGCTGGCCAGGGGCACCTCGCCGGTCGCTCTGACCGCCGAACTGTTCGGCAGGAGCACGGGGTTGTGCGGCGGCAAGGCGGCGGCGCTCATCTCCGACCCGGACCACAACATCCTGGTCTCCAGCGGTCTGGTGGGCGCGGGCATTCCGATCGCGGCCGGGGCGGCGATGACGGAGCAGGTCCGCGGCACCGGCGGAGTGGCCGTGGTCTTCTTCGGCGACGGGGCGCTGGGCAGCGGAGTGGTCCACGAGACACTCAACATGGCCGTGACGCAGCGCCTCCCGTTGGTCATGGTGTGCGAGCACAACGGCTACCAGGGCGGCACCCGCACCGAGGAGGTGTACCCGGAGACCTCGCTGCTCAGGGTGGCTCAGGGGCACCGGATGCGCGCCGTCCCGGTCGACGGGAACGACGTGACGGCCGTACACCGCGCGGCCGGTGACGCGGTGTCGGCGGCGCGCGCCGGAGCGGGACCCACCTTCATCGAGGCCCGTACGTACCTGACGGAGTTCCACCTCCAGTTCGACAAACCGTCGACGGAGAAGCGCCCGGAGGACGAGCTGCGTCACTGGCGGGCGCGCGACCCGCTGATCCTGCTGGCCCGGCGGCTGCTGGCCGACGGAGTCGCGCAACAGGAGCTGGACCGTGCCCAGGAACGGTCGTCGGCCGTCGTCACGGACGCTGTGCAGCGAGCCCGGAACGCGCCGTGGCCCGAGCGGAGCCAGGTCTTCACCCACATCTGGCCGGAGGCGTCATGAACGAGTTGGCCGTGCTCGACCTCGTACTGGAAGAGGAAATGCGCCGGGACGAGCGGATCGTCCTCCTCGCCACCAGCACGCCGGAGCCTTGGCGGCGGGAGTTCGGGCCCGAGCGCATCCGCACGTGTCCCATATCCGAGCAGGCCATGACCGGCATGGGCGTCGGGGCCGCGATGACCGGACTGCGGCCCGTCGTCGATCTGAACCGCGCGTCCTTCACCTTCCTCGTCATGGATCAGCTGGCCAACCACGCGGCCAGGCTGCACTACATGTCCGACGGCGGCTACCGGGTGCCCATGGTCGTCACCTCGGCCACCCGCGGCCGTCAGCAGCTCGGTCCGCAGAACGAGCAGTGTCCGTACGGGGTGTTCATGCAGCTTCCCGGGTTCCGGGTGGTGGTGCCGGGATCGGCGGAGGACGCGTGCGGTCTGCTGCGCACAGCCGTCCGGGAGGACGGCCCGACCCTGTTCTTCGTCGCGCCGGAGCTGGCGCGCGGTGTGCGGCTGGCGGCCGCCCTGGCAGCCGAGCCGATCCCCTTCGGCCGGGCAGCCACCCTGAGTTCCGGTTCCGACGTGACGGTGGTGGCCATCGGCGGAGCCGTGCAGGTCGGAGTGAAGGCGGCGGCGCTGCTCGCCTCACAGGGTGTGTCCTGCGATCTGATCGACCCCAGGACCCTCGTTCCGCTGGATGTCGACACGATCGCGCGGTCCGTGCGTCGCACCGGTCGCCTGGTGTTCGTCGACGACGGGCCCCGCTCGGGCGCACCGGCTCAGATCCTCTCCGCGCTGCACGACGTCGAGGGACTGGCCGCGAGGCTGGGCGGCAGGGTCGGGTTCGTGTGCTGCCCCGACGTGCCGGTGCCGTCGACCCCCGCTCTGGAACAGCACACTTGGCCGCTGGAGCAGGACGTGGTGGACGTCGCGTTGAAGCTGCTGAAGGCGGTTTGACGGTGGGTTTCGCGGAGACGGCCGCGACCGCACCCCGGACCACTCCCGCGACCAAGGACACCCGGTCGCGATCGGCGCCGGCCCGTCGCCTCGAACGCGGTTCGGCGTTCGCCGTACGGGCCGAAGCCGCGCGCCTCGAGGCGGCGGGCCGGGACGTGGTGCATCTGGAGCTGGGCGAGCCGGACTGGCGGCCACCGCCCGCCGTGCTCGACGCGCTGCCGACTGCTTGCGTGGACGGCGGCCGGCGGTACACGGAGGCGGCCGGAGATCTCGATGTACGGATCCAAGTCGCCGACAGCTATACGGAGTTGATGGGGACGCGGGTCGACCCGGAGCGGGTCGTGCTGGTGCCGGGCAGCAACCTGGTCCTCTACCTCACGCTGCTGGCCGTCGCGGGGCCGGGGGACGAGGTGCTGCTGCCGGATCCGGGATTTCCGCCGTACGCGGAGCTGGTCCGGCTCGCGGGCGCGGTTCCCGTGCCCTATCCGCTGCGCGGCGAGACGGGCTTCCTGCCCGACGCCGACGAGATCGGCTCCCTGATGACCCGGCGCACCCGACTGATCATCGTCAACTCGCCGAACAATCCGACGGGTTCGGTCATCCCCGACGAACTGACCGAGAAGATCATGGAGGTCGTCGACAGGAACGGACTGTACGTGGTCTTCGACGAGGCCTACCGGGAGTTCAAACCGGGCGGAGGCCGGCCGTCCCTGTACGGAGAGCTCGCGGAGCATCCGCGGACGGTCTTCATGGAGTCCCTGTCCAAGAGCCACTCCATGTGCGGGTGGCGGGCCGGAATCGCCATCACCCGGCCGGAGTTGGCCAAGGATCTGGCGGACCTGATGGTGAACACCGCCTGCTGCATGCCGTCCATGGTCCAACGGATCATCCCGGCAGCCCTGAACAGCCGGGAGTGGCTCGCCGGGCGAGTGGCCGAAGCGGCCCGGCGCAGACACCTCGTGCACGGCGAACTCGTCACCATGCCCGGTATCCGGTCGGCGGCGGTGGGTGAGGGGCTCTACCTGTTCCCCGACATCACGCGCACAGGGCTGTCGGACCGGGAGTTCGCCCGCCGTCTGCTCGACGGGACAGGGGTGTCGGTGGTGCCGGGCAGCGTCTACGGCCGACAGGGCGCCGGACACGTCCGGATCGCCTGTACGCAATCGATCGAGCGGCTGACCGAAGCGATGAGACGTATGCGAATCTTTCTGGAAGGAACGGCATGGGCGAACGCGATTCCCTAGGCAGCCGGCGTCTCAGCGGCCTCGACGAGAGCGGGGCGCTGGGAGAACCGTATGTGCTGGTCGACGCCGACAACGCCACCCTCGTGCTCCGCGGCACCGACGGCCGGGTGCGCACGTGCTCCGATTTCATGTCGGCCTACGCCTCTGTCAACTTCGGGCACCGCAACCCGTACGTGGAAGAGGTTCTCTCCCAGGGCTCGGACATCTCGGCCCTGTTCTATCCGGAAGAGGCCGAGTCGCTCTCCCGGCGGCTGTGCGCCGCGGTCGGTGGCGAGCGGAGGGTTCTGTACCAGGTGGGCGGCAGCTTCGCGGTGTCCACCGCCTTCGCGCTGGCTCGCCGGCACCGACCGGGACGCATCCTGGCCATCGAAGGGGCCTTCCACGGACTCGGTCTGGACGCGCTGGCCGCGACGACCGTGCAGCGCGACATCGCCCTTCAGGACACCGGACTGTCCGCGCTGCTGTCCGCGCAGATCGAGCACCTGCCCGTCGGCTCCTTACCGGAGACCTGGCAGGACGTCTCGGCGGTCGTCTACGAACCCGTCCAGGGCGCGAACGGCTATGTGCCCCTGGACACCGACTGGCTCGTGGAACTGGAAGCAGCGGCGCGGAAGAACGGGGTGCTCACCATCTCGGACGAGATCCAGTGCGGTTTCCACCGGCACGGCTCGCTGAGTCCGTCACGGGCGTGGGGGCTCACGCCTGACATCGTCCTGTTCGGCAAGTCCCTGACCAACGGGGCGTATCCGCTCTCCGCCGTCGTCTACCGGTCCGAACTGGAGAACTCCGTCGCGGGGCGAGTGCACCTCGCGCACACCTTCCAGACGGCGACTCTCGGATTCCGCGCCGGGCTTCGGGTCTTCGGCTTCCTCGACAGCAACCCGGTGGCCGACATGGGCGAGCGTGTCGCGGAGCTCTTCCGTGACCGTGCCGAGAAGTGGTCCGCCGATGGTCTGGTGCGCGAACTGCATGTCACGGGCCCGGCCCTGTCGTTCGAGCCGACGACGGTGGCCGGCCCCGAGGCGGTGCGCTCGGCGTTCGACGACGGAGTGCTGATGCTGCAGGGGGGCGTGCGAGGTCAGCGGATCCGGATAGCTCCCCCCTTGACCACACCCCTCGAACAGATCACCGAAGGCCTTGACGTGGTGGGCGGAGTGCTGGCCGGCAGTCGGGCGTGACCCGTCCCATCGCACGGACACGTGAGGAGAGTTCATGGAAAGCGCCAAGTTCTACGACGAGCTACGGGGATTCCTGCTGTCGATACAGCCGGACGACGCCGGACGGGCCGGACTGGAAAGTCTCGGGCACGACGACAACCTCTTCGACCTCGGCCTGGTCACGTCCTTCTCGGTGATCCGCATGATCGTCTTCATCGAGACGCTGACGGGTTGCTCCCTCGACCTGGCCGAGCACGACATCGAGAGCTTCTACACCATGCGTGGTCTGTGGGAGCTCGTCCGGACAGAGGAGGCGGGCACCCGATGACAACCGTGTCCTCGAAATACAGCGAGGAACAGATCGCCACCTTCCGGCGTCGCTTCGCCGAGGTGGCCTGCGCACAACTCGCCGACAGCGCCGCCGAGTTCACCAACCCCCTCCCACTTCCCCTGGTGGCACGCAACGGCCTGCCCCGGGTGTGCGGACCGGTCTTCCCCGTCACCACGTCGGACGACATGCTGCCCTGCCTCCAGGGGCTGGCCGCGGCTCCTCCGGGCTGGGTGCTCTTCATCCACAACGAGATCAGCCCGTCCGAGGGACTGGCGGGTGACATCTTCGTCGCCTCCGCCGAGGTACAGCGACTGGGCGGGATCGTGGTGAACGGCGCGGTACGGGACCTGGAGGCGATCGCGGACATCCCGGTGCCGGTCTTCTCCACCGAGGTCAACTTCGTATCGGCGCGGACCACTTCCGTACTGGCCGAGGCCGTGCCCGACACAGTGGATGTGGCGGGCTGCCGGCTGGCCCCCGGCGACTGGATCTTCGGTGACGAGGACGGCTTCCTGATGTTGCCGGAGAGCCATGTGTCGGCTGTGCTCGCCTCCGGCGCGGTACTGCGCGAGCGGGAGGACCGGCTGCGCCGGACGATGCGCGAGCAAGGGCGGACCCTGGCCGATCTCACGGGCCTCGACGAGTTCATCGCGGGCTCCGGCCCCCTCAAGTTCAACCCCTAGCCGAGGAGGCCGCACGTGCCCACCAGGGCGAAGGACAGCCTGCGGGAGAACAGGCCCGTTCACGACATCGACTTCGCGGCGGCGGACTTCCAGCGGGACCCCTGGCCGACCTACGACTGGTACCGGGAGAACGAACCCGTGTCTCTGTCGCGGCGTTACGGCGCCCACTTCGTGTTCGGCTACGAACATGTACGCCGGGTGATGACCTCGCCCGACTTCACCGCCTTCCACCCCTTCCGGGTCAGCCGCCGGGCCTTCGGGCCGACCATGCTCGACCAGGACGGCGAGCATCACACGCGGCTCAGGTCGGCGGCGGCCGACCCCTTCCGGCCGCGTGCCGCAACGGAGTTCGGCCGCCGCGTGGTCGCGCCGCTGGCCGGGCGCATGCTGGACGACCTCCTGACGCGCGGGCACGGCGACTTCGTCGCCAGGCTCGCCGAGCGGCTGCCCATGGCGGTCGTCTGCCACGTCATGGGTCTCCCCGACGGCGATGCCGGCCGGCTGCGAGAGCTGATGCGGCCCCTGGTGGAGTACGTGGACCACGGCACCGTGAGTCTGGAGCAGGTCGTCGCCGCGCGCGGGGAGCTACGGAGCTACCTGCGTGCGGCCCTGTCGGCCCGCCCGGGGGCCGACGGCCTGCTGAACGCGCTGGCCGAGAACGGGACTCTCGACGAGGCCGACGTCGTCAACACCTCGGTCCTGCTGCTCGCGGCGGGCACGGAGACGACGGCGGCGGGCATCACCAATGTGCTCAGCCGGGTGGCCGCCGAGCCGGAGGTCTTCCACCGTCTGCGCGAGGACCGCTCTCTGGTCCGCGCGGTCGTGACCGAGACGCTGCGTCACGAACCGCCCCTGCACGTCACTCTGCGCTTCGCCGCCCGGGATGTGACGCTCGGAGGCGTCGACATCCCCGTGGGCACGCCGCTCCAGGTGGTGCTCGCCAGCGCGAACCGTGACCCCGCCGTGTACCCGAGCCCGCACGTGTGGGACCCGGAGCGGACGGTCCGGACACCGTTCACCTTCGGCATGGGACGGCACGTCTGTCTGGGCATGGGACTGGCCCAGCAGGAGCTGGAGATCGTGCTGCACGGCGTCCTGGACCGGGTCGAGGAACTCGGGCTCCGCGGTGGGCCGTTGGCCCCGGCACAGGGCCGCACCTTCCGCACGGTCCGTGACTTCGAATGCGTCTACCGGCTCCGGTCCGGGGGCGACGCGGTGAGGACGACATGAGCGGCGACATGGTGACCTGGCGGGCGCCGGCTCCGCTGGCACCGTCCCAGCGCAGGACGTTCGAGGATCTGCTGCCCTACTGTCTGCCGGGCGACGGCGGGTTCTCGCTGGAGCACACGGAGCCCGGGGCGACAGTGCGCTACCTCGCGAAGCCCGGTCACAGCACCGAGGTGACCGCCGGGCTGCTCGACGAGGCCCACGCGAGGGCGGCGCTGGAGACCGCGCGCCCGCCGCATGTGCTGCACGAGTTCGACGGCCCCGCCGGCTCCGGCGCGCCAGGGTCGGACGCCACCTGGGTGGGAACGGGACTGCGCGTCGGGGGAAGTGAACTGGCCCGGCTGGTAAGGGCGTTGGACACCGTCCTCCTCGGACTGGCGGACGAGGCGGGTGCCGCGGAGCGGCTCGTGCCGCACCTGGTGTCCTGGGAGACCCTCCGGCGCACCGGATACACGCGCAACTTCCCCCAGCACCTGACGACCTGCGCGGTGGTACGGGAGGACCTGCGGGCACTCGACCGGTTCGCCGGGGCGCCGGACCCGGTGGCCGCGGCGGCCGAGCTGACCCCCGCCCCCGTGGCCCTGGCGCCCGCGGTGTGCATGAACCTGTTCGCCGGACTCGCGGACGGCGCGTTGCCCGCGCCCACCGTCCTCACCGCGCGCGGCATGTGCGGTCGGTACGAGGTCGGGGCGCGGGCCGTCGCGACCCGCCTGTGGTCGTTCGACATGCGGGAGCTGGTGTACGTCGGGAACGCCGCCGGCGCCAGGTCGTTCCGCGACGCCATGCTGGACGCGGTCACCGACCTCGCCCGCGACGTGGGGCTGCCGAGTACCCTCACGACGGCCAGCGATCCCTTCTTCACCTCCGAGCGTGCCGACCTGCTGGGCTACCAGTCGGCGCTCAGCCTCAAGCACGAACTGCGCGGACAGTCGGCGGACGGTTCGCCGGCGGTGGCCGTCACCTCCGTCAATCTGCACAGGCAGCATTTCGGGCTCGAGTTCGGCATCACCCTGCCCGACGGCACACCCGCCCACTCCGCCTGTGTGGGTTTCGGCCTGGACCGCTGGGCGGAGTGGATACACGGCCACCTCGGCGGCGACCCGGACGACTGGCCCGAGATCCTGAGGGCGGCGGTCAGAAAACCTTGCCGGGATTGAAGATGCCCGCCGGATCCAGGGCGTGTTTGACCCGCCGATGCAGGTCAAGTACGACCGTGCTCAACTCGGCGGTCAGACCGCGCATCTTCAGCAGTCCGACGCCGTGTTCGCCGGTGACGGTGCCGCCCAGGCCGAGCGCCTCGTCGACGATCTGCTCCAGGGCCTCGTGGCCGCGTCGGCGGGCCTCCCCGTCGCCGTGCGCCACCACCACCATGGGGTGCAGGTTGCCGTCCCCCGCGTGCGCGAGGCTCGCGATGCGCACACCTTGCCCGGCCGCGACGCGCTCGATGCGTTCGAGCATCTCGGGCACGCGCATACGCGGCACGCAGACGTCTTCGGTGAGCACCGAACCGAGCCGTTCGAGCGCGGGGTAGACCAGCCTTCGCGCCGCGAACAGAGCCTCCGCCTCGGTCTCGTCGGACGACTGCCCGGTGGACGTCGCGCCCGCCGAACGGAAGGCGCGTACGACGGTGTCGGCCTCCTCGGCGCCGGCCGCTCCCGGGGCGTCCGTCCGGGCGAGCAGCAGCACGCTCCCACCGTCGGTCAGGCCCATGTTCTTCCAGTCGTCCACCGCCTGGAGGCAGTAGCGGTCGACGAGTTCCAGCGCGCTGGGAACCACACCCGAAGCGGTCACGGCCGCGACGGCGCGCCCCGCGGCGGCCAGGTCGTCGAAGTAGCCGAGGACGGTGCGTTCCGGGGAACGGGCCCCGCGCAGCCGCAGGGTGACCTCGGTGACCAGACCCAGGGTTCCCTCGGACCCGACCATCAGGCCGGCGAGTTCGTACCCGGCGGAGCTCTTGGCCGTGCGGCGGCCGAGCCGGACCACCTCGCCACGGCCCACCACGGCCTCCAGCCCCAGCACGTAGTCACGGGTGACCCCGTACTTCACGCAGCACACGCCGCCCGCGTTGGTGGCGACGTTGCCGCCGATGGTCGACCACGGGGAGCTGGCCGGATCCGGTGGATACCACAGTCCACGCTGTGCGCAGGCCTCCCTCAACTCGTCGTTGACGACGCCGGGTTGCACGACTGCGACGCGTTCGTTCGGGTCGATGGCCAGGATCCGGTTCATCGCCTCGAAGGAGATCACCACGCAGCCGGGCACCGCGTTGGCTCCGCCCGACAGGCCGGTACCCGCTCCCCGGGCCACGACGGGGACACCCCGCGCGGCGCAGCCGGCGACCACGGTCGCGACCTCGGCGGTCTCGTGCGGTCGTACGACGGCGGCGGGTATCGCATAGGGGGCCGTGTCCGCCTGGTCCCGCGCGTAGGAAGCGAGGAGGGCGGGATCGGTGACGACGCGCCCGGGCGGAAGGGCCTGCGCGATTTCCAGAACCGTTTTATCCAGGGCTTTTATATCCACGTGAGCACGTTATCCACGGATTTCGTGGCCCACAATTGGTCTTTGGTTCACGGTCGAAGGCGTATGCACCAAAGGTCAATTGAGCCGGCCGCGCCCGGTGGGGAGAATCGTCGAAGAATCATCGACGAAGGGGGATTCTCATGGCGGCGGTGATCGAGGGGATCGGGGCATGGCTGCCACCTCGGATCGTCACGAACGACGATCTGTGCACGACACTCGACTCGACCCACGAATGGATAGAGACCCGGACCGGTATATCCGAGCGGCGCATGGTGTCGGAGGGTATGTCGACCCGTGATCTGGCCGTCGAGGCAGGCGTGAGGGCGTTGAAGTCGGCCGGTGCCGCGACGGTCGACGCCGTCGTGCTCGCGACCACGTCCTTCGACCGGTTGTGCCCCGCGGTGGCGCCGGAGGTCGCGCATCTGCTCGGGCTCGGCACGGTTCCCGCCTTCGACCTGACGTCGGCGTGCAGCGGTTTCCTCTACGGGCTCGCCACCAGTGGCGGACTGATCGCATCGGGCGTGGCCGACCGCGTGCTGTTCATCGGGGCGGAAGCCTTCACCACTCTGGTCAACCCCGAGGACCGCGGCACGGCGCCGATCTTCGGAGACGGCGCGGGCGCGGTGGTCCTGCGCCGGGGCGACGCCGACGAGCCAGGAGCGCTCGGGGTGTTCGACCTCGGCAGCGACGGTGCGCGCGCCGATCTGCTTGCCATCCCCGCGGGCGGTTCGCGTCAGCGCTCGGCCTCGGCGGGACTGGGCCACGACACGGTCCCGGTCGAGGACTGGTATCTGCGGATGGAGGGCCGGCCGCTCTTCCAGCAGGCCGTGGAGCGGATGGCCGAGTCGTCGCGCGGTGTGCTCGACCGCACCGGATGGTCCGTCGCGGACGTCGACTGGTTCGTGGGCCACCAGGCCAACGTCCGCATCGTCAATGCCGTGGCGGACGAACTGGAGCTGGCGAGGGATCGCGTCGCGGTCAACATCGGCAGGGTCGGGAACACGCTGGCCGCCTCGGTCCCGCTGCTGTTGAACGACATCGCGCACACCGGTGCCCTCCGGCCCGGTCACCGTGTGCTGCTGTCCGCGTTCGGCGCGGGCCTTTCCTGGGGATCGACCGTGCTCACCTGGCCGGACATCCCGGTCGAGGCTGTGCGGTAGCCGTCCCCGCCAAGAGTTCTGTCAATGTCAGGCCAATTATTTTGGAAGGAAAAAAGAATGAGCTCTGTCCAGGATTCCGTCATCGAGGTCTTCTCCGCCAGGTTCGAGATCGACAAGGAGTCGATCACGCTGGACGCGACCTTCGACGATCTGGGTCTCGATTCCCTTTCCCAGCTCGAACTCGCCACTGCCGTGAAGAAGCGGCTCGGAGTGGATATCTCCGACGAGGAGCTGTCCGAGATATCCGTGGTTTCCGACCTGGTCTCCCTGGTCGAGAAGAAGTGGGTGAACGTCCGATGACTCCTTTCGGCGCGGCGATCACCGGAATCGGGCTGGTGACGCCGGCCGGGATCGGGGTCGAGGAGAACTGGCGGAACGTCCTCGGGGCGAAGAAGACGGCCGCCCATGATGCCGGACTGACGGATCTTCCCGTGGACATCGCGTGCCGGGTACCGGACTTCTCCCCGGCACGCAGCGGACTGCGCAACGCCTGGCAGTTCGACCGGTACGCGCAGTTCGCCATCGTGGCCGCGCGCGAGGCCCTGGCCGATGCCGGCCTCAGGCCGGGGGCCTGGGCGGACAGCGCCCGGGTGGCCGTGGTGATCGGCTCGGGTGCCGGCGGTACGGCGACGCTCGAGGCCCAGCACAGGGTCCTCCTGGAGGAGGGTCCTTCGGAAGTCTCGTCCATGACCCTGCCCATGGGGCTGCTCAACATGGCGGCCGGTCAGCTGGCGATCGACATCGGAGCCAACGGCCCCTGTCTGGCGCCCTGTTCGGCCTGCGCCTCCGGGGCCAGCGCCATCGGGATCGGGCGCGAGATGCTGCGGACCGGTGTCGCCGACATCGTCGTCGCCGGCGGCGCGGAGGCCCCCGTCACGCCCCTGTACGCGTCGACGTTCGCCCGGATGCGCGCGCTGTCGCGGCGCACGGACACACCGGGGACGGCGTCACGGCCCTTTGACGCGACACGGGACGGCTTCGTCCTCGGCGAGGGTGCCGGAGTGGTCGTCCTGGAGTCCGAGGAACACGCCAGGGCACGCGGTGCGCGCACGTACGGGAAGGTCATCGGCTACGGCGCCTCGGCCGACGCCCACCACGTGACGTCCCCGCATCCTGAGGGACGAGGCGCCGAACTGGCGGTACGCGCGGCGCTCACCGACGCCGGGGTGAGCGGATCCGACGTGCGGTACGTCAACGCGCACGGCACCTCCACCCCGCTCAACGACGTCGTCGAGGCGAGTGTGATTCGCCGCGTGATCGGCACCGACGCGGCGGTGAGCTCCACGAAAGGGGTCACCGGACACCCGCTCGGCGCGGCCGGCGCCATCGAGGCGGCCTTCGCCGCGCTCGCCGCGCACCACGGGCTCGTCCCGCCGACGGCGAATCTCGAGGAGCCGGACTCCCGCATCGATGTGGACCTCGTCCGCAAGGAGCCGCGCCCCGGCTCCGTCGACATCGCTCTGAGCAATTCCTTCGGCTTCGGCGGCCAGAACACGGCGCTGCTGATCGCCGCCTGACCCCGAAGCCCTGACCGATTACGCACATGCACCGACCACGCACATGAACCGACCACGCACATGAGGAGACCGAGACGCGATGACCAGTGCCACGGTTTTAGGGCCGGCCGAGTCCGACGAGGGTGATGCCGGTCGCGCGGAGCTGAGCCGGCTGATCTTCGACGGTACCTATGAGGACGTGCACGCCGACATCCGTGCGCTGTTGCTGGACCCGGCCTTCGACGCCCGCGACGGGCTGAGCCTGCCCGAGGCGGGGCGGCTGGCCTACGAGCGGTCCCGCTTCGTGCACGGGCGCCTCGAGCGGCCGCTGGAGATCCTGAAGAACCCGCGCCGGCTGTTCGCGCTGGCCGAATGGCCCTCCCTGCTGGACGTGTCGACGTTCTCGCTGCTGATGGTCCACTACAACCTCTGCCTCGGCACCGTGGCGGAGCACGGCGGTGACCGGGAGGACCTCAAGGACCACCTCGAGGAACTCGACAGCCTGGAGTCGTTCGGCCCGTACATGGCCACCGAACTCGGCTACGGCAACAACGTGGCGGCGCTGCGCACGGAAGCGGTGTACGACCGGCACACCGAGACCTTCGTGATCAACACGCCGGACCCGCTCGCACAGAAGTACATGTCGTACAGCGGCTTCCAGGATGTCCCGAAGGTCGCGGTGGTACTGGCCCGGCTGAAGGCCGACGGGAAGGACCACGGCGTCTATCCCTTCGTGGTCCGCATCAGCGACGCCGGGGGCCTGTGCGAGGGCATCCACGCCGCGCCCTGCCCGGAGAAACCCGTACAGGGCCTCGACAACGGACTGACCTGGTTCGACCACGTACGCGTGCCGCGCCGTAACCTGCTCCTCGGCGACAGGGGCGAGTTCACGCCGGAGGGTGCCTTCAAGCCCGGCGCGGGCAACCAGCGCAAGCGGTTCCTGAAGGCGATGAGCCGCATCCAGCCCGGCAGGCTCTGTGTGTCGAGCGCGGCCGTCGGAGCGGGCCGGGCGAGCGTGTACATCGCCCTGAGGTACGCGGCGCGGCGACTCACCAACGCCCCCGGCCGCAACGACATGCCCGTCATCGAGTACCGAAGCCACCAGCTGTCCCTCTTCACCCAGCTGGCCAAGGTCTACGCGATGACCTTCCTGCTCAACCACGCCAAGCGCGCCTATCTGCGCGAGGCCGGCGAGATCTCCGCCGAGCTGGGTGTGCTCATCGCGCTCACCAAAGCTCTCACCACCTGGGAGATGACGGAGACCGTCGCCGTCTGCCGGGAACGCTGCGGCGCCCAGGGCATCTTCAGCGCCAACCGGATCGCGGACTACGGTTCCCTGCTCCAGGGCCTGGTCACCGCCGAGGGCGACAACCAGGTGCTCCTCGCGACCACCGCGGGCCAGTTGCTCGCCCGGCCCGCCGCCGAGACCGCCGGGGCGACGCGCGCCGAGCGTGGCCCCCACGGTCTCCTGGACGTGCGCCTGCTGGTGGAGATCCTGGGTGAGCGGGAGCGGTCCCTGCACGAGGAGGGTCGCGCCAGGATGTCCGACGACAGCGGGCGCACGTACTTCGAAGCGTGGAACTCCACGATGAACTCCGCGCTCGCCATGGCCCGTACGCGAGCGGTACGGGTGGCACTCGAATCCTTCGAGGCCGCCGTCGGCGAGGCGCACGAGCCGTCCGTCCGCGTGGCGCTGCGCGAACTGGCCCTGCTCTACGCGCTGACCGAGGTGCGGCGCGACGCGGGCTGGTACCTGGCGCAGGGTGCGCTGACCGCCGATGAGGTGCGGGCGCTGCCCGATCTGCTCGACGAGGTGTGCACCCGCGTCCTGCCGTACACATCGCTGCTGATCGACGGCTTCCGGCTGTCGCCCGAGCTGCTGCGCGCCCCGATAGCCGCAGACGACTACGTCTCCGCGTTCCAGTCACTCACCGGCGGAGGGAAGTGACCATGGCCCGGCACGTGTACCACTGCCCGCTGCGCTGGGCGGACATGGACGTCTACGGGATCGTCAACAACGTCAACTTCCTTCGGTACCTGGAGGAGGCGCGCGTCGATCTCGTCTTCCGAATGGCACCGACCGAGGGCGACGCGTTCTTCAAGGACGGTTCCGTGGTGGTGAGTCACCAGATCTCGTACAAGAGGCAACTGACCCACCGACACGAGCCGGTCGAGATCGAGATGTGGGTGTCACGGCTCGAGTCGGCCACCGTCGCCATCGACTACGAGGTCAAGGACGGCGACACCGTGTACGCGTCCGCGTCGACGGTCATGGCTCCGTTCGACTACAGGGCGGGACGCCCGCGTCGGCTCACCGACGCGGAGTCCACCTTCTTCGAGAAGTACCTCGAAGAGGGGGAGTGAATGCGCCTGCTGCGGATCGGACCGCCGGGGCAGGAACGCCCGTGCGCCGTCCACCCGGACGGTACGACGCGCGACCTCTCGGCCTGGGTTCCCGACTGGAGCGGTGCCGCGCTCGATCCCGGCCGGCTCCGTGAGCTCGGCCGGCGTCTGGCCCGTGAGGGTTCGCGGCTGCCTGTCGCCGGCCCGCACGAGCGGGTCGGCCCGCCCGTACGGCCCGGCGGCCATGTGTTGTCCATCGGCCTGAACTACCGCGCGCACGCGGCGGAGGCCGGGATGGAGGTGCCCGACGAGCCCTATGTCTCCAGCAAGGCGCCTTCGACGGTCGTCGGGCCCTTCGACGACCTTGTCATTCCGCCCGGCAGCCTGAAGACGGACTGGGAGGTGGAACTGGCCGTGGTCATCGGGCGCCGTGCCCAGTACCTGCCCGGCCGGCAGCACGCTCTCGACCACGTCGCCGGCTTCTGCACGGCCGACGACGTCTCGGAACGCGGCTGGCTGCTGGAGCGCGGCGGTCAGTGGATCAAGGGCAAGTCGTTCGAGACCTTCACCCCGCTGGGGCCGCACCTGGTGACCCCGGACGAGGTGGGCGATCCGCGGTCGCTGAGGCTGACCTGCCATGTGAACGGTCGTCGGATGCAGGACGGCCACACCGGCGACATGGTCTTCGACGTCGCCCATGTCGTCTGGTATCTCAGCCAGTTCACGGTGCTGCAGCCAGGAGACGTCGTACTGACCGGTTCCCCCGCGGGCATCTCGCTGGCCCGGCCCGACGTGGACTTCCTGCGCCCCGGGGACCTGCTGGAGGTGGAGGTGGGCGGGCTCGGCGCGCAACGCCAGCGCTGCCGTGCCTTCCAGAGCGAGCGAGAGGCCGTCACCGCCCCCGGCTCGACGGAGGGCCGATGATCGAGGAGGTCGTCCCGGGGTACGTCGCGGGCCACGAGGCGTACGGGGACTCGGAGGGCATCACCCTGCACCCGGGGGAGGAGGCCGTCGCACGCGGCTTCGCGGCTTCGCGGCGCGCGGCGTTCACGACCGGGCGGTACTGCGCCCGCCGAGCCCTGGCGGACCTGGGGGAGACCCCTGGGGCGATCCTGAGAACGCCCGGCGGAGCCCCGCACTGGCCGGCCTCGGTGGTCGGGAGCATCACCCACTGCGACGGCTATCGCGCGGCCGCGGTCGCGAGCCGGGAGCGGGCCGCGGCGGTCGGCATCGACGCCGAGCCGAACCGCGAAGTCCCCGAGGACGTACTGGAGTTCATCTCCACACCGCAAGAACGCCGCCTCGTGGGGGAGTTGCTTGCCGGTGGGGGCGAGGTGCGCTGGGACCGCCTGCTCTTCTGCGTCAAGGAGAGCGTCTACAAGGTCTGGCATCCGCTGACCGGGCTCTTCCTCGGCTTCCGGGAGGCCGAGGTCGGCTTCGCGGCCGACACGGCGGAGTTCGACGTACGGCTGCGCCCTCGCGGCGGGCGGCACCAGCGCCTTCCCGAGACGCTGTGCGGCCGCTGGACCAGTCGCGACGGCTTGCTGCTCACCGCGATCACGCTGTCGGTCACAGAAGGAGAGAGCTAGTCATGCCCCCTCAGACGCAGACGCAGACGCAGACGTGTGACGATCCGACGGTCCCCGGTGACGCCATGAGGCGCCTGAACGAGCTGCGTGAGATCAAGCGGGCGGCGCGCCGCGGACCGAGCGAGCGCGCCACGCGGGCCCAGCACGCCAAGGGCAAGCTCACCGCCCGTGAGCGGATCGAACTGCTGCTGGACCCGGGCACGTTCACCGAGGTGGAGACCCTGCGCCGGCACCGGGCCACGGGCTTCGGCCTGGAAGCGAAGCGACCGCACACGGACGGCGTGGTCACCGGATGGGGCCGCGTGGAGGGTCGCACGGTCTTTGTGTACGCCCACGACTTCCGTATCTTCGGCGGTGCCCTGGGCGAGGCCCACGCTGAGAAGATCCACAAGATCATGGACATGGCCGTGGCGGCCGGCGCGCCGCTCGTCTCCCTCAACGACGGCGCGGGCGCGCGCATCCAGGAGGGCGTCAGCGCGCTCGCGGGCTACGGGGGCATCTTCCGCCGCAACGCCCAGGCCTCGGGCATCGTCCCGCAGATCTCGGTGATCCTGGGCCCGTGCGCCGGTGGTGCCGCGTATGCCCCGGCGCTGACCGACTTCGTGTTCATGGTCCGCGGGACGTCGCAGATGTTCATCACCGGGCCCGACGTGGTCAGGGCGGTCACCGGCGAGGAGGTCACACAGAACGGGCTCGGCGGCGCGGACGTCCACGCCGCGACGTCCGGCGTCGCGCATTTCTCGTTCGACGACGAGGCGACCTGCCTCGCCGAGGTGCGGTACCTGCTGTCGCTGCTGCCCGCCAACAACCGGGAGATGCCGCCCGTCTGTCCTACGACCGACCCACCCGACCGGCGCTGCGACGACCTGCTGCACATCGTCCCGACGGACGGCAAGGTGCCGTACGACATGATGGACGTCATCGAGGGGTTCGTGGATGACGGCGAATGCCTCGAGGTCCACGAGCGCTGGGCGCCCAACGTGATCTGCGCGCTGGCGCGCGTCGGCGGCCGGACGGTCGGGATCGTGGCCAGCCAACCCCTGCGCCTCGCCGGTGTGCTGGACATCAGGGCCTCGGAAAAGGCCGCTCGCTTCGTGCAGATGTGCGATGCCTTCAACATTCCGCTCATCACGTTGCTCGACGTACCCGGATTCCTGCCCGGTGTCGCCCAGGAGCACGACGGCATCATCCGGCACGGCGCCAAGCTGCTCTACGCGTACTGCACCGCCACCGTGCCCCGCGTCCAGCTGATCCTGCGCAAGGCCTACGGAGGGGCGTACATCGTGATGGACTCCCGCTCCATCGGGGCGGACCTGGCCTTCGCCTGGCCGACCAACGAGATCGCCGTGATGGGCGCGGAAGGCGCCGCGAACGTCGTCTTCCGCCGGCGGATCGCCGAGGCGGAGGACCCCGAGGCGGTACGCGAGCAGGTCGTCAAGGAGTACAGGGCGGAGCTCATGCATCCGTACTACGCGGCCGAACGCGGGCTCGTCGACGATGTGATCGACCCGGCCGACACCCGCGACATTCTTGTCCGCGCGCTGACGATGCTGTGCGCCAAGCGCGCCGAGCAGCCGGCGCGCAAGCACGGCAACCCACCTGTCTGATCCCCCGCCCCCCGTCCCCCCGCCCCGCAGTCCCGGAGGAATCCCATGCCGGTCGAGTTCAGCCATCAGCCCGCCGTCCCCACCCCGGACTCCGAGCGGGAGCGGCTGATGTCCGACCCCGTCTTCGGGGAGGTGTTCACCGATCACATGGTGACGATCAAGTGGGCTGACGGGCGGGGTTGGTACGACGCCCGGGTCGAGCCGTACGGCCCGATCGCTCTTGAGCCCTCCGCCCAGGTCTTCCACTACGGACAGGAGATCTTCGAGGGCATGAAGGCGTATCGCCGACCGGACGCGTCCGTGGTGTCCTTCAGGCCGTACGCCAACGCCGCGCGGCTGAACGCCTCCTGCCGGCGGATGGCGATGCCGCCTCTCCCCGAGGACACCTATGTCGAGGCGCTGGAACGGCTGGTCGCCGCCGACCAGAAGTGGGTTGCCCACCGGCCCGGACACAGCCTGTACCTAAGGCCGTTCATGATCGCGACGCAACGGTCCATCGGTTTCTACCAGCCGTCCACCGAATACCTGTTCGTGGTGATCGCGTCGCCCGCCGCCGCCTACTTCAAGGGCGGGCCCCGGCCGGTCTCCGTGTGGGTGCCGGGCGAGCACGTGCGCGCGGCGCCGGGCGGCACAGGCGCGGCGAAGTGCGGCGGCAACTACGCGGGGACGCTGCCGGCCATGGAGGAGGCCCGACGGCAAGGCTGTGACCAGGTGGTGTGGCTGGACGCGGTGGAGCGGCGCTGGGTGGAGGAGATGGGCACCAGCAACCTGTTCTTCGTCTACGGAACCCGGCTGGTCACCCCGGAGCTGACGGGCACTCTGCTGCCGGGAATCACCAGGAACTCACTGCTGACCCTGGCCGGGGATCTCGGCCACACGGTGGAGGAGGGGCGCATCAGCGTGGATCAGTGGCGTGCGGACGCGGAGTCCGGAGCGCTCACGGAGGTGTTCTCGTGCGGGACCTCGTCGATGATCACCCCCGTGAGCCGGGTCAGGAGCGCCGACGGCCAGTGGACGGTGGCCGGCGGAGAGGTCGGGCCCGTCACCCTGCGGCTGCGGGAGGAGCTCATGGGCATCCAGTCCGGCGAGCGGCCCGACCCCTACGGCTGGGTCCACAAGCTTGTCTGAGCACCGTCCGCCCGCCGCACCCAGGAATGACCGAAGAAACGATCGAAGGGAGGATCCGGTGGGCCGATCCGTACTCGTCACCGGAGGCAACAGGGGCATAGGCCGCGCGGTCGCGCTTGCCTTCGCCGAGGCCGGCGAGCGGGTGGCGATCACCTACCGCTCCGGCGAGCCGCCCCGTGATCTCGTGGACGCGGGCTGTCTCGCGG
This sequence comes from Streptomyces sp. ME02-8801-2C, assembly GCF_033793965.1. Lineage (NCBI taxonomy): Bacteria > Bacillati > Actinomycetota > Actinomycetes > Kitasatosporales > Streptomycetaceae > Streptomyces > Streptomyces sp. ME02-8801-2C. Next base: position 144,572 of record NZ_JARAXP010000016.1, on the reverse strand, counting down.
TGCGCTGCGACGTCACCGACCCCGAGCAGGTGGAGATGGCGTTCAAGGCCGTCGAGGCACAGCACAGTCCGGTGGACGTGCTGGTCGCCAACGCCGGCATCACGCGGGACAACCTGTTGTTGCGCATGCCGGAGGACGATCTCGCCGCGGTGCTCGAAACGAACCTCGTCGGCGCCTTCCGCGTCGTCAAACGGGCCACGGCGGGCATGCTGCAGGCCCGCAGGGGGCGAATCGTCCTGGTCTCGTCCGTGGTCGGTCTGCACGGTTCCGCCGGCCAGACCAACTACGCCGCCTCCAAAGCGGGGTTGACGGGCCTGGCCCGCTCCTACGCCCGTGAGATGGGTCCGCGCGGCATCACCTGCAACGTCGTGGCCCCCGGCTTCGTCGACACCGACATGACCCGGGCCCTGACCGAGAGGCAGCGCGAGGCCGCGCTCGGGAAGGTCCCGCTGGCGCGTCCCGCCGCTCCGGAGGAGATCGCGGCGACGGTACGGTTCCTGACGTCGGACGACGCCTCGTACATCACCGGTGCCGTCATCCCCGTGGACGGCGGCATGGGGATGGGGCACTGACCGCTCCGGGCCCCTACACGTGCTCGCTGACCAGCACGGCCCAGGTGCCCGGCTCCAGCGCGCGGAACACGTGGGGCAGATCGGCCGGGTAGGTGATGGCGTCACCCGGGCCCAGTTCCACGGCGTCGTCGGCCGGCCCCACCAGCGCGCGGCCGGCGCCCAGCACCACATGCTCCACGACTCCCGGCATGTGGGGGTCCGACAGCCGCTGGTGCCCCGGCTCGGCGGTGACGCGGTAGACGTCGCGGCGCGCGCCGGGCGGGCAGGCCGACAGGAGTACGGCGTGGTAGTCGGCCTGGGCGGAGGAGACGGCGGCGCCTTCGCCGGCCCTGATCACCTGGACCCGGGGCTGGTGCGGTTCCACCAGCCGGGAGAACGGCGTGTCCAGTGCCACGCAGAGCGCCCAGAGGGTCTCCAGACTGGGGTTGCCCGCGCCCGACTCCAGTTGGGAGAGGGTGGATTTGGCGATGCCCGCCCGCTGCGCGACCTCGCTGAGGCTCAGACCGGTACGGCTGCGTTCCCGGTGCAGAGCGGCGGCGATGGCCTTCATCGGGGGCTTGTCGGAGCCGGCCGCCGGTGGTCGTTGCGGTGGTGGTGTCTTCATGGGGCGTTCGCTCCAGCGGTCGACTGTTCGCCTTGACGAACGATCTGTGGGATGTTCATCATGAACTCCATGCGTTCGATATGGAGAACTCTAGAGCGCCAGGTGTTACGGGACGTGGCCCTGGTGTGTCTGGCGGTCGGTGTCATCGGCCTGTCCTACGGCGCGATCGCGGTGTCATCGGGTTTCCCTCTGTGGGTGCCCGTGCTGCTGGGCGTGCTCGTCGTCGCCGCGTCCTCGGAGTTCCTGTTCATCGGGATCATCGCCGCCGGTGGCAGCCCGATCGCGGCCGTGCTGGCGGGACTGCTCGTCAACGCCCGGCACCTGCCCTTCGGGCTGGCGATTCCGGAGGTGATCGGCCGTGGCTGGCGCCGGTTCCTCAGCACCCATCTGATGAACGACGAGACCGTTGTCTTCGCCCTGGCGCAGAAGGACCTCCCCGCCAAGCGCGCCGCGTACCGGCTGTGCGGACTGGGCATTCTGGTGTGCTGGCCGCTGGGCGCCCTCCTGGGCGGTATGGCCGGTTCGGTGATCAAGGACACGGACGCCCTGGGCCTGGACGCCATGTTCCCGGCAGTGATCCTGGCGCTGATCCTGCCGGCCCTGCGCGACCGGAAGACCCGGACCGCGGCCCTCGCCGGTTCGGGCGCCGCTCTGGTCGCGACACCGTTCCTGCCGGTCGGGCTCCCCGTCCTGCTGGCGTTGGCCGGGGTCGTCCTGGCGACCGGGCGAGTACGAGAGGAAGAGAGCGCGCGATGACGAACACTCCGTTGCTCGTCGGGGCGATGCTCGTGCTCGCGGTCGGAACGTACGCGTTCCGACTCGCGGGCCCGACGCTGCGCTCCAGGGTCGAGTTCCCGCCCGCGGTGGAGAAGCTCATGGAGCGCTCCGCCGTCGTGCTGCTCACCGCGCTGGTCGTCACCACGGCCCTGTTCGAGGCCCATGAGTGGGCGGGGGCGGCACGCCCGGTCGGAGTGCTGGTGGGCGGGCTCCTCGCTTGGCGCAAGGTGCCGTTCGTCGTGGTCGTCCTGGCGGCCGCCGCCTGCACGGCCCTGCTGCGGCTGGCGGGTGTGTCCTGATCGCGTCCGCCGGCCGTCCGGTGCGCGGACGGCGGCGGGAATCCGCCTGATCAGCCGTGTCCGAGGGAGTGCAGGACGGGCGTGGAGCAAGGCGGTGAGGGCAGCAGGGGCGAGGTGCGGTTGCCGCTGTGCACCGCCCAGGCGAAGGCGACGATCCCCGCCTGCAGACGGGACTCCACGTCGAGTTTGGCCAGTACCTGGGCCACGTGGGCCTTCACCGTCCGCTCGGTGACCTTCAGGAACGTCGAGATCGAACGGTTCGAAGCGCCCTCGGCGAGCAGGCAGAACACCTCGAACTCGCGTTGGGACAGGGCGGGGACCTTCTCGAACAAGGTCCCCCACAGAGGGTCGTGGTCGGCGGTACACGGTCCCCGGCGGGCGCTGTGCGCGGGGATCGGGGCAGTTTGCGTGGCGATTGCGGACTCCTGTCGTGTGAGTCGGCCGGCGCGGCCGGGTCGGGGTCGTGCTCCGCCGTCAGGAGGGAGGAGCCGTCGCGTCCGCCGAGGCCCTCGAACCGCCTGGCCGGGGCAGCTGCCGCGGGCGTCGTCCGCCTGCCAGGGTCCACACCGCGTCGACGATGTCCCGCATGAACAGCTCACCCGGCCGGGTGAGTTCGGCGTCCAGGCACCAGGCGAGCCGGAGCGCGATGCTGTGCTTCTCCTGCAGGACGGTGAGCATCAGCTGCGGTCCGTGCCGCCGCTCCTCCTCGACGACGATCTCCTCGTCGGGGAACGGCCAGCGGGCGATGGATGCCTCGAGCGGGCCCTTCTCCCGCTCGGTGAACGCGTGCAGCGACGCGTCGGTGAAGTTGAACAGGGCGCCGGCCGCTCTGATCGAATCCGCGCCGGGCAGCACCCGGTCCCTGATCGCGTCGGCCTCGGCACGGTCGATGTGAGCGAACTCACCGGCCTGGGCCTGCCGGACGAAGGTCCGCCGTGCGACGCGGGACAGGTCCGCCGGTGACGGAATGTCCACGACCACCGGTGCCTGCATGAACATCTTGCTGGCGCAGGCCTTGACGTTCCCCAGCCATCTGTTGTGCGTCAGGGTCAGCACGCCCACTGCCCGCATGCCGCCCCAGCGGCACAGTGCCAGTCCGAATCCCGTCAGCAGCACCGTGGACACCGGCACCCGCAGTGCGGCAGAGGCGGCTTCGGCCGCCGTCAGCAACGAGGTGGAGCGCAGCACACAGGACGAGTGACGGTCCGAGGCGGCGGGACCGGCCTGCCGCCGGCCGTCGACTCCCGCCGGCGAAACCGCCGCCGAGCCGAGTTCCTCGAACTGCCGGGTCCAGTACCGTGACGCCCGTTCGAGGTGGCGCTGCCCGCTCTCGGACTCCTCCCAGCGCACGACGTCCAGAGGCTGAGTGATGTCCGTGCCACCGGTCGGCAGGGGGGGAAGCGTCCCGCGCAGCAGGCCCTCCAGGTCCTGGCGCATCACCTTCAGCCCCCATGCGTCCACGGCGCTGTGATCGGCCACCAGACCGATCTCCCGGACCCGTGGGCCCTCGGTCGACACCACCGCCTGGAACGGCCACTGGGTGGCCAGGTCGAACGAGGTGTGCCGGGCCCGGGTGAAGAGGTCCGTGGCCTCCCGGAAGCTCTCCACGCGGACGGCGGCCTCCACGTCGGGGGCGCGGACGGAGGTGACCCGTTGTGTGCCCCTGGGGTCGTCATCGAACCGCAGCAGGGTGCGCAGGGCTTCGTGCCGGCCGACCAGCCCGGTCACCGCCCCCATGACCTGCGCGACCGTGGCCCCCTGGCCGTCGGCCACGGCGAACAGGTTGTCCTCGTACGTCGCTTCGTTGTGTTCGGCCACCGCCTGAGGATCGGTGGGTCGTCCGGCGAACCAGTCGGCCTGCGACCAGTTCAACCGCCCTTCCCGTTCCCCCATTGAATCCTCAAAGCCTCCGGGCACAGCACCCACCTATCTGATCGACATTTCGGACGGAGAGATCATTTGCCGACCCTCCGCGCGACAACGTGAAGCATCCGGAGAATGGATGCGGGGAGGAGTTACATGTCCAGCGGCTCGGGCTCTTATGCGGGAAAGGACCGCGAATTCGGCGCTGTCCAAATAGTGGACACTCACCTCGGTTGATTCGCACAGGAAGTCCACAGGAGTCTTCCCGGTGGCGAATTGTGTGCCGCGAAATTGCAGCATCCAGCGAGAAGCGATGTCAAGACAGGGGGCTTTCCGGCCACACCATATTCCCGGGGCGAAGTGGCGCGCACTCTCCGACGGAGGGCGCGGGCTGTCGGAACGCGCACGTGCATGGGCGTTTCGGGTGCCCGCGCGAAGGTCTCGCGTCAAGCCCGGCGCGGTGGCTGATTTCCAACGTCTTGCCCTTCGTCCAACCGTCAGATTAAGCTCTGGGCGGCCCGATCGGTGGTGTGGACACCTGGCGTGAACACCCCGCAGCACTATGCCTGACAAGGCATTTACCGAGGTCCGTGCGCCCGGCGAACCCGGCGCACCCAGTGGCCGAGGCCCGGAGCGGCAAACCGGTCATCAACCGGCGCAGCGCCTGACGTGGGCGTCCGATATTTCGAACCCACGGTCATGAAACCCGCTTTCTCATGAAGTTTTCCCACGAAAGACCACGGGGGTCAGTCTGTGCTGCACAAGAGGTCCCGCGCCGGCGGCCCGGTGATACTGGCGGAAGGGTTGACAAAAACCTTCCGTACGGTCAGGCGTGTTCCAGGTTTTCGCGGCGCGGCGCGATCTCTTATCGCTCCGCAATGGGAAACAAAGGCGGTCGTGCAGGATGTGTCTCTCCATGTGAGACAGGGGGAGCTGCTTGCTCTACTGGGTCCGAACGGGGCGGGCAAGTCCACCACGATCAAGATGCTCACCGGAATCCTGCGACCGACGTCCGGAAGGGCTCGTGTAGCCGGCATCGACCCCCACCTCGAGCGGGAGAAGAACGCCAGAAACATCGGTGCGGTGTTCGGTCAGCGCACCCAGCTCTGGTGGGACCTACCGGTCCGCGAGTCCTTCTCCATCCTCAAGGACATCTACGGGATACCGGACGCCGACCACCGGGCTCGCCTTGCGGAGTTCGACGAGCTGCTCGCCCTCTCCTCCTTCCAGGACACGAGGGTGCGGCACCTGTCGCTGGGGCAGCGCGTGCGGTGCGATCTGGCGGCCGCGCTGCTGCACGACCCGCCCGTGGTGTTCCTGGACGAACCGACCATCGGCATGGATGTCGTCGCCAAGGAGCAGGTCCGTCGGTTCCTCCGGCACGAGGTGGAACAACGGGGCCGCACGGTGCTGCTGACCACCCATGACATGACGGAGGTCGAACGTCTCGCGGAGCGCGTGGTGCTCATCAACCACGGCCGCGTCGTGCTCGACGGATCACTGGACGACATCCGACGGACCTACGGATCGGCCTGGCAGATACACGTGACACTCGCCGACCCCGCGGACGGGATACGGCTGGACGGGCTCACCGTGGTCCGGCGGGACGGCCCACGGCTGTTCCTCGCACCCGATGACACGGTTCCCTTCACCGCGCATCAGGCGCTCAAGGAACTGATCCAGCACCACGACGTCGCCGAAGTCGGTATCGAACAGGCTGATCTCGAAGACGTGATGCGCGCCGCCTACCGCCACCAGGACGCCGAGGCCCCGGTCCCCGCCAGGGATCTTCTCGGCGCCTCGGACCGACGGGGCGGGTGAGCGCCCGTGACCACCGCGGCACAGGGCCGCGTCCGCCCGGGCCGGGCATGGCGAACCCTGCGGATCACACCGCTCGGCGAGTCGCTGGCGACGGGCCGGCTCGCGGCGACAGCCATACGTCTGGTCCTGCAGGTATTCCTGGTCACCTGCCTGTGGCGGGCCTTGTACGCCCAGACGGACAGCAGCGCGGGCCTGGACCGCGAACAGGCGGTCACCTTCGCCGTCGCGGCGGCGCTGCTCACCCGTGTGCGGGGGATCGACCGGCGGGCCGGACGGGACACCGTCTTCCAGCACCTGCAGTTCGGCACCATCGTCTACTGGTTCCTGCGGCCGCTCTCCCCGGGCCGCTATTACTTCTTCCGTGCTCTGGGGGAACAGCTCTACGCGCTGGCGTGGGCCGCCGCCGGCTACCTGGTGTGCCGTCTCTTCGGCCTCATCGAGGCGCCGGCGTCGGCGGCGGCCGGCATCCTGGCGCTGCTCAGCGTGTGCGCCGGCCAGGTCATCGTGTACTACCTCATGCTCCTGGTCGACCTGCTGTGCTTCTGGACGCTGAAGAACTACGCGGCCATTATGATCATCACCTTCGTGCAGAACCTGCTCTCCGGCGCGTTCGCGCCGCTGTGGTTCTTCCCCGACTGGTTCCGGACCATGAGTTCTCTGCTGCCGTTCCAGTCGACCCTCAACGTCCCGCTGTCGATCTACATCGGACGCATCCCGCTGTCCGACGTCCCGTTGGAGTTCCTCGTGCAGTTCGTCTGGGCCGTGCTTCTCGCGGTCGCGGCACGTGTGGTGTGGGCCCGGGCCGGCAGACGCGTCGTCTCCCAGGGAGGTTGAGCGTGCGGGCGTTTCTCGACGCATGGCGCGTCGCACTGCGGATCATGGGCCGAATAGTCCGGAGCTACATGGAGTTCCGCGTCGAGTTCGCGCTGACGGTGGCCATCGGGGCCATCTGGCAGATGTCCGTCATCGTGTTCGCCACGGTGCTGCTCGGCCGTTTCTCCGGGATGGGCGGCTGGAGCACGGACGCCGTTCTCCTCCTGGTGGGGCTGCGGATGCTGGCTCACGCCCTGTACGTGCTGTTCTTCGGACGCATCAGCGGCTTGACCGACATCGTCCAGGAAGGGCTGATGGAGGCCTACCTGCTGCGGCCCATGCCGGTGTACCGGCAGGTGCAGCTGACGTACTTCCCGAACAACGCGATCGGCGACCTCATCGTAGGGATCTCCCTGTCCACCGCAGCGATATCACGGGCGCAGGTGCACTGGACCGCGCCGAGAATCGCCTTTCTCGTCGCAGCCGTCACCGGGGGCGTCTTCGTGGAGGCGGCGATCTTCACCGCGCTGTCGAGCGCCGCTCTGCACTACCCCGCCGCCTCCTACTGGTCGAGTTGGGTCGAGGAACTGATGGGCACCTTCGGCAGCTACCCGCTCAAGATCCTTCCCGGAATCGTCAGCGGCATGTTCACCTTCCTCGTGCCGCTGGCCTTCGTCGCCTATCTGCCGACGGCCGTACTGACAGGGAACACGCACGGACTGGGCGTTCCCCTGGCGCTGGCGGTGGCGTCCCCGCTCATCGGTGTGCTCGCCTTCGTTCTTTCCCGTCGGCTGTGGCACTGGAGCCTGAGCCATTACACGGGAGTGAACGGCTAGCGCCCCCGGGTCAATCCGGCCGTACGACCTCCTTGATGTCCCGCGCCGTCAGGTGGGTTTCGTCCTCGGCGCGGTTCGCCAGGATCACCGCCGGGCGGGTGCCCTCCTCCCGCAGTCGCATCCACGCCTCGAAGTACGCGCCGCCAGGGCCCGAGATCGAACGGTTCCCCCAGGTGCAGTCCAGCACCAGCGCGGTCGTACGGGGTTCGGTCGGGCGGGGGTAGGCGCGCAGTTCTGCGACTGTTTCCGCCAGGGCCCCGGCGATGGGCTTCGGATTGCCCGTGGAGTCGAACAGGCCCAGTGTGTACTCCAGTTTGGGGAAGTCGGCCAGAGAGCGGTCGACGTCATGGGAGCACCACCACGTGACCCCGTACAGGTTGGCGCACTCGACGGCGTTGCGTACCGTCGCGCGGGCGAAGTCGGGGGCGTCCGCCGCCGGGATGTGCGGTTCGGGGGCGCCGGTCTCCTGGACCCACACCGGCCGGGCGGGGTCCTCGGCGTACGCGGTCGCCAGTTCCACGCCGTACTCCGCGAGATGCTGGACCTGCGGGGAGCGGGGGCCGTAGCGGCGGGCGCAGTCGGCCGAGAACACCCAGGGGTGGACGGTCGTCAGGTCGCCCTTTCCGGCCGAGGCCTCCGGGGTGAAGGGGTGGTCGTCGCTGTACCAGGCGGCGTCGTACGCGGAGTGGGTGACCAGGCCGGCCGTCGTGCCGAGGCCCGTTCGCGCGGCGGACAGCAAGGTGTCCAGGTAGTGGTCGATCTCCGACACCGTCACCGGGTTGTGTTCGACCAGGTTGTTGAGCTCGTTGCCGAGCTGGAGGCCCAGGAGGTTCGGGCGGCCGGCCAGAGCGCCGCCGAGGGTGCGCAGCAGCCGCGCCTGCGCCTCGATCGCCTCCGGGTCCGTGAAGACGTTGCGGTGGTGCCAGCTGCGCGTCCACTCCGGGTAGAAGTCGAAGCTGGAGAGGTGGCCCTGTACGCCGTCCACCATGACGTCGAGGCCCGCCTCGGCCGCCACGTCCACGAGCTGCGCCACCTGGTCGACGGCCGAGGCGCGGATCAGCGTGCGGTTCGGCTGGAGCAGCGGCCAGAGCGGGAAGATCCGTACGTGGTCCAGGCCCAGCCCGGCGATCTGGTCGAGATCCTCGCGCGCGAGGGCCGGGTCGAAGTCGTACCAGGAGTGGAACCAGCCCCGGCGCGGCGTGTAGTTGACGCCGAAGCGAGGAGTGGGAGAGGGGGAGGGAGATGGGGTGGGGGGTGTGCTCACGGGGGCCTCCTCCGACGGGCGGGTTGCGCCGGGCCCGCGAGTCGGGTCTTGTCCTCGGCGAATGTATGAACCACCATAGTGCGCGATGAGCAATGAATTGAACCAGGATTTGGGTCGGGGTTCGGATCATGCCCTCGTCGTCGGGATCGACGCCGGTGGCACCCGTACGCGCGCCCTGCTGGCGTCCGCCGCCGACGGGTCCCCGCTCGGTGAGGGTGTCGCCGGGCCGGGCAACGCCCTGACCGTTCCCGTGCCGCAGCTCACCGAGCACCTCGTCGAGGCCCTCGCCAAGGCTGTGCCGGAATCGGTCCGACCCCTGGTCGTCGCCGTCGCGGGCGGCTTCGCGGGCGCCGCCGGCACCGCCGACGAACCCGGCCGCCTCAACGCCCGTACCGCGCTGACGCAAGCCCTGCGGCGCCTCGGTATTCCCGCGCGCGAGATCCGGATCAGCAGCGACATCGAGGCCGCCTTCGCCGCCGCCCCGGGCGCCCCGGCGGACGGTCTGGCCCTCGTCGCCGGTACGGGTGCCGTCGCGATGCGCATCTCCGCCCGTCACTGCGAGAAGACCGTCGGCGGCGACGGCTGGCTCCTCGGCGACGACGGCGGCGGCTTCTGGATCGGCCGCGAGGCGGTCCGCGTCGCCCTGCGCATGGCGGACCGACGCGGCCCCGACACGGCTCTGGCGGCCCTGGTGGGACGGGAGTTGGGGGTGCCGGATGCGGTGCTCCCGTACGGAGGTGAAACATCGGCGTACGAGGGCGGGGCATCCTCGTACGAACGTGAGGTGTCCGCGTACGAAGGTGAGGGCGGCCTCGGGCAGGCCTGGGCCCGGGACGCCCGGGAGGCCTACCGCCGGCATGTCCTGCCCGCAGTCATGAGCGAACCGCCCGTCCGGCTGGCCCGGTTCGCTCCGCTGGTCGCCGGGGCGGCGCGGGCGGGGGACCTTCTCGCTCGGGCGATCCTCGACGAGGCTGCCGGTCATCTCGCCGACTGTGTACGGGCGTTGGAGCCGGTGCCGGGCGAGACAGTGGTCGCGACGGGCGGCCTTCTCGGGCCGGAAGGCCCGCTGACCTCCGCCCTGGACCCGCACCTGCGTGCCCTAGGCCTGGTCGCCCACTGGGTTCCGGACGGCAGCCGGGGCGCGGTCGCCCTGGCCGGACTCGCTATGGAGAACCAGTGACCGCGACCGCAGCCGCGACCTCCACCGTCAGCCCCCTCTACCGCGACCCCGCCGCCCCGGTCGCCGCCCGCGTCGCCGACCTTCTGGGCCGGATGACACTGCGCGAGAAGGTCGGCCAGCTCAACCAGCGGATGTACGGCTGGGACGCCTACCGTCGCCGCCCCGACGGCGGGTTCGAGCTGACCGAGGCCCTGTACGAGGAAACCGACCGCTTCGAAGGCCTCGGCGCCCTCTACGGCCTCCTCCGTGCCGACGCCTGGTCCGGTGTCGACCACTCGACGGGCGCCGGTGCGGACGCCGGCCCCGCACTGGCCCACCTGGTCCAGCGCCACGTACTCGAACGCAGCCGCCTCGGCATCCCCGCCCTCTTCGTCGAGGAGGTACCGCACGGCCTCATGGCCCTCGACGGGACCGTCCTCCCCGTCAACCTGGCCGTGGGCGCCACCTGGGACCCGGACCTGTACGAGCGTGCGGCTGCCCACGCCGCCGCCGAACTCCGCGCCCGTGGTGGCCACTTGGCCCTCGTCTCGGCCCTGGACATCGCCCGCGACCCCCGCTGGGGACGCACGGAGGAGTGCTTCGGGGAGGACCCCCACCTTGCCGCCCGCCTGACGGAGGCGCTGGTGAGGGGCATGCAGGGGGAGGGAGCGGGGGAGAGGGAGGCAGGAGAGGCGTTCGCTTCGGACAGGGCTCCGGTGGTTCTCAAACACTTCGCCGGGCAGGGCGCGACGGTCGGGGGGCGGAACTCCGCCGAGTCGGAGCTCGGTCCCCGTGAACTCCACGAGATCCACCTCCCGGCGGCCAGGGCCGGCGTACGGGCGGGAGCCGCAGCGGTCATGGCCGCCTACAACGAGGTGGACGGCATCCCGTGCTCGGCCAACGGCCCTTTGCTGAACGGGTTGTTGCGGGGCAGTGGAGGGCGCGGCTGGGGGTTCCAGGGGCTGGTCATGGCCGACGGGCTCGCCGTGGACCGCCTCGCCCGTATCACCGGAGACAAGGTCTCGGCGGGCGCTCTCGCCCTCAACTCCGGTATCGACCTGAGCCTTTGGGACGAGGGCTTCACGCATCTGGCGGAGGCGGTGGAACGAGGGCTGGTGGAGGAAACGGTGCTCGACGCGGCCGTGTCCCGGGTCCTGACCCTGAAATTCCGCCTGGGTCTCTTCGAACGCCCTTATGGGATACCTGAGTTGCCGTCCCCGGCGGCCGGTCGTTCCCTCAGTACGGCTCTGGCTCGCTCAGCCGTCACCCTCCTCCACGACAGGGCGGGCGTCCTGCCCGTCGACCCGGCGAAGGTCGAACGCATCGCCGTCATCGGCCCGCACTCCGCCACCACGGCCCACCAACTCGGCGACTACACGGCCCCCCAGCGCCCCGGCACGGGAACCAGCGTCCTGGCTGCCCTGAGCGACCTCGCCCTCCCGCGGACCGAGATCCGCCACGCCCGGGGCTGTGCCCTGACCGGCGACGACCTCTCCGGCATCCCCGAGGCGGTGGCCGCGGCAGCCGCCTCCGACCTGGCCGTTCTTGTCCTGGGCGGCAGCAGCGCCCGTACCCCGGACACCGAGTTCGACGCCAACGGCGCCGCCCGGACTGTCGTCTCGGAGATGACCTGCGGCGAGGGCGTCGACCTGGCAGACCTGCGCCTGGGCGGGGCCCAGCACGCCCTGCTGGACGCGGTGACGGCGACCGGCACACCCACGGTGGTCGTCCTGATCCAGGGCCGCCCGCACGCGGTCCCGGAGGCGGCGGAACACGCCGCCGCGCTGCTGACCGCCTGGTATCCGGGCCCCTGGGGCGGCGAGGCGATCGCCGAGATCCTCCTCGGCCACACCGCCCCGACCGGCCGCCTCCCCGTCTCTGTCCCGCGCTCGGCGGCCCAACTCCCCGTCTACTACAACCACAAGGACACGGAGTACGGCTCGTACGTGGACGAGGACGCCGAGCCCCTGTACTCCTTCGGGCACGGCCTGACGTACACGGCATTCGAGTACGGCGTCCCGAACATCGGCTCGGACGGGGCCAGTTGCGAGGTCGAGGTCACCAACACGGGTTCGCGGGCCGGGCGTACGGTCGTCCAGCTCTACATCCGCCCACTGCGTACGACGGTGTGGCCGCGCACCCTGGAGCTGCGCGCCTTCGAGAGCGTCGACCTTGCTCCGGGGGAGCGCCGGACGGTCACGTTCGCCCTCGGGGCGGAGCAACTCGCGCAGGTGGACGGCGACTTGGAGCGACGGGTGCTGCCGGGGAGTGTGGAGATCCGGGTGGCGGGGTCGGCGCGGGGGGCGTTGGACGCCGTACCGGTGATCCGCTGAAGGCACTTCGGGCGCAGCCGGTCAGATGTAGTCGAAGAACCTGGTCCACCAGGTCGCCGGGTGATCCGGATTGCGGAACTCGCTCAGCGGGGTGACGCCGTCGTACGGGCGATGGAGAAGGCGTTCCGGGACGGTCACGAACCCGAGGTCGGACAGGGCGTCCTCGACGCGCCGCCGGTCCGTCTCCGTCAGGTCTCCCCGCGCCACGGCGTCGTCCAGGGAATCGTGGCTCCCCGGGGCGGGCAGGGTGACGACGGCGAGGTCCGCGTAGTTGCTGAGCCGGATACCGATGGGTACTCCGGCGCCGGTGGCTTCGGCGGGAACGCCCACCAGGGCGTGGAAGCTGGCGTCCTGGACGTGGCGGTCGACCGTGCAGGGGTGGGAGAACTCCTGTTCAAGGCGTGCGTGGAGCTCGGCCAGCAGTTCTTTGGCCCGAGGGTGGTCGAAGTCCTCCGGGAATTCCAGATGATCGGGTCCGGGGAGGCGGTCGGCCTCTCGCAGTACGCGCAGTACGCGCTGATCACGGTCGTCTTCGGAGATGTGTGACATTTCGGCTTCCGCTTTCGCCTTCGTTTTCGTTTTCGCATCGAGGGGGCCTGTGCCGGAGAGTCCGCCGCGGCTTCGGCTCCGGCACAGGCCCCTGTTCAGGTGTTGCTAGTGACGCCAGGGATATGCCGTGACGATCTGGGGCGGATTGCTCCCCGGGATCACGACGACCTTCATTTTGGTCTGTCCCGCCGTGCCGATCTCTCTGTACAGATCGACGATGTAGGCGCCGGGGTCGTTCGGGTCAGGACTGCCCTTCTTCGTCCATGCCTCGTCGACCAGCCGCAGGATCTCGTCCTGGTCGATCGTGTTGAACATGTCGTGGTCGGGCTTGTTGGGCTTGGGCGACGCGTGTTCCATGATGTGGTCGATGCGGTGCTGGTTCCTTCTGCCCATCTGGCCGTAGACGAGCCCGGCCGGCGAGGTGAAGTAGTCGCCCCCCATGTCCGCGAATCCGGTCGGGCAGGTCGTGTTGTGGACCAGTACCGGCGCGTCCCCCGCGAGGGTGTAATAGGTGTGGATCTGGTTGACGGTCAGGTTGAACACCCGCTGCAACGCGGTCCACGCCCGGATCGCGGTGACCTCGACGGTCGCACCGCTCGGCGTGCGCAGCTGGTCGCCCGGCTCGACGCGTCCGGCGTCGGTCCAGGCGCCGCGGTTCACCAGCCAGAAGGGGTGACCCTCGGTGGCGGTCACGGTGCCGACGGCACCGCCCCTGTCGCCGTCCGTGTCGACGGTGAGCTCGACGAGGTTCTTCTGGCCGGCGTCGGTGATGACGTTGTCGACCTGTCGTGCCTCGGTCGTGCCGGTTTCGGGGTCGGTGGCGAGGACCTTCTCGCCCTCGGCGATGTCCTTGATCGGCTTGCTGCTGCCGTCGGCCATCAGCACCGGGGTCTCGGGGGTGAAGCTGTTGCACCCCTTGATGACCTTTCCGCCCTTGCTGAACAGCCCCTTGAAGAAGCCCGAGGCCTTCTCGCCCCACTTGCCGAACTTGACACCGGCGGCGCCCCAGCCGGCGACCGGGATCGCACCGGCGCAGGACAGCGTCGCGTTGAGGGCGTCGCCCTCGGCGCCGTACCAGGCACAGTTGGTGCCGTCGGCGATCTCGCCGAAGCCCGGGACGAGTCCACCGACGTCCAGCAGGAAGTGACCGCCGTCGGCGAAGAACGCCCCCCAGTCGAAGTCCTCGTCGCTCAGCCGCATGAACTCCTCGAACGCCTCACGCTCCTCCCGGAGTTCCTGGGCCTCCTCGGCCTTCCGCTTGGCCGCCTCCTCGGCCGCCTTCTTCTGGACGTAGGCGGAGAGGGCGTCCTTCGCGGCCTTGTTCGCGGCAGCGGAGTCCTTGCCGGCCGCGGTGGCGTCGGCGCGGGCCTGGTTGGCCGCCGCCCATGCCCCGTCGGCCGAACTGCGGGCCGAGGCCGCCGAGGACTCGGCGCGCGCCGCGGAGGCGGAGGCCTGCCGGGCCGCGTTGTGGGCGTCGGCCTCGGCCGCGCGCGCGGCCTTCGCGGAGGCGGCAGCCGCCGCGGCCGACGCCTCGGCGTCCTTGGCCGACTTGAGGGCCTGGTCCGCGTAGACCTTCGCCTGGTCCGCCGAGGCCTTCGCCTGCTTGGCGTACTCGGCGGCCTCGGCGGCGGCCTGGCGGGCGAGGGCCGCGACCCGGGCGGCCTCGGCCGCGTTCTGCTGCGCGGTCGCCGCGACGCTGAACGCGTCCGAGATCAGCTTCTGGACCTGGGCCACGTGGGTCGCGGTCAACTGGTCCTTGCGCTGGGCCTTGAACTGGCCGCTCAGGACGAACGCGCGCAGCAGCTGCGGCGGTCCCTCCAGGGCGATCTGGGCCGCGGCCTTGACCTCGGGCGTGCCGCTCTCCGACAGCTGGACGGCACGGATCCGGTCGTCGGCCTCCTGGGCGCGGTACCGGCCGGTCGTGATGAACTCGCGGAGCGCGTCGATCGACCCGGAGTCCAGCGCGGCCTGCCCGGCCCTCTTGACGCCGGCTCCGCCCGCGGTCATGAACTGGAGGGTCTTGACGCGGTAGTCGCTCGCCGCGGCCTGGTGCTGGCCGGTGGCGAGGAAGGCCGAGACCGTCGCGGCGTCACCTGCCAGGGCCGTCTCCGCAGCGGTGCGTACGTCCGCCAGGTCGCCCTCGTACGCGAGCCGTTCGGCGCGGGCGCGCTCGTCCTGCCGGGCGGCCTCCGCCCAGCCGGTGCGTACGTACTCGACGATGTCGTCGTCCGATCCGGCGAGGGCGACCTCGGCGGCGGCACGGCTCCACGGGCCACGGGTCTTCATCGCCAGCAGGGCTACCTGGCGGCCCTTGTCGGCGACCTCCGCGAGGTCCGTGCCGGGCTGCGCTGCTTCGGCGGCCAGACGTACGGCTTCGGCGTCGAGGTCCTTGGCCTCCTTGGCCGCGCGGGTCGCCTCGGCCTTCGCGGCGTCGTCCTCGGCCTTGAGCCGCCTGGCCTCGCTGATGCCGAGCTCGGTGCGGGTGGCGAGCTCCGCGGCCTCGATCTCACGGGCCAGGTCGTGCGTCTTCTTGGCCTTCGTGACAGCGGCGGTCGCGTTGTCCGCCGCCGTCTTCGCCGCTGCCGCGTGGGCGGTGGACTCCTTGGCGGCGGTCGCTGCGTCACCGGCGTGATCGGCGGCGGCATCGGCTGCGGCGGCCGCCTTCTCGGCGTGGTCGGCGGCCGAGTTGGCCGCGTCCCGAGCCTCGTACGCGGCTGCCGCGGCCTTCTTCGCCAGCGACTCGGCCTGGTTGGCGGCACGGGTGGCCGCCGCGGCCTGGCGGCGGGCCTCCGCAGCCGCCGCGCGGGCGGTGGCGGAGCTGGCACCGGCCTGGTCGGCGTAGCCGCTGGCCTCGGTGGCGGCGTCGGCGGCCAGGTCGGCGTTGGCACCGGCGGACGTCGCGGACCTGGCCGCGACTCCGGCGGCGTCCGCGGCGATACCGGCCTGCGTGGAGGCCTCCGCCGCCTTGCGGGCGCTCTTCGCGATCTTCCGGGCGTCCTCGGCGGCCTTGCGGGCGGCGGACGCCTTGCCCGCGTCGGTGGCGGCGTCGGCCGCCGCGCTGCGGGCGCGGGAAGCGGCCTGCGCGGCACCGGCCGCAGCTGACGCGGCCTGGGCGGCGGCGTTCGAGGCGACCCGGGCCGAGGTGTTGGCGGCGCGGGCGGCGTCGATGGCCTGCTGGGCCGCCTTCGCGGCACCCTTGGCCGCGTCCGCGGCGCGGTTCGCCGCACCGGCGGCGCGAACGGCGTCGTTCCTGGCGGCCTCGGTCTCCTTCGCGGCCTTCTGCGCGGACTCCTTGGCCAGCTTGGCCGCCGCGACGGCGCGCTCGGAGGCGTCCTTCGCGGCCTCGGTCTCCTTGGCGGCCTGCCGGCCCGCCTCCGCGGCCCGCGCTGCCAACTCGGCGACGGTGGCCCGTTCCTGGTCGCGGGCGCGCGCGATGTGCTGGCCCACCTCCAGGTACTCGCGGACGTCCGCCGGGGAGCCCTCCATGGCGACCCTGGCGGACTCCTGGACGGCCGGTCCGCCGGTGCTCATGATCTGTACGAGCTGGACCCGCTCGTCACTGTCCCGCGCGGTGAACTGACGTTCGGCCAGGAACCGCTGTACGTCGGCGGACGTCCCGTTCAGCGCGGCGTTGCCGGCCTTCTGGACCTCGCGGCCCCCGGTGCTGATGACCTGGGCGACCTTGACCCGCTGGTCCTCCTTCAGCGGCTCCTGCCAGCCGGTCGCGAGGAAGGTGCGGAGCTGCTCCGGCGTACCGGAGAGCGCTGTCTGCGCGGCCGCCCGTACGGCCCGGCCGCCGAAGGTGTGGACCTGGATCGTGGAGATCCGGTCGTCGTGCACCTCCGCGGCGTTCTTCTCGGTGTCGAGGAACCGGCGGACATCCTCGGCGGTGCCGGTCAGGGCGATCTCGGCGGCGGCCTTGACGCCCGGACCGCCCGCCTTCCACATCTCGACGACGCGGCCTCGGTCGGTGGCCGGAATCGCGCTGACGGTGTCGTCCGCGCCCGCGTCGGTATCCGTGTCGACCGCCCACGCGGGCGAGGGCCCGAGGAGTCCGACGGTCATTGCCATGGGCAGCGAGGCGAGCAACAGTGCGCGGATGGAATGCGCACGCCCTCTCGCCGAGTTTTTCCGGAATATTCTTCGCTTCAAGAATGACTCATTCCGCTTACTGACCTTTTCCCCCGGCCAGCTGCCGAACTTCGGCATAGGAAGAGTAAACTGCCAGCCCTGGCAGTCAAGTTCTCCTTATTTTTTGACTTACGACACGCAAAATGGATGTACCGAAGTGCGTGTGATGTGAGTCACCACGGGAATTCCCCTATCGGAATTCCCATATCCGAATCTCCACCCCAAAAGGGGCGGCCGGCAGTGGTCAGTCCTCGCCGCCGTGGACGCGGGCGGCGATGATGCGCGCGCACGTCAGGGACTCGGTGTGCGAGGTGTCGACCTCCAGGTCGTAGCCGACACCCTCGTGCACCACGTCCGCCTGCGCGGCGGCCATTCCCTCGGCCCGGTCTCCCCGCGCGGCCTCACGACCGGCGGCGACCGCGCTCTCGCAGCGGACGCCGACCCACAGCACGGGCAGATCCCCGAGAGCCGTACGCCACCGCTGCTGGGACGCCGCTCCGCCGAGGAAGACGTCGTCGATGACGACCCGGGCGCCGGCCCGGACCATCGCCACGACGCCGGTCCGCCAGGCGGCCTCCAGGGTCAGGAAGTCCGCCCCGATGCTCACCTGGCCGCCCGCCCCGATCTCGATCCCCGCGTCCGACTCCTGCAACCTCGCGGGCAGGGCGTCCACGAACGAGTCGCACCCCAACGCCAGCCACGGATCCGGCAGTTCGGCCTGCAGACACCGTACGATCGCCGACTTGCCCGAGCTGGAACCGCCGTTGAGAAGGATCATCCGAGTCGCCATCGCGCCACCCTAATGGGACGGCGAAGCGTTAGCCTCGGGTCGCATGATCGTATGGCTCAACGGCACCCACGGCTCCGGCAAGACGACGACCAGCCCTCTCGTACAGCAACTGATCCCGGATTCCCGGGTTTTCGACGCCGAGAAGGTCGGCGAGACACTCATGGACATCAAACCGGGGCTGCCCGACACGGACAACTTCCAGCACTGGCCGCCGTGGCGCCCCCTCGTCGTGGAGACCGCTCGCCGCGTACTCGACTACACCGGCGGCACGCTGGTGATCCCGATGACCGTCCTGGTCGAGGAGTACTGGCGCGAGATCAGCACCGGCCTCGCCCAACACGACATCCCGGTACGCCACTTCGTCCTCCACGCCGACCAGGCCACCCTGCGCGGACGCATCGCCGGAGACACCGTCCTCGGCCCCGACTCCCCGTTCCGTCTCAGGTACCTCGAGCCCTACGCGGAGGCGGCCCGCACCTGGCTGCACGAGGAGGCCGAGGTCATCGACACCACACACCTCACACCGGGCCAGGCCGCCGAGCGGATCGCGGAGGCAGCCAAGGGGTGAGATCCCGGCCCGCTGCCGCTGTCACGAGCCGTCGATCAGCTTCCTCACCTCGACCGGCAACCCGGTGCCGGTGCCGGTGCTGACGGCGACGAGGACGGCCTCACCCGGTGTCTCCCCGACCGCGACGGCCACCCTTGGCGAGATGCCGGCCACCTCGTAGGCGGCCAACGTCGTACCCGCCTCCTCGGCCTCGTCCTCGCCGCCGGTGTCGTCGCACGCCGGCAGGGTGGCGTCGCCGGGTCGCCGGCCGATCGTGAACTCCGCGTCGGCGACGTCCTGGTACGCGCGGCCCTCGTACAGGATCCGGTAGGCGCAGGACGCCGCCCCCTCACCGGCGCTGCCGCCACCCGCCGCTGCACACGAGGCTGACGCCATGACGGCTGCCAGCACGGCGCCTGCCGGTACGGCGCCCGTCTGCACGGCGCCTGCGAATCGCCCGACCCAGCTCATTGACGTCCTCCTGGTGAATGCCGCGACCCGAGAGGTACGAGCCGCGAGCCGCGAGTTGCGAGGACGCGGCTTCTGCCGGCCGCCCTGCCCGCCCCTCGTGAGTACCGACGGAGTGGGCGGCGCTTTCGTTCGTGTGCCGGCCGATCGGGGGCCGACAGGGGTCCGCGCGGTTGTCGGCCGACCCTGCGGTTGATTTGGGAAGCGCTTCGACGCGCAAGCTTGGGAACTCCATGGCCATTCCACGCGGATCACCCCGTTCTCACCGTGGCCCCCGTGCGCTAGGCTCCCGCAACGTGTCGAAGCGCTTCGACGTTGAAGCCTCCGTTGGTGCCTTCGACGTGGGGGGAAGCCCTTCGACTCAATGGAGAGTTCTATGCCGAGTTCAGCCGGTTTCACTCGCCGTCAGGTCATGACGACCTCCGCCGCCCTCGCCGTCGCGGCGTTGTCCGCCCCGACGGCCGCCCAGGCCGCCGCCGCCCGGTCCACCGGTTCCGCCGCGTCGGCGTCCGCGCTGGACGTGGTCGCGAAGATGCAGCCCGGCTGGAATCTGGGCAACAGCTTCGAGGCCATCGGCGCCGACGAGACGGCGTGGGGCAACCCGAGGGTGACCCGGGCCTTCTTCCGCAGACTGAAAGCCCAGGGCTTCAAGAGCATCCGGATCCCGGTGACCTGGGGCCAGCACGAGGGCCCGGCTCCGGACTACACCCTCGACCCGGTGTTCCTGGCCAGGCTCAAGCAGGTGGTCGACTGGGCCCTGGCCGACGGCTTCTACGTCCTGATCAACATGCACGGCGACGCGTGGCAGTGGGTGCCGGCCATGCCGGCCCGGCACGACGAGGTCCTGGCCCAGTACACGGCCACCTGGCGGCAGATCGCGGCCGCCTTCCGGGACGAGCCGCGCCGACTGCTCTTCGAGAGCATCAACGAGCCATTCTTCAACGGCAGTTCCGGCGACGAGCAGAACGCCGTCCTGATCGACGAGCTCAACACGACCTTCCACTCCGTCGTGCGCGCGAGCGGCGGCCGCAACGCCGACCGGCTGCTGGTCCTGCCGACCCTGGGGGACACCCCGGATCAGCCCAAGATCGACACGCTGCTCGCCACCTTCACCGCGCTCGACGACCCCAACCTCGTGGCCTCGATCCACTACTACAGCTTCTGGCCGTTCAGCGTGAACCTCGCCGGCTACACAACCTTCAACGCGGCCACCCAGCAGGACCTGACCGACACGTTCGACCTGCTGCACAGGTCCTTCGTCGCCAAGGGGATCCCGGTCGTCGTCGGTGAGTACGGCCTGCTCGGCTGGGACTCCGGCCCCGGGACGGTCGAGGAGGGGGAGTCGCTCAAGTACTTCGAGTATCTCGGCCACTATGCCCGCTACCGGGGCCTGACCACGATGCTGTGGGACAACGGCAGCCGTTTCAACCGCCGCACCATGCAGTGGAACGACCCGGGCCTTTATGCGCAGATACGTTCCAGCTGGACGGAGCGCTCTGGCACCGCCTCCACAGATCAGCTCTTCGTGCCCAGGGGCGAAACCCCCACGGACGCGACGATCACGCTGAACCTCAACGGCACCCGACTGAAGAGGATCGACGTCGGCACCCGCCACCTGGTCCGAGGCGTGGACTACACCGTCAGCGGCAGCACGCTGACGATCGCGGCGGCGACACTGGGCCGGCTGACCGCGTCGCAGGAGCACGGCACGAACGCCGTCCTGTCCCTCCGGTTCACGGACGGAATCCCCTGGGACGTCAACGTCATCACCTATGACAAGCCTGTCCTGACGAGCGCGACGGGTACGACGGCCTCGCTGGTGATACCCACCGCGTTCAACGGGGACAAGCTGGCGACCATGGAAGCCGTCTACGCCGACGGCAGCCCCGCCGGTCCGCAGTCCTGGACGACGTACAAGCAGTTCAACGTGGCTTTCACGGTGGACTACACCGCGGACACGATCACCTTGCCGACCGCGTTCTTCAACGAGGTCACCGACGGCGCCCCCGTGACCCTCACCTTCCACTTCTGGAGCGGGGCGATCCTGACGTACACGGTGACCAGGTCCGGCCCGGCGGTCACGGGCGCCTCCGCCTGAGGACGGGGAGGGCAAGGGGGGAGCGGCACCGCGGTTCGGGGTCCGGTCCGGTGAATCCGGACCGGGCCCCGACGGGCCCGACGCCCCTTTACGGTCTGTTCTGGATAATCCATTTCAGATCGAATGTTCTACGCTGACAGGCATGACCGCCATGACCCCCGCGCGCACCGAACCGGACCTGTCCTTCCTCCTCGACCACACCAGTCACGTCCTGCGGAGCAAGATGTCCGCAGCTCTCGCCGAGATCGGTCTGACCGCCCGGATGCACTGCGTGCTTGTGCACGCCCTCGAGGAGGAGCGCACACAGATCCAGCTCGCCGAGATCGGTGACATGGACAAGACCACGATGGTGGTGACGGTGGACGCCCTGGAGAAGGCGGGGCTGGCCGAGCGTCGCCCGTCCAGTACCGACCGGCGGGCGCGGATCATCGCCGTCACCGAGGAGGGCGCCCGCGTCGCCGGGCGGAGCCAGGAGATCGTCGACCGCGTACATCGCGACGCCCTGGCCGCACTTCCCGGAGGTGAGCGAGAGGCCCTGCTGCGAGCCCTGCGGCACCTGGTCGGCAACGGCCTGGCGACCCCTGTCGAGGCCCCTCGTACCGCCCGCCGGGCGCGCCAGTCCAGATGAGCGGGGAGGCAGGGCGGGAGTGGAAGTTCCGAAATAAATAGTCTGCAACAAAACCATCTGCTACGGTCTTTCCTGTCGCCTCGACTGACAGGAGAGACCGCATGTCCGCATCCGGCCCCGCGCCCTCACCCGCTTCTCCCGCCTCCCCGCGTTCACGTCAACTCGCCCTCGGAGTCCTCGCCACCGGGATGCTGATGATCATCCTCGACGGCTCCATCGTCACCGTGGCGATGCCGGCCATGCAGGACGACCTGGGGTTCACCCCGGCCGGCCTCAGCTGGGTCGTCAACGCCTACCTCATCGCGTTCGGCAGCCTGCTTCTGCTGGCCGGGCGGCTCGGCGACCTGATCGGCCGCAGGCGCATGTTCCTGGCCGGCACCGCCGTCTTCACCGCCGCGTCGCTGCTGGCCGGCCTGGCCGCCTCGCCCGCCCTGCTGATCGCCGCCCGCTTCCTCCAGGGCGTGGGCAGCGCGATGGCCTCCGCCGTCAGCCTGGGCATCCTCGTGACGCTGTTCACCGAGCCGGGGGAGCGGGGCAGGGCCGTCGCCGTCTTCAGCTTCACCGGCGCGGCCGGCGCGTCGATCGGCCAGGTCCTGGGCGGCGTACTCACCGACGCGCTCAACTGGCACTGGATCTTCTTCATCAACCTGCCGATCGGCATCGCCGTCCTCGCGACAGCCGTGCGCGTCCTGCCCGGTGACGTCGGTCTGGGCCGCAAGGCGGGCGCGGACGTGATCAGCGCGGTTCTGGTCACCGCCGGGCTGATGCTCGGTATCTACACCGTCGTCGAGGTCGGTGAGAACGGTTGGACATCGGGCCGCACCCTCGGCTTCGGCGCCCTCGCCGCCGTACTGCTCGCCGCGTTCCTCGTCCGTCAGGCGACCGCGAAGAACCCACTGATGCCGCTGCGGATCTTCCGCTCGCGCAGCGTCTCGGCCGCCAACCTGGTCCAGATCCTGATGGTCGCCGCGCTCTTCTCCTTCCAGGTCCTCGTCGCTCTGTACCTCCAGAAGGTGCTCGGATACGGCGCCGCCGAGACCGGCCTCGCGATGCTCCCCGCAGCCGCCGTCATCGGTGCCGTCTCCCTGGGACTCTCCGCCCGGCTCAACGCCCGCTTCGGTGAGCGCAACGTCCTGCTGGCGGGCATCGTGCTCCTCATCGGCGTCCTCGGTCTCCTCACCCGCGTCCCCGTGCAGGCCAACTACCTCGTCGACCTCCTTCCGGTCATGCTGCTCGCGGCGGGCTTCGGCCTCGCGCTGCCCGCACTGACCACACTCGGTATGTCCGGTGCGAGCGAGGAGGACGCCGGTCTGGCGTCGGGCCTGTTCAACACCACCCAGCAGATCGGCATGGCGGTGGGCGTCGCGGTGCTGTCCACCCTGGCGGCCGCCCGCACCGAGAGCCTCGCGGCGGGTGGCAGTACGGCGGCCGAAGCGCTGACCGGCGGCTACCGGCTCGCCTTCGCGGTGGGAGCGGGGCTTCTCGTCGTGTCCTTCGTCATCGCCTTCACGATGCTGCGACGCCCCGAGCGCTGGGCCGCCGAGGAGCCGGCCGTCGAGCAGCCGGCCGCCGACACGCAGGCCCCCGCTCATGCCGCAGCCGTCTGACCTGCCGTCTTCCCGAGGCGCGCAGACCTCCGGGCCCCAGCCGAGGAAGTCCGCGGCATCACGCGATCGGGAGCCGGCGTTGACAACGGCGGGCGTGAGCGCGGACGACTGCGACAGCAGGCCCTCCTCGTACGGGCGCGGCCGGGTGGGAGCCTGCGTGTCGGCGGCCGTCGCCTTGGGTGCGGCTATGAGGCCAGGGCGCGTTCGGGCTTGCGGGCCAGGAAGGTGGCGTAGGTCCGCTCGACCCCGTCGGCGCGTTCCTGGATGAGCCGCGCGGTGATCAGGAGCCCGGCCCGGCTCAGCAACTCGGCGATCCGCTGAGGCGGCAGACAGTGGGACTCGTAGGTCACCGGATGGCCGCCGTGGCCCTGGGTCGGACGGAGATGGACGTGCTCGTCGATGCCCGCGTGTCCGGCCGGCATCAGGAGGCCGCCCGGTGTGAGCGTGCGGTGGAACTCGGCGTACACGGCGGGTAGTTGCTCGGGTGGGGTGTGGTGGGTGGAGTAATAGGCGAGGATGCCGCCGAGTGCGCCGTCCCGGATGGGAAGCGCGGTCATCGAGCCCACCGTGAAGGCCGGCTCCGGGTGCGCCCGGCGGGCCGGCTCGATCATCTTCGGCGACAGGTCGACACCGAACGCGTTCACGCCCAGGCCCGCCAGGTGGGCGGTGACTTTGCCGGGACCGCATCCCAGGTCCCCGACCGGCCCGAGCCCGGCCGCACGCACGGTTTCAGCGAACGCGGCCGGCATGGCCCGGGAGAGCGGGTCCAACTCGGCAGGATCGGGGACGAGTTGGGCGTAGTCGGCGGCGACGGTGTCGTAGGAGTCGCGGATCGCGGTGAGGTAGGTGGGGGAGGGGTTGTGGGTCACGCGGGGGACTAAACGCGGTCAGCCCCGGCCCGGTGGACACCCCGCTGTACTCCTCCGCCAAGCTCGGGATCGAGGACCCCGCGGTGCAGGCGGCGGTTGTGGAGGGGATCAGCGCCGGCATCCCGCTGGGCCGCATGGGTCTGCCCGAGGAGGTCGCCGAAGCCGTCGTGTACCTGGCCTCCGACGTCTCCGCCTTCGCCGTGGGCCAGGACCTTATCCTGGACGGAGGCCAGACCGCTCTCTGACAGCGAGGATGCGGCCGGGAGACGGGCGAGAGGCGTGGGTATGTCGGTGGCGGACCGAGCGGCAACCGGTGGCGACACATGCCGGGCCGGGGATCCCGCGCAGACCAAAGCCGGGTATCACGCGCAGATCAAGGCGGAGAACCGGGCGCGCATCATCAGTGCCGCCCGCGACCTCTTCCTCGCCCGGGGGTACGACAAGACCTCCCTCGCGCAGATCGCCAGGGAGGCCGGCGTCTCCACCGGCACCCTCTTCAAGCGGTACCCCTCCAAAGCCGCGCTGTTCGCGGCCGTCACCGCCGAACAGTGGCAGCTGGACGTGGAGTACGCCGAAGCGCCCCCGCCCGGTGATCCCCGCTTCGGTCTGGACCACATCGGCCGCGACTACGCCTGCCTGGTCGCCCGGCCCGGCACGGCAGCGCTGTGCCGCCTGATCATCACCGAGCTTCCCCAGATGCCGGAACTCGCCGACATCGTCGGCACCGGCTTCGCCATCGACCGCGGCCCCTTCTTCGACCGGCTCCGCGACTACCTGGACGCTGAGGCGGAGGCCGGCACACTCGACTTCCGCTCCGCCGACGGACAGACACAGTCGGCGGCCGCAGTGGCCGAACAGTTCCTGGGCATGATCTGCAGCCAGCTCCTGTGGCCCCAACTGGTACGGACCGACTTCGTCCCGCCCAGTCCCACCGACCCCGCGATCGTGGACGAAACCGTCGCCCTCATGCTCAGCCGCTACAGCACCGGCTCCTGAACCCCGGTTCACCGGTTCACGTTAACCCTCCGCCTTCTCCCAAGGCCTGACCCCGAGTTTCCCGGTCGTTCCGAGGTCGAGGTTCGGGGTCACCGTCACCGGGGTGGCGCCGGCCTTCGCGCGGACCTGTACGTAGGGCACGTTGACCGGTGTGCCGAACTCGGTGGTGTTGCGCCAGACCAGGGCGGCGGTCGCCGATTCGCCGGGTTTGAGCGTGACGGGGCGGGGCTGCCTGTCGGGGCCGGCGCCGGTGGTGATCTCGGCGCTGCCCTTGAGGATCCTGACGCCGGTGACGGGCTTACGGGCGTCGTCGAGGAGTTCCAGCAGCGGGTAGCCGTCCACGGTGTAGTCACGCGTACCGCAGTTGTCGAGATGCAGGCCCACCACGCGCAGGCCCATGGCCGCGTCGCCCTTGTCCGCACTCACCCGGATCCCTGAGGCGGGGCAGGTACCCGGCGCGGCCGGGGCCTCGCTCGCGGGGACCTTGGTCACCTCGAGCACCTTTGCCTGCGTGATCCGTGGCGTGGTGGGCGGCAGCACCCCGGCCCGGATCGTGCCCCGCACGGTCTTCCCGGGGCCCACGTCCCGCACGGTCGCGGTCTGGTTGGACATGGCCCCGCCGTCGGCGCTCATGAAGGTGAAGACGACCGAGTAGGTCATGCTCTCGGCGCCCTTGTTGGTGACCTCGTAGTGGGCGACGACCCCCGGGTCCGAGCCCGAGTCCGAGCCGAGGCTGTCGGCCGACACGGAGTAATCGCGGGAGGGCGAGGGCGACGGGGACGCGGAGGGGTCGGGAAGCGTCAGTGAAGTGATCCGTACGCCGTCCTTGCCCGGGTCGTCGACCTGTACGACGGACTGCTCCCCGGCCGCGTCGGCGCCGGTGTTCCCAGTGCCCGAGTGCTCCGATCCGCAGGCCGTGAGCAGCAGAGCGGTGGCGGCGAGGGCCGGCAGGAGGGGGGCGGGTCGGCGTCTGCGCATCCTGTCATCTGATCAGGGGTGTGCGCCCTGCGTGTGTGACGGAGGCCATACTTCCGGTCACGGGGGTGTCACAAGTTCGGTGGCTGGTGGGTGAGTTGGACTCACCCGCCCGCCCCCTCCCTCGCCCCCCGGAACCCTCGCCCCTCAGAGCTTCACGCCCCCCGAAGCCACCCCCCGGTAGAACCACCGCTGCGTGATGACGAACAGCACCAGCACCGGCACCACCGAGATCACGGACCCCGCCATCACCATCCGCTGGTCGTACCCGAACGACGACGTCTGGAGCCTCGCCAGGCCCAGCGTCAGCGTGAAGTGTTCCTCCGAGCGGAGCACGATCAGCGGCCAGAGGAAGTCGTCCCAGGCGCTGATGAATGTGTTGATGGTGACGACAAGGATCGCCCCGTACGCCGAGGGCAGGTACAGATGGCGGAAGCGTTTCCACTCGCCCGCGCCGTCCAGCATCGCCGCGTCCTCGATCTCGCGCGGGACCGCCAGGAACGCCGCCCGCATGATCAGGACGTTGATCGCGCCGACGAAGCCGGGCAGCCACACGCCCGCGAGGTGGTCGACGAGGCCGAGGTCGCGGATGCTCAGGAACAGCGACACCATGATGGACTCGAAGGGGAACATCATCGACGCCAGCAGCAGTACCCAGACGGCCTTCTTCCCCTTCCAGCCCGGCTTGGACAGCATGTAGCCGGCCAGCGTCGAGAAGGCGAGCTGGCTCGCCATCGACAGCAGCGCGATCATCACGCTGTTCCTGATGTACGTACCCACCGGGACCTGGTCGAAGATCTCGCGGTAGGCGCGCAGCGTCGGGTGGTGGGGGATCAGGGAGGCGTTCGAGCCGAAGACGTCCTCGCCCACGCCCTTCAGCGACGCCAGCAGCTGCCACAGGAGCGGGCCGATCGTGATGGCCAGCACGAACAGCAACAGCAGGTAGCGGACGACGAGTTCACGCGGCCGGCCGTAGTCCCGCCAGCGGGGCCGAAAGCGTCGGCGGGCCGCCGCCCCAGGGGTGGTCGGGGATACGGTCGTCAAGACTCGTCCTCCTTCGAGATGAGGCGCTGTGACAGGAGCGTCAGGCCCAGGGTCAGTACGAACAGGGCGACGCTGACCGCCGCGCCGTAACCGGCGTTGCCGCTCAGCGGGTCGAGGCCGACGTCCCGGATGTAGAAGGGGAGGGTGCGGTCGGCGCCGCCGGGGCCGCCTGTCGCGCCGCCGAGCATGTAGATCTCCGTGAAGACCCGCAGGGAGCCGATGCCGGTGAGGGTGCCGACCAGCATCATCGACGTACGGACGCCGGGCACGGTGATGTGCCAGAAGCGGCGTGCCGCGCCGGCGCCGTCCACCGAGGCCGCCTCGTGGAGTTCCTTCGGGACGTTTCCGAGGGCGGCCAGGTAGAAGATCATGTACCAGCCGAGGCCCTTCCACAGGGTCAGCCCCATCGCCGACAGCAGGATCAGCCAGCTGTCGGAGAGGAAGGGGATGGCCCCCTTGATGATGTGGGCCTTCTCCAGCCAGGTGTTGACCAGGCCCTGGTCCGCGAGCAGCCACTGCCAGCTCAGCCCGACGACCACGCTCGAGGCGAGCACCGGGGTGTAGAACGCCGAGCGGAAGAAGCCGATGCCCGGCAGGTTCTTCTCCACCAGCACGGCGAGCAGCAAAGGCAGGATGACCATCAGCGGGACCACGATCACCGCGTACAGCACGCTGTTGCGGGTCGCCAGCCAGAAGTCCGAGTCCCCGAGCATGCGGGTGTAGTTGTCCAGGCCCACGAAGCCGGCCGCTCCGCCGAGCGGTTTCGCGTCGGTGAAGGAGAGGAGCAGCGTGTTCAGGAACGGGAAGACACCGAAGGCCGCCGCTCCGACGATCGCCGGGAGCATCCACAGCCAGGGCAGCCACCAGCGGCGGTAGATCGCCGCGCCGCCCGCGTCCGGGGTGGGACCCGGGGTGACCGCCTTCAGCGCGCGGCGCAGCCGCGAGGGCGGGAGCGGCGCCGGGGCGCCCGGGGCCGCCGGAGCGGTCGCGGGCGCCTCGCCGTCGGGCATCGTGCGTACGGCCGTCATCCTCAACTGCCCTGCTTCAGCAGCTCGTCGGCCTTGGACTGCGCCTCCTTGAGGGCGTCCTGGGCGCTCTTCTTGCCCTGCATCGCCAGCTGCACCTGCGCCGTGATGGCGTTCAACTCACCGGGGGACAGGGCGATCTCGTCGGCCGTGGACGTCTTGCGGTCCTCGGCGACGATCTTGCGGGCCTCGGAGAAGGGGTCCGTTCCCTTGACCGACTGGAAGAAGGGGTCGTCCAACGAGGCTGTCGTGGACGGGAAGATGACCACGTTGGGGTCCTTCGCCCACGCCAGCTGGTTCTGGGCGTTCGTCAGGAACTGGGCGAATGACAACGCTGTCGCGGCGTTCTTGCTCGTCGCGGCCACCGAGATGTACTGCGGGGCGCCGACGGTGTGGCCGAGGTCGTCCAGCATGTACTGGGCGACGCCGGTCTTCTTGTAGACGCTCGGGTTGTTCTGCTGGATGAAGCGCAGGTAGTTGGGGTTGGTGGAGCCGTAGACCAGCTTGCCCTGTGCGTAGAGGGTGGACGCGTCCTGGTTGGAGGAGAGCGAGTCCTTCGGCATGGCGCCGGCCTTGTACATCTTGGTCATCGCCTCGACCCACGCCACCGTCTTCGGGTCGTCGGCGAAGGTGAACGACTTGCCGTCGTCGGACAGGACCTTGACGCCCATCTGCTGCCAGTCCGCCGGGATGCGCCAGATCGGGTTGGCGACCGTGGCGTAGTACTTGCCGTCGGACACCTTGGCGATCTTCAGGGCGTCGTCGAACATGCCGAGGATGGTCGTGGCCGGTTTGGCCGGGTCCAGGCCCGCCTTCTTCATCAGGTCGACGTTGAAGGTCTGGGCTATACCGCCGGAGTACCAGGGGTACGCGCTGTGCACCTTCGCCCCCGAGGCGTCGGCGAACACGCTGGACTTCCACACCGGGGCGCCGAACGGCTCGCCCGAGCCCGGTGCCTTCTTGTCGAGGTCGAGGAGGTAGCCGGCCTTGGTGAGGGCGATCGACGTGTTGACGTTCAGGTTCACGACGTCGGGGAGGGTGCAGGCCTGCGCGTCGGCCACCAGGCGCTGCGTGAACTGACTGTCGCCCGGGTCGTCGATCCACTTGACGCTCGTACCCGGGTGGGCCTTCTCGAAGGCGGCGATGACCCCGTTGAAGTACTTCCCGAAGTCTTTCTTCAGGTTGGTCGTCTGGAACGTGATCTTGCCCTTGACGTCGCCGGTGAGCTTCCCGGAGCCGACGTTGCCCTTGTCGACCGAGCAGCCGCCCGCGGTGGCGCCGCCGTTGTCGTCGGAGCCTCCGGAGAGGCCGCAGCCGGCGGCGGTCAACGTCAGTACGACGAGAGCGGACAGGGATCCGGTCAGTCTTCTTGCGCGCATGCTGCTGCCCTCCTGGATGGTGAGTGCTGGTTCAATTCACCAATCTTGACTCCGAGTGATGAAAATGTGGACCAGAATTCATCGGAGGTCAATGGGGTGCCGTGTTGCGTTTAGGTTCCGGCGGCCGACGAGGGCGCGGGAGGGGGCGTGTTCTGGCCGCGGGGCGGTGGGGGCTGGTCGCGCCCCGCGGCGGAGCCGCCAGTGTCACAGCCCCGCGCCCCTGTCGGGGGGCGCGTCACCGCGGCCCCCCACAGGTGGGGTTCAGCGGGTGCGGCGGGACCTCACCGCGTGCTCCCTGGCGATGTGGTCGGTGAGGGCGAGGGAGGCGCTGGCGCGCTGGTAGGAGAGCTGCGCGACCCGGACGTACAGCAGGTCGATGAGGACGAGCACGGAATGGCGGGCGCCGATGCTCTCCGTGCGGAAGCTGGTCTCCGAGGAGGAGGAGATGAGCCGTACGTCGGCGGCGCGGGCCAGCGGGGACTTCGGGTCGGCGGTGATGGCGACGGTGGTGGCGCCTCGCTGCTTGGCCAGTTCGAAGGGCTCGATGGTCTCGCGGGTGGAGCCGGAGTGCGAGATGCCGATGGCGACGTCGGCGGGGGTGAGGAGGGCGGCGGAGGTGAGGGCGCCGTGCACCTCGGTCCAGCCGCGCACCGCGCACCCGATGCGGAAGAGCCGCGTCTCGGTCTCCTGCGCGACCGCGCCGCTGCCCCCGACGCCGTACACGTCGATGCGCCGGGCGCGGGCGGCGGCCTGGCCGGCGCGCTCCATGGAGTCGAGGTCGATACGGTCGATGGTCTGCTGGATGGCCCGCAGATCGGCGCTGCCGACGACCTGGACGACCCGCTCCAGGCTGTCGTCCGGGGAGATGTCGGGCCCGATCTCGGCGGTGCCCCAGTCGGAGACCTCGCCGCGACCGCGTTCCTGGGCCAGCTCGATGAGCAGATGCTGGTAGGAGTCGAGGCCGATGGCACGGCAGAACCGGGTGACGGTGGCCTGGGAGGTGCCGGTACGGCGGCCCAGCTCGGCGGCGGAGCAGTGGGTGACGGCGGCGGGATCCTCGAGGATCAGCTCACCGACCTTCCGCAGGGAGCCGGCGAGGCGCGGCAGCTCCGTACGGATGAGGGTGGTGACGTCAGTCGGGGGCATCACGGTTACCCGGTCTCCTCGGCGCTGTGCTGCTGTACTGAAGGGTAAACAAGAATGTACCAGCCACCGTCTGAGGGTCAGTTTGAATTCCAGGACCAGGGCCAGGCCAGGACCAGGCCGGGACCGGGACCACGGGAGGGGAGGGGCCTGGCCACGTTGCCCGCAGCCCGTACCGTGTGATTTATTGATTCACCGATAGAGATGTAGCGGGTGGTTCAATCCACCGGTGGGGAGTGCCGAGTGTCCGTCGAGTCCGCCGTCAGCGCCCAGGGCTTCGCGCGCGAGAGCCGGGCCGTCCTCGACCGCATCGCCGGGTCGGAGCCGGTCCAGGAGGCCGTGACCCGCGCCGCCGCCCTGATCGCGGACTGCATCCGCGCGGACGGCGTCATCCAGGCCTTCGGTACGGGCCACTCCCAGGCCCTCGTCCTGGAACTGGCGGGCAGAGCCGGCGGCCTCGTCCCCACCAACCGGCTGAGCATGGCCGACCTCGTCCTCTACGGCGGCGCGGACCCCGGCACGCTCGACGACCCCCTCCTGGAACGCGAACCGGGCATCGCCGAGCGCCTGTACGAACTCGCCGCGCCGCACCCCGCCGACCTGTTCGTGATCATCTCCAACTCGGGCGTCAACAACGTCATCGTCGAGATGGCCCTGCACGCGAAGGAACGCGGCCACAGGATCCTCGCGATCACCTCCCTCACCCACACCCGCACGGTCCCGGCGGGCCACTCCAGCGGCAGGAAGCTGGCGGACATCGCGGACGTGGTGCTGGACAACGAGGCACCCACGGGAGACGCGCTCCTCGAACTCCCGGGCGGCGGCGCGGTGTGTGCCCTGTCGACCCTGACCGGCGTGCTCCTGGTGCAGATGACGGTCGCGGAGACGGCGGCGACGCTGATCGCGGCGGGCGAGCGTCCGCCGGTGTACGTGTCGGCGAACGTGCCCGGGGGGTTCGAGGGGAACCTGGAGCTGGAGCGGCGGTACGCGGGCCGGCTTCGGCGGCCGGCGAGCTGAGCGGGCCGAGCGGGCTGCGTGACCTGAGCGGGCCGCGTGACCTGAGCGGACGTACGCGGACGCGACGACGGCCCGCCGGAAGAACCGGCGGGCCGTCGTCATCTCAGCCTGCGGATACCTACTGGCGAGCCCTCTTCCTGAGCGCCCTCAGGACCAACCAGGCCAGCAGCACCTGGACGATGCCCGCGATCGCGTACACGGACGGCGCGTACGAGTCCGGGCCGGGGCTGTAGTCGTCGAACCCGAAGGCGACCCCGATCAGCAGGAACGCGATGGTCGTCAGGAAGCCCGACGGGAACGTGATGACCGACACGGCGACCGCCGCGCCGTCGACACCCCGGTCCACGCTCAGATAGCCATGAGGTTGATGTAGTGGGGGCCAGGTCCTGGAGGTTGCTCACCAGTCTCGACCACGTGCTCTTCGCGTCGGCGCCGGGCGGAACGTTCCGTGGGTCGTGATCCTCATCCGCCCGCTCTTCAGTTGATCCGTGTGGAACCTACGGAAAAGCGGTTGCCGAGCGACCGCCGGTCGGAAACGATCCAGGACCGTGACGACCTTTCCCGCGCCCCGCCCGCTCGCCCTGATCACCGGAGTGGGCCGCACGGTCGGTATCGGTGCCGGGATCGCCGACCGTCTGGCGGCGTCGGGCTGGGACATCGCCTTCACCTACTGGACCCCGTACGACGCCCGTATGTCCTGGGGCGCCGAGCCGGGCGCGACCGAGGCGATCGCCCGGTCCCTGGCCGCGCGGGGCGCCGCGAACACGGCGATCGAGGCGGACCTCGCCGACCCGGACACTCCGGCGCACGTCTTCGACGAGGTCGAGCGCAGGATGGGCGGCGACGCGGGGGCCGCCGGTGTCACCGCGCTGGTGATGTGTCACTGCGAGTCGGTCGACTCGGGCCTGTTCGACACGACCCTGGAGAGCTTCGACCGTCACTTCGCCGTCAACGCACGCGCGACCTGGCTGCTGATCCGGGAGTTCGGCCGCCGCTTCACATCACCCCCGGGAACCGGACGCATCATCGGTCTCACCAGCGACCACACGGTGGGCAACCTGCCGTACGGGGCGAGCAAGGGAGCGCTGGACCGCATCACCTTGGCGGCGGCCCGCGAACTCGCCCACCTCGGGGTGACCGCGAACGTCGTCAACCCCGGCCCGGTGGACACCGGTTGGATGTCGCAGGAGGCCAGGGAGAACATCGCCCGCCACACCCCCCTGGCCCGCCTGGGCACCCCACAGGACACGGCCCACCTCGTCGACTTCCTGTGCTCCGAGGAGGGGCAGTGGGTCAACGGGCAGTTGCTGATGAGCAATGGGGGGCTCGCGTGACCACGACCATGTCCAGTCCGAAGGCGGCCCGGCTGCCGGAGACGCAGCATGTTGCGCGCCCGCTCGGATGTCGACTTGCCCCTGACGCCGACGTCAGGTTTTAGCGTAGCTGGCATCGGCACTCGCCGAAACATCACCATTGATCTCGATAACGGCCGCTTCAGGCCGCGTGGAGAGGCAGAGCGACATGCACGCAGCCCGGTATCACGAGTACGGCGGTGTGGAGACCCTTGTGGTCGAGCAGGCGCCGGATCCGCATCCCGGACCTGGCGAGATACGCGTCCGCGTGGCGGCGGCCGGCGTCAACCCCGTCGACTGGAAGGTGCGTTCCGGAGCGGCGCGCCAGATGCTCCCCGTGGACCTGCCCGCGATCCCCGGGCGGGATGCCGTCGGCGTGGTCGATGAGATCGGTGAGGGCGTGCAGGGGGTGAGCATCGGCGACCGTGTCTTCGGCCTGGGCGGCGTCACCGGCGCGAGCGCGGAGCTGGCGGTGCTCTCGGCCTGGGCCCAGGCGCCTGCCACCTGGACCGACGAGGAGGCCGCCGGCGCAGGTCTGGCGTCTGTGACCGCGATGGGCGGCCTGAAGGTGCTCGGTCCTCTGCGGGGGCGCACCTTGCTGGTGGAGGGGGCCGCCGGAGGTGTGGGCAGTGCCGCTGTCGAGATCGCGGTGGCTCGGGGCGCCACCGTGATCGGGACGGCCGGCGAGCGCAACCACGGGTTCCTCACCTCTCTCGGAGCCGTTCCGACCACCTACGGCACCGGCCTCGCGGAACGCCTCGCCACCCTGGCTCCGAACGGTGTCGACATCGCGCTCGACACCGCTGCCTCAGGGTCCCTGGCCGATCTCGTCGCGATCGTGGGCGACCCTGCCTGCGTGTCGACGATCGCCGATCACACCAACGCGCATCGCCTGGGCGTGCATCTGGCCAACGCGGAGAATGACTCCACACT
This sequence comes from Streptomyces sp. ME02-8801-2C, assembly GCF_033793965.1. Classification (NCBI taxonomy): domain Bacteria; kingdom Bacillati; phylum Actinomycetota; class Actinomycetes; order Kitasatosporales; family Streptomycetaceae; genus Streptomyces; species Streptomyces sp. ME02-8801-2C. Next base: position 110,680 of record NZ_JARAXP010000016.1, on the reverse strand, counting down.
CCTTGCCGAAGCAGGCGAACTCGGCCGACTGGGCCACTACACACCGCGCATCGAGCGGACCTACCCGCTCGAACAGATCGCGGAAGCGCACGCGCACGCCGAACGCGGACACACACGAGGGAAGATCGTGGTCCGCATCTGACCGTGCCCGGCCCGGGTCGGCCCGCCGTCGCCGCGGTGGGTGCCAGAGCGGGGGGCCGGTTGTTGAGCTGCGGGCCGGTGGGGGCTGATCGCGCAGTTCCCCGCGCCCCTAAAGGCGCCCCAGCTGGGCGGGCTCTTAAGGGGCGCGGGGAACTGCGCGACAAGCCCCCCACTGGCCCGCAGCCGACGAACAACCGCTCAACCCCGACGGGCCGACGCGGGGTGATGCGACGGCCGTCCGGTCGCCTCCCGGTCCGTACCCGCCGTCAGGCCGCCTGGATGAGTTCGGCGCGGCCGAACAACAGGGCGTACCCGGAAGGGAGTTGGGCGAGGATGCGGCCGAGGAGAGCCTCGTCGGCGAGCTGGGCCACGATGCGCAGGACGGTGCCGGTGTCCCAGCGGGTGGTGGCCACCGAGGCGCCGGTCCGGGAGGCCAGGTCCTTGACGAAGTCCCAGCCGGTGAGGGGCTCGGCGGAGGGGAACTGGCTGGTGAAGACCACGGCGGCCTCGTACGGCAGCCTGGACGTGAGTTCCACGCGTTCATCGCCGGTGACCTGGCGTCCGAGGGCGGCCAGTACGGCGCGTACACGCTCCTCGGCCTGGGCGCGGGTGGGGTACGCGCCCTCGTAGCGCACTCTTTCCAGCATCTGTTCGAACGTCATGCCCACGGTGGACCGGCATGGCTTCTGCTGCTGGGTAATCATGGCTGACGCGGTCGCCTTTCTCGTCTGGGATGAGGTCGGATGAGGTGGGACGGGGGAAGGGGTCGGCGGGCTATACGTGTTGCGTGTGGCCGAACAACAGGTCGTAGCCCACCGGGAGTTGGAGCAGGATGCGGTCGGCGAGCTCCTCGCCCGCGGCCTCCGCGGTCACGCTGAGCACGGCGCTCACGTCCCAGGCCGCGGTCCGTTCAGTGGCTCCCTCGATCCATGCCGCCGTGGCCCGGACGAACCGCTCGGGGGACAGCGGTTCACGTGCCTGGAGCGGGTTGAGCAGGATGAGGGCCAGTTCCTCCGGCAGCCGGGCCGCCAGTTCGGCGCGTACCTCGCCCACCAGATGGGCGCCCAGCAGCGCCAGTACCGTACGGGCCGCACGCTCGGCTTCCTGGGGAGTCTCGTACGCGCCGCGTTCCTTGATCTGGTCCAGGAATGGTTCCCAACGCATGACCATCGCTGCTCCCTTGCGTGGGTGGAGGCGAGTGGAGGGGATGCGGGAGGGACGGGGAGTGGCCCGGACGCGGGCCGACTCCCCGTCCCCGGCACCGACCGGGAGGGATCAGCCGCTGATCTCCCGGTGCGCGGAGCCCCCGCCGATGGAGACCTTGCGGGGCTTGGCGCGTTCGGCGATCGGGATGCGCAGGGTCAGCACTCCCGCGTCGTAGTCCGCCTTGATGTGCTCGGTGTCCAGCGTGTCGGCCAGCACGAGCTGGCGGGAGAACACGCCCAGGGGCCGCTCGGAGAGCTCCATCTGTACGTCGTCGGCCTTGGCGACGGGCCGCCGCTCGGCCTTGACGGTCAGCATGTTCCGCTCGACGTCGATGTCGATCGCGTCGGTGGAGACACCGGGCAGGTCGAGGGCGATCACGTACTCCTCGCCTTCGCGGTAGGCGTCCATGGGCATCGGCGAGGGCCGGGACCAGGTGCCGTTCGTGTTCAGGAGCTGCTGGGTGAGCCGGTCGAGCTCACGGAAGGGATCGGTGCGCATCAACATGGGGGACACCTCCAAGGTTCGGGTCGGGCACTGCCGCCAATGCGTTCACCTGTCTTCGGTTGTAACATGTCATCGAAGTGATGACAAGTTGAGTGTCGTTGATGCGACGACATCGCGTGTTGGAGGCTCGATGACCCTTGACGACCAGCCCGCCCCGCAGGCCAAGGCCCGTGGGCTCACCCCCACGTCCTTCCTCGCCGCGGCCACGGCCCTGAACACGATCCATGAGGCCCTGCACACCGCCCGGGCGTCGGGAGACGGGACCGGCCGGGATGCGGAGGACTCCGAGTGGCCCGGCCGCCCACCCGGTTCGGAGCAGGCGCTCGCCGCGCTGCTGCTGCTCCGCGAGGTGCGCGATCAGCTGGCCGAGTGGGAGCCGGGCCTGATCGAGGAGGCCCGGGAAGCGGGCGCCAGCTGGGCGGACCTGGCCCACCCTCTCGGCGTCTCCAGCCGCCAGGCCGCCGAACGCCGCTACCTGCGCGTACGCCCCGGCATCCCGGGGTCCACCGGCGAGCAACGGGTACGCGACACCCGCGACCGTCGCGCCGCCGCCCGTACGGTCACCACCTGGGCCCGCGCGAACGCCGCCGACCTGCGCCAGCTCGCCGGCCAGATCACCGCGCTCACCGACCTCCCGGCCGCAGCCCGAACGCCGCTCGCCGAGCTCACCGCCGCCCTTGCCGACAACGACACGGCCGCACTGGTCGCCCCCCTGACGGTCACCGGGACATACCTGACCAACGCCCACCCCGACCTGGCGGCCCGCGTCGACGACGTCACCCGCCACACGGAACACCTGCGCGACAACAGCGACAACCAGCGGCAGAACAGGGCGTGACGGGGTGGCGTCACAATGGCCACCCGAGGTTCTCCCGGGGTCCGCAGGAGGGTCGGTTGCCCGTCCCGGGCACCCGGCTACCTCAAGACCGCGCAGTTTCCTCGTCGCTGCACGAGACGCGACAGGCTTTCCGGCGGCTTGCTAGGCCGCAGCCTTCTGCCGAGCCAGCTCCCGTGCCCGCTCGTTGAGCTCCCGCGCCCTCGGATTGCCGAGGTGGGGGCGAATGCGGCGGCGCATGATGCCGAAGTGCTCATCCGCGCGGGCGGACGACAGTGAGGCGTAGTCGTCGAGGAACGCGTGCCAGGTCGTGCACGCGACTTCGAGGTGCCCGACTTCGAGTTGCCGCTGCGCGAGAAGGCCGTTCGCGTGAGCGTTGCCCTGCTTCTCCACAGACGGTCGCGCGCGATTCGATGCCTTCATGGCCTCGATCGAGCCGGGGACGTCCCCGAGGGCGTAGAGCACGCTCGACACATGGAACTGGTAGGCCGCCTGGTCGTAGCCCCCCACGGAGTCGCGCCTGTTGTCCGCCTTCGACAGAGCCGCTTCCGTCTCGGTCAGACGGGCGAAGGCGAGTCCTCGGTCGCCGACCAGAGCGGCCCCGTGCGCCTGCTGCCCCCTAAGGAACGCCTGCAGTCGCGGACCGGCCTTCGGCGCGACTTCCGCCGCCGAGTCGGCGAGCTCGAGGGCTTTGTTCGCCTGCTTGAGGTTGGCGGCCTGGAGGGCCATTCCGCGTAGCGTTCGGCAGTACGTCACCTCGTCACCGCCGGCTTTGGCCAGCCCGAGGGCCTGACGGTAGTACCGCTGGCCAAGTCCGTGTGCCTTCTCGTACATGGCCATCCATCCGGTGAGGTACACGAGATCGGATGCCGCGGCGCGCATGTCGTTCTTGACGGCCTCGGTTCCGTCGGCGCGGAGGTAGGAAGCGACCGAGTTGACGATGAAGGCGGCAGCCATCGGCCGTGCGTGCGCGCCCCCGAGTTCGTCGAGGATGTCGGCGATCTTGTCCGTCATGCTGCGGACCACGGCCACGTCGCCGGGGCCGATCCTGACCGTGCGGCCTGCGGCCTGGTGTTCAAGCCGGTCCAGGGTCTCGTCGGCTTCCGTGTAGTTGGGCACGGCGAGCGTTGCGGAGTAGAGCGCGGTCGTCAGGACCGTACGGCGCGAGGGATCCATGTCTGCCCTTCCCGTGTCAACCAGACCCTCAATGGTGTTCAGCGCGTGGTCGGGCGCAACCTGCATTCCGGACAGGCTCGGAGGAGCGTCAAGTCCCGCTTCCTCGTAAGTGATTGGACGACCGAGGCGTCGTGACAAGGCCTCGATCACCATCGGCCGCGCGGCCTTCTGTGGTACGACTCCGTCCAGCCAATGTGCCACGGAGGATTCGTCGTAGCGGAGCTTCAGGCCCCGCTCAGCACCTACCCGGTTGACGGACGAAGCGAACTGCCGGTGCATCCAGGCGCCTTCGTTCAACAAGCGCGCCAGGTTCTCGTTCGGCTGGCCCTTTGGCACGTCCACCACTCCCCGCGAACTCCGACGTTCAAGTCGTTCAAGTTCTGCTGCCGCTCCAACGGTACCGCTGTGCGCGTCTGCTTGGTTGCGTAGAGCGACAACGTCAGTGAGGGGTGTACCGATGCAGCAGAGGGTCGACGGGCAGGGGTTGGACTACGCGGGGCCTTGCGTTGTCACGGTGCGGGCCGGGGAGTGGCGCGGCTTCGACGTCCATGCGCCCGCTTGGTGGCCGAGAGACTTTTCCGCCCCTGACCACACGGTCGTTCGGAGAATCGACCAGGGGCTTCGGAGGCTGCTGAGCGTATGAGCGCCGACGTGCCCGTGTCGTTGGTTTCCGCCGTCACCGCGCCGGGACTTGAGCCCGTGGCGGTCGAGGGCTGTGGTGTCTGTGCGGCCCTGGTCGAGCAGCGCGAGGGCCATCGCAGGGTCTCGAACACGGTGAGAGCCAACGACTGCAATGACGAGCTTGCGAACCATCCCCACAACAGGGGGATGGGCGACTCATGAACCCCCGCCCCGACAGGTTCGAGAACCCTTGGACAGGTCGCCTGCCGGGGCGGGTTCCACCCCACCCAGAAGGAAGGGACACAATCAGTATGACCGTTGCACTGGAAGCCCTGAGCGGCACGATGTACCGCGATCCTCGGCAGTTGCTGAATGCGGTACGTCCGTACGTCACCGAGAGGACGTACAACATCTTCGATGCCCCAGGAGCGGCGGGTATCGACCTGTGGGAGCGTGAGGTACGGCTGCTGTTGCGGGACTCGGTCGCTGTGCGCAGCCTCGCGGAACGCGTCCTCGGGCAAGCCGTGGCCTATCTGGTCACGGCGATGGAAAGCCCGGGTGTCGACATCGGACCGGGCTACACCGTCGACCTCGGCATTCACCAGATCATCCTGGACACCCCCGTCTACTTCGCGTTCTGCGCGGCGTACAACGGTGGCGCGTACAAGCATCATGCCCCGCTCGTGGAGCGTCGCCGCGACGGGACCGTCATGCGCACGGCCGAGGTGATCCGCGCCCACGGCTTCGAGATCGACGACGAGCTGTGGGAGGTCGACGCGTCGGACTGCGGGCCGTGCGACGACAAGGTGCCCGACAGTCACTGACCAACCGGAAAGGGTGCCCCGCCTCCGCTCCTCCCCGAGGGAGCGGGGCGCCCGCACCTACCCGAGCCCGCAACTACGTCTTCAAGGAAGTCCGTTGGCCGCTGTGCACAATTTCGACGATGAACGCGCCGTGTGGGACACCTATGCGGAATCGACGCGCAAGGACGTCTTCGAGTCCGAGCCTGTGTTCCGGTGGACTCAGTACGCGAGTCACGGGCCCGGGCCCGAAGTGCTCGGCGAGCCCGAGAGCGTGCTGGAGATCGGTTGTGGAACCGGCCGCGCGCTCGCGTTCCTCGCGGGGCGGGGCGTGAAGGCCCGAGGCGTGGACATGTCCCCGGTCATGGTGGCCAACGCGACACAGCAATGGGGGCCTCTCGGGGTCGAGTTCGTGTGCGCCGAGGTGCTCGATTTCCTGAAGCGCGACACCCGGACCTACGACGCCGTGTACTCCGTTTTCGGCGCCGCCTGGTTCAGTGATCCCCGGAAACTCTTCCCCCTGGTCCGCGAACGCCTGAACTCCGGGGGCATGTTCGCGTTCTCCCAACCGCCGGCCATCCCGGGGGCGTACGGGCCGCAGGGCATGTACAAGGGCGGTTTCGCGGGCCCGGCCAGGTACACCTACCGGTACAGCTACACGCCCGCCTCTTGGCGACGCCATCTCACCTCCGCGGGCTTCACGGAAGCGGTGGCGGTCGTTCTGGAGGCACCGCAGCCTGGCTGCATCGGAACGCTGAGCGTGCGTGCGGTTGCCCCGTGACGGGTTCCCTGCTTCCTGCATGGTGACCGCGTCTCTACGACCTCTGCGCCGAACCGGTCGACCATGCCCCGCCTCCCGTCGATCCCTACCGGTGCCCGAACCGTCAAGCCGCCCCGGCTGTCCGGCAGTCGCGGCAGGTGGACTGCTCCGTTCCCCGGAACGCCCGTTCGCAGCCGTCGCAGTTCTGCCACTGGAGGGCGAGCGGCAGGGGTGTGACGGTGACCGCTGGGCGGGCCTTCGGCGGCACCGGAAGTGGTGCTTCGCGCAGGCGGAACGCCAGTACGCGTGCCGGACGGGCCCTGAAGTGGGCGGGAAGGCCGGTGGTCAGCGCGTGGGTGATCTCCTCGGCGTTGAGGCCCTGCGCGAGCCACTCGGCCACAGCCGGAGCCAACTCCGCGACCTCGCTGCGGGACAGGATCAGCCTGCGGTCGACGATCCGGAGCGAGGCGAGAATGATGACCGCCTGGGGGTCGGCATCGTCGAGGCCCAGCGGGGCAGGGGGCGGAGGCAGGGGTGGGTCCTGGGGCAGGTCCTGGGTCAGGACCTGGGACGGAGTGGCAACGGGCTGGAGTCCCTGGGAAATTGGCGCCTCGGTTGACTCGCTCGCATCCGTCACTGCCGTGGCATCCGGTACTTCCGGCGCCGCAGGTTCACCAGCGGGTCCTGCTGCCCGTGCGCTGTTCGCGACCGGTGCGGACCCCCTCGGCCGGGTGGGCTGCGGCGGAAGCGGGGGTGAGGGCGGGGGCGGACGGTCGGCGGCGCCGGGAGGTACGTCGTAGAAGAAGGTCAGCGTGCGTACTGTTCCCTTCGGTCCCCGCACTTTGCGCCGTTCCAGGTATCCCGCCGCCTCCAACTCCCGCAGCGCACGCGAGATCAGGATCTCGCCCTCGTCGAAGTGGGCGCAGAGCGCGGCGATGCTGACAGGGGCGCCGTCGGCGACGGAGAGGATGTAGGCCGCGACGCCGATGGTGACCGCGCTGCCGCGCCGCTGGGCGAGGGCGTTGGCGATCACCGTGAAGTCGGCGGTGAGGCGGGTGCGTACGTGGATCACACCGGAGTTCAGGGTGTTCGCCGCACCGGCGTTGGCGCCCGAGGGCGCGCTAAACTGCGTTCCAGCCATAGGGAAGGGGCTTACTTCCTGATCGGTCAGGCCCTCGCTTCAGGATTGCCGTCCTGGCGAGGGCCGTCGTCTGTTCGGGGTCGTTTCCGGGAACGTAACTCTCCGCAGCCACTCAGCGCAACCAAGTCACTCCTCAGGGTGAATGGTTCATGTTTCACCGGGGTCCGCAGGGGGGAACGGCGGGGTCGGAGGAGGGTGGTTTGGTTCTTTATCCCGGTTCTTTAAAAGACCGGTAGGTAGGTCCGGGACCGTCCGCATCCCGGCTCACAAGGACCCGGCGCGGGTCGTGCAGCCGCATCGGCCAGGTCCCGGTCGGCCACGGGGTGGTCGAGCCGGAGCCGGGCGGAGGGGGAGGCCGGGGTTGCGATTCCGGTCGCCTTCTATCCCCAGCCCGCCAGCGATATAAGGGGCCCGCCCTCGAGATAGTGGCGCAGGGCGCCCGCGCTCGTGCGGATGAACTCTTCCGGCAGCGCGTGGACTTCGGCCCAGCGGACCTGGGCGTGCTTGTCGGGTTCGCGGTTCTCGGGCTCGCCGGTCCAGGCGTGGGTGACGAAGACGACGGTCAGATAGCCATTGGGGGCTTGCACGCCCTGGGAGCCGTGAACGACGTGGGCGAACTTCAAGTCCTCCGGCTTCACCCTCAGCCCGGTCTCCTCGTACAGCTCGCGTACCGCCGTCTCGGTGATGGGCTCGCCGGGTTCGCTCTTGCCGAGGGGGAGGTCCCACATGCCCTGGCCGAACTTGGCGCGCGGGCCGCGTTGCAGGATGACCACCCGGCCCGAGGCCTTGTCATGGACGATGACGGCGGCGACCAGCACGGTCATGGAGCCGAGGGCGGGCGCGAGGGGCGTACGGGCGTCGTCGGTCATGGTGCGCCGGAGTCTAGGTGAGTGATCGGCTCACGCCGGTGCGCGGGTGCGCGATCGGCCGGTCACCCTCGGGTCAGGCCCAGCCGGCCCGCCCGTACACCTGCCTGGAAGCGTGAGCCCGCGTCGAGGGTGACGAGGAGTTCCGCGACCCGGCGGCGGTACGTGCGCAGCGACATGCCGAGTTCCCGTGCCGCCGCCTCGTCGGTGACGCCGGAGCCCAGCGCCCGTAGGACCCGGCTCGTCCGGGCGTCGATCCGGGGCTGGTGCGCATCCAGGAAGGCGGCCAGGTCCGTGGCGCTCTCCCAGGCGGCTTCGAAGAGTGCGTACGCCCCGTCGACCAGGGCCGGTGAGGCGCTCACCGTGTACGTGCGGGGACCGCGAGCGGTCGGCGCGGGCCCCACGGGGTCGGTGAAAATCATGGTTCGACGGTCGACGAAGGTGGTGCCCCGGGACAGCTGGGTCGTGGTGATCCGGATCCGCATCCCGTGGGCGGCCATCTCGCGCAGGGCGTCGCGGTCACGTTCGTCGGCGAGCACGGCCGGGCTGTAGAGCTTGCGGGCCCGGGCAGCCCCGTCCTCGCGCATCGCCCGGCGGGCGAGTTCACGCGCGCCGGGCCAGGTGTCGAGGTCGCGGGCGATGTTGACCCATTCCCCGTAGTCCGACTCCGTCAAGGGCTTCATACGCGCCCAGAGCTCAAGATCACCGCGAAGCGTCATGACCTGTTTCATGCGTCCATTGTGCCGGTGGCAGCAAGCTGCCACGGGCTCGTCGGCCTGCCCCGGGCCCTTGCAGGCTGAGGCCATGAGCAACGGATTCCGCATCGGCGGCGACCTGCACGTCAGCAGGCTCGGCTTCGGTGCGATGCGTCTGCCGTCCAAGGACGGCATGGGCGGTCCCGCCCGCGACCCCGAGACAGGCCGTGCCGTACTGCGCCGTGCCGTCGAACTCGGGGTCGACCACATCGACACCGCCGACTTCTACCACAGCCATGACGGCGAGGTGCGCGCGAACGACCTGATCCGCGAGGCGCTCCACCCGTACCCGTCCAACCTGGTCATCGCCACCAAGGTGGGCCCCGTCCCGACCGTCGGCGGCCTCCGGCACGGCGGCCCGGCCGACATGCGTCGCTTCGTCGAGGACAACCTCACCGGCCTGGGCGTGGACCGCCTCGATCTGGTCTACCTGCGCATCGGGCCGATGGCCGTCCCGCACGGCGAGTCGCTCGCCGAGCGCTTCGAGGCGCTCGCCGCGCTGCGCGAGGAGGGCCTGATCCGCCACCTCGGCCTCAGCAACGTCGACACCGCCCACCTCGCGGAGGCTCGTGCCATCGCACCCGTGACAGCCGTACAGAACCAGCACCAGCCGCACACCACCCGGCGTGACGACGCGGACATCCTGGCCGTCTGCGAGGACTCCGGCATCGCCTTCGTGCCCTTCTTCCCGGTGGGCGGTCACCACGCGCTTGACGACGAGCGGCCGGCCGTCGTCGCGGCCCGGCACGGCGCCACGGTCCCCCAGATCGCCCTCGCCCGGCTGCTGGCCTCGTCCCCGGTGGCCCTGGCCATCCCGGGTACGGGTTCCGTCGCCCACCTGGAGGAGAACGTGGCCGCCGCCGGGATCACCCTCTCCGAGCAGGACCTGGCCGACCTCGGCGACCGCGCCGATTCCACCGGCTCCGCCGATTCCACCGGCTCCGCCAACTCCGTCTGACCTGAACGTCGTACACGAAGGACGCCCCTGACATGAAGCTGCTGATCCTCGGTGCGACCGGCCCCACCGGTCGTCATCTCGTCGACTCGGCCCTGAACGCGGGTGACCAGGTCACCGCCCTGGTCCGAAACCCGGCGGCGCTGGGTGACCTGGCCGAGAAGGTCACCGTGGTGGCCGGGGACGCGACCTCCCGCCGCGATGTCGCCGCCGCCCTGGCCGGGCAGGACGCCCTCGTCGCCGCCCTCGGCAGAGGCAACTCGGTGGTCGCCGACGACCTCTTCACGCGCTCCTCGGCGGCCGTCATCGCCGCCGCCGAGACCATGGGCGTGTCCCGCCTGGTGTGGCTGTCGTCGTTCGGGGTCGGCCACACGCTCGCGTGGTCGAGCCCCGCGCAGAAGCTGATCTACCGGACGCTGCTGCGCTCGATCTACGCGAACAAGAAGATCGCCGACGACTCCATCCGCTCGAGCGGCCTGGACTGGACCGTCGTCTACCCGACCCGGCTCACCGACGGCCCGGCGGCCGGCACCTACCGCGCGGACGACCGGCTGCCCATGAAGGGCAACCCGACCATCAGCCGGGCGGACGTCGCCGCCTTCATGCACCGAGCTGTACATGACGGCGACTGGATCCACCGCACCGCCGTCATCTCCGACTGAGCGGCCCAAGCTCCAGCTATATGACAGTCGTTATAAGCGTGGTGTACCTTGAAGCCGCCTATAACGACTGTCATAGGAGAGTGTCATGACGATCATCACCGTGAATTCCCCGGTCGGCCGCCTGGGCCGGGAGCAGCGCCGCGCGCTGGCCGAGACGTTGACGGACGCGGTCCTCGTGCCCGAGGTGGGGCAGTTCGCGCCGCCCGCGCGGGCCGGGTTCCAGGTGCACTTCGTCGAGCGCGAGCCCGACATGATGGCGATCGGCGGCCGACTGCTCGCGGACGCCGGCCCGGACGTCGAAGGCATGGCAAGCGACGTCATGGCGATCGACATCGCGGTGATGGACGGGGACTGGCGTCAGGAGGTCAGGACCGCCGTCATCGAGCGTGTCCTGGCCGCGCTGGCGGACGCATGCGGTCTGTCGAAGCCCTCGCCCGCATGGTGGGTCAACTTCCGGGTCATCGACGAAGGAAGCTGGGGCTCCAGCGGCGGCGTGCTGTCCGTGCTCTCCCTGCTCGACAGCGGCGTGTTCACCGAGGACAAGGTCAAGGCGATCCGCGCCGCACTCGGCGCGTGACCCACGCCCGGACCCCGGACCCCCGTACCCGCCCCCGGTCAGTGTCTGATGGCGGCGGCCACGAGGGCCTGGAGCTGTACGGCGGTGTGATCGAGAGGCTGGGTGCTGCGCTTCGCGCGGCACATGGCCACCGTGCCCTCCACGGCGGCGACGACCAGCGTGGCGAGTTGCGCGGCCTGCTCGGCTTCGACGCCGTGTTCCCGCAGGGAGTCCGCGAGCAGGGTCTGCCACTGCTCGAAGACCTCGGCCGCGGCGACCAGGGCGGGCGGGATCTCGTCGGCCGGGGGCTCCTCGATGGCCACCGCCAGGACGGGGCAGCCGGCGTGGAAGTCGCTCTCGACGACGATCCCGCGCCACAGGTCCAGAAAGGCGGCCAGTCCCGCGGCCGGCCCCGCTGTCAGCCTTCTGCGCAGGCTGCGGGCGACCCACTCGCCGGTGTGGCGGACGGCCTCGGTGGCCAACTGCTGCTTGCCCTCGGGGAAGTAGTGGTACGTCGAGCCGAGCGGAGCCTTGGCGTGCTTGGCCATCTCCCGGATGCTCGTGGCGCTCAGGCCGCGCCGACTGATCATGTCGGCGGCGCCGGCCACGATCCGCTCACGTGACGGCTTACCGGTCTCGGCCACTGGTGCGCCCCTCTGTCCCCTCTGGCTATAACAACCGTCATAGTCTACCGTGGCCGAGGTTTATAACGATCGTCATAGGAGCCGCCATGCCCATGATCCGGTTGACCGCCCCTGCCGGTGCCCTCTCCGAGGAGGGCCGTACGACCATCCAGCGCGACCTCGCGGACGTACTGCTGCGCTGGGAGGGGGCGCCCGACACCGCTTTCTTCCGTGCCCAGGCGTGGAGTTACCTCGTCGAGCTGCCCGAAGGCGCCCAGACCACCGCCGAGGACGACGCTCCCCGCTTCCTCGTGGAGGTGACCGTGCCTGCGGGGGCGCTGTCCGAGCGGCGCAGGGCCGGCCTCGTCCAGGACGTGACGAAGACGGTTCTGTCCGCCGCCGGCCTCGCGGCGGACGACGCGCTACGGGTGTGGGTGCTGGTCCACGAGCAGCCGGACGGCACCTGGGGTGCGGGCGGCTCCGTCGTCCGCTACGCCGACCTGGTCGCCCTGGCGCGGCAGGGCAAGGAGAACAAGGAGAGCAGGGAGACGCGGCAGGGCGAGGAGGAAGCCGGTGCGTGAACTGACGTACGTCGCCCGCCACACCGTCGAGTGGCGCGAGGCGCCCGATCCCGAGGTCCGCTCCGACCGGGAGGCCGTCGTCGCGCCGGTCGCCGCGACCTCCTGCGACGTGGACTCCGCGATCCTCGCCGGGCACGGCTTCGTGGAACCGCCGTTCGCCCTCGGGCACGAGTGCGTCGCCCGCGTGGTCGACATCGGCGACGCCGTGACCACCGTGACTCCGGGGGACCTCGTCGTCGTCCCCTGGTCCATCAGCTGCGGGAGCTGCGGCCCCTGCCGAGCCGGGCTGACCGCCCACTGCGCGTCGGTCCCGCACATGGCCATGTACGGCGCGCCGATCGGCGGCAGTTGGGGCGGCCTCTTCTCCGACCTCGTCCGCGTCCCGTACGCCGACGCGATGCTGGTGCCCCTGCCCGCCGGCCTCGACCCCGTGGCCATGGCCTCGGCGAGCGACAACTGGTCCCTGTCCTGGAGGCTGGTCGCGCCGCACCTCCGGGCCCGTCCCGGCGCCCGCGTGCTGGTCGTGGCCCGGGGCAGCATCGGCCTGTACGTGTGCGACATCGCCCGGGCCCTGGGCGCGTCCGACGTCCTGTACGTCGACCCCGACCCCGAGCACCGCAAGCTCGCCGAGGGCTACGGCGCCCGCACCGCCGACGCGATCGAACCGGTCCGGCACGGGTTCGACCTCGCCGTCGAGGCCACCGGCCGGGTCGACCAACTCGCCCTGGCCGTCAAGTCCCTCGCCCCCGAAGGCAGCTGCGAATCGGCCGGCAACCACTTCCGCCCGGGCGAACTGCCACTGCTCGACATGTACCTCACCGGCGTCACCCTGCGCATCGCACGCGACAACGTACGCGCCCACATCCCGGACGCGCTCGCCCTCGCCGCGTCCGGCACCGTCGACCCCGCCCGCGTCGTCTCCCACGTCCTCGACTGGGACCAACTCCCGGACGCCCTGCCCGAGAAACACCTCAAGCCCGTCTTCGTCAGAGACCCCACCCCCATCGAGCCCCGACCCTGACGTCCCTCATTGAGATCCTTCACCCCCGTCGTACCAACGGCCGTTCCACCACCACGTACGACGCGAGAGCCGCCGCGACCGTCGCCACCATGCCCATCGGCAGCAGTTGGTCGTCCGTCACACCGAGGTCGGAGAGGAGGCGGATGACGGGGTAGTGCCACAGGTACATCCCGTAGCTCAGGTTCCGGCCGACCCAGGCGAGCGCCCCGATCGACAGCAGGCGGGACGGCCACGACCCCGGGAGCAGGTCCAGCGTCGCCACCACCGTGGCCGACAAGGCGGCGGCGACCGTGAAACCGGCCGTGTACCAGACGGGGTTCCACGCGCTCGCCCCCGCGATCGGGATCTGCCAGGCGATCAGCCCCAGCAGCGCCAGCGCGGGCCAGCACAGACGTCCGGCCCAGCGGCGCAGCGACGCCAGCCGGGGGTCGTCGGCGCGGAGGCGGGCCAGGACGACGGCCAGCAGCGCGCCGATGAGCAGCTGGTCGGCGCGGGTGTCGGGCCCGTTGTAGATGCGGTGGGCCGCCGAGGGGTCCCACAGGGCGAGCCGCCAGAGCAGCGGAAGCACGCACAGGGCGGCCACCCACGCCAGTACCTTCCGTGAAGTGTTGTGCCGTAGGAGCACGAGCAGCAGAAGCGGCCAGGCCAGGTAGAACTGCTCCTCCACCCCCAGCGACCAGGTGTGACTCAGCGGAGAGGTGAGATCGGAGTACGGACCGGCCTCACCCGCCCGTACGAGGTTGACCACCGACACCGCCGCCAGCGCCGCCGACGTCCACGCCCCGTCGAACAGCGGCAGCGGAAGCGCGAGGGAGAGGAGTGCGGTGACCGCGCACATCGTCAGCAGGGCCGGCCCGAGCCGCAGCCACCGCCGCCGGTAGAACCGGCGCAGGCCGATGCCGCCGGTGCGGGCGTACTCGGCGATCAGCAGCCGGGTGATGACGAACCCGCTGAGCGTGAAGAAGACGTCCACGGCCACCGAACCGCCGGGCAGCGCACCCGGCGCCACGTGGTAGACGATCACCAGCACCACCGCGACCGTCCGCAGCCCGTCCAGCCCCGCCACCCGCCCACCACCGCGCCGCGCCGACGGAAAACCCCGCCCGTCGCCGGATCTGCGCCCCGCTTCCGCCGTACGCACGCTCGCGTTCTCGGCAGGTACGACGGCCAGGCCTTCGGGGGCCTCGCGTACGTCGGCCTCGCGTACGTCGGCCTCGCGTACGGCCGCCTTACCTACGGCGTCAGTCGCGTCTACGGGGCTCCGGTCGATGGGGGTGCTCATAACGACCGCGCCTGCCCAGCCTCGGCCCGGCCACACAAACTCCTGTCCCCCGCACAGCTTCGGCGCCCCTTTCCGGCGGCCGCACCTCCACCCGGCCTTCCCCCGACCTCCCCCCGGCCTCCATCCCCGCTCTCAACCCTGCGGGTCCCGCGCCGGTCTACTCTGTCGCCGCGTACAGCGAGCGGCATGCGGGCGAGCGGGCGAGCGGAGACGAAAAAGAATGAACAGCCGTACCGGAGACTCGAGAAGAGTCGGCGGCAGCAGCAGAGACGGACAGCCGGGCCGACCCGGTCCACGAACGCACCGCACACACCGGTTGCACCGGACGCGTACGACCGTACGCACCACCCGCGCGCCCATGACCGGGCCGCTCCCTGTCGACGGCCGCAACCGCGCCGACGGCACCCCCCTGTTGTCGGAGACCGCCCGGCGCGTCGCCGCCGGAAGCGTGCTGCTGCTCCTGGTGAGTGGCGTGATCACGGTGGGGGTGTGGTTCTGCATCACCTTCCAGACCGCCGTCACGCCGGTGCTGCTCGCGCTGCTTCTGTCGGCCCTGCTCGGGCCGTTCTACCGGCGGCTCGTCCGGATGAAGGTCAACAAGTCGCTCGCCGCCGGGCTGGCCTGTGCGGCGGTCGTCGTCGTGATGGGCGGGGCCGCGTACATCGTGGTCACCTCGCTGATCGACAGCGGTGACCAGATCATCAGTTCGGTGCAGGCCGCGGCGAAGGACCTCAGCGACCGGTTCGAGACGGTCGGCAACGCCCTCGACGAACTCGCCGCGAACGCCAAGGACCTGCTGTCCAAGTTCGGCGGTACCGCGCTCTCCGGTGTGCTGAGCGGCGTCAGCCTGCTCACCGAGATGATCGCCACCGGGACCCTCGCCCTGCTGCTCCTGTTCTTCTTCCTCCGTGACTCCGACAAGGCCATGGCCTCGCTGCACACGCTCGCGCCCCGTGACTCCGGCGCGACCCTGGAGGTCATGGCCCGCCGCGCCTTCCAGGCGATCGAGGGCTTCATGCTCGGGACGACGATCATCGCGTTCATCGACGCCGTCTGCATCACCATCGGCCTGCTCATCCTCCAGGTGCCGGGCGCCATCGGGCTCGGGGCGCTGGTGTTCATAGGCGCGTACATCCCCTATCTCGGCGCCTTCCTCTCGGGCGCGGTCGCGATCCTCGTCGCGTTCGCGGACGGTGGCCTCAACACCATGCTGTGGGTACTCGGCATAGTCGTCGCGGTGCAGTTCCTCGAGGGGAACGTGCTCCAGCCGATGATCCAGAGCCGTACGCTCCAGATGCACCCGGCGGTGATCCTCCTCGCCCTCACGGCCGGCGCCTCCCTCGCCGGCATCCTCGGCATGCTCCTCTCCGTCCCGCTGACGGCGGCGGCCTTCGGGGTGCTCTCGGAAATGCGCGGACGGTACGAGGAAGGAGCCGGCCGGAGCGCCGAGGCGACGCGCTGAAGTGAGGGGAGGAGTGGGTGGAGGGGACTGACGTGAAAGGGGACGACGGTATGGACGGTATGGAGACCGCGAGGCTGGTGCTCCGGAGGTTCACCCCGGCGGACGCGCCGGCGTTGGCGGCGTACCGGTCGGATCCCGAGGTGAGCCGGTATCAGGGCTGGGAGCCTCCGGTGCCGTTGGCGGAAGCCGAGGAGTTGGCGGCCACGTTCTCGGCAGGGGATCCGCGCGCTCCCGGGTGGTTCCAGTACGCCGTCGAGCGGAGGGACGTACCCGGGCTGATCGGCGATATCGGGGTGTGCCGGAGCGAGGACGGACGGCAGGCCCAGCTGGGCTTCACGTTCGCGCCGGAGTTCCAGGGGCAGGGGTACGCCGGCGAGGCGGTCGCGCGGATCGTGCGGTTCCTGCTGGTGGAGGAGAGGCTGCACAGGCTGTCGGCGGGCTGTGACGCGCGCAACGTCCGCTCGGCGAAGCTGCTGGAGCGCGTGGGCTTCCGCCGCGAGGGCCACCTCGTCCAGGGCCTGTGGATGAAGGGGGAGTGGACCGACGATGTGGTCTTCGGCCTTCTCGATTCGGAGTACTCGGAGCGATCGGAGCGATCGGAGTACGGGGGCACGCCGGGCGGTCGCTGAGTCCGTGCGGGGGCGGGTCAATGCCCCGCGGCACACGCCGAGTTGGCCTGCGGAACCGGGTCGGCGTCGAGTTGCAGCGCCTCCCGTAACCGGAAGAGCGAGTCGAACTCCGCGTGCTGCGCGAACCGTTTGAGAAGGGTGCCGATGAGCCAGTCGTCGCCCGCTCTCACCGCGCGGACGATGCAGGGTATGGCCCAGCAGTCGTCGGTACGGTGGGCCTCGGTCTGCTCCTGCGTGAGCTTCTGTGTGAGTTGCTGCATATGCCTGTGGTAGCAGCATGTGCGGCTATGCCGGGCGCGCCGACGCTCGTTCGGGTGAACGGGACGGGCTGGACGCATACGGGGCAGGCGTACGGGCAACGCGCGCGGGAGCGGTAAGTGATGCCGATGCCGACCCTCAGTTCGCGTCGATCTCCGCGATCAGGGCCTCGATACGGCCCCTGATCTCGTCGCGGATGGGACGAACGGCCTCGACGCCCTTGCCG
Source organism: Streptomyces sp. ME02-8801-2C (assembly GCF_033793965.1). Lineage (NCBI taxonomy): Bacteria > Bacillati > Actinomycetota > Actinomycetes > Kitasatosporales > Streptomycetaceae > Streptomyces > Streptomyces sp. ME02-8801-2C. Next base: position 93,620 of record NZ_JARAXP010000016.1, on the reverse strand, counting down.
GCCGGGTCCTCCAGGGCCCAGTCGAGGTACTTCTTGCCGGGGAAGACCGGGCACGCGTCCCCGCAGCCCATCGTGATGACGTAGTCGGACGCCTGGACCGCCTCGGTGGTGAGGATCTTCGGCCGGGCGTCGGCGATGTCGACGCCGACTTCCTTCATGGCCTCGACCGCCGAGGGATTGACCTGGTCTCCGGGAAGGGAACCGGCCGAGCGGACCTCGATCCGGTCGCCCGCGAGGTGGCTGAGGAAACCGGCGGCCATCTGCGAGCGCCCGGCGTTGTGGACACAGACGAACAGCACGGAGGCGAGCGGGCCGGAGGTCATGGTCGTCTTCCTTATCTGGCTGCATGGCTGCATGGCTGCATGGCCGCCTGGCTGGCTGATCGACTGGCATCAGCGCAGGCTGGTATCACTGCGGACTGATGTGACAGTATCAGCCCATGCTGAAGTCGGTCGACGCTGATCTGATGCGGGTTCTCGCGGACCCGCTCCGCCTCCGGATCGTCACCCTGCTCGCCGAGGAGACGCTCTGCAGTACCCACCTGATCGAGGAGACGGGGGCCGGACAGACCAACCTCTCCAACCATCTGAGGGTGCTGCGCGAGGCCGGGGTCGTGGAGACGGAGCCGTGCGGCAGGTTCACCTACTACCGACTGAGGCCCGAGGTCATCGCCTCCCTCGCGGGCGGCTTCACCGACCTGGCGGAGAGAGCGCGCGCCACCGCCGAGAACAACGTCAAGCGGTCGTGCCCCTGATGTCCGCCCCTGCGGCGACCGTTCTGAAGGAGTGCTGTTGACCACCAGCGAGGCCACCGAGGCAACCGGGGCCACCGAGGCGACCGAAGTCGGCAAGCATCCCAGGCCAGGGGTGGGAGGGGCTGCGAGCGTCGCCGGGGTGCGGCCCGCGCCGGGCGCCACCCCACCCCGTACCCCGCTGAAGGCCCGGGCCGCCGCCGAACTCCTCGGCACCGCCCTTCTCGTCGCCGTGGTGATCGGCTCCGGCGTTCAGGCCACCGAGCTGACGAAGGACGTCGGCGTCCAGTTGCTGGCCAACTCGATCGCCACCGTCTTCGGCCTGGGCGTACTGATCCTGCTCTTCGGTCCGGTGTCCGGGGCGCACTTCAACCCGGTGGTCACGCTGGCCGAGTGGTGGAGCGCCCGGCGCGGCGGCGACGGGGTCACGGCCCGCGAGGTCGCGGTGTACGTCCCCGCGCAGATCGTCGGTGCTGTCGCGGGCGCGATCCTGGCCGACGCGATGTTCGGCCGACCCCTGGTGGAGTGGTCCACGCACGACCGCTCGGCCGGACATCTGCTGCTGGGGGAGGTGGTGGCCACGGCCGGTCTGGTCCTGCTGATCTTCGGCCTGGCCCGTACCGACCAACTGCGGTACGCGCCCGTGGCCGTCGCCTCGTACATCGGTGCCGCCTACTGGTTCACGTCGTCCACGTCGTTCGCGAACCCGGCGGTGACCATCGGCCGGGCCTTCAGCGACACGTTCGCGGGCATCGCGCCGGGGTCGGTCCCGGGGTTCGTCGGCGCGCAGGTGGTCGGAGCGGTCGTCGGTCTGGCGCTGGTGGCGCTCGTCTTCGTACCCGCCCGCACCGCTGACGGAGGCTGACTCCGGACCGCAGGTTCAGATGACGGTCGGCGTCGTGGTCAGCAGCCTGCCCATCGCGGCCAGTACGGGTGCCTCGACCCGGTAGTAGACCCACGTGCCGCGCCGCTCGGAGGTGAGCAGGCCGGCCTCCTTGAGCTTCTTCAGGTGGTGGGAGACGGTCGGCTGCGAGACGCCCACGTCGGAGATGTCGCACACGCATGCCTCGCCTCCCTCGTGCGAGGCGACCAGGGAGAAGAGGCGCAGCCGGACCGGATCGCCGAGCGCCTTGAACATCGCGGCGGTGCGCTCGGCGTCCTCGGCCGTCAGCGGGCGCTCGGTGAGCGGCGGACAGCATGGCGCGGCGTCCCCGGCGCCTCCGGCGACCTCGGGTTCCAGCAGGGGCAGCACCCTCGAATTCGACATGTGTCTATGTTGACACATCTCTTGGTTAGATGCATGTCTATGTTGACGCTTGTCGATGCAGATGCGATGCTGGCGATGCAGGAAATCGATGAACGTCGAAACAGTAAAGGGAGTCGTCGTGACTGCTTCCAGCGACCATCAGCCACCCGTCGTGGTCATCGGCGCCGGCCCCATCGGCCTGGCCGCCGCCGCCCGTCTCGTCGAGCGCGGCATCGAACCCCTGGTACTCGAAGCGGGCCCGGGCGCGGGCAGTGCCGTACGGGGCTGGGCGCACGTCCGGCTGTTCTCCACCTGGGGCGAGCTGGTGGACCCGGCCGCCGAGAAGCTCCTCGCCCCGACCGGCTGGGTCCGCCCCGACGCCGCGACGTACCCGACCGGCGGCGACTGGGCCGAGCGCTACCTCCAGCCCCTCGCGGACGTCCTCGGCGCCAGGATCCGCTACGGCGCCACGGTCACCGGCGTCGCCCGCGCCGGACGGGACCGGGTCGTCGATTCGGGCCGCGACGAGCAGCCCTTCGCGGTCCACATCCAGCTCGCCGACGGCCACGAGGAGCGGCTCACCGCCCGCGCCGTCATCGACGCCTCCGGTACCTGGTCCACTCCCGCCCCGATGGGCGCCGACGGCCTGCCCGCCCTCGGTGAGAAGGGAGCCGCCGAGCACATTGCCTACCGCGTCCCCGACCTCAACGACCCTGCCGTACGCGCCCGTTACGCGGGCCGGCGTACCGCCGTGATCGGCTCGGGCGCCTCCGCCTTCACCGCCCTCGCGCTCCTCGCCGACCTGGCGAAGACGGAGCACGGCACCCACACGTCGTGGATTTTGCGGCGCGGCATCGGCGCGAACACGTACGGCGGGGGAGAGGCCGACCAGTTGCCGGCGCGCGGCGCCCTCGGCCTGCGTGCCAGGGAAGCCGTCGAGGCCGGTCACGCGAGCGCGGTCACGGGATTCCGTACACAGGCTGTGGAACGGGAGAACGACCGACTGGTGCTCGTCGCCGAGGACGGCCGCCGTCTCGACCCGGTCGACGAGATCATCGTCCTGACCGGCTTCCGCCCCGACCTCTCCTTCCTCTCCGAACTCCGTCTCGGCCTCGACGAACGTCTCCAGGCCCCGACCGCGCTGGCCCCCCTCATCGACCCGAACGTGCACTCCTGCGGCACGGTCTACCCCCACGGCGTCAGTGAGCTCTCCCACCCGGAAGTGGGCGTCTACCTGGTCGGCATGAAGTCGTACGGCCGCGCCCCGACGTTCCTCGCCATGACCGGATACGAACAGGTCCGTTCCGTCACCGCGGCCATCGCGGGCGACCGGGCGGCAGCCGAACGCGTCGAACTCACCCTCCCGGAAACGGGCGTGTGCGGCGGTGCGGGCCTCTTCGACGAGCCGGCCAACACCGAACAGGCAGCGAGCGGCGGCGGTTGCTGCGCCGCCCCCGAAATCCTCCGGATCGGCACCGGCGCCCCGGCCGCCACCGCCTCCTCCGGCGGCTGCTGCTGAACGCCCCACCCGTACAAAGGAATTCGCCGGTGCCGTACGCGAAGGAGGGGTGCCCCGGCGATCAACCGGAACACCCCTCCCCGTAAGTCAGGCAAGGCGGATACGTCAGAACCCGTCAGCCGAGAGTCCGCACCTTGATCGAGTAGATACCGCGGCCGTGCGTGGCCGCGTACAGGGTGCTGCCGTCGGGGCCCAGCTTCAGCTGGAGCACGGCGACGGCCGGGAGGTCGCCGACGCGCTGCCAGGTGGTCCGGCCCGGCGCGCGGTAGACCACGCCGAGGTCCGTGCCGACGGCCAGGCCGCCGTTCGGTGTGACCACGGCGGAGTCGGCCGGGACGTCGGGGAAGTTCCTGGAGATGTCCTTCCAGGTGGTGCCGCCGTCCTTGGACTCGAAGACATGGCCGACGCCCGCACCCGGCCCCTCGGTCCACTGCCGGGAGAAGCCGTTGACCGTGAGGAACACGTGGTCGGCGTTCTTCGGGTCGACGGCGAAGCCGCTGAGGTAGCGGTTGGGTACGGTCCCGTCGACGGGAAGCGCGATGTCGTGCCAGCCGGTGCCTCCCCCAGACTCCGTCCGGGAGGTGCCCCCAGCGTTGCCGACGGAGATGCCGCGCGCGAAGCCCTGGTTGTTGCAGGGGCCGCACCAGGCCGCGTAGACCTTGCCGCCGGAGGCCGCGACGGCTGTCGCGGTGCGGCCGGCGCCGAGGTCGTACACGCTGGTCCACTCGTCGCCGCTGCGAATGGCGTACCCATGGGTCTGCACCCACACGTGACGGCCGCCCGCGATCCACGTCGACGGGTTCTTCGCGTCGGCCGCGAGCGGGGCGATGAAGCGGGCCTCGCTGGTCGCGTTGTCGGCCGGGGCGACGTTCCAGGACGTGACCTTGCTGTCGTCGTCGATCCAACTGCCGTCGTTGACCGCGCAGTTCTGGGTCACCTGGATGGAGAGATAGACGTACTCCTCGGCGATGTCACAGCCGTTGGCCGGGTCGGTGAGGGTGTCACCGCCGTCGCCGCCGAAGTTGGAGCCCATCACCCGGTCGTCGCTGCGCAGCACGGACTGGCCGTTGTCCTGGAGGCCGCCGGTGACGGAGACGCCCCCGTGGTCGAGGTCCTTGCCGATGCCGACCGAGTAGTACTGCAGGGTGTCGATGGTTCCGTCGTTGAGGGAGGTCCAGTCGGTGGCGTGTCCGGCGGCGTCCTGCCGGCCGTTGAGGGGGCGCTTGTAGACGCCGCCGTCGTTGCCGACGTACACGAAGCTCCTGCCGTGGTAGCGGCCGATCGCGACGCCGTGCTGGTCGGAGTGGGTGGTCTGCGGGCAGTCGCCGCTCTGCTTGGCCGGGTCGATGCTCCAGCAGGAGAAGCCGAAGTTCCAGTACGGGCCCACGGTCGACCAGGTGCCGCCGCCGTCCTTGGACTCGTAGACCTCCTCGAGCCCCGCGTACACATGCTGCGGGTCGCTCGGGTCGACGGTCAGGAACTGGTTGTACCAGGCCTGGACGCCGGGCATGTAGCCGCTGGACGTCAGCGCCGAACCGGAGGCGGCCAGGCCCTCGTAGTCGGCGATCTTCGTCCAAGGGCCGGTCGGGGAGCCGGACTTGGAGACGTAGAAGCCCTCCAGACCGCTGTCCGGGTTGGTGTTCAGCTGCTCCGGCGACTGGTCGATGGCGTAGTAGCGGGAGCCGTCGGCGGAACGGGCGAAGGTGACGTTGCCGACGCCGTCCGGGTCGGCCGGCAGATCGCCCAGGCCGCTGGTGATCCGGGTCCAGGTGCCGCCCGCACCCTTGGTGTAGAAGCCGTTGTAGTCGTCACCGCTGCGCCAACCGACCGCGAGGACCACCTTGTTGGGGTTCTTCGGATCGATCGCGATGTCGTTGGCGATGTTCTTGTACGGGGCGTCGGGGTCGGCCGCCTCCGAACCGCCTGGCAGGAACTCGGGGTTGGGGGCGAACTCCAGCTTCCAGGAGCCCTTCAGCGTCTTCGTGGAGTGACTCCACACGCCCTTGCTTGTCGCCGCCCACACCTTGCCGCCACCGAAGCGCAGTTGGTGGACGGTGGTGGACTCCAGCTCGTCGCCGCCGACCCGGGCCCGGGAGGAGAACGTACCGTGGTGCGGATCCGTCAACACATAGACACCGCTGCCGAGATAGGCGTCCGCGTTGGTCGTCGCCTCGCCGGTGCCCAGCCACAGCCGCCCGGCCTGGTCGAGGGCCAGCGCGCCGGTGGACTGCGCGGGCAACCGGTCGCTGATGGCCTGCCAGTGCCCTCCGCCCGACCTGGACCGCCACACCCCGCCGCCCGCGCTGCCCGCGTACACGTACCCGTCGTCGTCGGCGGCCATCGCCGCCATACGGCCCGTCACATTGCCGGAACCACCACTGGAGTTGGAGTCGACATCCCGGTACCGCGGATCGTCGGAGTTATAGGGAAGGTCGGTGATGTTCCGCCAACTGCCCCCGCTGCTCGGCAGGTTGTTCAGGCTCTGCCATGCGGCGCCGTACGCGCCCGGTGCGACGACACCGGGTGAGGTGCGGGCCTCGGCGTACTGGTCCGCGCCCTCGGCGATCTCGTCGGCCTCATTGCCGTCGTCACCGTCGCCTTCACCGTCACCGTCCTCGCCCTTCAGACTCGGGGTGAGAGCGCCGACCGACTGCGCGCGCTGTGCGGCGAGTTGGTCGAGAACGCGGGGCCCGAAGGGGCTGTTGCCCCCGCCGGGTGCGGCGCTGGCGGGCAGTGCGATCAGGGCGGCGGAGGCGGTGAGGGAACAGATCGTGAGCCATCGTCTTCTACGGGTTGGTGTTGACACCGGGTCCTCCCAGAACGGGCGTGGGGAACGGCTGTAACAGCCGTCGCAGGGACCCGATCACGGGCGGCGGAAGCGGCGGCCCGCACTTGGACATCCTTTGACCAGAACCTGCCGCTTCGTGTACAGCTCACATCCGGCTCATGGCATCAGCCGGCATCAGTACGGGTCGGTCTCGCCCTCGGTCGTCACGCCGAAGGTGTTCAGGAAGTTGCCGACCAGTTGGTAGAAGCCGACAGTGATGACGAGGTCGGAGAGCTGACCCACGCTGAGGAACTCCAGCACTTCCGCGCGCTCGGCCTCGCTCAGGGTGTGCCGGGCGAGCAGACGGTCCGTGCAACGGAGTACCGCCGCCTCCTCCTTCGACAGCCCCTGCCCCTCGGTGGAGCCGCTCGCGGCAGCGGCGAGCGCCGCCTGGCTCATGCCGACCAGACGGCCGATGTTCTCGTGGTGATGGAGCTCGTACGGCGCCTCGTAGACGTGGCCGACCCGCACGATGACGAGTTCACGCAGCTGATCGGGGAGCGAGTTGCCCCGCAGGATCGCGTCGGCCAACTGCAGCATGCCGGGGCGAGTTCGGGGGAGTGCATGATCATGCGGAAGACGTTGAGCGAATCACGCTCGGTGACGGCTTTCCGCAGTTCCGCGGGCAGGGCCGACAGGTCGGGGTATTCCACGGGGAGCTCCTTGGGGTTCGGTGCCTCCCACTGTGTCGCGGGGCCACGGGCGTTGCGAGGTGTAGGTGACAGACGCGCGCGTGTCTGGCCGGATAGGGAGTTCCCGTCTCCCGTGGCGCGTGGAACGCTGACGCGTCGGAGCTGGGGTGTCCGTACGCCGTCCGAGTCGACTGAGGGTGCGTCTGATGGCAGGTCTGAGGGCACGACCAATCGCACATCCCATCGCACCTCTGATGCTGTGTCACCCGAACCGTTCCGCCGTGCGCGGTGCACGTCTCCCCCCGCTGTTTCTTGCCCTGCTGACAGCCGTCGTGCTCACGGCGAGCGGTTGCAGCGGCCCCGGGAGCGGTTCGAGCAGTGAGAAGGCGACGCGATCCACCCACTCCGCCACCGCATCGAAGGCGGACGGCGGATGCCGGCCTGCGGTGGAGCGGGGCTCGCTTCCGGTGTGGGCGCGGAAGGGGTACCTGGACGGCCCTCAGCGTCACATGATCGGGGAGAAGGGCGAGATCGCCGCCGTGCTGTTCGGCTACCCGTATCACGCGCCGGCGGCCAAGGACAGGGCGAACAAGATCCTCTGGGTGGCGAAGGACGCCGAGGGCGCCGCCGAGATGGGGCCTGACGACCGGTTGACCATCGCGGCGACCCTGGCCGGCACGCACGAAGTGGTGACCCGTTCCGTCGCCGGCGGTCCCGGCCCCTCGCTCATCGACATGCCGAAGCCGGGATGCTGGACGTTCTCCCTCTCCTGGCCCGGACATTCGGACAGCGTCGACGTCGAGTACCTCGCTGGTTGAGCGGGCCGGCGGCCGGGACGGCAACCTGCCTCACCCAAGTGCGGTTACACGCGTTCCTCGACGGCTGGTCACAAAGGCGCGGAATCTCCTTCGCGCGGAGTGGTTTTCGTGCCGTGACGGGGCCTGTCCCGACATCGTGGGTGGCAGACATTTGCGGGCATGCGCCCTGGTCCGCTGCGTGCGCCCTCGGATGGCGCCTGTTGCCACAGCGGGGACGTTGCTTGACTGCTCCTCGTTGGTCAAGGCGCTCTTCATGCGAGGAGGATTGCAATGGACTCCAACACGATCATTGCGACCTGTGCGACAACAGTTGCGGTCGGCTCGCTCTGGGGCAGTCATAGCCAAGCAAGAGCGGTGGTGGTGCAGAACCGGAAGTGGTGAAACTCGACGGGGAGCCGGTCGGGCAGTGGGACTATCAAACTTTCAGGGCTTTAACTGCAGAGTGGCCTGGGGAGCCCAAAATGTACGCGCTCTTCGAGGGTGTCAGCTATCCCATGGGTGAATGTCAGTTCAAAGCTGTACCGCCTCCCTTGCCTCCTGTTCTGCCTACGTCGGATTGACGGTGTTCCGATCAGGAACAATGGTCCGGAGTGACCAGTCCTCGACCAGTCGGCACAGGTGACCCGGCGGTTCGAGCTGAGCCACCAACTGGCGCAGCATCGAGGGCATCCGAAGAGGCCCGCAGGGATGAGCCAGGGAGCACACGTGCCGGAGCATCAGCAGCGTCTGATCACCGACGAGCAGTTCCACGACGCGACGTTGATCTGGAACCACCACCAGATGGGCCACGAGCTGCGCCCCTGCTCGGCGGCGATCGGCCTGGGCAGCCACGACCTGGGTGTGGCCGGCACGGCAGCCGGCCTCTACCGTGCCGGTCTCTTCCCCATCGTGGTGTTCAGCGGCGGCAACAGCCCGACCACCCGAGCCCGCTTCCCTCGTGGCGAGGCCGTCCACTACCGCGAGCACGCCCTGAGCCTGGGCGTGCCGGACGAGGCAATCCTGGTCGAGCCGAAAGCGGCCAACACCGGGCAGAACATCGTCCTCTCCCGCGCCCTACTGGCCGAGGCCGGCGTGGCGGTGGAGTCGCTGCTGCTGATCTCCAAGCCGTACATGGAGCGCCGCTCGTACGCGACCTGCCGCAAGTTGTGGCCCGAGGCCGAAGTCGTCTGCGCCTCCGAGCCACTTGAATTGGACGAATACATCAACTCCATCGGCGACGAGAAGCTCGTCATCGACATGCTCGTTGGCGACCTGCAACGGGTGATCGAGTACCCGAAGCTCGGCTTCGCCGTCGAGCAGGAGGTACCGAGGGACGTCATGGAGGCTTACGAGCGCCTCGTGCGCGCTGGATTCGACAGTCGCCTTGTCACGACGTGACGAGAGGCTCAGCCTCGAAGGTCTTTGACCATGACCGCGTACACCGGTGAGTCGGCGAACGGTTGTTGCTCGCCGACTTTGGCGTACTTCCACGACTCGTACAGGGTTTGCACCTTGGGGTGCGTCACGTCGACGAGGAGCACGGCAAGGTCTTCCGCGCGCTCCTTCATCTCGGACACGGCGTACGTGGAGGTGTTGCCGTCGACCGGCGCGTATCCGGTGGAACGTCACCATTCGCGGCCCGGTGCGAGGGGGCGCCGTAGGCGAAGCCGACCGGTTCGTCTTCGTCGTAAGCATCTGTCGGAAGTTCTCGGGGGGCTTCCGCACTGGAGGTGACGCAGGTCGGTCACGCTCGACTCCATTCGGTTCGCATGCGGTCTGACCAGGTCTTTTCCGTCCCGCAGGCTGACGACTGCCCAATACTCCAGCCGTGTATCGTCGGGCCGACGAGGGGGAAACCGATGACTTCGAGTACACCGAACGCTCCGGGCACGGCGAGCACGTTCTCCATTGGAGGCGAATACCGGGTGACCCGGCTCGGGTTCGGCGCCATGCGCCTGCCGACCGAGCCCGGCCCTGAGCGGGAAGCCGCCATCGCGGTGGCCCGGCGCGCCGTCGAACTGGGCGTCACCTTGATCGACACCGCCCACCTGTATGGATGGGGGGCCAACGAGGAACTCCTGGCCGAGGCCCTGCATCCGTACCCGGACGACCTGCTGATCACCACCAAGGTCGGGGTCACTCAGTCCGGGCCGGAAGGGTGGGCGTACGACGCACGGCCGGAGAGCCTGCGTGAGCAGGTCGAGCAGGGCCTGCGCCGCCTTCGGACCGAGCGCGTCGGCCTGCTGCAACTGCACCGAATCGACCCGAAGGTTCCAGTGGCCGAACAGATTGGCGCACTCCGCGAACTTCAACTGGAAGGGAAGATCGGGCACATCGGGCTGTCAGAGGTCACCACCGTGCAGCTCACGGAGGCTCGGCAGACCGCCGAGATCGCGAGCGTACAGAATCGCTACAACCTCTTCGACCGAGACCACGAGCCGGTTCTGGAGGCATGCGAAGCCGCCGGCGTCGCCTTTCTTCCCTGGCGCCCCGTCGCCGCAGAAGCTGTCTCCGGCCAGGCGTCCGTGCTCGCCACCGTCGCCACCGAACTCGGCGCCACCGCCCCCCAGGTCCTGCTCGCCTGGCTGCTCGCCCGTTCCCCGGTCGTCCTGCCGATCCCCGGAACCGGCTCGCTCGTCCATCTGGCGGAGAATCTCGCTGCGGCAGACCTCCGGCTCACCGACTCCCAGCGGCAGCGCCTCGACCGTACGGCCTTGCCTGCCTAGCGCGCCGACCGTCGTTCACCGGGCGACCCCACTCCGCCAACGAGTGGCTGTGACCGCACGTTCGCACCGGCTTGCGTTAACCCTTTGCCGCGGAGCCGATGGGCCGACTAAGTTCTCCCAGCCGTCTGATGTTGTTCGAGACCGGCGCTGTCGACAAGGAGGTGTGGAGCACATGCGCAGGAGTGCTCAGCAGTTGAGTCCGCGTAGTGACCTCTGCCACTTCCACACGACGGAGACACCTTGTCGTCTCGCATCACCCCACTGACCGACCCCGTTCACGGCCCGAACAGCCGGCGTCTCGCATGGCTGGCGTCCGACGCCGATTCCATCCCCATGGGAACCGCCTTTCTGCGCCTGTTCAACAGTCCCGGACAGGAGCACCTGGCTGAACTGACCCTCGGTGTCCATCCCGCGCAACGGCGCCGGCACGTCGGCTCGCAGCTCCTCGACGCCGCCGTGGCCGCTGCCCGGGCCGATGCCCGGCGCTGCGTCATCGCGCAGGCCGAGGCCGGATCGCCAGGCGACCACTTCCTGCCGGCGCACGGTTTCAGGAAGGTCCTCGCCCTGAGGTTCTCCCGCTTGCCACTGGCCGATGTGGACACCACCGCCCTCGCCGAAATCACCGAGCGTCCGCATCCCGGCTACCGGCTGATGTCATGGCACGGAACCGTGCCCGACGGCCTCGCGGAGACGTTCGCCGCCTCGCGTCGCGCCATGGACGACATGCCCATGGACGACACCGACTACGGCACGGTGACCTGGGACGTGGACCGTGTCCGGGCCGCGGCGAAGGCTGTCGAACAGCGTGGCGACCATCTGCACGCCGTCGTTGCCGTCGACGCCTCTGACGGCTCGATCGCCGGGTTCACCGAGCTGGTCGTCCCGGGCAACGGCAGAGGTGACGGCCAGCACTACGGCACCGGCGTGTTGCCCGAGCACCGTGGACACAGCCTCGGCCGATGGATGAAGGCCGAGTCGATCCGACACGCACATGGGCGCTATCCAGACCTCGGCGATCTCCTGACCGACACCGCCGACAGCAACACGCACATGAGACAGATCAACGACAGTCTCGGCTACACGCCCACGCACACGACACACCAGTACCAACTCGATCTTTAGCGGCGGACGGACGGGCCGGACCTGGACATCACATCGTCCGGCCCGTCCGAGCTTTCGATACACGGCCTGGCATCTGCGGTGGCCAAGACCCGCAAAGGGGTCGACCACGTCTCCACCGAGGGCGCCGGACTGGAGCGCAGGGCACATCGGCCCTTCATGTGCCCTGGCCGCCCAACGGCCCCTCCAGAGACACGAAAGGCGAGGCCCGAAGACCCCGCCCGAATCCCGCGAAACCCCAGCTCACGGCCAAACAAGGCAATAAGGCTGATGCCCCGCCTCATGCAACCGATGGCTGAAGTCCTGCCACTCATGCAGCAGTTGGTACACATTGAACGCATCCCGGGGCCCGCCCCGGTCCGGCACCGTCGACCAGATGAACGCCGCCGCGCCCACCGCCTCCTCGCCTATGCCGCGCAGGGGGTCCACGACCGTCATGGGGAGCTTGACCACCGCGTAGTCCGGGTGCAGGACGACGAGTTCCAGCGGGGGCACCTTGTGGAGGGGGACGCCCTCGATGCCGGTGAGGACCATCGCGGCCATCGTCTCGGGCTTGATCTTGGTGAACATGCCGTTCATGCCGAGCTCGTCGCCGCCGAGTTCCTCGGGACGCATCGAGATCGGGACGCGGGCTGCCGTGGCGCCGTCCGGCGCGCCGAAGTATTTGTACGTCACCCCCACCCGACCACCATTCCCGCTCGCTGCCCGGAGCCGTTCGGCCCTCCGGCCGACGCTCTCGGGCACACCGTTCAATCCCGGGGCCTGCCCAGGACCCGTGGATCCCGGCCCGGCCCCCATGATCCCTTGCCCGGGACCCGTGGATCCCTGCCCGGCACCCGCAGTTCCCTGTACTGGACCCGTAGTTCCTAGCCCGGGACCCGTGATCCCCTGCCCGGGACCCGTAAACCCCTGCCCGGGACCCGTGATCCCCTGCCCAGAACCCGTGGCTCCCTGGCCGGAGCTCATGATCCCTTGGCCAGGACCCATCGGCCCCTGCCCGGGACCCATACTGCCCTGCCCCGGCCCCATACTGCCCTGCCCGGGGCCCAACCCCTGAGACTGGGCCTGACCCTGGGTCTGGCCCTGACCCTGGGCCTGCTGGGCCTGTCGTGCCGCTTCTGCCGCTGCCGCTTCCTCCAAGTCGCGTCGGTGCCTTCCCCGCCGGGCACGTCGAGGACCCAGGTCGTCAGTCCCCTCGCCCAGTCCGCCACCGCGATGCATATCTCCACCCGACTGCTGTTCTAGGACGCGCGAGCCCCGTCGCGCAACCCGATCATCGTGTCAGTGACCTCCCCCACGGCCGCCCGCCGAAACGTGCGTTGAAACACCTGTCCGCAGGATCTTCGCAGCCTCTGAACACCATCGTCCGCTCATCGTCCGTTAGATACGGGCCGATGAGCTGTGTGTCTCTGTGAGTCTCCGTGTGTGTCCGGTCCCAGTTTCGCAGACGGGTGGGGCCGACGCCCTGCTGTCGGGCCGCCTACCCTGAGGGGGTCACTGGCAGCAGGAGTCCGAGAAGCCGGAGAAGTCGCAGGTCATGAGCGAAACGTCTAGCGGGGCAGCCAGCGGGATGGCGAGTGGGATGCCCTATCCATACGAAGCGCCCGTCTCGCAGGGCCTCTTCGACCGTGCGACGGGTGTCACACCCGGCGGCGTCAATTCGCCGGTGCGCGCTTTCCGTGCCGTGGGCGGTACGCCCCGGTTCATGGTGTCGGGGCGTGGCCCGTATCTCACCGACGCCGACGGGCGCGAGTACGTCGACCTCGTCTGCTCCTGGGGGCCGATGATCCTCGGGCACTCCCGCCCGGAAGTCATCGCGGCCGTACAGGAAGCCGTCTCGCGCGGTACGTCCTTCGGTACGCCGGGGGAGGGCGAGGTCGCGCTCGCCGAGGAGATGGTCGCCCGTATCGACCCCCTCGAGCAGGTGCGGCTCGTGTCCAGCGGGACCGAGGCCACCATGTCGGCGATCCGTCTCGCCCGGGGATTCACCCGGCGCACCAAGGTGATCAAGTTCGCCGGGTGTTACCACGGTCACGTCGATTCGCTGCTCGCTGCGGCCGGGTCCGGTGTCGCCACCTTCGCGCTGCCCGACACCCCCGGTGTCACCGGGGCCCAGGCCGCCGACACCATCGTGCTCCCCTACAACGACCTCGACGCCGTGCACGCCGCGTTCGCCGCGCACCCCGGCGAGATCGCCTGCCTGATCACCGAGGCCTCCCCGGGCAACATGGGCGTCGTACCGCCGCTGCCCGGGTTCAATCAGGGGCTCGCCGATGCCTGCGCCGCCAACGGGGCGCTCTACGTGTCCGACGAGGTCATGACCGGGTTCCGTACCAGTCGCAGCGGCTGGTACGGGATCGACGGCGTCCGGCCCGACCTCATGACCTTCGGGAAGGTCATGGGCGGGGGATTCCCCGCCGCCGCCTTCGGGGGGCGCGCCGACGTCATGGCGCACCTCGCGCCCGCCGGGCCCGTCTACCAGGCCGGCACCCTCTCCGGGAACCCCGTCGCCACCGCCGCCGGGCTCGCCCAGCTGCGGCTGCTCGACGAGGCGGCGTACGTCGCCGTCGACGCCGTCTCCGCCCAGCTCCAGGCGCTGGTGAGTGAGGCGCTCGGCAAGGAGGGCGTCGCGCACACCGTGCAGAACGCGTCCAACATGTTCTCCGTGTTCTTCACCGACCAGCCGGTCCGGGACTACGAGGGCGCCAAGGCGCAGGAGTCGTTCCGCTTCACCGCGTTCTTCCACTCCATGCTGGCGAACGGCGTCTATCTCCCGCCGTCGTCCTTCGAGTCCTGGTTCGTTTCCACCGCGCACGACGAGCGGGCCATCCAGAAAATCGCCGACGCCCTCCCGGCGGCGGCCCGTGCGGCAGCGGAGGCCACGGCGGCATGAGCGACAGCAACAGCAGCAGCAGCAGCGGGATCAGCGACTCCAACGGTGACATCACCGTCGTACACGTCATGCGGCACGGTGAAGTCGCCAACCCCGACGGGGTGTTGTACGGGCGGCTGGAGGGCTACCACCTCTCCGAGCTGGGCCGGCGGATGGCCGACCGGGTCGCCGAGCACCTCGCCTCCCGTGATGTGACGTACGTCTGCGCCTCCCCGCTGGAGCGGGCGCAGGAGACGGCGACGCCCATCGCCAAGGCGCACGGGCTCGATCTCGCCTCCGACGCGCGGCTCCTGGAGGCCGAGAACGTCTTCCAGGGGAAGACCTTCGGGGTCGGGGACGGGGCCCTGAAGCGGCCCGAGAACTGGAAGCACCTCGTCAACCCGTTCAAGCCGTCCTGGGGGGAGCCGTACGTCGACCAGGTCGTACGGATGATGGGGGCGCTGGACGCCGCCAAGGACGCCGCCCGTGGGCACGAGGCCGTGCTCGTCAGTCATCAGCTGCCGATCTGGATCGTGCGCAGCTATGTCGAGCGGCGCCGGCTCTGGCACGACCCCCGCAAGCGCCAGTGCACGCTCGCCTCCCTCACCACCTTCACCTACCGCGGCGACAAGATCGTGTCCGTCGGCTACACCGAGCCCGCCCGTGACCTCGTCCCGGCGCATCTGCTCGCGGGTGCGAAGCCGGTGAAGGGGAAGGGCAAGGCTTTCGGGGCGTAATCGCTCAGTGCCGCTTTTCAACCAATACTTCGGAAATTTTCGTCCGTTGAGTGATTAGTGACACAGTTGTTGCAATTGTTCCGAAGTGCGTGACAATACGGGGAACCTCCCTGTTCGTCGTGCCCTCTGACTGGGTGACCATCAGCGAGTACGACGAATGGGGATCCCATGCACGGCAAGAACGGTGACGGCTTCGGCGGCTTCAGTCGGCGGGGTGCGCTCGGCCTCGGCCTCGGTGCCGCCGCCGCTCTCGGTACCGCCGGCTGCGGAACCGTTCTGCAAGAGGGGTCGAAGGGGTCCGGAGGTTCCGGCGGGAAGAAGCAGCCTTCCGGCAAGCCGTCGCCCACCGCCACCGCGAGGCCCATCGGGGACGGCTCCACCTCGTTCACCGGCAAGCAGCCCCACCAGCCCGCCAGGCCCGAGCCGTTGGAGGCCGGGCAGACCCCGCCGCAGTTCGTGGTCTTCTCCTGGGACGGCGCGGGGGAGGTCGGCAACGGTCTCTTCCCCCGCTTCCTGGAGCTCGCCAGGAAGCACGGCGCCCATATGACCTTCTTCCTCTCCGGGCTCTACCTCCTGCCCGAGTCGCAGAAGCGCAAGTACCTCCCGCCGAACAACGCCCCCGGCGCCTCCGACATCGGCTACCTCACCGACGACCACGTCAGGGCGACCCTCACCAACGTCCGGCAGGCCTGGCTCGACGGTCACGAGATAGGCACCCACTTCAACGGCCACTTCTGCTCCGGACACGGCACGGTCGCCAACTGGACGCCCCAGCAGTGGCACAGCGAGATACAGCAGGCCAAGGGCTTCGTGAAGGAGTGGCGCACCAACACCGGGTGGACCGACCTGCCCTCGCTCCCCTTCGACTACGACAAGGAGCTCATCGGCGGCCGTACGCCCTGTCTCCTCGGCCAGAACAACCTGCTGCCCACCGCCCGCGAACTCGGCTGGCGCTACGACGCCTCCTCGCCCGGCGGCCGGCAGGTGTGGCCCACGAAGGCGAACGGCGTCTGGGACCTGCCCCTCCAGGCGATACCTTTCCCCGGCCACCAGTTCGAGGTCCTGTCCATGGACTACAACATCCTGGCCAACCAGTCGATCAACTCGACGAACGCGCCCGCCCACAACTACCCCGCCTGGCGCGAGCAGGCCACCGGCTCCTACATCGCCGGCTTCCGGCGGGCGTACGAGACGAACCGCGCGCCCTTCTTCATCGGCAACCACTTCGAGCACTGGAACGGCGGCATCTACATGGACGCCGTCGAGGCGGCCCTCGAGCACATCGCCCGGGAGAAGGAGAAGGGCGAGGACATACGGATGGTCTCCTTCCGGCAGTTCGTCGACTGGCTGGACGTCCAGAAGCCCGAGGTGCTGGAGAAGCTGCGGACCCTCGATGTCGGGCAGCAGCCGGTGGGCGGCTGGAACGGCTTCCTGGCCGACCCGCAGAAGACCGCGACCGGGGGCACGGAAACCGGCGCCTAAACCGGCAGCGCAACCAGCACCGGAACCAGCGCCGCAGAGGCCGGAAAGGCCGCCTGAAATGCGGGTTTCGGCCCGCAAGGGGGGTGCGCAAGATCCTCGGAACGGACATGCGAAACTTTTCACATGAGTGCCGCCAGTCGCGTCATCCCGTGCACGAACCGACCCCGTGGTCACGTCCGTAGCCGTCGGGCCGCCCTGCTCACCGCCGTTGTCGCCGCCTCCGCGCTCGCCCTGACCGCGTGCGGCAGCGGTCCGTCCGGGAGTTCCGGCGACACCAACTTCGTCGCCGACGGCGAGGGCATCGCGCACGTCGCCCAGGGGAAACGGTCCGCCGCGCCCGACCTCTCCGGCGAGACCATCGACGGCAAACAGCTCGACGTCGCCGCCTACAAGGGCAAGATCGTCGTCATCAACCTCTGGGGTTCCTGGTGCGGGCCCTGCCGCCTCGAGGCGAAGAACTTCGCCGCGGTCTCCGCCGACCTCAAGGACAAGGGCGTCGAGTTCGTCGGCATCAACACCGGCGACGCCACCACCCGCCCGGCGGTCGCCTTCGAGAAGCAGTACGGCATCACGTACCCGAGTCTGTACGACCCCACGGGCAAGCTGATGCTCCGCTTCAAGAAGGGCACGCTCAACCCGCAGGCCATCCCCTCCACACTGATCATCGACCGGCAGGGCAAGATCGCCGCCCGCACCCTCCAGGCGCTCAGCGAGGACAACCTCCGCAAGATGCTCAAGCCCGTCCTCGCGGAGAAGTGACATGAGCGGGATGTCCCAGGTGCCCGTTCTCCTCACGCTCGCCGACTCCGTGCCCGAGGCGAACCAGACCGTGATGAGCGGGGCCTTGATACTGGCCCTGCCGATCGCCCTGCTCGGGGGCCTCGTCTCCTTCTTCTCGCCCTGCGTGCTGCCCCTCGTACCCGGCTACCTCTCGTACGTCACCGGTGTCACCGGCACCGACCTCGGTGACGCCCGCCGGGGGCGGATGGTCGCGGGGGCCTCGCTCTTCGTCCTCGGGTTCACCGCCGTCTTCGTGTCCACGGGGGCCCTGTTCGGGTACTTCGGGCAGACGCTGCAGGAGCATCAGGCCACGCTGTCCAAGGTGCTCGGCGTCCTCATGATCCTCATGGGTGTCTTCTTCATGGGCATGATGCCCTGGCTCACCCAGCGCGAGTTCCGCTTCCACAGGAAGCCCGCCACCGGGCTGCTCGGCGCCCCTCTCCTCGGCGCGCTGTTCGGCATCGGCTGGACGCCCTGCATCGGTCCGACCCTCGCCTCCGTCAACAGCCTCGCCTTCGACCAGGCCAGCGCGGGGCGCGGGGCCGTACTGACGGTCGCCTACTGCCTCGGCCTGGGTATCCCGTTCGTGCTCGCCGCGGTCGCGTTCCGCAAGGCGCTGGGTGCGTTCGGCTGGGTCAAGCGCCACTATGTCTGGGTCATGCGCATCGGCGGCACGATGATGATCCTTACCGGTGTGCTGCTCCTTACCGGCGCGTGGGACCGTCTGGTGCAGGAGATGCAGACCTGGTCCGACGGCTTCACTGTGGGGATCTGATCGATGAGCAACAGCACCACCACCGGCAGCGCCCCTGCCCCGGCTCCGGGGAGCGGTGACGACCAGGAGCTCGGCGCCGCCGCCTCCCAGTTGTCGACCGCCCCCCAGGAGGACGCGCCGAACCTGCCGTCCCTGGGTGTCCTCGGCTGGTTCCGCTGGTTCTGGCGGCAGCTCACCTCGATGCGGGTCGCCCTGCTGCTGCTGTTCCTGCTGTCGCTCGGGGCGATCCCCGGCTCGCTGATCCCGCAGTCCGGGACGGACGAGACCAAGGTCGCCGACTTCATGCAGCGGCACAGCTTCATCGGGCCGATCTACGACAAGCTCGGGCTGTTCCACGTCTACAGCTCGGTGTGGTTCTCCGCGATCTACATCCTTCTCTTCATCTCCCTCATCGGCTGCATCGTGCCCCGCACCTGGCAGTTCGTGGGCCAGCTGCGCGGTCGCCCGCCGGGCGCGCCCCGCCGGCTGACCCGGCTGCCCGCGTACACGACGTGGCGTACCGAGGCCGAGCCGGAGCAGGTACGCGAGGCGGCCCTCGTACTGCTGAAAAAGCGCCGCTTCCGTGCCCATGTCGCCGGGGACGCGGTCGCCGCCGAGAAGGGCTATCTGCGCGAGGTCGGCAACCTCGCCTTCCACATCGCGCTGATCGTGATGCTGACCTCCTTCGCCTGGGGCCAGT
Source organism: Streptomyces sp. ME02-8801-2C (assembly GCF_033793965.1). Classification (NCBI taxonomy): domain Bacteria; kingdom Bacillati; phylum Actinomycetota; class Actinomycetes; order Kitasatosporales; family Streptomycetaceae; genus Streptomyces; species Streptomyces sp. ME02-8801-2C. The sequence goes on along the minus strand of NZ_JARAXP010000016.1, from coordinate 74,678 downwards.
TGTTCAAGATGGAGGGCAACAAACTGGTCGTCGAGGGCGGCGGCTTCTCCAACACGATCACCCAGTACGACGACTTCAAGTCGGGCACCCTCTTCAACACGGACGACCTCGACCCCTTCAGCTTCACCCTGAAGGACTTCAAGGGCACGTACGAGGAGTCCGGGCCCAACCGCGGTACCCCGCGCACCTTCCAGGCCGACCTCGACTACAGCGTGGGCGCGTACGGCAAGGCGAAGAAGCGCGTCGTGAAGGTCAACGAGCCGCTGGTGATCGGCGACTCGAAGGTCTACCTCACCGCCCACGGCTATGCGCCCGTCCTCACCATCCGCGACGGCAAGGGTGACGTCGTCTTCGACCAGGCCGTGGCCCTCCTCCCCCTCGACTCCAACGTCACCTCCTCCGGTGCGATCAAGGTCCTGGACGGCTACCGCAACGCCAAGGGCGTCGACGAACAGCTCGGCATCCAGGCCTTCTTCCTGCCCACGTACGTGCCGGGCAACGAGATCGCCTCGCAGTTCCCCGCGCTGGACAACCCGGTGCTGAACCTGGCGCCGTACCACGGCGACCTCGGGATCAACGCCGGGCTCCCGCAGAGCGTGTACCAGATCGACAAGAGCCATATGAAGGAGTTCAAGGACGCCAAGGGCCAGCAGTTGCGGGTGAACCTGCGGCCCGGCGAGACCATGAAACTCCCGGGCGGCGCCGGTTCCATCACCTACGACCGCACCCAGGAATGGGCCAACTTCCAGGTCACCCGGCAGCCCGCCGCCGGCTGGGCGCTCGGCGGCGCGATCGTCGCCATCTTCGGCCTCGCCGGCTCCCTGTTCATCCAGCGCCGACGGGTGTGGGTGCGGGCTGCCGAGGGTCCCGACGGCGTCACCGTCGTCGAGATGGGCGGCCTCGGCCGCAGCGAGTCCGCGAAGGTGCCCGAGGAACTCGGCGTCATCGCCGGGATCCTGTACGACCAGGCGCCAGGCGCCCCCGACACCCCCGACCCCGATACTTCCGCCGTACCTGCCGAAGGGGCTGAGAAGTAAATGACGACTCTCGCCACCGCGACCAACGAGCACCTCGCGAACATCAGCAACACGCTGATCTACTCCTCGATGGCCGTCTACACGCTGGCCTTCTTCACCTACATCGCCGAGTGGATCTTCGGCAGCCGCAGCAAGGTCAGCCGTACGGCCGCCGCGCTCACCGCGAAGCCGGCCGGGAAGGCCGGGGCGAAGGCGCCGGAGGTGACCGTCAAGAACGCGGGCGGTACGGCCGTGCTGGAGCGGCCGAAGGTCGTCGTGCGGGCCGGGGCGGGGGCCCGGGACGTGCCGGACGGGCCCGGTGCCCATGGCGGGGACGCGCAGGGCGACCTGTATGGGCGTATCGCCGTGTCCCTCACCGTGGTCGCGTTCCTCGTGGAGTTCGCCGGGGTGCTGGCCCGCGCGCTGTCCGTGCAGCGGGCGCCGTGGGGCAACATGTACGAGTTCAACCTCACCTTCTCCACCACCGCCGTGGGTGTGTACCTCGTCTTCCTCGCGCTGAAGAAGGACATCCGCTGGCTCGGCCTGCCCCTGGTCACGACGGTCCTCCTCGACCTCGGCCTCGCGGTCACCGTCCTGTACACGGCCAGCGACCAGCTGGTCCCCGCCCTGCACTCGTACTGGCTGTACATCCACGTCTCCACGGCGATCCTCTGCGGTGCCGTCTTCTACGTGGGCGCGGTCGCCACGATCCTGTACCTCTTCAAGGACTCGTACGAGAACAAGCTCGCCTCCGGCGGCAAGCCCGGCAGCTTCGCGACCTCGGTCATGGAGCGACTGCCCGCCTCGGCGTCCCTCGACAAGTTCTCGTACCGCGTGAACGCGGCCGTCTTCCCGCTGTGGACGTTCACGATCATCGCGGGCGCCATCTGGGCGGGCGACGCGTGGGGCCGCTACTGGGGCTGGGACCCCAAGGAGACCTGGGCGTTCATCACCTGGGTCGCCTACGCGACCTATCTGCACGCCCGCGCCACGGCCGGCTGGAAGGGCCGCAAGGCCGCGTACATCGCGCTGATCGCCTTCGCGTGCTTCCTCTTCAACTACTACGGCGTCAACATCTTCGTCAGCGGTAAGCACTCGTACGCGGGCGTGTAACTCCCGGAAGGGGACGAGGAGTTACGACGGCGGCAGGCAGTCCTTCTGCGGCGGCCTGCCCGTCGGCCAGGCGATCTCGACGAAACGGGCGTGCCGGTCGGGGGTCAGCTCCACGATTGGTACGGCCTTGTCGTACGGGTTGCCGTAGTTGTCGAGGCAGATCCAGCCGCTCGCGCCGTTCACCCGGCCCGACGAGCCCTTGATGAGCGTCCACTCGTCGCCCACGTCGGCGAGCGTGGGCGCCGCCTGGCCGCGCGGGGTCGCCTCGCGGATGCCCTCGACGGTCAGCCGCATCGCGTCGTACGCGATGATCAGCTGGCCGTCCTCCAGGTCGATGTCACCGATCGGGGACGGCTGGTCGCTCTTGCCCGACTTGTTGGCCCCGGCGGCGCTCAGCAGTTCGTTCAGCTCCTGGGCGTCGGCCGCCGAACCCCCCGTCTTCGGGGGGTTCTTGAGCCAGGCGTCCGGGTGCGCGAGAGCGCTGTAGCGCACCGAGACACCGTGCTTGAGGGCCTCCGGGTCGAGCTTCTTGTCACCGGTGAGATACGACGCGTCGTCCCCGGTCAGGATGGTGAACTCCCGCTGCTGACAGCCGCGTTCGCCGAGCGCGTTGATGAACTGGCGCAGCTGGGTGTGGCGTCCGGCGAACAGGATGGTGTTCACACCGGGCGCGGTGTCGCACACCAGCTCCCTGATCTGCCGGAAGTCGTTGGCGGTGGTCCCCTCCTTGGTGCGGTCGGCGAGCGGGGTGAAGGGCCACGGCTGGTAGCGCGACCCGGTCAGCAGCTTCTCGAACGACGCCTGGAGGGTGAGCGTGTACGGGTCGCCCGGATCGTCGTACACCAGCACCGCCTTGTCGGCGGCAACCTTGGCGAAGGAGGCGAGCGCGCGGGCCTCGTCGGTGTTGGTGGGGGCGGTACGGGCCAGCCCCGGGAAGGGCTTCGGGCCCGCAGGGTCGCCCTGCCGCCCGTTGGCGAGGCTGTCGGCCGTGATGGACGTGCCGACGACGGGGATACCGCGCCTGGTCAGCTCCTTCACGGCGAGGGTGTTCTCCTCGGTGCTCAGCCCGATCCCGGTGACCGCGCGCAGCCGGTCCGAGGTCTTCGTCATCCGCTCCAGCTCGTCGACCGTGTGCTCCCAATAGGCGCCCGTACGGCCCGGGTTGGCCAGCACCAGCCGGATCGGCGGGCCCTCGCCGTTCGCGTCGTGGTTCACCTTCCACTGGGCGAGATACGCGCCCTGGAGCTCGTGCAGCACATCCCCGAGGTTGTCCGCGTCGGTCGCGGTGAACGGCTCGAAGAGGGCGACGGTGACATACCCGGCCTGGCCCTGGGCGAGGGAGTCGTTCTCGCGGTCGATCGCCCTGATGGTGTCGGCGAGCTGCTCCCGGCCGAAGGCGAAGTCGGTCGTCGACACGCCCACGCACTCGTCGCTGTCCGCCGGACGCACGACCCCGGGCGCGCAGGAACGGTCGTCGTGCGTCAGCGACCTGACCGCGAAGCCGATCCCGGCCACCAGCGCCACCGTGACCAGCACGGCCAGATAGCGGCGCAGCGGAATCGCCCAGACCCCCTCCCGCAGCCACGCCCCGACACCCCTGAACCCCGTGCGAGCCATCACGCGCCTCCGTCATTCCGGTTGCGGTCATCGGCGTCGGCGGTGTCGTCGTCGACGCCCGGCGCGCGCAGCGGGCGGCCGGTCAGAGCCGCCTCCGGCCACTCCTGCGAGGCCCGCCACAGCAGCGCGTTGCTGGCGCGCGGGTCGTTGGACAGCTGCTCCAGCTCGTAGCGCAGCCGGTCGCAGAGCCTGCGGTCGGGCAGCACCAGCGGATCGGTCAACTGCCAGACGGCGTGCAGGAGTCGGCGTACCCGCAGATGCAGTACGGCGTCCACGTCGGCCGGCGGCCGTTGCTCGGCGTCGGTGTGGCCGAAGGCGATCCGGGCGCGCTGGTGGTCGCCGCCGACGAAGTCGTGGCCCTCGGCGTCGTGCGCGTGGAAGTAGGGCGCCGACGCGATGAACAGCAGCGTGTCGAGCCAGATCCGGGTGTCGAGGGTGTGGAAGGTGTCGCGCAGATAGGCGACCGCCGGGCCGGTGTCGCCCAGGGCGAGTTCATGGTGGAGGCGGTAGCGGGCCTTCGACGGTTCGGGTCCCTCGTAGTGCTGGATGAGGTTCTCGTGGACGTCGCGCCACTTGCCGTGGTCGGCGTGCCGGTGGTGCAGGCGCAGCAGGAGCAGGGTGCGGACGAAGGCGTCGCCGACGAACTGCCCCGGGACGGCGGGCAGTCCCTCGGTCACCAGCCGCGTCTCCAGGGCGCGGACGCTCGACGGGCCGAAGTCGTCCGGGAGTTGGGCGGCGGCGAGCGCGCAGGCCGATTCGTGGTCGTGGGCGGCGGCGAGCACGGTCAGTTCGGTGAGCCGGTCGGCGGGGACGAGCCGGTCGAGGAGTTCGCGGTAGGCGGGGCGGCCCTCGCGGTCCTCGTGCAGGGTGAGTTCGGCGGTGAGCAGGGCGCCGAACGGCGCGGTGGGCGGGAGTTCGGGGAGGTTCTGCCGGGCGGACTCGGCGAGCAGGGCGATGCCCAGCGGGTTGCCGCAGGTCAACCGGTGCGTGGCGGGCGGAAGTTGGGCCGGGACGGCCACCGAGGTGCCTGTACAGACCGCGTCGACGATGTGCAGGGTGTCGTCGGAGGACAGCGGCGGCAGCGACACCAGCAGGGCCCGCGAGGAGGCCGTGTCGCCGGGTGTCCAACGGGTGCGCTGGGCGGTCTCGCGCAGATCCCGGCGTACCGCGTTGCGCAGCGGGGACCGGCCGCCGCTGCCGCGCACGGCGGCGATGAACGCGACCTGGTCGGCGATGCCCTCGGCCCGGTCGCGCAGCACCTGCTCGATCAGTTCGCGCCCCGGCGGACCCTGCGCGTTGTCGACCAGGACGAGCGGGCGGCCCAGGCGCTGGAGATGCGCCCGCACACCGGCGTAGGCGTCGGTGAGGTCGGCGAGCAGGGCCCGTACGAGATAGCGCTCGGCGTGCTCGCGGGAGGTGCCGCCGGCTCTGAAGTGGTCGGAGAGCAGGCGCAGTCCGAGTTCGGCGCGGTCGCCGGCGTTCGGATACGTGCGGTACCAGGTGGACGCCCGGCGCTGACGCGTACTGGATGAACGTTCCGTCATCGCCTCGAGCGTCGCCTCGATGACCGCCGACACCAGCGGGTCGTCGCTGATGGCCGCCGCGACCGCCTTCGCGGCCACCCGGCCCGCCCAGCGCGCGGCGAACCCGGTGAACCACGAGCCGCTCTCGTTGAGCAGCAGCATCCGCTGGACCTCCCACCGGATGCGCTCGGTGTCGGCGTTGCCCCAGCCGCCGGCGGCGACCGCGATCAGGCCCGACATCAGCCGGGGGAACGCGATCCGCCGGGCGCCGGTGACCGGCTCGGCGAGCTGCTCGGCGATCACCAGGAGCGCCTGTGCGAGCGGCGACCAGGACTGCGCCGGGCGCGCGTCGGGCGCGCCGGTGACCCGGGTGAACTGGGGGTCCTCGCAGTCGATCAGCGCGACCGGGGTGTGCCCCTGGTAGGCGCCGCGCAGCTCACCGAGGACGGCGCTCTTGCCGAGCCCGCGCCCGGCGGTGAGCACCACGAACGGTGGCTCGCGGGGGTGTTCGAGAGGGGCGGCGATGTGATGATGCGGTCGCAGTCCGACGAGCCGGGGCGCGAGCCCCGGCGGTTCGGTGTCGAAGAGCGCCCCGCGTCCGTGCAGCCGTCTGAGCACCGCATCCCTCCCCCTGGCGCGGTCCAGTGTGCTGTGTTTCGCAGCAACACCAGTGTAGGAAGAGGAAGTTGCATCGGACCAGATGGTGGGATGTCCGTTGAGTTACGAAATTATCGGGCCCGATGCTCACCTTTGAGCGATTACTGCTCGACCATCACTTGACGACTACTCGACGGTGATCGAGTCCAACTGCCCCCGCAGATAGACATGCGAGTCGAACGGCTCGTACGCGACCCGGCCCACCGGCGCGGGCACCGACTCGACGATCGTGCCCGGGGTGCACTCGCCGAAGTAGACGAGGGACATCAGCTCCTCGGTGGGCGAGTCGGCCGGCGGCGGCAGCACCCGGTGCCGGCCCGAACGCCACCGGTCGCCGGTCCAACGGGCCATCAGGTCACCGATGTTGATGGTGAACGCCTCGGGATCGAAGGGCGCGTCCTCCCAGCCGCCCGCGTCCGTGTAGACCTGCAGTCCGCCCTTCCCGGCCTGCCGGTCGAGGATGGTGACCGTCCCGAAGTCGGTGTGCGGCCCGATCCGGAACTGCCCCGGCTCCGGCTCGCCGACCACCTCGACCCCCGGGTACCAGTTGATGTTGAAGCCGTACGTCGGATGGTCCATGTGCCGGGAGAAGAAGTCGCGTTCGACGCCGAGCGCGTCCCCGAGGAGGGTGAGCAGCTCCTTCTCCAGCTCGCCCATCCGCTCGAGGTACTCCTCGCACAGCGCCCGCAGCCCGGGCGCCTCGGCGGGCCACACGTTGGGCGCGTACCACTCGGCGTTGACGGCCGGGTCGTCGAACGGCTCGTGTGTGGCGAACGACAGCGACTCCTTGAGGTCGGGCGGGGTCTCGGTCCCCTCCGAGTACCCGTTGGCCTCGGCCCCCGGACCCAGCCACCCCCGCCCGCCGACCTTCACCGCGTACCGCTCCTTCACCTCGGCGGGCAGCGCGAAGAAGGCACGGGCCGCCTCCCGGATGCCGGCCCGCAGGGCGGGGTCGACACCGTGCCCGGTGACCAGCAGGAAACCGGCGGTCTGGAGGGCCTGGTCGACGGTACGGGCGATCTCCTCGCGCGCCTGCGTGTCCCCGGACAGCCAGGGCCGCAGATCGACGGTCGGGATACGGGGCTCACCTGGTGACCGGAGGATGCCCTGGCCTTCAGGACCTCGTCGGGGCTCTCTCATTTTCCGTCTTCGCTTTCGTTGCGGGGTGGGACGGTGCAGGTGTGGGGGAATCCAGCTTCCCGTGTAACGGGGCAGGGGGAGCGGAATCGCCGTCAGGGCGATTCGTCGTCCACCTCAATGCTGCTGAGGGCGACCTCGATGAGGTGCAGGATCTCGGAGTTGATGGACCGCCGGTCCGCAGCGGCTTGTGCGGTCAGTCGGGCATGGAGGTCTTCGGGGATGCGCAACGCGAAACGAATCATGATGCTACGTTAGCCGCATGATGACATCACGTGAAGTGAGGGAGGCCGGGCGCGCCCGGTGGACCTACCGACTGCGCGTGTCGTCCACCGCCCGCACCGCCCTGGAAGCCGAGTGGGACCGGTGCCGGTGGGTGTGGAACGAGTGCGTCGCCAAGTCCAGGGCCGCGCACGCCTGGAACCGGTTCCGGCCCGAGGGTGAGGACAAGCGGACGTGCGGTCCGGCACAGCTCGACAAGATGCTGACCGAGGCCCGCGCCCGCACTCCGTGGCTGCGAGAGGGCTCGTCGGTTCCGCAGCAGCAGATCATCCGCGACTTCGGCACGTCCCGTGCGAAGGCGCAGAAGGACATTCGGGATCGTCTGCCCCAGCGGCAGCGGGCCGGGATGCCCAGGTGGAAGAAGAAGCGTGAGGCCGACCCGAGCTTGAACTACACGAAGCGCGGCTTCCGGCTGAAGGACGGGCGTCTGCACCTGGCGGGCAACATCGTGCTGACGGTCGTGTGGTCGCGGGACCTGCCCGCCGATCCCTCCTCGGTGCGGGTGTACCGGGACAGCGTCGGTCACTGGTATGCCTCGTTCGTCGTCCTTGCCGAAATCCAGCCGTTGCCCGGGACGGGCGCGGTGATCGGTGTCGACTGGGGTGTGAAGGAGACCGCCACCACCACCTCCAGCGCTCACGACCTCCCGCACGCCGAGTACGGCAGGAAAGCCCAGGCGAAACTGTCGCGGTACGACCGGATGATGGCCCGCCGCGCACCTGCCAAGGGACAGTCCGGCTCGAAGGGCTACCGCGAGGCCAAGAAGCTGCGCGCGAAGGCGTACAAGAAGGCCGCCCGGCAACGTGAGGACACCGGCCGCAAGTGGGCCAAGAAGGTCGTCCGCGACCATGACGCGATCGCGGTCGAGGATTTCCGCCCGAAGTTCCTCGCCAAGTCCTCGATGGCCCGCAAGGCAGCCGACGCCGCCATCGGCGCCACCAAGAAGGCCCTGACCGAAATGGGCCGCAAGCACGGCCGGGACGTCCGTCTCGTGCACCCCACACACACCACCATGGACTGCGGCAGATGCGGAGCGAGAGCCAAGCACGCACTGCCGCTGTCGGAACGTACCTACACCTGCACCGCATGTGGAGCTGTCTCGCCGAGAGACAAGAACTCCGCCCGCGTGATGCTTGCCCGGGCTGGTCTCAACCCGTCTGGTGTCGAGGGCGTAAGACCTCCAGGAGCGCTGCTCCACGAGGCTGCCTGAGCCAGGAATCCCCCTCGTTCGCGAGGGGGCGGATTCAATCACCAATGTCCTCATTCCACAGTGCGGGATTGTTGTTGATGAAGTCGCGCATCAGGCCGGCGCACTCGGGATCGTCGAGCAGCACGATCTCGACGCCGTGCTCGGCGAGCCAGTCGTGGCCGCCGTGAAAGGTGACGGCCTCTCCCACGATCACCCGGGAGATACCGAACTGCCTCACCAGCCCGGAGCAGTACCAGCAGGGGGAGAGCGTGGTGACCATGGTCGTCCCACGGTACGAGCGCTGCCGTCCCGCATTACGGAACGCGGCCGTCTCGGCGTGCATCGAGGGGTCACCGTCCTGCACGCGCCGGTTGTGCCCACGCCCGAGCAGCGTGCTGTCGGCGCCGTAGAGAGCGGCGCCGATCGGAATCCCACCCTCGGCGAGCCCGGCGCGGGCTTCGTCGACGGCTACGGAGAGCCATGCCTGTGCCTGAGCGTGATCCAGCTGGGGAACCTGATCCATGGGGTTCACCTTCCCTGTTTCACCCTCCGCGTCCCTTATCAGAAGGGCCGTAGATCGACGTGGCGTGGCGGGTTGTACTCGGACAGCTCCAGCACCGTCTGCGGAGTGCGTAGCCCGGCCTCCTCGGCGAAGATCCGCCGGGCGGCATCGAGGGACACGTCGTGGGGAGCGTCGGGGGCGACCACCAGTGAAGCCCGGTCGTACAGCGTACGCCGGGGCTCGGTCAGGGTCCGCCCGTCCTCCTCGGCCTCGGCCCCCCAGACATCCCACAGCAGGGTCTCCACCTTGTTCAGCGCGGCGAGGTCGAGCCGTACGTTGCCGGCCACGAACCACTCGCCGTTCAGCGGCCCCTCCTCCGGCGGGTACAGCCCGTAGGTGTCGGGGTCGGCGTCTCCGGCCCGGATGTCCCGCCAGGCCCGGCCCGCGACCTGGAAACGGTCGCGCGGTACGTCCATCGGGTCGAAGTCGACGTACCAGGCGGCGGTGACGTCGGGGTCGGTGAGCTGCGCGTCGGCGAGCAGCCAGCCGCGTGACTCGTCCCAGTACTCGGTGACGACGTGGTCGCAGTGGAAGCCGTCCGCCCGGAAGTAGTCGGCGAACCCGGACCGCACCCGGGCGGGAACGCCGCTGTGCCGCAGCAACGAGCAGTGCAGCAGTGCGAAGTCACGGCAGACGCCGACGAACCGGTCCCCGGCCACGCGCCGCCGGGTCAGCGGTGAGCCGTCGCGGGCGATGACGATCCGCAGGATGTCGTCGATGTAGCGGGCGTCGGCGTCGTGGTGCAGCCGGTCGGTGGGGTGCGTGTGGCGGAACTGGCCGCCCTCACCCCGGTGGATCAGCAAGTCGCGTGCTGTGCGGGCGAGTTGGGCGGGATCGGAGGGCAGGTCGGTGTACAGCCGGGCGAGGTCGCCGGGGTCGGAGAAGGTGCTGTGGGTGCGGTAGAAGGCGGCGGTCTCGGGCGAGAGGGTGGTGTGTGTGGGGTGTGCGGACGGCACGGTGAGGCTCCTTCGGGAGTATGGACTCGTTCGCGTGTTCGAATGCCGGCCGGCTCGCACCACCGTGCCAAAATCTGCCGCAAATTGTCCAGGGGACGGGGGACGGGAGAGGGGAACGACAGCGGGCCGAGCGGAAAAATGCCGGAACACCGGGCCGTACCCCCGCCAGAATGCCCCCTGTGAAGCATGCCGAAGTCCTGTGCGGGCTCGCCGCCAACACCGCCCTTCCCTCCGACCTCGTCGACCGGCTGATCGAACTCGCGGTCCCGGACGTCGACTTCCCCGACGACCTCGCCGACCGTGCCGACCTCAGCCACGCGCAGGCGCTCGCGCTGTACGCACGCGTCCCGGAGACCGGCGTACGGCTCGCCCGTGAGGGTCGGCTGACCGCCGCCGACGTCGACCCGGTCGCCCAGCCGGACACCGCGCTCGCGCTGCTCGACGAGGGGCGCGGCGACCCGGAGTGGGCCCGACTCCTCGTGGCGGACCCGTGGTTCCTGCGTCGGGAGCGGCTGGCCGAATGCGCGGGCCTCCCGGCCGATGTCGTCGAGACGCTCGCCGCGGACCCGGACGTGAACGTCGTCTCCGAACTCGCCCTGTACACAACGGCGCCGGAGATCGTCGCGAGACTCGCGCGGCATCCGCACACCGACGTCCGCCGGGCGTTGGCCTGGAACGAGGCGACGCCGCCGGCCGTACTGGCGTCGCTGCTGGGCGGCGACGGACTGCCGCCCGCGCGCCTGTGTCAGGTGTGCGACGCCGAGGAGACACCGCCGGCCCCACCCGCCCCCGACCGCGAGGAGCCCGACCTCGAACTGTGGGACACCTCCACCTGCGGCGGCTCCCACCGGTCCGCCGCACATCTCATCCGGTACACGGCCCTGTACAACCCGGCCACCCCCACCGAGGCCGCGGCCGCCTTCGTCGACCACCCGTCGAAGGACCTCCGCACGGCCCTCGCCCAACGCCCCGATCTCTCCCCGGAGTTGGGCCGACAGCTCGCCGCCGACCCCCATCCGGCCGTCCGGGCCGGCCTCGCCGAGAACCCGGCGACCGACGACGCCCTGATGCGTGCACTGGCCGACGACGAGGACGATGACGTACGGCGCCACCTCGCGCTCAACCCCAATGTGCCCCTCGACGTGCTCGTCCGCCTGGCCGCCACCAAGAAGTTCCGCGCCGACGCGCCACCACCCCGGATCGCCGCCGCGTCCCCCGCAGAGGTCGACGAACTGGCCCGCTCGAAGGACTCGACCGTACGGATGCTGCTCGCCCTGAGGCAGGATCTGCCCGTCGCGATCCGCGACGCGCTCGCCACCGACCCCGACGCCAAGGTGCTCAAGACCATCGCCCCGCACCCCGGCCTCTCCGAGGCGCAACTACGTGCCATGGTCGAGGGGCACGGAGTCCGCGTCCTCGCCAAGGTGGCGACCAACCCGGACGCGCCCGGCGCACTGCTGGAGGACCTCACCCGCCACCGGCCGCCCGTACAGAAGGCGTTCCGCGAAATAGCCCGCCACCCCAATGCGACCCCGCAGGCCCTGCTCACCTGCCTGGCGGACCACCGGGCAAGACCCATAGCCGCAGGCCACCCGGCCCTCCCACCCCAGGCCATCGTGGAACTGCTCGCCGACGACGACGGCGCGGTGGCGAGATCGGCGGCGGGCAATCCGTCGCTGCCGGGTGCGGTGATGCGAAATCTGGTGCCCTGACCGCCACAGGGCTGCCATCGGTCGCTGTCAGGTGTGCTCGATGAAGTCGATGTACTCCGCCAACCGCCCCGCCCCCGCCAGCATCGCCCGCGTACGACCCGCCAGTGTCTCCCCGCGTTCCGTGACCGCCGCTCGCAGTGCCTCCGTGCCGCCCTCCCGGCGCAGCTCCTCCAGCACCGGACGGATCTGGTCCAGGGGATAGTGGCTGCGGCGGAGGGTCTGGATCAGACGGGCGTCGCGGACGTCGTCGGGGCCGAACTGCCGGTAGCGCGTACCGCGTTCGCGGGCCGGGGTGAGCAGACCCGCCGCCTCCCACACGCGCAGCGCGGACGTCCGTACGCCGAGCAGCGCGGCCACCTCGCCGATGCGCAGGTCGGCGGTACGCGGCGCCGCCGCCGGAGGCCGCCGGCCGGCCAGCGCCTCCAGGGCCGCGCGTGTCGCCCGCAGCGCCGTCCGCTGCTCGTGCAGCCCGGCGTGCGCCGCGTCGACGAGTGCGAGGGCGCCCGGTACGTCCCCGTCGTGCAGGGCCCGCATGACGGCGGTCGCCGCCACCGGCCCGTACCCGGGTTGCAGGGCCCGGTAGGTCAGCAGCGCACGGCGGTGGACGTCCCCGAAGACGCGGTATCCCGACTCCGTCCGCTCCGCCGGGGGCAGGACGCCCGCGTCCTCGTAGTTGCGGATCTGCTGTGTCGACAGCCCCGACAGCCGGGCGAGATCGACGGGCCGCAGCCGTACCTCATGGTTCGTCACGGATTTGAAGCTTAGAGGGAGCGCAGGCCGTGTTCGGCGCCGTTTTCCACGGCCAAGTGCCAACAGGAACTTCAATGAAAAACTTGAAGGCATGGACGAAGTAACGGACGAAGTTACTGCTGACCGAACTCCCGTGATGCGCGTCAAAGGCGCCCGACTCCACAATCTCAAGAATGTCTCGCTCGCGATCCCGAAGCGGAAACTGGTCGTCGTGACCGGTCTGTCCGGTTCTGGTAAGTCCACGCTCGCCCTCGACACCCTCCACCGCGAGAGCCACCGCCAGTACATGGAGTCGTGGGGTGTGGCGACGGCCGGGGTCAGCAGGCCCTCCGTCGACTCGATCACCGGGCTGTCCCCGTCGGTCAGTGTCGACCAGCGTCCGGCAGGGCGTGGCCCCCGTTCCACGGTCGGTACGGCGACCGAGGTCTTCACCTATCTGCGGCTGCTGTGGTCCCGGATCGGCGTGCGCCCGTGCCCCGCCTGCGGGCAGGAGGTCCCACCGTCGTACGCCCACGACCCGGAGGGCGACGAGGAGGAGACCGACGACACGCGTACGGAGGGCGAGTCCACGGCCTGCCCGCACTGCTCCGCCCCCGTGCCCGAACTCGTCATGGGCTCCTTCTCCTTCAACAAGCCCGCCGGCGCCTGCCCGTCCTGCACCGGACTCGGCGAGGTGATCCGGGTGGACGTACGAACCCTGGTCGACGAGGAGTCGAGCGTCGCCGTCGGCGCGGTGCGTGGCTGGCCCAAGCAGCTCGTCGAGCGCAACCTGCCCCTGCTGCGCGCCGCGGCCCGCCACTACGGCCTCACCTTCGACACCGACGCCCCGCTGTCCGAACTGCCCGCAGCGGTAAGGGACTTGCTGCTGTACGGGGTCGAGTCACCCGAGTTCCGCCGCCACCTCCCCGCCACCGGGACCGTCGAGCCCCCGGCCACCGTCTCCGCGGGCCGGTTCGAGGGAGTCGTCACCGCGTTCATGCGCCGCTACGCCGACCGCATCGACGACACCGACTACCGGCAGAAGGCCGAGCGCTCGATGGTGAAGGAGACCTGCGGGGCGTGCGCGGGGACCCGGTTGCGCGCCGAGAGCCGGGCTGTCACCGTGCACGGGCTCGGCATCACGGCCGCGGCCCGGCTGCCACTCGATGAACTCGCGGACTGGGTGGCCGAGGTGAGGGCGTTCTCCACCGGGGACGAGTGGCGGTTCGCCGAACCGGTCGTCGCCGACCTGGAGGAGCGGGTGCGCCGGCTCGTAGACACCGGGGTCGGCTATCTGACCCTCGACCAGTCGAGCACCAGCCTCTCCGCGGGCGAGTCCCAGCGGCTGCGTCTGGCGGCGCTGCTCGGCTCGGGCCTCACCGGCATGCTGTACGTCCTCGACGAGCCGACCATCGGACTGCACCCCGCAGACACGGCCCGCCTCATCGGCGTACTGCGCCGCCTGCGGGACCTGGGCAACACCGTCCTCGTCATCGAACACGACCTGGACGTGCTGTGGGCCGCAGACCACGTCGTCGATATCGGGCCCGGCGCGGGCCGGGACGGCGGCCGGGTCGTCGCCGAGGGAACACCCGAGGAGGTGGCGGCGACGGAGGGGTCCGTCACCGGGGCGTATCTGTCGGGCCGGCTCCAGCAGCCCGTACGGAAGGAACGCCCGCAGGCCGGCGCGGAGTTGGTGATTCGCGGCGCACACGCCCACAACCTCAGGGACGTCACCGTTCGGCTTCCGCTCGGACGGCTGGTGACGGTCACCGGCCCGTCCGGATCGGGCAAGTCGACGCTGATACTGGACGTGTTGGGCAGGGCGGCACATCAACGCCTGGACGGCGGGAAGGGTTTGCCGACCTCCAGGGCGTCTGGCGTGTCACCGGGAGCGCACGACCGTATCGACGGCTGGGAGCACCTCGACAAGGTCGTGACGATCGACCAGGAGCCGATCAGTCGCCTTCCGCGCTCGAACGCGGCGACTTACGCGGATGTCTTCACGCCGGTCAGGGAGCTGTTCGCGGCACAGGGGGCGGCGAAAACGAGGGGGCTGACTCCGGCCGCCTTCTCCTTCAACGTGCCCGGCGGTCGCTGTGAGCGGTGCGAGGGTGCCGGAGTGCTCGCCGTGCACATGCACTTCCTGCCCGCGGTGGAGGTGCGGTGCCCGGGGTGCGGGGGGCGCCGGTTCCGCAGCGAGGTGCTCGCGGTGCGGTACGAGGGGCTCGACATCGCCGAGGTGCTGGCCGCCACGGTGGACGAGGCGCTCACCGTGTTCCGGGGCGTACGGCAGATCGCCGCCAGGCTGCGACGGCTCTCCGACGTGGGGCTCGGCTATCTCCCGCTGGGCCAGCCCGCCACCACCCTCTCCGGAGGTGAGGCCCAACGCCTCAAGTTGGCCAAGGAGTTGGGGCGCCGAGCGACCGGGCGCACCCTCTACCTCCTCGACGAGCCGACCACCGGCCTGCACGCCGCCGACACCGCGCGCCTGCTCGACGTACTCCAACGACTCGTCGACGCGGGGCACTCGGTCGTCACGATCGAGCACAACCTTGACGTCATGCGCGCCTCCGACTGGATCATCGACCTCGGCCCGGAGGGCGGCGCCGGGGGCGGGCTCGTCGTGGCGGAGGGGACACCGGAGCAGGTCGCGGATGCGGCGGCGGGCGGGGTCGGTTCCCGGACGGGTGGGTTTCTGGGAGAGGGCGTACGGGTGAGGGGCTGATCGCCTAGCGTCGGTTCCGTGGACGAAGAGGAAGACCGGCGGCTGGCCGCCATCACCCCCGAGATCACCCGCCGTTCGATCGACCTGCTGCGCAAGGTGGTCGGTCTCTATCCCGAGGAACGCATCGCCCAGGAGGCCCTGGACTGCGCCGACGACATCCTGGCGGAGTACGGCACGGACGGGCTGCGCATCCTCGTCATGAGCCTCACGGGCTGGGCCGCCGTGGAGACAGAGAAGGACGCGCTGGCGTCGAAGCGGCCCCTGGACTCGATGATCGACGACATGATGCTGACGTGGCTGGAGGCCAACCCGGAGGCATGATCGGTTGTTTCCCGGGTGCCGGCGCCTGGTAGGAGTCGGTCATGCGCCGCCCGCACGCACGTGCGGCGAAGGGGGAGGGGAGGGGGAGGCGGACATGACGGAACGTCACCACGGCGGCCTCGACGGCCGGTTGGACGCGGAGTTTTTCGTACCCGGGAACTCGTCGTTCACGGAGTTCGTGGCAGCGCATCGACCGGAACTGCTGCACCGCGACGACCAGTTCCTGCCGGCGGGCGTACGGCCCGACCCGAACCAATTCCCGCACGGGACAACCGTGTTGGCGCTGACCTACCGCGACGGCGTGCTGCTCGCCGGGGACCGCAGGGCCACCATGGGCAACCTGATCGCCCAGCGGGACCTGGAGAAGGTGATCCCCGCCGACGACCACACCGCCGTCGCCTTCGCGGGCAGCGTCGGGATGGCGCTGGACATGGTCAAACTGTTCCAGGTCGAGCTGACGCACTTCGAGAAGGTCGAAGGTGCCCCGATGTCGCTGCGGGCGAAGGCCAACCGCCTCTCCGGCATGATCCGCCAGAACCTGGGCCAGGCCATGCAGGGGCTGGCGGTGGTACCGCTGCTCGCCGGGTACGAGCCCACCGGGAGCGAGAGCGGCAACGGGAGTGGAAACGGGAGCGGGGGGCGGCGTGGGCGGATCTTCGGGTACGACGTGACCGGCGGGACGTACGAGAAGTTCGGGTTCCACGCGGAGGGCTCCGGATCGCCGTACGCCCGGGGCGCGTTGAAGAAGCTGTACCGCGAGGACATGTCCCGTCGCGATGCCGCCCTCGCCGCGCTCCAGGCGCTGTACGACGCGGCGGACGACGACTCGGCGACGGGCGGGCCTGACATCGGCCGCCGTATCTTCCCGATCGTCTCGCTGATCACGGAGGACGGCTTCGAACGCCTCCCGGACCAGGAGACGGAGGACCTCAGCCACGAGATGGTGGCGGCGAGGCGAAGCCGCCCGGACGGGCCGGTCGCCCTGCCGTAGACGCTCTTTCGCGCGCGACGCATACGAACCCCTCGGTTCTCACTTCAGGTGAGTACGTGAGGCCGGAGGGGGAGAAGCGACCGTGGACGAGAAGGTTCTTGACGCGCAGAAATGGGTGAACGCCACCTACGCAGGCGTTTCCGGCTGCACGGCGTGCCCGGAGACCGGCCGGACCGGGTGGGCCACCATGAACTCCCTGATCATGGGGCTCCAGCACGAGTTGGGCATCAGCCCGGTCGTCGCCGGCTTCGGGCCCGGCACGCTGGCCAAGCTCCAGGCCATCGGCGACATCGGGTTCGGCTGGAAGGCGAACGGCAACATCGTCCGGATCATCCAGCACGGGCTGTTCTGCAAGGGCTACCGGGTTCATCGGCGTTCACGCCGGTGGTGAAGCCGATCGCGTGGCTGTGGGGCGGAGCGCCACGGTATCCGGCGGAGCCGGATGGTGCTTCCAGGGTGAGATGGCCAACGGACGTTCCCCGCGACAGGGGGTGTCGCGTGTTCGTACGATCGGCGAATGCAGCTTCGGTATGCCTTCCGGTTGTATCCGGAGCCCGGTCAACGCGCCGCGTTGGCCAGGGCGTTCGGATGCGCCCGCGTCGTGTTCAATGACGCGGTGCGCGCCCGTGAGGATGCCCGTGCGGCCCGGCAGCCCTATCCCAAGGCCGCTGTCCTGTCCCAGCAGTTGATCACCCGGGCCAAGAACACTCCCGAACGGTCCTGGCTGGCCGAGGTTTCCTCGGTCGTCCTGCAGCAGGCTCTGCGGGATGTCGAGGCGGCCTACAGGAACTTCTTCGCCTCGCTGAAGGGTGAGCGCAAGGGGAAGCGCGTGGGTGCGCCGCGTTTCAGATCGCGTAAGGATGCCCGGCAGGCGATCCGGTTCACCGCGAACGCCCGCTGGAAGATCACGAGCAGCGGGCGGCTGTCACTGCCGAAGATCGGCGATGTGAAGGTGAAGTGGTCTCGGGTCCTGCCGGTGACTCCGTCGAGTGTGACGGTGATTCTGGACGCGGCGGGCCGGTACTTCGCCAGTTTCGTCATCGACACCGACGAGGAGACGGACCTTGCCCGCTGGGACGACGATCCGGACCCCGAGGCCGCGATCGGCCTCGACCTCGGGCTCACTCTCCCCCAGACTCCGTCCGGGGGGACCCCCATCGCGGTCCTCTCCGACGGCACGAGGATCGACTCCCCGCGGTTTCTGCGCCGCGCGGAGAAGAAGCTGAAGAGAGCGCAGCGGGAGCTGTCCCGCAAGCGGAAGGGGTCGAAGAACCGGGAAAAGGCCCGCCGGAAGGTTGCCCGCGCTCACGCGGGGGTGGCCGATGCGCGCAAGGAGTTCCATCACCAGCTCTCCACGAAGTTGATCCGCGAGAACCAAGCGGTCGCGGTGGAGGACCTGGCGGTATGCGGACTGGCGCGCACCCGGCTGGCCAAGAGCGTGCATGACGCGGGCTGGGCCCAGTTCGTCGGCATGCTCGAGTACAAGGCGCAGCGGTACGGGCGCACCTTCGTCAGGATCGGCCGGTTCGAGCCCACCAGCCAGATGTGCTCGGCCTGCGGTCACCGGGACGGGCCCAAACCCCTGCACGTACGGCAATGGACCTGCCCCGCCTGCAACACCCTCCACGACCGCGACCACAACGCCGCACTCAACGTCAAACAGGCCGCCGGACTGGCGGTATCGGCCTGCGGAGCGCCGGTAGGACCGGGACTCGTCCCGGCACAGCGCGAAGAAACAGGAAGTCACGGAATCCCGCTCCAAGCACGTGCCGCGTAGCAGCACAGCAACGAACGGGATGGCCAGAATCTCCCTCCTTCAGGAGGGGGAACAAGTCAAGAGTCGAACCACCTCTCCGGTACGCGATGGCGATCCGCCCGGAGGCGTACCCGGTCGGCGTCAAGGGCGGCCTGTATCCGCAGGAGCTGGTGATCGTCCGGGACATCCTGACGGAGCTGGACGGCACGGTGAGGTGGGGCGGCGACTTCGGCACACCGAAGGAGTCGCACTTCGAGATCGCGGTGAGGTCCGGCCACCCGAAGCTGAAGGGCGTCGCACGGAAGATCCGCGGCTGGAACGACACCCCGGGGGAGGGCGCGGGCTCGACCGACGCGTTCGACGTGAGGCGACGCGCGAAGGCGAGGGCGTTCGCTCTGCGGATCGCGGGTTAGGGCGTAGAGCGTAGGGCCCAGGGGGAGAGGGGTGACCCTGCTCGCGGTGGCAGGTAGTGTCGGGCACATGACTGCCGGGTCGGCCTCTGGCCACACACGAGCAGGGCGCCCGGCCTCCGCGTGAGCGCGAGGCGGGCCCGAGCCCCGCCCACTCCTTCGTGTCTTTCCTCTTCGCCCCCACCACAGCGAACCTCAGGACACGGAGATCCAGTCAACGTCATGTCACAGACGCAGACCCCTCGTACCCCCGAACTACCCACCACCACCGTCCAGTTGAACCACCACGCCGTCTATGCGAGCGACCGCCACCTGTCGGCGGAGTTCCTCGCCACGATCCTGGGCCTGGAGGTCGGCGCCCCGTTCGGACCCTTCCTGCCGGTCGACCTCGGCAACGGCGTGACCCTCGACTACTACGAGAAGCGCGACGAGCCGATCCAGCCGCAGCACTACGCGTTCCTGGTGCCCGAGGACCAGTTCGACACGATGATCGCCCGCCTGGAGGCGGTGGGCGTCACCTACTACGCCGACCCGAACCACACCGACCCCGGCTGCATCAACCACCTCTTCGGCGGCTCCGGCGCGTACTTCGCCGACCCGGACGGCCACAACCTGGAGATCATGACCCGGCCGTACGTACGCCCGTAATCACGACCGGCTGATGGCCGCCGCGCTGCCGGCGGCCATCAGGCCTGTTCACCGGCCTGATCACGAAGACTCATGCGCTTCGCCTTCCGGCGTCGCCGCACGCGGTCGCCGAGCTCGCCCGAGGCGATCGCGAGCGCAGAGATCGCCGCACTTCCCGCGAGCCCCAGTGGCTGACCCGTCATTTTGCCGAGCAGCCAGAAGCCGACGGCGAGAACCGCCCACCACACCATCCACGCGCCGATCGCGGACCAACGGAGTCTCTTCACGGCGTCACGACACGTCGACGTCGTTCCCCCGGGATCAGGAACATCTCTGGTCGGCTCATCCCGTCGTCTCCAGTACGGAGTAGTCGGCGAAGCAGCGGCGGTACCGCGTGTGGCGGGTTTCCTGCATGTGCCGTCGCTGCCATTCCTCGACCTTCGCCGGGTCCGGGTGCCGACCCGACGCCGCCCCGCAGTCGGCCTCGTCGCCCGAGACGCAGCAGGCCTCGTACTCCGGTTCGGCGGTGCCGTCCTGGACGATGGAGTACGGCACGTACCGGAAGACCCGTAGGCGGGGGGCTGCCTTCTCACCGTCCCCGGGATGTGCCTGCCGCTGGTGGCGTCGGAGCAGTACGTCGGCGTCGGTCTCGCGGCTGCCGTCGGCTTCGGCGCGGGCCATGTGCCGTAGCGCCGCCAGCTGGTCACAGGTGGCGCAGCCGGGTACGGGGGTGGGCGGGGCCGGGTAGCTCGTCGCGGTCAACAGGTCGGTCACGGAACGCCGGTTGACCTCCCGCACGCTCGCACTCAGCCGCTCGTCCCTGCTCGCCGGCCACTTGACTTCCTCTTCGTTCGCCATGCTCACTCCGTACGCGCGTTGTTACTCTCGGTGTATCGAGCGTGGCTCAGGGGAACGGTCCGGATCAATGGTCGGGGCGTGTGAATGGGGCATTGGCACCAGAGGGGGGCGCGTGGTTCGACGTAACGCAGAGGATGCCGTCGGGACGGGCGTCAGCAACGCCGCTCTGTTCGGTGAGGTGTTGCGGCACTTCCGCGAGGCCGCGTTGCTCACGCAGGCCGCGCTCGCGCAGCGGATCCCGTGCGACCGGTCCCATGTCGCGAAGGTCGAGGCGGGGATCAGCGTCCCGCAGGACACTTTCGCGAAGGCCTGCGACGAACTGCTGGGTACGGGCGGGGTGTTGCTGCGGTTGTGGAAGAAGGTCGACTGGTATCCGGAGGTGCAGCATCCGGACTGGTTCGCCCGCCGGGCGCGGATGGATGCGGAGGCAATCGCCCTGCGGGCGTATCAAGACCGCGTCATTCCGGGCTTGTTGCAGACCCCGGAGTACGCGCACGCCCTGTTCTCGCAGGTCGACAGCGCCGGCGAGGCCGAGGAACACGTACGCGCGCGCCTGAGTCGGCAGCGCCGCTTCCTGTCGGACGACGGGCCCTTGTATCTCGCTGTCCTGGACGAGAGCTGTCTGCGCAACGTGGTGGGAAGCCCAGCGGTCATGCGCGACCAGTGCGCGCATCTGCTGGAGGTCGGGCGACGCCCCAACATCCGTATCCAGGTGGCTTCCGCAAGCCTTGAGGGGGTCGTCCGTCCCAACGCGTCCATGTCGCTGATCGAGCTGGCCGACGGGCACCGTTGGGTGTACTCGGAGTCTCTCGACCGTGGCCATTTCAACGACGATCCAGCCGTCTACCTGCACCACTTGCAGGCCTATGATGTGCTCAGGGCGGATGTCCCCTCAGCCCGTGAATCGGCCGCTCTGATCAGCGACGCGATGGAGGAGCACGAGCAGCATGGACAGGCACCAACTCTGCGCGGCGACCTGGATCAAGAGCAGCTACAGCGGCAACAACGGCGGCGACTGCATCGAGGTGGCCCCCGGATTCCCCGGCGTCGTCCCGGTCCGTGACAGCAAGGTGGGGGTCGGCGGTCCCGTGGTCGTCGTGACCCGTGTCGCCTGGGTGGAGTTCTTGGCGTTCGCGTCCCGCTGACGGGTCAGGGGGTGAACGGCTCCTGGAACTACAGCGGTTGAGTATCCATGAGTGCAGTGGTGAGTACCCGTACTCATGGAACGGCACTGCCTTGCGGCGAGAGTAGCGGCAGACGGATCGAGAGCGACTGGAGACGATCATGTATCTGCCCCGCAGGACGAGCCGAGCCGCTGCCGCGCTCCGCCCCGGAAGGGTCCGTATCGCCGCTGCTGCTCTCGTGAGCGCGGCCGCAGTCGTGGCACTCACCGGGTGTTCCGGCTTCGAGTACACGGAGAACATCTGCGGCAGCGACGAGTACCCCGTTCTGTCCGTGGGCAGCACTGGCAGCTCCTGCGTGTCGGACAAGGAAGAGCCGCCGGCGGGATCCGCGCGCTTTCCGGAGGGCAAGGTGCCGAAGGAGGTCGACGACAAGTGGGACGTGTACTGGGCCACCCACACGCTCGACAAGGACGGAAACATCATCGACGTCCCCGCCGCGGGCTGACGCCTGCGTCGCCGCGACGCGCCACCGTATTCGGTCGCCGTCCGCATCCGCACCTGACGCCTTCGGCCCCGGTGTCCGTGGGCCGCGTCGGGCCAGCCGTCGGCCCAACGCCTGGCCAGGAGCCTCGACATACCGTTGGCTCAGCACGCACAGCGGCAGCAGTACCGCGAAGAAGGTGACTTCCGGGAGCAGGTTGTCCTGCCGCAGCCGCCCGATCGTGCCGTCGCTCAGCGTCAGCAGCACCGGATGCAGCAGATAGACGGAGTAGCTGATCGTGCCCAGCCCGACCAGCACTCGCGGTACGCGGCGGTGGCGCAGCGCCAGTCCGACGCCGAAGGTGAGTACGGCCAGCAGGAACGCCGTGATCCAGGCGCGCCGCGTGAAGTGGTCCCCGTCGCCGTACCCGTACGCGCTCCCCACCGCGCAGACGACGACCACGAGGGCTGCGCAGGCGGCGTACCACCAGCTGCCGCGGCCGTGCTCGGCCCGGTGCGCGGCCGTGCCGAGGAACATCACGGCGAGGATCACCAGGCCCTCCCACACCGGGACCGTGCCGTTGAAGAGGACCAGGAGCAGGGCCAGAGAGCCACCCAATCCGCCTCCGAACAGGCGGAGTCGGGGGGATCCGGCGCTCGTGCAGCAGATCGCGGCCGTCAGGGTGACAGCGGTGATCGCGACCAGGCGGCCGGTGCCGACCGCGTCGGAGAGCGCGGAGGGCGAGAGCGTGACCCCGGCCGCCACGCTCACGGCGGCGAGCGAGGCCAGGGTGACGGCGATCGGCGTCGGGCGTTCGTGTCGGCCGATCGTGAAGAGGGAGACGACCAGGAGGTAGAAGGCCATCTCGTAGGAGAGCGTCCACAGGACCAGGAGGAGGTTGGGGGTGCCCAACAGCTCCTGGAACAGGGTGAGATGGGCGACGGCGGTGGTGGTGGCGCCGAAGTCGGTGCGCGGTTCGGCGATGCCGAGCAGTCCGAGGGCGAGGACGGCGGCGACGGCTACGACGCAGAGCGGGTAGATGCGGAAGATCCGGCCGAGCCAGAACGTCCTTACGCAGCCCCGGCGTTCCAGTGACGCCGGGATGATGTAGCCGCTCACCAGGAAGAACACCAGGATGCCGTACCGGCTGGTGTTGAACTCGGGGATCAGCTCCCGCCGGAACTCGGGCAGGTAGGAGTACGAGGAGTGGTCGAACACGACGACGAGCGCGGCGATGCCACGCAACGCGTCCAGCCAGCCCAGTCTGTTCGGCTGCTCCGTCGAGTCGGTCGGCAGACCGGTCATGGGGTGGGCTCCACCGGCAACTCCTTCGCGTCCGCTCGATACGGATATCAGATGCGCGCTGATTGTCTTGTCCGTCGTCGCCTCCGGAATCCCGTGTTCCGATTAAATCGAACTGGATTCCGGTTAAGAGGGGAGAGGGTTGCTCGGAAGGTCGTTCAGGCGTTCGATGGCGACTAAACCGCCGACGCCGTACTTCGACCGATTCCTGTCCATTAATGCCGCATATTCAGCAATTTCTGAAGTGCTCCTGGTCACTATTGGTTGATCCCCGAATGACAATGGGCATCTTGATCATCATGACCACGGAGACGCGCACGCCCCATCCAGTCCTTGACCAAGCGGCCATCACCAGCCTCCTCTTCGACGACGGCGCGGACGGAAACGAGGTCCACGAACGCTGGCGCAAAGCCGTCTCGGAGGAACTGTTCCGGTATCGGCCCGGACTGGGGACCCAGCAACGATGGCAGCTCGCCTATGAACGGCTGCGAGCCCTGAACAAACACGTTCCGTCACCCGAACACCTGGCGAACGACCCCCGCGGACTTGCGGCGTTGCACGAGTGGACCTGCCCCGTGGACGGCGCCACCGTCACCGTCGCCGGTATCCACTACAACCTCTTCCTCGGCAGCGTCGTCGACGACCAGGTGTCCCCGCCGCGCGAGTTGACGGACTTCACCACGATGACCCGCATGGGCACGTTCCTCGTCACCGAGCGCGCGCACGGCAACGACGTACCGGCGCTGGAGACCGTCGCCCGGTACGACAGGGAGCGCGACGAGTTCGTGCTGCACACCCCGCACCCCGGGGCGCAGAAGTACATGCCCAACACCAGCTCCGCGGGCGGCCCCAAGACCGCGGTGGTCGCCGCCCGGCTGATGGTCGACGACAAGTACCTGGGCGCCTTCCTCTTCCTCACCCCGCTGAGCGACGAGTACGGCACCCTGCCCGGCATCACGGTCACCCTGCTGCCGGAGCGCGTCGGCACCTCGGTGGACCACTGCGCCACGAACTTCGACAACGTACGGCTGCCCCGTACCGCCCTCATCCAGGGCGCCCACGGCCAACTCCTGCCCGACGGAAGCCTCGTCAGCTCCGTCGGCAGTCCGCGCAAGAGGTTCCTGCACGCCATCAGCCGGGTCACGGCGGGCAAGCTGTGCATGAGCGCCAGCGGGCTCGGAACCGCCCGTACGGCACTCGCGATCGCCGTCCGGTACTCGTACACCAGACACATATCCGGGCCGGTCGCCGGGCAGCGCGTCCCGATCGCCGCCCACCGCAGCCACTACACCCGCCTCCTCGACCACACCGCCACCGCCTACGCCATGACCTTCCTGCACCGGGCGGCCACCGAACGCTGGGTCACCCACGCGCCCGAGGACCGCGAGGGCGCCGAGCGGCTGGTCGCCGTCACCAAGGGGTGGGTCACCTGGCGGGCCCGCGAGATCGTGACCGAGAGCCGGGAGCGGTGTGGTGCCCGGGGGCTGTTCTCCGTGAACGGACTCGCCGCCATGGCCGGTGACATGGACGGCGCGATCACCGCCGAGGGCGACAACGTGGCGATCTGGTGCAAGGCCGGCGCCGAGATGATCTTCGGGCACGAGCTGGCGGCGGAGCCCGTACGGCCCACCGGCGCCGAGCCGTTGACCGACCCGGGGCTGCTGCGCCGCGCCCTGACCGTCGCCGAGCGCTACTGGCACCTCGCCGCCCGTCGCGATCTGCGGCGCGGTGACGGGGGCGACGCCCTGGGCCGCTGGAACAACGCGTCCGACGCCGCGCTCAACCTCGTGGAGGTGTACGCGGTGGGCCAGGCCGCCGACGCTTTACTGGCCGCGTGCGCCCGCGTGTCCGACCCGATCACGCGCGCGGTCCTGGAGGACCTCGGCGCGCTGTTCCTGCTCCGCCAGATCGACGCCCGCAGCGGCCTGCTGCTCGCCGAACAGGCCCTCACCGCCGACCAGGTACGCGCCCTGCCGGAAACCCTGCACGCCCTCACCACCCGGCTGGCCCCGCACCTGAGCAACCTGACCGAGGCCTTCGCCGTCCCGGAGGAACACCTGTCGTCACTGCCGATGCTGAGCGGCGTCTGACGTGTCTCTTTCTGCATTGGTACGGGGCTACGGTTGGCCCAAAGATGACGTGCCCATGACTTGTCATTGACGCGTGCCGGGCGTGTGGGGGATGTACGCCCGGCAGGTCCCACGAGCCGCCACACCACGACGCCGCGATCAATGTCAACAGCCCGAGGAGCGTGTCAATCCTTGGGATCCTCGCCGCTCTCCCGGCGCTTCAGTTCCTCCTCGCGGCGGCGCAGGTCCGCCTCCCAGTCCCGGAGATGGGCGTCGTCGTCCTTCACCGGCTCACCGGCGTCGGTCTTCCCGGCCTTCTCGTCCCGGAGGGACTTCAGGAACTCCGGGTTGTCGTCGGGGGCCACCCACTGGCCGCCCGAGAGGCCGCCCATGCGCTGCGAGGTGGCGCGGTCACGCCCGATGATCAGCCAGGAGATCGAGCCGACCAGCGGGAACAGGAGGATGAGGATGGCCCACACGGGTTTGGGCATGAAGCGGACGTCCTTCTCCTGCGTCGTGACGCAGTCGATGAACGCGTAGATGCTCAGGGCGAGAGGCACCAGGATCAACAGCACCCGCAGCATGTATTCGGTCCCCTTGAGTCGCTGTCCGGAGCTTGCCCGGAGTCGTTGCGGAGTCGTTGCCCGGAGTCGATGTCCGGGCGGCCGGGCCGGTCGCGTCCGGCCCCCGCTGACAGGTCCAGGGTAGTGCGTAACGGATACTGGAACGCATGGCTTACGACGATCTTCGCTCCCTGCTCAGGGCGCTGGAGCGCGAGGGCGACCTCAAGCGCATCAAGGCCGAGGTGGACCCGTACCTGGAGGTCGGGGAGATCGTCGACCGCGTGCAGAAGGCAGGCGGACCCGCGCTGCTCTTCGAGAACGTGCGCGGGTCGGCGATGCCGCTGGCGATGAACGTGTTCGGCACCGACCGGCGGCTGCTCAAGTCGCTCGGGCTGAAGTCGTACGCGGAGATCAGCGAGCGGATCGGCGGACTGCTGAAGCCCGAACTGCCGCAGGGGTTCGTGGGTGTGCGGGAGGCCTTCGGCAAGCTCGGCTCGATGGTCCACGTACCGCCGAAGAAGGTGAAGTCCGTTGACGCGCCCGTGCACGACGTCGTGCTGCGGGGCGACGAGGTGGACCTCGACCTCCTCCCGGCCCTCTTCACCTGGCCCGAGGACGGCGGCTCCTTCTTCAACCTGGGCCTGACGCACACCAAGGACCCGGAGAGCGGGATCCGCAACCTCGGCCTCTACCGCCTCCAGCGGCACGACAAGCGCACCATCGGTATGCACTGGCAGATCCACAAGGACAGCCGGAACCACTACCAGGTGGCGGCCCGCAAGGGTGAGCGGCTCCCGGTGGCGATCGCGTTCGGCTGCCCGCCGGCCGTCACCTACGCCTCCACGGCCCCCCTCCCCGGGGACATCGACGAATACCTGTTCGCCGGGTTCATCGCGGGCAAGCGGATCGAGATGGTCGACTGCATGACGGTGCCCCTGCAGGTGCCCGCGCAGGCGGAGGTCGTACTGGAGGGCTGGCTGGAGCCCGGCGAGATGCTGCCCGAGGGGCCCTTCGGCGACCACACGGGCTTCTACACCCCGCAGGAGCCCTTCCCGGCGCTGAAGATCGACTGTGTGACGATGCGCAGCCGCCCGCTGCTCCAGTCGATCGTCGTCGGCAGGCCGCCCACGGAGGACGGTCCGCTGGGCCGCGCGACGGAGAGGTTCTTCCTCCCGCTCCTCAAGATCATCGTGCCGGACATCGTGGACTACCACCTCCCCGAGGCCGGCGGCTTCCACAACTGCGCGATCGTCGCGATCGACAAGAAGTACCCCAAGCACGCGCAGAAGGTGATGCACGCGGTCTGGGGCGCCCACATGATGTCCCTGACCAAGCTGATCGTGGTCGTCGACGCGGACTGCGACGTCCACGACCTGCACGAGGTCGCCTGGCGGGCCTTCGGCAACACGGACTACGCCCGCGACCTGACGGTGGTCGAAGGCCCCGTCGACCATCTCGACCACGCCTCCTACCAGCAGTTCTGGGGCGGCAAGGCGGGCATCGACGCGACCCGTAAGTGGCCCGAGGAGGGGTACACGCGCGACGGCGGCTGGCCGGAGATGGTGGTGTCCGACCCGGACACGGCCGCGAAAGTGGACAGACGCTGGAAGGAATACGGCCTGTGAGTTCCGCATCCGCCTCCGCCGCACTGCCCCAGCCGGGCCGCACCAGGGCGTTCCTGCGCCTGGTGATGATCGAGCACTCGATCTTCGCGCTGCCCTTCGCCTACATCGCGGCGCTGACCGCGATGTTCCAGGTCGACAAGAACATCCACTGGGGCCGGCTGCTCCTGGTCACCGTCTGCATGGTGGGCCTGCGCACCTTCGCGATGGCGGTCAACCGGATCATCGACCGCGAGATCGACGCCCGTAACCCGCGCACCGCCCACCGCGAGCTGGTCACGGGCGCCATGTTGGTGAAGCACGCCTGGACCGGCGCCCTGGTCGCCGTCGTCGTCTTCCTCGGCTCGGCGGCCCTGCTGAACCCCCTGTGCCTGGCCCTCGCCCCCGTCGCGGTGATCCCGATGGTGGTGTACCCGTACGGCAAGCGGTTCACGAACTTCCCCCAGGCCATCCTGGGTCTCGCCCAGGCCATGGGGCCGGTCGGCGGCTGGTTGGCGATCACGGGGGAGTGGTCCTGGGACGCGGTCATCCTGGGGCTCGCGGTCGGCATCTGGATCGGCGGCTTCGACCTCATCTACGCCTGCCAGGACGTCGACACGGACCGCGAGACCGGCGTCCTGTCGGTACCGGCCCGCTTCGGCATCCCGGCGGCGGTGTGGAGCGCCCGGGTCTGCCACGCACTGACGACGGCCCTGCTGGCCTGGTACGCGCTGGCCACGGACGCGGGCGCGTTCTTCTGGCTGGGACTGGCGGTCGTGGCGGCGGCCTTCGTCTACGAGCACAGGATCGTGCGCCCGCACGACCTGTCACGCCTGAACCGGGCGTTCTTCTCCGTCAACGGCTTCATCGGCATCGCTCTTTTCGGGTGTGCGCTGGTGGACCTGCTCGTCCGTGGACTCACGGTCTGAATTCAGGTACGGGTGACCGCCGGTAGGCTCAGGGTGTGAACGCAGGAGAAACGCAGCGCACGCCTTGGATCGTGGGGGTGTCCGGAGCGTCGGGGACGCCGTATGCGGCTGCCGTGCTGCGTGCGCTGCTCGATGCGGGGGAGGCCGTCGATCTGGTCGTCAGCCGGGCCTCGCGGCTCACGCTGCTCGACGAGACCGGGATCTCCTTCCGGGACGCCCACTGGCAGGACGACCTGCGGGAATGGCTGGCCAGGGGCGCCGACGGCAAACCCGGCACCTTCGCCGTGGACATCGACCGCGTACGGCACTGGAGCGCCGGGGACCTGGCGGCCGGGCCCTCCTCCGGGTCGTACGCCACCAAGGGGATGCTGATCGTGCCCGCCTCCACGGCCTGCGTGGCCGGGGTCGCGCTCGGGCTGTCGAAGGACCTGTTGCAGCGGGCGGCGAGTGTGACCCTCAAGGAACGGCGCGCTCTCGTCGTCGCCGTACGGGAGTCCCCGCTGAACGGGCAGACGCTGCGGCACCTGGTGACCCTGGACGACGCGGGCGCCAGCGTCGTACCGGCCTCGCCCGCCTTCTACGCCGGCGCCACCCACATCCAGGACCTCGTGGACTTCGTGGCCGGGCGCGTGCTCGACGCGGCGGGCGTCCCACACCGGCTGTACACCCGCTGGGAGGGCGAACTCGGCGGGGGTGCCGGGGAATCCCGTACGTCCCGTACTGATAACGACTGAGCCGGCGTACGTATCAGCAACTGGCAGTACCACTCATCACCTTCAGCAGGCTTCACCCCCAAGCAAGTTTCACCTTCAGCAAGCTGTGAAATGTTCAGCATTCTTCAGGATTCTTCATCGGAAGGCTCGAATCGCATGGACGCCGTGGACAGGCAGCTCATCCAGGCCCTGAGGGAGAACGGCCGGGCCTCCTACGCCGAGCTGGGGCGCCTCGTCGGTCTGTCGGGGCCCAGTGTCACCGACCGCATCAACCGGCTGGAGACGGCCGGTGTCATCACCGGGTACCGCGCCACCGTCGACGCCGCCTCGCTCGGCCTCGGCGTCACCGCGCTCATCGGTATCTCGCTCTCCGACGCCGCCGACCACGAGGACGTGGCGCGTCGGCTGCGGGACCTCAGCGAGATCGAGGACTGCTGGTTCATCGCGGGCGACGACTCGTTCATGCTCAAGGTGCGGGCGAGCGACGTCGACGGCCTCGAGAAGATCATCCGGCGGCTCAGTGGGACGCAGGGCGTCTCCAGGACCCGTACGACCATCGTGCTCTCCACGAAGTGGGAGAACAGGGTCGGTGAGCTGCCCGAAGAGCACTAGGAACGTGGGCGTACGGTTGACCAGGCTGTACGAAGGCCGAGCTGTCTAGGAGAGGGACGAGCATGGACGTCGGGCTCAAGCGCGAGCTGGAGGAGAAGGTCAGGGCCGGTGAGCGGCTGACCCGCGAGGACGGCATCGCGCTGTACGAGTCGGACGACCTGGCCTGGCTCGGCGGGCTGGCGCACGAGGTGCGGACGCGCAAGAACGGCGACGTCGTCCACTTCAACGTCAACCGGCACCTCAACATGACCAACGTGTGCACCGCCTCGTGTGCCTACTGCTCGTTCCAGCGCAAGCCGGGCGAGAAGGACGCGTACACGATGCGCATCGAGGAGGCCGTCAAGCTCGCCAAGGCGATGGAGGGCGAGAACCTCACCGAGCTGCACATCGTCAACGGACTGCACCCGAGCCTTCCCTGGCGGTACTACCCGCGCTCGCTGCGGGAGCTGAAGGCCGCCCTGCCGAGCGTCTCCCTCAAGGCGTTCACGGCGACGGAGATCCACCACTTCGAGACGATCAGCGGTCTGTCGGCGTCCGAGATCCTCGACGAGCTGATCGACGCGGGCCTCGAGTCGCTGACCGGCGGCGGCGCCGAGATCTTCGACTGGGAGGTCCGCGAGCACATCGTCGACCACCGGACGCACTGGGAGGACTGGTCGCGCATCCACCGCCTCGCGCACGAGAAGGGTCTCAAGACCCCGTGCACGATGCTGTACGGCCACATCGAGGAGCCCCGCCACCGCGTGGACCACGTCCTGCGGCTGCGTGAGCTCCAGGACGAGACGAACGGCTTCCAGGTCTTCATCCCGCTGCGCTACCAGCACGACTTCGTCGACATGAAGGACGGCAAGGTCAGGAACCGCCTCCAGGCGCGCACCCAGATGGCCACCGGCGCGGAAGCCCTCAAGACCTTCGCGGTGTCCAGGCTGCTGTTCGACAACGTCCCGCACGTCAAGGTCTTCTGGGTCATGCACGGCGTCCAGACCGCCCAGCTCGCCCTCCAGCACGGCGCGGACGACATGGACGGCTCGGTCGTCGAGTACAAGATCACCCACGACGCCGACAACTACGGCACCCCCAACAAGCTCACCCGCGACGACCTGCTCGACCTGATCCGGGACGCCGGGTTCCGGCCGGTGGAGCGGAACACTCGGTACGAGATCATTCGGGAGTACGACGGTCCCGACCCGGCGCGTCGGGAGTCGCCTCAGCCGATGAGGGTTTGACCGGTTCGTTTGTGGGTGTGGGTGTGGGTGCGGGTGGGCGGGGGCTGGTCGCGCCCCGCGGCGGAGCCGCAGATCGGATGCAGCCCCGCGCCCCTTGGTTGGATCCGTGGTCCAGGGTTACTCGGTGGCCGTGAGTTCCCGCACCGAAGCCCCGGAGGACGCCTACACGGCAGCCCCCTTCGTCCCCGGCCACGCAGGCCTCACGGCCCTGCGCCGAGCCGCCGCCGACTGCCGGGGCTGCCCGCTCCACCGTGACGCCACCCAGACGGTTTTCGGTACGGGGGCCGCCCACGCGCGCGTGATGCTCGTCGGGGAGCAGCCCGGTGACCAGGAGGACCGTCAGGGTGAGCCGTTCGTCGGGCCGGCGGGGAAGTTGCTGGACCGGGCGCTCACGGAAGCCGGCATCGACCCGGCGGACGCCTACGTCACCAACGCGGTGAAGCACTTCAAGTTCACGCAGACCGAGCCCGGTAAACGCCGTATCCACCGGGCGCCCAACCTCCGGGAGATGACGGCCTGCGGACCCTGGCTCGCCAAGGAGCTGGAGCTGGTCGCGCCGGAGCTGATCGTGGTCCTCGGCGCCACCGCGGGCAAGGCGCTGCTCGGCTCGTCGTTCCGGGTGACGCAGGTGCGCGGGACCGTGCTGGAGGAGGAGATCCACGGGAGGCGGGAGCGGCTCGTGCCGACCGTGCATCCGTCGGCCGTACTGCGGGCCGAGGACAGGGAGGCGGCGTACCGGGGCCTGGTGGCGGACCTGGAGGTGGCGGTACGGGCGCTGGGGTGACGGACGGTACGGGCGGTACGGGCCTCGGGGTGACGTAGGTGACGCCGGGGGCCACTTGAGGTGACGGATGCGTAATGACTACTCTCACCTCATGCCCCTTACCTTCACCCTCGATCCGGCCGTCGACCCCGACCTTCGGGACGGCATCCTCGACCTGTGGGCGGACGTGTCCAACGCGGGCGGTGCCGTCGGCTTCGTCGCCCCGGTGGACCGGGAGACGATCCGGCCCGAGCTGGTGAAGCACTTCGCGGCGATGGCGGAGGGGCGCGTCCGGCTCCTGGTCGCGCACGACGAGGCCGGGCGGGTCGCCGCGACCGCGTTCCTCACCTTCAACACGCACCGGCTGATGACCCACTGGGTGTGGCTGTACACGGTGATGGTGCACCCCCGTCACCAGGGCCGGGGCTACGGCCGCGACCTGCTCGCGGCGGCGGCGGACGCGGCCCGCACGTTCGAGGGCATGGAGGCGATCCGCCTCACCTGCCGCGGCGGCCACGGCCTGGAGCGTTTCTACGGCTCCTGCGGCTACAAGGAGGTCGGCCGCATACCCGGCGCGATACGGGTCGCGCCGGGCGACGACCGCGACGACATCATCATGCTGCTGCCTCTGACGTGAGCCCGTGCACCCGCCTGCAAGATCGGGACCCCGCCGTGCTTCACTGGACGGTGCCCTTTTTTGGAACTGGAAGAGTGGATTGAGATGCTCCGCTACACGCTGATGCGCTTCGGGATCCTGGCGGCCTGCCTGCTGGTGGTCTGGGGCCTCGTCTACTCCGGTATCGCACCGCGCGGCCTCGGCAGCTCCAACGGCATGTGGATCATTCTGCTCTCCCTCGTGATCTCCGCCCCGATCAGCTTCGTGGCGCTCCGCAAGGAACGGGACCGGGCGTCGGTGCAGATCGTCGAGAAGGTGGACCGCGTCAAGGCCAACCTGGAGGCGAACCGCAGCCAGGAGGACGAGGCGGTCGACGAGGCGGCCCGCGCCCAGGCACAGAACCCGGCGCAGAACCCGGCTCAGAGCCAGATCTCCTGAAGCCGGGCCCAACTACCCTTGCCCTCATGGGTGCTGTGAAGAACAAGCGGATGCCGCGTGCCGTCCGTGAGCAGCAGATGCTGGACGCCGCCGTACGGACCTTCGGTCAGCGTGGCTACATGGCGGCGTCGATGGACGAGATCGCCGAACTCGCCGGTGTCTCCAAGCCGTTGGTCTATCTGTACCTGAACTCGAAGGAAGACCTCTTCACCGCCTGCATCAGGCGCGAGGCCAGGACACTCACCGAGGCCGTCCGCGCCGGTGTCGAACCGGCCCTGCCCGCCGACCGCCAGCTCTGGGACGGGCTGTGCGCGTTCTTCACGCACACCGCCCAGAACCCGGACGGCTGGTCGGTACTGCACCTCCAGGCCCGTACGCACGGCGAACCGTTCGCGACCGAGGTCACCGCGATGCGCGAGGAACTCGTCGCGTTCGTCACCCAGTTGATCGTGATCGCGGCCCGCGAGGCCCACAGCGACCCCTCCCTGCCCGAACGCGAGGTCGCCGGGTTGGCCGTGGCCCTGGTGGGCGCTGCCGAATCCCTCGCGGCCTGGGCCAACACCACCCCGGGCATCACCGCGAAACAGGCGGCGACAACACTGATGAACTTCGCGTGGGCGGGCCTGGCCAACCTGATGACGGGCAGCCCCTGGACACCCCCGAGCACATAGGGCAGCGGTCGCGGTCCTGGTGGGTGCGGCGATGTAGGCGGCCGGCAGGCGCAGGGCTGTTTCCAGGAGGGGTACGTCGAACTTGGCGTCGTGGGTGAGGACGCAGATCACCGTGCGGTCGTCGAGCTGATACGCAACCGGCCACAGCGGCCACCCCCTCAGGGGCGCGGGGAACTGCGCGACCAGCCACAACGGCGCCGCAGCAGACAACAAACCCCTCGGGGGCGGGGGGAACTACGCGACCGGCCGCAGCGTCACCCCCTCAGGGGCGCGGGGAACTGCGCGACCGGCCACTACGGCGCCGCAGCAGACGACGAACCTCTCGGGGGCGCGGGGAACTACGCGACCGGCCGCAGCGTCACCCCCTCAGGGGCGCGGGGAACTGCGCGACCAGCCCCAACGGCGCCGCAGCAGACACGCAAACGAACCCCTACACCCCCCGCACATCCCCCCGCAGATGCACCCGCCCCCCACCCCGAAGCTCGAACCCCCCAAAGCCATCCGCCCCGTACTCCACCGTGCCCGGCAACAGCACCGGCGCCCTGAACTCGGTGCGGACCCAGGCCGACGGTGGCGCGCCGTGGGCGGCGAGGCAGCGTGCGGCGGTCCACATGCCATGGGCTATCGCACGCCGGAACCCGAAGAGGCGCGCGGCGAGCGGGTGCAGGTGAATCGGATTGCGGTCACCGGAGGCGGCCGCGTACCGCCGCCCGAGATCCCCGCAGAGCCGCCACTCGGCGACGAGAGGGAGTGCCTCACGTTCGTCACCAAAGCCGGCCCCACCCCTGGGCGTGCCGACGGCAGGGTCACGCCGGTGTCGTGCGAGATACGTGCTCCGCGACTCCCACACCAGTTCCTCACCGTCCCGGACCTCCGTCTGCACAGCGACCTCGGTGCCGCGTCGGTGCGGGGTCAACTCCTCGACGTACACGGTGAGTTCGTAATAGCCCCCGGTGGCGGTGAGCGGGCGCCAGCGGACGATCTCGACCGAGGTGTGGACCAGGCCGAGGAGCGGGAGCGGGAAGTCGCGGTCGGTCATCAGGCGCATGGCCAGGGGGAAGCCGAGGACATGCGGGTAGGTGATGGGGAGGGAGTCGTCGCCGACGGGGAAGCCGCAGACCCGTTCGTAGGCGGCGAGGCGGGCGAGGTCGAGGCGTACGCCGGGGAGCACGAGGCGGGTGCCGGGGTGGCCGGCGTCCGGGCGGGGCCGGTCGAGGGCGGCCTTCTTGAAGGGGGACAGCAGGGCGCCCCGCGCGAGCAGGGGCGTCAGGGCCGGGGATCGGTCGAGGGTGCGAACAGAGCGGTCGGCCATGGTCAACTCCCACCTCGATGCCGTACTTACTCCAGAGTCAGGTTACCGGAGGTAAGCCCCAGAACACCCCGAGATGAAAGTGTGAAGAACCACTGGGAAGGCGCGTAGGGCCGGTGCTAACGTGAAAAACGCTCAGGACAGGGCAAGATGACGCATCGGTAACCTGTGTGACACCTGAGCTTGCACATCCCCGCCGCTACACCGCCCCGGAACCCGCACGAACCCCACACGCGCGAGCCGTACGATCCGGTTTCTGAACAGCGGCACCGCCGAAGTCGTACAACTGTGGTGAACACCATCAGAGGTGTACACGCCGGAAGGCCGCCGCACGCCACAGGAGCTGCTCGTGTCCTCGTCGTTCCCGTCCTCCCCACCCTCGCCGCCGATCGTGACCGCCGTCGGGTACGACGGTGAACCCCTCCTGGTGGAGCCCGAGATCCGACGACTGGACGGGGCCGTACGGGAGGTGTCCGTACCGGCGTTCGTCGCGCCCGCGACGTACGGATCGCTCGCGGACCTCCCGTTCGACAACGCGAACGAGGAACCCGAGGCGACCATCCTCAGTCGCCGTACGCCGGACGGGAGCTGGGCGGACGTGACGGCGGCCGAGTTCGCCGAGCAGGTGCTCGCGGTGGCCAAGGGGCTGATAGCCGAGGGTCTGATGCCGGGCGACCGGCTGGCCATCATGGCGCGGACGACGTACGAGTGGACGCTCATGGACTTCGCCGCGTGGGCGGCGGGCCTGGTGACCGTCCCCATCTACCCCACGTCCTCCGCCTTCCAGACCCGCTGGATCCTCCAGGACTCCGGCGCCGTCGCCCTCGCCGCGGAGACCGTCGCCCAGGCCGCCGCCCTCGGCCCGGAGCGCGACCGTATCCCCGACCTGCGGCACATGTGGGTCTTCGAGAAGGGGCACCTGGACCGGCTCGCAGAGCTCGGCAAGGACGTACCGGACCAGGAAGTCGCCGTACGGCGTGGGGTGTTGGGCCCGGACACGCTCGCCACCCTCATCTACACCTCCGGCACGACCGGCCGCCCGAAGGGCTGTGCGCTCTCGCACGGCAACTTCTTCGCCGAGGTCGACAACGCCATCGAACTCCTCTACCCCGTCTTCCGGGAGCAGACGAAGGACGAGGCGTCGGTACTGCTGTTCCTGCCGATGTCGCACGTCTTCGGCAGGATGGTGGCCATCGCGTGCATCCGCGCGGGCATCCGGCTCGGCCACGCCCCGAGCCTCAAGTCGGAAGACCTGCTGGGGGACTTGGCGGCCTTCAAGCCCACCTGCCTCCTCGCCATCCCGTACATGCTGGAGAAAGTCTTCAACACCGCCCGCGCCAGGGCCGAGACGGGCAAGCGGGTCTCGTCCTTCGACCGCGCGGTGGGCGTGGCCCGCCGCTACAGCGAGGCGGTGGAGGAACAGCGCCACGGCATCGGCCACGGCCCCAGCCGTGCGCTGCGCACCGCGCGCGGCTTCTACGACCCCCTCGTCTACCGCCGTATCCGCAACGCCATGGGCGGCAGGGTCCGTTACATGATCTGCGGCGGCTCACCGCTCGGCCGCCCGCTGGCCGGGTTCTTCGCCGGCGCGGGCATCGAGATCTACGAGGGGTACGGCCTCACGGAGTCCACGGGCGCGGCCACGGTCACCCCACCGCTCAAACCCCGCGTGGGCACAGTGGGTTGGCCCCTTCCCGGCACCCGCGTACGGATCGCCGCCGACGGCGAGGTGGAGCTGTCCGGCGACCAGATCCTGCGCGGCTACTGGGACCCGAGCGCGGGCGGCGTCGTCCCGGCGGCACCGGATGGCTGGCTGGCGACCGGTGACATCGGCTCCCTCGACGAGGAGGGCTATCTGACGATCACCGGCCGCAAGAAGGAGATCCTGATCACCGCCGGCGGCAAGAGCGTGGCCCCGGCGCCCATGGAGAACTGGCTGCGGGCCCACCCCCTGATCTCCCAGGCGATGGTCCTGGGCGACGGCCGCCCCTACATCTCGGCCCTGATCACCCTCGACACCGCCGGCCTCACCCACTGGCGCCAGATGCAGGGCAAGCACCCGGTACCGGCCGAACTCCTCATGGACGACGCCGACTTGAGGGCGGTCATCCAACGGGCGGTGGAGGAGGCCAACAAACTGGTCTCCCGCCCGGAGTCGATCCGCCGCTTCACCATCCTCCCCGTCGACTTCACGGAGGAGGAGGGCCACCTGACCCCGTCGATGAAACTGCGCCGCTTCGAGATCATGCGGGACTTCGCGGCGGAGGTGGAGGGGTTGTACGAGCGGTAGGCGAAAGGGTTCTACTGCCGGTCGGCCACAGGTCTTCCGGTGGTCGTTCCGGCGGGTCACAATCACGCCATGACGGAGACGACCACCACGAGCGCGCCGCCGACTGACAGCAGGCCGCTGGACGTCGTCCGCGGGTTCCTGACGAGTTGCGTGGCGGGAGTCTCGCCGACCGCCTTCGTGGTGGGCTGCATCATCAGGGACGGGCAGCTGATCATCGGCAGCCTCGTTCTCCCGGTGGTCTACGGACTGCTCAACCACCTCTCCCGCGCCCCGGAACGGGCTCGTAGGGCGGCCCTCGTCCCCGTCACCGCGCTCGCGATGGTCGAGAGCCTGAAAGCCAGCGGGTCCGAACTGTCGTCGAACGTACCGATCGACTTCGACCTCACGGTCGCCCCGGACGACGCACCCGTGTTCCGCGCCCGGGTGATCGACCGGGTCAACCTCGTGGACGTCCCCGACTACCAGCCGCGCGACATCCGGGTCGTCGAGTACCCGCCGGACCGGCCGTGGGAGGTACGGCTCGTCAAGCAGCCGACTCCGGAATGGCAGCGCAGGGCGGCCGACGCGGTCATCGACTCGGCGCCCGAGTCGACGCTGGTGAAGGAACCACGGGAAAGCGTAAGCGACGGGGTCGCTGTGGCCGGCCTCTTCGGTTTTCTGGTCGGGGTGGCGGTGGTTCTGTTGGTGTTCGGCGCAGACCTGTTCGGCGGCTCGGACGCGGACGCGGGCAAACCCTCGGCGTCGTCCTCGGCGCCGTCTTCTCCCTCGCCCTCCTCCTCGTCCTCCTCGTCATCGTCGTCCTCGATGAACACCACGGTGGTGTCGTCGGTGTCCGGCACGGTCGTCCTGGGTTCGGGGCAGTCGTTCCTCGACGAGGGTGAGCTGCGGCAGGCCGTCGAGTCGCTGACCAGGAGCGGCAAGGGCCAGGCGCTCGTGTTGGCCGTCGAGGACAGCACACTGTCGGTGGTGTTCCCGCCTTCGGGCCCCCAGCCCCCGCTCTTCGACCCCAACTCCCTGCCGTACGAGCGCATCCCGGCCCTGGTGAGGGAGGCGAGGACGGCTCTCGGCGTCCGCTCTCCCCAGTCCTGGCAACTGACGGCCGACCGTCTCACCGGCTCACTCAACCTGAGGGTGAGTGTGACAGGGGCGGGCGACGACACGGCTTCACTGGTGGCGAACGGGAAGGGCGAGGTCGTGGGGCGGACGCGGGGGGCGAACTGAGTGGGAGGAGAGACTCAGCGTCCGGCGCCCTTCCTCGCCGCCACCGTGTCCGCGAACGCCCGCGCCGCCGGACTCAGCGCGTCCCACCGCCGCACAGCCCACCCCACGGCCAACGGCCGAAGCGCGGGCAGCGGAATCAACCGCACAGGCCCCTCGGCGCCCGGCACCGGCAGGTCAGGGACGGCGGGCACGATGGCGTACCCGAGCCCCAACTCCGCGAGCAGCAAAGCCGTGTCCCAGTCGGCGACACTCGTGTCGAACGCCGGTCGCGCCCCCACCTCCGCGAACGCCGCGTCCAGTTGGGCGGCGGACGTCGAGTTCGGCGGCAGCCGGATCAACCGCAGGTCGCGCAGATCGTCCGCCTCGGCGTACGCCCGCCGTGCGAGCGGATCACCGGCGCGTACGGCGAGCACCCACGGCAGCTCCATCACCACCCGCTGCTCGATGCCCCGCACGGGCGCCCCGATGGTGACCCACGCGAGATCAAGCTCGCTGTCGGCGAGCGCGGCGAAACACCCCCGGCTGGAGTTCTCCGTACGGAACTCCAGGCTGACGCTGGGGTGTTGACGCCGGAAGGCGACCACCGCCTCCGCCATGAAGTGCCGCACGGTCGTCGCACCGGTGGCGACCCGCACCGACCCGGTCTCACCGTCGACGAGATCCTTGAGGCTCCGCAGCGCGAGATCCAGCCCGGCGATGCCCTCCGAGGCGGCGGCCTGCAACACTCGCCCGGCCGCGGTCGGCACGACACCCCGCGCATGCCGCTCCAGCAGGGCGACGCCCGTCTCCCGCTCCAGCCGTTTCACATGCTGACTGACGGCCGACTGAGTGCACGCGAGGTCACGCGCGACCGCGCTCAGGCTCCCGGCCCGGCACACGGCGACGAAGACACGCAGGTCGTCCAGGGTCACACCACCCAGCTAACACCCGACCCAACCCCCAAGTAAATACTTGGAGTTGGTGACAGAACCTTAGGATTGACTGGCTACGGACCGGTACGTCACGATCGTTGCAGGGCCCAGGCGGCAACCCGTCCCGCGCCCCCGCCGGGGTCCGGACCAAAGGGTGGGGAGCGGACGGGTGCCGACCTTTCGCGCACCGAGAGGACGCCACCCCATGTCCGCTTCCCTTCCCTCACCCTCTCCGCCCACTGTCGTCCCGTCAACGGCGGCCCAAACCGTCGGATTCCTGAGGCAGTTGGGTGCCGAACAGATAGGGCACCCCGGCGGCACCCTGCTCGCCCACCTCTGCCGGGTCTACCGTCTGCTCGCCGCCTGGGACGCCCGGCCGGCCCTCCGCCTGGCGGGTCTCTGCCACGCCGCCTACGGCACCGACGGCTTCCCCACCGCCCTGCTCACCCTGGACCGTCGCGCAGAGCTGGCGAGGGTGATCGGCTCGGAGGCGGAGGAGATCGTCCACGTGTACGCCGCCATGGACCGCAAGGCCACCTACCCGGGCCTGGCCACCCCGAACGCGCCGTTCCACGACCGCTTCATCGGCGGCGCCCGGGCCATGACCCGCGGTCACCGCGAGGACCTCGCCGAACTGACGGCCGCGAACGAACTCGACCTGGCACGGATCAACCCGGTGTTCCGCGAACAGTGGGGCCCGGACCTCCTCGCCCTGTTCACCCGCTTCCGGCCCCTGCTGAGCGCCCAGGCGTGGGAGGAGACGGAAACGCTGCTGGGCCGCCGGGACGGCCGGGGCCACTGAGGGCTACCACCCTGACCGTCTTCATGGTGGCACTACGCTGCTCTGTCGTGCAGGAGACGCGTCTCGACACAGCTCGGATCCGGGCGGCTCGCCGGGTCATCGACCCGGTCTTTCTCGACACCCCGCTGTATCGCTGCGAGGCGCTGGAGTCCGTCCTCGGGTGCGCGGTGAGCATCAAGCTCGAAACGGCGAACCCGGTCCGCAGCTTCAAGGCCCGCGGTACGGAGG
The DNA here is from genome assembly GCF_033793965.1 of Streptomyces sp. ME02-8801-2C. Taxonomy (NCBI): domain Bacteria; kingdom Bacillati; phylum Actinomycetota; class Actinomycetes; order Kitasatosporales; family Streptomycetaceae; genus Streptomyces; species Streptomyces sp. ME02-8801-2C. The sequence continues at coordinate 34,625 of NZ_JARAXP010000016.1, read as the reverse complement.
TGATCGCGAGCCTGCTCGCCGACAACGGCTCGCGAGCCGTTGTGTGCGCCAGCGCGGGCAACCTGGGCCAAGCCCTCGCCTGGTCCGGTCGCTGCCGGGGACTCGACGTGACCGTCGTGGCATCCCGCTTCGCGACTCGCACCAAGCTGGAGCGCATCCGTGCGTTGGGCGCCCGCCTGGAACTGGTGGACGGCGACCACGAGTTGGCCCGTGAGCGGGCGGCGGCCATCGCACGGTACGACCGTATCCGGCTGGTCGAGGACAGCCTGGACCTCGAGACCTGCGAGGGCGCGGCCACCATCGGCCTCGAACTGACGGAAGCCGCCCCGTCGTTCGACACCGTCCTGATTGCTCTCGGCGGTGGGGCGCTGGCCACCGGCGTGGGTCATGTGCTGAAGGAATCGGCACCCGGAGTCGAGGTGATCTGCGTCCAGCCGCTGGGCGCCCCGGCGTTGACCCACTCCTGGCACCAACGTTGTGTCGTCACCACCGACTCGACCGACACCATCGCCGACGGCGTGGCCGGTCGATGCCCCATCCCGGCCGTCCTGGGCGACCTCCTCCTGGTCGCCGACGACGCCGTCCTGGTCCGGGAAGCGTCGATCATCGCCGGTATGCGGCTGCTCCTCGAGCACGCCGGACTCGTTGTCGAACCGTCGGCCGCGCTCGGCATCGCGGCGATCCTCGAAGACCGCGACCGCTTCGCGGGCCGACACGTGGTCACCATCCTGTGCGGCAGCAACGTCGACGTGGACGCCTATCGCCGGTGGTGCGCGCCTGTGTTCTGACGCGGGCGTACATCACTGCCCGGCGGAGACCGACCAGCGCACCCCGGAGGTGCCGGTGACGTGGATGTACGCGTCGGGGTCCGGGGTGCTGATCTCCGCCTCGTTGTAGATGCTGACGACCTTGCCGGCCTCACAGTTCTCGGCGAAGGTCATGCCGAGGTCCTGGACCTCGACCTTCACCTTGCCCTTGCCCTCGCAGTTCAGGGCGATCCCGAGGGTTCCCTTGCGGAGCCCGCCCTTGAGGGGGATGGCGCGACCGAGCTGCCCGTTGGCGAACGAGGCGATGATCTTCCGCTCGATCTTCGGAGCCTCGGTGACGCTCTCGCCGTTGGTTTGGTCAACCTCGACGGCGGCTGCGGGTGTGGCCGGAGCCGACTTCTTGGCCGAGGCCTTCGGCCCGTCGCTGTCACCGTCGTTGTCGCCGGTGCAGGCGGTGCCGGTCAGCAGTACAGCGGCGCAGATCGCTGCCGCTGTGGCGGCGCGGGTGATCGTGGTCATGTCCCGATCATCACCACGGCGGCTGCCGGGAAATCCGATGCGGGCACGCTCGCAGCACGCCCGCAGCACAGCTGTTACACAGCCGCCTGGCGGACTACCGCTGAAAGACAGGTGAGTTGGGGTCTCGGTGGATCACCAGGGGATGACGCCGTCGTCCTCGAAGAACGCACCGGTCGGGCCGTCGTCGGGCAGTGTGGCGAGCCGGACGGGGGTGGCCGCGCCCTGCTCGGGGGTGCGGGAGCCGTAGAAGCCGTTGAGGCCGGTCGCGACCAGGCCCGGGCAGACGGCGTTGATCAGGATGTTCGTGTCCGCGAGCTGCCGGGCGTACTGGACGGTGACGGCGTTGAGGAACGACTTCGACGGTGCGTAGGCCGCCATGACGGGCCCGACCTCGATGTCCGGGTCCGCCTGTCGGGTGAGGGAGCCGAGGGAACTGGAGACGTTGACGATGCGCGGCGACGTCGAGCGCCGCAGCAGCGGCAGCATCGCGTTGGTCACCCGGATGACACCGAGGACGTTGGTCTCCAGCACGGTGCGGACCACGTCGAGGTCGAGCGTGGTCGGGTCCTGGCCCCAGCCCGGCCCCGTCTCTCCTGAGATGCCGGCGTTGTTGACCAGGACGTCCAGGTGTCCGGCCTGCCGTTCGATCAGTTCCGCGGCAGCGCTGACGCTGCGGTCGCCCGTCACGTCCAGCGGAACCCCGAACGCGTCCACCCCCGCGGCGCGCAGCTTCTCGACAGCGGTCTCGAGGCGCGTCTCGTCGCGGGCACCCACGCCCACCCGGTACCCCAGGGCGCCCAGCCCGGCTGCGATCTCGTACCCGATTCCCTTGTTCGCGCCGGTCACCAGCGCGATCTTCGTTTCGCTCATGCCGTTGATGCTCGCTCGCGGACGGCCCACGCATCCAACACCGATTCGGTGGCCTGTCATACCCGGCAGGTATCACAGAGGTATTCTGCGGACGTGGACACCCTGGATCCCCCGGACACCCTGGAGACCCGCGAGCTGCGCTACTTCGTCGCCGTCGCCGAGGAGTTGCACTTCGGCCGCGCCGCCGAGCGTCTCGGCATGGCCCAACCGCCGCTCTCCCGGGCGATCCAACAGCTCGAACGGCGCCTCGGCGTCTGCCTGTTGGACCGGAACCGGCGCGGTGTCAGCCTGACCGGCGCCGGAGAGGTGCTGCTGTACGAGGGCCGCGCGGCCCTTGACGCGACCGTCGCCGCCGCTCGCCGCACCCGTCGTGCCGGTGGCGCCGACAGTCCCGGCGGGCCGCGCAACCGTCTCGTGCTGGCGGTGAAGGCCGCCGCGGCTCACGAGCTGCTGCAGAAGCTTCTCGGTGCCTACGCGGCCGAGCCCGACGCCGCCGACATCGAGGTCCTGCCGTGCGGCTTCTGCGAGCAGGAGGAGCTGCTGCGCGACGGCCGCGCCGATGTGGCGCTCATGCACACGCCGTTCAACTCCCTCGCCGGATTCGACAGCGAGGTGCTGATGACCGAGGGGCAGATCGCCGTCCTGCCCGCCGGTCACCCCCTCGCCACACGCAGGACGCTGTCCCTGGCGGACATCGAGGACGTCCCCGACCTTCCGCGAGCCCGCTGGCCACGGCACGGCACGTACCCACCCGGCCCCGGCCCCGAGATCCGCGACCAGACGCAGTTGGCCCAGCTGATCGCCCTCGGGCGCACGATGGCCGTCTTCCCCGACTCCGCCCGTGCCTGGCTGTGGGCCGAGCACGTCGCCGTCCCCGTGACCGACGCGCCTCTCGTCGTCACCCACATCGCCTGGCCCGCGCACAGCCGCTCCCTCGCCCTCGCCGGACTGATCCGCACGGCCACACGGCTGTGACCGCGTGCGGCCCGGACGACGGCCGACCGAGCGGCCCGACCAACCGCTGACCAGCGGATCGAGCCCCGCTCAGGACCGCCCGCCGAACTGCCACTCGTGCACCTCGATCGCCGCGTACCGGTCCGGTGTCGCGAGGACGGCGCGTGCCGTGTCCGGGTTCGGGGCGCGGAGCAGGGCCGCCGTGCCCAGCCAGGTGGTGCCGTCGTCGGAGAGCAGCGGGCCGTACGCGATCAGGTTCTCCGTGTCGGACGGCAGGTCGAGGTCGGCGCCCTCACCGGCACCGGCGCCGACACCCGCGCTGTGTCCGAGGCCGATCACCAGATACCGCCTGCCCTCGGCCGGGCCGCCGGGGAACTCCCACATCGTGCGTCCCAGCGTGTTGCGCCACCGGCGCAGCAGTACGTCACGGTAGGCGCCGGCCTGATAGCCCGGCTCGTCGAAGGCGAACGCGCGGGCCGTGGCGGGATCCGGTAGGTCGAGGATGTGCACGCTGCCGGTGAGGGTGTCGCCGTCGTCGGCGAAGGTCGGGCCGCGGGCGATCATCTCCTTGGCGTACTGGTCCATGTACGACCAGTGCTCTTCGAGTAGTTCATAGCGCAGCGCAAGGGAATCGGGCCGGTCACGGTGGTAGCAGAGGAACTCCATGCCCGTAGGCGTACCAGGTTCTCCGGGTGCACGTCGCTTGACTTCACAAGACCCAAGTAGGACATTCCCGCCCCATGAACCCAGAAATGGACTCCACGCGACGTACCGAACTCCTTTCCAGACGTGGCGTGTTGGCGGGCGCGGCGGCAACAGCGACAGCGGCGGGCGTAGGGGTGGGGGCAGGCGGGACGGCCCAGGCCGCAGTGGCCCCGCCCCTCCTCGGAACGTACGACGTCGTCGTGATCGGCGCGGGTGTCGCTGGCATGACCGCCGCGCTGACCGCCGCCAAACAGGGGCTGACCTGCGTGGTCGTCGAGAAGGCGGCCACCTTCGGTGGGTCCGCCGCCCGTTCCGGTGCCGGGATCTGGATCCCGAACAACCCCGTGATCCTGGCGGCCGGGGTGCCGGACACCCCGGCGAAGGCCGCCGCCTACCTCGCGGCGGTCGTCGGGCCGGAGGTCCCCGCCGCGCGTCAGCAGGCCTTCCTCGCCCACGGGCCCGCCATGCTCTCCTTCGTCATGGCCAACAGTCCCCTCCGCTTCCGCTGGATGGAGGGATACAGCGACTACTACCCGGAGTTGCCCGGCGGGCTCCCCAACGGCCGTTCCATAGAGCCCGATCAGCTCGACGGGAACGTCCTGGGCGCCGAACTCGCGCACCTCAACCCGCCCTACCTCCCCGTCCCCGCCGGCATGGTCGTCTTCAGTGCCGACTACAAGTGGCTGGCCCTCGCCGCCGTGAACGTGAAGGGCACGGCCGTCGCCGTCGAGTGCCTGGCGCGCGGTACGCAGGCCGCGCTCAAGGGGCAGACCCCGCTCACCATGGGCCAGGCCCTCGCGGGCGGCCTGCGGGCGGGGCTGGCGTCGGTGGGGGTGCCCGTCTGGCTCAACACCCCGCTCACCGACCTCCACTTGGAGTCCGGAGCGGTCACCGGCGCCGTCGTCACACGGGGCGGCGTACCCGGTCTCCTCCGCGCCCGGCGAGGCGTGATCGTCGGCTCGGGCGGCTTCGAGCACAACGCGGCGATGCGCGCCCAGTACCAGCGGCAGCCGATCGGTACGGAGTGGACGATCGGCGCGAAGGAGAACACCGGGGACGGCATCCGGGCGGGCGAACGGGCCGGCGGCTCCCTGGCCCTGATGGACGACGCCTGGTGGGGCCCGGCGATCCCGCTCCCCGGCGAGCCGTACTTCTGCCTCGCCGAACGCACCCTCCCCGGCGGCCTGTTGGTCAACGCGGCGGGCGCCCGCTTCGTCAACGAGGCCGGCCCCTACAGCGACGTCGTCCACACCATGTACGAGCGCGACGCCACCGACCCCGACATCCCGGCCTGGCTGATCGTCGACCAGAACTACCGCAACCGCTACCTCTTCAGGGACGTCTCCCCGACCTTCGTACTCCCGGCCGACTGGTACAACTCCGGTGCCGCGTACAAGGCGTGGACCCTCGACGCCCTCGCCACCTCCATCGGCGTCCCGCCCGCCGCCCTGCGCACCACGGTCAGCCGCTTCAACTCCCTTGCCCTGAACGGCGACGACACCGACTTCGGGCGCGGCGACAGCGCCTACGACCACTACTACACGGACCCGGCGATCCTCCCGAACTCCTGTCTGGCGCCCCTGTGGCTGCCCCCGTACTACGCCTTCCGGATCGTCCCCGGCGACCTCGGCACCAAGGGCGGCCTGCGCACCGACGCCCGGGCGCGCGTCCTGCGGGCCGACGGCACGGCGATCCCCGGCCTGTACGCCGCCGGCAACGCCAGCGCCGCCGTCATGGGCCACAGCTACGCGGGCGCGGGCTCGACGATCGGCCCGGCGATGACGTTCGGGTATGTGGCGGCACTGGCTGCGGCGGGCGTGCTCTGATCCCCGTCCCCTCCGCCCCTCCGACCCTCCGCCCCTCCGATAAGCCTGTGCGTTCCGCATGGACATGCCCTAATGTCACGCTGATTGCTGGGGAGGCAACAAGTGCGTACAGGGCACGGGGGGCGGTTCGCCGCGTCGAGAAGGACGACATCGACCACGAGGACCACGGCGACCGCGACGACCGCAGTGGTCGCGATGACGGTGGTGGTCATGTCGCTCGTCGCGGGATGCGGGCAGCGTTACAAGGATTCACAGCCGTACGAGAGCCTGGCGCAGACGCCGGAGAAGCTCGCGCCGAACGGCACGACCATCCTGGTCGGCGACCAGACCGCCGAGGTGACCGTGCACCTGTACGAGGACATGCGCTGCCCGTTCTGCGAGGAGTTCGAGACGACCGGCGCAGGCCCGGAACTCCAGCGGGCCGTGCTGCGACGCGAGGTGAAGGTGGAATACACCCTCGCCTCCTTCCTGGACGACAGGGTCGGCGGCAGCGGCTCGAAGAAGGCCGCCAACGCGCTCCGGGCCGCGCTCGACTCCGACAGGTTCGCCGAGTACCACGAGGTGCTGTACGCCAACCAGCCCGAGGAGGAGGTCGACGGCTTCACGGACGCCCGTCTCCTCGAACTGGCCGGACAGGTCGAGGGGTTGCGCACGCCCGCCTTCGAATCGGCGGTGAAGACGATGAAGTACCGCTCCTTCGTGACCGCCGCCGAGCGCGCCTACGAGGCTGTCGGCGACGAGCCGGGAAAGGGCCCGGGGACCCCGACCGCCGTGATCAACGACGTCCGGGTCCCCGAGGAGCTCGGCGGGGTGCTCTACGACTCGAAGGTCTTCGTGAAACTGCTGCGGGCGATCCAGGAGAACCCCGGAGAGTGGCAGTCGTACAAGGACTACCAGCCACTCCCGGACCCCAAGGACTACGGATACTGAGCCGGCCTGCGGGCCATGAGGAACGCCTGCGGGGACGACTCCCCGGCCTCCTCGTACGCCGCCCGCACGGTCTGCGAGGTGAGCGTGAACCCGGCCTCCGTCAGCAGTTCGGCGATCCGCTCGGGCCGGCGCCGCTGGAAGGTCATGGACACGGGGCGTCCGAAGGGCCGGTCGTGGTGCTTGTGCACGTCCCCCGCCTGGAAGGCGAGCAGCAGGTGTCCGCCCGGCGCGAGTACGCGACGGAACTCGGCGAAGAGGGCGGGCAGTTGGTCCGCCGGGGTGTGGATGGTCGAGTACCAGGACACCACTCCGGCGAGTGTCCCGTCGGGAAGGTCCAGCTCCAGCATCGACCCCTGCTCGAACCGCAGCCCCGGATGCTCCCGCCGGGCCACCGTGAGCATCGACGCCGACACGTCGAGCCCGAACACCGACAGCCCGAGCGAGTCGAGCAGCGCGGTGACCCACCCCGGCCCGCACCCGAGATCGGCGACCTGGCCGGTCCCGCCCCCTGAACCCCGTACGAACTCGGCGTACGCGGCGAGCAGGGCCCGCTCGAGTGGCTGCTCGGCGAGCCCGGAACGGAAGAGGGCGTAGTAGTCCTCGGCGATGGCGTCGTAGAAGACCCGGGTGGCGGCGACGAAGTCGGTGTCGGCGGCGGTTTCGATGGTGGTGCCGGTGCCGGTGCCGGTGCCGGCGCTCGGGGCGGCGCCTGTGTCAGTCATGGCCGGGACCCTAGCCGCACCCACTGACAACACGACCCGAAACCCGAGTGAGCGACCCGCGTGAGCCGCTTCCGCTTGAGCGGAGCGTAATACGCGTCATACACTGGCTTCATGTCGACGACCAGGACCCGGATCAGCATCAGCCTTGAGCAGGAGCAGGCCGACCGCATCAGGCGGCACGCGGAGCGAGCGGGGCTGGATGTCTCGGCGTACGTCGTCCATGCGGCGACGCGTCAGATGGCGGAGACCGAGGCCATAGAGGAACAGTTCTCCGGAGTCGACGCCCTTATCGCCGAGGCGGAAGCGAAAGCGGAATCCGCGACGCTGCAGTCCGAACCGGTCCCCGCCGCACCGGAGTTGACGGAACAGGAACGCCGGGACATCGAGGCCGCGCTGAACCTCGTCTACGGTGAGGACCGTGGCGCGGCCCGCCCGGGGCACGCCGCGTGACGGCAAGGGTGCCGGTGTACGACACCGGGATGCTGATCGCCCTCGCGGACCGCAAGGCGAAGGCCGTCGCCCTGCACGGTGGCCTCGATGCGACCCCCCATCGCGCGCTGGTGCTCGGTCCGGTCCTCGCCCAGGTCTGGCGCCCACGGCCGGCGGCCGTCCACGCTCTGGCCGGGGTTCTCAGGGACTGCACCGTGCCAGGGGCCCGATCGTCCGAACCGGCCATGCGGCAGACCAGGGCCGGACAGGCCGAGTGCATCGCGTGCGCGGCCGGCCCCGACCTCATCGACTGGCGGCGTATGGGCGTCGCCCTGGGGGAGGCCCAGCTCCCTGCAAAGAAGAAGCCGGATGCGGTGGACGCCTGGGTGGCCCTGTCCGCCGTGAAACACGGCAGTGCGGTGATCTTCACCAGCGATCCGGAGGACATCGAGGCGTACCTGGGTGTGCTCAACCCGAGCGATGTCCACGTCGAACGCGTGTAGGACAAAAAGGCAGGAGCTCCGATGCCGGATGGCTCGGAGCTCCTTGGGTACTGCACACGTTCCGGATCAGAGAAATTGACTCAGAAGAGCCGCAGACTTAGATCGGGGTGACGTTCTCCGCCTGCGGGCCCTTCGGACCCTGCGTGACGTCGAAGGAAACCGCCTGGTTCTCTTCGAGAGAGCGGAAGCCGCTCGCGTTGATCGCGGAGTAGTGGACGAAGACGTCCGGGCCGCCGCCTTCCTGGGCAATGAAACCAAAGCCCTTTTCGGCGTTGAACCACTTCACGGTTCCGGTAGCCATAAGCCCTCCTTGGGCCCAAAGGGTTGCCCTGCTCCAGAACCTGCAAGGTGTAAACAAAAGCTTGTAAACAACTGCATTCATCTGAATACGACGAGAGCCCGCGGTCACATGCTCCGCAGGCTCTGTACTGCAAGGGAAACCAAACTGCAACTTGCGGCGAGCCTAGCATGCAGGCACCCGAATGCAATAGAGGTCAAGATCACGTCACTCGGACGTTTGAGAGGCGGCGCGCGCTCTTGACAACCCCCAGGAGGTCTCATGGTAGGGCGGGCCGGTTAGCCTCGCGAGGTGGACAATTCTCGCACCCGGCCGCGCGTCGGCCACATCCAGTTCCTGAACTGCCTGCCCCTGTACTGGGGGCTCGCGAGAACAGGCACGCTCCTCGACTTCGAGCTGACCAAGGACACCCCTGAGAAGCTCAGCGAGAAGCTGGTGCGCGGAGACCTCGACATCGGGCCCATTACCCTCGTCGAGTTCCTCCGCAACGCCGATGACCTGGTCGCCTTCCCCGACATCGCCGTGGGCTGCGACGGCCCGGTCATGTCGTGCGTGCTCGTCTCCCAGGTGCCCCTGGACCGCCTGGACGGCGCACGGGTGGCGCTCGGCTCGACCTCCCGCACCTCCGTACGCCTGGCGCAACTGCTCCTGGCCGATCGCTACGGCGTGCGACCCGACTACTACACGTGTCCGCCCGATCTCAGCCTGATGATGCAGGAGGCGGACGCGGCCGTACTGATCGGGGACGCGGCCCTGCGCGCCAACCTCCTGGACGGCCCGCGCTACGGCCTCGAGGTGCACGATCTGGGCGCCCTCTGGAAGGAGTGGACGGGGCTGCCGTTCGTCTTCGCGGTGTGGGCGGCCCGCAAGGACTACCTGGACCGCGAGCCGGTCCTCACCCGCAAGGTCCACGAGGCGTTCCTCGCCTCCCGCGACCTCTCCCTCGAGGAGGTCGCCAAGGTCGCCGAACAGGCGGCCCGCTGGGAGGAGTTCGACGCGGGTGTCCTGGAGCGCTACTTCACGACCCTCGACTTCCGTTTCGGCGGTCCGCAACTGGCGGCCGTACAGGAGTTCGCCCGCCGGGTCGGCCCGACGACAGGCTTCCCCGCGGACGTGGAGGTCGACCTGCTGGAGCCGTAGGCTGCTGGTCGCGCGCGGGACGGGCGGGCGCATGGGGCCGCCGTGGGTGTGTGTGGGTGTGTGTACGGGGGAGAGGTGGGCGTCATGCAGCCGCTGGACGTCGGCGAGTCGACCGTCGTGGGGCCCTACCGGCTGCTCGGACGGCTCGGCTCGGGCGGGATGGGCCGGGTCTACCTGGGGCGCAGCGCGGGCGGCCGTACCGTCGCGGTCAAGATCGTGCACCCGCACTTCGCGCTCGACGAGGAGTTCCGGGCCCGGTTCCGGCGCGAGGTCGAGGCCGCCCGGCGGGTCGGCGGCGCCTGGACGGCCCCCGTCCTGGACGCGGACCCGGAGGCCCCGGTGCCCTGGGTGGCGACGGCGTACGCGGCCGGCCCCTCCCTGACAGCCGCGATCACGGACGACGGCCCCCTGCCCTACGACTCCGTACGGGCACTGGGCGCCGGCCTCGCCGAGGCGCTGACCGCCGTCCATGCCCTGAACCTCGTCCACCGGGACGTGAAACCGTCCAACGTCCTGCTCACCCTCGACGGCCCCCTCCTCATCGACTTCGGCATCGCCCGGGCCACGGACGGCACGGCGTCCCTGACGTCCACCGGCGTCTCGGTCGGCTCGCCCGGCTACATGTCGCCGGAACAGATCCTCGGCAGGCCGGTCACCGGAGCGGCGGACGTCTTCTCCCTGGGCGCGGTACTGGCGTACGCGGCGACCGGCCGCTCCCCCTTCCCCGGTGACTCCTCCGCCGCCCTCCTCTACAAGGTCGTCCACGAGGACCCCGAACTCGACGGGCTGGACGGTGAGTTGCGGGAGGTGGTGGTGCGCTGCCTGGCGAAGGACCCGGCCGCGCGACCGGCCCCCGGCGAGGTGGCCCGACGGCTCGCTCCGGAGGGCGCGGCCCGGCTGGTGGCGGGCGGGTGGCTGCCGGGGGCGGTGGTGGAGCGGGTCAGCCGGGGCGCGGTGGCGTTGCTGAACCTGGAGGTGGCGGAGGCTCGGGAGGGGGGTGCGCTGCCTGGGGTGGCGGGACCGGGGCTGGGCGAGTTCGGCCCGCCGCCGGTGATGCCGGGCGCGGTGCTGCCGGGGCCTCGCGACGCGGAACCCGAGCCTGATCCTGAGTCTGAGCCGGTCGACCGTACGCCCCCCGGGAAGGTCTCCGTGAGTGTGGCGGCGACCTCGGCACCCGTCGCCGGCGGGCGCGGACGGAAACTGAGCTGCACGGTGGCCCTCGCCGTGGCGGGCGCGATGGCGGCGGTCACGGTGGGCTCCGTGTACGTGTTCGACCTGCTGCCGGACAAGGGCGGCGACAAGGACACGTCGGCGAGCAGCGACACCGGCCCGGCCGCCGAGAACCCGTCACCGAGCACGGTTCCTGGACCGGCGAGCGGCACGATGACGGTCCCCGCGTCCTACGTCGGCACCTGGGAGGGGCCGGCCGTCGCCCTCGACGGCGCGCTGTCGATGGGCACGTTCCGGGTGACGGTCCAACGGGCGGCGGTGGGCGCCAAGTTGGGCACCTTCCGGCAGACCGACCCGATCGGGGGCACCTGCGACGACGACCTGTTCCTGAAGGAGATCACGAAAAGCAGGCTCGTCGTCACATCGATCGCCGACAAGTCGAACAGGGACGTGTGCACGACTGGCTCACACACGGTGCTGCTGACGCCGGTCGGCGACGACTTGAAGTACGAGACGGACAACCCGGAGGCGGGGGATCCGGTGGCTCGGATGTCGCGGGTGGGGTAGGGGCTGTGAACAGCCGGACCGACCGCCCGGTTCGCTCGGGCGGGTGCGGCGTCCAGGGTAGTCCAGAGTTCTCCAGCCCTGAGGGCACTACGGCATAACTCGTACTCCCGTTACGGACAGGTCCCTAACATCCCCAACGTCCCTTTTATTGGCGGGTGTTCGGCCCAGCGTCCCGAGGAGAGCCGTGACGGAAGAAGGACTTGCCCCCTTACTGCGGGAGACCACGACGGACGGCACGACGGACGGCTTGGCGCACGGCTTGGCGGGACGAGTCGCCGCGCTGTCCCGCACACTGTTCGGCACCGACCTGCCGGTCGGACTGCGCGTCTGGGACGGCAGTAGCGCGGGCCCGCAGGACGGCCCGGCGCTGGTGCTGCGCAGTCCCAGAGCCGTCCGGTATCTGCTGCGCAGTCCCGGCGAGATGGGCCTGGCCCGCGCCTATGTCACCGGCGGGATCGATGTCGACGGCGACTTCCGGCAAGCACTGCGCGCGTGCCTCGAGCACGTCCGGACGGTCCGGCACGACGGGGTCCGCGGCCCCGGCGCGCTGCCGGTGCTACCGGCGCTGGTGTCGCTCGGCGTGCGGCTGGGCGCCTTCGGCCTCCCGCCCAAGCCACCGGCCGAGGAGGCCGGGCTCACCGGACGCGTTCACACGCCCGGACGCGACCGGGCCGCGATCGCCCACCACTACGACCTGGGCAACGAGTTCTACCGAACCGTCCTCGACGAGACCATGGCCTACTCCTGCGGCCTGTGGACCTCCGACGCCCCCGCGTACGGTCCCGCCGACGCCCAGCGCGACAAGCTCGACCTCATCTGCCGCAAGCTCGGCCTGTATCCGGGCTCCAGCCTGCTGGACGTCGGCTGCGGCTGGGGTTCGCTGGTCATCCACGCCGCCGAACGGCACGGCGCCCGGGCGACCGGGATCACCATCTCCTCGCGTCAGCACGAGTACATCACCGCCCGGCTCGCCGAACGGGGCCTCGCGAACGACGTCGAGGTCCGGTTGCAGGACTACCGGCAGAGCACCGGGGACTCCTACGACGCGGTGTCGTCCGTGGAGATGGGCGAGCATGTCGGCGCGGCGAACTACCCCGAGTACTGCGCGATGCTCCACCGCTCACTGCGTCCGGGCGGCCGACTGCTCCTCCAGCAGATGTCGCGCGGCAGGACGAAGCCGGGCGGTGGCGCGTTCATCGAGTCCTACATCGCACCCGACATGACCATGCGCCCCCTGCCCACGACCCTCGCGCACCTGGAGAAGGCCGGGTTCGAGATCCGGGACGTCCAGTCACTGCGCGAGCACTACGTCCGCACGATCGACGCCTGGTCGGAGCAGCTGGAGACCGCCTGGGAGGAGATCGTCCACCGGTTCGGCGTCCGCCGCGCACGGATCTGGCGGCTGTACCTCGCCGGCGCCTCCCTCGCCTTCGAGGGCAACCGGATGAGCGTCCACCAGATCCTCGCGGTACGGACCCGATCCGACGGCGGCAGCGGATTCCCGTCCGTCGCCCACCGGTCCGGGACGAGTTGGGCGCCGTCGGCGGAGGCAGGGCCGGAGACAGGGCGGGAGGCGGACGCGTGAGAATCTGCATCATCGGCTCCGGCATCGCGGGCCTGACCACGGCGTTCGCCCTGTGCGGCCACCCGGACGCCGCACTCACCGTCTACGAGCAGGACGCCCACTTCGGAGGCCGGGCGGACGTTGGCCCTGAGGGCGAGCACTGCCCCCGCTTCTTCATGGACGACTACCGTCACCTCCTGAGGATCCTCGGCATGATCAAGGGACCCGACGGCCGGACCGTCCACGAGTCCCTCCGCCGCGTACGCCGTTTTGCGCACACCGAGGCCACCGGCTGGGTGGAGATCTCCCACCTCTACCGCATGATGGCGAAGGAGATCCCGCTCCGGGAGAAACTGCGGGTCCTGTGGGACTGGCGCCCGTCGCCACTGCTCGCGGAGCGGCACTTCAGCGGACGCGGCGACAACCGGTACGGCTCGGCGCGCAACTACTCGGCGATTCCGCTGGCCCGCATGGCGGCGAACCTGTTCCGCTCCAAGACTGCCTTCGTGCTCCCCGGGGCCACCGACGAGTATCTCGTCGACCCTTGGGTGGCCCATCTGCGGGAACGCGGGGTGACGCTGACGGCGGACCGCCGGGTGACCCGCATAGTGCCGGCCGGCGACGCCGTCCGGGTCCACACCCGGGCGGGAGCCGAGGAGTTCGACGCGGTCGTGGTCACGGCCTTCGTACCCGACATGGTGGCGCTCCTCGAAGCGTCCCGGATCGACCACGCCGTCGACGAGGACGGCCACACCCACTGCGTCGCGTTCACCGTCGACCTCGACGCCCGCGAGACGGTCCTGCGGGGGCCCGGCCCCGCCTTCTACTCGCGCGACGGCATCAACATCCTGGTGCAGCCCGAAGCCGGCCGGTGCGTCGTGCTGTGCACGCTCAGCCACCGCACCGACGAGGAGTACGTGATGGAGAAGGTCCGCCTCCACCTGGACCTGAGACACCCCGTCCGACGTGTGCGGACGCGGCCGAACCAGCGCCCCGGCGAGGCCATCCTCGTGGGCGACTACCTACGGCCCGACCGAATCCTCCGCAGGCCGGCACCGGGCGTGTACTTCGCGGGGTCGGCGATCCACAACAGCTACCCGATCGACTCGGCGGAAGGCGCGGCCCGCTCGGCCCTGACGGCCGCGGCGCTGATCCGCCACGACCTCGGCCGCACCGGACACGGGAGGAACACCGATGGGATCTGAGAGAGTCGCGGTCATCGGCGGTGGCATCTCCGGTCTGACCGCCGCCTACTTGCTGCGCCACCGCTACGACGTCGTGCTGTTCGAGGCCGCACCACGGCTCGGCGGGCACGCCGACACCCACGACGTGACGACGCCCGACGGCGGGCTCGTGTCGCTCGACACCGGATTCCTGGTGCACAACCTGCGCAACTACCCGCGGCTGCTGCGCCTGTTCGCGGAACTGGACGTCCCGACCCAGGACAGCGAGATGTCGATGAGCATCCGCTGCCGCGGCTGCGGTCTCGAATACGCGGGCGGCAGACGCGGGCTGGGGCTGCTTCCGGGGCCGGACACGGCCCGCCGCCCCTTCTTACATCTGCTGTCGGAGATACCGAGGTTCCACCGCGAGGCCCGCCGTCTGCTGGTGTCCGGGGACATCGGCCTGACCCTGGGCGGATTCCTGGCGAAGCACCGGTTCACCCGCTACTTCGCCGACCACTACGCCCTGCCGCTGGTCTCGGCCGTCTGGTCCGCCGGCGCGGACATCAGCGCCGCCTTTCCGGCCGTCCCGCTCTTCACCTTCCTGCACAACCACGGCCTGCTCAGCGCGCGGGCGATGCCCAGGTGGCGCACCGTCTCCGGTGGATCCCGCACCTATGTCGACCGGATCGGCGCGCGCCTGCCCGACGTACGTACCGGCACACCGGTCCGGGGGATCACCCGGCATTCCGACGGCGCGGAGGTCATCGACGACGCAGGAACGGCTCACACGTTCGACCGGGTCGTTGTCGCCACCCATGCCGACCAGGCCCTGGCCCTGCTCACCGACGCCACGACCGACGAGAAGCAGATCCTCGGCTCGTTCGGCTACTCGCGCAACGAGACCTGGCTGCACACGGACGCCTCCGTGCTGCCGTCGAGGCCGAGGACCCACGCGTCCTGGAACCTCCTCAAACAGGGTTGCCGAGGGGGCGGCTCCGTACTGGTGAGCTACCACCTCAACCGGCTGATGCGGCTCAGCGAGCCGCTGGACTACCTCGTGACCCTCAACGGCTCCACGGAGATCGACGAGGCCGCGGTCCTCGTACGACGGGTCTACGAGCACCCCGTCCTCACCCTCGACACACTCGCCGCCCAGCGCAGGCTCTCCCGGTTGAACAGCCCGGTCGTGGCGTACGCGGGCGCCTACCACGGCTGGGGCTTCCACGAGGACGGCTGCCTGGCGGGCGTACGCGCGGCGGCGGCGCTGGGGGCCCAGTGGTGAGCGCGGCCCTGTACACCGGACGGCTCACCCACACCCGCCGCACCCCGCTGCGGCGCGTCTTCCACCACCGCCTCTACCTGTGGCTGGTCGACCTCGACGACCTGCCCGTCCACCCGTGGTGGCTGCGACCGTTCACCCGCATCCTGGCCTCCGACCACCGCGGAGAACCGGACCGTCCGCTGCGCCCCCAGATCGACGCCTGGCTGCGTGACCAGGGCGTCGACCACACCGGGGGACGCGTCCTCATGCTGACCAACGCGCGGGTGTTCGGGCACGTCTTCAACCCGCTCACCGTCTACTGGTGTCTCACCCCGGCGGGCGATCCGGCCTGGGTGATCGCCGAGGTCCACAACACCTACGGTCAGCACCACCGCTACCTGCTGAAGCCCGCACCGGACGGACACGCCCGCACGGCCAAGACCTTCTACGTCTCGCCCTTCCTGGACGTGGCCGGGGAGTACCGGATGCGGCTGCCCGTCCCCGGGGAACGGCTCTCTCTTGCCGTCTCGCTCGTCCAGGACGGCCGTACGGTGTTCTCCGCCTCCCTCACCGGCCGCCACCGCGGGACCGGTCCGGCGGACGTCCTGCGGACCGTCGTCGCCCATCCGCTGCTGCCACAGCGGATCACCCTCGCGATCCGCCTCCACGGCATCGTGCTCTGGCTGCGCCGCCTTCCGATCTTCCCCCGCCGACCCGCCGTGAGGACTCCCCGATGACCACGACCACGTCCACGACCACCACCACGTCCACCACCGCCACGACCACGACCGTGCCCGTGACCGAGGCGCTGCCCCTGCTCAGCGAGGCTCCGCATGGCCCGGTGCGGGCGTGGATGGTGGAGCGGATCTTCCGCCAGGCGATGCGTTCCCTCCCCGTGCGGGTGGCCTTTCCCGGCGGGGAGCGCATCGGGCGCGGCGGCCCGGACTCGCCGGTGATGAGAATCGTCCGACCGGCGGAGTTCTTCTCCCGGCTGGCCGTCGTCGGTCCCGTCGGCTTCGGCGAGGCCTACATGGCGGGTGACTGGACGAGCACCGATCCGGCGGGCCTGCTGACGCCGGTCGCGGCCCGCCTGACGCGGCCGGCCCGACGGTCCGCCACCGCGTTCCGGCGCTGGGCCGACCAGAGCCGTCCGGACTCCGAGCGCAACACCCTGGAGGGTGCCCGCTCCAACATCCGCCGCCACTACGACCTGTCCAACGAGTTCTTCGCGCTCTTCCTCGACCCGTCCATGACGTATTCGTGCGCCCTGTTCGGCCCCGGCGACGATCTGCACGCCGCACAGATCCGCAAGATCGACCGCGTCCTCGACCTGGCGGGGGTCGGTCCGGGGACACGGATGCTGGAGATCGGCACGGGGTGGGGCGCCCTGGCCGTCCGGGCGGGACAGCGTGGCGCGCAGGTGGACACCCTGACGATCTCACCGCGCCAGCGCGACCTTGCCCTCGGACAGATCGCCGAGGCGGGCGTGAGCGACCGGGTGACCGTCCACCTTCGCGACTACCGGGAGGCCGAGGGAGAGTACGACGCGATCGTCTCCGTCGAGATGCTGGAGGCGGTGGGGGCCGAGTACTGGCCGGCCTACTTCGCCGCACTCGACCGCCTCCTGGCGCCGGGCGGCCGCGTCGCGCTCCAGACGATCACCATGCCCCACGACCGGATGCTCGCGACGAAGGACGTCCGCACCTGGATCCAGAAGTACGTCTTCCCCGGAGGCCAGATACCCTCGCTGCGCGCAGTGGAGGAGGCGCTCGCCCCGACCTCGCTCCACATCAGCGGGCGCCACCAGATGGGCGACCACTACGCGCGCACCCTCGCTCTGTGGCGCTCACGCTTCCTCTCCCGCGACGAAGTCACCGCCTTCGGATTCGCTCCGGAGTTCCCGCGCCTGTGGGAGTTCTACCTGGCGTATTCCGAGGCCGGCTTCCGATCCGGTTACCTCGACCTCTGGCAACTTCAACTCACACGCTGAATTCCCAGCCCGTCGGGCGTAAGGGGACGATGCCCGCCCCCCAGCCGTCGGGCGTTAGGGGATGTGGCCCGCCCCCCTCCAGCCCGTCCGGCGTTTGAGGACAAGG
The DNA here is from genome assembly GCF_033793965.1 of Streptomyces sp. ME02-8801-2C. NCBI lineage: Bacteria > Bacillati > Actinomycetota > Actinomycetes > Kitasatosporales > Streptomycetaceae > Streptomyces > Streptomyces sp. ME02-8801-2C. The sequence continues at coordinate 17,138 of NZ_JARAXP010000016.1, read as the reverse complement.
CCCGTTCAGGGCCGTAGGGGGGTCTGGGGGCGCAGCCCCCAGGAACAGGATGGGACGGGTAGGGGCGGCGGGGGCGAGACAAGCCCCCGCGCAACCCGACTTACCCAGGAATCACCACCGTACGCAACTCCCCGTCCCCCAGATGCAACATCCCCTTGCCCGGCGCGACCTGCCCCCCCACCATGCTCCGGTTGATACGCACCCCGATCAGATCCCCACTGGAAGACTCCTGCGGCGACAGCAGAATCCCCCGCCGCCCCTTCTTCGCATCGACCTGCCATCCACTGAACCCACTGCAGACGTCCTCCTCGTCACCGGCGATGACCAGCCCGAGCCCCCGCTCCGCCCCTCGCGAGACGATCTTCTTCATCTGGCTCGCGGCGTCACAGTCCTCCAGGATCTCCCCGTCGTCGACAAGAACCACGATCGGTTCCTCGATCGACGCCTGGTCGATGATCTCCTCGAAGTCGTCCTCGTCGATGTCGTCCCCGGTGTACACCTTCAACACGCCGTCCACACCGTCCAGTTGACGCAACGGCGACTGACGCGGCGCCGCGACGACCAGTCGTACCCCCTGCGACAGATACGACTGCGCGAAGTTCATCAGCACTGTCGAACGCCCCGACTTGGCCGGCCCCGCGACGACGAACGTCGGCACACCCGCCGCGAGGTCGGGCCCGAAGCCCGTGATGTCGTCGCCGCCGATACCCACGAGCCCCCACAGCCGGGAACCGGAGGTCTCCGGGTCGCGCATGCCCCACGCGTCCGCGAACGAGATCCGGGACGGCAGGGAGTCGACCCGGAACGGCCGCCGGGAACGCGGGACTTGGGCGTCCCGCGCCGCAGCCGCCTCCCCGATAGCGGTGATCGCCGCGGCCTGGCCCTGCCCGGTCGTGTCCTCCGACAGCAGCGCGAACTGGGTCTCGATACCGGACTCGTTCTTGTAGCCGCGCCCCGGCGGGATCTCCTCCGGAACCTTCCGGTGCGGGATACCGAGCGTCGAGAAGTCGCTGCGGTCGGCGAGCCGCAGCCCGTACTTGTCCTCGGTGAGCGTGGCGATCCGGCCGACCAGCAGCGTGCGGTCACCGGTCAGGACGAGGTGGATACCGACGCTCGCACCCTCACGCATCATCGTCGTCAACTCGTCGGTCAGTGAACCGTGGTCGACCTCGCCGAGGGTGGGCACCCAGCCCTCCCAGCGGTCCAGCAGTACGACGATGTGCGGCAGCCGCTCGTCCACCGCCGACGCGGCCCGCTGCTCCCCGATGTCGGCGAACCCCTTCTCCGCCAACAGGTCCTGGCGGCGCCCCATCTCACCCTTGAGCCGGTTGACCAGCCGAATGACGCGCTCGGTCTGGTTACGGCTGACGACAGCACCGCAGTGCGGCAGCCGGCTCAGCGCGTTGAGCGCGCCGTTGCCGCAGTCGATCCCGTAGAGGTGGACGTCGGCGGTGGAGTGGGTACGGGCGAGCGAGGCAGCGATCGTACGCAGGATCTGCGAGCGGCCGCTGCGCGGGGCGCCGCCGATCATCAGATGCCCGAAGGTGGAGAAGTCGACGACGACCGGGCGGCGCGCCTGGGCGGCCGGCAGGTCCTCGACGCCGTACGGGACGGGCGCCAGCTTGCCCGTGCCGTGGTCGGCGAACGCCGGGACCTCGATCTCGTCGAGCAGCAGCGTCTCGGAGAGCGCGGGCAGCCAGGGGCTGTGCTGGGGCGGGATCCCGAGCGACCGGTTGGCGTCGCGCACGGCGTCGACGAGCACCTTGAGGTCGGTGATCTCCTCTTCCTCCCGCGCCTCGACCTTGGGCTTCTTCAGCGTGGCTCGGCCCAGGTCCTCCCAGGTCAGCGCGCCCGACCAGGGCATGAGGACCGCCGGGTCCGCCGCTCCGGGCCGGCGTCCACCGACACGTCCGGACTGGAAGGGGACGAGGGACGCGTGGCCGAGTCGTACGTACGCGCGACCGGGGGTGTTCTTGGAGATGTGCCCGGCCTCGGGGGAGTCGATGACATCGCTCGACTCCCCGCCGTCCGTCACGCGCAGCGCGATACGGAGGTTGGTGTTGGCGCGGATCTCGGGCGACACGACACCCGACGGCCGCTGGGTGGCGAGGAGCAGGTGGATGCCGAGGGAACGACCACGCTGGGCGATGTTCACAAGTCCCGTGACGAAGTCCGGCAGGTCACGCACCATCGAGGCGAACTCGTCGATGACGATGAGGAGTCGGGGCACGGGCGCGTGGGACGCCGGATCCCGGCGCACCAGGTCCTGGTAGTCCTCGATGTCCTTCGCGTCGGCCTTGGCCAGGATGTGCTCGCGGCGGTGCAGCTCGGCGCCGAGCGACTCGAGGGCGCGTTCGACGAGGTGGGCGTCGAGGTCGGTCACCATGCCGACGGTGTGCGGGAGATGCACACAGTCCTTGAACGCCGCGCCACCCTTGTAGTCCACGAGTACGAACGTCATGTTCTCGGGGGTGTTGGCGACGGCGAGCGCGGCCACGATGGTCTGCAGCAGCTCCGACTTACCCGAACCGGTCGTACCCGCGATGAGCCCGTGCGGCCCGTCTTTCCGGATATCGATACCGAACGCCCCGTCGTACGACTCTCCGATGACGGCCATCGTCGACTGCCCGCCCATCCGCCAGCGCGCGGTGATCGCGTCGGGCGTCGGCGGTTCCAGCTGAAGCACGTCGAGCAGCCGACTCGACCCGGGCAGCGCCGAGTCCTCGGTCTCGCCGCTGATGTCGCGCAGGGCGGACAGGGAACGGGCCAGACGCAGACACCAGGCGGCGGAGACGAAGTCGGGCCGTACGTCCGCCAGCCGCTCCGCGCTCTCCTCCTCGACGCGCAGCCGCAGTTTGTCGGTCCGGGCGCGCTGGTCGGACTCGTCGCTGACGGCGTGCCACGCCTGGAAGGACGGGAACCCGCCCGCGACCTGCGGCTGAGCGTAGCCGTGGCCCTGGCCCTGGCCCTGGGGCTGGCCAGTGGCGTACGCCGGGTCGGTGTGCTCCTCGGCCTTGGGCTCGGCTACGACGAAGGCCTGGCACTCACCGGGCAGGAACCGCTCCTCGGCGTCGAGGCAGAGGGCGTACATCTGAACGGCCGGCCCCTCGCGCAGCAGCTTGACGACACCGGGGAGCGACCGCAGCCGCCGGGACCCGTCCCACACGACGACGATGTCCGGGTCGCTGAACGACGCCCGCTGCCCCTTGTTCTGCTCGGCCGCCTTCTTGCGGGCGTCGAGGATCTGGGTCAGCTCACCGATCCGGGCACCGACGGTCTCCGCGTCCGTCCCGATGAGGACGTTGACGTCCTGCCCGCCGGACGGCCTGGTGTGCGGCAGCCAGCGGACCCAGTCCCAGCTGTCCTGCGCGGTGCTCTCGCTCAGCACATAGAACTGGACGTCCATCGGACTCTGCAGCGCGGCGGTCTGCGCGATCGCCCAACGCCCGAGCGCACGAGCCGAATCCCCGGGCCCGGCCATACCGATGACTCCGAGGGACCGCAGCGACAACGCGACAGGCGCATCCTCGATCTTCCACGTCACCTGACGCCGATGCTCGTCCTGCTCGGGGTCGTCGAGCACGACCTCGGAGGGGAGTTGGCCTGTCCCGACCCGCAGGAGGAGATGATCACGGTCGGTACGCCGCCGTTCCCACAGCCGCGTACGGGGCCCGGTCCCGAGGGAGAGGACAGTGGCCGGATCGGGGATGGCGTGCCGCCGGTCCTGCCGCTCCGCGAGAAGCGCGTCCTGGGCGTCCTTCTCGATCCGCGCCTTCTGTTCCTTGTACTCCTTGACCTGCTTCGCATGGGACTTGCGCCCGTGCTTCTTGTCCATGAAGTAGTTGGCGAAGAGCATGATCGGGCTGAGGCCGGCCATGATCAGGTAGTACCAGCGCCCGAAAATGGCCACGGCCACGATCGCGCCCACCAGCGGCGTCAGCGCCATCAGCCAGGGCAGCGGCCGGGCCTCGAAGTCCCGGGGCGGCGACGGCAGCCGGAACTTGGTCTGCCGGTCGGGGGAGCGGAGGCGGGGCGGGCGGTTGTAGTCGAGGCCGACGCCGTCTTCGGACCACTTGAGGGCGGCGTTCGGAGGGGTGTAACGGGCAAGCTCGACAAGGGAGTTACCGATGGCGATCTGCCCGCCGAGGGGCCACTCATCGCCTTCGACGTCGGCGATGTCCTTGCCGTCGAGGGTGACGCCGGCTTTCTCTCCGTTTTCCTTGTTTCCGTGCACGGCGACCTGGCAGGTGCCATCGGTTGCAACTGACAACGTGAGGGCGCGGGCGGCGACTTCGGGATCGTCGATCCTGATGTACGAGGCGGGCCCGCTGCCGATGTCGTACCGCCCGACCCCAAGCCGGTGCACGAACCCGGCGACGGGCCCGCCCACGACCCGCAGCTCGACGAGCCCGGTCGGCTCCCCGGGCAGACACCCGGCCGGATCCTGGAGACTGACGACGGCCCCCTCGCGCAGGGGCGAGCCGACGACGTTCGCACTCGGGTCGACGGCGTAACCGTCCACATAGACAAGGGGAGCGTTGTTGGCGGGCACGCGCCCGTGCTGCCCGTGTTGCCCGTGTTGCCCGTACTGCCCAAGGGGAATGATCTGGGCACCGCTGTGGCCGACCTGCTTCGCCAGTTCCTGCGCGATGTCCCCGACGGTGGACTCGGGATCCGCGTCGAGCACGACGTCGGCGGTGCCCCCGCCGAACGGATCGACGACGGTCAGAGTCAGGCGCACGGTTGTCCTCCCCAACGGCCCCCGTGGCCGCTTCCGCAACGCCGACCACCGTAGGGAGTGACGATATCCGCTCGATATGACAGAAGGGCAACGGGTGTGGACAGGGGCGGACAGGGCCCTTCCCTATGGTGAATTGGTGACGGAACGGTGTTGAACAGTTCCGTGCCCGGTTCTGTTCCAGAACCGGGATGTATCCACTCGCGCCACACCCGTAAGCTGCTGCCTCAGCCAGTTGGAACAGCCAGTTGGAACAGGGAAGCCACGGGGGTTGGCCCTGCGGCACTTTCACGAGGGAGCGGCTTCATGGCCAAGGACCTTGATGTCACATATCAGGACATGCGGGATGCTGCGAAGCATGTCGTGAAGGAGAAGGAAAAGCTTCAGGAGAAGCTGGACGGCCTGCGCAAGTACATCGCGAACCTGGTCGAGTCCGGCTACGTCACGAAGAGCTCGTCGAAGGCCTTCGACGAGAACTTCGAGGAGTTCACCCGCGGCGCGAAGGACACGCTGGACGGTCTGGACGGCATGGGCGACTACCTGACCATGGCCGCCGACAAGTTCGAGCAGATCGACGAGGAACTGGCGAAGTCGGCGAAGAAGTAGCCGAAGAAGCAAGCCGAAGAAGTGGCTGAGGAAGCACCCCAGCCAGGCCGGCGAGGCGCCGTCCTGGTGCGGCAGCGACAGACGCTGTCCGCACCGGGCGGCGCCCGGTCGTGTCCCCGTCAGCTGTCGGGGCGTAGGGAACTGTCCTGGAGCGGCTGCGGCGGCTGCCGGAGCACGTACATGTGAAGCTCGCTGCGGAGTTCCTCCGTATCGACTCGCAGCCAGGATCCGTCACGGAAGCGGATCAGCAGCAACCTCGTCTCGAACTCCCCGGAGAACGGGTCGACGAGGGTCGCTTCGGTGGCGGGAAGGCGCGCGACGATCTGCATGTGCTTCTCCCGGCCCACACTGACCCGCTTGGGCGGAGCCGCCAAGGCGATGCCTTCGTCCGTCGCGAGGAGCATTCGCTGGTGGTGGGTGGAGTGGCCGTACCAACGCAGCAGGAACTGACCGGCGTTGCCGTGCCAGTTCCCGTCGAAGACCTTGTCGAGGCCCTGTTGGGCGATGGCGGCGTCCCGGCGCCGGTCCTCCTCCTTCTTGGCCTGCCACCGCTCCTTCTCCTCCTTCGTGCCGAGGGAGCGCTTGACGGCTTCCTCCGCGTCGGACAGAAGGCTCAACAGCATGACGAGCGGCATGAACGGCGCACCGAGCACTGCACCGACCAAGCCCAACGCGGGCAGCCTGGCCGGGCGGAGCCGGGGGTTGCCGGCGGCTTGGAGCACGTCCGCCGGCGGCTGCGGGATCTTCTCGATCCAGCACCATTCGCCGGCTTCGGCGTGGATGCCGAGGCGGTCCGTTATCAGGCGCTGCTTGCCTCTGGATGTCACGTCGGGACTCTCCTTGCCGATGCGGAACGGAATCGGTCCGGCGAGAGCGTATCAACTACTGGGAGTTAGTACTCATGGGGGACCATATAAAGGCGGATCTTGCCGCCATCAAAAAATGTTCACGCGACCTGGGCAAGATCCATGACGAGTTCGAGCGGAACGGTAATCCCGCGGACGAGTATGGCCAGGCTGTGGGGCATGGCGGGCTGAAAGATGCCTTCTCGGAATTCGGGGACACCTGGAAGAAGACCCGGAAGAAACTGATGAAGGAACTTGAGCAGTTGGCTGAGTTCACCTCCACCGCCGCCAAGGCGTACGAGGAAGTCGACCACAAGCTGGCAGAAGCCATCCGGGATGCCAAGGCGCAGGGTAAGGGGAAGAAATGAGCAGGACGGATGCCGACTGGCCGCCACTGTGGCATGACGACCCGACGCCGGGCGATCCCGAAGAAGTAGCCGAACTGGGGCGCAAGCTGCGCAAAATGGCCGAGATGATCGAGGAGCAGTCCCGGGTCATCAAGGCTCTTGCGTCGGTGGAGGGCTGGGACAGTGAAGCCGGCAGAGGCTTCCATGAAATAGCCGGCGACACCTCGGACAAGCTGAAGAAGTCCTTCGAGCGCTATGACGAGGCCGCCAAGGCCGTCGGGGAGGACGTACGCGAGGGGAGTTCGGACGAGTTCGCCAGCGAAATGCGCCGGGCGCAGCGGAAAGCGGACAAGGCGCTGAGTGATTATCTCGACGCCAAGACCGATCATGACCTCGCGGACCGAGAGGTGCAGAAGTACACCGAAAAGTACCCGACTCTCAATATTCCCCCTGCTGAGAAGGACGACTTCGATCGCTGGGAGAAGAAGCGCGACGACGCTCTGCATCGCATCGGGGGTGCCCGGAAGGCGGTGAAAGAGGCGCGGGAGATCTATGACGATGCTGGGGACAAGGCTGCTCGCCATATCCGGAACGTCGTGCACCATGACGCGGTCCGGGACCCGGGCGGTTTCATGAACTTCCTTGCGGATTGGGCCGACATGCTGTCGAACATTTCGGCCGTCCTGTCCGTGCTTGCAGTGATCTGCGCTTTCGTCCCCCCGCTTCAGTTCCTGGTTCCCATATTCGCGACCCTCGCCGTACTGGCCAGTGCGGCAGCGCTCGCCGGCCATGCGTACGACATGACTGTGCGCGGCGGGAAGGTCGACTGGCTGAAGCTGGGCGCCGATGCGCTGGGAGTGCTGCCCGGGCTTGGCGCGCTGAAGGGGTTCAAGGCTCTCAAGGGTGTCAAAGGACTGGCGAAGTTCAGGTTCAGTGGTCTGGCCGCACTCGATGGCGTGGGGCACAACTTCCTGAACGGGGTGAGCGTCAAGCTCGTCAACAAGGTTCTGGGCAGAACGGCTCGCAACGCGGTGATCGAGGGCAAGAAGATCACAGGTGTGATCAAGGGGGCAGGTCTCGGTAGCGCCCTCCACAGGATGTTCAGCGGTGAGAACGGTGAGAAGACCGGATATCAGGAACCGCCCAAGAACACCGCACCCGCCCCGATCCCCGTTCCCACGCCTGCACCTTCACCCAGGCCCGCCCCCACGACCGTTCCCACTCCGACCGCTACACCCGGGCCTGCCCCGACTGTCTCGCCGAAGCCGTTCAACGCGGCCCTGGCTGCCTAGGAAAGGAGGACAGCTACCCATGGGTGACCTGAGCGACACGAGCAGTCGGAGCGGCAACAGCGACTTCGGTGAATGGGAGTTCGTCGGACGCCGGGGCGGTGAGGTCGTCACCTTGGTCGGTGGCTCGGTGCTCTCCACCGTCCCCGAGGCGAAACAGGCCGCGGAGAAAGCACGCCGGGAGCTTCGGTTCGACTTTCTGGACGACCGGGCGGTGCTCGCAATGCTGCATCGCCGGCATATCGACGAAGAGGACATGTTCAAAGCGGGCCTCGTGCACGGAGTGCCCTTGGCGCTCGTGGGCTCCGCGGCAGCGGTCTACTGGGGCGGAGTGGCGCAGTACTGGGAAACCAGCGCTGCCCGCACGGTCTATCTCACCATCGCGGGTGCCGTCGTCGGAGCTCAGCTTCTCTTCTTCGTACGAAGTGCGCTGTCGGTCTGGGGCGATCCCGTACGGCAGAACCTGCGGGCCCGTGCGCGGAGTTACCGGGAGATCGCGCACATCGCCCGACGAGGAGGAGCCGACGTCCCGGCTCACTACCCGCACTACGGCCCCTATCCTTTCGCGGCGAAGTTCCGTCCCGAGGCGGATCCCCTCGGACAGCCTGAAAGCTGTGAGAGTGAAGGTTCGGATGACGATCACTGACACGGTTGACGAAGCCCCGCGCCGCCTCGTGGGAAGTGGCGGCGTGGAGGTCCGGTGGATCATGCCCGAGGAAGGCTTCTTCGAGCTGCCCTTCGAGGCCGACGACCTTGACGAACTCGCCGACCAGTTGGTCGATTTGGCCAGGCAGACTCTGCCCGGTGCCGACGAGGAGGTGCAGCTGCAGTGGGCTGCGATGTGTGCCGCGAACTACGACGACTTCATAGAGGCGGGTGTTCAGTACGCCGGCTTCGTCACGACGGAAGTCGACGGCGTGCGCTGCACGGCCACGGTGAACGTGAGCCTTATGGACCTGGACGAGCGGGCCGGTAAAAATCCCGCGGGCTTCATCGCGTCCACGATGCGGCACTTGGAGCTCGGACAGATCAGTGAAGTGCAACTGCCCTGTGGCCCGGCGGTGACGTGTGTCGGCAACCGGTCGGCCAGTGTTGACGGCAGCCTGACGGAGTCAGGTCAGGCCGAGCCGATATGGACCTCCTTCATACAGGTCCAGGTTCCACTGGACAACGGGACCGTTCTGGTGCTGGAGATGGGAACACCGACGATCGAAGGCTGGGACGTCTTCTCCGCCATGTTCGCCGGCATCGTGAAAAGTGTCCGCTTCTTCGACGAGCAGGGAGCGCCCCTGGTGATGCCGGGGTGAAGGAGGCACGGTCGCCAGAGGCCGATCCGTCGCCACCGGTGAGCAGCCCCTCGGAGAACTCACCGGTGAGCGTCCCCCGGGACTACCGGCTGTTGGTCCCGCGGGAGTGGTTCCGCATCGATCTCACGCAAGATCGCTGGCGCGCCCAGCTCAAGACCTTCGTGGACCACCAGGCGGAGGGCCGGCATGTCTCCGCGGAGCTCACACGGAAGGTATGGACCACCCTGCGCAACACCGCGGAAGCCGGCCGGGCACGCGGCGCCCTGGAGTTCTTCCTCCTGACGGTCCTCCAGGACGGCAGCATGCCGGCCTCACTCCTGGTGTCATTGATGCCGCTGGGCGAGACACCGGCTGATCTGCGGAAGTACGCGGGTTGGCTGGAAGCGCGCCAACCCGAAAGCCGCACACAGGACCAGGTGTCGACGGTCAATCTCCCAGCGGGCCCTGCCGTACGGGTCCTCGGCGCCACGACGCTCGACGTCCATGTCCGGATGCCTGGCGGGGTGGGTTACTTGACGCTCTCGTTCTCGGCGCCGGTTACTGGGATGTTCGGCCCGATGGAGCGGTTGTGCGATGCGATCGCGGGGTCTTTGGGGTGGGTGGAGTAAGTGGTTGAGCAGTCCAAGGGCGAGAAGGCGCTTCAGGAGCCGATGCTGCGTCCCAAGGGCATGTGCTCTCCCGCTCTCGACGTCGTACGCAGCGCACGCGTTCATGCCCAGGGGAAAACGCTGGTCGTCAAGGACCGTCGGGCGCGGGAGAAGCGGTACCCGGTCGGGGGTGAGGGAATCCGTCGGGCAGTGTTCTTCCCACCAGCTGATGTCTGGGAGACCACGATGAAGCATCCTTCGGCGCGTTGGGGGGTCCTGGTCTTCGTGGATGCGGAGGGGCGCTACGTACTCCAAGTTCCGCTCGCCCAATGGCTTCCCGAGGCAGGCGTCATTGGCACGGCGCGGATGAAACCGCTGGACTGCCTGAGCCGGACAGGGTTGAAGAAGCTGGTCGACGAGCTTCGTATCCCCATGACGGTGAGCGAGAAGCCTTGGGGACGCGAGGTTTTCGCAAGCCCAGGAGGCGGCCGTTACGACTGCGCCGGCAGTACGGGCCAACTCCTCTGGCACGCTTGGATCAGAGGCATCGGGATCTTCGGCTGGTTCTTCGCTCTTGTCTTCGCCATCTCGACAGGAGGCGGCCAGGGTTGGGGCTTTCTCTTCGCGGCGGTGGCGCTGTTCCTGCTACCGGGCAGCGATGTCGCTGTGCGTGTGCTGGCCTGGTGGCGTACCCGGGGGGACGAACGGCTTGCCCATGCCCGTGTGATCAGTCCGTCTCCCGAACCGGGCGCCGGCGCGACACGCCGATTCCGCGAAACAGCGGCCGTCCAGATCCTGCCCGGTGACGTGGTGCTGACCAACACTCTCGGGGAGGAGCGGTGGTACGCGCTCCGAGGGACTCACGGAATCGCACGGTTGGTGCGATTGACCCATCCGAAGACGCGAGCGTATCTGGGCATCGAACTGCGTGACGGTGACGGTAGGGCGCGCGGGCTGCTGCCATGGCGGTGGTGGTTCGCTGGCTTGGTCGGTGAACAGCGCTGGACGGAGTTCGTGGAGGCGCTTCAGCTTCCCGTGTCCGAGGAGATCTTCCGACCGGCGAACACCACCCGCCACACCGAGAACCCAGACCTCTGGTGGGAGCATCACGAACTCGGACGCGATGCCGAAAGGATGTCGTCGTTGCCCGGCAAGGCAGTGCGAAGGGCGACGAGCGGACACATCGGCAAGGGCTGGGACGAGGCGATCGTGATTCCGCTCTTCAGTGCGTTTCTCCTGGCCGGAGTCTTCTCAGAGAGTCCCATGGCGCGAGCTGTGGGGTTGTTCTCCGCTTTCACCATCGCTGCCGTACTTGGCCCCCCGCTGCTTCATCACCTGAGCAGCCGTCTTGTCCATGACCGGCACGATGCTCGGGAGTCGGCGTGACTCCGACAGCCGAGAGGGACACGGACATCGCCTTGCGGATCACGATGATCCGCTGGTCGCTCTGCGCCCTGGCGTGTGCCGGCGGCTCCGCAGGACTGGCCTGGCTCGTCCCCGCGGCACCTCTGCGGAACCCGTTCGGCGGCGCGGCTCTACTGCTTGCCTTGATTGTGCTGCCGCTCACGTCGGTGTTGGTCCCCCTGCTGTGGCTGCGCAGGATTCCGCTCAGGCAACGAAAGGTCGCGTGGCAGTTCATCGTGCCCGTCGTCGTGGGGGTGGCCCTGGGAGTGATCGGCAAGCAGGCGGGCGATCAGGCGGGCCTCGCGGATCGCGGCCAGTGGACCGAGGCCGTGGTCGTGCACAAGGAAGAGGGCAAGACCGACCGGTGCCTGGTACGGGCATCCGGCGGGCCCGCGATCTGGCCTTCACTCTCAGAGGGCGACGGCTGCAGGAAGTCGGTCTCGGAGGGAGCGACCCTGCGCATTCGGTACGACCCCGAGGGCGTCGCCCGACCGGTGGAAGACGTGGACACGGCGTCGTACGGGGAGCTGCTGGCGTATCTCCTGGTGGCGGCGGTGGCGATGGGGACGTGGGGCGGCGTACGGCAGAGCCGTTGGGACCGGGAGTACGAGGCCACGGGCGGGCGGGTCTGACGCGTCTGCGATCAGCTAGCCCGCGACGACCTAGCCCGCGACGAGGTCGCCCCACACGTACTTGCCTCGCAGACCTCCCCTGGTCAGCGGCTGCCAGCCCCACAGGTTGGCGCAGGAACTGATCAGGGCGAGCCCGCGTCCGTCCTCCAGGTGCGTGAGCCGCGTCAACTCCGCTGCCGAGGGAGGCGGTTTGGGCGGCTGGGGATTGGCATCCCACACCCCGACGCGCAACACGCCGGCCTGCCAGTGCAGTCGCAGGGCCACGGGTCCTTTCGTACGCCGTACGCCGTTGGACACCAACTCCGTCGCGAGGAGTTCGGTGACGTCGGCGAGGCGGATCAGGCAGTGCATCGTGAGGACCAGGCGGACGGTGCGGCGGCAGACGGTGACGGCGCGGAGGTCGTGCGGGATGTAGAGGAGGTATTCCCAGGGGGCGTCGGCTTCGCGGAGGACGCCGGGTACACCGGTGTCGATTTCGGACATGGGTGAACTCCGTTGCAGAGGTGGGGGTTGAGGAGTGTGCGGCGGGATGGCGGGCGGTGGCTGTGCCGCAGCCGGTTGTGGCAGGACGGAGCGGTGCGGTTCTCCTGGATCCCAGTGAAACCCACCGGGCGTCAGAGGCGCCTCGGCGCAGAACTACAGAAACTACGCGAGGCCGCAGGGCTCAAGGGGCGTGAGGCAGCCGCTGCTCTGGGAACGGGCTCGGCACGGTTGAGTCAGATCGAGTCCGGGATCGTGGGCATGAGTGAGGACACCGTGCGTCGGCTTGCCGCCAACTACGTTTGCACGGACGAGGAGTTGCCTGAAGCGCTGGTGGCGATGGCGACCGGACGGACACGCGGTTGGTGGGAGAAGTACCAAGGCCTGCTGCCGCTTTCCTTCCTGGACATCGCCGAGTTGGAACACCACGCCACGTACTGTTTTGACATCGAGTTCCTGCACGTCCCCGGCCGTCTTTCAGACGGAGGACTACGCCCGCGGCGTCTTCTCGTACCGAGCCCCCGAACTCCCGGACAACGACCTGGCTTTGCGCGTCAGGGTCGGCAACCGGGCCACCTCTCGCGCCCAGCTCACCGGCATCCTGGAACTCTCGGCAACAATTGCGTGGAGATAGCCCCCCCACTCAGTCCGAGTGGCCATACGCGACTCAAAAGCCCCGGCCCATGCCACGCTCACCTTTCCGCCGAAGACTTTTGCGGCTTTCGTCGAGGTACTCAAGGCCGGCCCTCCACCTGCGGCCGCCTGACGGCGACCCCACAAGGCCGTTGCATCGCTTCCGTGGTGTCTCGGTTCAGGGAATCCAGATCGCCAATGAGTGCGCGAGGTTCTCCAGATCCTCGGAGGCGCTGATGAGGCGCGGGAGGTCATCGAGCGCGGTCCACATCACGACGTCGGCCCCGTGCTCCTCGACCTGCCAGGCGTAACGCACGCAGGCAAGCAGATGCGGCGAGTCGTCCTGCGGGACGTACCGGAAGGTCGTGAGTCCTTCCCCCAGCCGTTCAGCTTTGAACGTCTTGACGACCGGCGGTTCGACGGCCTCCGGATCGTCCGCCAGGGTCAGGGCCCGGAGGGTCTCCTCGCGGGGGCGCTGCGCAGGCCCGATGGCCACGCAGACGGGGATCGGGAGGTCGGTGGGGTGGTCGAGGTGGAGGAAGAGCCAGTGTTGCGAGTCCGGTGGGCAGAAGGCCTCGGCGCAGCGAGTGAGAGTGGTGCCGACGAAGTCCACGCCGTTGGGACCGGGATCAAGCTCACGGTCCAGCCAGAGGTCCTCGGCTCTTTCGTGGCACCAAGCCTGGATGTCGTCCCACTCTTCCATCGGAGCCAAAGGCCCGCCACGGGGCGGAAGAATGACCCAGGGATAGGCGTCGACGTACTCGATGTCGATGATCGGCCAGAATTCGCTCATCCCCGCCTCCAGCGGAAGTTCGCCATCACGGCGTCGAACCACTCGACAAGAGCCTCGGCCAGCTCGTCGCGTGGGTCTCCACCTCCGATGGTGGAGAAAGCGGCCACGAACCAGCGGTCGGGGTCGCCCGGTACGGACACGATGTATTCCACTCGCCGGGAGGGTAGCTCGGTGCCCCGGTCCGGTGCTGCTGCGGCCACGTACTCGTGGCGCACTGCGAGGGCACTGTCGATCACTCCAGAACTGAGATCAGCCCCCTCCACTCCGTCCCGCGACAGCAACTGCACGGCCACGTCGGTTGGTTCGCCCGCGCTTTTCGTCCCTGAGTGTCGTGGGAGCAAACTCTCCGAGACGAGGATCGAGGCACCCAGACTGAAATTGAACGCGCTGCCACTCATGGGCTTCACCGGCAGATAGAGGTCAAGGCCTTTGGTCTGCTGGGCCTTTGCGACGCCTTGTTGGAACCTTCGAGCCAACTCCCGCTTGTACGGGCCAATTTTGTCGGGTGGCGCGTCCTTGGGAATCCGGGTGTACGCGTCATCCAAGATGCGGTGTACAGCTTCCTCGGTGCCGTGGCGCAGGGGGACTTGGGCCCACTGGTCTGGGAGAAGGAGACGGTAGCCGGTGACCGGGGTGGTGGCTTGGTCAGTGGCCATGGGCGGCTTCCTTGCTGTTGAGGTAACGGATGCCCGCGAAGGATCCGACGCTTGCGGCTACAGCGATCCACAGGATCCACACGCCTTGGAGGACGGCGAAGGCAAGCCCGTACACGAAGTAGAAGCCAAGTGGAATCCTGAGGAAATTTCGCTCACCTGCCAGTACGGCCCAGCCCTCTGGACGCCGAGCAAAGAAGACCAGGACTCCCGGAGTGAGCGAGCACAGGGCCCACTCCCAGGTCGGCATCGAGATCAGTTCCTCGTCGAAGAAGTCCTTGGTCATGGGTGCGGCGAACATGCGCAGCAGAGCCAGCACAAAGACGACTTTGACGGCTGCCATGCCGTAGTGAAGGCGCTGGACTTGCAGGTTGGCCCGGTTGCTTTCCCCGGCGTGGAGGTCGTCGGTCATCGGCGGGTTTCCTTTACCATTGCGAGCCTACGGGTGCGGTCATTCGGTCCTTCATCCTGCCGTACTCGCCATCGGTGACGAAATCCCCGCCTTTGTCGGCCCCGTCCAGTCCAGTAGAGACGCCCCACGAACCCTTGACCGTGTCCGCGTGACGCTCGGCCTGCCGCGCGTTGTCGGCGAGTGTGCTGTTGGCCGGGTATTCGTCCCGCAACCTCTTAATGTCCTTCATCTGGCGACCGAGTGCCTTGTCACCCAGCACCCCCACTGTCTCCTGCGCGCTGATCTGCGGCATATCAGCATCGCGCACCTCGTCGGACGCACGCTTTCCAGCCGTTCGGTTCTGTCCTTCCAAGCGTAGGCGGCGAGCACGGGCCTTTTCGCGGGTCTTGCTCGAAGTGCCGCCACGCCTGCGCTCGGCGCGTGCCGCAGTGTTCCTCGCTCCTGCATTTCCTCGTGCGGTCTGCGCCGCGGCCTTTTCCTTGGCCAGCCCGGCCGCAGTCTTACGGGAACTCGCCTGAAGGGCTTTAACCGCTTTGGCAGCTCTTATGCCGTTCCGGGCCATTTTGAGCGCGCCGATGTCCATGATGACGTCGAACCATGAGCCGTTTCCGGTGAGCGCTTGTGTGAGATGGATCAGAGTCACGGCGATGGTCAACGCGAGTGCCAGAGGGCCGAGGAAAGGGAAGAACATGGCGGCGATGCCCACGATCGTCGCGGCCCAGCTCAGATATTCGGCCCAATCCCCGAGCCATTCGGCGTCAGCCACCCACCCCTTGATGTCATTCCACAAACTGTCCTTCATGTCGTCGTCGATGGACGACCGGATCTTGCCCGCGAAGTGACCGGCTCGCTCCTCGTAGTCACCGGCCGCCGTGTTGACGCGGGCCCGAGCGTCCTCCAAGTCCTCCTTGGCGCACTTGAGTTCTGGATCTTCTGCGGGGGAATCGCCTTCCTCCCCGCTATCCCTGTCCTTCTTCTTCTCGGGGGCCGACTTGTCATCCGTCTTGGCCGCGTGGCGGTCGATGATGCGCTGGGCGTCCTGGGCGTCGCCGAGGGCCTTGTCAGCCTTCCGCTGGAAATCCTCCAATTCGTCCGCCCAGTTGGACAGGTGCCCCTTCACCTCGCGATAGCGGTCCTCCGCCTCGTCGAGCTTGCGGCCCAGTCCGCGGGCGTCTTCGCCCATCTTCTCGGCGTACTGGCCTTTGAGATTTTCGGCGTCGGCCATCGCCGTGAGCGCCGCGGCCTGCGCACGCAGGAACTCGGCGATCTTCTTCATGTGCGTGACCTGGTCACGGACGCCTTCGGGATCCCCGGGTACGGGATCGCTCTCGCGCAGCGGGCGCCAGTCCTTGGGTCGTGCCATTTCTCCCCCAGAAGAAGTGTTCAGCCGGCGTGCAACGGGACGTACGGCTCCTATTTCTTCCCTTTTCCGGCCTTGGCAAGCTCGTCGTCGAGGCTCTTGAACGAGTCCCGTGTCCCCTCGACCATCTTGCCGACCGATTCGAGCGACTCCAACAGGCGTTTGCGGTTGTCGTCCCAGTTGTCGATGAATTCAGTCATGGCATCTTTTAGTTCAGAAGCTCCCACAACCGTCTTGATATCGTCCTTCCACTCGCCGAGGTTCCTGAACTCGCACTGAATGGCATTGAGTTGTTTTGCAGATGTGCTGAGCAGGTCAAAGTCGACGATCAGGTCCGACACGGTTGCTCCTCGCCTGTCTGATGTGAGAAAGGCTTGTAGAAGTGAGAGTGAAAGGTGCCGTTCTTGGGCGGTACGAGGCCAACGTTCGTCAGTTCCAGGCGTACGTGACCGAGAGCATCGGCGTGCCATCCGGGGCCGGTCCAACCCCGCAGGCAGCGCAGCCCTTCGCCGAAGTACGGCGATATGAAGGCGACGGTCTCCACCCGATCGCCGAGGTTGAAGCCCGTGGGGTCGGGCTCGGCCAACACGCCCAGGTGTCGTGGGCTGTGCTTCTCGGCGCCGGCGAACTGCTTGGTGAAGAAGATCAGGGGAGCGGCCTGGGGCGGCATCGGGCCGAAGACGAACGCTTGGTCGGCCTCCACGCGGTCGCGCAGCATCGCCGCCGAGCCCGCGAGGAACTTCTTCATCTGCCGCTTCTCACGCCAAGTGAGCCTGCGCCCATGGAACAGGGCGTTGGCGTCGAGTTGACGGTCCAGCCACTGCGCGAAGCCCGACTTGGTGACGCTCAGCGGCAACGGGAGCCACCGGGCGGGATCGGAATCGGTCTCGACGATCACCACGCGTAGCTCCAGCGGAAGTTGGCCCCAGCGGTGTCAACGTCGACGAGTTTGCGGGTCTGGCACAGATCTTGGGGAGCGGTCGCAGAGGGTGACGATGTCGTTCGATTGAAAGGGTCGTCATGATCCCGGCTGCCGGGCTCAAACGGTCACC
>NZ_JARAXP010000015.1:31031-173436 GCF_033793965.1 Streptomyces sp. ME02-8801-2C | reverse complement strand
GACCGGCGGGGGACGGCGCGGGCGCCGGGGCGGGAGCGGCGGCGGGCGCGGGGCCGGGCGCCGGGGCGCCGGGCGTGCTCACGGTTCGTCCACGGGCATGTTGACGTAGTACACGTTGCCCGCCACGTCGTCGCGGCCGACGACCTTCGCCCCCTCACCGACGGCGATCTGGCCGCCGGTCACATCACGTGCGGTGAGCGTGGGCGGCGGAACCGGGCTCCCCGTGCCGATTCCGCCGCCGGCTCCTCCCGCTCCGCCGCCCGGGGCCTGAGCTCCCCCAGGTGCCCGGCCGGGCGGCTCCCCCGGATCCGCGGGAAGTCCTGGTGGCGCCGCGTAGCCGGGTACGGTGACCCAGCCGCGGCGCGGTTCGCCGTGCTTGGTGACGAAGTCGGCGGGCAGATAGGCCGCCGGGTCGATGCCCGGGTAGCCGCCCAGCACGACCGACGTGTGGACGTTCTCCGAGACCACCAGCACGAGCAGGGCCCGGCGCGCCTCGGCGAGGACCTGCTTGACGGGGCCCGCGTCGACCAGCCGGGCCAGGTCGTTGATGGCCGCGCCGGTCCAGCGCTTGCCCTCCCGCCGCACGAGTCCCTGGTTGAGGCCGACCCGCAGCCGCATCCGGTGTTCCTCGTTGTACTTCGCCCGGTGCGCCAGCAGCGCGTCGTCCAGCCCGCGCTGGAGTTCCCGCAGCAGCCTGACCGGGCTGGTGTCCACGGGGACCAGCATGAGCATCCCGTCGCCGCGGTCCTGTACCCGGCAGTCGGCGTAGGTGAGGCCGGCCCTGCCGAGTGCGAGCCCGACCACCTCGTAGAGCTCGTTGTGCAGGGTGGCCTGGGCGTTCTCCGGACGCAGACTGAAGTCCTCGATGTCGATCAGCACGATCCAATAGCTGACGGGGTCCGGCGACACCATGTCCGTCCTCCTGTGCTCCGGGCCGGGGCATCGAACGTCCCGGCCCATCCATGCAAGGGCCATACATCAACAGTGTCTACGCCAACTGGCGCACAGTGTGGCTGATTTGACACATCGGCATCTTTTCCGACATGACGCCACACAAACAGTTAAGAGGTCGCTTGCCCTGTTTACCTGGCTTCACCGAACGGGTAGGGAAGGGTCGGCACGGACGGACGAGACAGCGGACTGGACGGCGGTCGAGCCACCGAGGGGGACTCTGTGCGTCAATGGCCCGCCTCCATCGGGTTGCTCTTCGGCGCCGCGCTGGCGCTGGTGGGTCTGCTCCTGGCGAGCGTCCTCACTCATGGCTCCGGGGACCCGGACGCCCCCAAGAGCCCCACGGGAAGCACCCGTTCGTTCACATCGGCCTCACCGGCCCCCGACGACAACAAGGGCGACGGGGACGGACGCGCAGCCCAGCTCCCCTCCAGGGTCCCCGCCTTGTGGCCGACCCCACGAGAAGTGCGCCCGGGCCGGGGCACGGTGCCGTTCGGCCGTACGGTGGCACTGCGCTCCGACGCCGGGACGGACCCGGCCACCCTGGAAGCCGTCGCCCGAACCCTCCGCGAGGCCGGCGTCCACCAGGTTCGCTATGGTGACCGCCCGCAACGCGACGAACTGCTGCTCACCATCGTTTCCAAGGCCCCTGACGCCTCCAACACCTCTGACGAAGCGTCAACAGCCCTTCAAACCCTCGGATTTGAGCCACTGAGGAAACTCCCACCCGACGGCTACGTCCTCGCGGCCGACAACGACCGGAAGGGCCGCCCCCGTGTCGTACTCGCCGGCACCGACCCGGCCGGCGCCTTTCACGCGGCCCAGACGCTGGCCCAGCTGGTGCGTCCCGTCGGCTCCACGGCACCCCGCGCCGAGCTGCCCGCCGTACACATCCGCGACTGGCCCGCCACCTCGGTGCGAGGCATCGTCGAGGGTTTCTACGGCACCGTTCCTAAAGACTGAGCGGCAGTGAGTCCTGTTGCCAGGTCTCATGCTCGGCCGAACGCCCCGGACGGTGTTGGGCGTTCTGGTTGCCCGCGTTCGCTCCGCGCCCGGGCGGCACGGATCGTGTCCGTGGTCCGGGAATGCGGGGGCGGCCCGCGGCCGGAGGCCGCTGATGAGCAACGCCTCACGCCCAGGAACAACCGATCTGGCCTGGACGGTCCGATGCCCCACCGCATCACTCCGGTGCTGTGGGGGCGGTGCCGTCCGTCGCCGGATCGGGTGTCCCTATGCGCGCCTTCCGATCGCCACAGCAGCAGCATCATGGCGAGTGGTCTTACGAGTGGTGCTAATGAGGGGCTTCTGCCAGTACTGGGCGCCCCAGCGGCTGGTGTAGGCCGGATCGACCGCGATGACCGCGATACCCGTGGCGTCGGCCATCGAAGCCAGCGGGGTGCGGAGTTTCCCGGTGGGCATGCCGGAGATCAGCTGCCGGAAGCGTTTCCTGCGGCCGTGTTTCTCCCGGGTCTTCTCCGCGGCGAAGTCCAAATCCTCGACCGCGATCGCCTTCACGCCGCAGGTTCGGGCCCAGTACAAGAGGCGGGTGAGAGCGTGGCGGACTTGGGCGTCACGGTGCTGGGCGATGCCGGAAAGGTCGTAGAAGAAACGGCGCGGGGCGCCTGTCGGGTTGCCGTGGGTGTCGAGGCGCCAGGCGGCCGTGGGGGTCCCCCCGCGCGAGCGAAGCCGAGCGTGGGGGAGATCGGCGTTCATGTCGACCCCGATTACGCCGTGGGCGAGCGCCGCCTCGATGGAGATGTTCGGGGTGGGTGGGATCTGCCAGGCGGCGGTCACATACCAGCGCTCCCGGCTGGTGTCGATGGGGGTGCCCCCGCTCGAGCGAAGCCGAGAGTGGGGGAGGATGCGGTAGGCGATGGACCGGTTGGCCACGACACGATCCGCCCACTCGGTGCCCCGGTGGGCGAACTCGATCCGGCAGGCAAGGACGTACCGGCCGTGCGGAGCGTTGGCGAGATGCGCGAGCGGCATGGGGAGTTTGATGCTCACCTCGCCGTCGGGACTGACGCGGATCGTCTCGTTGCCGTACCGCTTCCCGGACTCCCCGTCGGCTTGGCAGAACCAGCGCTTCGCCTCCCAACGCCCACGCCACGCCGACTCCGTGAGCTGAGCGGCCTCCAGGTTGTGCCGGGAGCGGGCCAGCCGTTTGCCGCCCCGCACGACGTGCACCACACCGGCCTCACGGTCCGCCCGCGCGGAAGCCAGCCGGTCCTGAAGTACGTGCAGCCGCCGGGACTTCGCATGCCACTCCCGCTGGGACCGGTAACCCCCGGGCGCCTTCTTGGTTCCCTTCTGCCCGACCGGCAGCGCCAGCCGGGCCTCGAGCGTGCGGATGCCGGCTTCCAGGCTCTGGAGATGCGCCAGCCGGCAACGCCGGGCCAGCGTCCACTGATCATGTGACGCTTTAGTGATGCTGCCTGCCCACCGTGACGACGAGGCAGGTGTCAGCTCCCGCTTCCGCACTGCCCACATATTGCCGGAATGCTCCAGGCCGTCCCGGCAGCGCGCCTTGAGATCCCTCGAAGCCAGTGACCCCAGATGCGCCCCCACCAGCCGCAGCGCCTTGTCATCAGCGGGCGTCAGCTGCTTGAGACGAGTCCGGACGGCCACACCATTGGGACCGGACACGACGAACGGCACCGCGATGCTCCTCAGCTCACCCACCCCGCCATCCCCGCCCCGCCCGGCCCTACTCGAAGATCCCGTCACGATGGAAAACGAGGAACACTCATGAAGGTCACTCATTCGATGAAAGAACGTCAGTTCCCTCTGAAATCGGCCCCACGAGCGAGGCGAGCAACACGACCGAGACCAGCAGCACTCACTCCCGCTTACCAGAACGCCCTTGAACGCACTCCAGCGGCAGCAGTTCCAAGCCCTACGTGCACACCCGCTGGCGCGACGCCTACCCGGCCTCCCGGTTGACCGCGTTGCGCGCGGGACAACTTCCCCGTCAACTACACGCCGGGCCACCTCCTGTTGGGCCCCTACGAGGGCCGCGACCGTACGCTGCCGGGCACGGTCGCCGGTCTCACCGCCAACCCGATGAACCAGGCCGTCGCCTCCGACCCGGCCCTGTTCTCCCTGGCGGCCTACACCTGGAGCCCCGAGGAGTACCGCCCCGAGGCCGCCCTCGACGCGGGCCTCGCCACCCTGGCCGCCGGCGACTCCCGCGCCCTCACGGCCCTGCGTGCCTTCGCCGACGTCAACCGCGCCTCCCGCGTCAACGGCGTACAGGCTCCCGAGCTGGCGGCGCTGACGGCGGCGTACTGGCGGGGCGGCGCCACCGCCGAGAAGGTCCTGCGCGCTCGGCTGACGGTTCTGGCCGGGGCCCGTGACACGGTCCCGGCCGCCTTCCGGACGGCGGCGTCACCCTGGCTGGCCTGCGCGAACGACTGGGCCAGGGCCGCGCTGGCCGCGATGGCCGTGCACGAGGGCAGGGGCGACCCGCTCCGAGGCCCGGGCCCTGCGCGACGCCGCCCGCGCCCACACGGTCCGCGACTATCTGGGCCGGGCGCGCGAGGTCGAGGTCGGCACGGGCGTCCTGGACACGTTCGTGGCCCGCGCACTGGCGTAGACGCGTGTGTGGGGCGCCCACCAAGAACCCGGCGGACACCCCACACACATACCGATTCATTCGGCTTCGCACTACTTGTTCAGGTACGTCCAGAACTCGTCGAACGACAGGAGCTTGTCGCCGTCGAGGTCGCGGGAGGCGATGATGACCTCGGCCACGGACTCGGTGACGTTCCAGTCGCCTGCCTGCGCGAGGGCAGTCTTGAACTCGGCGGCCGTGATGAACCCGTCACCGTTCGTGTCGATCCGCTCGAACTGCTTGCGTGCTTCCTCGATGTCCGCCACCGGGACCCGCCCCTTCATGTACGTACTGCTGACGGGGTCAGATTAGCTGGCCAAGCGGGCGCGCAGCGCCGCGACCACCCACGCGAACTCCTCGCGGTGTGCCGCGGCCGGCTCCACGCCCTTCACACTGACCAGCAACTCCCGGTACCGGACCAGCCTGTTGTTGGAAGCCGCCTCCATGCGTTCGAGCACCGCGGCCGGGTCACCGTCCCCCAGCACCTCACGCAGGATCGCCCCGGCCTCCGGCGCCTCGGGGGCGACGCCACGCTCACGGGCCTCCCCCGCCAGCTGCACCAGCCGCATGGGGAACCACGTGGACCGCCCCGCGGCGGGGCCGCGGCCCTGATCCTTCGCGTTGAACTCGATCACCTGCCGCATCTGCGCCCGGAACTCCGGGTCCCGGACCATCTCCGCCAGTTCCACCCAGGCGTCCACCTGCTCCGGGGTAGGGTCCTCGGGCAGGTCCACGGCGACGGAGCGCATCCGGTCCCGGATCTCCGGGTCGACGGAGTCGAGCCCGTGGAACAGCTCCTCCACGAACTCCTCCATGATCCGCTTGCGTTCGGCGGCCGACAGCCGCGCCAGTTTGTTCATGAGCGTCATCTCCTCCGCGGTCGAACCGCGCCTCGCCACGGACGACAGCACCGCCCGGGTCACCCGCAGCGTCCGGATCTGCGCGTCCAGCGCCGCCACATGCGTGGCGGCCACCTCCGCGACCGTCGTCTCCCCGGCCAGCACCGCGCGTACGTGGTCCAGGCCGAGGCCCAGTTCGCGCAGGGTACGGATCAGTTCGAGGCGGGCCAGGGAGCCGGCGTCGTACAGCCGGTAACCGCCGGACGACCGGGTCACGGGCGGCAGGGCGCCCTCGTCGGACCAGTAGCGGATGGTCCGTACAGTCAGTCCGGTGGCCCGGGCGAGTTCGCCGATGGTGAGATGTCCGGTGCCGTCGTCGATCATGCTGGCGAGTCTGGGCCTTCCAGTAGGTGGAGACTCAAGAGGCCGGCTGAGCGAAGGCGCGCCTTAAGGGGCGCGGGGAACTGCGCGACAAGCCCCCACCGGCCGGCAGCAGAACGAACCGCCTACCCAGCGGAGCGGCTCAGTGCCAGGCCTCATAGTGCGGGTTGCTCTGGCACCCGCTCATGATCTCGACCTTGGTGGTCTTGTTCACCGGACAGACCCCGATGATGTACTTCCGCTCGATTCCGCCGGGGAAGGCCACCTCGACCTGGTCCGCCCACTTGTGGGTGTCGCCGATGGTCTTGTTCACGTCCACGCCGCCCGGGGCGTCGATGTAGTAGTTGTAGCCCGACTTCCACCACGTCTTGTACAGGTCGTGGTCGTACGTCGTGGACACGTACGGGGAGGGCTGGTTGACCAGGACGTACTTCTCGATGTCGTACTGGCCGTTGATGACGTCCCGGGGCTTGAAGCCCTCCGCGAAGACGGTCTCCGGGCCCCGGCCGTCGCTGCGGTAGAGGGTGCCGCAGGTCTTGCGCCAGACCGGCTCGGGCGTGATGCGGTCGACGTCGACACGGCGGTCGACGGCGGCCTTGATCGGGTCGTCGAACTGGGGGCAGGTGGGAGCGGCCGTGGTGAGGCCCGCCTTCGGGGCGGCGGCTGCGGGAAGGGTGGCGGCGGAGGTCGCGAAGACGGCGGCCAGGGAGAAGGCGACGGCAGCGGTCCGCCGCCGCAGGCGAGTTGTGATCATGGATGCACCCTGTCGGGTCTGCGGCGGCGGGCCGGGGATCGTCACTCGATCGGCGGCGTGTCACACGAGGTCGTGAGGTGGGCCAACTGGCGCCGGATCAGCGGAAGATGCCCGTGTGGCCGAGTGAATAGCGGCCGGGCTGCGGGTAGACGGCGAGTCCGTGCGGGCCGCTGCCCACCTTGATCCGGGCGAGCTGCTCGCCGGTCCGGGTGTCGATGGCGTACACCTCCGAGTTGTAACGCCCCGACAGCCACAGGACCTTGCCGTCGGCCGAGACGCCTCCCATGTCGGGGCTGCCGCCGTTGGGCAGCCGCCACTTCTTGGTGATCTCGCCCTTCTCGAAGTCGAAGACGGAGACGGTGCCCTCGCCCCGGTTGGATACGTACATCTCGCGGGAGTCTCGGCTGACGTACAGCCCGTGGGTGCCCTTGCCGGTGGGCAGGAGGGTGGGCCGGGTGAACTTGTCGCCGTCCAGGACCCACATGCCGTCGGCCATCATGTCGGCGATGTAGAACCGCTTGCCGTCCGGCGAGATCTTGACGTCCTGCGGCATCGCGCCCTCGTAGGGCAGTTTCTGCTGCGCGACGACCTTCATCCGCTCGGTGTCGACCTTGAGCAGTTCGCCGCTGAACTCGCAGGACACGATGAAGTACCGGCCGTCGAAGGAGAAGTCGGCGTGGTTGACGCCGTAGCAGCTGACGGGTTCGGTCTTCACCCGCTTCATGGTGTGCGCGTCCCGGAAGACGAGCTCGCGGTCGAGGGAGGCCATGACGACGGCGTACTTCCCGTTGGGCGTGAAGTAGAGGTTGTACGGGTCGTGGACCTCGACCGGCTTGCCCGCCTTCCCCGTTTTCGGGTCGATGGGTGTGAGGGTGTGGCCGCGGTTGTTGTTGACCCAGAGGGTCTTCAAGTCCCAGGAGGGAACGACGTGTTGGGGCTGGCGACCGACATGGATCGTCTCGACGACCTCGTACGTCTTCGGGTCGATGACGGAGACGGTGTCGGACTCGGTGTTGGGCACGTAGACGCGGGACGGGAAGTCCCGGACGACCGGGGAGAGTCGGTTCGGCCGGTCGGCGGCGTACACATCACGTGGGTGGAGGACGGGCGGCATCCCGCGCAGCCCCTGGACGACGGGCTTGACGGGTACGGCGGGCTTGACCGGCCTGACGGGCTTGACGGGCTCGGCCGCGCGGAGGGGCCGGTTCGGCTGGTCCCCGGTTTCGGTGCCGCAGGCGGCGAGTCCGGCGAGGACGGTGAGGGCGGCTCCCGTGACGAGGGCGCGGGTGATGACGGTGGGGGGCATCAGGTCAGCAACTCCGTGGTGGTCACCGCGTGCAGGCCGCGGCGGTCGAGTTCGTGCAGGAGGCCGGGGAACGCGGCAACCGTGTCCGCGTATCCGAAGTGCAGGCTGACGATCGATCCGGCGCGGACGTCGGCCATGACGTTGCGTACGACGGCGGGGGCGCCCGGCGAGGTGAAGTCGAGGGAGTCGACGTCGTACGACAGGACGTGCGGGTAGCCGGCGCGACGGGCGAGCCGTTCGACGAGCGGGGAGGCGCGGGCGCCGCGGGCGCCGCGCGAGGGCCGGAACCAGGTGCCGATGGACCCGGTGAGCGCCGTGAGCCGCTCGGCGCACCCCCTGATCTCGGCGTCGGCGTCCGCCTCCGGCATGGCGTTGATGTCGAGGTGGCGCAGGGTGTGGTTGCCGAGTTCATGACCGCCGTCGAGGACACGGCGGGCGAGGCCGGGATGGGCGTCGAGCCAGGTCCCGACGGCGAACACGGTGACCCGCGAGCCGTGTTCCTCGGCGGCGGCGAGCAGCGCGTGCGCGGTGGCGGGGTCACCGTCGCCGTGGAAGGTGAGGGCGACTTGGGGGCGGTCACGGGGGCCATGCGGAATCTGGGCGGGGTAGTGGAGGAGGGGGACAGGCGCGAGCGCAGCCCCGGTACGGGAGGTGGGGGCGTCGGGGTGCGTGGCGGCGCCGCCGGTGGCGGTTCCGGTCGCGCACCCGGCGGTCAGCGCCCCCGAGGCTACGATCCCGGCGCCCGCGCGCAGCACCGCTCGACGGTCGGTCGTGGTCACCCGCACCATTTAAGGGGGGTTGGGAATGAAAACGGGCGATTAGCCCGATCGGCGGCCCGCCCACACGGTCCCACACAGCCGCACACGGCTCCGGGAGCCTCACGCAAGGCGGCACACCCTCACACCAGGCCGGGCAGCGCACGGCGGGCGGGCAGCGCACGGCAGGCCGGGCAGCGCACGGCAGGCCGGGCAGCGCACGGCAGGCCGGGAGCCGCACACCGGTCCGGACCCTCACTACCAGACCGCGCAGCTCACACCGGTCCGGGCCCTCACACCGGTCCGGGCCCTCACACCAGGCCGGGCAACCGCCCGGCAGGCCGAGCAGCGCACGGCGGGCCGGGATCCGCACACCAAGCCGAGCAGCCCACACCAGGCCGCAAGCCTCACACCACACCGGGAGCCGCACGCCGGGGCGGGCAACCGCCCGGCAGGCCAGGCAGCGCACGGCAGGCCGGGATCCGCACACCAAGCCGAGCAGCCCACACCAGGCCGCAAGCCTCACACCACACCGGGAGCCGCACGCCGAGGCGGGCAGCTCGCACCGAGCCGGACAGTCTCACACCAGGCCGGGCAGCCGCGCGTCAGCGCGTGCGAGCCCTCAGCGGTCGGCGACCCGCATCTCGAACCACGTCGTCTTCCCGCGCGGCAACAGGTCGACCCCCCAGCGGTCGGAGAGCTTGTCCACCAGCATCAGTCCCCGCCCGCTGATATCCATCTCCTGAACCGGCATCAGACACGGCAGCCCCCGTGAGGGGTCGCGGACCTCGACGCGGATCCAGCCCCGGCGACGGACCATCCGCAGGCCGAACACCCGCGCGCCGGTGTGCCGCACGGCGTTGCCGACCAGTTCGGAGACGAGCAGTACCGCGTCCTCGGTCATCTTGGGGGACAGTCCCCAGTGGCGGAGCACGACGACCTGGGCGAGGCGGCGGGCGGTCGCGGCGGACTCGGGGCGGGACGGCAGCCGGACCTCGCCGTCCGTCGGGTCTCCGAACAACTCGAGCGCTTTGAGTGCTCGCTCGTCCTCCACCGCAGGCGACCAACGCGCCGCCGTCGCACGGCCGTGTCCCCGCGGCTGTTCCATGCCCTCCAGCCCCGCCATGCCCCCATCATGGCCGCCCGTGCGATCCGCCGGGGCCGTTCCGGAGGAATACATCCCCCGGAGCGCGCCATTCCGAATAGACTGATCGTCATATGCCGATGGCATTCCGTCGGCCCCTAAAGGGTCTCCGACCTGCGACGGAAGCTCACTTTCGGGCAAGCGACAGGCCCCCTCGACAAGACAGGCTTAAGGTTGGCTTAAGGCTCCCATAAACCGCCCTATCGAGGGACCCGGATAAGACTTCACGTCAACTGCAAGTGCTTTAGCGGAACTTCGCCTTACCGGGACCTTCGTCAACGAAGCTCCGCATCCCGATCTCCCGGTCCTCGGTCGCGAACAGACCCGCGAACCAGTTCCGTTCGATCGCCAGCCCTGTCTCCAGGTCCGTTTCCAGACCCGCGTCGATCGACTCCTTCGCCGCGCGCAGCGCGATCGCCGGACCCTGGGCGAGTTTCGCCGCCCAGGCGTGCGCCTCGGTGTACACGTCGGCGGCCGGGACCACCCGGTCCACCAGACCGAGGGACAGCGCTTCGTCGGCCTTGACCATCCGGCCGGTGAAGATCAGGTCCTTGGCCTTGGAGGGTCCGATCAGCCGCGCCAGTCGCTGGGTACCGCCCGCGCCGGGGATCAGGCCGAGCAGGATCTCCGGCTGACCGAGTTTCGCATTGTCGCCGGCGATGCGGTAGTCCGCGCAGAGCGCCAACTCGCAGCCGCCGCCGAGGGCGTAGCCGGTCACCGCGGCGACGACGGGCTTGGGGATACGGGCGACGGCGCTGAAGGCGTCCTGCAGGTCCCTGGACCGGGCGACCATCGCCGCGTGGTCCATCGCCTGCATCTCCTTGATGTCCGCGCCGGCCGCGAACACCTTCTCCCCGCCGTACACGACGACCGCCCGGACGTCGTCGCGCCGGGTGGCCTCCCCCGCGAGTTCCCTGAGGCGGTCCTGGGTGGCGACGTCCAGCGCGTTCATGGGCGGCCGGTCCAGCCGGATCGTGCCCACACCTTCGGCGACTTCGAGATGCACAGTCATGGAGGCAGGTTAACGGGGACTAACGGCTACCGGGTCGGTGCGGTAGGTCACACCCGGCCGGGGGTCTGGGGGTTGTCCCCCAGGCAGACACAGCACGGGGACCAACGGGTACGGGCCCGGTGCTGTCAGTCACACCGGGCCCGTCGACAACGTGGCTGGACTACGCCTTCCACTTCTCCCAGGACATGTTCCAGGCGTTGAGCCCGTTGTCCGGTTCGACGACGCGGTCGTTGGAGTTCTTCACGATCACCACGTCGCCGATCATCGAGCGGTTGAAGAACCAGGCCGCGGCAACTCCGCTGTCGTAGCCGCCGCGCACGTCCCGCAGGCCGATGCAGCCGTGGCTGGCGTTGTAGTTGCCGAAGGCGTCCGGCGCCCAGTAGTTGCCGTGGATGAACGTGCCGGAGGTGGTCAGGCGCTGGGCGTGCGGGACGTCCTTGATGTCGTACTCGCCGCCGTAGCCGACCGTCTCGCCGTTCATCCGGGTCACTTCGAGGCGCTCGGTGATGACCATCTGGCCGTTCCAGGTCTCGTACCCGGGCGCGCCGGTGGTGACGGGGATGGTCTTGATGACCTTGCCGTCCCGGCGTACGACCATCTTCTTCGTCTTGACGTCGACCGTGGAGACCTGGCTGCGGCCGATGGTGAAGGAGACCTGCTTGGCCTGCTTGCCGTAGACGCCGGGGCGTCCCTCGACGCCGTCGAGGGCGAGGGCGACGGTGACCTTCGTACCCGGCGCCCAGTACTTCTCGGGGCGGAAGTCGAGGCGGTCGTTGCCGAACCAGTGGCCCTCGACGTCGACGGCCGGTTCGGTCTTGACCGTGATGGCCTTCTCGACGTCCTCGGGGTGCGTGATGCCCCGGGTGAAGCGGATCGAGAACGGCATGCCCACGCCGACCTTGGACCCGTCCTCGGGCGTGAACGTACCGACGAACGTGTTCTTCGGGGTGAGGGTGGTGAAGGACGACTCCTCCGCCGCCGTACGCCCCTCGGCGTCCTTCGCGACGACGTGCACCTTGTACGTGGTGGACGCGGCGAGATGCGTCGAGGGCACCCACTTGGTGTCCCCGGCGGTCAGCGCGCCCGCGACCGGGTTGCCCTTGGGGTCCTCGACCTTGACCTCGGTCAGCTTGCCCTTGGCGGCGCTGACGGTGAGTGCGCCGCTGGTGTCGACCGCCTTCGAGCCGTCCTTGGGCGCGATCGTGACGACCGCCTGCGACTGCTGGGTTGTCGCGGTGGTGGAGTCCTTGCCCTTCGGCTTGGCGTCGTCGGTGCCGGACTCCGAGCCGCCGCCCCCGCCGCACGCGGTGACGGCGACGAGCACGACGCCGGCGAGCAGCGCGAGTGGCCCGCTGCTCCGCCGTGTGCGTCGTGCCCCTGATATTCCGGGTGCCCCGCCCCTCCGTGCCGCCGCCGAAGCCCCCGATATCGGTCGCGCGTTCAAACTTTCTCCCCTCCCGTGGCCTGACTCAGGCCCACTTCCCCGGCGCGTACCGCGCACCCGGGCGCATATTAAGCACAAGGTCACACCCCCCGGCGGCCCCTGAAGGTCACTGTTTCGTCCCAACATCATCAGATTGTCGGACCCGACAGTTCACTTCACGGCGCCGCCCGCCTTCCACTCCTTCCAGCCCATGTTCCATCCGCCGAGCCCGTTGTCGGGAGCGATCCGCTTGTCCTTGCTGTTGACGACCTCGACGACGTCACCGACCAGGCTCCGGTCGAAGAACCAGCCCGCCGGAGTGTCCGAACTGCCGCCCTTCACATCCCTCAGCCCGACGCAGCCATGGCTGACGTTGGCCTTCCCGAAGGCGTCCGGCGCCCAGTAGTTGCCGTGCAGGAAGGTGCCGGAGGTGGTCAGCCGCATCGCGTGCGGCACGTCCGGGATGTCGTACTCGCCGTTGCCGTCCTTCTTCTTGAAGCCGACCGTGGCGCCGTTCATCCGGGTCAGCTCCAGCATCTCCAGGACCACCATCTTGCCGTTGTACGTGGTGGTCTTCGGCGCCCCCGCCGTGATCGGCACGGTCGCGAGCAGGTCGCCGTCGCGCCGCACCTCCATGGTGTGCGCGGCGGCGTCCACCAGGGAGACCTGGCTGCGGCCGACGGTGAAGGTGAACGTCTTCTGCTGGATCCCGTACACCCCCGGCGCCCCCTCGACGTCCCGCAGCGCCAGGTCGACGGTGACCTCGGTGCCCGGCGCCCAGTACTCCTCGGGCCGGAAGTCGAGGCGGTCGTCGCCGAACCAGTGCGGACGGATCTCGACGGCGGGGTTCGCGGTGACACGGACGGCGCGTTCGACGGCGGCGCGGTCGCGCACCTCGCGGTTGAACTCCAGGGACACGATCATCCCGGTGCCGACGGTGGCGCGGTTCTCCGGGGTGACGTATCCGATGAACCGCTCGTCGGGCACGTACGTGGTGAAGGTCGTGTGCCGGGCGGAACGGTGTCCGTGGCCGTCGAGCGCCACGGCGTCGACCGTGTATCTGGCGGCCAGCGCGAGCCGTGCGTCGTCGGGCCGCCAGGACAGCCCGTCCTCGGAGATCCGCCCGGCCACCACCGACTCCCGCGCGTCCTGCGACCTGACGACCCGCACCGATTCCAGACGCCCGCCGGGCACCCGTACGAGAAGGGGGTTCTCGGGGCGTACCAAGCGGCTGCCGTCGGCCGGCGAGACGCGGATCACGTCCTTCGGCGCCCGGGGTTTCCCGAACATCGAGTCCGCCCCTCCCACCCCCTCCGAAGTGCAGCTGGCGGCTCCTGCCAGCAGTCCTGCCCATGTCAGTACGGCGGCCAGCCCGGCCCTCGCGCGCCGAGCGCGCCCAGTTACGTGCCTCACGCACGACCCAACGACGCGGCCCGCCCCGGGGAAACGTGAGTGCGAGCCATGCTCTGGGCAGAACAGGGGGGAGAAACGACGCGGCAGGGCACTGCGGCAGGGACGCCGTACACCTGTTCTCGCTTCGTTCCACGAGTCGCGGGAGGTGGAGAGGTGTCCAGCGCAGCCGAGCAGAAAGCGGTGGCCCAGCAGCGCGCCGTCGAGAACGGGCACCCCGGCACCGCGTCCCCGGACGCCGTGTCACCGGACTCCGCGGCGCCCGCCGCCGTGCTGAACGGCGCGCCACGCGCCACGCTGCCCGCCGTACCCGTGTGGCCGGGGACACCGATGCCCCTGGGCGCGCGTTTTCGCACGGGCCCGGACGGGGTGTCGGGCACCAACTTCGCGCTGTGGGCGGGCGGGGCGGAGGCGGTGGAGCTGTGCCTGTTCGGGGAAGTGGAGCCGGGCGGCGGGGAGGTGGAGACCCGCGTCCCCCTCACCGAACTGACGCACGAGATCTGGCACGGCTTCGTGCCCGGGGTCAGGCCGGGTCAGCGCTACGGCTACCGAGTGCACGGCCGCTGGGACCCGTGGACCGGCGCCCGCTGGAACCCGGCGAAGCTGCTCCTGGACCCGTACGCGCGTGCCGTGGACGGCGACTTCGACCTGCCGCCCGAGGTGTACGGGCACGTCAGGGACTGGCCCCAGCAGCAGGTCGCGGACACCGTGCGCGACGACCGCGACTCGGCGCCGTACGTCCCGAAGGGGGTCGTCGTCCACGACGACGCCCCCGACGACGAATGGGCGGACGACCGCCGCCCGAAAACCCCGTGGGCCGACTCGGTGATCTACGAACTCCACGTCAAGGGCTTCACCAAGCTGCACCCGGACATCCCCGAGGAACTGCGGGGCACCTACGCGGGCCTGGCCCATCCGGCGGCGATCGAGCACCTGACGAAGCTGGGCGTGACGGCGGTCGAACTGCTGCCCGTACACCAGTTCGCGCACGAGGACCATCTCCTGCGCCGGGACATGAAGAACTACTGGGGCTACAACTCGATCGGCTACTTCGCCCCGCACGCGGGCTACGCGGCGACGGGTACGGCGGGCCAGCAGGTCGGCGAGTTCAAGCGCATGGTGCGCGCACTGCACGCGGCGGGCATCGAGGTCATCCTCGACGTGGTCTACAACCACACGGCCGAGGCGGACGAACACGGTCCGACGCTGTCCCTGCGCGGCATCGACAACAGGGGCTACTACCGGCTCCAGAACGACCCCCGCAGCTACGCCGACTACACGGGCTGCGGAAACACGCTGCACGTCGTCCAGCCGCACGTCCTGCGTCTGATCACGGACTCGCTGCGGTACTGGGTGACGGAGATGGGCGTGGACGGCTTCCGCTTCGACCTGGCGGCGGCCCTGGCCCGCTCGATGCACGACGTCGACATGCTCTCCCCGTTCCTCGCGGTGATCGCACAGGACCCGGTGCTGCGCCGGGTCAAACTGATCGCGGAACCGTGGGACGTGGGCTCCGGCGGCTACCAGGTAGGCGCGTTCCCACCCCTGTGGACGGAGTGGAACGACCGCTACCGCAACGCCGTACGGGACTTCTGGCGGGGCGCGCTGCCGGACGTACGGGACCTCGGCTACCGCCTGTCGGGCTCGAGCGACCTGTACGCGTGGGGTGGCCGGCGCCCGTACGCCTCGGTCAACTTCGTGACGGCGCACGACGGTTTCACGCTCCGGGACATGGTGTCGTACGAGCGCAAGCACAACGAGGCCAACGGGGAGGGCAACCGGGACGGCACGGACGACAACCGCGCCTGGAACTGCGGGGTGGAGGGAGAGACGGCCGACGAGGACGTACAGGCGCTACGCCGACGCCAGTTGCGCAACCTGCTCACAACTCTCCTCCTCTCGACGGGCGTTCCGATGCTGGTCGCGGGTGACGAGCTGGGCCGAACGCAGGGGGGCAACAACAACGCGTACTGCCAGGACAACGAGATCAGCTGGGTCGACTGGAGCCTGCTGGCGGACCCGGGCTGGCGCGCCCTGACCCAACTCACCGCCCGCCTCATAGAGTTGCGCCACCGCCACCCCGTACTGCGCCGGCGCGCCTTCTTCTCCGGCCGAGCCCACTCGGCGGACGGCCTGCGAGACCTGGCCTGGTTCACCCCCGGCGGCACGGAGATGACGGAAGGCGACTGGTACGCCCCGGCATCGACGGTGGGCATGTACCTCTCCGGCCGGGACATCCCGGGCCGGGACGCCCGGGGCGCCCCGATCGTCGACGAGAGTTTCCTGGCGATCCTGCACGCGGGTGCCGACCCGACGAGCTTCGTGTTGCCGGGGGCGCCTTGGGCGGAACGGTACGAGGTGGTCGTGGACACGTCGCGCGAGGAGCAGGGGGAGGCACCGGGGGTGGGGTACTCGGCCGGGGAGGAGATCAGTGTGCCGGGGCGGGCGGTGCTGTTGTTGCGGGTGTTGGGGTGAGGGGCGGAGGGCGGATGCCTTCGCTTCGCCGGTTTCACTCACCCGGTGCGTGCCGCCGCCTTTCAGGTCCCGTTCGTCCGGTGGAGGAGAGCCGCAGCCCGGAGGTCGTTGGTGACCATCACCTGAGCCAGGCGGCCCGCGACCGCCATGACGCTGCCCCAAGCCCGAGCGTGAAGGTAGACCTCGTCCGGCGCACCGTGGCCTACTTCTTCCTCCACGGTCGAGTAGACCTCGCCCAGCTCCTTCATGAGCGCGACTTCCTCCTCGGTCCGCAGGCTCCTGCCCAGCCACGGCGCGGGATCGTCTGCGTCGCAGAAGTCGTCGAACAGGACGGTGACCACGTAGTCCAGGTCCTCGAACTCCTCCGGCCGCAGCCAGACGTCGCGCTGCCACGACGGACTCGCAAGGGAGAGGACCGCCGGCACGACGTGCAGTCGGAAGACGGGGAATTCGATGCCGTGATCCATCACGTCGCCGGCCTACTGACGGGCGCCGGTCCAGGTTGTGGGCGAAGTCGCGGGCCACGGCCGGAGTGTCAGGTCGCGTTGGTACCACGTGCCTTGCTTGCCGCCGAGGTCGGTCGGGGCGGCCGGTCCGGTCGGGGTGAAACCGGACCGGGTCAGCACCTTCTGGGACGCGGGGTTCTGGTGGGCGACAGCCGCCCGCAGTGTGTGCAGGGCGTGGCGTGACGGCGCCAGGCGGCACAGGTCGCGGACCGTCGCGGTCGCCACTCCGTGGCCTGCGGCGTGTTGCGCGACGCGGTAGCCGAGTTGCGCGGTGCCGTCCTCGATGTCGATCAGGTTGAACCTGCCCAGGATCGAGCCGTCCTCGGCGACGAGCACGTAGAACGCGCAGATGCCCGCCTCCTGCTCGGCCAGCAGGGCGTTGTACCCGTCGGTGAAGCGGGCGAAGTAGTCGTCGCCGCGGTCGGTGATCGAGGCGGCGAAGTAGGTGCGGTTGAGCTGCTCGAAGTCCCGCACCGCCGGCGCGTGACCGGCGTTCAGCCGCTGCAGTTCGGGCATCTCACGGCTCCGTCCGGACGGGGCTCGACGCGGCCGTCCGAGCCCTCGCGAGGCGTTCCTCGAGGTTCGCCCGGCAGGTCGGCCACTCCTCCCCCGTGATCGAGAAGATCGCCGAGTCGCGGAGGCGGCCTTCCTCGCCCGGCACCCAGGAGCGGGACCAGTTGCGCAGTACGCCCTCGAAGTGGGCGCCCGTTCTTTCGATCGCCGCCCGTGAACGGCCGTTGCGGGCGTCCGTCTTCAAGTCGACGCGTGCCACGTCCCAGGTCTCGAACGCGTGCCGGAACAGCAGGTACTTGGCCTCGGTGTTCAGCCCGGTGCCCTGGGCGGAGGCCGCGAGCCAGGTGAAGCCGATCTCGATCGCGCACAGGGCGTCGCCCTCCGGCCACAGGCGCGGGTCCCAGTAGGCCGTGGCCCCGACCGCGCGCCCCGACGCCCGTTCCACCTGTGCGTACGGGGCCAGTTGCCCGGCGGCGGCGCGGGCGAGCTGGGCGTCGATGTAGCCGTCGACCTCTGCCGCCGACGGCACCCAGGTGAACCGGTACGAGTCGCGGTTCTCCTCCGCCGCTGCGGCGAGGTCCGGCCCGTGCCGGTGGTTCAGGGGTTCCAGGCGGACGAGTGAGCCCTCCAGGACCGGTCCGGCCAGTGTGAAGCTCATCCGGCCGTGCCGGGATTGTCCAGGAAGCCGAGC
Source organism: Streptomyces sp. ME02-8801-2C (assembly GCF_033793965.1). Lineage (NCBI taxonomy): Bacteria > Bacillati > Actinomycetota > Actinomycetes > Kitasatosporales > Streptomycetaceae > Streptomyces > Streptomyces sp. ME02-8801-2C. The sequence goes on along the minus strand of NZ_JARAXP010000015.1, from coordinate 155,663 downwards.
AGTACGGCGGCCTCCGCGCGGAGTCGTTCGGCCCGGTCGGCATGCGCGGGCGCGGTCAACCGGTCCGCAGCATCCAGTCGTTCGGCGGCCTCGGCGCGTACGACCTCCACCACGGCGTGTTCGCTCAGTTCGCGCCGCTCCGCCTCGGTGGCGCCGGCCCCCACCGGGGACAACTCGAGGGCCACGCCCCGAAGTTCGGCTTCGTCCACGGGTGCCGCCTCGGCGTTGTCCAGCGCGCCCAGTGTCGAACGCAGGGCGCTCACCGCGACCTTGTCACGGGCGCGCATCGCGTCCGGCAGGGCTTGACGCATACGTAGACGTAAAGACATGGGTGTGACCTTAGGGCCGCCTCCCGAAGACCCACAACGGGATTACGGGCGACGGGATCAGGGTCGACGGGATCAGGGGCTGTGGTCAGCTAAGGATTCCCCGCCGGTACGCCGTCGCCACCGCCGCCGCGCGGTCCTTCACGCCCAACTTGCCGTACAGGTGGGTGAGATGGGTCTTCACCGTGGCCTCGCTGATGAACAGGACGCGGGCGATCTCCCGGTTCGACGTGCCCTTGGCGACCAGGGCGAGGACCTCGCGTTCGCGGGCCGAGAGGGGTTCGTTGCCCGGGGTGCGGACCGCCGAGACCAGGCGGGAGGCCACCGCCGGGGAGAGGACCGTACGGCCCTGGGCGGCCGCCCGTACCGCTGTGAAGAGTTCGTCCCTCGGGGCGTCCTTCAGGAGGTAGCCCGTCGCGCCCGCCTCGATCGCGGGGAGGGTGTCGGAGTCCGTGTCGTACGTCGTCAGGACGAGGATCTTCGCCCGGGACCGGCGCTGGGTCAGTTCGGCGATCGCGTCCACTCCCCCGCCGCCCGGCATCCGCAGGTCCATCAGGACGACGTCGGGGTCGAGCGTGGCGGCCAGTTCGACCGCCTCCACGCCGTTCGCCGCCTCGGCCAGCACCGTGAAGTCCGGTACCGATTCGAGCATGCCGCGCAGACCGTTCCGTACGACGGGGTGGTCATCGACGATCAGGAGGGTGATGGGTGCGTCAGTGGTCATGGGTGACCAACGGTACGCGTGCCGAGACCGCCGTGCCGTGGCCCGGCTCGGACTCCACGGTGAGCGCGCCCGCGATGCGTTCGGCGCGGGCGCGCATGCCGCCCAGGCCGAAACCGCCGGTGCCGGTGCGTTCGCGGACGGCGAGCGGGTCGAAGCCCTTGCCGTCGTCGCGGATGTCGAGGATCACCTCGTCGCCGAGGAAGGTCAGGGTGACGCCCACCCTTGACGCGTGGGCGTGGCGCGAGGTGTTCGACAGGGCTTCCTGGGCGATGCGCAGGAGAGTCGCCGAGAGTTCGGCGTGGAGGTCCTCCGCCGGGCCGGTGACCGTGAAGTCGGCGCGTGCGCCCGTCCGTTCGGCCCATTCGGCGACGGTCTTCCTCAGGGCTTGGGGCAGTCCGTCGTTCTCCAGGGCCACGGGGGCCAGGTTCTGTACGGAGCGGCGGGCCTCGCCGAGGCTGTGGCGGGCCAGTTTCATGGCGCGGTCGATGTGGTCGCGCGCCTGGGCCGGGTCGGGGGTGTTCGTCGCCACCTGGAGCTGGGCGATGATCCCGGTCAGGCCCTGGGCGATGGTGTCGTGGATCTCGGCGGCCAGCCGACGGCGTTCGTCCGCGACGCCCGCTTCCCTTGCCTGGTGCAGGAGTTGGGCGTGCAGGGCGGCGTTCTCGTCGAGGGCCTGCCGCAACGCCGTGTTGGCGCGCTCGAGTTCGGTGATGGTGAGGGCCCGGTCGCGGGAGCGCTGCTCCTCCTGCTCGGTGGCGTGGGCGACCAGTGCCTGCAGGCCGAAGTTGACGACCAGCAGCCCGGCGAACGCCGCCCACTGCCCCCCGCTGTTGAACGGCAGCCCGCCGGCCTGCGCGGCGGCCACGGTGACCGCGCTGGCGAACAGCCCGAGCCGCCGCCACAGGCCCGGGATCAGCTCGTCGGCGTCCATGTAGCCGGTGGCGGCGTAGAACGCGAAGAACGGGTTGATCCAGGTGAGCAGGAAGGCGATCGCCCAGCGGACGACGTAGTACGCGGTCCCGACCGGGGACGGGGTCCGGCCGCGGTCGGCCCGGCGGAAGCGGGTGCCGTGCCACCAGAGCTGGAGGGCGAGTGCGGCGCCGACCAGGGCTCCGGCCGCCCACCACTGGACGGGGCCGTCGACCAGCTCGGCGGAGACGCCCGCGAGGACGGAGCTGACGCCGAGCAGCCCGTACGGCCCCCAGATGTGCAGTTGGTCCATGCGACGGTCGAGCTGGGTGTCCACCCGTGTGCCGGCTTGTGTGCCCACCGGTGGGCCCGCCTGTGTGTCGGCCTGTGTGTCCGCCGCGGTCATTCCCCCAGTCTGGACGGACCGTCGGCCCTCCCCTACTCCCACCGGAACCAGCGCGCGGCGCCCGCCGTCAGCAGCAGCGTCGACGCCACCAGCACGCCCAGGTGCACCCAGCCGGGCCAGTCCCCCGCCGCCGCCCGGTTCAGCGCCTCGGCCGCCGCGCCGAACGGGGTGAAGCCGACGATCCTGGCCAGTACGTCCGGCATGGTCTGCACCGGCGCCCACACGCCCGCGCAGAACATCGACGGGAAGAACACGGCCGACCCGATCGCCCCCGCGACCTTCGTCGTCCGGGACAGCGCGGAGATCACGGCACCGAGCGCGAGGGCGACCAGCACGGTCAGGACGAGGGCCAGGGCGTAGCCGAGGGGCTGACGAGGCAGCCGTACGTCGAAGGCGAGGCGGCCGACCGCGAGGGCGAGCAGCGACGACGCGAGAGCGGCCCCGCCGTACACCAGCATCTGCGCCCGGAGGAGGGCGGCCGGGCGGACCGGGGTGGCGGACATCCGGCGCAGGATGCCGCGCTCGCGGTACCCGGTGAGGGTCTGCGGCATGGACTGGAGGCCGCCGACGATCGGGCCGAGCAGCACGGCCACCGGCACGTACACGTCGATCGTGCGCAGGCCGCCCAGGTCGGCCTGGGGGTCGCCGAACGAGGGGATCGAGCCGAGGATCACCAGGAGGAGGGCCGGGAACAGCAGGATCCAGAAGAGGGCGCCGGGTTCACGGCGGAAGAGGCGTACCTCGGTCCTCAGAACGGCGGTGCCGGCGGCGGACGTGACCGATGCGGGCGTGGCGCTCATGCCGCGTCCTCCTTGGTGAGGTCGAGGAAAGCGTCGTCCAACGTGGCGTCGGTGACGCGGAGTTGGTGCGCGGTGACATGGCTTCGGGCGAGGAGGGTGATGACGGCGTTGACGGTCTCGTCGGTGCCGGAGAGGGTGACGCGGCCGTCCCGGTAGTCGACCGAGGCGAGCGCGGGAAGCGCGCTCAGGGCCTCCTCGGGCAGGGGCGCGGAGGGTGTGAAACTGATCATGGTGGCGCCCGCCGAGCGGCGGATCAGACCGGCCGGGGTGTCCAGGGCGGCGATCCGCCCCTTGTCGATCACGGCGATCCGGTCGCAGAGCCGCTGGGCCTCTTCCATGAAGTGGGTGACCAGCAGGACCGTCACCCCGCTCTCCCGTACGTCCTCGATGAGCTGCCAGGTGTCCCGTCGGGCGCGCGGGTCCAGGCCCGTGGTCAGCTCGTCGAGGACGACGACCCGGGGGTTGCCGATGAGCGCGAGCGCGATGAACAGGCGCTGTTTCTGGCCACCGGAGAGTTTGCCGAACCTCGCGTCGAGACGGTCGGTCAGGGCCAGGCGTTCGGCCAGCGGGCGCCAGTCGGCCGGGCGGGGGTAGAAGGCGGCGTACAGCTCCAGGGCCTCGCGGACGGTCAGCTTGGCCTGCAGTTCGCTCTGCTGGAGCTGGGCGCCCAGGACCCGGCTGGTGGCCTCGTGGTCGGTGACCGGGTCGAGGCCGGTGACCCGGACCCGGCCCGCGTCGGGCACGCGCAGGCCCTCCACGCATTCGACGGTGGTCGTCTTGCCGGCGCCGTTGGGGCCGAGGATGCCGAAGATCTCGCCCTCCTCCACGGCGAAGGTGATGTCGTCCACGACGGGCCGGCCGCCGTAGGACTTGCGCAGTTCGCTCACTTCGATGACGGACATGCGACCAGCGTCGCGGCGCGGAGCACTCCGGCACATCGGCCGACCCGCTCGCAGCGGCATCAGCCGATCGGTTGATGCGCGCGTACGACCCCTCGAACGCGCAGGTCGTAGGACCTTCGGCCGACCCGGTTCGGGCCAAAACCGGGTAGGCACTGTCAGTGCTGGTCCGTAGGCTCGCCTTGATGTCCACTACACATGCAACCGCGAAGGATCCCGAAACCCAGGCCGGCCATTCCGCCGTACGCACTCTGCTGCGGCTGTGGCCCTATGTGCGGCCGGTGCGCGCACGGCTGTTCGTCGCGGCCTTTGTCGCCGTGCTCGCGTCGGGCATGGGGCTGGTGTTCCCCCTCGTCCTGAAGTGGATGGTGGACGGGCCGGTCGCCGACCACGACTCGCGCGGTGTGTGGCTCGGGGCGCTGTGGCTGCTGCTGCTCGGGCTCGGTGAAGCACTGTTGTTCGGGCTGCGGCGATGGCTGGTGGCCCGGCCGCTGGCCGGGGTCGAGGCGTCGATGCGGTCGGCTCTGTACCGGCGGCTCCAGCGGCTGCCGGTCGCCTTCCACGACCGGTGGCCGTCCGGTCAGTTGCTGTCCCGGGCGACGTCGGACCTGCAGCTGCTGCGGATGTTCCTCGCCTTCCCGCTGACGTTTCTGTTCGTCAACGCGGTGACGATCCTGGCCGGTGTGATCATCATGCTGGTCCAGGACTGGTCGCTCGGGCTGGTCATCCTGGGGCCCGCCGTCCCCGTCCTGGCCGTGTGCATCGTCTTCGAGCGGCGCTACCACCTGGTGGCCCGGCGGGCGCAGGACCAGGTGGGTGACCTGACGACGGTGGTCGAGGAGAGTGTGCTCGGCATCCGGATCATCAAGGGGTTCGGGCGGCACCGGAGCCAGGCGCGGGCGTTCCGTGAGCTGTCCCGGACACTGCGCGGGACCGAACTGCACAAGGCCAGGCTGCTGTCGGCGATCTGGGCGGCGATCGTCACGCTGCCGGAGCTGGCGATCGGGGCGGCGCTGGTGCTGGGTACCGTGCAGGTCGCCGACGGCGACCTGTCGGCGGGAACGCTGGTCGCCTTCCTGTCCACGGCCCTCGCCCTGCGCTGGCCCGTCGACTCGATCGGCTTCCTGCTCGCCATGAGCCAGGACGCGGCCACGGCCACGGAACGCTACTTCGAGGTGATGGACGAGGCACCGGAGGACGCGGGGGCAGACGCCGAGGCCGGCGCCGGGAAGGGCATCGGGGCAGCCGCCGGGGAGAACGGCAAGGCAGGCGCCGGAGAGGGCATCGGGGCAGCAGCCGGGAAGGCCGCCGAGGCAGGCGTGGTGAAGGCCGGCGGGGAGAACGCCGAGGCAGGCGCCGGGAGATTCACCGGGGCAGCAGCCGGGAAAGGCACCACGGCCGACGCCCAGACAGACGCCGGAGAAAGCCTCAAGGAGGACACCCGCGCAGCCGTCGCCAAGGACACCGAAGCAGGCGCCGCCCAGGCAGGCGTCGGGAAAGGTGCCGAGGTCGGTGCTCGGGTAGTCGTCGGGGAGGTCGGGCAGAGTTCGGGCCCTGTCCCGGACGGTGCGGCCGGTGTTGGTCGTGGGCTGCGGTTTCACGGCGTCTCCTTTCGGTATCCCGACGCGCCGGTCGGCTCCCCGCCCGTCCTCGACCATGTCGACCTGCACATCCGCCCCGGCGAGTCCATGGCCCTCGTCGGTACGACCGGCAGCGGCAAGACCACCCTCACGGCGCTCGTCCCCCGCCTCCACGAGGTGACCTCGGGGCGTATCACCCTCGACGGGCACGACATCTCCGCCCTGCCCAGGGAGGAACTGCGCACCCTGGTCGCCGTCGCCTTCGAGGAACCCACGCTGTTCTCGGCGAGCGTCGGCGACAACGTCCTCATGGGCGCCGGGGAAGACGCGGGCGACACCGAGTTGCGCCACGCGCTCTCCGTGGCGCAGGCCGATTTCGTGCACTCGCTCCCGCAGGGGGCCGACACCCAGGTCGGTGAGCAGGGCCTCAGCCTGTCCGGCGGCCAGCGGCAGCGGCTCGCGCTGGCCAGAGCGGTTGTCGGCAAGCCTCGCTACCTCGTCCTCGACGACCCGCTGTCCGCGCTGGACGTGCACACGGAGGCCGCCGTGGAGGCCGCGCTGCGCCGCGTCCTCGCCGACACCACGGCCCTGATCGTGGCGCACCGCCCGTCCACGGTCCTGCTGGCCGACCGCGTCGCTCTGCTCTCCGGCGGCCGGATCGCCGCCGTGGGCACCCATCACGAACTCCTTCGGACGAACGCCGAGTACGCCTGGCTGATGGCCGGCGCGGACGAGCAGACCGACCACGACAACGCCGGCTCCCCCCACGGCACCGACAGTTTCGAGGAGGCCGCCCGATGACGGCGCCCATGACCACCGCGCCGACCCCCGACGACGACCGTCCCACCAGGCCGGACGCCGAGCGGACCCCCGGGGCCACCCCCACCGAACCCCAACCCCCCACCCCCTCCTCCCCCGCCCCCGGCGACCCGTTCGACCAGGACGACCTGCCCACCCCCAAGGGCGCCACCGCAGGCCTGCTGCGCTCCCTCCTCGCCCCGATGAAGGGCCGGGTCGCCCTCACCGCCGTGCTCCTGCTGCTCCAGCAGGCGGCCGTCCAGGCGGGCCCGCTGCTCGTCGCGTACGCCATCGACCGGGCCGTACCGGCCTTCCGCGACCACGACAACGGACCGCTCGTCGCCGTCGGGGTCGGCTATCTGCTCTGCGCGCTGGCCTCGGGCGGGCTGCAGTACTGGTTCATCTCGACCGCCGCCCGCGTCAGTCAGGACGCGCTGCTCGATCTGCGCGGGCGGATCTTCCGGCACGCGCAGGCGCTCAGCCTCGACTTCCATGAGCGCTACACCTCGGGCCGGCTCATCTCCCGTTCCACGGCGGACGTCGAGTCACTGCGCGAACTGCTGAACGACGGGCTCCAGGAACTCGTCACCATCGCCCTGTCCTTCGCCTACATCTCGGCCCTGCTGCTGTGGCTGGATCTGAACCTCGGCGCGCTCGCCATCGCGTCCTTCGTGCCGCTCTACCTTCTCGTCCGGCTCTACCAGCGCCGGGCGGGCAAGGTGTACGCGCTGCGGTCCACCGCGATCGCCGCCGTCATCGTCAAGTTCGTCGAGACGATGAACGGCATCCGGCCGGTGCGCGCGTTCCGCCGCGAGGCCGTCAACGACGCCGAGTTCGAGACCCTCAACCGGCATCACGAGCGGAAGAACGGCGACGCGATCCTGGAGATGGCCCGATACGTCGTCGGCTCCCGGGTCGTCGCCAACACCGCTGTCGCGGCGATGGTGTTGTGGGGCGCCCACCGGGTCGCGGACGACTCGCTGGAGCTGGGTGTGCTGGCCGCCGCCGTGCTGTACCTGCGCCGGCTGTACGACCCGATCGACCGGCTCGGCATGTTCCTCAACTCCTACCAGTCGGCGACCGCCTCCCTGGAGAAGATCTCCGGGCTCCTCGCCCAGCAGCCGTCCGTCCCGGAGCCGACGGTTCCACGGGAGCTTCCGGTACGGGAGTCCGAGCACCCGGGTCGCGAGGTCGTCTTCGACGGGGTCCGATTCGCCTATCGCACGGGCGGCGAGGTGCTGCCCCGCTTCGACCTCACCCTGCCGGCCGGGCAGACCGTCGCGGTCGTCGGCTCGACCGGCGCCGGCAAGTCCACCCTGGCCAAGCTGCTCGCCCGCTTCTACGACCCGACCGAGGGCCAGGTCCGCCTCGACGGTGTCGACCTGCGCGACCTGTCGGGCACCGACCTGCGGCGCGGGGTCGTGATGGTGACGCAGGAGGCCTTCCTGTTCTCCGGCAGCGTCGCCGACAACATCGCCATAGGCCGCCCCGACGCCGAGCGCGAGGAGATCGAGCGGGCGGCAAAGGCGATCGGCGCGCACGACTTCATCACCGCCCTGCCCGACGGCTACGACACGGACGTACGCAAACGAGGTGGCCGTATCTCCGCCGGGCAGCGCCAACTGGTCGCGTTCGCGCGGGCGTTGCTTGCCGATCCGGCGGTGCTGATCCTCGACGAGGCGACCAGCTCGCTCGACATCCCGGGTGAACGGGCCGTACAGCGGGCGATGTCGACGGTGCTGAACGGGCGTACAGCCGTCGTGATCGCCCACCGGCTGTCGACCGTCGAGATCGCCGACCGGGTGCTGGTGATGGAACACGGGCAGGTCGTCGAGGACGGGGCCCCGGCCGAACTCATCGCCGGCACGGGCCGGTTCGCGGATCTGCACCGGGCGTGGCGGGACAGTCTGGCGTGAGTGCGTGAGCCGTGGGTTCCGCGAGGGATCAGCGGTCGGCGGACTACACCTGGTAGGTCCGGTAATCCGATGGGCAACCCGCCCTCACCCTCGGTAGCCTCCGACAGATGATCGACGCGTACGAGGATCCCGGCACGCCCGACTCCCGTGGCGCCGGCCGCTATTTGCTGTGGCTTGTGCGGCAGCAATGGCAGCGGTGTGCGATGGGGGCGCTGCTCGGCAGTGTCTGGACGACGTTGATGGCGCTGTCGCCGTATCTGTTGTCCCGGGCCGTCGACGACGGTCTGGAACCGGGCGACCAGGCCGTGCTGGTCGGCTGGGCCGGGGCGCTCCTCGCCGCCGGGACGTTCAACGCGTGGTTGAGCATCATCCGGCACCGCACGATGACCCGGGTCCGGATGGACGCCAACTTCCGTACGGTCAAGGTCGTGATCGGGCAGGCCGTGCGGCTGGGAGCGGCGCTGCCCCGGCAGGTCGGGGCCGGGGAGGTCGTCACGATCGGCGTCGGTGACGTGTCGACGATCGCCCAGTCGCTGACCTTCGTCGGACCCGGGATCGGCGCGATGGTCTCCTACGGCGTGGTCGCCGTACTGCTGCTGTCGGTGTCGCCGACCCTCGCCGCCGTGATCCTGCTCGGTGTGCCCGTCGTCGCGCTGCTCGTGGGGCCCTTGCTCGGCCGGCTGCAGGGAGTGGAGGCGTCGTACCGGGAGCGTCAGGGGGTCCTGACCGCCCGGATCGGGGACCTCTCGGGCGGACTGCGCGTCCTCAACGGGCTGGGCGGCAAAGGGCTGTTCGCCGACGCGTTCCGGCGTGACTCGCGCCGCCTCCAGGAACAGGGGTACCGGGTCGGGGCGGTGAGCAGCTGGATCCAGGCGCTCGGCCTCGGGCTGCCGACGCTGTTCCTCGCCCTGGTGACCTGGCTCGCGGCCCGGCTGGCCGCCCAAGGGGCCATATCCATCGGCGAGTTGGTTTCGGTGTACGGCTATGTCGCCGTACTGATCGTGCCGGTCGCCTTCTTCATCGAGTGCGGTTTCCAGATCAGCCGCGCTCTGGTCGCCGCCCGGCGGGTCGTACGGTTCCTGGCCCTCGACCCCGACGACGACAGCGACGGGCAGGGGTTGGACGCGCCGGGGTCGCCCGCCGCGCTGCACGACCCCGACTCCGGCGTGCGCGTCGTACCGGGGCGGCTGACCGCGCTCGCCGGTGCCCGGCCCGCCGATGCCGTCGCCGTCGTCGACCGGCTCGGCCGGTTCACGCCGTCGGCGGCCACCTGGGGCGGCGTACGGCTCGACGAGATCGCCCTCGCCCAGGTGCGCGCCCGCATCCTGGTCGCCGACAACGAGGCCGACCTGTTCGCCGGAACGTTGCGCGAACTGGTCTCCGGGCGTGGGGAGTACGACGAGGAGGCCATCGCGCGGGCGGTACGGGCGGCGGTCGCCGACGACATCGTCCTCGGGCTGCCGGACGGGCTGGACTCGGCGATCGACGCGCAGGGCCGCAACCTCTCCGGCGGGCAGCGGCAGCGCGTACGGCTGGTGCGGGCGCTGCTCGCCGACCCCGAGGTGCTGCTCGCCGTCGAGCCGACGTCGGCGCTGGACGCGCACACCGAGGCCGCCGTCGCGGACCGGCTGCGCGCGGAGCGCGGCGAGCGCCCGGACCGTACGACCGTCGTGGCGTCCACCTCACCGCTGATGCTGGACCGGGCGGACACCGTCTACTACCTGGTCGACGGCAAGACGGCGGCCACCGGCAGCCACCAACGCCTGCTCGCGGAGGAACCGGGATACCGGTCCCTGGTGGCCCGCGACGCGGACGACACGGACGAGGCGGACGAGCGGCCTGTGCGGGACCTGGTGGGCGAAGAGGGCCGGGAGAGCATCGAGGATCCGGTCCACTGAGCGCCCACCAACCCGGGCCCGCAATTCCAGCCCGTCCGCCGATTGAGAACACCGGCCCACACCACCCAGCCCGTCCGGCGATTGAGGACGAGGCCCCTTCAGGGCCGAAAAGGGGGGTCTGGGGGCGCAGCCCCCAGGGACAGGATGGGACGGGTAGGGGCGGCGGGGGCGAAACCCAGGTCGCCCCTCAGCCCGGTCACCGACAACACACCGCCCCACATCAAGGAGTTCACCAGGTGAGCACCCAACTGCCCGTCGCCACCCCCGCCGACGTCCGGCGGGCCGCCGTGCGGCTGGTTCGGGCCGATGGGCGGGCCTTTGTCGCGCTGCTGCTGCTCAACTCGTTGGCCGCCGGTGCCGGGCTCGTCGCGCCCTGGTTGCTCGGGCGGATCATCGACGAGGTGCGGGCGGGTGCCGGGGTCTCGGTCGTGGACCGGCTCGGGCTGGTCATCGTGGTGTGTGCGGTGGCCCAGTTGCTGCTGGCGCGCTGGGCGCGGTACGTCGGGTACCGGTTCGGGGAGCGGACCCTCTCGCGGGTGCGGGAGGAGTTCGTGGACCGGGCGCTCGCGCTGCCCGCGTCGGTGGTGGAGCAAGCCGGGACCGGTGATCTGACGGCCCGGGGGACGGCCGACGTCAGCACGGTCGGCACAACGTTGCGCGATGCCGGGCCGGAACTGCTGATCGCGTCGGTGCAGTGTCTGTTCATCATCGGCGCGGTGTTCGCGCTGGACCCGCTGCTCGGGCTGTCGGCGGTGGTGGCCCAGACCGGGATCTGGTTCGCGCTGCGCTGGTATCTGCGCCGGGCCCGCGCCGCGTACCTCGCGGAGGGTGCCGCCAACTCCGAAGTGGCCGAAATTCTCTCCGCGACGGCGTCGGGCGCGCGCACGGTCGAGGCGTTCGGGCTGGCTCGGCGGCGGGTCGCGGTGAGCCGGGAGGCGCTGGACGAATCCCGGCGCAGGCGTCTGCACACGCTGTATCTGCGGACGGTGTTCTTCCCGCCGGTGGAGGTGTCGTACGTCCTTCCCGTGGTCGTCGTGCTGGTGGTGGGCGGCGTGTTGCACGGGCAGGGGGCGGTCAGTCTGGGCGCGGTCGTGGCGGCGGCCGTGTATCTGCGGCAGTTGGAGGCGCCGCTCGACGAGGTGCTGACGTGGATGGAGCAACTGCAGTCCAGTGGGGCCTCGTTCGCGCGGGTGGAGGGGCTCGGGCGGGCGCCGAAGAGCGGGTCGGAGGCCTCGCCGGTGCCGGTGGGTGACCTGATCGAGGTGGCCGGTGTGCGGTACGCGTACGACCGTGGCGGCGAGGTGCTGCGCGGGGTCGATCTGACGGTACGGCCGGGTGAACGGCTCGCGGTGGTGGGGCCGTCGGGGGCGGGCAAGACGACGTTGTGCCGGCTGCTCGCGGGGATCGGCGAGCCGCGTTCGGGCACGGTGACCGTGGGCGGCGTGCCGATCGCCTCGCTCGGGCCGGAGGAGCTGCGGCGGCAGGTCGTGCTGGTCACGCAGGAGCACCATGTCTTCCTGGGTACGGTCCGGGACAATCTGCTGATCGCCGAACCGGCGGCCACGGACGCCGAGTTGTGGGCGGCGCTGGCCGCCGTGGGCGCCGCCGACTGGGCGCGCGGGCTGCCGGCCGGGCTGGACACCGGGCTCGGTCCGGACGGGGAGTCGACCGACGGTTCGACCGCCCAGCAACTGGCTCTGGCGCGCGTCGTGTTGGCCGATCCGCACACGGTGATCCTGGACGAGGCGACCGCGTTGCTCGATCCGACGACCGCGCGTCATACGGAGCGCGCGCTGGCCGCCGTACTCGAGGGGCGGACGGTGATCGCGATCGCGCACCGGCTGCACACCGCGCACGACGCGGACCGGGTGGCCGTCATGGAGGAGGGGCGGCTGACCGAACTCGGCACGCACGAGGGGCTGGTGGCCGCGGGTGGGGCGTACGCGGCGCTGTGGCGGTCGTGGCACGGGGAGTCGCAACCGACTTCAACAGAAAAGATCGGTTCGTTGCAAAAGAATGAATGGCCCGTATAGCGAACATGACCAACCGGTCAACGAACCTTTTCCAGCCAACTTGTTGACGCGGTCCTGACAGCACGCGTCCCGCCTGCCAGTCTTCCCACGGCACCTTCACAGCGGCTCCACAGTGACTTCGCTGTGTTCTTCGCCGCGCATCCGCACGCACCTGTTCTGCCCCGGACGGACGACCACCGTTCGGTCCCCCCTGGCCGCCGGTCCGGCGGTCAAGCAGAAGGAGTCAGTGTTGAGACGCCAGCCCCACAGACGTGCCCCCCACGCCCCCTCCCCCACCACCCAGTTCGACCGCTCCACTCAGCGACGGGTCGCCGCCGGCGCCCTTGTCGCGGTAACCGCCCTACTGGCAGCGGCAGTTCAGTCCGGTGCCGCCACCGCAGCCCCGGAGAAGGCACCGTCGGCCGCGGGAAAGGTCATACCGGGCGCGGAGTCCGTCAAGCTGTCCCCCGCCCAGCGCGCCGCGCTGCTGGCCGACGCCAACGCCACCAAGGCGGAGACGGCCAGGGAACTCGGTCTGGGCGCCAAGGAGAAGCTCGTCGTCCGTGACGTCCTCAAGGACGGCGACGGCACCGTGCACACGCGCTACGAGCGCACGTACGACGGACTTCCCGTCCTGGGCGGCGACCTGGTGGTCGACACCGCCAAGTCGGGTGCCACGGAAGGCGTCGTGAAGGCCACGCGGGCCACCATCAAGGTGGCGACGACGACGGCCTCACTGCCCGTCGCGAAGGCCGAGCAGCAGGCGCTGACCGCCGCGAAGGCCGAGTCGAAGAGCCCGAAGCTGAGCAAGGAGCCCAGGAAGGTCGTCTGGGCCGCCTCCGGCACCCCGGTGCTCGCGTTCGAGACGGTCGTCGGCGGTCTCCAGCACGACGGCACGCCGAACGAGCTGCACGTCATCACCGACGCGGCCACCGGCAAGAAGCTCTTCGAGTACCAGGGCGTCGAGACCGGCACCGGCAACACGGTGTACAGCGGCACGGTCGACCTCACCACCACGCAGTCGGGTTCGACGTACAACCTGACCGACGGCGCGCGCGGCGGCCACAAGACGTACAACCTCAACCGGGGCTCCTCCGGCACCGGCACGCTCTTCTCGGGCGCCGACGACGTCTGGGGCAACGGTCTCGCGTCCAACCTGGAGTCGGCCGGCGCCGACGCCCACTACGGCGCGGCGCTCACCTGGGACTACTACAAGAACGTCCAGGGGCGCACCGGCATCAAGGGCAACGGCGTCGCCGCCTACTCCCGCGTCCACTACGGCAACGCGTACGTCAACGCGTTCTGGCAGGACGCCTGCTTCTGCATGACGTACGGCGACGGGTCGGGCAACGCCAACCCGCTGACCTCGATCGACGTGGCCGGCCACGAGATGACGCACGGCGTCACCGCCAACACGGCGGGCCTGCTCTACTCGGGTGAGTCCGGCGGCCTCAACGAGGCGACCTCCGACATCTTCGGCACCGCCGTCGAGTTCTACGCCAACAACCCCTCCGACATCGGTGACTACCTCATCGGCGAAGAGATCAACATCAACGGCGACGGCACGCCGCTGCGTTACATGGACAAGCCGAGCAAGGACGGTTCGTCCAAGGACAGTTGGTACTCGGGTATCGGATCGATCGACGTGCACTACTCGTCCGGGCCGGCGAACCACTTCTTCTACCTGCTGAGCGAGGGCAGCGGCGCCAAGACCATCAACGGCGTCAGCTACAACTCGGCCACCTCGGACGGGCTGCCGGTGACCGGCATCGGCCGGGACAAGGCGGAGAAGATCTGGTTCCGCGCGCTCACCACGAAGTTCACGACGAACACCAACTACGCGGGGGCCCGCACCGGCACGCTCGCGGCGGCCGGTGAGCTGTACGGCACGACGAGCGCCGAGTACACGGCCGTGGCAAACGCCTGGGCCGGTATCAACGTCGGCACGCGTCCGGGCGGCGGTGGCGGTGGCACCGGCACCTCCTTCGAGTCCGCGACCGCCGTATCGATTCCGGACAACGGCGCGGCCGTGACGTCCTCGCTCGCGGTCACCGGCATCACCGGCAACGCGCCGAGCAACCTGGTGGTCACGCCGAACATCACGCACACCTGGCGCGGTGACCTGGTCGTCGACCTGGTGGCGCCGGACGGTTCGGTCTACAACCTGAAGCCGTTCAGTTCCTCGGACTCGGCGGACAACGTGACCGAGCCGTACACGGTCAACGCCTCCTCCGAGGTCGCCAACGGGACCTGGCAGCTGAGGGTCCAGGACAGGGCGGCGCAGGACACCGGAAGGATCAACGGCTGGAAGATCACCTTCCCGTCGGCCTGAACACACAGCGGTTAAGGGTCTGTTCGAGCAGCGTTCAGGACCCGTAAGCGCAGGGCGCCGTCCCGGTGGACCAAGTCACCGGGGCGGCGCTTTACATTCACGCAACATTCGTCTCGTAGTCGAATTTCAGCCAACATCACTTGAGGGTCCTGACATGTACGCGCCCTCAATGTCACTCTTCCACCGCACGCCGCAACAGCACTCCAGTTCCACAACCCCCTCCGGGCGATCACCCCAAGGCCGTCCGGAACCCCCACAAAGGAGTCCGCGTGACCCCCCTCTACGCGCGTCACAAGCGCACCACTCTGGCCATCGCCACCGCCGTCGCGGCCGGAGCCCTCATCACCACCGGTCTGACCACCGGTGCCGCCGCGGAGAGCGAGCCGGCCGGGACCCAGGCCAGGGCGTCCGCCGTACCGATGACGCTGTCCCCCGCCACGCGCACGGCCCTCATCAAGGAAGCCGCCGCCGACGCCCCGGCGACCGCCGAGAAGATAGGCCTCGGCGCCCAGGAGAAGCTCGTCGTCCGTGACGTCGTCAAGGACGCCGACGGCACCCTGCACACCCGCTACGAGCGCACCTACGCGGGCCTCCCGGTCCTCGGCGGCGACCTCGTCGTGCACGAGAGCGCGGCCGGCGCGACCAAGGGCGTGACCAGAGCGCACAACGCCGCGATCAAGGTCGCCGACCTCACCCCCGAGGTCACCACGGCCGCCGTCGAGAAGCAGGCCGTCACGCTCGCCAAGCGGGCCGGCTCCACCAAGTCGGCGGCGTCCAACGCCCCCCGCAAGGTGATCTGGGCCGCCTCGGGCACCCCGACCCTCGCCTACGAGACCGTCGTCGGCGGCCTCCAGGAGGACGGCACCCCGAACGAGCTGCACGTCATCACCGACGCGGCCACCGGCAAGAAGCTGTACGAGTACCAGGGCATCGAGACCGGCACCGGCAAGAGCCTGTACTCGGGCACCGTCGCCCTGAGCACGACGCTGTCGGGCTCGACGTACCAGCTGACCGACGGCACCCGCGGCGGCCACAAGACGTACAACAAGGCGCACGCCACCAGCTCGTCGGCCGGCACCCTGTTCACCGACGCGGACGACACCTGGGGCACCGGCGCGGCCTCCAGCTCGACCACCGACCAGACCGCGGCCGTCGACGCCGCGTACGGCGCGCAGAAGACGTGGGACTTCTACAAGGCGACGTTCGGCCGCTCCGGCATCAAGAACAACGGCGTCGCCGCCTACTCCCGCGTCCACTACGGCAACGCGTACGTCAACGCGTTCTGGGACGACAGCTGCTTCTGCATGACGTACGGCGACGGCGAGGGCAACGTCAACCCGCTGACCTCGCTGGACGTGGCCGGCCACGAGATGACCCACGGCGTCACCGCCAACACGGCGGGCCTGAACTACTCGGGCGAGTCCGGCGGCCTCAACGAGGCGACCTCCGACATCTTCGGCACGGCCGTCGAGTTCTACGCGGCGAACGCCTCCGACGTCGGTGACTACCTCATCGGCGAGGAGATCGACATCAACGGCGACGGCTCGCCGCTGCGCTACATGGACAAGCCGAGCAAGGACGGCGGCTCGAAGGACGCCTGGTCCTCGACCCTGGGCAACCTCGACGTCCACTACTCGTCGGGCCCCGCGAACCACTTCTTCTACCTGCTCTCCGAGGGCAGCGGCGCCAAGACGATCAACGGGGTCAGCTACAACTCCCCCACGTCCAACGGCTCCACGGTCACGGGGATCGGCCGCGCCAAGGCCGTCCAGATCTGGTACAAGGCGCTGACGACGTACATGACGTCGACGACCAACTACAAGGGCGCCCGCACGGCGACCCTGTCGGCGGCCTCCGCGCTGTACGGCGCGAGCAGCACGGAGTACGCGGCGGTGAACGCGGCCTGGGCAGCGGTCAACGTCAAGGCGTGACGCATGAGCAGTACGAGCGGTGAGTGACAGGCGGGGCGGTACCCGGAACGAAGGCATTTCCGGGGACCGCCCCGTCGTCGCACATCCCCCTCGCGCCCCCCGCCGCACAAGTGTGCCCACCCCCCGCCTTACCCTTGGGTCCCATGTCCTTCACGTACGCGGAGGTCGGCGCGACCCGCGAGCGCGGCTTCCGTTGTCCGCCCGGCTTCCACCACCTGCATGTACGCACCCGCATCGGCGAGGGCGAAGAGGTCTTCCGACGCGCCTCCGAGGCCGTACTCACCTGGGAGATGCACCGCGCGATGGGCGTGGGCATCGACGCCACCGCCGATCGGGCGGCCCCCGACGTCGATGTCACGGTCACCCTCGCGGGCCTCATCAAGGCCCCCTGCCGCGTCGTCTGGACGACCGAGGAACCCCGCCGCGCGGGCTGGGCGTACGGCACCCTGGCCGGCCACCCGGAGTGCGGCGAGGAATCCTTCGTGGTCGACCGCACGGGCGACGGCACGGTATGGCTGACGGTCAGCGCGTTCAGCAAGGCGGCGAAGTGGTACTCCAGAGCGGCCGGCCCGGCGACCCGGGGCCTGCAGCACGCGTACGCGCGACGGTGCGGGGTGGTGCTGCGGCGGTTGTGCGGGGAGTACGGGGAGGACTGAGCGTACGAGCGTACTGACGCCGCCGCGCCGGGATGGCTTCCCGGCGCGGCGGTGTCAGTGGTGGGGCGGGCAGTTGGGGCCCAGCGGGCTCAGAAGGTGAGGCTCCAGCTGTCGAGGTAGCCCGGTTCGTTGGTGAAGATGCCCGGGGTGTTGTCCGTGACTCGGAGCTTCCAGGTGCCGTTGGCGGGGAGTGCCGAGGCGTCGACCGTGAACGTCTGGTGCAGTTCCGTTCCCATGTCCCAGACGAAGTCCTTCACCGGCACCACGGTGCCGTCCTCGGCGACCAGTTCGATGATCTGGCCGCCGATGAACATGTGCACCAGATCGACCGTCACCCGCAGATCACGCGGCGCGTTCCCTTCTCGCCCGGTGACGGTGAGCGGGGACTCGACGGACTTCCATACGGGGATGTCGTACCGGGCGGGGTTGATGAAGAAGCCACCGCCGGAGCCGAACACGGGCCAGACGAAGGGCAGAGTCAGTTTCTCCCCTGCGGAGTTCCTGATGACGATGGTCGTCGCGAAGTCGCCGGCCTCGGTCGGTGTCCCGGAGATCAGTCCGGTGCCGGGGTCGATCGACAGGCCGGTGGGCAGACCCGTGGCGGAGTAGGTCAGAGCGCCGGGGCGCGTGGTGGTCGCCTTGATCTGCCGGGCGACCGACTGGCCGACGGCCACGGCTCGGGTGGAGGGGGCCTCGGCGGCGATGTGGTTGACGTAGCGCGGCCCGACGTTGACCGCGGCCCATGCGTTGGCGACGGCCTCGTAGGCGTCGGTGGAGGCACCGAACAGGTCGGCCGCGGCCTGCAGGGTGGCCGTGCGGGCTCCCGCGTAGTCGGTGGTGCTGGTCATGTACCGGGTCAGCGCCCGGTACCAGACGTTGGTGGCGTTCTCCCGACCGATGCCGGCGACCGGCAGACCGTCGTGGGTGGGGCTGTCGTACTCGACGCCGTTGATGGTCTTCTTCCCGCTGCCCTCGGCGAGCAGGTAGAAGAAGTGGTTGCCGATGCCGGAACTGAAGTGGGGGTCGAGCTTTTTGGTCTGCTCTGTCCAGTAGTCCTGGGAGGTACCGGCGGCGTTGGTCTCCTTGGAGGGCCGGTCCATGAAGCGCAGCGGCTCCCCGGTACCGCGGAGGTCGATGAGTTCACCGATGTGGTAGTCGGGCTTGTCACCCGCGCTGTTCGCGAAGAACTCGACGGCGGTGCCCATGATGTCGCTGGTGGCCTCGTTGAGCCCGCCGGACTCACCGGAGTACACCAGGCCGGCGGTGGCGGAGGTGACGCCGTGCGTCATCTCGTGGCCGGCTATGTCGAGTTCGGTCACCGGCCTGTCGTTGGTGCGTCCGTCGCCGTAGGTCATGCAGAAGCACTCGTCGAGCCAGAAGGCGTTGGCGTATCCGACGCCGTAGTGCACGCGGGAGTAGGCGCCGCGTCCGTCGTCCGCGATCCCGTTGCGGCCGAACCGGTCGTGGTAGAAGTCCCAGGTCTTCGCGACGCCGTAGGCCGCGTCCACGGCCGCCGTCTGACGGTGGGACGCCGTTCCGTCGCCCCAGACGTCGTCGTCATCGGTGACCAGCGTGCCCTTGGCGAAGGTCCCGCTCGCGTCGAACGTCTGGTGGTTGCCGCGCTGCGGGTCGGTCAGCTCGAAGACGCCGTTGTTCCGTACGGTGCCGATCGGGACGCGGCCGTTGTACCGGCTGATCCCCTCACCGCTCTGCACCTCCTCGTGGCTCGCCAGCTGAGCGCCGGTCGCGGCATCGGTCAGGACCTGGAGACGGCTTGGCGTCCCGTCCTCCCGCACACCTATGACAACGTTTTCCCAGGCCAGTTTGGCGTCGCCGTCCCCCGCCCAGACGACCAGCTGCGACTGCCCCTGCGAGGCCGCCCCGCGAGTGTCCTCCCGCTTCGCGACGGCCAGAGCGGACTTCTCCGCCTCGCCGGCGGAGCGGGCCGCGGCGGTCGTCGGGACGGAGATCGCCTCCTGCGACGCCTTGGTGACCGTACGGGAGCCGGCACGGTCGTGCACCACCAAGTCGCCCCCGCGCACGGGCAGTCCGGCGAAGGTGCGTTCGTAGCGGGTGTGCACCGTGCCGTCGGCGTCCTTGATGACGTCCTTGGGTATCAGGGCCTCCCGCTGGCCCAGTTCGAGCGCTCGGGCGGTGACACCGCCCGCGTCGGCCGCCGCCTCGAGCATCATCTTCCGCTCGGCGGAGCCCAGTTGGACAGCTCTGGCACCCGGTCTGGGTTCCGCTGCGATCTGCCGGGGCGCCCGATCCACGCCGTCCGCCGCCGGGGCCACGCTCCAAGCGGGAAGCGCCGACCCGAGCAGCGCGGCCATCGCGGCGACCGCGATCCCCGACATACGTCGGCGAACATGGGCGCCACGACGGGAGGGAGGGGAACCCTGCGACGAAGTCGCCCCGTGGGCAGGTGAGTTGTTCGACACTGCTGCAACTCCTTGTACCCGACTGCGCGTTGGGCAGCCGGTGAGAATGAGGACGGAGGACAGCAATGGCCTCCACTGAGGAGATGTGCATGGGGGGAACGCCCGGGGCGTTGAGAAGATCGTTCCAGCCGACGGGGGCTTCTGTCACCGTCTCCGGGGATCGTTGTCCGGAATCCGGATAGTGGGAGCGCTCCCATTACCCTTCGCACACTTTAGATCACGTGCGGCTTTACGTGGCGGCAACATACCCTCGCCGGGCTCTTTGGCCACTTTCTGCCTATGGACTACAACGCCCCTACACGGCAGCGGAGTTGAGACACTGTTCATGGCGCTAACTGGGCGAGAGCCGCAAAGCGCCTCGCGGAGACCCATGGCCGCCGATGACTGGCGGCACCGCCCTACCTCGCCTCGGCCGCTGCTGTACGACGAAGGTGATCGTTGTTCGGCCCGTCCGGGGTCGGACTGCCGGGGTACCGTCTGAGTGTTGCCGCAGAACGGAGTTCGCCGTGTCGCAGAGCATTGAGGAGCACACTGGCGCTCGGATCGCCCGCATCCGGAAGCAGCGCGGCCTGACGCAGCAGGGGTTGGCGATGCGGGCCCACGTGTCCAAGTCGTTGCTGTCCAAGGTGGAGTGCGGGCAGAAGGCCGCTTCCCCGGCTCTTGTTGCTGCCTGTGCCCGTGCGCTGAGCGTCTCGACGTCCGAGCTGCTGGGGCAGCCGTACGCCGAGGAGTTGCGGCGCGACCGCATGGACACCCTGATCCAGCCGATTCGTGAGGCGCTGGAGAACTGGGACATCGCTCTGGACTGGGAAACCGCTCCGCGCCCGGCCGCACTGGTCTGGACGGATGTCCAGCGGGCTCTCGAGCAGCGCCGTCAGGCGCAGTACACGGACATGGTGCGCGACCTGCCTGTGCTGATCGACGAGTCGGTGCAGACGGTGCACACCAGTACCGGGGAAGAACGGCGGCTGGCATACGAATGTCTGGCGGAGACCTTCCGCTGCGTGTTCACCGTGGCGTGGAAGCTTGGCTTCCTCGACCTGGCGACCGTCGCGCTGGACCGGCTGGCGTGGACCGCGCCGCGCGCCGATGAACCGGGGCTGGCCGCCATGCATGCTTTCTTGCGCGCGCAGACCACGATGTCGTCCGGCCGGTACGACGTGGGGCTGCGGGTGGTCGACAAAGGTCTGCGGGAGCTCGAAGGCCAGGAATCACGTCGCCCAGCGGGTCTCGAGGCGATGAGGGGCATGCTGCACCTGCGCGCCGCGACCATCGCGGGCCGCATGAAGGACAGGGATCATGCTGACGCCCGCCTGGCCGAGGCTCGTGCCCTTTCCCAGGCCACAGGCGAGTTGCCGGACTTCGGCGTCACCTGGGGGCCGGTGAACGTAGGTGTGCATGCCGTGGCCATCGCCTCGGAGGCTGACGATTTCGGGCGCGCGATCGAACTCGCCGAGCACGTACGTATCCCGCGCGGCTGGACCCGCTCCCGGGCCGGGCACCACTGGATGGACCTCGGCCGCTCCCATGCCTGGGCCGGCCACCCGGAGGAAGCGCTGGACTGCCTGGTCCAGGCCCGGCGCATCGCGCCGCAGCAGACCCGCTACCACCCGACCGTACGGGACACCGTCCTGGCCCTCAAGCGACAGGAACGGACGCGCAACAGCTCGCTGGCGCAGTACGCGGAGTGGGTCGGCATATAGCAGCTTTCGGCGCCAGGAATTGCACCTCTCGGTGCAACTGCTGGGCATCGCCGGTCGGCAGGCTGACGCTCAGTCAGGACACGCGTTATCCGGGCGAACCGTCCCGGAGCGTGGCCAACGCCGGTAGGGAGCTCCGAAGTGCTGCACTGCATCACCCACATCTTCGAACCACTGCTACGGCTGCTATGGCCCCCACCGGGTCGCCACCGCACACCGGATCCCCGTTCTGCTCTCCCTGCTGTGGAGGCATCTACTGAACGTCTGCCAGACGTAGTCGCTGCTGCCCCGGTGCCACATCGTGAGGACACCGGACAGGACTGCTCGTACCTGCCCGCACACGACCAGCGGGAACAGTGCCGTCGGCGGGCCCCACGGCGCGCGCTGCGGCCGACCGTACACGGAGTCGACACTGGCCCTCTGCTGCCCCGCAGCCTGGAGGTCCGAGCCTGATGACCCTCAGGAATGAGATCCGCCTGCTCCCCTGGGCCGGGCCGGAAGGAAAACCCTGTTACCTCGCAGGCGACGGGACCGGATACCTGTCACGCCTCGCGGACAACATGGAGTCAACACAACTCGGCCTGGCCGGTGAACTCGTTCAGGAGGCACAGCACACTCTGGACGGCCGCCAGTGGACGCCTGGCGAACTGCACCTGCTGGCAGTCCAGTTGACCGAAGCCTTGACGAACGTCCACCGGATCGCGGTCAGCCGGGGAGCCCGCCTGCCCGCACCCGCCTACGACGACCTCGACACTCTGGACGACCTGGAGAACGGGGACGAGGATCGGGACAGCCCTGCCCGCGTTCCGCTCGGCTGACAGCCCCGTTGCAATCTCCCGTTCCGGTCGGCGTCCCTCACGCCCGGCCGGATCAAACCGCAACGGAAATCTCCGGTAGACCAAGCGGCCTGTTCCAGGAACACGCTCAAATGGCGCAACCTCCGACAGTTCAGAATGATCACCCTCGGCCCTCCGGCGAAGCCTTTGGCCAATTTCGAGAGCATCGCGACTAAGTCGTGTTTTAGAAGTCGGCGACCTGCTTGGTTGGCCGTCCGGGGAAGTGGCGGGCGGCCAACCAGATGATGAGGTCGCGGGCGATGTCGTTGATGTTGGTCGTCGGCGGGCCGTCACGATAGATCGAGGCTAATTCGCGCCGAAAATATCGTCCATCCTTGACGACCAATCAGCGTGTGCAAGATCCGCCGCGATAAGTAGGTCACGCCAATCAGTCTCCATCAACTCTATCGCGCCGAGAAGTTCGTCCACGCTCCCGTCCGCCAGGATAACAACTGCAGCCGCTATTTTCTCCTCGGCAGCTTCATGAAACACCCTGACCTCAGCTTCTTCCAGCAGAGAGGAAACCGAACTCACTTCGGCCCCGTACTGCCATTCGAGTCTAGCGGCAATGCGACTTGTGATCACAGTGGATCCTCTCCAGAACTGGACGGCGAGCCAACTATCCCTTTTGTTGAATGCCGCCCTGTTCGGCCTGGGCATACCACCTGGAACAAGACGATGTTACTTATCGCCATAGTACGCATCGAGACGCTCCGGCCAGTCAGCGTTCTCCAAGCCGGCATAGAGAAGCAAGTCACGCCAGTCCTGCTCCATGACCCGCAAAGCATACAAGAAACGATCGACATTTCCGGATGCAACAATGATCACGGCTGTCAGCACCCGTTCCGTCGCATCTTCTTGACCGAAAACCCTCAGTTCCTCACTTTCAAGGAGAGAGCGAACGGTATCCGCCTCTCCCTTAAAGTCTTGCTGTATTTTTGAGATCAGGCGTTCAGTAAGCGTCATTACATCTTTCCCCATGCAGACAGACTGGTCATTGCGGCGGAATCAGATAGTCCCCGACTCGTCGGTACCCTGCAGCCTGCAGCTGCTCCAACTCTCGTGCAAAATATGGACCACCCCCACCTTCCGGCGTTGCAACGTAAACCCTCTGCTGTTTACCAATTATGCCTTCAACCCACTTGTCATTCTGAGCAGAAGTCCACGCTCCGCGGGGCATGTTCAATACCTCGTGCCCCGGCCAGTCAGCTGCTGCCAGAGTATCCTCCCTGCTTCCGATCACAGCAATATCGTCCGAGGTCGAGCCAGAAGGGAGGGCAGTGCAACTGTCGTTGTGGACAAGGATGGAAGTATTGCCCGCCAGCACATAGTACGTGTGCTACACGACCCCTCCCCATCTGCGTATTCGCAGATCAGCGGCTGTTTCGGGTTCCGCTGGTGTCCGTGGTTGTGCGGGGGAATCCGTGGGTGTTGCCGTCGCTACTGCCGTCAGCGGCTCGGGCCGCACGGGTCGCGTTGCCGCTGGCGCGCTGTCTGCGCGGGGGGACTTTTACTGCCACGCGCCGGGCTCGGCGCGAACGAGGGCGCGGACAGTCTGTTCGTACAGGTCGTGGCCGCTCTGGGCGCAGTGTTCGGCGATCCAGCGGGTCAGCTCGTCCGGGGTGTGCAGCGTGCCTGACGTGGCACCGCAGTTGCGCTCTTCGCCAGTGACGCAGACCGCCTCGATGCTCGGCAGCGCCAGGGGGTCGGGGACGGTGGTCACGTGGTACTCGCGGAAGCGGTAGCGCCCCCGAGAGGCATTGCGTACTGGTGCGCCGGTGTTCGGGGAGTCAGGCATCTTCGGTCGCCTCTTCGTGATCCGGGATGCGCTGTCCGCGTGAGTCCGCGACCCTGAGCGCGTCCGCCAGGGCTTCTGTCAACCGGCGGGCCAGCCAGCGGTATTCGGTCGCCGACAGGGCTTTCGCGCCGGGCGCCGTGGCGTCGCGGGCGTACTCCAACAGTTCCTCGCCCATGCTGAGCTGTGCCGTCTCGATGCTGTCGGCGAGGGTGGAGAGGTAGCCCTGGCCGTCGGTGCTCAGGTAGCAGGGTTTCCCCTCCGGGCTGGTCCACGGCAGTAAGCGGGGCCCTCCTCCACCCGACGCGGCGTCGTACAGCTCTCTGCGGCGCATGCGGTCGGCATCGCTTCTGGGCTGGCTCACTGGGTACCCCCGGCCTGGGTCACTGATCGTGGACACACTGACCGTAGGTACTGACTGATCGTCACCCCAGGTGGGAGGCATGGCAGTTCGCGACTCTTGGTTCACGAACTGCCACGTTGCGTGGCAGCTACCCGACGACGCCCAGGTAGTCGGCCATTTCGCGCATCTCCGTCGTGAGGGTGCGCTTGCGCTTGCCGAGGATCTCCTGCATGGTCTCGGCGGCCCCGTTCTGGTGCCGCAGCCACTGTGGGGCGGCTTCCCTGGCGCGGGTCAACTCGTCCATGGCGGCGGACAGGTCGCCGGTCCGGGTGTGGGCGCGCGCCACGTCGAGGGTGAAGCGGTTCCCGTCGTTGGTGCTGGGCCTGCCCAGGCGCTTCCACGCCTTGGGCGACAACTCCTCCTGCTCGCCCGCCTTGCGCACCACCGCGCGGGCGTCGCCGATGACCAGGGAGTCTTCGAGTGCCTTGACGGCGACGGTGACCGGCCCGAAGACGGACCAGTGACGGGAGACGTTGCGATGCGCTGTCCCGACAGCGGTTGCCGCGACCCGGGCGGCTTGACGGTACTCCTTCGCTTCGTCGGGACGGTTGTTCCTCGCGGCTGCGGCGGCGGCCTCCATCGCCAGGCCGCCCCACACCGCGTAGTGGTCCGGCTCGGCCCCGGTGATCTTCGGCTCCACCGCGTCCATGCTCCGGGCGGCGACCTGTTCCGCCTCGTCCAAGCGGCCCTGGCGCACCAGCAGCCAGCACATGCAGCCGACACCGGAGCCCGCCGCGAGCAGGTCTCCGGCCTGACGGGCGTCCATGATGGCGCCGCGCACAGCGGCGTACGCGATGTCGTACTGCCGTACCTGGGTGAGGTAGGTGCCGGCCAGACGCAGCGCCTCGGCGCGGGCCAGCAGGGCCTGCCGGTGCTCGTCCCCGCTGTCGTAGTAGGCGACGGCCCTCGTGGCATCACGCAGCAGGCCCGGCAGTTGAGCCGCAACGCTGGCGTAGCTGTCGGAGAAGTACAGCACCCGGGCATCTTGCAACGTCCGCCGGAAGGTACGCAGGTTCGGTTCCTCGCCCACGGCTTCGGCGTCCTGGTCTACGAGCCCGACGGCTGGGGTGAGGGCGGCGCGGAGCTGAATCAGGTTGACGCGGTTCGGCTCCTCGCTCCGCCCGACGGGCTCCGGGGCATCGGATGCCATCAGTGCGGCGGTCGTCACCCTCAGCGCGCGGGCGAGGGCGTGCAGAGTTTCCATGCGCAGGGTGCCGCCCTGCTCGGCCTTGCGTACCGTGCCCGGCGATACGCCTGCGGCGTGGGCCAGTTCCTCCTGGCTCATCCCCGCGCGACGCCGGTACTTGCGGACGTTGTCGGCCAGCTCGGTCATCATCAACTCACCACCTCCCACTCCACGGTACGCCCGGCCGGCACCTCAGCCGGGGGCGATCCTGCAGACGTCCACCCACGGGCGGCAGTTGACAATGCGGCGGTCCGGCACTCCGGCAAGATCGCGGCCTGAGTGGGAGGGGGTCCCTCGTCGGTCGGGCAGCTTCGCCGTGCCAGGGTTCCCCGGGGGCCGCCAAGGCTCACTTCGTGACGCGTGCGCTCGGCCTTGGCGGCCCCCGGGGGTTCCTGGTACGCCTCCGGTGACCGGGCGGCGAGGGACCCCCTCGCGACCCACGACCCCACACCACGACGAAGCCGCACCCAACGCACACGGCCCACCCCCTCGGAGGGAGGGCCGGGGTCTGGGGCGGAGCCCCTGGAAAGGTTCGTTGTGCTGGCTGTTGCGCGCCCGGCCCGGCGGGGTCGTCGGCGAGCGGGGCGGAGACAGGAGCGGGCGGCGGCCCCGTGGGGCCGGGCGCGCGCGGGCCGCGCCAGCGGGCCGCCTTGATCAAGTAAAGAAACTCTGAACAGCTCTCCCTGTCGCCGCTTCTGGCCGAGGTGCCAGGCTGACCGTCAGGGGCGCTGCTGTCGGCGCTTCTTCGATTCGGCCAGTGCTGTTTCGAGCTTCTCGCGCGGCGACGCGTCCGAGTCGGCGTCGTCGTCATGGAGCGGTGGCAGGAACAAGCCGCGTCGGCTCGTCTCGCGTTTGATCTTCCGGCGCTCGTTGAAGATCCGTTGGTGTTCCTCACGGATCGTGACCCATAGCTGGTCGAGTTCTGCTTCCCGTGCCAGTAGCTCGTCATCGGTGAGGTCGGCGAAGTCGGCGGCGGCGGCGCGGGCCTCGCGGGCGATCTCCTCCCGTAGCAGGTAGTTCGTGATCGGCCCGTGGTGCTTGCCCGGCTCCGGGGCCTGGCGCACGAAGACACCGCGGCCCTTGACCGAGTACACGAGTCCTTCCTGCTTGAGGCTTCGGTAGGCGTTCTGCGCGGTGGAGTTGGCTACTTGGAAGCGCTCTTGGATCTCACGGGCGGGCGGGAGCTGGGAGCCCGGAGGGTAGGTGCCTTCTGCGATGTCGCGGCGGAGGAAGTCGGCCACTTGGACGTAGGGCGGGCGGCTGTCGTCGTTGTGGATGAGATCGGTCGGCCAGTCAGGGCCCGGCTCCTCTCCGTCTGCGAACGCTTCTGGGGGGTCCGGGGCATCGCTCCCGCTGATCGTCGAGCTCACGAAGCTGCCCCGGCCGAGTTGGGAGTAGACCAGCCCTTCCTGCTTGAGGACCCGCAGGGCGTTCTGGACGGTGGAGCTGGAGACGCCGAACCGCTCGCCGAGCACGTTCGCCGAGGGCAGGCGCTCGCCCGATGTGAACTCGCCAGTCAGGATCGCGTCCCGCAGGGCGCCGGCTGCCTGGAGATACGGCGGTCGGGAGTCCTCGTCCAAGGGCAGGGTCATGCCCTCACCGTATCGCCTGCCCGGTGAGCCGCTACGGGCAGATTCCTGTGCTTCCCGCCTGACCGCCCATCCACCTCACCGTTGTCACAACTTAAGTGGGGTTGCAAGTTATGCGATCATCTCCTTATGCTGATGGCGAGTCGATCAAGCGGCTCCATCGAAAACGAGGATGTGATGGCATGGCCATGACCCGTATTCGTGTTGCCCTGCTGCCGTCGGCGGTGTGTATCGCGGGCACCGAACCGGTGCTGAAGATCAAGGACCAGCAGACCGGGGAGGTCGCCACCGACCGGGAGACCGGTGCGTCGCTGTACACGGTGACCGTGATGCTCATGGAGGACGGCCGCGCCGAGGTCCTGAAGATCACAGTCCCGGAGACGGGCCTTGCCGCCGGGCTGAAGCCGGGGGCGATGGTGCGGCCGGTGGAGTTGTTCGCGACCCCGTGGGCGCGGATCTTCAACGGGCAGCTCTCCGACGGCGTCGCCTACCGGGCCGCCCGCCTGGAGCTGGTGACGGTGGAGGCGGCCCAGTGACCCGCTTCGAACACCGCGCGCTGAAGCGGGAGTTGCACCCGCTCCGGCCCCTGCCGGGGACCGAGGGCAAGGCCACGTTCGCCGTCTCGGCCGCCGTGCTCGATCTGCTCACCCTGAGCCCGGCGCAGGCGGCCCGCCCGGACCTGCGCGACGTGGCCCGCCTGATACGCGAAGGAGGGGCCTGACATGGAAGCCGTGACGGGAAATGCGTCGTACGCGCTGCCGATCGCTACGGCGCTGGTCGGTGCGTGGCTGCTGGTGACGGTGGTGCGCTACGTCCGCGCGGACAAGGGCACGCGGGTCAGCATGCGGCAGGCCGTACGGGTGCGCTGGGGCTGGGTACGCCTCGCGCGGATGGCGGGGCTGACCGTCACCGACAAGACCCCTACCCTGCTGGCGCAGATCACCGCGCAGAAGGACGGTGCCGCCCCCGCGCCCCGGGTGCTGACTCCGAAGATCAAGGTCAAGCCCGACCAGTACGGGGTGATCGTCCGGGCGCGGACGCTGCCGCAGGTCGGTTTGGAGGAGTACCAGAAGGCGGCGCGGTTCCTAGCGGACGCGTGGCGGTGCACGCGGGTGTCCGTGCTGCCGGACGGCCCCGGCAGGGTGGTGATCCGGGGTGTCCGCTCCGACCCACTGACCACGCCCACCGAACACCGGCCCACCGGCCGCCCGCCCGAGAATCTGACGCGCTGGGAGCTGGGCGTGGACGAGTACGCCGCCCGAGTATGCGTGTCCCTGGCGAACGTGCCCGGGGTGACGGTGGCCGGCGTCCCGGGTGCGGGCAAGACCTCGGGAGTCAACAAGTTCGTCTGCGACTTCGCGCCGTCTCCGTCCGTGCAGATCGCGACTGCGGACGGGAAGGTGTCGCGGGCCTCGGAGGGCGACTACGCCGACCTGGTCAAGCGAATGTTCGCGTTCTGCGGCGACGACCTCGACGAAGCGAACGCGCTCTTCAAGCGCTTGGTGGAGCTGCGCAAGCGGCGCTCGGCGACCATCCGGGACGTGCTGGGCGTGAAGAACATGTGGCACATCGGCCCCTCGCCGGAGTGGCCGCTCACGGTCCTGATCATCGATGAAGCGCACACGTTCTTCCGCGAGTACAAGGGCAGCGACGCCACCACCAAGCGTCTGGCCGCGTTGACAGCGGAGAATGCCCGGCTGGTGGAGGACCTGGTCAAGAAGGGCCGCAGCGTCGGCATCCTGGTGATCCTGATCAGCCAGAAGACCACCGGCGATGCCATCCCGACCTTCATCCGCGACGTGTGCCCCATCGGGCTGTCGTTCGCGCAGAAGACGGTGGAGGCCGCGGTGGCCGCGCTGGGTGAGGACATCCGCAACTGGCCCGACGCCAGTCCGGTCACCTTGCAGGACCCCGCCTACGTCGGCGTCGCGGTCATGGCGATGCAGGGCCGCCCCGGCTACACCCGCATCCGCACCCCCTACGTCTCCGACTCCGACGCCGCCCGCGTCGCCGAGGCCACCTCGCATCTGACCGCCGATCCGGATCTGTGCCTGGACGCCCTCCTCCGTACGACAGGCCGGACGGCAACACTCCTGCCCTCGCCCTCGCTCACCAAATGATCCCGAACAGCCCACGCCAGAAAGGAGGTTGAGATCATGGCGGAGGAACGGTTCACCCGGCGCACCGTGACCGTGGTCATGGCGGTCATCGCGGCCCTGGCCTTCGTCTTCTCCTTTGGCAACGTCTGGGCACTCGCCCTGCGTCTCGGTGTCCCCCGCCCGATCGCCCCGCTGATCGCGCCCATGGTGGACCTGTCGGTCGTCGGGCTCCTGGTCGCACTGCGGTTCCTGGCCCTGCGCGGCGTGCCCAAGGCGGAATTGCGGGCCGGTACCCGGCTGCTGCACCTGTGCGGCCTGCTCACCCTCGCTCTGAACACCGCCGAACCACTACTGGCCGGACGCTACGGACGCGCCTGCCTGGACACCGTCGCCCCGCTCCTGCTCCTCGGCTGGGGCCACGTCGGCCCCGCCTTCCTCGCCCAGTTCCACACCCTCACCCGCCCCACGCCACACCTGGAGGCCGCTGCCACCCTTGCCGCCGAGCCGGTGCCCGACGAAGCACCCACACCCGAATGGACACCCCAGACGTCCGTTCCGGTCATCGCCGCCTCGCCGGCCGAAGAACCGCAGCCCACCCCGACTCCAACCACCGTCGCCAAGACGGCCCGCTCCGCCTCCGGCCCGGCGCTGCCGTCCGCTCTGCTGGACGCGGCTCGGCGCGTCGCGGACACCCACCGCGCCGAGCACGAAGCGCCGATCACAGCAGCCCAGTTGGGGACTCGCATGGGCGTCGCCCTGCCGGTGGCCACCGCCGCTCTCGCTCAGCTCTGAGCCCAGGCCCTCACCGGCCGCATCCCCCTCGCTCAACTCCACGCCCGCCCATGGGCCTGGTTCGTCATGCCCCGAGCAGCACCAACACGCCGCCTCTCCTGGCTGGTTGCTGCTCGGGGCCGCCCACCCGAACAGAAGGGACACGCCCCGAATGGTCACCCTGGACCTGCGCCACGTGGCAAGCCCCGCCGTGCGGGACCTGCTCCACCTCGTCAACCACCCCGACTTCGACCGCGCGCAGCAGCAGATCGAACGCCTCGGCGGCTGCACCGAACCCGTCCGCCTGACCGGCCAGAGCGCCACTGTCGACACCACGACCGGGGAGGTGCTGCGTTCCTACGCCACATCCGAGGAACCCACGGGCAGCCTGCTCACCGCGTGCGGCAACCGCCGCGCATCGCGCTGCCCGGCCTGCTCCCGCCTCTACGCCGCCGACACCTACCACCTCATACGCGCCGGCCTGTCCGGCGGCAAGACCGTCCCGGACACCGTCCGCACCCACCCCCGCGTCTTCGCCACTCTCACCCCGCCGTCCTTCGGCCCCGTCCACAACCGCCTCACCACTCCCGGCGGCGACATCCGTCCCTGCCGCTGCCGCAAACTCCACGAACGCAACGACGCCCTGATCGGGACGCCACTGAACCCGAAGGCGTACGACTACACGGGCGCGGTCCTATTCAACGCTCATGCCTCCGCGCTCTGGGCCCGCTTCACCACCTACCTGCGCCGCGAACTCGCCGCCGGGCTCGGCATGACCCAGAAGGTCGCCCACGCTGTCCTGCGGATCTCCTTCGCCAAGGTCGCCGAGTACCAGCAGCGCGGCCTAGTCCACTTCCACGCCGTCATCCGACTCGACGGCCCCGACGGCACCCACCAGCCCCCACCCCCGTACGCCACCGTCGCCGTGCTCGCCGACGCCGTACGCGCCGCCGCCTCACGGGTCCGCGTGACGGTTGAGTCGGACGCGATCGGGGAACGCGAACTCGCCTGGGGCGAACAACTCGACGTACGCGAGATCGCCGCCTTCGGCACCGACGCCGAACTGACCGACCAGGCCGTGGCCGCCTACGTGGCGAAGTACGCCACCAAATCCGCCGACGCCTCAGGCACCCTCGACCGCGCCCTGTTCTGCCGCCCCTGCCAGGGACGCGGCGCCACCCTCCTGCCCCACGGGACCCCGCTCCCGTGCACCGCCTGCGACGGCACCGGACAGGCCCGCACACTGCCCCGCCTCGCCGTCGCCCGCCACGTCCGGCAGATGATCCGCACCTGCTGGGAGCTCGGCAGGCTGCCCGAGTTCGCCGAACTCAAGCTCTGGAAGTGGGCGCACATGCTCGGCTTCCGGGGTCACTTCTCTACCAAGTCCCGCTCCTACTCCGTCACTCTCGGCGCGCTGCGCGACGCCCGCCGCGCCTGGCGCACCGAACAGGCCCGCGCCCACGCCGACCTGCCCGAACCCGACCCGACGACCACGCTCGTCATCAGCCACTGGGACTACCTCGGCTCGGGCTACAGCCCCGGCGCGGCCCTCCTCGCGGCAGACGTCTGGCACCGCAGACAACTGGAACGGCAGTTCACGGCCGAAGGGGGCTGCTGATGACCTCGCCCCCGCTCGCCGACCTCCACGCGGAGACGGCATCGGCGCTGGATCTGCTCACAGTGCCTCAGGTCATGGCCCGCCTCCAGCTCGGCCGCTCCGCCGTCTACGACCTGCTCCGCACCGGCCAACTCGCCTCGATCACCCTCGGCCGCGCTCGCCGCATCCCCACTCACGCCCTCACTGACTTCATCCGCACCCGCCTGGAACAGGACGCCGCCTGATGACCACGCCCCTCCCCGCTTCGTCCCGCCGCTCCCGTACCCGTGCGAACGGCGACGGGACCGTCTACCAGCGCAAAGACAGCCGCTGGGAAGCCGCCGGATACGTCCTCGCCCCCGGCAACACCCGTCGCCGCGTCCGCGTCTACGGCACCACCCGCAAGGAAGCCCTGGCCAAGCTCACCGAGAAAATCGCCGCCAGCAACCGCGGCCTCCCCGCCCCCTCCGCGCAGGGCAGCCTGGCCGCGTACCTCACGTACTGGTTGGAGAACGTCGCCATCCACCACCTCCGCGAGAACACCCACACCCGCTACACCGCCGTCACCCGGCTCTACCTCACCCCCGGCCTCGGCAAGAAGAAGCTCACCAAGCTCACCGCCAAGGACGTCCGCACCTGGCTCAACCAGCTCCGCACCACCTGCCAATGCTGCACCCGCGCCCTCGACACCGCCCGCGACCAGCCCCGCTGCTGCGCCGCCGGCAAGTGCTGCTCCAAGCGGCTCTCGCCGCTGACCCTGGCCTACGTCCACTCGGTGCTCAAGTCCGCCCTGGAGCACGCGGTACGCGAGGAAGAGATCCCGCGCAACGTCGCCCGCAACGTCCGCACCGGCACACCCCGGCCCCGCCGCTTCGAACCCCTCACCACCGAAGAAGCCCGCGAGTTCCTGGCCGCCGCCAGCGGTCACCGGTTGCAGCCGCTGTTCGAACTCGCCCTGCACACCGGGCTCCGCAAGGGCGAACTCCTCGGCATGCGATGGGAAGACCTCGACCTGGCCGGCGGAACCGCCAGCATCCGCCGCACCCTCCAACGCACCAACTCCAGCGGCCTGACCGCCCTCCCCACCAAGACCCAGAGCTCCGAACGGCGCATCGCCGTGCCGACCACGTGCCTGCGTTCCCTCGAACAGCACCGCGACCGCCAGCGCGAGGAACACGAAGCGGCAGGGGAAGGCTGGCAGAACAGTGGCTACGTCTTCACCCGCCCCGACGGCGCACCGGTCGAAGGGTCCACCCTCACCCGCCACTTCAACACCCTGCTCCGCCAGGCAAAGCTCCGCCGCATCCGGTTCCACGACCTCCGCCACTCGGCGGCCACCCTCCTCCTGGAACAGGGCGTCGAACTCGTCGTGATCAAGGAGCTGTTGGGGCACGCCCACATCGGCGTCACCGCCACCGTCTACGCCCACGTCCGGCTCCGCCTCCAACGCGACGCCATCGACCTCCTCAGCAACGCTCTCCGCACTCTCACCGAGACGGCAAGTCAGCCCGACGACGGCGACGATCCGCCGCCTCGCGCAGCAATCGTCCGCTGACGTTGCCGTCAACCGTTGCCGTCAAGACACTCCAGAGGCCCCACCGGAAAGGTTCCGATGGGGCCTCTGGCGCCCTATTCGCCTATAGCGGGCGCACCTGCGACAGGAATTTCAGAACCCCCTTGAGAGGTGCAGTGAGGTCCTTGCGATCAATTCCAGCCGCCTCCAGGTGGACGAGAATTTTCGAGCTTTCCCCGTGCTCGGGAAAAGTATTCAAAAACTCAGCCACGCACGAGTTCAGGACATGGAATACGTACCATTCGATCTCTGAATCTCTACCACTAGTCGCCGAAGTTTGCGGAGGAGCGGGAGGGGTTGCCATGATTATACTTGGCGCGCCATCCCCTCGCGTGTTCACCAGGGCCTGTGCTACCCCAATTTGCGGGATTCCGCCATAGCGTTCATGAGCAAGCGGAAAGCTCAAAATCGCAGCGTCACAGTCTGCTCCGGTTTCAGGTACTGATCCAACCCGGAACTCAACTCCCGGCAGCCCGCACAAGGCTTCCCGGCATGCCTCCATGATTCGCTCGGTAGATGCCGCGACTACGTATCTCATCAGCAGCTCATACCGGTCATGATTGAAGGCCTTCCAAGGATCTTCAATTCGCTATTATTGAGAGCAACTCCGCCATCAATCACATCGGCAGTGTACGCCATGCGGGCCCCCTCAGGTAGATCCGCAACGTTAACCGTGGTGCGAATCATGGTATACGGACCTTCTTTTGGATAGGCAGCGTAGGCCCTGCGGGAATACTCGGCAGCACCCTTTTCCGTAAAGGAGAAATACTTGACGCCTTGCGGGCTATTCCAAGTCCGATTTGCCGATATATCCGCGAGTTCATTAGCAGTAACGCCGCGCCAGAGGTGTATCTGCCCCGGGCCCAGCCCGCCGCTATTGTGAACCAGAATTGGCGTATCGCCTGCGAGCACATAGTACGTGTGCAACTCCTCGACCGTTAGGTTGTACATATCGGCAGCACCGATACGGGCCTTAACGTCGACGACAGGGGCATGCGCATTGGTGTCGGTGTTGAGTGTGTGACCGACCTCAAGGCTAGCGGCCGGCACCCAGGCGCCCTCTGTGTCATCCCAGAAGGGGTGATCCGCCGTGGTCCGAAGTGTGGAGATCCGGCCGTCTGCGCTGCGGATCGCAACATCAACGAGATCGTCATCACGGTGAATGAGTTGGGCGGTGACCGCCCGTTTCCCCTCATACTTGCCCGTCTGGGGATCTGCCGCGGCGACCTTGTCCCCTGGCTTCACCTTGCCGATGGGCTTGGTCTTCCCGTCAGCCAGCAGAACTGGTGTCGACGGAGAGAAACTGCAGGCGCCCTTGAGCATCACCTGAAGAGCGCTCTCTTCAGCCTCTTTTGCAACCGTTCTCGTTGCGCCTCGTGCCAGCAACCCCTTGCCCACCGAACCCCAGCCCACGGTGAGGAGGGTGGTTACGCCTGCGACAATTGCCTCTTTGCAGTCACCGTGTCCCGTGATGCAATGGATAGTCGCCATGACGCCCCACGGGTCGTTTCCGCTGGCTGGGAGCAGTCCAGCCTGCCGTGCTGAGGCGCAGAACGATTTAGCGTATTCGTCTCGCATGCACGTGTCTTGGGCAAAAGCTGCGAGATATTCGTCATCGGTGGTGTGACGAGGGTCCATAAGAGCAAATCTGGCGACGTTTTCCTTCCTCGTCGGAATTCTGATCCCATCGATTACCGGTTGTCCATCCTTCGCGGTCCCCACCCTGCCGCTGCCCGAGCCACCATTACCCGAGCCGCTGGCGACGACCTGCGGCGCCTTCTTCGAACCAGGATTGTTGATAGCACCGCCAGCCCCGCACTTCTTCCACCCTCCATCACACTCGGCCGCGCGCAGCCCACTCGGATCGGCGAAGGTGACAGGACTGTTGCTGCTGTAGCTGTAGCCGTTGATCTGCTGCGGGTCGGTCAAATCCATGATCGGGTCGACTGACAAGAACCGCCCGGTGCTCGGGTCGTACTCGCGTGCGCTGAGGTGGGTGAGCCCCGTCGTCTTGTCCACCGTCCCGCCGACGAATCCCTTCGAGCCTGGCCAGCTGCCTGGCGACCCGGCCAGGCCTCGCTGACCGCCGAACGGAGTAGTACGACGCTGCAGGAGAGCCAACGTCGAGGCATCCACCGCGAGTTGGCCCGTTCCCTGGTGATCCGGAATGACGAACGACACCTTGTTGTCGTCGGTGCGTATCGCCTGCACGCCGTTGCCAAGGTCGTAGTAGCGCGTGGCTTTGGCCTTGGTGGCACCCTTGGGAAGGACCAGTTCGCTGTTGCCGAGGTACAACGTGGTCTCGGCGTCGGTGCGCTGGATCAGCCGATTGCCATTCGGGTCGTACAGATACGAGGTGGTCTTCTTGCCGCCACTGCCGTCCGGCTCCGTGACCTTGGCCAGATGGTCCTCGGCGTCCCAGCTCAGTTGCTGGGTGGTTCCGCCGACGGCACGAGTCACGGTGTTGCCGGTGTTGTCGTAGGTGTAGGTGTCTCTAGCAGTGCTGCCGTTCGGTCCAGTGGTGTCGATCTGTCCCAGGGTGTGCGGTCGCACGGCGCCTGCGGACGGGTAGGTGTAGATGCGCTTGACGTCCTTGGCGGTGTCGCCGTTCGGGGCGTGCTGCGTCTCCGTGGCCCGGTTACCGATGGAGGCGCCGTTGGCCTCCTTGTCGTAGGTGTACGAGTGCCAGTACGGAGCAGGACCACCCAGTATGGAGGCCGAGGGGCTGGTCGCACAGCCCGTGCTGCCCTGCGCCCACGCTTCCGTCAGACGTCGCAGATAGTCATAGCTGAAGCACTGGTTGTCTGTTCCGTCCCGCGAGGTGTCCGAGATGGCGAGAACGTTTCCGATCTCGTCGTACCCATAGGTGGTGGAGCGGTCGACGCCGGCCACTTCCTCGCGGTCCACCCGAGAGGTCGCCAGCCGTTGCGTGCCCCACTCGTACGTGTTGGAGAGCCAGGTGTGCTTGCCGCCGGTGGCGGCGAGTTCGATCTGCTGCGGCTTACCCGTGAAGCTGTACTTGACGTCAGTCAGGTACGTGCTTGTGCCGGTTGCCTTGATCGGCCGGTGGTTCGCGTCGTAGGTGTATGTGAACGATTCACCAGGCAGCGATCCGGCTGCCGCGTAGGACACACCGGCTGGCGTGCCGTCGAGGTTGTAGGTG
This sequence comes from Streptomyces sp. ME02-8801-2C, assembly GCF_033793965.1. Taxonomy (NCBI): domain Bacteria; kingdom Bacillati; phylum Actinomycetota; class Actinomycetes; order Kitasatosporales; family Streptomycetaceae; genus Streptomyces; species Streptomyces sp. ME02-8801-2C. The sequence goes on along the minus strand of NZ_JARAXP010000015.1, from coordinate 119,323 downwards.
AAGTTCTGCTGGTAGGAGCCCTGCAGTTCCTTCTCAACGGCGGGGATGGTGGTCGTGATGCGGGTCGGCCGGTACAGACCGTCGTATGAGTTGACCGTTGACGTGTACTCGTTGGCTCCGTCGTAGCGCGTCGTGGAGACCAACTGTCCCTCGGCCCCGGCAAGGGTGTCGTACGTCCACTTGGCGAGCAGGGGGCCCGTGGCACTGCCGTTGCGCAGCTCGGTCTTTCGACCGATGTCGTCGTAGGCGTAGACGAGTTTGGTCTCGTTGTCGTCCAGGACAGAGACCAGCTGTCCGCGATCGTCGTACGCGGAGTCCACCGTTCCCTTGTCGGGGTCCGTGGTCAGAATCGTTCGGCCGAGCTGGTCGTACTTGTACGTCCACTTGTTACCTACAGGGTCGGTGGCCTTGGCCAACTGCCCTGCGGGCGTGTATTCGTACGCCGTCACGTCGTGCGCGCCCTCAGGCGTGTTGCCGCGGTACTGCCACAGTTCGCGAGTCTGTCCCTGAGCATCACTGACCGTCGTTGTGGCCGGTGCGCCGTTGGGTGGTGTCACGGTGACCCGGTCACCGCCGTAAGCGGTGGTCGTCGTCGACAGGACCGAGCCACCGTCTCCGTTGCCCGCCACACTCTTACGCTGGATCTCACGGCCAAGACCGTCGTACGAGAACCAGGTCTGTGTCTCCACGCTGAGCGCATCGTCCAGTTGGAACGGAGCCGCGACAGGCGCTCCGGTGGCGTAATACGTGGCGAAACTCTTCGCCGTCAGGCCGCGTTCGTCGTAGAAGGTGTCTGCGATCAGACGGCCCCCGTCCGGTCCGGGCGCCTGTGTCTGGGTTGGGCGCAGGAAACCGTCGTACAGAGCGTACGAGATCTGCTGACTGCCGTTGTTGTTGAGCGTTTTCGTGCCTACGACCACCGCGTTGTCGGTGATGTTGTACGTGAATTCGTAGTTCGGTGTCTCACTGTTGTCCTTGGAGCGGTTGGGCAGCCAGACTTTCAGGGAGCGGCCCAGGGCGTCGTAGGTGAGGTTGGTGCGCTTGTTGTTGGTGTCCAACACGGCGGTGGGGGCGCCGCGGACGGGGTCGAGCGTGGTGGTGACGGTCTGGGCCGTGGTGCTGTCACTGGACTTGGCCGGAGGGCTGGTGACCTTGGAACCGGTCGGGATACCGGTGGTCGGCGTGTACGCCGTTGTCGTGGTGCGGCCGCCGGCCCGTGGAGTGCGGGCCAGGGTTCCTGAACCACTCACCGTGATGTCGGCAGTGAGGTCGGTGGAGGTGACCGCGCGGCCATATGTGTCGTAAGTGGAGCCCGATTCCAGGTACTTCGCCGACGTCCCGTCATGGGACTTCAGAGTGGCGATGAAGCGCGGCTCCCCCATGGAAGGCATTGCAGCGTAGTCACTGCCGTCATAGGCCGTACGCACGTCGGAGATGACCTGTGTCGCCCGCTCCGGGTTCGTGCCACAGTCCACTGAGACCGTCTCCACGCGAGAGACCAATGAGTACAGGTTCGCGGAGTCGTTGTCCGCATATGTCGTCCGAGTGCAACGGTTGTCCGTGGCGACACCGGTCTGGCCGAGGTCCTCGACCTGTAGGGGGCGACCAGTCGCGTTGTCGTACGTCGTATCGGTCCTGGTCTCACGCCACTTGCTCCCTTCGCCGTTGTCGAGCGACGTGAAGGTACGGGAGGAGTCCCCGCCGCTGAAGTTGGCGCTTGTGCTGCCCCACAGGCGAATACGCGTGGCGGTGACACGGAACCAACCGTGGTTGACCGTCTTGCTGAGGATCTTGCCACCGGGACCCGAGAAGTTCTCGGTCCGGTACTCGAAGCCGAGCAGTGCTTCCGCATCGGTGAGGGTGCCGCCCTCGCCGTCGTCCAGTGTGACGGTCTTGACACCACCGGCCTTGCTCGACCGATCGCCTTGCATACCGCGCACGAAGTAGTGATCCGCCTGCGTCTTCATGCCGGAGGTGCCACCGGTCTGCACGCGCACGTGCCGATACCCACGCCACTGGGACCAGGTCTTGTACTTCTCCTTGGTCAGACCGTCATCGTCGTCGTAGTGCCAGGCCGCCCCGTCCAGATACGAATAACGGGTGATCATGTCCGGGGATTGCTTGGTGCGATCCGTCTGGGTCACGGAGTCCACCACGTACTTGTTGAACCACTGCAGGGAGGGCTCTGCGTCCCCTGACGCCGTGTAGTACAGCGGATAACAACGAGTGGTGTTGCTCTCCATAGTGGGCTCGTTGTCCCAGGAGCAGGGCGCCGCCGTGTAGTTGATGTCGATCTGTCCGCCGGACTCGTCGATCACAGTGGACAGGCGGTGCTTGATGAACGGCGCGGTACCGTCGCCCTGTTTGTCCAGACGGTTGGCATCCTGGTGATAGTCGAAGGTCACCTTCGGCAGACTGATAACCGGGGTGGCCGACCGGCCGGTGTGCTGAATGGAGTCGAGCAACAGCGAGTAGTCGATGTCGGCCATGCCCCATCGCTGGGTCAGGTCCCACGAGTCGACATTCGTATACGTGCCTGACGAGTTCAACGTCTGGGTCAGGACCTGGGACAGCCGTTGGCGAGTCCAGAAGGTCGGGGAGTAATGGCCGGTGCAGTCCGTTGCCGCTTTACAGTTCAGGTCCCATGGCGTGTCGTACCAGTAGAAGGACTTGTCGTCGATCGTGTTGGCCAGGCAGGTCACTCCTGTCACCGGCAGACACCGCTCGGTCGAGGTGAAGTCGACCTTGGCGAGGGCCTTTGCAGAGTAGACAGCATCCTTGCGCAGGCCGTACTCGATGCGGTCCAGCGTGCCACCGCGGACATACGGAGTGTCGTCGGCGGCCTTCAGCGCGCGGCCGTAGTTGTTGGTCTCCTTGTCGTAGTAGTACGTGATGGCGTTGCCATGCACGTCGACGACGTAGTCAAGGTTCCACCGCCAGGCCTGCTGGCACCAGGAACCTGCGAAGGTGCTGGCATGGCATGGCTCGTCGGTGTCATCGCCGTACACCGGCACCGTCCAGGTGGAGTCCGTCGTCTCCTTGCCCGACGACCAGCCGGGCAGCTGGTGGTAGCCGAAGAAGTACTGCGTGCCGTCGGTCGTCGTGACCTTCCAGAACTCCTGGTTGTCGTCGCCGTTGTTCCGGGGGTCAGCCGTCGTGCCCGTCAGCTTTTCGACCCGGGTTCCGTCGTCGTTCTTCAGACGCCACTTGTTACCTGTGGCCTGGATCAGCTCACCACCACGGCCATTGAAGCTCAGCGTGGCGTTGTCGTAGCCCCAGCACAGATCGCCCGACTTGTTGCCGTCGATGGTGATGCCGTCGTCGTCGCACGACTTGTACGAACGCTCGATGTAACCCGGCCACATATCGAATCCGTCACCGACCCACGACGACTGATTGTTAGACGTCGTCGTACGGCCGTCGATCGAACCGGACGAGTAGGACAGGCCGACGCCGGGCACGAGACTGCCGGGCACGTCCGGCACATTCATGCCGTACGACCACGAGAAGTCACCGGTGTTGAGCCCGGTCCGCCAGGTCGCCGATGGCGAGAGACTGGTGGCTTTGTAGTCTCCGGTGCTGCCTGAGGCTTCCGCGGTAACCGCGAGGACAGTGGACCTGGCGGAGGCCGACGCCACGCTCGACCGTCCGGGGACGCTTATCGCGTCGGCCGTCAGAGTGTGGTGCTCGGTGTCGTTGACAGACTTGACCGGTGCACCGGTACGGCAGGACTGCCGGTCGGGGGTGGTCAGTGCGCAGGGCGGGAGTTGAACCAGGCCCAGACGAGAGCCATAGCCACCGCCGTACGCCTCAGTGAAGCGCGCGTAGTCGATCTCAAGGCCCACCTTGCCCGCCCGAGTCGACTGATCGGCCCGGTCAACGGCGACAAGCATCCCGTCGTCCACGCCAACGTGCCGCGCTGTCGCCCGACCCAGAATCCGGACCCGTGCCTGTGTCACCCGGTCGGTCGTTGGCTTCGCCGACTTCGGCAGTTTGGGCGCACGCAGAGCGACAGGCAGTTTGGCAACCCGCTCTCGTATTGCGGTTCCCCGGGCCGTTGTACGCATCGCCGGCACTGCCGCAGTCGCCTCACCGGACGCGGGCCATGCCGCGGCGGGATCGCCCTTCGGTGTCCTGGTCGCTGTGGTGACGCGGCGCGGCGACGCTTTGCGGTCGTGTCCTGCGAGGGGCTTGTCCGCCTCGGTGATGGCGGGGCGCTCCTTGCTCGGGTCTGCCGCGACGGCGGGTTCCGACGTCACCGCCTGGACGAGAGTGCCCACCAGTACGGCGGACAACGCGAGCGCCGTCCGTCTGCGAGCACGCTGCCACTGCTGCCTCTTCACTGCCCACACCCCTTGGTCCTTCGGTCTGCCGGACTCGCCGCGTTTCTTACGCCCTGTGCTCCATCACTCACCGAAGGTCACCCACTACCTGGAACCGTCGTCGGGAAGTCCGCTGTTCCAAGGGCCAGCTGCTGGATCTGTCCTTGGTCGAGCGCGCCCTGGAACGCCCACACGTCGTCGATGGCGCCGGACCAGTTGTCGCCCCAAACACCCGCTGTCTTCGCCCGGCCAAACTCCAACGTCTTGGTCGCGTTGAAACCAACCGTGTTGTCCGCCCAGGAGACGTTGTCCGTGCACGCCGGATCGTCCTGAGTACCGTCCGCGTTGTCGTCGGCACAGACGAACTGCTGCAGCTGGCCGTTGACGTAGAGCTTCATCTGGTCGGCGAACGCGTCGTAGACCAGGGCCAGATGGTTCCAACCGTTCGCGCTGTACTCGTCGAAGAGCCTGCTGCTCGCAGTGGCCTCGCCGGCGTCGGTCGAATCGGCATCTGGCATCCTGATCCGCCACCGTCCAGTAGCGATCGGTGTCGATGGGTCGCCGTCGTCCGGACCAGGTTCATATCCGACAGTGAAGGCACTGTTGACTGCCCCTGCCTGGCTGAGCACCACGCCGGTCTCCTGCGGCCGACCGGAGGGGGCCAGCGCCCAAGCCGTCACCGTAAAGCTCTGGCTCGTGTCGATCGGAACGGAACCCGTGGCGGCGTATTCGGTGTCTCCGTCGAGGACGAGTGCACCTGAGTCCACCCAGGCCGCGCCAATCTTCGCCCCGTTGTGGAGGGTCGCCGGCCGGTTCTGAGCCGAGGAGTCGGGTGAGACAACCGGATTACCGGAAGCCGACTCCAGTTTCCAGCGACCCTTCACCACCGGGTGTTGCTTGAAGAGCGCCCTGACTTCGTCGTCGGAGATCACCCGGTCATACATCCGCACGTCGTCCAGGTCCCCCTTGAGGAACCCACCCATACCGTTGGGATACGCGGCGGCCCCCAGAGAGACCGGGCCGCGTGCCATCCACGTGGTGGTGAATGGTTGCGAGGCGCGCAGAACTCCATTGACGTACAGGCGCATCTGCGCGGCGTCGATGTCATAGACGCCAACGACATGCGCCCATTCCCCCAGCTGCCCTGCCGCGCAGTTGGTGTTGGCCGGGCAGGCGGCGTAGGTGGCTCGCTCCACCGAGGCTTCCGTGATGTCGGCGGTCGCCCGCTGGAATACCCAACCTCCCAACGCCGAGGAGTGATAGAGCTCGAAGCCCCTCTGGTTGTCGCTTCCCTGAGAGGCCGCGACCATCGGCCGAGCGTCCTTGTCCTTGGGTAGCCGCGCCCACAACGACACGGCGAAACTCTGGTATGTGTCCAGCAGCGGCTGCCCGGTCACCGCGTACCCGTCTGTGCCGTTGAGGTTCAGAGCGCCGCCGTCAACGCCCGCCCTGCCCAGTACTGTGCCCCCGTGGAGCGAAGCGCTGATCTTCTGTGCCCGCCCGGTGACCGTGTTCGTGGGGGCTGCCTCGTCCAACGGCCAGACCGCCTTGGCCGGACGCCCCCCGCTCGCAACGGGGTTCTTGTTGTGCAGCGTAGTCACCTGCGCATCTGTGAGTTGGTAGTCGAACAGCTGGGCCTCGTCCAAGTCACCAGCGAAAAAATTCCCTGAGACTCCGCTGATGGCGTTGGCTCCCAAGTGCAGCCCAGCGCGTGAGTCCCAGGCTCCGGTGAACGCCGTTGTGGCGACAAGCTTCCCGTTGACGTACAGACGCAACTGACCTGCGGTGTTATCGAAGACCCCGACCAGATGCGTCCACTGCCCAAGACGAGCCGCCGTACAGGCGGAGTCCCCTGTCCCACAGGCCGGCTGAGTAGCACGCACCGCCGTGACGCCGCTTGACGCGTCTGCGGAGTGCCGCAGAAACACCCACCCGCCAAGTGTCGAGGAGTAGTAGATCTCGAAACCGCTGGTCTGGTGGCCTGCCTGGGCAATCGCCACCGGCGCCCCGCCCGGGTTGGCCCCTGGAAGTTTGGCCCACAACGACACCGAGAAACTCTTCGCCGTGTTGACCACCGGCGACGTTGTTGACGCCTCACCCGAGGCTCCGTCCAAGTGCAGTCCGGTGCCGGAAACGCCTTCACCACCGACGACGGCTCCGGTGGCGGAGAGCACAGCAGGCCATTCACTGCCCTGCCCGCTCACCGCACTTGCTCCGGCACCCTCGTCCAAGTCCCACTTTGCCCGGTCAGGCTGCCCAGACCTCACCCGGAAGTGGTAGATGGCTGGGGAACTGTTGTTGCCTGCCGAATCGAAGGCCTGAGCTGTGATGAAGTTGACGCCGGACTTCGTCGGCATGAACTTCATCGTCTTCGCGCCGCCACCAGACGTGGTCAGCGTATGCGCGCTCGTCGGGTTGGTATTGATCCCGAACCAGTACTTCGTCACGTCTGTCGCGGTCGAGTCGATCGTGAAAGTGCCGTAACGACCCACCCCGTCCACCCACGGCTCGTTCGGATTCTTCAGGTTCGACTCCGGATACTGAGTCGAAGTGATGGATGGTTCGGCCGGAGCACTGGTGTCATAAACAAAGGCACAACTCGTCGCGGAACCCGCAGACGACCAAGGTGACCAAGCATTACCGTCGAACGCCTGCGCGTGCCAGCCGATTCTCCTGTTGCTGGGAATCGACGAGGGCAGAGTGATCGAGAAATCGGATCCGGATGACTTGTACGTCGAGAGAGATGACGTCCAATAGGAAACAGTGGCAGGGCCTTCAGGATCCCACCACGCCTGGAATCTCACCGCGACGCTGTCGCGATCAGGGTCCGTCACGTTGTTGGCGCGCACCTCCGGGCGGATCCGCACGTACTGCGGCGTCGAGGAGCACACCCCGCCGGGCTTCTGTGTCAGCTGCGACGTCCTGATCTGCCCGGGCGGCCGGTTGTACTGAACCCGCAGCCACGCGTCATCGCCGAATCGCTTCCACGCGAGGCGATCGGTCTCGCTCTTGGCCCTCAGACCGAACGTCGTTGTCGCCCAGCCGTTCGCCGCCGCCTGCTGCACCGCCCGCAGCGCCCAGAACTCCAGATTGCCGCCGGGGCAGTCACCGCTCCAGCCCTTCGCCTCACTGCGCGTCTGCAACAAGTCGGTCCAAAAACCCTCCGCCGCCTGCGAGTTCCACGTCGTCGACTGCGAAATGCCCTTGGTACGGTACAACTGCACGTCGGTCTTGTCACAGCTGTAGGAATGGGTTTCCTTCACGATGAACTCGGCCGACACGATCTCCTTGCCCGCGAACCCTGACGTGGGAATGGCATAGAACAGCCGCTTCACGTCCTCGGGAGCGCATCGAGCATCGCCGGCGCAATAGCCCATACCCGCATCGGAATCACCGTTGAAACGCCACTGCGGCGACGAAGCCCAGTAACGGGACACCATCGTCCAGTTGCCAGCCTTCGGTGTGTACGTAAGGGGATCTATGTAGACCGGATAGACCGCATCCTCGAGCAGTTCCTGGTCCGGAGTAAGCACCAACTCGGTCCCACCCGCGGCAATTTCGACATCAATCGGAGCCACCTGCGCCGACTCCCCCGGACCCGGCGTAACCTCCGCGCCAGCTGCAGCATCGCGCAGGGCGGCCGTCCGAGCGGTGGTAGCCGCCGCCTTACCGCTTGCACTCGAATCCCACATCAGCGGCTGCGGCGCCTCGAACACCTCGCCGCCGGCACCAGAGTCGGTCGCGGCCAGACCGCCATTCGCCGTCTCACTCACCGTCATCCCGTCGGCGTCCATCGCCAGCCGCAGTTCGTCCAGTTGCGGATTCGCCGCCGCCTCAGCGGACTTGACGATCAGTAGCTGCGAAATGCCGTCAATGTCGGCACGCACCTGGAGGTCCACACCCGGGAGAACGGCAGGGTAGGTGGCCGTAGCACCCACAACGACCGGTTCCGGCAGCGCCGTTGGCCAGGACAGCGACAACTCGCGTCCTGCCTTCTCCAGAGTGATCAGCGGCTGCTGCCCCCCTCCGCCGGAGAAAGCGATACCCACTGCAGCCGCGACGGGGGCAAGAGTTCCGTCTGCCCGTTCACGCAGAGAAGTGTCGATCTTCTTCCACGCTCCGTCGACACGTGTGCGTACGGGGCGCAGATGCTCCGCCGCCTCCAGCACACCACTGGGCTTCGCATACACCTCGCGGGTCTCGCTGCGCAGCGCGGCGACCTCAACATCCTTGCCAGTGCGCTTGGCCTCGGCCAGCGCCGCGTCCTCGGCCCCGATTTCAGCTTCGGTTTCGGCGGATGCGTCGGCGGATTCGGACCGAGGTGCCGCCGACGCATCCGTGGCAGATGCCACAGGCAGCGTCGCCAACAGTCCGGCGACGAGCACAGCGCTGAGCGCTCCCCCAAAGCCCCGTACCGCCAGACGTCCGCACAGACGTCTACCCATGACGTTCCCCTCCCCGTACCCCCGTGTGACCCAGACATCACGGTCAGCACACGAAACCTACGAGGAGGCTGTACAGACACCTAGCGGTTAAAAGCTGAATAAACAGTCGCCCTCGATCACATAAAGCCTCAAACGGTCATGCGTGATTCCCGTCACAACTGAGGCTTCTGAATGAACCTCATCCGGCGGGTATCCCCGAGGGCCAGTCGGCGACACTCACCGCATCAACACCCCCGCCCCCTCCCCCAGTTCCTCCGAGGGCACCGCCACCAGCCCCATCTCCGCGTTCGACGCCAGCAGTCGGTGTGCCGGCAGGATCCGTACCGTGTAGCCGTAGGGTCCCGTCCGGTGCAGGGACAGTGGGCCCTCGTACTGCCAGCGGCCTTCCCCGTCCGGGCCGCCCACTGCCTTGAGGGGGACCGTCGACGCGTCGGTGATGCTGTCCTGCGAGTCGACCCGCCCCGATACCGCCTGGACCTCGACGTCGTCCGGGGACAGTTCGCCGAGCCCCACCCGCACGCGGAGCGCGAGCGTGCTGCCCAGTTCCGCCGTCAGGGCGGGGGCGGTCGCCGCCGAGGTCTCCACGTGGTCGACCGTCACCGTGTGCCAGGCGGCGCGGACCCGGGACTTCCAGGTCGCCAACTCCTGTGCCGTGTCCGGGGTCATGGTGCGGTGGGCGCGGGCCGCGGGAGCGTAGAGCCGTTCCACGTACTCGCGGACCATCCGGCCGGCCAGGACCTTCGGGCCGAGGTGGGTGAGGGTCTCGCGGACCATCTCGATCCAGCGGTCGGGCAGGCCCGTCTCACCGCGCTCGTAGAAACGCGGGGTGACCCGTTGTTCGAGGAGGTCGTACAGGGCCGCCGCCTCCACGTCGTCGCGGTGGTCGGGGTCTGTGCCCGCGACGCCGTCCGCCGTGGGGATCGCCCAGCCGAAGTCGGGCCGGAACCACTCGTCCCACCAGCCGTCCAGGACCGAGAGGTTGAGGCAGCCGTTCAGGGCCGCCTTCATTCCGCTGGTGCCACAGGCCTCCAGCGGGCGCAGGGGATTGTTGAGCCAGATGTCGCAGCCCGGGTAGAGCTTCTGCGCCATCGCCATGCCGTAGTCGGGGAGGAACACGATGCGGTGGCGGACACGCGGGTCGTCCGCGAAGCGCACCAGCTCCTGGATCAGACGCTTGCCGCCGTCGTCCGCCGGGTGCGCCTTGCCCGCGATCACGATCTGGAGGGGACGCTCGGGGTGGAGAAGCAGGTCGAGGAGACGGTCGCGGTCGCGCAGCATCAGGGTCAGCCGCTTGTACGAGGGGACACGGCGCGCGAAGCCGATCGTGAGGACGTCCGGGTCGAGCACCCCGTCGATCCAGCCCAACTCGGCCGTACCCGCGCCGCGTTGCCGCCAGGACGCGCGCAGCCGTTCCCGTACCTCGACCACCAACTGCTCGCGCAGGGAACGCCGTAGCTCCCAGATGTCCTGGTCGGGGATGTCCGCGACCGAGTCCCACCGCTCCGAGCCGCCGACCGTCAGCGCGTCCTCGGTGCGCTCCGCGCCGATCTGCCGCGCGCCGAGCCTGAACACCTCCGGCGCGACCCACGTGGGCGCGTGCACACCGTTGGTGACCGAGGTGATCGGAACCTCCGCCGGGTCGAAACCCGGCCACAGTCCGGCGAACATCTCCCTGCTCACCTGGCCGTGGAGAAGGGACACGCCATTGGCCTGACGGCCCAACCGCAGCCCCATCACAGCCATGTTGAAGAGGTTCGGCTCGCCGCCGGGGTAGGTCTCCATGCCCAGGTTCAGCACGCGTTCCACGTCGATGCGCGGGAGTTCGGCGTCGGGGCCGAAGTGGCGGGCGACCAGCTCACGGTCGAAGCGGTCGATGCCGGCCGGGACGGGGGTGTGAGTGGTGAAGACCGTGCCCGCGCGTACCGCTTCCAGGCCCGCGTCGAAGTCCAGCCCCTCGTCGCAGAGTTCGGCGATCCGTTCCAGGCCGAGGAAGCCGGCGTGGCCCTCGTTGGTGTGGAACACCTCGGGGGCGGGGTGTCCGGTGAGGCGGCAGTACGTGCGGACCGCGCGCACTCCTCCTATGCCGAGCAGCATCTCCTGGAGCAGGCGGTGTTCGCTGCCGCCGCCGTACAGCCGGTCGGTGACGCCTCGTTCACCGAGGTCGTTCTCCTCCACGTCCGAGTCGAGGAGCAGCAGCGGTACGCGTCCCACCTGGGCCAGCCAGACGCGGGCCCGCAGCGACCGGCCGCCGGGCAGGGCCAGGGAGACCTGGGCCGGTGTGCCGTCGGGCTCCTTGAGGAGGGCGACGGGGAGTTCGTTGGGGTCGAGGACCGGATAGTGCTCCTGCTGCCACCCGTCCCGCGAGAGCGACTGGCGGAAGTAGCCGTGCCGGTACATGAGTCCGACGCCGATCAGCGGTACGCCGAGGTCGCTGGCCGACTTGAGATGGTCCCCGGCGAGGATGCCGAGGCCGCCGGAGTACTGCGGCAGGGCGGCCGTGATGCCGTACTCGGGGGAGAAGTAGGCGATGGCGGCCGGGAGTTCGGCCGCTTGACCCTGCCCCTGGGCCTGCCCTTCGGTCTGCCCCTGGGCCTGCGTCTGGGTCTGCGTCTGGTACCAGCGGGCGCCGGTGACGTACTCGTTCAGGTCGTCGGCGACCGTGTTGAGGCGACGCAGGAAGCGGCTGTCCTCGGTCAGTTCGGTGAGCCGCTCGGGCGAAAGGCTGCCGAGAAGCCGTACGGGGTCGCAGTCCGACGCGGCCCAGCGTTCGGGGTCGACGGACTGGAAGAGTTCGCGGGTCTCCGCATGCCAGGACCAGCGCAGATTGCGGGCCAGATCACTGAGCGGCCGGAGGGGCTCGGGGAGAACGGGACGGACGGTGAACCGACGGATCGCCTTCACATGCCACCTCGGTGGTCGTGCGTATTCAAACCTGCACATACAAGGACACACGGCCTTGTGCGTCCCGTTATCAACCCCTTGACGGTATCGGGACGGAAGCGTGGGAACCATGGCGCGTATTGCGCGCCCCCCTCGCGGACCGACCGTCGATATGGCCGATTCCACCCCCGTAGGCCACCTTGTGACACTTCTCCCCGCACGAGAGGCTGCCCAGAAGGCCGCCCGGTGTCGGCGGCCGAGGAGGGGGAACTCCAACCATGGAACGGACGCGCACCAGACGTCCGCGCTGGGCGTCGGCCCTGACCGCGGCGGCCACCGCCGCGCTGCTTTCGGTCACCGCACCCGCGCAGGCGGCCCCGGAGGGCCGCATATCCGGAGCCGGTGAACCCGGCTCCGTAGGCGGCAGTTACCTGGTGACACTCAAGGGGGGTACGGCGGCCTCGTCGGCGGACGGCAGGAGACTGGCCGCGACGTACGGGGCGAGAATAAGCCACATCTACAGCACCGTCCTGAACGGCTACGCCGTAACTGCCGACGAGAAACAGGCCAGACGGCTTGCTGCGGACTCCCGGGTGGCCTCGGTCGCCCAGGACACCCGGATCACGTACGACCGCGTGGGCGAAGCCGGCGGACGCGGCCGGCAGGACCCGCCGTCCTGGGGCCTGGACCGGATCGACCAGGCCGGTCTCCCGCTCGACGACGGCTACACCTGGCCGGCGTCTGCGGGCCGGGGCGTCACCGTGTACGTGATCGACACCGGCATCCGCATCTCGCACAAGGACTTCGGTGGACGCGCGAGTTACGGCTGGGACTTCGTCGGCGGCGACAGGTGGGCCGGCGACGGAAACGGCCACGGCACGCATGTCGCTGCGACGATCGCGGGCACGGCCCTCGGCGTCGCGAAGAAGTCCAGGGTCGTCTCCGTACGCGTCCTCGACAACGCGGGCGGCGGGACGACCGCGCAGGTCATCGCGGGTATCGACTGGGTCACTCGGAACGCCAGGAAGCCCGCCGTCGCCAATGTGAGCCTCGGTGGCTACCGCAACGCCCAACTCGACGCGGCCGTACGGTACTCGATCGCGTCCGGGGTGACGTACACGGTCGCGGCCGGCAACGACGGGGAGCCGGCGGGGTATCACTCCCCGGCCGCCGTCAAGGAGGCGATCACGGTCGGCGCGACCGGGCCGAAGGACGACAGAGCAAGTTTCTCGAACTGGGGATCGAGTCTTGACCTGTTCGCCCCGGGCGTCTCGATCACCTCCGCGTCATATGCGAGCGACACCGGCCGGGTGGCCTACTCCGGTACGTCGATGGCGGCGCCGCACGCGGCCGGGGCCGCCGCCCTCTACTTGGCGGATCGACCGAAATCCAGTCCGGCGCAAGTCGCCAAGGCGCTGACGGCCGCGGCGACGAACGGAAAAGTCTCCGACAAGGGGACCGGTTCACCGAACAAACTCCTGCGTACACCGCTCCCTTAGGGGCACTGTGCCGTTGTCGGCCCCGTCCGCCGGACGGGGCCGATGTCGTTCGCCGACCTGGCTGATCCTGGGTGCAGACATACGCGCGAGTAGTTAGCAAAGTGCCGGATTGCCTACCCGAATAGGGTGGGAAGGCTCCTCCGGTACACGACTGGGGGTACACCACGCCTGACACCCTCCCCACATCCATCCGCCCACCCACGTTGACGCGGACAGGAGCGGTCATGCCCGCCACGCACCACTCGTCACCACCCACGACTCCCACCACCGGAACACCACCGATACGCCCGCCGGACACCGCCGTCCCGCAGAGCGCCCGGAAGTCGCCGTCTCCGGCCCCCGCCACGGTCCCGAAGACACCGTCTCCGGTCACCGCCACCGCCCCGGACACCCCACCGGAAGCCGTCGCGACGGAGACCGGCACGCCCCCGGCCCCCACCCCGTCCCCCCAGGACGCTCCCGCCGCTCCGGCCACCGCCGTCGGCCGTATCCCCGTCCTGGACGTCCGTCCGCTGGTGATGGGCGGGCGCCGTCCGGCGAAGGCGGTGGTCGGCGAGGCCTTCGAGGTTTCGGCCACCGTCTTCCGCGAGGGCCACGACGCGGTCGCCGCCAACGTCGTACTCCGCGACCCGAAGGGCCGCCCCGGACGCTGGACGCCGATGCGCGAACTCGCCCCGGGCACCGACCGTTGGGGCGCCACCGTCGAGGCCGACGCGCCCGGTGAGTGGACGTACACCGTGGAGGCGTGGGGCGACCCGATCAGCACCTGGCGGCACCACGCCGGCATCAAGATCCCGGCCGGGATCGACACGGAACTGGTGCTGGAGGAGGGCGCTCTGCTCTACGAGCGTGCCGCCGCCGGCGTACCGAAGAACAAGGGCAAACGGGACGCGATCCTGGCCGCCGCCGAAGCCCTCAGGGACGTCGAACGCCCGGCGCACGCCCGGCTGTCGGCCGCCCTGACGCCGGCCGTGGACAAGGTGCTGCGCCGGTATCCGCTGCGTGAGCTGGTGACGTCGAGTGAGGCGTTGGCGCTGGTGGTGGAGCGGGAGCGGGCGCTGTACGGGGCGTGGTACGAGTTCTTCCCGCGTTCGGAGGGCACGCCGGAGCAGCCGCACGGGACGTTCCGGACAGCGGTGCGGCGGTTGCCGGCGATCGCGGCGATGGGTTTCGACGTGCTGTATCTGCCGCCGATCCATCCGATCGGGCACACCTTCCGCAAGGGCCCCAACAACACGCTGTCCGCGTCGGCGGAGGATGTGGGGGTGCCGTGGGCGATCGGTTCGGAGGCCGGCGGCCATGACGCGGTCCACCCGGATCTCGGCACGCTGGAGGACTTCCGGTTCTTCGTCGCGGAGGCGGGCCGGCACGGGCTGGAAGTGGCCCTGGACTTCGCGTTGCAGTGTTCGCCGGATCATCCCTGGGTGCAGAAGTACCCGCAGTGGTTCCATCACCGCCCCGACGGGACGATCGCGTACGCGGAGAACCCGCCGAAGAAGTACCAGGACATCTATCCCATCGCCTTCGACGCGGACCTGCCCGGTCTTGTCGCGGAGACGACGCGGGTGCTGCGGCACTGGATGTCCCATGGTGTGCGGATCTTCCGGGTCGACAACCCGCACACCAAGCCGGTCGTGTTCTGGGAGCAGGTGATCGCGGACATCAACCGCACCGACCCGGACGTCATCTTCCTCGCGGAGGCCTTCACCCGCCCGGCGATGATGCACGCGCTGGCGCAGGCCGGGTTCCAGCAGTCGTACACCTATTTCACCTGGCGCACCACCAAAGCCGAACTCACCGAGTACCTCACCGAACTGTCGGGTGAGGCAGCCGCGTACATGCGGCCGAATTTCTTCGTC
Source organism: Streptomyces sp. ME02-8801-2C (assembly GCF_033793965.1). NCBI lineage: Bacteria > Bacillati > Actinomycetota > Actinomycetes > Kitasatosporales > Streptomycetaceae > Streptomyces > Streptomyces sp. ME02-8801-2C. Next base: position 104,318 of record NZ_JARAXP010000015.1, on the reverse strand, counting down.
AACACCCCGGACATCCTGCACGAGTACCTTCAGCACGGCGGCCGTCCGGCGTTCGAGGCGCGTGCCGTGCTGGCCGCGACGCTCTCCCCGACCTGGGGGATCTACAGCGGCTACGAACTGTGCGAGAACACCCCGCTGCGCGAGGGCAGCGAAGAATACCTGGACTCCGAGAAGTACCAACTACGTATCCGTGATTGGGAGTCGGCGGAGCGTGACGGACGTAGCATCGCGCCATTGATTGCCACGCTCAACGCGATCCGACGGCGCAGCCCGGCCCTGGGGCAGCTGCGCGACCTCCACTTCCACCACGCGGATCAGGACGCGGTGATCGTCTACTCGAAACGGCGGGGATCGAACACGGTTCTGGTGGTCGTGAACCTCGACCCTCACCACACCCAGGAGGCGACGGTCTCGTTGGACATGCCGCAACTCGGCCTGGACTGGCACGAGTCGGTGCCGGTACGCGACGAGCTCACCGGCGAAACCTACCAATGGGGCAGGACGAACTACGTGCGCCTGGAACCGGGTACTCGACCCGCGCACATCCTGACCGTCCTGCGACCGTCCACCCCGCAGATCGGAGGGTCACCCACAACATGATCGTCAATGAGCCTGTGCCGGACACCTTCGAGGACACTCCCGCCAAGGACCGGGACCCCGAATGGTTCAAACGCGCCGTCTTCTACGAGGTCCTCGTCCGCTCCTTCCAGGACAGCAACGGTGACGGAGTCGGCGACCTCAAAGGCCTCACCGCCAAACTCGACTACCTCCAGTGGCTCGGCGTCGACTGCCTCTGGCTGCCCCCCTTCTTCAAGTCACCGTTGCGCGACGGCGGTTACGACGTCTCCGACTACACCGCCGTCCTCCCCGAGTTCGGCGACCTCGCCGACTTCGTCGAATTCGTCGACGCCGCCCACCAACGCGGTATGCGCGTCATCATCGACTTCGTCATGAACCACACCAGCGACCAGCACCCGTGGTTCCAGGAGTCCAGAAACGACCCCGAAGGCCCCTACGGCGACTACTACGTCTGGGCCAAGAAGGACGACCAGTACCAGGACGCCCGGATCATCTTCGTCGACACCGAGGCCTCCAACTGGACCTTCGATCCGGTGCGCAAGGAGTACTACTGGCACCGCTTCTTCTCCCACCAGCCGGACCTCAACTACGAGAACCCGGCGGTCCAGGAGGAGATCATCTCCGCGCTGCGGTTCTGGCTGGACCTGGGCATCGACGGCTTCCGGCTCGACGCGGTCCCCTACCTCTACCAGGAGGAAGGAACCAACTGCGAGAACCTGCCGCGCACGCATGAATTCCTCAAGCACGTGCGCAAGGAGATCGACGCCCACTACCCGGACACGGTGTTGCTGGCGGAGGCGAACCAGTGGCCCGAGGACGTCGTCGACTACTTCGGCGACTTCCAAAGCGGCGGCGACGAATGCCACATGGCGTTCCACTTCCCCGTCATGCCCCGCATCTTCATGGCCGTCCGCCGTGAATCGCGCTACCCGGTCTCGGAAATCCTCGCGAAGACCCCCGCCATCCCCAACAACTGCCAGTGGGGCATCTTCCTGCGCAACCACGACGAGCTGACCCTGGAAATGGTCACCGACGAGGAACGCGACTACATGTGGGCCGAATACGCCAAAGACCCCCGCATGCGCGCCAACATCGGCATCCGCCGCCGCCTCGCCCCCCTCCTCGACAACGACCGCAACCAGATCGAACTGTTCACCGCCCTGCTCCTGTCCCTCCCCGGCAGCCCGATCCTCTACTACGGCGACGAGATCGGCATGGGCGACAACATCTGGCTCGGCGACCGCGACGCCGTCCGCACCCCCATGCAGTGGACCCCCGACCGCAACGCCGGCTTCTCCTCCAGCGACCCCGGCCGCCTCTTCCTGCCCACGATCATGGACCCCGTCTACGGCTACCAGGTCACCAACGTCGAAGCCTCCATGTCGTCCCCGTCCTCGCTCCTGCACTGGACCCGGCGCATGATCGAGATCCGGAAACAGAACCCCGCCTTCGGCCTCGGCTCCTACACCGAACTCCCCTCCACCAACCCCGCCGTCATCGCCTTCCTGCGCGAGTACAAGGACGACCTCGTCCTGTGCGTCCACAACTTCTCCCGCTTCGCCCAGCCCACCGAACTGGACCTGCAGGCGTTCAACGGCGCACACCCCGTCGAACTCATCGGCGGAGTCCGCTTCCCCGCCATCGGCGAACTCCCCTACCTCCTCACCCTCGCCGGCCACGGCTTCTACTGGTTCCGGCTGCGGAAGGACGCGACGGACCCCGCCGGGTAGGACCCCGCCGGGCAGCACCCGGTCGCGCTGCGTGCACGCAGTCGTGCCGCGTGGTCGTCCTGCGTAGTCGTGCTTGGCATACACGGTCGTACGTGGTCGTATGTGGTCGTAAGTGCCGAACCCCGGCGGGCCGGTTTCTCCCGTCCCGCCGGGGGCACGCATCAGTCACACCCCGCCCCGGGCAAAGGACGCGACGCCATGTCGGAAGCCATCACCCGCTCCGCCACGACAAGTCCCGACCTCCTCACGTCCCTTGATCCACTGTTGCGCGAATGGCTGCCCAGACAGCGCTGGTTCGCCGGCAAGGGACGCCCGGTCACGGACTTCTCCCTGGTGGCGGCCACCGAACTACTGCCGATCACCGGACAACTGGGCCTGTACCACCTCCTCGTACGCGCCCATCAGCCCGCGCTGCACGGACCCGGTGACTGCTACCAGCTGCTCATAGGCGTGCGCGAGGCGCTGCCACCGCGGCTGGCGCCCGCGCTGATCGGACATGTGGACCGCGGCCCGCTGAACGGCCGGACGGTGTACGACGCCCTGTACGACGCCCGGCCTGCCGAGGTGCTCCTGGAGGCGATGCGGACCCGGGCACGGATCGGCTCACTGCGCTTCGACCGCGACGGAGGCGAAGGCACTGCCGGAGGCGTAGGCACTGCCGGGGGCGAAGGCACTGCCGGGGGCGAGAGCAGGGCCGGGGACGGCAGTGGGGGCGAGGGCGAGATACCGGCGGGGCTGGTGGCCCGGATGGTGACCTCGGAGCAGTCCAACTCGTCGATCGTCTACGGCGACACATTCATCCTGAAGCTGCTCCGCCGGGTCGTACCGGGCGTCAACCCCGACCTGGAACTGCCGCTGGCCCTGGCCCGCGAGGGCTGCCCCCGGGTGCCGGCCCCGGTGGCATGGATACGCGCCGACGCCACCGGGACGACCGCCCCGGACGCGGAACCCGACGCCGAGGACAGTTACGTACTCGGCGTCCTCCAACCCTTTGTGCGGGGTGCGGCCGACGGCTGGGAGCTGGCGCTGCGCGAGCTGGCCAAGGGGGAGGACTTCAGCGCGGAGGCACGCGCGCTCGGACGGGCCACCGCCGAGGTGCACCTGGCGCTCGCCCGCGCCCTGCCCACCACGACACTCGGCCACGCGCAGCTGCGCCCGCTGGTGGACGGCATGATCGAACGCCTGGACGCGGCGATCCAGGCGGTACCGGCCCTCCACCCCTACGGGCCCGGACTGCGCTCGGCCTACGAGGCGCTGGCCGACCTCGCCTCCGAGGGCCAGACCTGGACGGCCCAGCGCATACACGGCGATCTGCATCTCGGGCAGTGTCTGCGTTCGCCGACCGGGGAGTGGTCGCTGATCGACTTCGAGGGCGAGCCGTCGAAGCCGCTCGCGGAACGACGGCTGCCGCAACCGCCGGTACGGGACATCGCGGGCATGCTCCGCTCCTTCGACTACGCGGCCCACTCGCTCCACCCCCGATCGCCCGACTGGGCGGCGGCGTGCCGGGCCGCGTACTGCGCCGGGTACGCGGAGATCTGCGGCCGGGACCCGCGTACCGATCCCGTACTGCTGCGGGCGTACGAGACGGACAAGGCGGTCTACGAGGTGGTGTACGAGGCACGGCACCGACCGGACTGGCTTCCGGTGCCGATGTCGGCGATACACCGGCTGTCCGCACCCGACTGAGACTCCGCGTCACCCCGCCACCCCCTCCGCCTCACCTCCGAAAGGCCCCCGCCTGTGACCCCGCGCCCCCCGTCCGACGGCTCGAAGAAGACGAAGAAGACGAAAGACAAGAAGACGAAGAACAAGGCGGGCAAGAAGGTGACGGAGAAGCCGGAGAAGGTGGGGAAGGCGGAGAAGGTGACGGAGAAGGTGGCGAGGACCCCGGAGAAGGCGGAATCCCCGGAGACGCTGGACACGCCGGAGAGCTCGGAGACGCCGGACCCACTGGAGTCACCGGTCGTACCGGTCCCACCGGTCGCACCGGCGGCGGAGACGCCCACCGCGCCGCCGGTCGAGGCGGCGCCCCCGGCGGAGATCACTCCGGAGAGAGCCGTGCTCCTCTCCTCCCCCGCGTTGGACGCCGTCGACCGCGAACGGCTGCTGGCCGGTACGCATCACGACCCGCACTCCGTGCTGGGCGCGCATCCGCTCCCGGGCGGGGTCGCTTTCCGGGTGCTGCGGCCGTTCGCCCGATCGGTGACCATCGTCTCCGGGGAACTGCGTGCCGAGCTGCACGACGACGGCGACGGTTTCTTCTCCGGTGCGCTGCCGCTGCGGGGCGTACCGGAATACCGGCTGGTCATCGCGTACGAGGAGCAGGTGCAGGAGATCGAGGACGCGTACCGGCTGCTGCCCGCGCTGGGTGATCTGGACCTGCATCTCATCGGCGAGGGCCGGCACGAGGAGCTGTGGCGGGCGCTGGGCTCCGAGCCGATGACCCACCAGGGTGTCACCGGCACGCGCTTCGCGGTCTGGGCGCCGAACGCGCGCGGGGTCCGGGTGATCGGGGGCTTCAACTTCTGGGACGGTACGGCGTATCCGATGCGGTCGCTGGGCTCCACCGGGGTGTGGGAGCTGTTCGTGCCGGGGGTGGGCGAGGGCGAGCTGTACAAGTTCGAGATCACCCGCCCGGACGGCTCGAAGACGCAGCGCGCGGACCCGATGGCCCGGCGGACCGAGGTTCCGCCCAACACGTCGTCGATCGTGACCAGTTCGCACCACGAGTGGGAGGACGCCGAGTGGCTGGCGCGGCGGGCCGAGGTCCCGGCGCACGAGGGCCCGATGTCGATCTACGAGCTCCATCTGGCTTCCTGGCGACCGGGCCTGACGTACCGCCAGCTTGCTGAGCAACTCCCCGCATACGTAAGGGATCTGGGCTTCACGCATGTGGAACTGATGCCGGTGGCGGAGCATCCCTTCGGTGGTTCGTGGGGCTACCAGGTCACCGGCTTCTACGCGCCCACGGCCCGGCTGGGCACCCCGGACGACTTCAAGTACCTGGTGGACGCCCTTCACCGCGCCGGAATCGGCGTCCTGATGGACTGGGTTCCGGCACACTTCCCGCGCGACGAGTGGGCGTTGGCCGAGTTCGACGGACGCCCGCTGTACGAACACGAGGACCCGCTGCGCGCCGCCCACCCCGACTGGGGCACCCTCGAGTTCGACTTCGGCCGCCGCGAGGTCCGCAACTTCCTTGTGGCGAACGCCGTCTACTGGTGCGAGGAGTTCCACATAGACGGCCTGCGGGTCGACGCGGTCGCCTCGATGCTGTACCTCGACTACTCGCGCGAGCCGGGCCAGTGGACGTCCAACGAGCACGGCGGCCGGGAGAACCTGGACGCGGTCGCCTTCCTCCAGGAGATGAACGCGACCATGTACCGGCGGGTCCCGGGGGTCGTGACGATCGCCGAGGAGTCGACGGCGTGGGACGGCGTCACCCGGGCCACGCACCACACCGGCCCGGGCGGCTTCGGCGGCCTCGGCTTCGGTCTGAAGTGGAACATGGGCTGGATGCACGACTCGCTCGGCTATGTGCAGCACGACCCCGTCCACCGCAAGCACCACCACCATGAGATGACGTTCTCCATGGTGTACGCGTACAGCGAGAACTACGTCCTGCCGATCTCCCACGACGAAGTCGTCCACGGCAAGCGGTCGTTGGTGTCGAAGATGCCGGGCGACTGGTGGCAGCAGCGGGCGACCGAGCGGGCGTACCTCGCCTTCATGTGGTCACACCCCGGCAAGCAACTCCTCTTCATGGGCCAGGAGTTCGCCCAGGGAGCGGAGTGGTCGGAGGCCCACGGCCCGGACTGGTGGCTGCTGGATCCCGCGTACGGCGCGGAGGCGGACCATCGGGGCGTACGGGACCTGGTGCGCGACCTGAACACGGTGTACCTCGACACCCCGGCCCTCTGGCAGCAGGACACCGTCCCGGCGGGCTTCGAATGGCTGGTCGGGGACGCGGCGGAGGACAACGTCTTCGCCTTCGTCCGCTACGACGCGGAGGGCGTCCCTCTCCTGTCGATCAGCAACTTCTCGCCGGTCGTCCGCCATGACTACCGCATCGGCGTCCCGGAGTCGGTCCCGGCCTGGCAGGAAGCCCTCAACACGGACGCCCTGCGCTACGGCGGCACCGACATCCACAACGCGGCCCCCCTGAAACCGGACCCCCAGCCCTGGCACGGCCGCCCGGCGAGCATCCGCGCGACGCTGCCACCGCTGGCGACGGTGTGGCTACGCCCGGCTTGACGTACGCCGGGCAATGGCGGGATCCCCCGTAGCGTCGGGCGGTAAGGGCGGCGGGGGCGAAGGAAGGCCTCCGCCGCCAAGCCGTTCCTCATCGTCCCCCGAACATCAACCTCCGCAACGCCCCCAGCAGCCCCTTCACCTGCTGCCGGTCCCCGCCGGACGTCACAGGCTCCCCCACCGCGTCCATCTCCCCCCGTAGCCCTCCACCGACGCCGACGCCGGCACCGGCACCGGCGACTCCCCGCCCCACCCCGCCACTCAGCTCGTATCTCACCGGCAGCAACCGCAGCCCCCGTACCACCGGTCCCGTCCGCCACGGCAACTGGTCGGCCGGCAACGTCAGTTCGGCCTTCTCCAGGTGGTCGAAGATCCGTCCCACCGCCGTACTCACGATCATCCCGCCCAACTCCCGTGCCGCACTGGGGCATTGGTGCACCCCGGCACCCCACCCCAGATGCGCGCGCGTACTCACGGCCGAACCGACCATGTGGGACGACCCGATCGCCATCAGATCCCCGTGCGCCGCCGCGGCCGACGGCGAGACGATGTCCCCGCCGCGGATCCAGAAGTTCCCCAACTCCACATCCCGGGCCGCGAACCGGAAGCACATGTTGGCGACCGGCGGATTCGAGAGTGCCGCCCGGTTCACGGTCTCGCCGAGCTGCCCGGCCGACAGACTGCGCCGCACGTTCGCGTTCCCGCGCAACACCTCGAGGAGTGTGTTCAGCACCATGTTGCCGGTGATGTCGTTCAGGTACACCGCGTTCATGAACAGCTCGCGCCCCAACTGCTCGTCCGACAGCTCCGGATCGGCCAGCAGCATGTACGACGTGAGGTCGTCCCCGGGTCGCGCCCGCCGGTGCGCGGCCAGCCGGGTCATCGCGGCCAGCGCACGACCCGTCGCCGGACCCGAGTCCGGCCCGCCGTCCAGCATCCGCCACATCTCCATGACCAGTTCGTCGCCGAGTTCGACAGGGCACCCGAACAGCTTCGTGGTGACCATCAGCAGCAGCGGCCGCGTGTACTGCGCGCCCAGATCGGCGAACCCCACCGTGCCCGACTCGGCCGCCAGCATCGCGATCAGCTCGTCGGCGTACCGCGTGACCGTCGCCCGCAGCTCCCAGCCCTGCGGGGTGTGCCCGTCCTGGAACGGGCGCAGCGCCGTGTGATGGGTGTGGCGGGCGGCGAGGTGTTCCTCGTCGTCCATGAACATGGTCTGCCGCACCTCGTACCCCGCGAGCAGTGGCCAGGCCGGCGGCAGCCGGCCCTGCGCCCGGGCCCGCCAGTACCTGACGTCACGCCGCCACACGGTCTCGTTCCGCAGTACCTCCAGTACCTCGCGGTAGTCGAGAACCAGCCATACCGGTACGCCCATCAGTCCCACGGGCGCCACCGGTCCGTACGTGCGCCGCAGTCGCGCGTACACCCCGCCCGGGTCGGCGTCGAACTCCGACGTCAACAGCGGTTCCACGGGCATCGACTCGAGCGTGGGACTGTCGGCGGGCGCGGTGGCGAACGGATGGGCTTCCATACCGACACGCATACCGCACCAGCCGTGCACGTGCAGTGACCATGGCGCGAACTGTTACGTCTTGGTGACCCTTGGTGCACGCTCGCCCCTCAGGTCACACGCGCCTCACCCCTCGACAGCAACAGCGGCAGCGACATCAGCGGCGGCCAGCGCCACCGGTGGGTCCCCCCGGTACAGCACGCCCACACGCTGAGTCGCCCGGGTGAGCGCCACGTACAGGTCGCTGGTGCCGAAGGCTCCCGGCTCCACCACCAGCACGGAGTCGAATTCCAGCCCCTTGGCCTGCCGGGGATCGAGCAGCACGACACTCCGCGTCAGATCGGGCTCCGCGCCCGCCTCCACCCCGTCCAGCCGCGCGGCCAGGTCCGCGTGCAGCTCGCGCGGCGCGATCACGGCGAGCCGCCCCTCGACGGGCGTCAACTCCCCGACGGCCTTCTCCACGGCCCCGGCGAGCTCCTCGAGAGCGCTCGGAGCTGCCGGACACTCACCGCCGCCGACGGCCCGTACCCACGGCCGTACCCCGGTCGACCGTACGGACGTCGGCGGTTCGAAGTCCGACCGTTCCGCCCGCACCACGGCCGCCGCGAGGTCCATGATCTCGGCCGGTGTCCGGTAGTTGACGCCCAGCCGGGCGTGCTCCCAGCGGTCCTGGACGTAGGGCGCGAGGATGTCCGACCAGGCGCCGACGCCGCCGGGCTCGGCGGTCTGCGCCGGATCGCCTACGAGTGTCATCGACCGGGTGGGGCTGCGCCGCATGAGGAGCCGCCACGCCATCGGCGACAACTCCTGTGCCTCGTCGACGATGATGTGCCCGAACGCCCAGGTCCGGTCGGCCGCCGCCCGTTCGGCGGCGCTGCGCAGATCGTCCTCCTCGTGCCGTTCGGCGAAGCGTTCCGCGTCGATGATGTCGTGCGCGGACAGTACCTCGGAGTCCTCGGCGTCCAGGTCCTCGAACTCGTACGTACGGGAGGCATAGGAAACGTCCAGCACCCCCTGCGCGTAGGCGACCTGGCTGCTGCGCTCGCGTTCCGCCCGGGCCCTGGCGACCCGGTCGTCCTCGCCGAGCAGCTCCGCCGCCTCGTCGAGCAGCGGTACGTCGGCCGTCGTCCAGGCCCGGGTGACGGGCCGCCGGATCGCGTCCGCGTCGGCCTCCGACACGTATCCGTCCGGTGCGGCGAGGAAGTCCGCGACCAGTCGGCGCGGGCCGATGCGTGGCCACAACTGGTCGATGGCCGCCCAGACCTCGTGGTTCTCGGCCAGGTCGTCGCGGATCTGCGTGATGTCGCTGGAGTCGAGAAGATTGCTGCCGTCGTACGGGTCGGTGCCGATGCGTTCCGCGACCATCTCGGTCAGCGTGTTGAGGATGTGCCCCTCGAAGTGCTCGCGCGCGACGTTGTGCGGCAGCTTCGCCTCGCGGGTCCGCTCCCGGGCCATGTTCACCAGTCCGGCGTCGAGCATGAGGATGTCCCGGTCGTGCTCGATGGCGATGACCGGGTCGGGCAGTCCCTGCCGGTCGCGTACGACGGCCGCCAGCACGTCGGCCATGTCGGCGCGCCCCTTGACGGTGGCGGCGCGGGCCGTGTCCGTGAGGGTTGCCTTGACGCCCGGGAACAGCTCGCCGACGGTCGCGAGGAGTACCCCGGTCTCACCGAGCGAGGGCAGCACCTCGCCGATGTAGCCGAGGAAGGCGGGGTTGGGTCCGACGATCAACACGGCCCGTTTGGCGAGGAGTTCGCGGTGCTCGTAGAGCAGGTAGGCGGCCCGGTGGAGCGCGACGGCGGTCTTGCCGGTGCCGGGCCCGCCCTCCACGACCAGCACACCTCGGTGCGGGGCGCGGATGATCTCGTCCTGCTCCGCCTGGATGGTCTGCACGATGTCGTTCATCCGGCCGGTGCGGGCGGAGTCGAGCGCGGCGAGCAGTACGGCGTCACCGGAGGGGTCCTCGTAGCCGGTGCGGGTCTCGTCGCCGAGGTCGAGGATCTCGTCGTGCAAGCCCGTGACGCGCCGCCCGTCGGTGCTGATGTGGCGGCGCCGGCGCAGGCCCATCGTGGTGTGCCCGGTGGCGAGATAGAAGGGCCGGGCGACCTCGGCCCGCCAGTCGATGAGCATCGGGGTGCGCTCGGCGTCGTCGGCGCGCAGTCCGATACGGCCGATGTGGTGGGTGACGCCGGAGGTGAGATCGATCCGCCCGAAGCAGAGCGATCCGTCGACGGCGTTCAGCGCGGCGAGCAGCCCCGACCGCTCGGCGACGAGTACGTCCCGCTCGAGCCGGGCCTGCATCGGCGTACTGCCCTGCGCGAGCGCGTCCGTGACGGAGTGCTCGGTGTCGCCGCGCAGGACGTCGACACGGGCGTAGAGCCCGTCGACGAATTCCTGTTCGCCGAGCAATTCATCGTGAGTTGATTCCGTGTTTGCGCCCTTGTTTGACAATTCCGCTCCCGCTCGGATATACTCTGCTCATTGAACTTTTCCGCGACTCGATCAATCCGATCCCGCCAAAGTCGCGAACCATTGAATATACGCAGAGAAATCCCCCGAGCGCAATCGCTCGGGGGATTTCTCTGCGTATACCGGTGGCGAGGGCGTCAGAGTACGTCGGCCAGCTCCTCCAGCAACCTCCTTTTCGGCCGGGCCCCCACCATCGACCGCACCGGCTCCCCGTCCCGGAAGACCATGAACGTCGGCATGGACAGGACCCGGTACGCGTTGGTCGTCAGGGGGTTCATGTCGACGTTCAGCTGGACCACCTTCAGCCGGTCGGACTCCTCCGCCGCGAGGGCGGTCAGCACCGGGGCCATCTGGCGGCACGGTGGGCACCAGTCGGCCGTGAACTCCACCAGGACCGGCAACCCCGCCCCGATCACCTCCGAGTCGAAGTCCGCGTCCGTCACCTCGGCCACGCCCGCTGCCCTGATCATCGCGTCCGTCCTCCCCACTCGCATGCCGGTTCCGGACCGCCCGGAACCGCCGCCTCGGCCGCCAGCTCGTCGCGCGCCCGCTCGGCGCGCGTCAGCTGTTCACCGACCTTCGCCCGTACCGACTGCAACTCACCGATGAGCGCGTCGAGTTCGTCGAGCTTGCGGCGGTAGACGGCCAGTGACGCGGGACAGGAGTCCCCCTCCGGGTGGCCCGCCCGCAGACAGTCCACGAAGGGCCGGGTCTCCTCCAGGTCGAACCCGAAGTCCTGGAGCGTCCGGATCTGCCGCAGCAGCTTCAGGTCGACCTCGTCGTAGGCGCGGTAGCCGTTGTCCGCGCGCCGCGCGGGCAGCAGCCCACGCGACTCGTAGTACCGCAGGGTCCGTGTCGTGGTCCCGGCCCGCGCCGCCAGCTCGCCGATTCGCATGCCGATTCGCATACGTACGAACGTAGTCCTTGACGCCGACGTCAAGGCAAGCCGGCAAGGCAGGCGGGCTCACTCACCCCGGGGGCAGCAGCGGTTTCCCCACCACCGGGGACGACAGGACGATCGATGTCGTCGTCCGCCCCAGCGCCGAGGTCCGCTCCAGGACCTCCTCCAGATGGATCGTGTCCTCGACGGCCACCTTGAGGATCCAGCAGTCCTCGCCGACCACGTGATGCACCTCGGTGACCTCGGGGCGGGCGAGCAGTTCCAGCGTCCTCGGGTGCTTGAGGGTGTATCCGCCGTGCGGGTTGACCCGGATGAACGCCTGGATGCCGTAGCCGAGGCGTGCGGGGGCGACCCGGGCGCCGTATCCGGTGATCGCGCCCGCCGACTCCAGCCGGCGCACCCGCTCCGTGACCGCCGCCGGGCTCAGCCGCACCCTTCTGCCCAGCTCGCTGAGCTTGATCCGGCCGTCGCTCTGGAGGAGCTCCAGGATCTGCCGGTCCAACGCGTCGAAGGCCACCGACGTTTCGTTGGCCGCGGCTCGCAGCCGCCGTGATTCTTTCGGCGCCTCGGCCGGATGTCCCATGACTTCCCCTTCAGAACTCGTTCGTCCACCAGGAGAATTATGATCACAAGGTCCGCTACGGGGAGGAACATCATGCGCGACGTATTGGTCATAGGCGGCAATCGGTATTTCGGAAAGCGGCTCATCGACCGCCTGATCGCCGCCGGAGACCGGGTGACCGTTCTCAACCGGGGCTCCGCTTCTCCGCCCGCCGGGGCAATTCACCTTGTCGCCGACCGCGATGACGAGGCCGCCCTGAATTCCGCTCTCGGCGACCGCACCTTCGACGTCGTCGTCGACCAGGTCTGCTACACGCCTCGCCAGGCGGACATCGCCCGGCGCGTCTTCGCGGGCGGCCGTACCCGCCGCTATGTGATGACGTCCACGATCGAGGTGTACGAGTACGAGGACTCCCTCGTCTACGAGGACACCGTCGTCCCGGTGCGTGAGGACGCCGTCGATCCGCTTACCGTCCCCGTCGATCTTCAACTCCCCTGGCACAAGCCGGAGTTCCTCGACACCCACTACGGCGAGGGCAAGCGCCAGGCCGAGGCGGTCTTCGCGGCCGGCGGTCCGGAGTTCGCGTACACCTCCGTACGCGTGGCCCATGTCCTGGGCGGCGCAGACGACTTCACCGGCCGACTCGACCACTATGCCCGGCGCATCCGTACCGGCACCCCGATTGCCGTACCGGCCGAGAACCGGCCGGCGACCTACATCCACGTCGAGGAGATCGCCGACTTCCTCTTCTGGACGGTGGGCCAGAACTTCACCGGGCCGGTCAACGCCGCGTCCCACGGCCTGCTGACCACGGAGGAGTTGTGCGCGGCGGTGGCCCGGCACATCCCGGACGGCAGGACCCTTTTCCAGAGCGTCGAGGTCGGCCAGGTCTCCCCTTTCTCCTTCGCCCGCTCGTACGGCATGGACAACTCGAGGGCCACGGAGCTCGGCTTCACCTTCGGCCATGTGCGGGAGTGGTTGCCGCGAGCGGTGGGGGAGACGTTGGGGGCGGGTGGGGTAGGCGGGGGTAATTGAGTGTGAGTGAGGTGAGGCCTGCGCCTACGGTGACTCCATGACGACCCCCGAGCGGAATCACGATGACCTTCCGAAGGCGGAGTTCGCCTTTCCCGGTCCGCTGCGCGACCGGCTCGTCGCCGCGATTCTCGACGGTTCCAAGACGTCCACGACCGGGCTCGTCATCGAGTACGAGCGTGAGGGTGAGCCTTTGCCGGAGGTGGGGAGCCGTTCGGTGGTGGTCGACTCCGACGATCGGCCGGTCGGGATCATCGAGGTCACCGGCGTACGGGTCGTCGCGCTGAGCGAGGTGGATCTCGCTCACGCGCTCGACGAGGGGGAGGGCTATGCCGATGTGGCCGCGTGGCGGGCCGGGCATGAGCGGTTCTGGCACAGTGCGGGGATGCGGGAGGTGCTGGGTGATCCCGGGTTCACGGTGGACGACTCGACGTTGGCGGTACTGGAACGGTTCCGGGTTGTGGCGGATCTCCGCGACTGAGGGTTCTCGCCCCCGCCGCCCCTACCCGTTCCCATCCCTGAGGGCTGCGCCCCCAGACCCCCGCTTTCGGCCCTGAACGGGCCTCGTCCGCAAACGCCGGACGGGCTGAAAATGCCTCGGCCTCGCTGGTCACATGCGGTAAACGGGTGGGCGGGTGGGAAACACGGCCTCGGCTTTATCGACCCGCGCTTGTGAGCTCCGCCAACTCTGCCGGCTCCGCCGGGGCCGCACTCTCCTTCCCCGGCAGCAGCGCAGCGACCAGCACTGTCCCAACCCCCAGAATCATCGCCCCGATCAGGCTCGTGTGGGCCACCGCGTCCGAGAAGGACGATCCGACCGCGTCCGCCATCTGGCGTGCCCCCTGGGCGAGTTGAGTCGCCTGCGTCTTCAGCTCGGCCGCCTGTTCCGGCTTCGTCGCCCCCGATGCCTGCGCCGCGAGCTGCCGCGCCTGCGCGCCGATCCCCTGGGCCACCTGATAACCCGCGCCCACCGAGTCCTGCGCCTGGCTCAGGGCGTCTCCCGGCAGCTTGCTGCCCCTCGTCGCGTCGGTGAGGTGAGCGGCGTACGACGTCGACAGCAGTGAGCCGAGGATCGCGATGCCGAGCGAGCCGCCCAGCTCCAGCGAGGTGTCGTTCACCGCGCCGCCGACGCCCAGTTGGGCCTCGGGAAACGCTCCCATGATCGCGTCCGTGCACGGGGAGAGCGCGAGGCCGATCGCGAGGCCGAGGATGACGAGAGGGGCGACGAAATCCCCGTACGAGGACTGGGAGTTCACCTGCGAGAGCAGCACCAGGGCCGCCGTACCGCCGACCATGCCCGCCGTGACCGTGATCCGCATACCGATGCGCGGGGTGAGATACCCGGTGAGGGCCGAGCCGACGAAGACGGCGCCGGCGAGCGGCAGCATGCGCAGGCCGGTGTCGAGGGCGTCGTAGCCGAGGACGAACTGGAGGTGCTGGGTGAGGTAGTAGAAGGCGCCGAAGACCGCCAGGAAGAACAGGGCGACCGCGAGGTTGGAGCCCGCGAACCGGCGCTGCGTGAAGCGGCGTACGTCCAGGACGGGACGCGGGTGGCGCAGCTCCCACACCACGAAGAGGACGAGGCCGAGCCCCGCGGCGACCGCAGCCGTGACCGCCTTGACATCCCAGCCGAAGTGCGGCCCCTCGATGATCATGTAGACCAGCGCGGCGATCCACACCACGGACAGCAGTCCCCCGACGTAGTCGATCCGGTCCTGGTGGCCGGCCTTGGAGGGCGGTACGAGGACGAGCGCGCCGACGATCGCGAGCGCGGCGATCGGCACGTTGATCAGGAACGTCCAGGCCCAGCCGTGCTTCTCCAGCAGCGCCCCCGCGACCAGCGGGCCCGCCGCGATGGCGAGTCCGGCGGTGGCGGTCCACAGGGTGATCGCCTTGGCGCGTTCGGCGCGGGGGAAGGTCGCGGCGAGGAGAGAGAGCGTCGCCGGCATGATCAGCGCGGCGCCCACACCCATGACGGCCCGCGCCGCGATGACCCCGGTGGCCGAGCCGACCAGTGATCCGGCGACCGCCCCGCCGCCGAAGACGACCAGGCCGAGCACGAGCGCCCCGCGCCGGCTGTACTTGTCGCCGATCGCGCCGAGCAGCAGCATCAGCGCCGCGTACGGGACGGTGTAGCCGTCTATGACCCACTGGAGGTCGGCGCTGGACAGGCCCAGGTCCTGGGTCATGTCGGGGGCGGCGACGGTGAGGGCGGTGTTCGCCATCACGATGATCAGCAGGCTCAGACAGAGCACGAGAAGGGCCCACCAGCGGTGCGCGTAGGGGCGGCCCATCGTCTCGACGGGTTCTGTCCTGACGAATCGCATGGCCATGGGCCTTCGCCTTCCTTGAGGTGCTTGGTACTTGGTGCTTGGTGCTTGGTGCTTGGTGCTTACAGTGATCCTTTTGCACAACGGCGTGCAGTTGCACAACAATGTGCAATCTAGCCGGATGCACAGCACTGTGCAAATAGAAGGAAGGGAAGGCACAATGGCAGCCATGACCACGGGCACCACCAGCCGCGCCGACGCGAACCGACGCCGCATCCTCGACATCGCCCTCGCCGAACTGCTGCGCGACCCCGACGCCTCGATGGATCAGATCGCGCGCGCCGCAGGTGTCGTACGACGGACCGTGTACGGGCATTTCCCCAGCCGGGAGGCGCTGATCAGCACGCTGCTCGACGGCGCCGTGGAGGCGGTCGCCGCCGCGTACGCCGAGGGGCTCGAGGGCGCCAAGGGGCCCGCGGAGACCGTCGCCCGTACGACGCTCTCGGTCTGGCGGGTCGCGGACCGCTACCGGATACTCGTCGGCCTCGCCCAGCGCAGCGTCACCGTGCAGGGCATCCGCGACCGGTTCACCCCGGTCCGCGAGGCCTGCGTCGAGGTGCTCCGGCAGGGCCTGGAGGAGGGCGTGTTCAGCTCGCCGCTGCCGGCGCCCGCACTGGCGTACGTGCACGAGCAGATGCTGTTCGCGCTGATGGAGGCGGTGAACGACGGCGTCCTGGCAGCGCGGGAGGCGGGCCCCTCGGCCGCGGTCACCCTGCTGACCACGGCGGGCGTCCCCGGCCCCCGGGCCACTGAACTGGTGGCCGAGCTGACCAGGGACGCGGACAACTGGTAGGCGGCGGGCCCGCCAAGAGAGACCGTGTCCTCCGACGCCCCCCGCGGAAGGTGCGAGAACGCGAAAACGGCCGAGCGGCCAGGCTACGGGGGAGAGCCTGGCCGCTCGGCGTTTCTCGGGGTCCGGGGTTCCGGCGGACCTGCCGGAACCCCAGGCCGGGTGGCTGGACTACGGGGGAGTGTCCAGCCACCCGGAGCCTTCCGGGCGCTGACCGGGGTCAGGCCTTGGCGAGTTCCTTCTCGCCGCCCTGCTCGGGGACGTCCGCGGTGCGGTCGGTGTCCGGGTGGAAGCCGTCGTTCTCGTCGATGAGCGTCTTCTCGTCGAACGGGTGCTGCCCGGCGAGGACCTCCGCGACGCGCTCCTTGTCGATCTCGTTGGTCCAGGTGCCGATCAGGACCGTGGCGACCGCGTTGCCGGCGAAGTTCGTGAGGGCGCGGGCCTCGCTCATGAAGCGGTCGATGCCGACGATCAGGCCGAGGCCGTCCACCAGGGCGGGCTTGTGCGACTGGAGGCCGCCGGCCAGGGTCGCGAGACCGGCGCCGGTGACACCCGCCGCGCCCTTCGAGGCGACGAGCAGGAAGAGCAGCAGCGGAATCTGCTCGCTGACCGCCATCGGCGTACCCATGGCGTCGGCGATGAACAGGGACGCCATGGTCATGTAGATCATGGTGCCGTCGAGGTTGAACGAGTAGCCGGTCGGAACGGTGATACCGACGACCGGCTTGCTGACACCCAGGTGCTCCATCTTCGCGATGAGACGCGGCAGCGCCGACTCGGAGGACGAGGTCGAGAGGATCAGCAGGAACTCACGGCCCAGGTACTTGAGGAGCGAGAAGATGTTGAGGCCCGTGAAGATCTTCAGCAGCGCGCCGAGCACCAGGAAGACGAAGAGGACACAGGTGAGGTAGAAGGACAGCATCAGGACGGCGAGTTGCTTGAGCGCGTCCACACCGGCGGAGCCGGTCACCGCGGCCATGGCGCCGAACGCGCCGACGGGCGCGGCCCACATGACCATGCCGAGGATGCGGAAGACCAGGCGCTGGATGTGCTCCACACCGCGCAGGACCGGCTGGCCGGCCGAGCCCATGGCCTGCAGGGCGAACCCGGCGAGCAGGGCGATGAGCAGCGTCTGGAGGACCTCGCCGCCGGTGAAGGCGGAGACGAACGTGGTCGGGATGATCCCGAGGAGGAACTCGGTGGTGTCCTTGGCCTCGGCCGATACCTGCGCGTGGCCGGTCTCCTTGACGGCGTCGGTCAGCGCGAGGCCGGTGCCCGGCTCGATGATGTTGCCGACGACGAGGCCGATGCCGAGCGCGACGAACGACATGAGCACGAAGTAGCCGAGCGCGATACCGCCGACCTTGCCGACCTTCGCCGCCTTCCGCACCGAGCCGATACCGAGCACGATCGTGCAGAAGATGATCGGCGAGATCATCATCTTGATCAGGTTCACGAAGCCGGTACCGATCGGCTTCAGCTCGACGGCGAAGTCCGGGGCGATCAGACCTACGGCGATACCGGCGGCCACCGCGGCGATGACCGCGATGTAGAGGTAGTGGGTACGGTCCCGCTTGGCGGCGGGTGCGGCAGGTGCCGTTGAGGATGAGGTGGCCACGGCTGCCCTCCTTGACGTCGTCGTCGGCATCACCGGCGTGCGGCTCACGTCCGGGAGATGGGGAGAAAGTTGTGCGGGGACTCAGTGGTGCTGGGGACTGCTGAGACTGCTGGGGACCGGCTGGTGCTGCGGGGTCGCGGGCGGCGACCGAAATCAGGCCAAGGCCCCAGAATCGCGTCCCTGCGATGCCGTGACTATCCCCCGGCCTGTGAGGGCGGTCACCCTTCCGTTCATTTAGTTCACGCTTATAAGGAGAGGCAGACTGACACCATGCGTTTCCCCCGCGTTCCCGGACCCCGCAGTCTGGCCGCCCAGCTGTTCACGATGCAGGCCGTCCTCATAGCGGTCGTCGTGGCCGGATGTGCGCTGTTCACGTACCTCAGCGACCGCAGTCAGGCCGAGGACGCGGCAGGCCGCCAGGCGATGGCCGTCGCCCGTTCCGTCGCGGACGCCCCGTCGGTGCGGGAGGCGATCCTGACCGCCCCGAAGCCGACGACCCTGCTCCAGCCGTACGCCCTCCAGGTGCAGCACCACACCGACGTCGACTTCGTCACGATCATGGACCCCGAGGGCATCCGCTGGACCCACCCGGACAAGGACCAGATCGGTCAGCGCTTCCTCGGGCACAGGGAACGCGCGCTGCGCGGCGAGTCGTTCACGGAGGTCTTCTCCGGCACGCTCGGCCCGTCCGTCCGCGCGGTCACCCCGATCCACGCCGACGGCGCGGGCGGCGAGATCATCGGGCTGGTCAGTGCCGGTATCCGGGTCGAGGAGATAACCGCCCGGGTCCAGGACCAGGTCACCGCGCTGGTCGGGGTCGCGGTGGGCGCGCTGGTGCTGGGCGCGGTCGGCACGTACGTCATCAACGCCCGCCTGCGCCGCCACACGCACGGGATGAACGCGGCCGAGCTGAGCCGCATGCACGACTACCACCAGGCCGCCCTGCACGCCGTACGCGAGGGGCTGCTGATGCTCGACGGGCAGTACCGGGTGGCGCTGATGAACGACGGCGGGCGCGAGTTGCTGGGCGTCCACGACGAGGAGAACGGCAGGAGCGAGGGAGGTGTCGTCGGCCGGTCCGTGGCGGAGCTGGGGCTGCCCGCACCTCTGACGGGCGCGCTGCTGTCGGCCGAGCCGCGCGTCGACGAGGTGCATCTGACCGCCGACCGGGTCCTGGTCGTCAACACCTCCCCGGTGTCGAGCGGCGAGCGTCGGGGCACGGTCGTCACCCTGCGCGATGTGACGGAACTCCAGTCCCTGATGGGCGAGTTGGACTCCGAGCGCGGTTTCACGCAGGCGCTGCGCTCACAGGCGCACGAGGCGGCGAACCGGCTCCACACCGTCGTGTCCCTGATCGAGCTGGGCCGGGCGGAGGAGGCCGTCGACTTCGCGACCGCCGAACTGGAACTCGCCCAGGCGCTCACCGACCAGGTGGTCGCGGCGGTCAGCGAACCGGTGCTGGCCGCTCTGCTGCTCGGCAAGACGGCGCAGGCGAACGAGCGGGGTGTGGAGCTGGTGGTGTCGGAGGAGAGCAGCCTCGACGACGGTCTCCTCCCCGACACGCTCCCCGCCCGCGACCTGGTCACCATCCTGGGCAACCTCATCGACAACGCGGTGGACGCGGCCCAGGGAAGCGTGGAGAGCGGTATGGGGGCGTCCCGGGTGACGGTGACGGCCCTGACGGAGGACTCCCTGCTGGTGCTGCGGGTCTCGGACACCGGCGCGGGTGTCGATCCGGCCCACGCGGAGGCGGTCTTCCAGCGGGGCTTCTCCACCAAGCCGGCGGGACCGGGCGGGCGGGGTCTCGGGCTGGCGCTCGTACGGCAGGCGGTGGCCCGTCACGAGGGCACGCTGACGGTGGCGGAGGCGGCGGGCGGCGGGGCGGAGTTCGAGGTACGGCTGCCGTTGCCTAAGGTGGCGGCGCCCATGATGACTTCGGGCTCGGCGAGCGCTTCGGGGCGGAGCGCCCCCGCCGGGTCCACTGAGCAGAACGAGCCGCACGAGCCGCACGAGCCGGCTGAGTCGACCGAGTCGACTGAGCCCGCCGAATCCGCCTTGCCAGGAGGCGACGTATGACCGACCCGAGAGATACGACGCGCCGGGCCACGACGACCGGCCCCATCCGGGTTCTCGTCGTGGAGGACGACCCGGTCGCAGCCGACGCGCATGTCATGTACGTGGGCCGGGTGCCCGGGTTCACGGCCGTCGGCAAGGCGCACACGGGCGCAGAGGCGCGGCGCGCGCTGGACCGTACGCCCGTCGACCTGCTCCTGCTCGACCTGCACCTGCCCGACGGCCACGGGCTGCAACTGGCCCGCTCGCTGCGCGCGGCCGGCTATCACGCCGACGTGATAGCGGTGACGTCGGCACGGGACCTGGCGGTGGTGCGGGAGGGGGTGTCGCTGGGGGTCGTGCAGTACGTGCTGAAGCCGTTCACCTTCGCGACCCTGCGGGACCGGCTGGTGCGGTACGCCGAGTTCCACGCGTCGGTCGGCGAGGCGAGCGGCCAGGACGAGGTCGACCGCGCCCTGGCGACCCTGCGCGCACCGGGCCCCGCCGCTCTCCCCAAGGGCCTGAGCGCCCCCACCCTGGAACGGGTCACGCAGGCCCTGCGGTCCGGCACGGAGGGGCTCACCGCGGCCGGGGTCGCCGAGGAGGTCGGCATCTCCCGCATCACAGCCCGGCGTTACCTGGAACACCTGGTGGACGCGGGCCGCGCGGCACGGAGCCCGCAGTACGGGCAGGTGGGGCGACCCGAGTTGCAGTACCGGTGGGTGAAGGGCTAGCGGCGGGGGCTCCGGAGGCCGCGGTCAGATGTCGGAGGGCGGGGTGTCCTTCTGCGCCGCTTCCTGGAAGTCGGCGACTGCGGCGCCGTACGTCGTCGCCCAGTCGGTCAGGGCGGCGATGGGGCCGGTGAGGGTCTGTCCGAGGTCGGTGAGGCTGTACTCGACCCGTGGGGGCGCCTCGGCGTAGGCACGACGTTCGATCAGGCCGTAGCTCTGAAGTCTGCGCAGTGTCTGGGTGAGGACCTTGCGGGAGATGCCACCGACGAGGTCGACGAGTTCACCGTGCCGGCGGGGCCTGCGACTGAGGGCGAACAGAACGACGACGGCCCACTTGTTGGTGATGATGTCGACGGCGAGCCGGGCGGGGCAGTCTGCGAGGAAGACGCTTCCGGCTGAGTCAGGCATCGCCGAAGGTTACCAGGAGGTACCTATCGGCTCAGTAGCGTCCTTCACATGAGTACGTCGCACACGAAAACCTATGTCCTTGTCCATGGCGCCTGGCACAGCGGGCGCGTCTGGGACCGGGTCGTTCCCCTGCTGGCCCGGGCCGGGCACCAGGTGTTCGCCCCTTCGCTGACCGGCCACGGCGAGAAGGAACACCTGCTCACTCCGGACGTCGACCTCGACACCCACGTCGGCGACGTCGTCGCGCTTCTCGACGAGTGGGATCTCACCGACGTGGTCCTGGTCGGGCACAGTTACGCCGGAATGGTCATATCCGGCGTGGCCGACGAGGTCCCGGACCGGATCGCGCATCTGGTCTACGTCGACGCGATGGTCCCGAGCGACGGTGAGAGCGCGCTGGATGTCATACCGGAGAAGACCCAGCGACTGATCGACGCGGCCGCCGCCTCCGACGCCCCCTGGCGCATCCCGCCCATGCCGGAAATGCCCGCCCCAGTAGGCCTGTTCGGGGTGACCGACCCGGCGGACACGGCGTGGCTGCGCACGATGATGTCGGACGAATCGGTGCGCTGCTTCCTGCAGCCGGTCCGGCTGGACAACCCGGCCGCCGACGCGATTTCACGAACACACATCCACTGTGTCGGCAGTACGCCGGAGGACGTCACGCGCCGCCCGGTTCCGGCGGTGCAGCCAGGCGGCGCCGCGTCGCAGGTGTGGGAACTGCGGAGCGGCCATGACTGCATGGTCACCGTGCCTGACGCACTCACCGACCTGCTGGTGAAGGCTGGCTGACCGGTTGCCTCGAGTCCGCGTCGACCGTGACCGCCCCGCCCCCACACCCCCGTAAGGCGCCCCCTCACGCCTCAGGCAGCACCCCCGGCCGGAACGGCTCCACCCCCACGACCCGCCGCACCCGCGTCACCTCGATGAGCAGCATGACGCGCCGCTCCCCGGGCAGCAGCCACGGGTACCGGTCCTCGCCGATGTACTTCTGCGTGAGCCGGTCCATGGACCGTTCCGCCTCCTCGCCCTCCACGAACCGCACCACGCGCCCCCGGATCTCCGCACGGTCGTACGGGTTCTCGGGGTCGTGGTGGGAGAGCGAGACATTCGGGTTGAGGCGGAGGTTCTCCTCCTTCACGCGGCCGATGGCCGTGTTGACCATGACATGGTCGCCCTCGATGTCGACCCACATCGGCGACACCTGCGGCATGCCGTCCGCGCCGACCGTCGCGAGGTGCCAGAAGTTCGGGGCGAGCAGCCGCTCCCGTATGTGCCCCTCGACCTTCTCCGTCTTACCGCTCACGCTCACAGGACCACCACTTTCCGACGCCACCCGGCGCCCGCCAAAAACCGCCACCGACACCGTACGCGCCCGAAGCCCCCAACAGGCCCAGCCGAACGGGCACTTGGTCGTCGTACCGAGCTCCAGCAGCTACGGCGGCCGCGCCGAAAGGCGGCAAGACAGCCGCACCCCGTCCCCGCACCGCACAAATCACGCCGTCCCTACTCGCCGGTCACCCGTCCCACTCCACCCCGCCTCCCCCCTCCGAACCCCCCACCACACCGCACTCACCTTCGGCACTCGCCCACAGTGCCGACACCCCGACCACCTCAACCCCCGCCCGCCCGCACCGGAGAACGCGCGCGCATATGCCCCGCCACCTTGCCGTTCGCACGATCGGACGCCCACACAGGCCGGACAATCGCCGACTCCCAGCTCCCGACCCCCGGTCTCCGACCGCCGCGAAATCAACGGGGACCACCGCCCGACCCCGTAGCTTTCTACAATCCGTGATTGTGGCCGAACAGAACGTAGTCACCGCCGCCCCGCACCCCTAGCTTGTGGCGCGTGCGCCGACCTCCAGTCCCTCCCCCACCATCCACGCCCCCGACTCCCCCTTTCGACGCCCCCGCCGCCCGCAGACTGCGTCTGGCCCTGCAAATGGGCCCCGAGCACGTCGCGTACGGGATGCAGGTCTCGTACGGGCTGCCGTACATCACGTCCGACCATGTGATCGCCTGGGAACGCGGCATCATGGCCCCCGGCAAGAACGAACTCACCGCTCTCGCGGGCGTGTTGTGGTGCGCGCCCTGCGAACTCATCGGCCGCCCCCGCACCTTGCGCGAACACCGTGCCGCGCGCGGGCTCAGCGCCGAGGACGTCGCCCGGGCCGTCGGGCTCGAACTCCTCGTCTACGTACGGATGGAGGAGAGCGGCGAGTGGCGCGGCACCGAGCGCCAGTCGGCGATCCTCGCCGAGGTGCTCGAACTCTCGCTCGCCGACCTGATGACCCTCACCGGCCTCGACGGCAGGCTCGCCGGCCTGTTGCGCGGCGCGGTCACGACGCGCTGGCAGGCGTACGTCCGCCCGGTCAACAAGATGGTGCCGCTGAACCGGCGCCTCCTGGAGAGCACCCTCCAGGAGCTGCACCGTCACTACCAGGGGCAGATGGCCGCCACCCTGACCTGGGGAGCGGGCGGTTCCGCGGCGGTCGAGGCGAGCCGCGCCGGACGCGACTTCCTCGACCGGATCGTGGAGCACTTCTGGGAGAGGGTCGGCTCCGGCGGCCCGAACACCCCCTGACCGACGGCCAAGTGCCAAGTACCGCCCCTACGAACGGCCAACTGGGCCTAGAACACCGACTCCGCCTCGTCCATCCGGTCCTTCGGGACCGTCTTCAGCTCGGTGACCGCCTCCGCGAGCGGCACCATCACCACGTCCGTCCCGCGCAGTGCCGTCATCCGCCCGAACCGGCCCTGGTGCGCGGCCTCCACCGCGTGCCAGCCGAACCGGGTCGCGAGGACGCGGTCGTACGCGGTGGGCGTCCCGCCGCGCTGGATGTGGCCGAGGATGACCGGCTTGGCCTCCTTGCCCAGCCGTCGCTCCAGCTCGTACGCCAGTGCCGTACCGATGCCC
The DNA here is from genome assembly GCF_033793965.1 of Streptomyces sp. ME02-8801-2C. Taxonomy (NCBI): domain Bacteria; kingdom Bacillati; phylum Actinomycetota; class Actinomycetes; order Kitasatosporales; family Streptomycetaceae; genus Streptomyces; species Streptomyces sp. ME02-8801-2C. Next base: position 80,429 of record NZ_JARAXP010000015.1, on the reverse strand, counting down.
TGGAAGCGCTCGTGGCCGAACTGGTCGATCTCGCCGTGGCCGTAGTCCATGCTGCCCTCGGCGGGATGCGCGCCCTCGGCGACGCAGATGACGGCGAACTTCTTGCCGCGCGCGAACCGTTCCTCGACCATTTTCACCAGGTGGGCGGGGTCGAAGGGGCGCTCGGGGAGGCAGATGCCGTGGGCGCCGGCGGCCATGCCGGACTCGAGGGCGATCCAGCCCGCGTGGCGGCCCATGACCTCGACGACCATCACACGCTGGTGCGACTCGGCAGTGGTCTTCAGGCGGTCCATCGCCTCGGTGGCGACGCCCACCGCCGTGTCGAAGCCGAACGTGCGGTCGGTCGACGAGATGTCGTTGTCGATGGTCTTGGGGACGCCGACGACCGGCAGGCCCGCGTCGCTCAGCATCCTCGCCGCCGTCAGCGTGCCCTCACCGCCGATCGGGATCAGCGCGTCGATGCCGAACTCGTGGATCATGTCGGAGGCGTTCTCGCAGGCCTCGCGCAGCCGGTCGCGCTGGAGCCGGGACGACCCGAGGATCGTGCCGCCACGGGCGAGGATGCCGCTGACCGCGTCGAGGTCGAGGGTGCGGTAGCGGCCGTCGAGCAGGCCCGCGTAACCGTCCTCGAAGCCGATGACCTCGTCGTCGTACTGCGTGACCGCCCGGTGGACGACCGACCGGATCACTGCGTTCAGGCCGGGGCAGTCGCCGCCTGCGGTGAGAACTCCGATACGCATCGTGCTGTGTCTCCTGCTCGCTGTGATCGATCGTTCTGGTCGCTTTTGATACCTGTGAGCCACTCCAATTGTTTCACGCCCCGGCCGGACCCTCGATCCTCACCGGCCCCGACCGGCCTGGCCGGGGCTGTGACCAGCGACGCGGGTACTGTCGAGAGGCCCGAACAATCCAGCTGAAACGGAGAGCACGCGTGACGACCCGCAGCGTGTACGTGACCGGGATCGACCGGGGCGACGGCCGCCAGGTCGTCGAGCTGGGAGTCATGGAACTCCTGACCCGGCAGGTCGACCGCGTGGGCGTCTTCCGCCCCCTGGTGCACGACAACCCGGACCGCCTCTTCGAGCTGCTGCGCGCCCGCTACCGCCTCTCCCAGGACCCGGCGACCGTGTACGGCATGGACTACCCGGAGGCGTCCGCGCTCCAGGCCGAGCAGGGCACCGACGAGCTCGTCTCGACCCTCGTCGACCGGTTCCTGCGCGTCGCCCGCGAGTACGACGTCGTCCTCGTCCTCGGCACCGACTTCGCCGACACCCAGTTCCCGGACGAGCTGGCCCTCAACGCGCGCCTCGCCAACGAGTTCGGCGCGTCCGTCGTCGCGGTCGTCGGCGGACGCGACCAGACCGCCGAGTCGGTGCTCGCCGAGACCCGCAACGCGCACCGCGCGTACGAGGCGCTGGGCTGCGACGTCCTCGCCATGGTCGCCAACCGCGTCGCCCGCGAGGACCGCACCGCCATCGCCGAGGGCCTCGACTCCCGCCTGCCCGTGCCCTGTTACGTCCTGCCCGACGAGCCCGCCCTCTCCGCGCCGACGGTCGCCCAGATCACCCACGCGCTCGGCGGCAAGGTGCTCCTCGGCGACGACTCGGGCCTCGCCCGTGACGCGCTGGACTTCGTCTTCGGCGGCGCGATGCTGCCCAACTTCCTGACCGCGCTGACCCCCGGCTGCCTCGTCGTCACCCCCGGCGACCGCGCCGACCTGGTGGTGGGCGCCCTCGCCGCGCACAGCGCCGGTACGCCGCCCATCGCGGGCGTCCTGCTGACCCTCAACGAGCGTCCCAGCGACGAGGTCCTCACCCTCGCCGCCCGCCTCGCCCCGGGCACCCCGGTCGTCTCCGTGGCCGGCACGAGCTTCCCCACCGCCGCCCAACTCTTCTCCCTGGAGGGGAAGTTGAACGCGGCCACCCCGCGCAAGGCGGAGACGGCCCTCGGCCTCTTCGAACGGCACGTGGACACCACGGAACTGCTCTCACGCGTCTCCGCGCCCAGCAGCGACCGCGTCACGCCGATGATGTTCGAGCACAAGCTCCTGGAACGCGCCCGCGCCGACAGGCGCCGGGTCGTCCTGCCCGAGGGCACCGAGGAACGCGTCCTGCACGCCGCCGAGGTGCTGCTGCGCCGGGGCGTGTGCGACCTGACGCTGCTCGGCCCGGTCGACGGCATCCGCAAGAAGGCCGCCGACCTGGGCATAGACCTCGGCGACTGCCAGCTGATCGACCCGCAGACCTCCGAGCTGCGGGACCGGTTCGCGGAGAAGTACGCCCAGTTCCGCGCGCACCGGGGCGTCACGGTCGAGCTGGCCTACGACGTCGTCTCGGACGTCAACTACTTCGGCACCCTGATGGTCCAGGAGGGCCTGGCCGACGGCATGGTGTCGGGCTCGGTCCACTCCACGGCCGCGACGATCCGCCCCGCCTTCGAGATCATCAAGACGAAGCCGGACGCCTCGATCGTCTCGTCCGTCTTCTTCATGTGCCTGGCCGACAAGGTCCTCGTCTACGGCGACTGCGCGGTCAACCCCGACCCGAACGCGGAGCAGTTGGCCGACATCGCCATCCAGTCGGCGGCCACGGCCGAGCAGTTCGGTGTCGAGCCGAGGATCGCGATGCTGTCGTACTCGACGGGTACGTCCGGTTCCGGCGCCGACGTCGACAAGGTGCGGGAGGCGACGGAACTGGTGCGCTCCCGGCGCCCGGACCTGCGTATCGAAGGCCCGATCCAGTACGACGCGGCCGTGGAGCCGACCGTGGCCGCCACCAAGCTGCCGGGCTCCGAAGTCGCGGGCCAGGCAAGCGTGTTGATCTTCCCTGACCTCAACACCGGCAACAACACCTACAAGGCCGTGCAGCGTTCGGCCGGCGCGATCGCCGTCGGCCCCGTCCTCCAGGGCCTGCGCAAGCCGGTCAACGACCTGTCCAGGGGCGCCCTGGTCCCGGACATCGTCACGACGGTCGCGATCACGGCGATCCAGGCCCAGACCACCGACCCTGCCCTCAGCCAGGTTCCCACCCAGAAGGTGTCCCACCAGTGACCGCGACCCGCGTCCTCGTCCTCAACTCCGGCTCGTCGTCGGTGAAGTACCAGCTGCTCGACATGCGCGACAGCAGCCGCCTCGCCGTGGGCCTGGTGGAACGCATCGGCGAGGACACGTCCCGCCTGAAGCACACCCCGCTGACGACCGGCGGCGCCTCCCGCGAACGCACGGGCCCGATCGCCGACCACGAGGCGGCCCTGAAGGCGGTCGCGGAGGAGCTGGCGCAGGACGGACTCGGCCTGGACTCCCCGGAGTTGGCGGCCATCGGCCACCGGGTCGTGCACGGCGGCCAGTTGTTCACCGAGCCGACGGTCATCGACGACACGGTCCTCGCGGAGATCGAGCGCCTGATCCCGGTGGCCCCCCTGCACAACCCGGCGAACCTGACCGGCATCCGTACCGCCCAGTCGCTCCGCCCCGACCTCCCCCAGGTCGCGGTCTTCGACACGGCCTTCCACACGACGATGCCGGAGTCGGCGGCCCGCTACGCGATCGACGTCGCGACGGCCGACGAGCACCGCATCCGGCGGTACGGGTTCCACGGCACGTCCCATGCGTACGTGTCCCGGGAGACAGCCCGGCTGCTGGGCCGGGCGCCCGAGGAGGTGAACGTGATCGTGCTGCACCTGGGCAACGGGGCGTCCGCGTCCGCCGTGCGGGGCGGGCGGTGCGTGGACACCTCGATGGGGCTGACGCCGCTCGAGGGACTGGTCATGGGGACCCGGTCCGGTGACCTGGATCCGGCTGTCATCTTCCATTTGGCGCGAGTTGGCGGAATGTCCACGGACGAGATCGACACTCTTCTCAACAAGAAGAGCGGCTTGGTCGGCCTGTGCGGAGACAACGACATGCGGGAAATCCGCCGCCGTATCGACGAGGACGGCGCGGACGCCCCGGCGGCCCGGTTGGCCTTCGACATCTACATCCACCGACTGAAGAAGTACATCGGCGCCTATTACGCGGTACTCGGCCGGGTGGACGCCATCGCGTTCACGGCCGGTGTCGGCGAGAACGCGGCGCCGGTGCGCGAGGCGGCGGTGGCCGGCCTGGAGGGCCTCGGCGTGGCCGTGGACGGCGCTCTGAACGCCGTACGGAGCCAGGGGGCGCGGCTGATCTCGCCCGCGGGCTCCCGGGTCGCGGTGGCGGTCGTCCCGACCGACGAGGAGCTGGAGATCTCAACGCAGACGTACGCGCTGGTGAGAAGGGACATCTGAAGACACTTAACGGATATTGGACGAACAAGGGGAAGACATTGGGAAGAGATCGGCTGAGATCGGCTGACTCGGCCGACTCCGACGGAAGAGCCTCACCTGAGCGCTATCCCGCCCCTTTGTGTCCAGTAGGTGCTTCTACGTCGTCCACCAGGCGGAATATTCCGAAGCGAAACAAACCGATAGGATCGCCCCATGCGCCGTTCGAAAATCGTTTGTACTCTCGGCCCCGCGGTCGACTCCCATGAAATGCTCGTGTCGCTGATCGAGGCCGGAATGAACGTGGCCCGGTTCAACTTCAGCCACGGGTCGCACGCCGAACACCAGGGCCGGTACGACCGGGTCAGGGCCGCCGCCAAGGAGACCGGCCGGGCCATCGGTGTCCTCGCCGACCTGCAGGGCCCGAAGATCCGCCTGGAGACCTTCGCCGAAGGCCCCGTCGAGCTGGTCCGCGGGGACGAGTTCGTCATCACCACCGAGGACGTCCCCGGTGACAAGACCATCTGCGGTACGACGTACAAGGGCCTTCCGGGTGATGTGTCGCGCGGCGACCAGATCCTGATCAACGACGGCAACGTCGAGCTGAAGGTCCTGGACGTCGAGGGCCCGCGGGTGCGGTCGATCGTCATCGAGGGCGGTGTCATCTCGGACCACAAGGGCATCAACCTGCCCGGTGCGGCCGTGAACGTCCCGGCCCTCTCCGAGAAGGACATCGACGACCTGCGCTTCGCCTTGCGCATGGGCTGCGACCTGGTCGCCCTGTCCTTCGTCCGCGACGCCGCGGACGTGGACGACGTCCACAAGATCATGGACGAGGAGGGTCGCCGCGTCCCGGTCATCGCCAAGGTGGAGAAGCCGCAGGCGGTCGACAACATGGACGCCGTCGTCGCGGCCTTCGACGGTGTGATGGTGGCCCGCGGTGACCTCGCCGTCGAGTACCCGCTCGAGAAGGTCCCGATGGTGCAGAAGCGCCTGGTGGAGCTGTGCCGGCGCAACGCCAAGCCGGTGATCGTCGCGACCCAGATGATGGAGTCGATGATCACCAACTCCCGCCCGACGCGCGCCGAGGCGTCCGACGTGGCGAACGCGATCCTGGACGGCGCGGACGCGGTCATGCTGTCCGCCGAGTCCTCGGTCGGCGCGTACCCGCTCGAGACGGTCCGCACGATGTCGAAGATCGTCGCGGCCGCCGAGGAGGAACTCCTCTCCAAGGGCCTCCAGCCCCTGGTCCCCGGCAAGAAGCCGAAGACGCAGGGCGGCTCGGTCGCCCGCGCGGCCTGCGAGATCGCCGACTTCCTCGGCGGTACGGGCCTGGTCGCCTTCACCAAGTCCGGCGACACGGCCCGCCGCCTCTCCCGCTACCGCGCGGCCCAGCCGATCGTCGCGTTCACCACCGACGAGGGCACCCGCAACCAGCTCGCCCTGAGCTGGGGCGTCGACTCGTACGTCGTCCCGTTCGTCAACAGCACGGACGAGATGGTCTCCCTGGTCGACCAGGAGATGCTGAAGCTGAACCGCTTCAAGGTCGGCGAGATCGTCGTCATGACAGCAGGCTCCCCGCCCGGCGTCCCGGGCACGACGAACATGGTCCGCGTGCATCACTTGGGCGAGGGCGAACACGCCTGATCGGGCGCTTGTACGGCTTCGAGGGCGTTCCCTGCGGAAGGTTGCAGGGGGCGCCCTCGGTTTTTCGCTGCCGGATCACCTGGCCTGCGATGCCCCCACCGTCTCCCGCAGCCACGCGTTGTCGCGCAGCCCCGGATGAACCGTGGTGATCAGCCGAAAGGCTTCCGCCTTCGCCCGGTCGGTGAGCTCCCGCAGCTCAGCCCAGGTCAGCTCCGCTACACGCGGCGCGTAATTCGTCGTGAGGGTCACGGCTTCCGCGCCGCGGATGAACGAGAACACATGCTGGGTCACGCTTGTCTCCACCGCGATGTCGCTCCGGGTCTCCAGCTCCCTCCTCGCGTACTCCAGCATCAGCGCGAAGTCGACCACGGGCAGTCCCAGCGTGCGCAGGCTGAGATCCACACCGTGGACGACGAGCCGGACGTCTGCCTGGAAGTAGCTCACGGAGAAGTCCGCACCAGTCAGCTCCGGGTGTTCCGGCCGGTCAGGGTTCTCCGGTCGCCGGTCCGGGGACCAGAAGAGGTCCTCGGACCGGGGCACGAAAGCGAAAGTAATCATCTGCCCTCCCTTCCCTTTACCGAACATTCTTGGGTATATCGGTCACCAGGTTGCTAGAGGAGGTGGTCGGCTTTGCCGGCTTTGATGTCCTGGATGAGGGTGCGGAGGGCGTCTCGGGTGTCGGTGAGGTAGGTGTCTTCTTGTCCGGCGATGGCGATGTAGGCGTTTCCGGTGGGATCGGTGCCTATGCGGAAGCAGTTGGCGCCTTCGCCGCAGTAGGGCTCTTCCCAGGTGATGTCGGGCACGGGGTCTCCTAGAGGTTGTTGGCGAGGGTGCGGATGAAGTCCCGCGAGGGCGCGGGGGCGAGCGCCACGGCTTCGGCGGCGGCCAGGTGGGCCCGGTACTTGCTGAGCTGTGCCTCCGTGTCGATGAACTCCGGGCCGTGTGTGCTGTCGAGCTCCACGGTGTCGAGGCGGGGGACCGTCGACTCGGCGTAGACGACGGACTGTCCGGCGCCGGGGAAGCCGCCCGCCTTGAACGGGATGACCCGTATCGTCACGGCCTCACGCTCGGACACGTGCAGCAGGTGCTCCAACTGCCGCCGGGCGACGGAGGATCCGCCGAACTCCATGCGGAGCGCGGCCTCATGGAGGATGACGTCGAGGGCCGGGGGCTCCGGCCGGTCGAGCACCTGCTGCCGGTCGACCCGGTGCGCCAAGCGCGCATCAAGACCGGGGGCAGACAGCGGCGGGATCACCGCTTCGAATACGGCGCGGGCGTGGTCCTCGGTCTGGAGCAGCCCCGGCAGGTGCACGCTGACGGTGATCCGCAGCCGCCTGGCATGCCACTCCATCTCGGCGATGTCCAGGAAGCCGTCCGGGAGCAGGCCCCGGTACACCTCCCACCAGCCCTTGTCCCGCCCGGCGGTCATCGCGGCCAGCGCCTCGATGAACTCCTCGTCCACGCAACCGTAGTTGGCGGCGAGAGTACGTACCCGGTCGGCGCTGAGACCGGAGCGGCCCGACTCCATGTTGGGCACGTTGGTACGAGGGACGTTCAGCAGCCGGGCGGCGTGCTCCGTCTTGATCCCGGCCGACGTACGCATCCTGCGCAGCTCCGCGCCCAACCGCCTCTGACGCTCCGTCGGGTTGCTCCTTGGCGGCATGCGTCCCTCCCGTTCAGTTGTGTGACGGGGTCAGTCTGCCGCTGTGGTGCGCTCTCGGTCCACCTGAACTTCGACGAAGAGTAGTACTCGTACTCCCCCATTGAGCTACGGTTGGTTACCAGTTACTTACGGCCCGACATCGTCCGGAAGTGCATCGCGCGAGCCTGCCCGCCTTCTCCTTCCCTAGGAGGGGTGTGCCCGCGTCAGGGAGACAGGCCACTGGTCGGGGCGTACATCAGCACCGTCACATCCGTTGTCCAGCAAGGGAGTTCGCCATGTCCTCATCGCTTGCCGTCTCGGCCTGTCTCGTCTCGGCCGACCTCACGCAGACAGCGCCGCCCCGGCCGGACACACTCACGTACGGCTTCACTCTGCCTGCCGAGGCGGTGAGTTCGCAGGTTGCCAGGGCCACGACCCAGGCTGTCGTCCAGGCACACGGGCTGGAGGAGATGGCGGACGTCGCGGTGCAGGTGGTGGGCGAACTGACCGCTTGCGCTTTCCGGTTCGCCGTGGATGCCTCGGTGTATGTGTCGTTGCGGTGGTGGGAGGGGGAGTTCCAGGTCGTTGTCTACGACGGGCACCGCAGGCACACGCACCCCCGACTGGCCGCTGCGTGCGATGAGCGCAGGGGCGACGCGTTGGAGGTTCTGGGGTGCGTGGTGGAGGCATGTGGTGGTGAGTGGGGCTTCGGGGAGGCTCGGGAGCCGGGCCGAGGGACGCGGATGTGGGCGGTGCTGCCGACGGAGAGGGCTTTGGAATTCGCGGGGCGGGAAGGATGGTGACGTGGAGGGCGGTAATTGGCGCCGCCCCTAGCCTCGTGCCTCACCGAAACGCCTCGGGCCCGAACTCGCACAACTGATCCGATGGCTGTACGCACCCGAGGACGCCTCCTGTGAGGGAGGCGTCCTCAGCGCGGTGGCAGCAGGCGGTCAGTCGGCCAGGTCGGAATAGCGGATGTTGAGGTTTCCGTCCTCGACGGCCAGCTCGTGGTAGCCGAACCTCTCGCCGAGAGCGCAGAACCGGTTCAGGGTGCCCTCATCGATCTCCACGAAGTACGCCTTCAGGGCCCGCAGAAAGAGCCGGAACCCGAGATCGGCATCGGCATCAGTGACGATTCGCTCCAGCGCCGGTACGACGTCCGGCAGTGGAGCGGCGTAGAGGCTGGTCATGGTCGCCTCGGCCAGGGGCAACGCGATCTCACGGATCTCCGCCAGGACCGCATCCCTCACCTCCGGTTCCGTCACCGGCTCTGGAGCGCCCGGGATGAAGGAAGCGTCCCCCCGCGCGGATCTCCGCGAGGGACACCTCCGCGATCCGCCGCAGCCAACCACGACCGTCGAAGCCGTGGGCGCCCGGGTCGAAGTACCCCTGTGTCGCGGCCAGCCACAAGATACGGATCTCCTCATCGGCCAGCGGAGCCTCCAACAACCGCCGAACATCCTCCAGAAGCTGCCAGGCGTACGCACCCTCGTAGTCACCCGCCAACGCCGCCACGAGACGGACGGCTTCGGCCTCCCCCGGGAGCAGCGTGGGGTAGTGAAAGAACCCTGTGAGACCACTGAGCCCGAAGTCGACGCCGAACTCGTCATGCGGCTCGGCCATGTTCACTGCCTCACTTCGGGTTCGAGGTGTAGACGACGGTTTCCGCGGAGTCAGCGCTGCCGGAGAGCGTCGACGGCAGCGCGCCTGATCCTCTTGGTCCGGCCCCTCTGAGAGACAACGCGCAGGACGTCCTCGTCGGCGGTCACACGGACCGCTCTCGATTGCAGCCAGTCGGACCAGCCATCGATGAGATCGCCGACGGCCTCTGCCGACATCGCGCCCCCCTCGATCGATTCCAGGACCCCGAGATCCCGCGCCCGGCGCGCAGAAAAGTCGCGCACAGTCGGCGGGAGGATCCCCACCCACCGCTCGCGCTCATCGCCGGGAACCCGTTCCAGCGCCTCACCCACGACTCCGGACGCCAGCGGACCGTCCGACTCCAGCGCCACCGCCTCGAACAGCAGCGGCAGTACGGCGGGAGTGTCCATCGCCGCCCGGTAGAGGGACCAGCGATCGTGCCCGTCGGCGAAGGAAGCGTTGTCCTCGTACCCGCCGACAAACTGGGCGAGCTGCCGCAGCAACTCGCCCAGGGCCGGGGAGGGATCAGCAGCCACGTGCTTGTGCCTTCCCACGGAGACTGGGACATCCTCCCTGATCGTACGGATGCTCTGGGTGTCAAGACGCTACGGCAAGTCGCCCGCCAGCCGCTCCCACGTTTCGAACTCGCTCCACCGCAGGTGATCCACAAGGAGCGGGGCCAAGTGGCGCACGGGGTTGAGCAGCCGTCGGATCATGCGGAGCGAAAACATGTGCGAACGCTCCAACTCGCGCCACTGCGAAGCGAGTTCGGCGGCCTGTTCCGGGCTCATCGGCATGGCGTCCAGGGCCCGCTCGATCACGAGTCCGGGATCAAACAACTGCCCGTGCTCACGCGGGCCCATTTTCTCCAGTAACCAGGACCTGAGCCACAGGTCACGAAGCAACCATTCGTTGTGTTGAGGGCCGGTGGACCGCTCGGCGGCTGCCATCAGATTCGCCCATGCCTCGGCGTTCTTCCGCCACTGCTCGTCGGTGATCGCAGCCAAGTCCTGCTGGATACGGGCGGTGAACGTCCGGGCCGCAGCCATCCATTGACTCGCGGCGCCATCGACGGGACCTGCGCCGAGCGCCAACCAGCGACGCTCGTGCGCGTCCAGGTCAAGCCGGTCCAAGTTGTCGATGAGACCGCCCATCCGAAGATCACCCCTGCTGCCTCGAACAACTCCTTACCAATGCGTCTTCGTACTTACCTCCCTCCCGGTCCCGCACTACCGTCCGGCGGTCAGCTTTGCCGTACGAGCTGCTCCAGTTTCCCGGTGACGTGGTCCTCTCCGTAGCCGAACCGTCTGCCGAGCGCCTGGTAATGGCTGTATAGCTCCTGGGTAAGGGACGGGGACACCACGTCGAGCAACCGCAGCAAGAGCCGGAATCCGAGGTCGGCATCCACGTCGGTGACGACCTCCTCTACGGCGGCCAACGCGGTCGCGCCGGGAATCGGCTCCCAGTGCGGGCTGATGACGGACTCCTTCAGGAGGGGTGCAGCCTCCCGGACCGCTCGTAGCACGGCGCTCCGGATGTCGGTATGAAAGTCGCTCCGGTCAGACGGTCCGGCATGGCGGTACTGGGGGGCGATCTCCCTCAGACGCTCTTCGCACACGCCTTCGATCAACCGGAGCCAGGCCTTCGCGTCGGTACCGAGGTGGTCGATGTTGTAGCCCCGGCCCGTGGCGGACAGCCACAGCACCTTGATCGTCTCAGTGCGCAATGAGGAGTCGAGCAGGCGGCCTGCGTCCGCGAGCAACAGTGCCGCCGCCGAGCCCGGGGTCTGCGCACTGTCGTCGGCGGCCGCGGCCTGCCGGACACGTTCGCGTGCGGTGCTCTCCTGCCAGCCCCCTTCGAACCACGACGTGAGCGCTGAAAGACCGAAGTCGCCCGAGGCGTCGCGGCGCGCCGTGTCGATAGGTGGCCACAGCACGTTCAGGCCGTCGTACACCAGCGGCCCGGGAAGGCCGAGGGCGGTGTCCAAGGCCATGAGACGGCCGTACTGCTCCTTGTCGACCGGTACGTCGTACTCCTTCAACACGCGCAGGAAGAGCCGGAGCCCGAGGTCGCCATCACCCTGCCGTGCGACCGCCTCCAACGACTCGGCGACGGCACCGGACGGCAGCGCGACGTGGTCGCTCTCGGCAACGCCTTGGTCGACCGTGCCCGCCGATACGCGGATCTCCGCGCCGACAGCCGTGCGTAGTTCCTCTTCCTCTATGCCCGGTCGGACATCCCACTGTCCGTGGGCTTGCCTGCGCTCGTGTTCCGGCCAGCGCTCGGCGAGCCGGCGCAGCCAGCCTCGGACGCCCGACTCGCACGCCGCCGGATCGAAGCGCCCGCGCGCGGCGGCGAGCCACGCTGTGCGGATGATGTCGTCCGGCAATGGTGCGTCCAGGAGGCAGCGCACGTCGACGCCCAGCTCGACCGCGCCCTCGCCCTCGGCGGCAGCGGCGACTTCGGACGCAAGGCGCAGTGCCTGCGTCTCGTCGGGGTATCCGGTCGTCACGGACAGCTTTTCGGCGAGTGCGCTGAGGCCGAAGTCGCCCTCGTAGAGAATGCCGTACTGCTCACGCTGTCTCGCCATGGTGCATTGCCCTGCCTTCGAGAGACGTCGACGGGTGGGTCCGTCCCGTTGCAGGGACGGACCCACCCGCGGTGGATTCAACCGTTCACGCTGTGTGTCTTGGTGTCCCTAGGGCGACTTGGGCAACGGAAACGAACTGAACACGATGAAGCCTTCATGGCCCTTCTTGCCCGGGAGTCTCTTCAAGACCACTCGCACTCCGTTCCCCGCGGCCTCCGGGGGACCGCTGGCCTTGTAGATGGTGCCCAGCGACTCGTACTCGTCCCACTTGCCGGTGATCGGGAACTCGGTCTTTTCCGCCCACTGTCCCCGCCCAGTAGTCCCGGTCTGCCAACTCCCGCAGCCGCGCCGGACTCTGGTTGAGCCCGTCCTTCGCGGTGGCGGTCATGGCCGGCCCGCCCAACCGCAGTACATCACTCATCAGGCACTGGTCCTGCCGCAACTGCTCGGCGGCGATGTCTTCGTACCAGTCGTAATCAGCGGCCAGCTCGGTCTGCGGTGCCGTGTACTCGTTACTGACACCCACCCCGGCCACTACGGCCATGACGAGCATCGGCGGGAGCAGACGCCCGGTCAAACGAGAGAGTGGAAGCAGGGGTTTGGGTGTCCCTGGGGGTTTGGAGCGCAATGGAGTCCCCGTTCTGATCAGGGAGCCGACCGAAGGATGCGGCGAGGGCAGCATGCCTCAGCGGCCTCGCGCCCTCGAACCTGACGGTCGCTCAGCAGGGACCTGATCATCATGACATTGCCGCCTGCACAGTCCTGTGGCCCGACCCTCGCCAACAGCGATGGGCCGGGCCACAGTCCTCGGTGCGGCTCCCGAACAGGGTGGTGAAGCTCAGGTCGTGTACTGGTGCAGGCCCGGGACCGTCAGCGTGCCGCCGAACTGGCCGGCCTGAGTGACCTTCACGTTGGTGAAGTAGATCAGCGGGATGTTCAACGGCGGCGGGTTCATCGGGTCGAACGTGATCGGAATCAGGCCGAACAGGTTGCCGGATATGCTCTCCGTATACATGATCGTCTTGCCGTCGGTGATCGTCGACGTCGAGCCCTTGGCCGCCTGCACGTGGTAGGTCTTGCCGGCCAGGCTGTCCTTGACGGTCTGGTGGAGGTCGCCGATGTCCGTGCCGCCGGAGATCACGTACTTCAGGACCTCCTTGACCGTGCCGCCGGCCGTGCGCACCTTGACGATGCCCTGGTAGTCCGCGCCCTTGAGCAGCAGCGAACTGGCGTTCAGCGTCCACGGGTCGTCGGGCAGCCGAATCGTGTTGTCGACCCCGCCCTGATCGTCGGTGGCGGCCGGGCAGTCGTCGGGGTCCGGCGTGGCACTCGCCGAGGCGCTCGGGGACGCCGTGACGGCCTCTGCCGCCTTCGTGGCGTCCTTGGCCGTCGAGGTGTCCTCGGCCGCCTCGGGGGTGCCCTCGGCCGCCTTGGACGCCTTCTCGGTGGTGTCCTTGAGGACCTCGGTGACCTTCGCAGCCGAGTTCTTGACCGTCGTGGTGGTCTTGTCCGTGTCCTTGGCGGCCGTGTCCTTGGCGGCCGTGTCCTTGTCGGCCGTCTTCGGGCTCGGCGTAGGCGACGCGGTCGGCGCCGGGGTGTCGGCCGCGGCCGAATCGTCCGTCGCCTTCGACTCCTCCGACTCCGTGGCCGTCTTGTCGGACGACGAGTCCTCGTCCCCGCCCGTGAAGATGCCCGTTATCGCGTCGCCGATGGTTTCCAGCAGGTTGGGGCTCTTCTCCTCGGGCGCACTCGCGCTCGCCGAGGGAGTGGGCGTGGCCTTGTCGCTGTCACCGGCGCTGTCGCCGCCGGTGGCACCGCTGGACACGGGTGTGCTCGCGGACGGCGCCGGAGTCGGCGTGGCCTCGTCGTCGGAACCTGAATCCGACGAAGAAGAGCCGTCCGAACCCGAGGCCGAGTCGTCGTCGCCCGACGCGGAGTCCCCGGCGGTGGCCGACGGGGTCGGCTTCGCTTCGTCGGAGTCCTCGTCGGACGTGTTCGTGCTGTCCGAGGCGGACGGAGTCTGGCTGGTCGACGTCGAGGCGTCGTCCTCCATCGCCGCCACGCAGGCCTTGTACTCCTCGGCCTGCTGGCTGTTCGACGCCGGCTGGTCGTCGGCGTTGGCGAGCGTCGGTGTGAATCCCATGCCCATGAGCACTGCGGTGGGCATCGCCGCCAGGGCTATCGCCTTGCCGGCCGGTACATGGAACCTGGTGAACAGCGGCTTCCTCGGGGCCGCATGCCGCGGCCCGGTTCTCCCGCGGGACGTGTCCACGTCAGTCCCGTGGGTCACCTCGTCAGCCGGCACTGTGCCTCCCGTTCGCCCCGTTCACCGGGCTCGTTCCTGACAGATCGTTCGGCTCGTACGGCTCGTCCGACTTGCTCATGTTCAGCCCGCTGGGCTCCGCCACCGGGTCCGCTCCGCCGTTGGTCGCGGTGGTCGCGGTCGCTTCGGCGGCCACAGGGACCTCGGAGGTCTCGGCGGCGGGGACGGCGTTCACCCCTTGGCCCACGGGCTCCCCGTACTTCGATTCCGGCACTCCGGGCGCCCAGGCGATGGCGAGCGCGCCACCGATCAGGGCCAGCAGGAAGCCGATGATGAACCCGCCGAAGTTGGAGACCGGGAGGGACACCAGTCCCAGCAGGATCGCGGCGGTGCCGGCGAAGGTCCGTACGTGCTTCTGGAACCAGAGGTTGATGCCGAGTACGACGAGCAGCACACCGATGATCAGGGATCCCGCGCCCGCCGTCGTCGACATCGCCATCGTGAGATGGCCGATCTGGAGGCTGTAGTACGGGAAGTACATGATCGGGAAGCCTGCGAGCAGGACCAGGAGGCCTGCCCAGAAGGGACGGGTGCCCCGCCAGTCGCGGAACTTCCGCTTGAAGACGTGGAGATAGTGCTCGTCCTGCGCGGGCGACTCGGCGTTCATGGAAAACAGCTCCCTGGAGCGGTGTTGCCGTGATGAGTGTTACTGCGGTGTTAGGAGCGAACGGGCGGGGCACCATCGGGCCCCGCCCGTCACTGAGCGCCTAGAAGCACTCGGCGCCTGTGCCCTTCGACAGCTTCATCGAGAGGCCACTGAGCTTGAAGGTTCCGGCAGTGGTGGCCCACGCCGTCTGCTTCACGTCGGTGAGCGTCGCGGACTCCGCCTGCTGGCCGAATCCGTACGGGTTCGCCTGCTTCTGGTTGATCTCATCCGCCTTGACCTTCGGTCCCTTGGTGAAGGAACCGGCGGCCACACCGATGTCGATGCCCCGGAAGGTAGCGTTCGCTTCCAGGTCCTCGACGTCGATGAACAGGTTCTCGGCCTTGACCGGGGTACCGCCGCCGCCGGCCTCGAGCCGGAGGGTGACCGATCCGAGGATCGGAATGTTCGGCGTGACCACGGACTGGCACATGTTGGTGATCTCGGCCGTGTTGAACGCCGAGACCGCCACCGGGTGAATGGTCTTCTCACCGGACAGGGTGTAACCGCTGTCGATCGCCCCGTACTGCGAGAAGCCCGTACCGTCGAGCTGACTCGCCTTCACCTTGAAGGACTGACCAGACACACTGAACGAAGCGGCGAGAGCACCCTGCGCGAGGGCAACACCTATACATGCCGTAGCGGCAACGCTGGGCACCATCACCACAGCGAAACGCTTCCATCTGGTCCCGCCACGCACCTGGGACTCCATATTTCCTCCTTCTCGGACGTACATCTCCTGGCCCTGACTGCCCCATGACGGCGGCTCAGCCGGGCAGGGATGGGAGAAGTGCTACGTCCTCGGTAAGGAGAGCGCCTGCGCCCGACGGCGCGAACAGCGCCCGAATCACCGGCGATCACCCCCGAGTGACAACCACTGGTCGCGCCTGACGCACATCACGCACAACCTTGCCGGACAGGCTCCACCAGAAGGCGAAGACCCCCCTGTCCGAGAGCCGGCGCCACTGCCGCCGGCTCTGCCCGGTGGGGACCCAACAACTCCCGTCCGGCCGACTGGCTGTCGGCGTACGGGATAGGACCGAGCGTCGCCGATCGTGGTGCATTCTCGCCGCCCGCACAAGGGGGTTCGTTACTGGCTAGTAACGGGCAGATAACCGCATGGCGACCCGCGGATGCTGTTCGACAACGCTGGGTGGCGTCAAGGGGGGTGACAAACCGCCCGCTTCTCACCGCAATCCCGACAGCGGGACGCCTCTGACTTACTCCAAGTAACAGCGGCCGCGATTACCAAGATTTGGTAAAGCGCGGCCGCATTGACACCCGATCGGCAAATTCTTCACGCGGACAACACGCGCCGACATGTTTAGCGACAGGTCAGACCACTGATCGAACGGCGGCGCGCGGCGCACCCGTCAACCATCCGACCGACCCGTCAGAACAGCGCCCGCGCAAGCGCCCGCCGGGCCGCCGCGACCCGCGGGTCGTCCGCGCCGACGAGTTCGAACAGCTCCAGCAGCCGCAGCCGTACGGCGTCCCGGTCGTCCCCCGCCGTACGCCCCACCGTCTCGATCAGCCGGCCGAACGCGTCCTCGACATGGCCGCCCACCAGATCCAGGTCGGCGGCGGCGATCTGCGCGTCCGCGTCCTTCGGCTTCTCGGCGGCGTCCCTGCGCACCTGCTGCGGGTCGATCCCCTGCACCCGCTGGAGCAACTCGGCCTGCACGAGGCCGAGTTTGGCCTCCGTGTTCCCGGGGTCATCGCTCAGCACGTTCTTGTACGCCTGCACCGCACCGCCCAAGTCCCCCGCGTCCAGGGCCTGTACGGCGGCCTCCAGCAGCGCGTCGTACGGCCCGGCCGGGAAGTCCTCGGGAGCGGCGGCCTGCCGGTCGCCGGGCTCGGCGTCCGCGTCGACCACAAGGCCGGTGAGGCCGAAGCGCTGTTCGGCGACCTGCACCAGTTGGTCGAGGGTCTGCCGGATCTGCGCCTCGCCCGCGGCGCCCTGGAAGAGGGGCAGGGCCTGCCCGGCGACGACGGCGAAGACGGCCGGGATCCCCTGGATACCGAACTGCTGCATCAGCATCTGGTTGGCGTCGACGTCGACCTTGGCGAGGACGAAGCGCCCGTTGTACTCGACGGCCAGCCGCTCGAGGACAGGGCTCAGTTGCTTGCACGGCTCGCACCACTCGGCCCAGAAGTCGATGACGACGGGCACCTCGGTGGACCGCTGCAGGACGTCGAGTTCGAACCCGGCCTCATCGACGTCGATGACGAGGTCGGCCGGGGAGACGGCCCCTCCCCCGCCCTGCCGGGCGGCTTCGGCGCGAGCCTGCTCCGCCTTCGACTTGGCCTCCTGGGCCGCCTTCACCGCGGCGAGGTCGACGACCCCGCTCATGGACATGTTCCGTGGCTGCATGCGTCTATCCTCCCCCGTCCCGCGCGCACATGTGAAAGGGCCTGTGAAAAGCATCCCGGTCGATGGACGCCGCTTACGCTACGAGTCGTAGCGTAACGGGAGTCGCGAGCCACTGGGAACCACTCCCGAGTGACCTACCTCACGGCCACACCGGGCCGGAACCGCCGGTTATGGTCATGCCATGCAGAGCCGTACCCCCGCCGGCCGTACGGGACGCCCTCGCAGCGCCACCGCGGACGCGGCGATCCTCGCGGCGACCCGGGACGCCCTGGTCGAACTGGGCTGGTCCAAGCTGACGTTGGGGGACGTCGCCACGCGCGCGGGGGTCGCGAAGACGACCCTCTACCGCCGCTGGCCCGGCAAGAACGAACTCGTCGTCGACGCGGTCGCGGCCCTCTTCGACGAACTGGAGATGCCCGACCGGGGCAGCCTCACCGCCGACATCGAGGGCTGCGTCCTCCAGTTCGCGGCGATCCTGGTCCGCCCGGAGACGAAGAGCGGCCTGATGGCGGTCGTCGCGGAGTCGACGCGCGACGACGCGCTGCGGGAGCGCATCCGCGCGTCGATCGTGGACCGGCAGAAACGCCTGGTCCTGGAAGGCCGCGCCCGCGCGCAGCAGCGCGGCGAACTCCCCCCGGAGACGGACCCGGAGGAGGCCGCCCGCACGGTGGACCTGATCTTCGACATGGTGGCGGGCGCGGTGGTGCACCGCACACTGGTGAGCGCCGAGCCGGTGGACCGGGAATGGGCGGCGGCGTTCACTCGGGTACTGGTGCTGGGGCTGGGCCGACACCCGTAGCGCTCACGCCTCAGCGGCTACACCTTGGCGTCCACCGGCGCCTGCTTCTCCAGCCGCACCGCCAGCTCGTGGGTGACCTGGCGCTCCACGAAGAACGCGGCCGTGGGGACGGTGCCGGCGAGCAGGACCCACAGCTGCTTGCTGACCGGCCACTTCGCCTTGGAGCCCAGGTCGAAGGCGAACACCAGGTACACGACGTACAGCCAGCCGTGCGCGATGCCGACGACGCTGGTGAAACCGTCCGCGCCCTTGACGTCCAGGACGTACTTGGCGAACACCCCGAGGGTCAGCAGAACCAGCAGCACACCGGTGACGTAGGCCATGACGCGGTAGCGGGTCAGCACGCTCTTTTTCATGGGAATGAGCGTAACCGCCGGTTTCCGGCGATCTTCCGGCGGCCCCGGCACCCCCTCCCGCCTGCTGACTCCCCCCCTTACTCCTCGGCGAAGTCGCTCGCGGCCACCCGCAACGGCCGCAGCATCGCGAAGATCTCCGCGCACTCCTCCGCGTCGTACACACCGAGGCCGAAGTCCATCGACATCAGGTCGCGGGTCGCCGCGTCGACGGTCTCGCGGCCCTTCTCGGTGATCGTGGCGAGGGTGCCGCGTCCGTCGTTCGGGTTGGGGCGTCTGGCGACCAGGCCCGACCTCACCAGGCGGTCGACCGTGTTGGTGACCGACGTCGGGTGGACCATGAGGCGCTCGCCGATCTTGGACATCGGGAGCTCACCGGCCTTGGAGAAGGTGAGCAGCACCAGCGCCTCGTACCGCGCGAACGTCAGACCGTACGGTTTCACCACCGCGTCGACCTCGGCGAGCAGGATCTGCTGTGCGCGCATGATCGAGGTGATGGCGGCCATGGACGGGACGTTTCCCCAGCGCTGCTTCCACAGTTCGTCGGCACGCGCGATGGGGTCGAAGGGGAGACTGAGCGGCTTCGGCACGGACGAGACCTTACCGGCCGGTCATATCGTGGTCAGCCCCGTCTCGCCCTTCGGTCCGACCCCGCACTTCACCTTCACTTCGGTTCACTTCACCTGGATCCACTTCGCCTCCGACGGCGTCCCCTTCGCGTCCGTCACGAAGAGCATGTACCAGCCGGGCGGCACGAGGGTGCGGTCCTTCGGTACGTCGATGGTCACCGAGGTGCTGTCCTTGCTGAGGGGAAGGTCGATGGAGCGCTGTTCGACGTCCGTCGTGTGGGTGACCGCGCTGGGGCGCATCAGCCGGGCTTTCGAGACGCGCTCGGGGTGGGCGGTGGCGAAGGTCGCGCGGCCGTACCTGTCGGTCTCCTGGGGGCCGTCACCCAGTACGGGACGGTTCTTGCCGTTCCTGTGCAGCGCGGGCGGGGTGAAGATCTCCATGCGCTGCTCGAAGTGGCCGAGCTTGGTGTTCTGCTGGTTGTCGTAGAGCGGGTCGGAGCCGAAGGTGGCGACCCTGCCGTCGGGCAGCAGCAGCGCCTCGGAGTGGTAGTTGCGGCCCACCTTCGGGGAGGCCGCGGCACGGAAGACGTTGGCCCTGGGGTCGTAGAACTGTGCCTTGAGGATGTTGCTGCCGCTGCGGCCCCGGTAGTCGGTGGAGCCGTTGGACGTGAACACCGTGTCGTCCGGCATGAGGACGCTGTTCAGATAGCGCGTGCCCTGGGGGAGGTCGGGGCCGGCCTCGAAGACCGGGTTGTCCTTCTTCAGGTCGACGACGGCCGTGCGCCGCGTCACCTTCTTCGACTCGCCGACGCCTCCGCCGCCCAGGATCATCACCTTCTGGTCCTGCGCGGGCGGCAGGAGGACGGAGGCGGACGTCTCGGTCTCGTCGGCGTCCGTGAGGCCCGGCACCTTCTCGAAGGTGTTCTTCTCCAGGTCCCACAGGCCCGGCGCCCGGCCCTTGGTGGCGGGCCCGTAACCGGCGTTGGAGGCCGGGTAGAAGAGCTTGCCGCCCTTGGTGAGGAAGAGGGCGGGGTAGGTGGGGAAGTAGCGCTTGGGGCCCGGGGTCCACTTCTTCGTCCTCGGGTCGTAGATCTCGTTGTCGCCGGGGTCGATCGCCCCGACGTCGTCGAGACCGGAGACGGCCAGCACCCGTCCGTCGTCGAGGCCGACGAGGGTCGGGTACCAGCGGGCCTTGTCCATCGGGTCGACCGGGATGTACTTCTCTGCCCTCGGATCGAACTCGTAGGCGGCCCGGATCCCCTGGAAGTCCTGCTTGTCCATGGTGATCTTCTCGGAGAGGCCGTACGTGTTGTCGGCGTCCTTGCCCTTCAGACCGACGATCTCGTACTGCGCCTGCTTGGCGGTGATCGACACGGGCCCCGCCTTCGCCGCCTCGACGAAGACCCGCGCCTCGCTCGGGACGACCTTCGTCACCCAGGGCCGCATGACCCCGGCCGCGTCGTACGTGATCTTCTGGGTGCGCCTGGCCTTGGGGACGGTGACGTCGAACCTGCTGACGTACTCGACCCCGGAGGGCGAGCGGAACCGGGTGCCCTTCTTCAGGCGCATCGGCTTGTCGGGGTTCTCGTTCTTGACGCGCATTCCGCCGCCGGCCCGCTCGACCTCGCCGTCGAGCAGCTCGTAGCGGGCGGTGCCGCCGGCCACCAGGAGGCGCCCGCTGGGGAGTTGGGCGTGGCCGGCGCAGAAGAAGTCGTCGGGGGTGGCGATCCTCTTGAAGGTGTCCGTCCTCGGGTCCCAGAGGATCGTGTCGAAGGACCCCTTGTCGAACTTCTTCTGTTCGTTGCCCGAGCCCGCGACGATCAGGACCTTGCCGGTGTGCAGCAGGGCCGCGTGGATGGCGTTGGTACGGAACTGCTTCGGGATGTCGACCGCGCTCCAGGAGCCGTACTTCGCCCGGTAGCCGGGCTGGGCGATCTTGTACTCGTGGTAGCGCTCGCTCGCGAAGCCGAGCACGGCGGGGGCGTTGAGCCCGGCGAGGAGGGCGACACCTCCGATGCCCAGAAAAGTCTTCTTGGCCTTCTGGGATGTGCGGGGCGCAGGGGTCTTCTTCGACAGCTGTGCGGCCATGGCCTAGTTGCCTCCCGTCGGGGTGCCGGAGACCGAGGCGACGGTGTTCGTGGCGACGGCCGGTTCGTCGGCCGGCGTGCGGTCCTTGACCCGGGTGACGATCCACACCACGACCGGGGCAAGGGAGATCACCATCGCGAGGACGGCCCAGGTGCGCATGGCCGCATGGGTGTGCCCGAGGTGGATGGAGGCGGCGAGCGAGGTCGCGAGGAGCGCGGCCCAGAAGAGGTGGACGCGGAAGGTGAGCAGCCGGTCGGGACTGGCGTCCCCGCCCTTGGGCGTGACGACGAACCGGCAGGGGCGCCGGAGCAGGGCCGCGCCGAACGACTTCAGGTAGATCGGCGCGGAGAGCGCCGACATCGCCATGCCGGCGAGCCCGCCGGAGCCCTCCGGCTCGTGGGGCGAGACGTTGTGCCGCCGGTTCCAGAGGTAGAGCCCGATCTGGAGGGCGGCTGCGTCGCTGTAGAGCATCAGCCAGACGGAGGCGGCGACCTGGGTGCCGGAGGCCCCGAACCAGAGGAAGAGGAAGCAGCTCAGAATGCCGAGGAACCAGTTGACGGCGGTCATCGGGTAGTAGACGAGCATCAGCGTGTACGAGAAGAGGCGGCCCGGGGGCATGGTGAAGGGGGCCTTCCAGTACTGCTTGAAGAGGGTCTCGTACGTGCCGCGCGACCAGCGGGTCTGCTGGGTGAAGAAGTCGGTCCAGGAGGCGGGCCCCTCGCCCACGGCGAGCACGTCGGGCGTGTACACGGACCGCCAGTGGCGCCCGGTCACCGGATTGCGGCGGCGGTGCAGTTCGAACCCGGTGGCCATGTCCTCGGTGATGGAGTCGTACAGCCCGCCGATCTGTTTGACGGCGGCTATGCGTACGACGTTGTTGGTGCCGACGAACATGGGGGCGCGGTAGCGGTTGCCGGCGCGCTGGATGAGCGCGTGGAAGAGGAACTGCTGGGACTCGGCGGCTTTGGTGACGGGGTGGGTGTAGTTCCCGTACACCTGGGGGCCGACGACGAAGGCGACGTCAGGATCGCGGAAGAAGCCCGTCATCCGTTCCAGGAAGTCGGGGAGCGGAACGTGGTCGGTGTCGACGGAGGCGTAGAGGTCGTACTCGTCGCCGTGCAGGGCGATCCACGCGTTGTAGTTGCCGTGCTTGGTGCGGGCCTTGTGGACGCCCTTGGCCCGGTTCCACTCGGGGACCCCGTGCCGGGTGAAATGGCGTACGCCCAGCTCGACGCAGAGCGCTCTGGCCTGTTCGTCGTCGCCCTCGTCGAGGAGCCAGACGTCCAGGGTGCCGGTGTGGTGGACCCGGGTCGCGCCTTCGAGGGTGGCCCGGACCATGGCGAGGGGTTCCTTGCCGGGGACGTACGTGGTGAGGAAGGCGACGCGGGTGCCGGGCTCGGGGACGACGGGCACGGGGTCGCGGGCGACCATGGTGGCGTGGGCGATGGACACCACGTTGACGAGCATGAACAGCTCGATCAGCCCGATGGCCATGAGCATCACGATGTCGAGATGCACCATCCACGCACTGCCGCCCTCGCGCTCCACCCAGTGGGTGGGCCAGACCAGGTAGACGAGCAGAGTGCCGGTGAGCAGCGGCGCGAGGGTCATCAGGAGGACGGCCCGGATGCGGCGCGGTTCCCGGGAGAGGAGCGAGGTGTACCGGACGCGGTAGGGGGATCCGGCCGGTACCTCGGTGAGGGGCCCGGCCAGTCGGCTGTGGGTGTCGTAGTCGTAGCCGTCCGGCCGCACAGCGCCTCCAGGGATCGAACGAGCCGATATCCCCACCAAAGTGGAGATATGACGGCTGGTCGAACTGGATGCGTCCGTACGGGTGAGTGCGGATGGGTGAGTGAGCGGCGAAGCCGGTTTACCGTGCGGGTTCGGCGTGCCCGTTTACCGGGAGAGGTGGCGCTCCACGGTTTCCACCTTGGAGGTCAGACCGTCGGTCACTCCGGGGCGGATGTCGGCCTTGAGGACGAGGGAGACGCGCGGCGCGCGTTCCTCGACGGCGGCGACGGCACGCTTGACGACGTCCATGACCTCGTCCCAGTCGCCCTCGACGGAGGTGAACATGGCGTCGGTGCGGTGGGGGAGCCCGGAGTCCCGGACGACGCGGACGGCGTCGGCGACGTACTCCCCCACGTCCTCGCCGACACCGAGGGGCGTCACGGAGAAGGCGACGATCATGACTTGGAGGCCTCTTCCTGGCGGACCCGGGTGGCGATGGCCGCGTTGACGGCGTGCTCGGCCTCGCGGCGCAGCCTGCGCTCGGCGAAGAAGCCGCCGGTCGGCAGGACGGAGAGGACGAAGTAGAGGGCGGCGGTCTTCAGGGACCACTTGGCGCGGTTCCAGGCGTCCGCCCAGAAGATCACGTAGAGGACGAAGAGGATGCCGTGGACCATGCCCATGACGGGCACCGCGTTGAAGTCCGTGGTCCGCTTCAGCACCGAGCAGACCAGCAGGAGAAGGAAGGAAACGGCCTCGGGGGCCGAGACCAGCCGCAGTCGGCGGAGGGCGGAGGCGGTCTTGATGTCCACGGGTCACCTTCGGTGGGTCGCTCGGGGGTTGCTCAGGGGGTTACTCAGAGGCTTGCTTTGTGAATGGATGCACAAACGTTCACCCATTGTGGCATTCGTGGCTGGGGCGACCGGGGCGGGGGTCCGGCCCCAGGGCCCGGGTCCCGAGGCCGGGCCAGGGGCCCCTAGGGGGAGATTGGGGGGCGATCTCCACCTTCGGGATCTGTTGCCGGAGGTCCCCGGCGGGCTACCTTCGCCCCGTGGCGATGTTTCGACTTCAAGGCAGCAAGGTGCTGGCCATCGACATGACCGGGGACGCCGTGAAGGCGAAGAACGGCTCGATGGTGGCGTACGACGGCCAGATGGACTTCAAGAAGCTCAGCGGGGGCGGTGAGGGCATCCGGGGGATGGTCACCCGGCGGATCACCGGTGAGCAGATGACACTGATGGAGGTGAAGGGGCACGGGACCTGCTGGTTCGCCGACCGCGCCTCCGAGATCAACCTTGTCGGCCTCCAGGGGGACAAGTTGTACGTGGAGTCGAGCAACCTGCTGGCCACCGACGGGGGCTTGCGCACGGGCACGTCGTTCACCGGGATGCGCGGCGCCTCGCAGGGCAACGGGCTGTTCACGACGACCGTCGAGGGGCACGGCCAGGCGGCGATCATGTCGGACGGCCCGGCGGTGGTGCTCCGGGTGAGCCCCCAGTTCCCGCTGACGGTCGACCCGGGGGCGTACATCGCGCACCAGGGCAACCTGCGGCAGTCCTTCCAGTCCGGCGTGTCGTTCCGCACGTTCATGGGCGAGGGCGGCGGCGAGGCCTTCCAGATCCGCTTCGAGGGCGACGGCCTGGTGTACGTCCAGCCCAGTGAGCGCAACACGATCGCCGGGGACGTGTGACATGCCCTTCCGTGAGATCAACTCCAAGATGATCGAGGCGACCGTCATGCCCGGTCAGCGCCTGTTCAGTCAGCGCGGGGCGATGCTCGCCTACAAGGGCGAGGTGTCCTTCACGCCCAACATGCAGGGCGGCCAGGGCGGGATCATGTCGATGATCGGCCGCCGGGTCGCCAATGAGGCCACCCCGCTGATGACGGTCGAGGGCAGCGGCACGGTCCTGTTCGGGCACGGCGGCCACCACATCCAGGTCATCAACCTCGCCGGGGACACGCTGTGCGTCGAGGCGGACCGCCTCCTCGCCTTCGACGGCACCCTCCAGCAGGGCACGATGTTCATGGGCTCGCAGGGCGGCGTCATGGGCATGGTCCGGGGGCAGGTGACGGGCCAGGGGCTCTTCACGACCACCCTCAAGGGGCACGGCGCGGTCGCCGTCATGGCCCACGGCGGGGTGATCGAGGTGCCGATCACGCCTCAGCGCCCGGTCCACGTCGACCCGCAGGCGTACGTCGCGCACCACGGCGACGTCCGCAACAAGCTGTCCACGGCGCTGGGCTGGCGCGACATGGTGGGCCGCGGCTCGGGCGAGGCCTTCCAACTCGAGCTGAGCGGCAGCGGTGCGGTGTACGTCCAGGCGTCCGAGGAGAAACTGTGACCACCTACCCGGGCGCGGGGCCCGTCGTCCACGATCCGATGACGCTGCCGTCCGACGACAACGTCAACAACTACACCTTCTGCGTGGAGCTCAAGGGGAGCCAGTGGTTCCTGCAGAAGGGGAAGATGATCGCCTACTACGGCTCGATCGACTTCAACGGCATCGGACACGGCCGCCTGGACCGTCTCGTCCGTACGTCCTTCCATTCGCCTCTGCACGCGAGTGACTGGGTCGTGGCCGAGGGGTCGGGCAAGATGCTGCTCGCCGACCGGGCCTTCGACGTGAATTCGTACGATCTGGAGGAGGGCAACCTGACCATTCGCTCGGGCAATCTCCTCGCTTTTCAGCCAAGTCTCGCGCTCAAGCAGTCGATCGTGCCCGGCTTTCTGACCCTCATCGGAACGGGCAAGTTCGTGGCCGCGTCGAACGGGCCGGTGGTGTTCATGGAACCCCCGATCAGGGTGGACCCGCAGGCCCTGGTCGGCTGGGCCGACTGCCCCTCGCCCTGCCATCACTACGACCACCAGTACATGACGGGCCTGATGGGCGGTCTACGTGCGATGACGGGCCTCGGCGGGGCCTCCGGCGAGGAGCACCAGTTCGAGTTCGTCGGGGCCGGCACGGTACTGCTCCAGTCCTCCGAGACGCTCATGGCCGAGCAGGCCACGGGCGTGGTTCCGCACGAGCCCGGGGTGCCGGGTGGCGGCGGGACCCCGGCGGGCCATCCGCAGCAGCCGGGCACACCACGCCTTCCCGGACAGCTCGGCGACCTCCAGCGTCGCTTCGGGCTGTGAGCGGTAGTCTGCGGAGTGTGACGTCGAACATGTGCACGCCGTCACACCACCCTCACTAGTTCGCCTTTCAACCTTTTAGGTAGACTTCATTCATGGAGACCGAGACGGCCACAAGCTGGCTGACCGACGCGGAGCAGTGCGCTTGGCGCACCCACCTGGAGGTCAACAGGCTGTTGACCTACCAGCTCGAAAAAGACCTGCAACCGTTCGGCCTGACGATGAACGACTACGAGATCCTCGTGAACCTGTCCGAGTCGGAGGACGTACGCATGCGGATGAGCGACCTCGCGTCCGCCACCCTGCAGTCCAAGAGCCGGCTCTCGCACCAGATCACCCGTATGGAGAACGCGAACCTGGTCCGCCGCGAGAACTGCGAGTCCGACCGGCGGGGTCTGTACGCGGTGCTCACCCAGCAGGGCATGGACACGATGAACAAGGTCGCGCCCCATCATGTGGCGTCCGTGCGGCGGCACTTCATCGGCCTGCTGTCCCCGGAGGCCCTGGCCGAGCTCAGCGCGTCGCTCAAGCCGGTCGCGGAGCACCTTCGCGGCCACCGGGGCAGGCCGTAGGGCCCTCCCCCACGGATCAGGTGACCGGCAGGCGAAGTTCGAACAGGGCTCCGCCTGCCGCCGCCTCACCCGCGGTGAGCGTTCCGCCGTGCCGTACGGCGACGTCCCGGGCGATGGCGAGGCCGAGCCCGGCGCCGCCGTCGTCGCGGCTGCGGGCGGCGTCGAGCCGTACGAACCGCTCGAAGACCCGCTCCCGGTCCGCCACGGGCACCCCGTCACCGTCGTCGGCGACCTCGACCAGGGCGCGCCCGCCGCCCTGCCGCCCGCCCTCCTGCCGCACGGTCACGGTGACCTCCGACCGGGCGTGCCGTTGCGCGTTGTCCAGCAGATTGGCGACCAGCCGCCCCAACTGCGTCCGGGACCCGGCGACCTCCACCTCCGCCCCCGCCCCCGTCACCACGGTCACCCCCACCCGCCCTTCCGCCTGTTCCCGGACCAGTTCCGCGAGGTCGAAGCGCGCGTCACCGGGCCGCTCCCCCGCGTCCAGCCGGGCGAGCAACAGCAGGTCGGCGGCGAGGCGCTGCAGTCGTACGGTGTCCTCCACGGCGCCGTCGACATCCAGCAACTCCGGGTGCGCGGCGCCGACTTCGAGCTGGGTGCGCAGGGACGCGATGGGGCTGCGCAGCTCGTGGGAGGCGTCGGCGACGAACCGGCGCTGGCGTTCCACGGAGGTCTCCAGGGCGGCCAGGGTCTCGTTGGTGGTCCGGGCGAGGCGGGCGACCTCGTCGTGCGTGTCCGGCACCGGAACGCGCCGGGCGAGGTCCTGGGACGCGGTGATCGCGGCCATCTCGGCCCGGATGCCCTCGACGGGGCGCAGCGCCCGCCGGGTGACCAGCCAGGTGACGCCCGCGACGACGCCGAGCAGCAGCGGGAAACCGATCAGCATGACGGTCAACGCGGTGCTGACGGCGCTCTGTTCGGCGGAGAGCGGCGCGCCCGCGTGGACGGTGAGCGTGCCCTTGCCGTCGACCTCGACCCGTACGGCCGCGAACCGGTAGTCGGCCTCGTCGCCCTCGACGGTCGCGGATCCGTCGGTGAAGGAGACGTCGTCGTCGATCTCGCCGGGCGAGAGGGAGTGGTCGCCGTCCTCCCCGGCCGCGCTGTCGTCCGGGTCTCCGCCCGTCGTCGCCTGCGGGCGCACCGCCGTGACACCCGTACCGCTGATCCGCTCCAGGTCCTCACTGGCCGCCACCAAGCGCCCTGACTCGTCGACGACCTGGACGGGCCGGTCGTCGTGATCGAGCGACAGCTTGTCGTAGGCCGTGCCGGCCGCCAGGTCGGCGGCGACGGTCCGCGCGGTCCGCTCCGCCTGCGTACCGGCCTGGCCGCTCAGGTTGGACCACAGGGAGAGCAGGACGGCGGTCCCGGCGGCGACCAGCGCGATGGCCACGACGAGGGTGGCACCGAGGGTCGCGCGGGCCCGCACCGAGCCGAGGGCGCGTCTCACCGCGACGCCTCCAGCCGGTACCCGGCGCCGCGCACGGTCCGGATCAGCGGGGCACCGAGCTTGCGGCGCAGCGTGCTGACGTACACCTCGACGATGTTCGGGTCGCCGTCGTACGCGAAGTCCCAGACGTGCTCCAGGATCTGCGCCTTGGACACCACCTCGCCGGCCCGCACGACGAGCTGTTCCAGGACGGCGAACTCCTTTGCCGTGAGGACGACTTCGTGCTCCCCGAGGTGGACGCGGTGGGCGGCGGTGTCGACCCTCAGCTCGCCGACCACGTGGACGGGCGAGGACCCCGCCGACCCGCGCCGACGCAGCAGCGCCTTCACGCGGGCGACCAGGACGACGTAGGAGAACGGCTTGGTCAGATAGTCGTCGGCGCCCGTGTCGAGGCCCTCCGCCTCGTCGTACTCGCCGTCCTTCGCGGTGAGCATGAGGATCGGTACGTCGTGTCCGGCGGCGCGCAGGGCCGCGCAGACGCGGTAGCCGTTGAGGCCGGGCAGCATGATGTCGAGGATCACCAGGTCGTACAGCGTCTCGGTGGCCCGGTGCAGGCCCTCGCGGCCGTCGTGGACGACGTCCACGGCGTATCCCTCGGCGGTCAGGCCCTTGGCGAGCGACAGGGCCAGTCGCTTCTCATCCTCGACGATCAACAGGCGCATGGGTACAGCCTCGCAAACCGAACCTGAAGGCGCCTTCAGGTGACTTCAGGTCAGCTTCAGGCGGCCTCGGGCAGCTTGGTTCTCGTCATCGAGGCGAGCGGATCGCCAAGATCCGGATCGCCAAGATTCTGAGCGAAGAGGCAGGAACACACCATGAAGCGGAACATCGTCATCGCCACCCTCACCGCCGCCGCGCTGGCCGGAGGCACCGTCGTGGCCTTCGCGGCGGGCGACGACGAGTCGCAGGCGCGGCCTCGGACGGGCACGACCGTGCAGGTGGTCTCCGACCGGGACGACGACACCGGCGACGACTCGGACGACCGTACGGTGGTTCGCGGCGGCGACAGTGTCAGCGCCGGCGAGGCCATCGCGGCCGCGCTGCGGCACACGCCGGGCACCGCCGTCTCCGCCGAACTGGACGACGACGGCGCCGAGGCCGGTGTGTGGGGCGTGGACGTGGTGCGGGGTGACGGCGCCGAGTACGAGGTGAAGGTCTCCGGCAGCGGGAAGGTGCTGGGCGCTCAGCGGGACACCGAGGCGGACGAGGACGCCGATGACCGGGCGGAGTCGGCGGCGCTGAAGGGGGCGAAGGTCGACGCCCGGGAGGCGGTGCGGGCTGCTGCCGCGAAGGGGACGGTTGTGGAGGTCGGGGCCGAGGAGGATGCCGGGGCGGTGGCGTGGGGTGCGGAGACGGTGAAGGACGGCAAGGTGAGCGAGTGGAAGGTGGCGCTGGACACGGGCAAGGTCACGCGGGCCAACTCCGACGACGACTGAGAACGCCCCCGCCGCCCCTACCCGTCCCATCCCTGGGGGCTACCGCCCCCAGGCCCCCACTACGGCCCTGAACGGGCCTCGTCCTCACACGCCGGACGGGCTGAGATACACCCGGGCCGCGCTGATCACGTGCCGTAAACGGGTGGGCGGGCGGGAAACGAGGCCTGGGCTACGGCGACGGTGCCCTTCAAACGCCGGTGGGTGGGAAAACCCCTCACTGCTCCTTCAGGCCCGCGATCAGTTCGTCCGCCGCGCTGTAGGGATCCAGTTCACCCCTCACGATTCGGTCCGCCAACGCGCTGACGCGTCGGTCACCGTGCAGGTCGCCGATGCGTTCGCGCAGGGTCGTTACGGCGATCGTCTCGACCTCGTGGGAGGCGCGGGCCCGCCGGCGTTCGGTGAGGACGCCACGCTCCTCCATCCACGCGCGGTGTTTCTCCAGGGCCTCCACCAGCTCGTCGACGCCCTCCGCCCGGGAGGCGACCGTCTTCACGATCGGGGGGCGCCAGTCGCCGGGGGACCGGGACTCGCCCAGGCCCAGCATGTGGTTCAGTTCGCGGGCCGTGGAGTCCGCGCCGTCCCGGTCCGCCTTGTTGACGACGTACACATCGCCGATCTCCAGGATTCCCGCCTTGGCCGCCTGGATGCCGTCGCCCATGCCGGGCGCGAGGAGCACCACGCTGGTGTCCGCCTGCGCGGCGATCTCCACCTCGGACTGGCCCACGCCGACCGTCTCGACCAGGATCACGTCGCAGCCCGCCGCGTCCAGGACGCGGATCGCCTGGGGGGCCGCCCAGGCCAGACCGCCGAGGTGACCCCGGGTCGCCATCGAGCGGATGTAGACGCCGGGGTCCGACACATGGTCCGACATCCGCACCCGGTCGCCGAGCAGCGCGCCGCCGGAGAACGGCGACGAGGGGTCGACGGCGAGGACGCCGACCCGCCTGCCCTGCCGCCGGTACGCGGTGACCAGCGCCGAGGTCGACGTCGACTTGCCGACACCCGGTGATCCCGTCAGGCCGACCACGTACGCGTTGCCCGCCAGGGGTGCCAGCGCGGCCATGACCTCGCGGAGTTGTTCGGACGCCCCCTCCACCAGGGAGATCAGCCGGGCCACGGCCCGAGGCCGGCCTTCCCTGGCCTGGGCCACCAGCTCGGGGACGTCCTGCATCACAACTCCGTTCCGATCACAGCCGTATGGGATGCCAGCCGTATGGGATTCCCCTTACGACTTGGGTACCCGCACGATCAGCGCGTCACCCTGGCCGCCGCCCCCGCACAGGGCCGCCGCGCCGACGCCGCCGCCGCGCCGCTTCAGTTCCAGGGCCAGGTGCAGTACGACCCGTGCGCCGGACATCCCGATCGGGTGACCGAGAGCGATCGCGCCGCCGTTGACGTTCACCCTTTCCGTTGACACGCCGAGGTCCTTCATCGACTGGACCAGGACCGCCGCGAAGGCCTCGTTGATCTCGATCAGGTCAAGATCCTCGACGCCCAGGCCCTCCTTCTTGAGGGCGTGCTGGATGGCGTTGGAGGGCTGGGACTGGAGCGAGTTGTCCGGGCCGGCCACGTTGCCGTGGGCGCCGATCTCCGCGATCCACTCCAGGCCGAGCTCCTCGGCCTTGGCCTTGCTCATGACCACCACGGCCGCCGCGCCGTCCGAGATGGGGGACGACGAGCCCGCGGTGATCGTGCCGTCCTTGGTGAACGCCGGGCGCAGCTTGCTCAGGGTCTCCGTGGTCGTCTCGGCCCGGATGCCCTCGTCCTGGCTGAAAACGATCGGGTCGCCCTTGCGCTGCGGAATCTCGACCGGGGTGATCTCCGCCTCGAAGACGCCGTTCTTCTGGGCAGCCGCCGCCCGCTGGTGGGAGAGGGCGCCGAGCTCGTCCTGCTCGGGGCGGAGGATGCCCAGCCGGGTGTTGTGGTTCTCCGTCGACAGGCCCATGGCGATGTTCTCGAAGGCGTCGGTCAGGCCGTCGTGCGCCATCGCGTCGAGCATCTCGATCGCGCCGTACTTGTAGCCCTCACGGGACTTGGGGAGCAGGTGGGGGGCGTTCGTCATCGATTCCTGGCCACCGGCCACGATCACGTCGAACTCGCCGGCGCGGATCAGCTGGTCGGCAAGGGCGATGGCGTCCAGGCCCGACAGACACACCTTGTTGATGGTCAGCGCCGGGACGCTCATCGGGATGCCGGCCTTGACCGCGGCCTGGCGGGCCGGGATCTGGCCCGCGCCGGCCTGGAGGACCTGGCCCATGATCACGTACTGCACCTGGTCGCCACCGATACCCGCACGGTCGAGGGCGGCCTTGATCGCGAAGCCGCCGAGGTCGGCTCCGGAGAAGGTCTTCAGTGAGCCCAGCAGTCGTCCCATGGGCGTACGGGCGCCCGCGACGATCACCGAGGTGGTGCTGTTCGTTCCTGACATGAGGTGGGATCCCCTTTCAGCTGAAGAGCTGAGGAGTGTGTGAACGAGGGTTTACTTGAATGTACTGAGCGGTAGTCCCTCCGTCATCCGGCTGTCGGTGTGATCGCGCGCACGTTGCGTAACCACCTCCGGAGCGCTGCACTAACACCATGCTGACGCGAATCGACCACATCGGGATCGCCTGTTTCGACCTCGACACGACTGTCGAGTTCTACCGGGCCACGTACGGCTTCGAGGTGTTCCACTCCGAGGTCAACGAGGAGCAGGGCGTACGCGAGGCCATGTTGAAGATCAACAACACGGACGACGGCGGCGCCTCCTACCTCCAGCTCCTGGAGCCCACCCGCGAGGACTCAGCCGTGGGGAAGTGGCTGGCCAAGAACGGGGAAGGGGTGCACCACATCGCTTTCGGTACGGCGGATGTGGACGGTGACGCCGCGGACATCCGCGAGAAGGGCGTACGCGTTCTGTACGAGGAGCCACGGATCGGCTCCATGGGGTCGCGGATCACCTTCCTGCACCCGAAGGATTGCCACGGAGTACTGACAGAACTGGTCACTTCGGCGGCTGTTGAGTCACCTGAGCACTGACCCTCGTACATATGGGCCGGTAGGGTTGGGGACGGCCGCTGCCGTGTTGTCGGGGAGCGGCCCGGGTCCCGGTGTGTCGAGGTGCGGGATCCGAGGGCCGGGGTACAGGTTTCGGGGGCCGAGGGTGAGGGCGGGAGACCGTGCCTCGGCGTTGATCTGACACCATTCCCCGGGGGCCCCGTTCAGCGGACGGACGTGGCTCGTTCGGAGAAGGTTGCGACCAGGGACGGATGGGACCGCGCAGTGCGGGGCTACGAACGCCAGGAGCGAGAGCCGGCGGCTGACGTCGACCACCTCTCTCGGTTCGAGGCCGAGATGGAGCGGCTGAAGACCGAGCGGGAAAAGGCGATTCAGCACGCCGAGGACCTCGGCTACCAGGTCGAGGTGCTGCGCGCCAAGCTTCACGAGGCGCGCCGCACCCTCATGTCCCGGCCCGCCTATGACGGCGGTGACCTCGGCTATCAGGCCGAGCAGTTGCTGCGCAACGCGCAGATCCAGGCGGACCAGCTCCGCCAGGACGCCGAGCGGGAGATGTCGCAGGCGCGCGCCCAGACGCAGCGCATCCTGCAGGAGCACGCCGAGCAGGCGGCCCGGTTGCAGGCCGAACTGCACCAGGAGGCGGTGACCAGGCGCCAGCAGCTCGACCAGGAGCTGGCCGAGCGCCGGCAGACCGTCGAGTCGCACGTCAACGAGAACGTGGCGTGGGCCGAGCAGCTGCGGGCCCGCAGTGAGTCCCAGGCACGGCGGCTCGTCGACGAGTCGCGGGCCGAGGCCGAGCAGGCGCTGGCCGCCGCGCGCGCCGAGGCCGAGCGGGTCGCGAACGAGGCCAGGCAGCGGCTGCAGAGCGAGGGCGAGTCCGCCCGCGCGGAGGCCGACCAACTGCTGCGCCGGGCCCGCGCCGAGGCCGAGCGCCTCCTGAACAGCGCGACGTCAGAGGCCCGCGAGGCCGCGGACCACGCCGAGCAGCTGCGCAGCTCCACGGCGACCGAGTCGGACAGCGCCCGCCGTCAGGCCACCGAGCTGAGCCGCGCCGCCGAGCAGCGGATCCAGGAGGCCGAGGCCGCCCTGCGTGAGGCGCGCGCCGAGGCGGAGAAGGTCGTCGCCGAGGCGAAGGAGACCGCCGCCAAGGCGACCTCGAGCGCCGAGTCGGCCAACGAGCAGCGCACCCGTACGGCGAAGGAGCAGGTCGCCCGGCTGGTCACCGAGGCCAGCCAGGAGGCGGAGGCCACCAAGGCGGCGGCCGAGGAGGTCGTCGCCGACGCCAAGGCCAAGGCCGAGAAGATCGTCGCGGAGGCCGAGGAGACCGCCCGCAGTCTCACCGCCGAGGAGACCGCCTCCCAGCTCTCCAAGGCGGCCCGCACCGCCGAGGAGGTCCTGAACAAGGCGTCCGAGGACGCCAAGTCGACCACCAAGGCGGCCACCGAGGAGGCCGAGCGCATCCGCGCCGAGGCCGAGGCGGAGGCGGACCGGCTGCGTGCCGAGGCGCACGACATCGCCGAGCAGCTCAAGGGCACGGCGAAGGACGACACCAAGGAGTACCGCGCCAAGACGGTCGAGCTCCAGGAGGAGGCCCGGCGGCTGCGCGGCGAGGCCGAGCAGCTGCGCGCCGACGCGGTTGCCGAGGGCGAGCGCATCCGCGCGGAGGCGCGCCGTGAGGCCGTCCAGCAGATCGAGGAGGCGGCCAGGACCGCCGAGGAGCTGCTGGCCAAGGCGAAGGCGGACGCGGACGAGCTGCGCCAGACCGCCCAGACGGACAGCGAGAAGGTCCGTACGGAGGCCATCGAGCGGGCGACGGCGCTGCGCCGGCAGGCCGAGGAGACCCTGGAGCGCACCCGCAAGGAGGCCGAGCGGGCCCGCGCGGAGGCCGTCGAGCAGGCCGAGGGCATCACGGCGGACGCCGAGCAGGGCGCGCGTGAGCTGCGTGAGGAGACCGAGCGGGCCATAGAGGCGCGCCGCGAGGAGGCCGCCGCCGAGCTGACCCGGCTGCAGTCCGAGGCCGAGGACCGGCTCACGGCCGCCGAGCAGGCGCTCACCGACGCCCGCGCGGAGGCCGACCGGATCCGCCGCGAGGGTTCCGAGGAGTCGGAGCGGCTGCGTTCCGAGGCCGCCGAGCGCATCCGGAGCCTGCAGGCGCAGGCCGACGCGGAGATCCAGCGGCTGCGCGACGAGGCGGCCGCGGACGCGTCCGCGTCCCGGGCCGAGGGTGAGGCCATCGCCGTACGCCTGCGGTCCGAGGCGGCGGCGGAGGCCGAGCGGCTGAAGACGGAGGCCCAGGACACCGCCGACCGGGTACGGGCGGAGGCGCAGGCCGCCGCAGAGCGGCTGGCCGCGGAGGCGTCGGAGACGCTGGCCGCCGCTCAGGAGGAGGCCGCCCGGCGCCGGCGCGAGGCCGAGGAGACCCTCGGTTCCGCCCGCCAGGAGGCCGACCAGGAGCGCGAGCGGGCCCGCGAGCAGAGCGAGGAGCTGCTGGCGTCGGCGCGCAGGCGCGTGGAGGACGCCCAGGCCGAGGCCGTACGGCTGGTCGAGGAGGCGGACCGGCGCGCCAACGAGATGGTGTCGGCGGCCGAGCAGCACGCCCAGCAGGTGCGGGAGTCGGTGTCCGGGCTGCACGAGCAGGCCCAGGAGGAGATCCAGGGGCTGCGCTCCGCCGCCGAGCACGTCGCCGACCGGATGCGGCGCGAGGCGCAGGAGGAGTCGGACCGGGTCCGCGCGGACGCCTACTCGGAGCGGGAGCGGGCCTCGGAGGACGCGAGCCGCGTACGGCGCGAGGCGGCGGAGGCGTCGGAGCACGCCAAGGCGCTCGCCGAGCGCACGGTGGGCGAAGCGATCGCCGAGGCGGAGCGGCTGCGCCAGGACGCCTCCGCGCACGCCCAGCGGGTGCGTACCGAGGCGTCGGACACCATCGCGAACGCCGAGCAGGACGCGGCGCGCAGCCGTGCGGAGGCGCGTGAGGACGCGAACCGGATCCGTTCGGACGCGGCGGCGCAGGCCGACACGCTGATCACCGAGGTGACGGCGGAGGCGGAGCGGCTCACCGAGGAGACCAACGCCGAGGCCGAGCGGGTCCGGGCCGAGTCCACGGCCAAGGCGGACCAGCTGATCTCCGAGGCGACCGGGGAGGCGGAGCGGCTGCGGGCCGAGGCCGCCGAGACGGTCGGTTCGGCGCAGCAGCACGCGGAGCGGGTCCGCGTCGAGGCGGAGCGGGTCAAGGCCGAGGCGGCGGCGGAGGCCGACCGGCTCATGTCGACCGCGCGCGACGAGGCCGACACCACGCTGGACGAGGCCCGCAAGGAGGCCAACAAGCGGCGCTCCGAGGCGGCCGAGCAGGTCGACACGCTCATCACGGAGACGGCGGCCGAGGCCGACAAGCTGCTGTCGGAGTCGCAGCAGGCCGCGCAGAAGACGACCGCGGAGGCGGAGGCGCAGGCCGACTCGATGGTGGGCGCGGCCCGCACCGAGGCCGACCGGCTGCTGGCGCAGGCGACGGCCCGGGGCAACGCGACGGTGGAGAAGGCCCGTACGGACGCGGACGAACTGCTCGTCGGCGCGCGCCGGGACGCCACCGCCATCAGGGAACGCGCGGAGGAGCTGCGCGACCGCATCACTGCCGAGATCGAAAGCCTGCACGAGCGGGCCCGCCGTGAGGCCGCCGAGACCATGAGGTCGACCGGTGACCGCTGCGACGCACTGATCACGGCCGCCGAGGAACAGCTCGCCAAGGCGGAGGCCAAGGCCAAGGACCTGGTCTCGGAGGCCAACTCCGAGGCGGGCAAGGTCCGCATCGCCGCCGTCAAGAAGGCCGAGGGACTCCTGAAGGAGGCCGAGCAGAAGAAGACCTCGCTGATCAGGGAGGCCGAGGAACTGCGGGCCGAGGCGATCCGCGAGGCGAAGGCCACGGTCGAGGAGGGCAAGCGGGAGCTGGAGATCCTCGTCCGGCGTCGTGAGGACATCCAGGCGGAGATCTCCCGTGTCCAGGACGTCCTGGAAGCGTTGGAGTCCTTTGAGGCCCCGTCGGCCGGCAAGGACGGCGGCGTCAAGGCGGGCGCCGCCGTCGGCGTACCTCGTTCGGGTGGCAAGTCGTCAGAGAGCTAGTGCGAAGGGTGCGTTGAGGGCTGACGCGCAGGGCGCGCTGTGTGCACCCTGTGGGGCTTTCTGGGGTCTTTGACCAACTTTTTGGCAAGCGGCCCGCCGGTTAGCCACTCAAAAGGGGTCTCATTCTCCATATCAATCGGGTGACTGCTCGATGACACGCCGCTTGGCACCCTAGGATTCCCCTATCACCTCACCGGTCTCATTCGACAGGAACCCCATGAGCGACACTTCCCCCTACGGCTTCGAGCTTGTGCGGCGTGGGTACGACCGCGCTCAGGTGGACGAACGCATCTCGAAGCTCGTCTCCGACCGTGACAGCGCTCTGGCTCGTATCACTGCTCTGGAAAAGCGCATCGAGGAACTCCACCTCGAGACGCAGAACGCCCAGGCCCAGGTCAGCGACGCAGAGCCGTCGTACGCGGGTCTCGGCGCGCGCGTCGAGAAGATCCTCCGTCTTGCCGAGGAGGAGGCGAAGGACCTGCGCGAGGAGGCCCGTCGCGCGGCCGAGCAGCACCGTGAGCTCGCCGAGTCGGCGGCCCAGCAGGTGCGCAACGACGCAGAATCGTTCGCGGCGGACCGCAAGTCCAAGGCGGAGGACGAGGGCGTCCGGATCGTCGAGAAGGCCAAGAGCGACGCCTCCCAGCTGCGCCAGGAGGCGCAGAAGGACGCGCAGTCCAAGCGTGAGGAGGCGGACGCCCTCTTCGAGGAGACCCGCGCCAAGGCCGCCCAGGCCGCCGCGGACTTCGAGACGAACCTCGCCAAGCGCCGCGAGCAGTCGGAGCGCGACCTCGCGTCCCGTCAGGCCAAGGCCGAGAAGCGCCTCGCGGAGATCGAGCACCGCGCGGAGCAGCTCCGCCTGGAGGCCGAGAAGCTGCGCACGGACGCCGAGCGCCGCGCCCGTCAGACCGTCGAGACGGCCCAGCGCCAGGCCGAGGACATCGTGGCCGACGCGAACGCCAAGGCCGACCGGATCCGTTCGGAATCGGAGCGCGAGCTGGCGGCTCTCACCAACCGCCGCGACTCGATCAACGCCCAGCTGACGAACGTCCGCGAGATGCTCGCCACCCTGACAGGAGCCGCGGTCGCCGCCGCCGGCGCCCCCGTCACGGACGACGAGCCGATCACCCGCGGAGTCCCGGCCCAGCAGTCCCGCTAAACAGCACCACGGATGCCCGCACCTCTCAGAAAAGGGGTGCGGGCATCCGCCTTTGGGGGCGCGGGGCACTGCGCGACCAGCCCCCACCGGCGGGCGGCCGACCCACAACGGCCACACCCCAAAAGAACGAACCCGCGTTCACCAAAAGTTGCCGCACACTTGGCCTCCCGCCCGGCGAAGCCAACTGGCAGCCCCCCACCCCCCGAACTAGCGTGGCCGCATGATCGAGCTAGA
Organism: Streptomyces sp. ME02-8801-2C; assembly: GCF_033793965.1. Taxonomy (NCBI): domain Bacteria; kingdom Bacillati; phylum Actinomycetota; class Actinomycetes; order Kitasatosporales; family Streptomycetaceae; genus Streptomyces; species Streptomyces sp. ME02-8801-2C. The sequence continues at coordinate 42,702 of NZ_JARAXP010000015.1, read as the reverse complement.
GGGGCTGACCAAGCGCTACGGCGACAAAATGGCGGTCAACCACCTGACCTTCACCGTCAGACCCGGCATCGTCACCGGCTTCCTCGGCCCGAACGGCGCCGGCAAGTCCACCACGATGCGCATGATGCTCGGCCTCGACCGCCCCACCGCCGGTGACGTCCGGATCGACGGTCAGCACTACGACCGGCTCAAGGACCCCCTCAAGTACATCGGCGCCCTGCTCGACGCCAAGGCCATGCACGGCGGCCGCAGCGCCTTCAACCACCTCCTCTGTCTCGCCCAGAGCAACGGCATCCATCGCGCGCGCGTGCACGAGGTCCTCGACACCGTCGGGCTCACCGCGGTCGCCCGGAAGAAGGCGAAGGGGTTCTCGCTCGGTATGGGACAGCGGCTCGGTATCGCGGGCGCGCTGCTCGGGGATCCGCGGATCCTGATGTTCGACGAGCCGGTCAACGGCCTCGACCCCGAGGGCATCCACTGGATCCGCAACCTGATGAAATCGCTGGCCGGCCAGGGCCGGACGGTCTTCGTCTCCTCGCACCTCATGAGCGAGATGGCGCTGACCGCCGACCACCTCGTCGTCATCGGGCAGGGGCGGCTGCTCGCCGACATGTCCATGGCGGACTTCATCGAGCGGAACTCGCGTTCGTACGTCCGTATCCGCTCCCCTCAGCGCGAACGGCTGCTCGACGTCCTGCACGCCGCCGGGATCACCGTCGTGGAGGCCGGTGGCGAGACGCTCGAAGTGGACGGCGGGAAGGCCGAGCTGATCGGTGAACTGGCCGCGCAGCACAACCTGGTCCTGCACGAGCTGAGCCCCCAGCAGGCCTCCTTGGAGGAGGCGTTCATGCAGTTGACCGCCGAGTCGGTCGAGTACCACGCGCACAGCGACACCGCGATCCCCTCCGGGTTCCCGGCCACTGCCCCGCCGGGGCCTCCTGCGGCGGTGTGGGGCGACGGCTGGAAGGAGGGCTGGTCATGACGGCCGCCCAGGTCATCCGGTCCGAGTGGACCAAGATCCGGTCGGTGGCGTCCACCGTGTGGACGCTCGGTCTCGCGGCCGTGGTGACGATCGCGCTAGGCGCGCTGATCTCGCTGCTGTTCAAGAACCAGTGGGGCGACCTGAGCGAGAAGGACCGGCTCTCCTTCGACCCGACGTACACGAGCTTCGCGGGGATGAGTCTCGGTCAGCTCGCGATGATCGTGTTCGGGGTGCTCGTCGTGTCGAACGAGTACAGCACCGGCATGATCCGCACCTCGCTGGCCGCCGTACCGCAGCGCGGCACGTTCCTCGCCGGCAAGCTCGCGGTGGCCGCCGGGCTGGCCTTCGCGGTCGGGGTGGTCACCAGCTTCACCGCGTTCTTCCTCGGGCAGGCGATGCTGGGCGGTCACTCGACGTCCATCGGCGATCCGGGCGTCCTGCGCGCGGTGATCGGCGGGGCGCTCTACATGACGCTCATCGCGCTGTTCTCCATGGGTGTGGCCGCGATGCTGCGCAGTCCGATGCTGTCGCTCGGCATCCTGATGCCGTTCTTCTTCCTGATCTCGAACATTCTGGGCGCCGTCTCGGCGACGAAGAAGGTCGCCCGTTATCTGCCCGACCAGGCCGGCAGCAAGATCATGCAGGTGGTCACCCCGGTCGACAACGACACCCCGTACGGCCCCTGGGGCGGGCTCGCGATCATGGTGGCGTGGGTCGCGGTGGCCCTGCTCGGCGGGTATGTGCTGCTCAAGAAGCGGGACGCCTGAGCCCAGCCCGTCGTGTCCCCCACCGCACCCGCCGCACCCACCCCACCCACGCCTCCCCACGCCCCGGTCATGGCCCCGACATTTTTACCGCTCTTTGGGGGGAACCGTCAGCGTCCGGATAAGCTCCTAACCCTTACGGGGGCGTGTGCCCTGCTGTCTGAATTTTTCGGTGGGTGCGGAGCATGATCGAGGCAGTCGGCCTGACGAAGCGCTATGGCGACAAGACGGCCGTGTACGACCTTTCCTTCCAGGTGCGGCCGGGGGCCGTCACCGGCTTCCTGGGCCCCAACGGGTCGGGCAAGTCGACGACGATGAGGATGATCCTCGGCCTGGACCAGCCCACCTCGGGCCGGGTGACGATCGGCGGCTTCCCCTACCGCAAGCTGCCCAACGCCCCCCGCCAGGTGGGCGCACTGCTCGACGCCAAGGCCGTACACGGCGGCCGGTCAGCCCGCAGCCATCTGCTGTGCCTGGCCCAGCTGTCGGGCATCCCGGCGCGGCGGGTGGACGAGGTGCTCGGCGTCGTCGGACTCCAGGACGTGGCGCGCAAGCGCTCCAAGGGGTTCTCGCTCGGTATGGGCCAGCGGCTCGGCATCGCCGCCGCGCTGCTCGGCGACCCCCAGGTGCTGCTCTTCGACGAGCCGGTCAACGGCCTCGACCCCGAGGGCATCCTCTGGGTGCGCAACCTGATGAAGGCGCTCGCGGCGGAGGGGCGGACGGTGTTCGTCTCCTCCCACCTGATGAGCGAGATGGCGCTGACCGCCGACCACCTGATCGTGATCGGGCGCGGACAACTGCTGTCCGACATGAGCGTGAAGGACTTCATCTCCACCAACTCGGCCGACTTCGCGCGGGTGCGCACACCGGAGACCGAGCCGCAGCAGCGCGAGAAGCTGACCGCCGCGCTGACCGAGGCGGGCGGCCAGGTGCTGCCCGAACCGGACGGCGCGCTGCGGGTCACCGGGCTGGAGCTGCCCCGGATCAGCGATCTCGCACACGCGTCCGACGTACGCCTGTGGGAGCTGTCGCCGCACCAGGCGTCGCTGGAGGAGGCGTACATGCGGATGACGCAGGGCGCCGTCGACTACCGCTCGACCGTCGACCAGAAGGCCGGTCTCCAGCAGCCGCTGCCGCCGGGCGCGCAGCCGCCGGTGCAGATGCCGGTGCCGGGGCAGGGCCAGCCGGGCTGGTACGCCCCTCCGCCGCCCCAGCAGGGCGGCCCGTCGCCGTTCGCGACACCCGGGCAGCCCGGACAGCCCGCCGGCCCGTACGGCGCGCCTGGCGGCCCCGGCGCTCCCGCCGACGGCCACCCGAACCCGTACGCGCAGCCCGCCGCCGCACCTCAGCAGGCGCCCTCCGCCGCCGCAGCCCCCGCCCTGACCAAGCCCGAGGACGCCCGATGAGCACGCCCTACCAGTCCCCGACTCAGCAGCCGGTGCCGCAGCCCGCGCCCAATCGGCAGGCGGCGCCCGGCACTTCGTACGCCCCCTACACCTCGCCCATTCCCATCACGCGCACGCACCTCGGTCATGCCCTCGCCTCCGAGTGGACGAAGATCAAGTCGGTGCGCTCCACGATCTGGACGCTCGGGGTCTTCCTGGTCCTCGTCATCGGCATCGGCCTGCTGGTCGCGGCGCAGACGACCGGCGAGGACTTCGGGGACGTGCCCTACACCATCCCCGCGTTCTTCGGGCTGGTCCTCGGGCAGATCTGTCTGATCACGCTGGGCGTGCTGGTCATCTCGTCGGAGTACGGCACGGGCATGATCCGTACGACGTTCACCGCCTCGCCGCAGCGCCACCGGGTGCTCGCCGCCAAACTGATCATCTTCTTCGCGGTCGCGTTCGTCGTTTCCGCGTTCGCGATCGGTTTCGTCGGTCTGGTGACCGAGTCGATGCACACCGGCATCGAGGGCAAGGCGTGGGGCGGCACGGTCGTCATGGGCGCGCTGTACGTCTCACTGCTCGGTGTGCTCGCCCTCGCGGTGGGCTCGATGCTGCGTCACTCGGCGGGCGCGATCACCGCGATGCTGGGGCTCGTCCTGGTACCGGCGATCCTGCCCGCGTTCCTGCTGCTGTCCGAGAGCATGCAGACGATCGGCGAGAAGATGCTGGAGTACAACGCCCCCAATTCCCTCGCCAAGATCTTCGGGATCGACGAGGCCGACGGCAGCGGCGGCGGCGCACAGCTCGGTCTGCTCGCCGGGTTGACCGCCGCTGCGATCGCCGGCGCCTTCGTCCTGCTCGACCGCCGGGACGTGTGATTCACCCGGAGGCGTGAACTCCCGCGGCTGCGGGGCGAGTTCACCCACCCGGCCGGACCCGGCCGGACCCGGTCGGACCCTGTCGGACCCGGTCAGAATTTCGGGGAGTTACGGGACCGCTGCACCCGCGTGGTGCGGCGGTCCTTCGCGTTCCAGCAGGCCTTGTGCCAGTGCCGACGGTCGTCCACACCCGCGTGCTCGGCCCACGCGACGACGTGCGGGACGCCGGAGGGGATCAGCTGGTCGCAGCCCGGGCAGCGGTACGTCTTGCCCTGGGCGCTGGCCCCCGCGACATGCCGGACGTTCCAGTTCTCGCCCTGCCAGCTCTCGGAGGACTGGAAGCCGCCGTAACGGCCGGAGTCGTCCCCGTCGGCGCTCCGGCCGGACGAGCCGCCGGGGTCTTGGGGGCGGTTACGACGCGGGGACACAGAACACCTCACGGAGCGGTTCAGGGGGCATGGGGCCACTCCAGCCTACGCGGCGCCATCCGGGGTAGAGGTAAATCACCATCTCCGCACGCACCCCCACCACTTCTCTCAAACGAGGCTCCCCGCCCGGCTGCCCGATTGATTCTGCAGACAATCCGCCAATCTCTCCGCCAAGCCGTGACTTCGGCACGTGTCGAGCGGTTATGCCGTGCGGGGAGCTCCTTGTCGGGGCCTAGGAAGCAGGAAAGAGCGATGCGCGTAGGAAGTTTTGTGCTGGCGGCCCAGTTCCCGGGCCAGGGCCAGGGGGAGGCGCTGCACCGAGCGGTCAGGTCCGCCGAGGTCGCCGACGAGGCGGGGCTCGACACGGTCTGGCTGGCGGAGCACCACTTCGTCCCGTACGGCGCCTGTCCGTCCGCGACGACCCTGGCCGCGCTGCTGCTGGGCCGCACCCGGCGCATCCGGGTCGGTACGTCGGTGAGCGTGCTGCCCACCACCCACCCCGTGGCGCTCGGCGAACAGGCCGCGCTGCTGCATCTGACGTCCGGCGGGCGGTTCACGCTGGGCGTGGGGCGCGGCGGGCCGTGGGTCGACCTGGAGGTGTTCGGGACGGGCCTCGATGCGTACGAGAAGGCGTTCCCGGAATCACTCGATCTGCTGCTGCGCTGGCTGCGCGAACCGTCCGTGTCGGCAGACGGCGAGCGGTTCCGGTTCCGTGAAGTGCCCGTCGTACCCAGCCCGTCGGAGTCGCTGACGGACACCTCGGGACCGGAGGTCGTCGTCGCGTGCACCTCCCCCTCGAGCGTACGGCTGGCCGCCGAGCGCGGGCTGCCGATGCTCCTCGGGATGCACGTCGGGGACGAGGAGAAGGCCGAGATGGTCGCCCTGTGGCGGCAGTTCGCGCGCGCGGCGGGCCGCTCCGGGGACGAGATCCGGGGCGCCGCACATGTGTCGGCCGGCGTCTGCCAGATCGCGGACCGGCGTACGGACGCGGTGGAGACGCTGACGAAGGCGATGCCGGGCTGGCTGCGACAGGGACTGGAGGCGCATGTCACGGTGGACGGCCGTCAGCGGTCGATGCGGGACCCGGTGGCCTACACCGAACTCCTCTGCGGACTGCACCCGGTGGGCACGCCCCGGCTGTGCGCCGACCGTCTCGCGGCGACCTCGGAACGGACGGGCATCTCGCGCTTCGCCCTGCTCGTCGAGGGCTCCGGCGACCTGGCGGCCACGGAGGAGAACGTACGGCGGCTGGGCACCGAGGTGCTCACGCAGCTGCGCTGAACCACTGAACACCCGCCTGCCGCCGGGAGCTTGCCGCCCCGTACAGAAACACCTCCCGCGTACGGAGCGGCAAGCCGTTGCCCCTCGCGTCAGCAGTCCCTGAATTCCGGTGACTGGTTCAGCAACTGACTGCGTACCGAGGTGAAGCGGGCCAGCTTGACGTCCACAGAGGAGTCCAGCGGGAACACCGCCACCCGGTGGCAGTTCTGGAAGGCCAGCCGCACACCGAAGTGCCGCTGCAGCGCGCCGCGTATCGCGTCACTCGCCAGCGCACGCAGCAACTGGCCACGTGCCTGCTCGTCCGGCGGCGGCGTCTGGTTGTCGGCGAAGTCTCCGCCGTCCACCTTCAGCTGGGCCACCAGAGAGCTGATCATCTCCCATGCGTAGGGCAGGGAGGTCCGGACGCAGTCGACGAATTCAGCTTCGTCGACCTCGCCTCGCTCGGCCTGTTCGAGTAGGGCCGGTGAGACGTCGAGCGACATGAGTTCTCCTCTCGCACCCCCGGGTGACAGGGGTTGCCTGACAGGGAAAGGGAGCCCACGACACCGAGCACGCTCCGTACACGCATCGCGACCTCCCGGTTACTACCGTAAGCAACGGACCGTGACGGCACCAGGAAAACGCGGATACAGGACCGGTCAGAACCGTGCTCGTAGGCACACAATCAGCCAACAACGAACAGTTGCCACTGGCATGTTCCTTCGGCCCACCAAGGACGTGTCACCACTGTGAGGTGGGCGAATCGCGTGGACCACCGCGCGTCGAGTAGCGTTGCCGACCATGCGTCTCGTCATTGCGCGCTGTTCCGTGGACTACGCGGGCCGGCTCACCGCTCATCTCCCGTCGGCCCCCCGTCTCATCCTGGTCAAGGCTGACGGCAGCGTCTCGATCCACGCGGACGACCGCGCCTACAAGCCTCTCAACTGGATGTCTCCGCCCTGCACGTTGAAAGAGGGGGCCGGTGACGACGAGGGGATCTGGACCGTCATCAACAAGGCGGGCGAGAAGCTCATCATCACGATGGAGGAGATTCTTCACGACTCCTCGCACGAACTGGGCGTCGATCCGGGCCTGATCAAGGACGGCGTGGAAGCGCACCTCCAGGAACTCCTCGCCGACCGCATCGAGACCCTCGGCGACGGCTACACCCTCATCCGCCGCGAGTACATGACGGCCATCGGCCCGGTCGACATCCTGTGCCGGGACGCCGACGGCGCGACGGTCGCGGTGGAGATCAAGCGGCGCGGCGAGATCGACGGCGTGGAACAACTCACGCGCTATCTGGAACTGTTGAACCGCGACCCGCACCTCGCTCCGGTGCGCGGCATCTTCGCCGCCCAGGAGATCAAGCCCCAGGCCCGCGTCCTCGCCACGGACCGGGGCATCGGCTGCGCGGTCCTCGACTACAACGCGCTGCGCGGCATCGAGGACGACAAACTCCGGCTGTTCTGACGCCGGTTCGGGGCGAGTAGTTCGGTCGTACGAGAAAGGGCGGGTCCGTTGTCACGGGCCCGCCCCCTTCGTCGTGCTGTCAGATCACCGGCGTCGGCGCGTCGGTGTCGACCGGGGCACTCGCGGGCTCGCTCGCCGGCTCACTGGCCGTCTCGGTCTGGGCCGGGCTGGAGGCCGGGCCGCTGGCCGTGACGGTGGTGTCCGGAGTGGTCGGCGTCGGAGGCGGCTCGTCGGTCGGCCCAGTTGGCGTCGGTGTCGGCGTCGGCGTCGGCGTCGCCGAGCCCCCGGATGGGGTGGGTGTGGGGGAACCGCCGGCAGTCTCCGAGGGGGACCCACCCGACGGAGTCGGAGTGGGCTTCGGCGACGTACTGCCGCTGCTCCCGCCCGTCCCCGTACTGCTGCCGCCACCCGGCGTCCGCGTCCCCGTGGGCTCGTCCGAAGGCTTCTCGCCACCGGCCGCCGGAGGCGGAGTCGGGTCGTCCGAGGTGCCCATGGTGCCGTCGGGGCCCGGGTCGGTCGGGCGGCTCGTGGCCGTGCCCGTGTCGCCGTTGCTGTCGCTGCCGCCGGTGCCGCCGCCGTTGTCGGCCTTGTCGGCGCCCAGGCTGTCGTCGTCGTTGCCCGGACTGGCGGACGGGTTGACGCCGACCTGGTCGGACGGCACGTCCCCCGGGTTCGAGGTCGCCCCCAGGGTCACCACCGTGCCGAGTACGGCCGCGAGCAGGGCGCCCGCGCCCACCGCCACGAGGTTGCGCCGGGCGCCGCCCACGAGCCGCTGGATGCCCGAGACCTTGTGCGCCCCGCCGCCCCCGGTCCGGGACGTGATCACGGTCGGCGCGAAGTCACCGGCCCCGGAACCGGAAGCCGAAGCGGAACCGGCGGACGACGCCTGCAGCGGCGAGTAGCCCGCCGCGCCGAAGACCGCCGGGACACCGCCGGCCGGTGACGCGGACTCCTCGTACCGTGCGTCCGGCACCTCCTCGCCCGCCGTGGAGACCGGGCCGGAGCCGAGACCGGGGGTGTCGCCCGCCCGGTCGGCGACCAGGGTGAGGGCGCGCCGGCCCGCGACCGTGCCGCGCTTGTCGGCGACGGCACCGCGCAGACCGAGGGCGGCCTCCAGTTCCGTACGGGCCAGGTCGAGCTGTTCGCCGCAGAGGGCGAGGATGCCCAACTCATGGTGGAAATAGGCCTGTTCCGAGACCTCTCCGGACAGCTGGGCGGCCTCGGCACCGTAGAGCAGGACCTGTTCCCAGGCGCTCCAGTACAGGCCGGACGCGAAGGCGGGCGCCGCCGTGCGGGCCAGCCGTACGGCCGTGCTCTCCTCGTCCTCCGCCGGCGCGGTGGTTTCGGGGACCAGGACGGCGAGGGCGGCGAGCAGGGCGTCGGCCTCGGCGCAGACCCGCTCGGGGGTCACGGACGGGTGTCCGGCCCACCAGGCGTAGTGCTGGGCGGCGGTGGACGCCCGGTCGAAGGCGCCGTCGCCGTACCCGGCGGCCTCCAGCTGGGTCTGCACCCCGGCCGCGAGCCGGTAGTGGGAGCCGACCGGGGAGACCAGCGCGCAGCCGAGCAGCTCGCCGAGGGCGGCGTCCGCGTGGGTGTCGCCGACCAGTGCGGGCAGATGGGCCTGGTGGGGCACCTCACCGCCGAGCGCGACGGCGAACCGCAGGGTGTCCCGGGCGGACGCGCTGAGCCGGGACGCGAGCAGTGGCGCGGGCGCGGCACCTTCGGCGAGCGAGGGCAGCGGTACGTCGTCCTCGATGCCGGCCTCGATGGGCGCGTCGAGCGGGGCGTCGGCCGGGATGTCCTCGAAGACGCCGAAGTCGTCGAAGGCGTCGGCGCGGGCGCGCAGTTTGTCGCGCTGCCTGAGCAGGGCGCCGGCCTGCACGAACCGCAGGGGCAGGCCCTCGGACTCGAACCAGAGGTCGCCGGCCCAGTTGGCCTCGTCCTCGGTCAGGACGCGGCCGACCGCGCGCTCGAGGAGCTCCAGGCCGCCGGCCCGGTCGAGGCCGTCGAGGAAGAGTTCCTCGAGCAGCGAGTCGGCGGACGGGGCCGGTACGTCGGGGGTGGCGCTGATCAGGAAGGCGCACTCGGGCGTCGCGTCGAGGAGTTCGTCGAGCGCGGCGCCGCCGAACTCCACGTCGTCCAGGACGACGACAGCGCCGACCTCGCGGACGAGCGCCCGCAGTTCGTCCGGTTCCGGTCGGTACAGAGGTGCGCTGTGGACGGCGTAGAAGAGGTCGTAGAGGAGGTCGGTCTGCGTGCGGTGGAAGCCGGTGAGGCGGACCACGCCGTCGGGCGCGAGGTCCGCGCAGTCCGCGGCGACGGCGTCGAGGAGCGTGGTGCGGCCGGATCCGGCCGGGCCGGTGAGGCGTACGGAACGGCCGCGCGCCAGCAGCCGCACCAGCCGTTCGCGCTCGCCGTCGCGCTCGACGAGCGGCAGTTCGGGCCGCGCGGGGCCGGGCGGTACGGGTGGCCTGGCGGCGCGGGTGATCTCGGCGCGCTCGGCCGCCGTGAGCTTGACGGGCCGGCCGGGCCGTTCGGCGGGCGGGCAGACCTCTATCTCGCTGCCGTCGACCGGGTTGACGGTGAGCAGGTAGTCGCCCGAGACGAGCTGCGCCGTGCGGGCGAGCGCGGGCGTGTGCTGGCCGAAGTCGGACGTGAGGGCGTCCCGAGGCGGGCGCTGACGCGGCGTGTTGCCGTCGGCGTCATGGCCGTACTCCTCGGAGCCCTGGTTGTTCGGGTCCATAAGGTTCAAGCCCCCCAAAAGCGTCGTGTGCGGGTCGACGGGACCCAGGCCCCTCCCGGCCTTGCTGCACACTGCGCTGTCGCTTCTGGTCCGGGCCCGCTTGTGGGATGTCATGGCAGCGGGCGACCGAACCCTAAACCTTCGCACAGTATCTATGACAGGCCGGGGTACCGCGCCGTCCGAGACGTCACAGTCTCGTGAGGATTGTGCGTGAAGCGCGTTTTCGGACTCAGGTTCACACTCTGGGCAGTGATTCCACCCCGATACCGCCCTCGATCGCCAGAATACGGTGCAATTTGGTGGCCACCAGCAGGCGTTGCATCTGCGGCGGTACGTCCCGCAGCACAAGCCGTCTGCCGCATCGCCCGCACCGCCGGTGGGCCCCCATGATCACCCCGAGGCCGGTGGCGTCCCATGACTCCAGCTCGGACAGATCCAGCACGAGATCGCCGACGCCTGTGTCGACGGCCGTGTGCAGGACCGTACGGGCGTCCGCCGCGCTGCGGACGTCGAGGCGGCCCCCGACGACCAGCTCGGCGTGGTCGCCCCTGATGTACATATGCGCTCCCGTGAGTGCGTGTCGTGCTCCGCGTCGGTAGGTGATGCATCCTCTGACTGCCTGAGAGGCGGTCAGGTTGCCGTCTGTGAGCGAACCGATACTCAATTCACCCCACGGGGTGATACCCCAGGGGTTCGTGCGGTTTCCGTGCCTGTTGACTACGAGCGGTACTGCTCTGCGCGTATCAGTTCTTGTCCGAATGTTTGTCTCAGTGCTTGTAGAAGCCCTGCCCGCTCTTACGGCCGATGTCACCGGCGTCAACCATCCGGCGCATCAGCTCCGGAGGAGCGAACTTCTCGTCCTGGGACTCGGTGTAGATGTTGCTGGTCGCGTGCAGCAGGATGTCGACCCCGGTGAGGTCGGCGGTGGCCAGCGGGCCCATGGCGTGCCCGAAGCCGAGCTTGCAGGCGAGGTCGATGTCCTCCGCGGTGGCGACACCGGACTCGTACAGCTTGGCCGCCTCGACGACGAGCGCCGAGATCAGCCGGGTCGTCACGAAGCCGGCGACATCCCGGTTGACGACGATGCAGGTCTTGCCGACGGACTCGGCGAACTCCCGTGCGGCGGCGAGGGTTTCGTCGCTCGTCTTGTAGCCGCGGACCAGCTCGCAGAGCTGCATCATCGGCACCGGCGAGAAGAAGTGCACACCGACGACCCGGTCCGGGCGGTCGGTCACCGCGGCGATCTTGGTGATCGGGATGGCGGAGGTGTTGGAGGCGAGCACGGCGTCCTCGCGCGCGATCTTGTCGAGAGCGCGGAAGATCTCGTGCTTGACCTCCAGCTTCTCGAAGACGGCCTCGACGACGACGTCCGCGTCCCCGACCGCGTCGAGGTCGGTCGTCGCGGTGATACGGGCGAGGGCGGCCTCGGCGTCGGCCGCGGCCAGTTTGCCCTTGCCCACGAACCTGTCGTACGAGGACTTGATGCCGTCGGTGCCACGAGTGAGCGCTTCGTCGGTGACATCGCGCAGTACGACGTCCCAGCCCGCCTGTGCGGACACCTGGGCGATGCCGGAACCCATCAGGCCGGCTCCGATGACGGCAAGCTTCCGTGCCACTGTGCGACTCCCCTGACGCGCTGTTTACGTGTGCCTCGCGTAGTGGGCCTCTTCGGCGGACCCTAGCGGTCGTGAGGGTGCTGTGTGACCGGTAAGTAACGCGCGTCACGTCTCATCTGGCGGACATCACACCGGCGTG